>NZ_JARZGC010000003.1:110279-238507 GCF_041354075.1 Pseudomonas fluorescens | reverse complement strand
GGGTCACGCCCGCGGGGGTTTTTTGGGGGGGGGGGTGTTGCCCCTAAACGGTTTTTCCACGCAATGTTGGTCGCTTTTTTATACGGCCTCTTCGCGAGCAAGCCCGCTCCCACATTTGTTATTTGTTTAGTTGATCGCAGGCGTTATGACTTTAATTCTTGGTATCGACCCCGGTTCACGCATTACCGGTTACGGCGTGGTGCGCGATACCGGTCGTGGCTGCGAGTACGTGGCCTCCGGCTGCATTCGCACCGGCGCCGGTGAGCTGCATGAGCGCTTGCAGATTGTCTATCGGGGGGTGCGGGAAATCATTCAGACCTACCACCCGGTGACCATGGGCATCGAAAAGGTCTTCATGGCGCGCAACGCCGACTCCGCCCTGAAACTGGGGCAGGCCCGGGGCGCCGCCATCGTCGCCGGTGCCGAAGAAAGCCTGGAAATCGCCGAGTACAGCGCGACCCAGGTCAAACAGGCGGTGGTCGGCACGGGCGCGGCCAACAAGGAGCAGGTGCAGATGATGGTCATGCACATGCTGAAACTGACCAGCAAGCCGCAAATCGACGCCTCCGACGCCCTGGCCATCGCCATCTGCCATGCCCACACCCGTTCCAGCTTGCTGCCCCACGGCCTGGGCGCCGCACGCAGTCGTGGCGGACGCCTGCGTCTCTGATAGCATCAGCAATCATTTTTCCGGAATGAGGGTTTTGTGCCTGTGTCGTCGGCGTGAAACCCTCGTTCTGTCAGTCGCCAGTACACCCTGGCCAACGCTCAAGGATCTGTAACGTGATTGGACGCTTGCGCGGTACCCTGGCTGAGAAGCAGCCGCCGCACCTGATTCTGGATGTAAACGGCCTGGGCTACGAACTGGAAGTACCCATGACCACCTTGTACCGCTTGCCGTCGGTCGGTGAACCGCTGACGCTGCACACCCATTTGGTCGTGCGTGAAGACGCGCAGTTACTCTATGGGTTCGCCAGCAAACGTGAGCGAGACTTTTTTCGCGAGTTGATCCGTCTCAATGGGGTCGGGCCAAAATTGGCGCTGGCCTTGATGTCGAGCCTGGAAGTCGATGAGCTGGTACGTTGCGTGCAGTCCCAAGACACCTCGGCGCTGACCAAGGTGCCGGGCGTCGGCAAAAAGACCGCCGAGCGTTTGCTGGTGGAGCTCAAGGACCGCTTCAAGGCCTGGGAAACCGTCCCGGCAATGTTCGCTCTGGTGCCCAACCAGCCTGGCGGGCCGGACGTGGCACCGGTGGCCAGCGCCGAAACCGACGCGGTCAGCGCGTTGATTTCCCTGGGCTACAAGCCGCAGGAGGCGAGCAAGGCGGTGTCCGCGATCAAGGAGAAAGGTTTGAGCAGTGAAGACATGATTCGTCGTGCCCTGAAGGGAATGATCTAAGTGATTGAAGCTGATCGTCTGATAACCGCCTCGCCGGCACCACGTGAGCGCGAGGAAGTCCAGGACCGGGCGATTCGTCCTGTCAGCCTGGCGGAGTACATTGGCCAGCCGACCGTGCGCGAGCAAATGGAGTTGTTCATCCAGGCGGCTCGCGGGCGCAGCGAGTCTCTGGACCACACGCTGATCTTCGGTCCGCCAGGCCTGGGCAAGACCACGCTGGCAAACATCATTGCCCAGGAAATGGGCGTGTCGATCAAAAGCACCTCCGGGCCTGTCCTCGAGCGCCCGGGTGACCTGGCCGCGCTGTTGACCAACCTCGAGCCGCACGACGTGCTGTTCATCGACGAAATCCACCGCTTGTCGCCGATCGTCGAAGAAGTGCTGTACCCGGCCATGGAAGACTTCCAGCTCGACATCATGATCGGCGAAGGGCCGGCGGCGCGCTCGATCAAGCTGGACTTGCCACCCTTTACCCTGGTGGGCGCGACGACGCGTGCCGGCATGTTGACCAACCCGCTGCGGGACCGGTTCGGCATCGTTCAGCGGCTGGAGTTCTACAGCACCGCCGACCTGGCCACGATTGTCGGCCGTTCGGCCACTATCCTCGGTTTGCCGCTGGACCCGGACGGGGCTTTCGAAATTGCCCGTCGCGCCCGTGGCACCCCACGGATCGCCAACCGGTTGTTGCGCCGGGTTCGCGACTTCGCCGAAGTTCGCGGCAAGGGCCACATCACCAAGCCGATTGCCGACCTGGCCTTGAACCTGCTGGATGTCGATGAGCGTGGTTTCGATCATCAGGACCGGCGCCTGCTGTTGACCATGATCGAGAAGTTCGACGGTGGGCCGGTCGGCGTCGACAGCCTCGCCGCCGCCATCAGTGAGGAACGTCACACCATCGAGGATGTGCTGGAGCCCTACCTGATTCAGCAGGGCTACATCATGCGCACGCCCCGGGGCCGGGTCGTCACGCGGCATGCGTACCTGCATTTTGGCTTAAACATTCCGTCACGATTGGGCGAAATGCCCGTGGTAGACGAGTTTCTTGACGGTGCTGACGATTAATTAACGTCTGCGCGCTGATTTTTCGGGCATTGTGCTGTCCTAGGACCGTACTTTCTCCGGTAAAGCCGCAGAACCATGAAAAACAGTTGCCTGGCCGGATTGGCAACCTGAGGAGTAAGCACTAGAGTATGCGCGCGCAAAACGGGCTTGAGCCGTTCGCACATCGTTGTCGCGTTTATTACGAGGACACCGACGCCGGCGGCATCGTGTATTACGTCAATTACCTCAAGTTTATGGAACGGGCTCGAACCGAGCGGCTCCGGGAGCTGGGCTTTGCCCAATCCCAGCTGGCAGGGGAGGACCTGTTGTTCGTCGTGCATTCCAGCGAAGCGCGCTACCACGCGCCGGCGCGACTGGACGACGAACTGCTGGTAAGCGCTGAAGTAATCGAATTGAACCGCGTCAGCCTGCGCTTCAAACAGCAGGTCAGGCGGGCTGCGGATGATGCGCTGCTCTGTGAAGGGCAGTTCCTGGTGGCCTGTGTGCGCACCAACAGTCTGAAACCCCGGGCCATTCCCGAAACTCTACGTGCGGCCTTTGCCGACGTGAGCGGCGCGGGTACACACTCAAAGCAGGAGATAAAGCGTGGAAGCTAACGTCGTCGACCATTCCTCCATGTGGAGCCTGGTCAGCAATGCCAGTATCGTGGTGCAACTGGTGATGCTGACCCTGGTAGCCGCATCGGTGACCTCATGGATCATGATTTTTCAGCGCAGCAACCTGCTGCGCGCCGGTCGACGTGCCCTGGAGAGCTTTGAAGAGCGCTTCTGGTCGGGTATCGACCTGTCCAAACTCTACCGTCAGGCCGGCAGCAACCCGGATCCGGATTCCGGCGTCGAGCAGATCTTCCGCGCCGGCTTCAAGGAGTTCTCCCGTCTGCGTCAGCAGCCAGGCGTTGACCCGGAAGCGGTCATGGAAGGCGTGGCCCGTGCCATGCGCGTGGCCATTTCCCGCGAAGAAGAAAAGCTCGAGCAGAGCCTGCCGTTCCTCGCCACCGTGGGTTCCGTCAGCCCGTACATCGGTCTGTTCGGTACCGTCTGGGGGATCATGAACTCCTTCCGTGGCCTGGCCACTGCCCAGCAAGCGACCCTGGCCACCGTGGCCCCGGGTATCGCCGAAGCCCTGATCGCGACCGCCATCGGTCTGTTCGCCGCGATTCCGGCCGTTATCGCCTACAACCGTTTCGCCGCCCGCAGCGAAACGCTGATCGGCCGCTACTACACCTTCGCCGATGAATTCCAGGCGATCCTGCACCGCAAAGTGCACACCAGCGAAGACTAAGCAGGTATTTTCCAATGGCTTTAATCGCTCGAGCCCGCAACAAGCGCAAGCCGGTCGCCGAGATGAACGTGGTGCCTTACATCGACGTGATGCTGGTACTGCTGGTTATCTTCATGGTGACCGCGCCGATGCTCAACCAGGGCGTGAAAGTGGATCTGCCCAAGGTTTCCAGCGAAGCCTTGCCGCAGGACAACAACACTCAGGTCCTGACCATTTCGATCAAGGCTGACAAGACCTACTACTGGAACCTTGGCAGCGAAGTCGACACCGAGAAACAGCAGGATCGCGCCATGACCCTGCCGCAGATGACGGATGCGGTGACCAAGATCATTCGCAACGGCAACGAAGGCGGCAAACACACCCAGGTGTTCATTCGTGGCGACAAGACCGTTGATTACGGTGCCGTCATGGGGGCGATGGGCGGGTTGCAGAAAGCCGGGGTCGGTAACGTTGGTCTGATTACCGAGGCACCCTGATGCAGCAACAGCGAGAGCCAACAGCCTCGGAAAGCTACTTCTGGCCCAGTGTCTGGGCGATTTGCTTGCACGTGCTGGTTTTCGGCATGTTGTTCGTCAGTTTCGCCTTCACGCCGGAGCTGCCGCCGGCCAAGCCGATCGTTCAGGCCACTCTGTACCAGCTGAAATCGAAAAGTCAGGCAACGACCCAGACCAATCAGAAGATTGCGGGTGAGGCGAAGAAATCCGCCGCGCGTCAGACTGAAGTCGAACAGATGGAACAGAAGAAGGTTGAGCAGGAAGCGATAAAGGCTGCGGAACAAAAGAAAGAAGAAGCGGCTCAAAAGGCCGAGGAAGCCAAGAAGGCCGACGAGTCGAAGAAAGCGGAAGAGGCGAAAAAGGCTGATGAAGCCAAGAAAGCCGATGAAGCGAAGAAGACCGCGGAAGCCAAGAAGGCAGAAGAGAAACAATTGGCTGATATAGCCAAGAAGAAAGCCGAGGAAGAGGCCAAGAAGGCTGCTGAAGAAGAGGCCAAGAAAGCGGCCGCTGAAGAAGCGAAGAAGAAGATCGTCGAAGACGCGAAGAAGAAAGCCGCGGAAGACGCCAAGAAGAAAGCTGAAGCTGAAGAGGCGAAGAAGAAAGTCGCCGAGGACGCGAAGAAGAAAGCTGCTGCCGATGCTGCGAAGAAGAAAGCGCAGGATGCGGCACGTAAATCTGCCGAAGATAAAAAGGCTCAGGCCTTGGCAGACCTGCTTTCCGACACGCCGCAGCGTCAGCAGGCCTTGGCGGATGAGCAGGGTGACGAAGTCGCTGGCAGTTTCGATGACCTGATTCGCGCTCGTGCAGCGGAGGGCTGGGCTCGCCCACCTTCGGCGCGCAAGGGCATGACGGTGGTGTTGCAGATCGGCATGTTGCCCGACGGCACGGTGACTTCGGTCAGCGTGGCCAAGTCCAGTGGTGACGGTCCGTTCGACGCATCGGCCGTGGCAGCGGTGAAGAATATTGGACGTTTGACTGAAATGCAGGGAATGAAGCCGAGTGATTTCGCTCCGTATCGTTCGTTCAAGATGACATTTACACCTGAGGATCTAGCCTTGTGAGAAACCTTCTTCGAGGAATGCTGGTCGTGATCTGCTGCATGGCAGGGCTCGCGATGGCAGATGAGAAAAACATTCTGGTCACCAGCGGCAGCGATCGGGCGACGCCGATTGCCGTCGTACCTTTCGGTAACCAGGGCGGCAGCGTGTTGCCGGATGACATGGCGGAAATCATCGGCAACGACCTGCGCAACTCGGGTTACTACGCGCCGATTCCGAAGCAGAACATGATCAGCCAGCCAAGCCAGGCCAGCGAAATCATTTTCCGTGACTTCAAGGCGCTGGGTGCCCAGTACGTCATGGTCGGCAGCATCGCTCCGGCCGGCGGTCGCCTGCAGGTGCAATACGCCCTGTTCAACGTCGCTACCGAGCAGCAAGTGCTGACCGGCAGCGTGTCGGGTGGTGTCGATCAACTGCGTGACATGGCGCACTACATCGCCGACCAGTCGTTCGAAAAACTCACCGGTATCAAAGGTGCGTTCTCCACGCGTCTGTTGTACGTGACGGCCGAGCGCTTCTCCGAGAAGAACACGCGCTACACCCTGCAACGTTCGGACTACGACGGCGCCCGCGCCGTGACCCTGCTGCAATCGCGCGAGCCGATCCTGTCGCCGCGTTTCGCACCGGATGGCAAGCGCATTGCCTATGTGTCGTTCGAGCAGAAGCGTCCGCGTATCTTCATGCAGAACATCGACACCGGTCGCCGTGAGCAGCTCACCAATTTCGAAGGCCTGAATGGCGCGCCTGCCTGGTCGCCGGATGGCAATCGCCTGGCGTTCGTGCTGTCCAAGGACGGTAACCCGGATATCTATGTGATGAACCTGGGTTCGCGTCAGATCACCCGTGTCACCAGCGGTCCCGGCATCAACACCGAGCCGTTCTGGGGCAAGGATGGTTCGACCATCTACTTCACCTCGGACCGTGGCGGCAAGCCGCAGATCTACAAAACCAGCGTGGGCGGTGGTGGCGCGGAGCGGGTGACCTTCGTTGGCAACTACAACGCCAACCCGAAACTCTCGGCTGATGAAAAGACCCTGGTGATGATTCACCGCCAGGACGGCTTCACCAATTTCAAGGTGGCAGCCCAGGATTTGCAGCGAGGAAGTGTAAAAATCCTCACTGATAGCACTCTGGACGAGTCGCCTACTGTTGCGCCCAACGGCACCATGGTAATCTACGCCACCCGCCAGCAGGGCCGGGGAGTCTTGATGCTCGTGTCCATCAACGGACGCGTAAGGCTCCCGCTTCCTACCGCACAAGGCGAAGTCAGAGAACCTTCCTGGTCCCCTTACCTGAACTGACGCGGCGCTACACGTTTTACTTAACACACTGGGGTTCATTAGGAGTTTCACGATGGAAATGCTGAAGTTTGGTAAATTTGCTGCGCTGGCTCTGGCCATGGCTGTAGCTGTAGGTTGCTCGTCCAAAGGCGGCGACAACGCCGGTGAAGGCGCTGTTGATCCAAACGCTGGTTACGGCGCTAACACTGGTGCTGTTGACGGCTCCCTGAGCGAAGAAGCTGCTCTGCGCGCAATCACCACCTTCTACTTCGAATACGACAGCTCGGACCTGAAGCCAGAAGCCATGCGCTCCCTGGACGTTCACGCCAAGGACCTGAAAGCAAACGGCGCTCGCGTTGTTCTGGAAGGCAACACCGACGAACGTGGTACTCGTGAGTACAACATGGCACTGGGCGAGCGTCGTGCGAAAGCCGTTCAGCGCTACCTGGTACTGCAAGGTGTTTCCCCAGCTCAGCTGGAACTCGTTTCCTACGGCGAAGAGCGTCCAGTTGCTACCGGCAACGACGAGCAGTCCTGGGCTCAAAACCGTCGCGTCGAACTGCGTAAGTAATTCGATATGCGAACGTGCCGTCGTGCTGTAACTGTATTGGCTCTCAGTCTCGCACCGCTTGCGGTGTGGGCTGCGGTTCCTGTGGTCGAGGACAACTCCGGCTATAACAATAGCGGGAGCAGTTATCCGCCTGCGGGTTACGGTACGAACGGCGCCTATGCCGGGGGAGGGGTTACGGCCCCTGCCTCGGCACAGGGTATGCTGTTCAATCAACTGCAACAGATGCAGGATCAGATATCGCGCCAGCAAGGTGTGATTGAAGAGCTGCAGAATCAAGTTTCGCGCATGAAGCAGGAATCCCTGGAGCGATACCAGGATCTTGATCGGCGCATCGGATCCGGCGTTGCACCCGCCGCGACTCCTGATAATTCTTCCACCGGTGGCGACGCCGCCGGTGCAGCAGCCGGCGCCGGAGCGACCGCCGCTGCTACTCAAGCGCCTGCCGCCGGTAGCGAACCGGCTGATCCGGCGAAGGAAAAGCTGTATTACGACGCAGCCTTCGACCTGATCAAGGCCAAGGACTTCGACAAGGCCAGCCAGGCTTTCAGCGCTTTCCTGCGTAAGTACCCGAACAGCCAGTACGCCGGCAATGCCCAGTACTGGTTGGGCGAAGTGAACCTGGCCAAGGGCGATCTGCAAGGCGCAGGTCAGGCTTTTGCCAAGGTTTCGCAGTTGTACCCCAAGCACAACAAGGTGCCTGATTCGCTGTACAAGCTGGCTGATGTGGAACGCCGCCTGGGTCATCAGGACAAGGTCAAAGGTATTCTGCAACAAGTTGTGTCCCAATATCCGGGCACTTCCGCTGCTCAGTTAGCTCAACGCGATCTGCAGCGCATGTAATCTGCTTGAGCTGTCTGGAAGAAACCCGCGCTTGTCGCGGGTTTTTTCGTTAGAATTCACGCCCTTTTTATGAAACACGCTTTTTGGGGCCTGCGCGTTGGCGGGGTTCCTTGAAGTGCCTGACGGAGGCGGACAGCCTGTTTAGCTGTTACGCCCGTGGCGACTATGCAAGACACATTGAGAATCACCGAAGTTTTCTACTCGTTGCAGGGGGAAACGCGGACTGCCGGGCTGCCCACTGTTTTTGTGCGCCTGACCGGTTGCCCTCTGCGTTGCCAATACTGCGACAGCGCCTACGCGTTTTCCGGCGGGACCGTACGCACCCTCGACGATATCCTCGAGCAGGTCGCGGGCTTTCGCCCGCGTTACGTGTGCGTCACCGGCGGTGAGCCGCTGGCGCAACCCAACGCCATCCCCTTGCTCAAGCAGCTGTGCGACGCCGGTTACGAAGTGTCACTGGAAACCAGTGGTGCACTGGACATCTCGGCGGTCGATCCACGGGTCAGCCGTGTCGTCGACCTCAAGACCCCGGACTCGAAGGAAGCGCACCGTAACCGCTACGAGAACATCGAGCTGCTCACGCCCAATGACCAGGTGAAATTTGTCATCTGTTCGCGCGAAGACTATGACTGGGCGGTCTCCAAGCTGATTCAGTACGGACTGGAGCGGCGTGCCGGCGAAGTCCTGTTCTCCCCAAGCCACCATGACCTGAATGCACGGGACCTGGCGGATTGGGTGGTGGCCGACAACCTGCCGGTCCGTTTGCAATTGCAGCTGCATAAATATCTTTGGAACGACGAGCCGGGGCGCTGACATGATTGAACACACCAATGCTGCACCAAAACGCGCGGTCATCCTGCTGTCCGGTGGCCTCGACTCGGCAACGGTCGTGGCCATGGCGCGGGCACAGGGCTACGAGTGCTACACCATGAGCTTCAACTACGGTCAGCGCTCCCACGCCGAGCTGCATGCGGCCGAACGCGTTGCCCGGGACCTGGGCGTGGTCGAGCACAAGGTGATTGGCCTGGATTTGAACGGCATGGGCGGTTCGGCGCTCACCGACACCCGCATCGATGTGCCGGAAGAAGCCGGTGAAGGTATTCCGGTGACCTATGTACCGGCCCGCAACACCGTGTTCCTGTCCCTGGCCCTGGGCTGGGCCGAAGTGCTCGGTGCGCGTGACATTTTCATCGGTGTAAACGCCGTGGATTACTCCGGCTACCCGGACTGCCGTCCCGAGTTCATCGAATCCTTCGAACGCATGGCCAACCTCGCGACCAAGGCCGGCGTCGAAGGCAAGGGTTTCCGCATTCAGGCGCCGCTGCAGAACCTGAGCAAGGCGCAAATCGTTGAGGCGGGTGTGAAGCTTGGCGTCGATTACGGGCTGACCGTTTCCTGCTATCAGGCCGATAACGCGGGGCGTGCCTGTGGCAAATGCGACAGCTGCAGACTGCGTGCGGAAGGCTTCGCAGCGGCGGGAATCAGCGATCCAACCCCTTATTTTTGATTTATTTCAAATAAGGTGTTGAATAACCTATAAAAATCAGTATTATACGCGCCACCACACAGCGGGTCGTTAGCTCAGTTGGTAGAGCAGTTGGCTTTTAACCAATTGGTCGTAGGTTCGAATCCCACACGACCCACCATTTTTGTAGTTTTAAAAGTCTGGAAGGCCCACGCAAGTGAGGATTTCCGGATTTTTTTTTGCCTGCGATTCAGGGTTGCCCCCATGCGAGGCGGCTGCACATGACCCACGTCAGAATCACCTTTTGCATCCGCCGGATATTCTGTAGCCTTGCGCAGCTTCACCGTGCCTGATGAATACCCACTTTCCCGGCGGTGCCCTTGAGGGTCCGGAGCCGGGTGTATACTCGACTTTCGCGCGAATGCGCCTGCAGGTCTTGCGAACATGACGCAGATTTCCGAACGCCTTCTGGTTCAAGCCCACCTCGATGCCAAACAGCCCAAACCGCTGACGGTTGAGGAAGAGGCTCATTACCGTGCTGCCATCGCTGCCGAGCTCAAGGCTCAGGACGCCGTGCTGGTGGCCCACTTCTACTGTGATCCGATCATCCAGGCGCTGGCCGAAGAGACCGGCGGCTGTGTTTCCGATTCCCTGGAAATGGCCCGCTTCGGCAATGCTCATCCGGCCAAGACCGTGGTGGTTGCCGGCGTCAAGTTCATGGGTGAAACCGCCAAGATCCTCAACCCCGAAAAGCGTGTGCTGATGCCGACGCTGGAAGCGACCTGCTCGCTGGACCTGGGTTGCCCGGTGGAGGAATTCTCGGCGTTCTGCGATCAGCACCCGGAACGCACCGTGGTGGTGTACGCCAATACCTCGGCCGCGGTCAAAGCCCGGGCAGATTGGGTTGTAACCTCCAGCTGCGCGCTGGAGATCGTCGAAAGCCTGATGGACAACGGCGAAACCATCATCTGGGGCCCGGACAAGCACCTGGGCACCTACATCCAGCGCCAGACCGGCGCGGACATGCTGCTGTGGGATGGCGCCTGCATCGTTCACGAAGAGTTCAAGTCCAAGCAGCTCGAAGACATGAAGGCGCTGTACCCCGACGCCGCCATCCTGGTGCACCCGGAGTCGCCGACCTCGGTGATCGAACTGGCGGATGCCGTCGGCTCGACCAGCCAACTGATCGCGGCGGCGCAGTCACTGCCGAACAAGACGCTGATCGTCGCCACTGACCGAGGCATCTTCTACAAGATGCAGCAGCTGTGTCCGGACAAGATCTTTATCGAGGCGCCTACGGCCGGTAATGGCGCGGCGTGCCGCAGCTGTGCACATTGCCCATGGATGGCGATGAATACGCTCGAGCGCACGCTCAAGTGCCTGAAAGAGGGGAGCAACGAGATCTTTGTCGACCCGGCATTGATTCCCCAGGCGATCCGCCCGCTCAAGCGCATGCTGGATTTCACTCAGGCCGCACGGATGAAGCTGGCCGGTAACGCGTAACGTCCGTCAGTCGGTAAAAATGTGGGAGCGGGCTTGCTCGCGAAGGCCGTCAGTCGACTTAGGCGCTGACTGGTACATTCGCCAGCAGGCCCGCTCCCACAATGGTTTTTACGCTGTAAATTATTTGGTCTTCTTCGGAATCCGCACCAGTTCGGTGCCCGAGTACATGTCATGCCAACTGCGTTTCTGTTTATCGAACAGTGCCCAGAAGAACCCGAGGCCAACGCACAGCAGTGATGCAATGGACACGATAAAGCGCAGCAGCGCCTGCCACAGGCTGATGGAGGAGCCGTCGGCGTTTTGCACGCGGATGCACCACACCTGCATGCCCAGGGTCTGACCGGACAGGGTCCAGAACTTGGCGAAGAAACCGAACAGCACGAACAGCAGCACGGTCGAGAGCAACGGGTCGCCATCCAGCGCGCCGGCTTCGGTGAGTGCGCGCATCCTGTCCTCGCCGATGATCGCCATCTGGATCATCTTGTAGAGGCCGCTGGTCACGATCAGCAGGGCGGTGCACAGCAGGAAGTCATAGAACATCGCTGCCAGGCGACGACCCAGGGTCGCGGCGGGAAAATCGCCCTGTGGTTTGAGCAGGTGTTTCGACATGACAGGGGTCCCTGGAAAAAAGAAGCCCATTTTACGGATTTACGCGCACAAAAAAGCCCCTGATGTCAGCATCAGGGGCTTTTTCGTTACAGAAGATCAGGCTTCTGCTTGTACTTCGTCAGCCTGCATGCCTTTCTGGCCTTGCACGGCGACGAAAGTCACTTTCTGGCCTTCTTTCAGGCTCTTGAAGCCGTTGCCCTGGATAGCGCGGAAATGCACGAACAGATCCGGACCGCTTTCTGGAGTGATAAAACCAAAACCTTTCTCGTCGTTAAACCACTTGACGGTACCGCTCTGACGTTGGGACATTTCTTATTTCCTTTGACGCTAAATTAATGACAGCCTCCTTCTTGTGAAAGAGTACTGGGGCTGGTTGCAGGAGAGTAAGAAGACGTCGAACGGGATGTAGCTAACTTGTAGGCTACTGCCCAGGTCACGATTCCAAGCGACCCATGCAAACACAGTGAGCAAACTCTACGCCAACTATGGGAGAAAAAACAAGCCCCGCGAGAGGCCCGGTTTTACTCGGTTTGGTGGCGTTAGGCAGCCTACTGCAGGCATCTTATTCAGGAATAGCGTTCAATCGTTTTCGAACGTTATAAGCAACGTTCATAAACGAAGGTAATGCACTGTTTTATGGCGGTTGCGTTACACATTAGTGCACTGTTAACGCAACCGCGTTACTTATAGAAACAGTCAATCAACCGCGATAGTAGCGTTGTGGGACAAATGGCATTTTGCTTACAAGCAGTGACACCTTTTTCCCACGTACGATCGCCCAGACTGGCGTGTCGATAGCGGTGTAGGCGCTGTCCAGGTAACCCATGGCCAGTGGTGCGCCCAGGGTCGGACCGAAACCGCCGCTGCACACGCTGCCGATGATATCGCCGGCTTCGTTGACGATTTCTGCGCCCTCACGCACCGGGGTGCGTTCCTGAGGCAGAAGGCCGACGCGCTTGCGGCTGACGCCGGCTTGCTGTTGGCCGAAGATCGCCTCGGCGCCCGGGAAGCCGCCAGCACGCGCGCCGTCGGCACGACGTGGTTTGGAGATGGCCCACAGCAGGCTCGCTTCGATCGGGCTGGTGTCGGTGTTCATGTCGTGGCCATAGAGGCACAGGCCGGCTTCCAGGCGTAACGAGTCCCGGGCACCGAGGCCGATGGCTTCGACTTCCGGCTCGGCGAGCAGGGCGCGGGCCAGGGCTTCGGCGCTGCTGGCTGGCACGGAGATTTCGAACCCGTCTTCACCGGTATAACCCGAGCGGCTGACGTAGCAGTCCACGCCCAGCAGTTTCACGCGGGTGAATTGCATGAAGGTCATCTTCGCCACTTGCGGGGCCAGGCGTGCGAGTACGGTCACGGCGGCGGGGCCTTGCAAGGCCAGCAGCGCGCGTTCCTCGAACAGCGGCTCGACGGTGCATTGCTCGCCGATGTGTTTGCGCAGGTGCGCCAGGTCCTGCTCCTTGCAGGCAGCGTTGACCACCAGGAACAGTTCGTCGTTACCCAGGTTGGCGACCATCAGGTCGTCGAGAATGCCGCCGGTTTCGTTGGTGAACATTGCGTAGCGCTGCATGCCCACGGGCAGGTCGAGGATGTCCACTGGCACCAGGCTTTCCAGTGCTTTTGCGGCATGCGCACCGCTCAGGCGGATCTGGCCCATGTGCGATACGTCGAACAGGCCGGCCTGATCACGGGTGTGCTGGTGTTCCTTCATCACGCCCAGAGGGTATTGCACCGGCATGTCGTAGCCGGCGAACGGCACCATACGGGCGCCAAGTTCGATGTGCAGGGCGTGCAACGGGGTTTTCAACAGTTGTTCGGTGGACATATCCAGCTCCTGTAGATCGTGCGGATGCGTGCATCAGCACTCGATAATGTTGACCGCCAAACCGCCTCGGGCGGTTTCCTTGTATTTGCTTTTCATGTCGGCGCCTGTCTGGCGCATGGTGCGGATGACCTTGTCGAGCGAGACAAAATGTTGCCCGTCGCCGCGCATGGCCATGCGCACCGCATTGATGGCCTTGACCGAGCCCATGGCGTTGCGCTCGATGCAGGGGACTTGCACCAGCCCGCCAATCGGGTCGCAGGTCAGGCCGAGGTTGTGTTCCATGCCGATCTCGGCGGCGTTTTCCACTTGCTGCACGCTGCCGCCCAGCACTTCGCACAACGCGCCGGCGGCCATCGAGCACGCCACCCCGACTTCACCCTGGCAACCGACTTCGGCGCCGGAGATCGAGGCGTTTTCCTTGTAGAGAATGCCGATGGCCGCAGCCGTCAGCAGGAAGCGCACCACACCGTCTTCGTTGGCACCGGGGATGAAGCGCATGTAGTAATGCAGCACGGCCGGAATGATGCCCGCCGCGCCATTGGTGGGCGCCGTGACCACGCGTCCGCCGTTGGCGTTTTCTTCGTTGACCGCCAGGGCGTACAGGTTGACCCAGTCCAGCACGGACAGCGGGTCACGCAACGAGGATTCCGGGTTCTTGCACAGCTGTCGATGCAGTGCCGCTGCCCGGCGTTTGACCTTGAGCCCGCCGGGCAAGATGCCTTCGTTGCGACAGCCGGCGTCGACGCAGTCCTGCATCACTTGCCAGATCTTCAGCAGGCCGGCGCGAGTCTCCGCTTCCGGACGCCAGGCACTTTCGTTGGTCAGCATCACCTGGCTGATCGACAGGCCATAGGTGGTGCAATGCCCCAGCAATTGCTTGGCCATGGTGAACGGGAAGGTCAGGGGAGTGGCGTCTTCGACGATGCGGTCGGCACCGGCAGCGTCTTCATCGACCACGAAGCCACCCCCGACCGAGTAGTATTCGCGGCTGCGAATCTGCAGGCCCGCCGCGTCGAATGCACGGAAGATCATGCCATTGGGGTGATAGGCCAGCGGCTTGCGGATCATCGCCAGGTGTTCTTTTTCGTTGAACGCGATGCTGTGTTCGCCCAGCAGGTTCAAGCGACCGTTGCCGCGAATATCCAGCAGGCGGGCGGCAACGGTTTCGGTGTTCACGGTATCCGGGTGTTCGCCTTCCAGGCCCAGCAACACGGCCTTGTCGCTGCCGTGACCCTTGCCGGTGGCGCCCAGCGAGCCGTAGAGCTCGACCTTGACGCAGGTGGTGGCGGCCAGCAGGGCGTCACGCCGCAACCCTTCGGCGAAGCGAGCGGCTGCGCGCATCGGGCCGACGGTGTGGGAACTGGAGGGGCCGATGCCAATCTTGAACAGGTCGAACACGCTTAAAGACATGGTTGTTCTCCGGTTTCTTGTTATGGGTATTGGCGCGTTTGAAATTTGATGCACATTCCCTGTGGGAGCGGGCTTGCTCGCGAAAGCGGTGTGTCAGTTGAGGCAGATGGGACTGACACCCCGCTTTGGCGAGCAAGCCCGCTCCCACAGGGGGGCATTTCAGTGATGCGAGGTCAGCTGACTGACCCCTCATTCATTCAAGCGTAGCTTTCGATCGACGGGCAGGCGCACACCAGGTTGCGGTCGCCGAAAACGTTGTCGACGCGACCGACCGGTGGCCAGTATTTGCCTTCGATCAGCGACGCAACCGGGTACACCGCCTGCTCGCGGCTGTAGGGGTGCGACCACTCGCCGACCAGCTCCGCCGCCGTGTGCGGGGCGTTTTTCAGCGGGTTGTCATCCTTGTCGAGGGTGCCGTTTTCCACCGCGCGGATTTCTTCGCGGATGCGGATCATGGCGTCGCAGAAGCGGTCCAGTTCTTCTTTGGATTCACTTTCGGTCGGCTCGATCATCAGCGTGCCGGCGACCGGGAACGACATGGTCGGGGCGTGGAAGCCGAAATCGATCAGGCGCTTGGCCACGTCATCGACGCTGATGCCGCTGCTGTCTTTCAGCGGGCGCAGGTCGAGGATGCATTCGTGCGCCACCAGGCCGTTGCTGCCGGTGTAGAGCACCGGGTAGTGCTCTTCGAGGCGGCGGGAAATGTAGTTGGCATTGAGGATCGCCAGCTGCGAAGCCCGCTTCAGGCCGGCGCCACCCATCATGCGGATGTACATCCAGGTGATCGGCAGGATGCTCGCGCTGCCGAACGGCGCTGCGCAGACCGCGCCTTCCTTGCGTTCCATCTGCGCGTGGCCCGGCAGGAATGGCGCCAGGTGCGATTTCACGCCAATCGGGCCGACGCCCGGGCCGCCACCGCCGTGAGGGATGCAGAAGGTCTTGTGCAGGTTCAGGTGCGAGACGTCGCCGCCGAACTTGCCCGGTGCGCAGAGGCCGACCATTGCGTTCATGTTGGCGCCGTCGATGTACACCTGGCCGCCGTTGTCATGAATGATGCCGCAGATTTCGCGGATGCCTTCCTCGAACACGCCGTGGGTCGACGGGTAGGTGATCATCAGCGCGGCGAGGTGCTCGCGGTGCTCGATGGCCTTGGCGCGCAGGTCTTCGATATCGACGTTGCCACGGGCATCGCACGCGGTCACGACGACCCGCATGCCGGCCATCTGGGCGGTGGCCGGGTTGGTGCCGTGGGCGGACGACGGGATCAGGCAGATGTCGCGACGGTCTTCGCCACGGCTCTGGTGGTAGGCACGAATGGCCAGCAGGCCGGCGTATTCACCTTGGGAGCCGGCGTTCGGTTGCAGCGAGATCGAGTCGTAACCGGTGGCGGCGCACAGCATCGCTTCCAGTTCGTCGGTCAGTTGCTGGTATCCGGCGCTTTGCTCGGCCGGCGCGAAGGGGTGCAGGGCGCCGAACTCGGCCCAGGTCACCGGGATCATTTCGCTGGCGGCGTTGAGTTTCATGGTGCAGGAGCCCAGCGGGATCATGGTGCGATCCAGCGCCAGGTCCTTGTCGGCGAGCTTGCGCAGGTAGCGCATCAGCTCGGTTTCCGAGTGGTAACGGTTGAACACCGGGTGGCTGAGGATCGGCGACTGGCGAACCAGCGCGGCCGGGACGCTGCTTTGTACAGTGGCAGCCAGCGCAGCGAAGTCCGGCAGCGCCTTGCCTTCGGCCAGCAGGGCCCACAGGGTTTCCACGTCCGCTTGAGACGAGGTTTCGTCAAGGGACAGGCCCAGGCGTTCGGCATCGACCACGCGCAGGTTGATCTGCTGGGCGCGCGCCTTGTCGTGCAGGCGGGCAGTGTTCGCGCCGGTGTTCAGCGTCAGGGTATCGAAGAAGTGGGCTTGCTCGACGACCAGGCCCAGGGCGCTCAGGCCTTTGGCCAGGATCGCGGTCAGGTGATGGATGCGCTGGGCAATCTGCGTCAGGCCTTTGGGGCCATGGTAAACGGCGTACATGCTGGCGATGTTGGCCAGCAGCACTTGTGCGGTGCAGATGTTGCTGGTGGCTTTCTCGCGACGGATGTGTTGCTCGCGGGTCTGCATGGCCAGGCGCAGGGCCGGCTTGCCGAAACGGTCCACGGACACGCCGACCAGACGGCCCGGCATGTCGCGCTTGAACGCGTCCTTGGTGGAGAAGTACGCCGCGTGCGGGCCACCGAAGCCCAGCGGTACGCCGAAGCGTTGCGCGCTGCCGATGGACACGTCGGCGCCGAACTCGCCCGGCGGGGTGAGCAGGGTCAGGGCCAGCAGGTCGGCCGCGACGGCCACCAGGGCGTTGGCGGCGTGGAAGCGTTCGGTCAGTTCGCGGTAGTCGAACAGGTCACCGTTGCTCGCCGGGTACTGCAACAGGGCGCCAAAGAACGGCGTCACGTCGCTCAGTTCGCGCTCGTCACCGACGACCACGTCAATGCCCAGCGGCTCGGCGCGGGTGCGCAGCACGTCGAGGGTCTGCGGGTGGCAATGGGCGGAAGCGAAGAACTGGTGGCTGCCCTTGTTCTTGCTCAGGCGTTTGCAGAAGGTCATGGCTTCGGCGGCAGCGGTGGCTTCGTCAAGCAGGGAGGCGTTGGCGATCGGCAGGCCGGTGAGGTCGCTGATCAGGGTCTGGAAGTTCAGCAACGCTTCGAGGCGGCCCTGGGAAATTTCTGGCTGGTACGGGGTGTACGCGGTGTACCAGGCCGGGTTTTCCAGCAGGTTGCGCAGGATCGGCGCCGGCGTGTGGGTGCCGTAGTAACCCTGGCCGATGAAGGTCTTGAACAGTTGGTTCTTGCCGGCGATGCCCTTGATCAGCGCCAGGGCGTCGGCTTCACTAAGGCCGTCATCCATATCGAGCACGCTGGTGCCTTTGATGCTTTCCGGAATCACGCTGGCGCTCAACGCTTCCAGCGAGTCGAAACCGAGGCTGTTGAGCATGGCTTGCTCATCGCCGGAGCGCGGGCCGATGTGACGGGCGATGAATTCGTTGGCGGTGCTCAGGTTGACTTGAGTCATGTGCGTGCTCCTCAGGCTTCGGCGTTGGCTTTGATCAGGCGGTCGTAGGCGTCCTGGTCGAGCAGTTTGGCCACCGCCGAGGCGTCGGCCGGCTGAAAGCGGAAGAACCAGCCTTCGCCCAGCGGGTCTTCGTTGACCAGTTCAGGGCTGCTGTCCAGCGCCGGATTGACTTCCAGGACTTCGCCATCGAGGGGCATGTATACGCCGCTGGCGGCCTTGACCGATTCCACGGTGGCGGCTTCTGCGCCTTTTTCATAAGCCTGCAGCTCGGGCAGTTGTACGAAAACCACGTCGCCCAGGGCGTTCTGTGCGAAGGCCGTGATGCCGACGGTAACGCTGCCGTCTGCTTCGGCGCGCAGCCATTCGTGATCTTCAGTAAAACGCAACTCGCTCATGGAAACTCCTAAGGGGCCAGACTCGTCTGGTGGACGCAGTGGAAAGGCTTGGGGCTAAAGCCCTGCTTTTAATAAGGACGATACTTAGCAAGAACACGGCCAATGTTTTTTTATCGTTATAAAACAATGAGTTATGTTTTATGAGGGGCGCGTAAAATGGTCGATGTGTAGCGAAATCGCTACACGCAGGGGCGCGGATAAAAGCGTAGTGGGATCAAAGCCTTGCGCGGCGCTGATTGGGGATGGGTGTAGCGATATCGTTCCGCTGTAGCGCTTTCAGTACAGCGGATGTCGTTTTGGGACTATCTAAAATCTTGTGCATACCCTTGCGGGAGCGGGCCTATGCCTTATTGGGAATCCCGTACTTGCGCAGCCGATGGGCAATCGCCGTGTGCGAGGTTTGCAGGCGGCTGGCCAGTTGCCGGGTCGAGGGGTAGCTGACGTAGAGCTTTTCCAGCAAGGTCTTCTCGAACGCTTCCATCGCCTGTTCCAGGCTGTCGACTTCGCTGTCGTTCTGGCGCGCCACGGAGGTGCCGGCGATGTCGAGGTCGCCGATGTCCACCAGGGGGCTTTCGCAGATGGCGGCGGCGCGGAAGATCACGTTCTGCAATTGACGGACGTTGCCCGGCCAGCGGTTACCCAGCAGCGCCGGATACGTGCCCGGTGCCAGTCGGCAGACCGGGCGCTGGATCTGCGCACAGGCCTGCTGCATGAAATAGCGGGCCAGCAACAGGATGTCCTGGCCCCGTTCGCGCAGCGGCGGGACCTCGACGTTGAGGACATTGAGGCGATAGAACAGGTCTTCACGGAACGCGCCTTCGCTGACCATCTTTTCCAGGTCGCGGTGGGTGGCGCTGAGGATGCGCACATTGACCTTGACCTCGCGATCGCCGCCGACCCGGCGGAAACTGCCGTCATTGAGAAACCGCAGCAGTTTGGCCTGCAAGTACGGCGACATCTCGCCGATCTCGTCGAGAAACACCGTGCCCTGGTTCGCCAGCTCCATCAGTCCCGGTTTACCGCCCCGTTGCGCGCCGGTGAAGGCGCCGGGGGCATAGCCGAACAGCTCGCTCTCGGCGAGGTTTTCCGGCAGTGCCGCACAGTTCAGGGCGAGGAACGGCGCACTGTGGCGCGTGCTGATGGCGTGGCAGGCGCGGGCCACCAATTCTTTGCCGGTGCCGGTTTCCCCCTGGATCAGCAGCGGCGCATCCAGCGCCGCCACCCGTTGGGCCCGGGCCTTGAGGGTGCGGATCGCCGGAGATTCGCCGATCAGCGCATCGAAGCCTTCGGCATGGTCGTGGTGCAGCGCCGACAGGCGTTCGCCGATCCGGTTCGGCTGGTAGAGCGTCAGCAGCGCGCCGGCGTCGGTGATGGGCGTCGCGTCCAGCAGCAGGGTCTGGCCATTGAGCGTGATCTCCCGTAGCGGCAAGCGGAAGCCTTGTTCCAGCAAGGCGTCGAGCAGCGCCGGATCGGCAAACAGCTCGGCCACGCTTTCACCGGCCGGTTCACGACCGTACAGGGCGATCAGGGCGGGGTTGGCCAGCAGCACCTTGCCGGCACTGTCCAGGGCCAGAACCGGATCGGTCATGGCAGCCAGCAAGGCGTCGAGTTGCAAGTGACGGCGCTGGCCGGGAAGGATGTCGACCACCGTCATCGCCTGCACGCCGCGCACGCTGAGCAGTGCGTCGCGCAGCTCTTCGAGGACTTCGGGGCTCAGGGTCGGGGCGTCGATGTACACGTTGGGCGGCACCATTTCCACCGCATCCAGATTGAGGTTGCGCCCACCGAGCAAGGCCAGGACTTCCTGGGTAATGCCGACGCGGTCGATGAAGCTGACGTGGATACGCATGGGGCGGTTTTCAATCTGACGAGCGGAGGGTGGCAAGTATGCCTTGGGGCGGGGGATTGGTGAAATCCCTGTAGGAGCGAGCATGTCGAGGCGTCGAACCGTCGCGATGGTCGTCAACGATGACGCTGGCATCCTGATGCCCCGCGGTGCCTGATACTCCATCGCGAGCATGCTCGCTCCTACAGGGGGGCGGCGTTATTCGAGGTGCTCGGGTTTGACCGGGTCGCCGGATTTCATGTTCAGTTGCACGCGCACGTCCTCGAACATTGCGTCGTAGTGTTTATGGATCGAGCCGATGCTGCTGTGGACTTTGGGAATGCCGTATTTCTCGGCGATTTTCGTCACGTTGCTGGCGAAGTTGTAAGCCTGGTCCTTGGGCAGGTAGAACGACTCCTTCACGTCCTTGCCTTGAATGCTGCCATGCAGGGTGAAGAGCATCCCTTTGCCTTCCTTGGGATCCTGCGTGACCTCATAGTCGATGCAGATGTTGTAGCTGACGTCGTCAGCGGTAAGCGCGTGGCGCTCGATGTGCAAGTGACCGGGCTCGAACGTTGCCATTGACGTTTCTCCTTATAGGTAAGTTATCCCGGGCTTCGCCGTACTGATGCGCGTGCCGGCGCTGCCCTGGACGATCGCCTCGATGTCCGACAGTGAACCGATCACCGCCGTTTTTCCAGTATGGCGTGCGAACTCGCAGGCTGCCTGAACCTTGGGGCCCATGGAGCCGGCGGCGAAACCGAGCTTTTCGATTTCGTCGGGATGAGCGTAGCTGATGGCTTTCTGGGTCGGTTTGCCAAAGTCGATGTACGCGCCGTTGACGTCGGTGGCGATCACCAGCAGATCGCTCTCGAGCTGTTCGGCCAGCAGCGCCGAGCACAGGTCCTTGTCGATCACGGCTTCGACGCCTTGCAGTTTGCCCTGGGCGCCATACATCGTCGGGATGCCGCCACCACCGGCACAAATCACGATGCTGCCTTTTTCCAGCAGCCATTTGATCGGGCGAATCTCGAAGATGCGCTTGGGCCGTGGGCTGGCCACCACGCGGCGGAACTTGTCGCCGTCCGGGGCAATCGCCCAGCCTTTTTCGGCGGCGAGTTTTTCCGCTTCGGCCTTGGCGTACACCGGGCCGATGGGTTTGGTCGGGTTCTGGAACGCCGGGTCGTTGGCGTCGACTTCAACCTGGGTCAGCAAGGTGGCGAAGGGCACTTCAAAGTCCAGCAGGTTGCCCAGTTCCTGTTCGATGATGTAGCCGATCATGCCTTCGGTTTCGGCGCCGAGCACGTCCAGCGGGTAGGGCGAAACCGAGGTGTAGGCCGCCGCCTGCAGCGACAGCAGGCCCACCTGGGGGCCATTGCCGTGGGCGATGACCAGTTGATTGCCAGCGTGGACCTTGGCGATTTGCTCGGTGGCAATGCGGATGTTGGCACGCTGGTTGTCCGCGGTCATGGGTTCACCGCGGCGGAGCAGGGCGTTACCGCCCAGAGCTACGACGATACGCATAATGCAGTCCTTCTAAACAGTGAGTTCGCATGCGCCCGTCTTCCGATTGAAACCGGATCGACTGTGGGAGCGTGCTTGCTCGCGAAGGCGGTGGATCAGTCGCAATTTTTTCGCCTGAACAATCGCCTTCGCGAGCAAGCCCGCTCCCACATTGGCCGTGTTTCGTCCGTGAGAGCGGGGATGCCGTTATAGATCAGCCAAGGTCGACACCAGGATCGCCTTGATCGTGTGCATGCGGTTTTCCGCCTGCTCGAAGGCAATGCAGGCCGGCGACTCGAACACGTCGTCGGTGACCTCGATGCCGTTCTTCAGGTGCGGATACTGCTCGGCAATCTGCTTGCCGACCTTGGTATCGCTGTTGTGGAACGCCGGCAGGCAGTGCATGAACTTGGTGCGCGGGTTGCCGGTGGCTTTCATCAACTCGGCGTTGACCTGATAGGGCAGCAGTTGCTGGATACGTTCGGCCCAGGCTTCGACGGGCTCGCCCATCGACACCCAGACGTCGGTGTGGATGAAGTCCACGCCCTTGACCGCCGCTTTCGGATCTTCGGTCAGGGTGATGCGCGCGCCGCTTTCCTCGGCGTATTTGTTGCAGCGCTCAACCAGGTCGTCATGGGGCCACAGAGCCTTGGGCGCGCAGATGCGCACGTCCATGCCCAGCTTGGAACCGACCAGGAGCAGCGAGTTGCCCATGTTGTTGCGGGCATCACCAAGGTAGGCGTAGCTGATCTCGTGGATGGGCTTGTCGGCGTGCTCACGCATGGTCAACACGTCGGCGATCATCTGTGTCGGGTGGTACTCGTCGGTCAGGCCGTTGAACACCGGCACGCCGGCGAACTTGGCCAGTTCCTCGACGATTTCCTGCTTGAAGCCACGGTACTCGATGGCGTCGTACATGCGCCCGAGGACGCGGGCGGTGTCCTTCATGCTTTCCTTGTGGCCGATTTGCGAAGAGTTGGGGTCGATGTAGGTGACGTTGGCCCCCTGGTCATAGGCCGCGACTTCGAACGCGCAACGGGTGCGGGTCGAGGTTTTCTCGAAGATCAGCGCGATGTTGTTGCCCTTGAGATGCTGCTGTTCGGTGCCGGTGTACTTGGCGCGCTTGAGGTCGCGGGACAGGTCGAGCAGGTAACGCAATTCGCGAGGGGTGTGGTGTTCCAGGCTCAGCAGATTGCGGTTATGAATATTGAAAGCCATGTCGGATCTCCAGAAATCAGTAATCGATCGGGTCGCGGATGATCGGGCAGGTCATGCAGTGGCCACCGCCACGTCCACGTCCCAGTTCACCGGCGCTGATGGTGATGACTTCCACCCCGGCCTTGCGCAACAGGGTGTTGGTGTAGGTGTTGCGGTCATAGCCGATCACCACGCCGGGCTCGACGGCGACCACGTTATTGCCGTCGTCCCATTGCTCGCGTTCGGCGGCGAAGCTGTTGCCGCCGGTTTCCACGACGCGCAACGCCTTGAGGTTGAGGGCGGCCGCCACGGTATCGAGGAAGTTGCTTTGTTCGCGGCGGATATCGATGTGCCCTGGTTTGCTTTCGTCAGGGCGCAGGGTGAAGGCGACGATCTGGTTCACCACCTCGGGGAAGATCGTCACAAGGTCGCGGTCGCAGAAGCTGAACACGGTGTCCAGGTGCATCGCCGCGCGGGATTTGGGCAGGCCGGCGACGATCACGCGTTCCACCGCCTTGTTCTTGAACAGGTTCAATGCCAGTTGGCCGATGGCCTGGCGGGACGAGCGTTCGCCCATGCCGATCAGCACCACGCCGTTACCGATCGGCATCACGTCACCGCCTTCGAGGGTGGCGCTGCCGTGGTCCTGGTCCGGGGCGCCGTACCAGATCTCGAAGTCGGCGTTGGTGAACTGCGGGTGGAACTTGTAGATGGCGGTGGTCAGCAGGGTTTCCTGGCGACGCGCCGGCCAGTACATCGGGTTCAACGTCACGCCACCGTAGATCCAGCAGGTGGTGTCGCGGGTGAACTGGGTATTGGGCAGCGGCGGCAGGATGAAGCTGGAATGACCGAGAAAGTCGCGGAACATCTTGATGGTCTCGCCGCCGAAACTGTCCGGCAGGTCATCGGCGGACACGCCGCCAATCAGGAATTCCGCCGCTTTGCGCGGTTCCAGGCTTTTCAGCCACGATTTGACTTCATTGATCAGGCCCAGGCCGACCGAGTTGCCGGTGACCTTGCGCTCCAGGATCCAGTCCAGCGCTTCGGGGATGGCGACGATGTCGGTCAGCAGGTTGTGCATTTCCAGCACATCGATTCCGCGCTCGCGCATTTTGGTGACGAAATCGAAATGGTCACGCTTGGCCTGGGCCACCCACAGCACATCATCGAAAAGCAGTTCGTCACAGTTGTTCGGGGTCAGCCGCTGGTGGGCCAGGCCGGGGGAGCAAACCATGACTTTGCGCAGTTTGCCGGCTTCGGAATGTACGCCGTACTTAACTTTTTCCGTGGTCATTACAGTGATCCTCCAGACAAAACAATCGTTACAGGGTCAGGAAACCGTCGTACAGCCCGTACGCCGCCACCAGGGCGCCGACGATGACTGCCGCGAAGATCAGCTTCTCGACGTTGGTGAAAACCGGTTTGTTGACTTCAAGCTTGGCCTTGGCGAACAGGATCGCGCCGGGGGCATAGAGCAAGGCCGACAGCAGCAGGTATTTGACGCCACCGGCGTAGATCAGCCAGATCGCGTAGATCAGGGCGACAGCGCCGATGAACAGGTCTTTGCTGCGCTCGGACGCCGCGTTCTCGTAACTCTCGCCACGCACCGCCAACAGCAATGCATACGCGGCCGACCACAGGTAAGGCACCAGGATCATCGAGGTGGCGAGGTAGATCAGCGACAGGTAGGTGCTGGCCGAAAACAGCGTGATGATCAGGAACAGCTGCACCATGGCGTTGGTCAGCCACAGGGCATTGACCGGCACATGGTTGGCGTTTTCCTTGCGCAGGAACTCCGGCATGGTGTGGTCCTTGGCGGCAGCGAACATGATCTCCGCACACAACAGCACCCACGACAGCAGCGCACCCAGCAGCGAGATGATCAGGCCGACGCTGATCAATACCGCCCCCCAATGCCCGACCACGTGTTCCAGCACGGCCGCCATCGACGGGTTCTGCAGTTTGGCCAGTTCCGGCTGAGTCATGATGCCCAGCGACAGCACGTTCACCAGCACCAGAAACAGCAGTACGGTGATGAAGCCGATCACGGTGGCTTTACCGACGTCGCTGCGTTTTTCCGCGCGGGCCGAGAAAATGCTTGCACCCTCGATGCCGATGAACACCCAGACGGTGACCAGCATCATGTTGCGCACCTGGTTCATCACACTGCCCAGGTCGGGGTTTTTCACGCCCCAGATGTCAGCGGTGAAGATGTCCAGCTTGAAGGCGAAAAGCGCGATCAGGACAAACAGCAGCAGCGGCACGACCTTGGCGACGGTGGTCACCAGGTTGATGAACGCCGCTTCCTTGATCCCGCGCAGCACCAGGAAATGCACGGCCCACAACAGCACCGAGGCGCCGATCACCGCGGCCGGGGTGTTGCCCTCCCCGAACACCGGGAAAAAGTAGCCCAGGGTACTGAACAGCAAAACGAAGTAACCGACGTTGCCCAGCCAGGCGCTGATCCAGTACCCCCAGGCGGACGAGAAACCCATGTAGTCGCCGAATCCGGCCTTGGCGTAGGCATAGACACCGCCGTCCAGATCGGGTTTGCGATTGGCCAGGGTCTGGAACACGAAGGCCAGGGTCAGCATGCCAACCGCAGTGATTGCCCACCCGATCAGCACGGCACCGACATCGGCACTGGCCGCCATGTTCTGCGGCAGGGAAAAGATCCCGCCACCGATCATCGAGCCAACAACCAACGCAACAAGTGCACCAAGTTTCAGTTTTCCGGGAGCTTCAGACATCGCATGACTCCAGTGCAGGAGAAGAGAGACAACAGAATAAATCTGTTAGCAATTCAATCGTCTGACATAGATCAGTGCATGGGTACATTCCATTGATAATGAAGCGCTTATGAAACCTTCCAGGGCATAAGGGGGAATCGCCGGAGAAGCCCTGTCCAGAGGCCTTGGTCAAATAAAATGGAAACAACAGCGTTTAACCCGAACTTTTAAGCTAGTTCTTTTTCCGTTTTGTGCAAATTTTGTCGGGCTTTTTGGATTTTGAAACGCTTTGTAAAAATCAACCGACAAAATCACGCTCTTCGCCAACGCTTATAGAATCATTGGCTATAAATAAGAGGCGAACTTTGGCGTTATTCAATAAACGTTATTACCCTGTCCCTATTTAGTTAAATCCCATCATGTGACGGTTTCTCGATCATGGTTAATCTCCCGGCTCGATCGGGAAAATGGAGACGCAGGCATGTCGCAACCGACGCAAAAGCTCCGCCTGAGCGCGCTGATCGCGCTGGTGGTGGGTTCGATGATTGGCGGGGGGATCTTTTCCCTGCCCCAGAACATGGCCGCCCGCGCCGATGCCGGTGCGATCCTGATCGGCTGGGCGATCACCGCCGTGGGCATGCTGACCCTGGCCTTCGTGTTCCAGACCCTGGCCAACCGCAAGCCCGAACTGGATTCCGGGGTCTACGCCTACGCCAAGGCGGGGTTTGGCGACTACATGGGTTTCTCGTCCGCCTGGGGGTACTGGATCAGTGCCTGGCTGGGCAACGTCGGTTACTTCGTTCTGCTGTTCAGCACCCTGGGCTATTTCTTCCCGGTGTTTGGCCAGGGCAACACGCCCGTCGCCATCGGCTGCGCGTCGGTGTTGCTGTGGGCCGTGCATTTTCTGGTGATGCGCGGAATCAAGGAGGCGACCTTCATCAATCAGCTGACCACCGTGGCCAAGATCGTCCCGTTGATCATGTTCATCGTCATCGCTGCGGTCGCCTTCAAGGCCGAGGTCTTCACCCGTGACATCTGGGGGCGCAGCAATCCGAATTTTGGCGGCGTGATGGACCAGGTGCGCAACATGATGCTGGTGACCGTGTTCGTGTTCATCGGCATCGAAGGCGCCAGCGTGTATTCGGCGCGGGCGGAAAAGCGCGCGGATGTCGGGCGGGCGACGGTCATCGGTTTTCTCGGGGTGCTGGCGCTGCTGGTGCTGGTGAACGTGCTGTCGCTGGGCATCATGAGCCAACCGGAACTGGCCAACCTGCAGAACCCTTCGCTGGCGGCGGTACTGGAACACATCGTCGGGCCCTGGGGCGCGTTGCTGATCAGCGTCGGCCTGGCGATTTCGCTGCTGGGCGCGCTGTTGTCCTGGGCGCTGCTGTGCGCCGAGATTCTGTTCGCCACCGCCAAGGACAAGACCATGCCGGCGTTCCTGAAAAAGGAAAATGCCAACCATGTGCCGGTCAATGCGCTGTGGCTGACCAACGTGATGATCCAGATTTTCCTGCTGATCACGCTGTTCTCCGCCGGTACTTACACCAGCCTGATCTACCTCGCATCCTCGATGATCCTGGTGCCGTACCTGTGGTCGGCGGCCTATGCCGTGTTGTTGAGCGGGCGGGGGGAAACCTACGAGCATGCGTCGGCGGAACGCACCAAGGACCTGATGATCGGCGGCATTGCCCTGGGGTACGCGGTCTGGCTGTTGTATGCCGGCGGGATGAAGTATTTGCTGCTGTCGGCGCTGCTGTACGCGCCGGGGGTGATTCTGTTTGCCAAGGCCAAACACGAGCAGGGCGAACCGCTGTTCACCCACATTGAAAAAGGCATTTTCACCTGCGTGATCATCGGCGCCGGGTTGGCGGCCTATGGCTTGTACAGTGGGTTGTTGGCGCTTTGACTGATGCTGGTCTGGGGATTCCTGTAGGAGCGAGCATGCTCGCGATGGTCGGAAGAACGCCTCGGGGTATCAGATTCCCAGCGTTATCGTTGACGTCCATCGCGAGCATGCTCGCTCCTACAGGTCAGTTGCGGTCACCACCACTGCGCGCGATGTGCGCCCAGTTCTCCGGCGGGGATGGCCCACTGCAAGGGTGTGCCAGTGATTTTCAGCGGCACCTGCAACCGATGCGCCGGGCCCCACGCGGTCTGTTCCACCACCAGTCCCTGATCGTATCCGTCCTCGGGGCGCAACGGTTGATCGGGGCCTGCGCCGTGCTCGATCAACAACTTGGCGGTGCGCGCCAGGGATAACCGCGCCGTGCCGCCCTGACCGGTGCCCAGGCGCCTGGTCAACAGGGTGATCGCCGCAGCCGCCATCAGGTAGCCGGTTGCATGATCGAGTGCCTGGACCGGCAAGGGCACGGGCTTGTCCGCCTGTTGCCACCGCTGACCGGCCTCGGCGATACCGCTGCTCATCTGCACGAGGCTGTCGAAGCCGCGACGGTTCTGCCACGGGCCGCTCCAGCCGTAGGCGTTCAGGCAGACGTCGATCAGGCCGGGCGCGAGCGCCTCGCGCTCGGCGGGCCCGTAACCCAGGCGCTGCAGGGCATCGGCACGGTAACCATGGAGCAGGATGTCGGTGTCCTTGAGCAGGCTTTCGAACAGCAGGCGATCAGCCTTGTCGTGCAGGTCCAGGCGCGCGCAACGTTTGCCCAGGGTGACTTCAGGGACCACGCCCGGTTCGTTCCAGGTCGGCGGGTCGAGGCGCAAGACGTCGGCGCCGAGCCCCGCGAGGAAACGGCTGGCGACAGGGCCGGCGAGCACGCGGGTCAAGTCCAGCACCTTGAGCCCGGACAACGGTCGCGCCACCGAACCTGGCCAAGGTTGGGTGGGCTGGCGGTTGCCTTCGGTGAATGCGATCAGCGGCTCGCTGTTCACGGCCTGGCCCTGGGGATGGGCCTGCCATTGCGCCCAATTGCGCATTTCGGCAGCGCAGCCACCGGCGGCGACCACCGCGTGCTCCAGTTCGGTCTTGTTCCACCCGGCCACCTGTTTTGCCATCGCGGCGCGATCGGCACAGGCACCGAGCACGCTTTCGGCGGCAGCCCGGTGATGGGGGGCGTTGGTGTGCAGGCGAATCCAGCCGTCCCGGGTCGCATAGTCGCCGGCAACCGGGTCCCACAGCGGCGGAACGCTCCAGCCGGTGGGGCGG
Organism: Pseudomonas fluorescens; assembly: GCF_041354075.1. Classification (GTDB taxonomy): domain Bacteria; phylum Pseudomonadota; class Gammaproteobacteria; order Pseudomonadales; family Pseudomonadaceae; genus Aquipseudomonas; species Aquipseudomonas fluorescens_CE. The sequence continues at coordinate 209,849 of NZ_JARZGC010000003.1, read as the reverse complement.
ATCGAGGTGGCGAACCAGAACGAGGCCAGACGCCGATCGACTTCAACCTGGGGCAGGCGCCCATGTTCCTGACACAACAGCTCGCTGACGGCTTGAGCGGCGGCTGCAATGCTGGCGCTGGCCAGGTCGGTGACGGCAAACGCAGAGGGCAGGGCGCCCTCGGACGTGAACGCAATCGGGGTGCGGGGCAAGCCGAGTGCGGCTTGAATGGACGTGAGTAAACCAGTCATCGAAGGCCCTCCGGTGTGAGGGCCCGATCATAGATCAAAAGAGCTATTGCGCTGGATGAAACCTGTAGGAGCGGGCTTGCCCGCGAAGAGGCCCTGACCTTCAACACCTCTATCGCCTGATCAACCGCTTTCGCGGGCAAGCCCGCTCCCACAGGGATCGTCGGTGTTGCCTACACCCGGAACTGATCCATCAGCTTCATCTGGTGGGTGGTCAGGGCGTTGAGCTGGCTGCTGATCTGCGCCGATTCGGTGGCCTGGCCGGTCAGGGTTTCGGTGACGGTGCGGATCGCCGAGACGTTGCGGTTGACCTCTTCGGCCACGGCGCTCTGTTGTTCGGCGGCGCTGGCGATTTGCAGGTTCATGTCGCTGATCACCGTGACCGCGTCGCTGATCTTGCCCAGCGCTTGCACCGCTTGCTGGATCTGCCCGGCGTTGCTGTGGGCCTGGGTCTGGCTCGAGTGCATGGTGGCGACCACGCCCCGGGTGCCGGTCTGGATGCGTTCGATCACCAGGCGTATTTCCTCCACCGAGTCCTGGGTGCGCTTGGCCAGGTTGCGCACTTCATCGGCCACCACGGCAAAGCCACGACCGCTCTCGCCGGCACGCGCTGCTTCGATGGCCGCATTGAGTGCCAGCAGGTTGGTCTGTTCGGCGATGCTGCGGATGACTTCCAGCACCGAGCCGATCTGCTCGCTGTTGACCGCCAGGGCCTCGACTTCGGTCACCGCCTTGCTGACTTCGTCGGCCAGTTGGTTGATGTCGCGGGTGCTGCGCTCGATGATCGACAGGCCATCGCGGGCGGACTGGTCGGCACCCTTGGCGGCGTTGGCGGCGTTGGAGGCACTGTTGGCGACGTCGTGGGCGGTGGCGCTCATTTCGTTGGACGCGGTGGCCACCTGATCGATTTCACGGAACTGCACCTGCATGCCTTCGCTGGTCTGGCGGGCAATCTCCGAAGACTGGTCGGCGGTGCCCCGGGCGTCGGTGATGCTCTGCTTGATCTGCGCAATGGTCGGCTGCAGTTTGTCGAGGAAACGGTTGAACCAGCCGACCAGTTCACCCAGCTCATCTTTCTTGCTGTAGTGCAGGCGCTGGGTCAGGTCACCGTCGCCGCTGGCGATGGCCTTGAGCATCTGCGCCACGCTGTTGATCGGCCGGGTCACACCCGACGCCGTCAGCCAGATCAACAGCAGGCCGACCAGGCCGGCCACGACGGCCACCAGCACCGCCTGAAGGGTGCCGCTTTGCTGCGCGTCATCGAGTACCGCCTGCAACTTCACCGAGTCGGCCAGCAGCACCTGTTTTGGCAAGCCGATCACCACGGCCCAGGTCTTGGCGTCGGGAATCGGGCTCACCGGGTACACCGCGCGGATCAGGTCACCCTGTTCGAGGGTTTTCGCTGCCCCGGCGCCGAGCAGTTGCAGGATGTCCTTGCCCTCGGCGCCGAGGGTGTCGCCGATGTTTTTACCGACCTTGTTCGCGTCGGCGCCGTACGCGGCGAGCACGCCACTGCCGGAAACGATGAGCATGTGCCCGGCGTTGTCGAACAGTTCACGCTGGGACCCGACCGCGGCCGCTTGAAGGGCATCGAGGGCGATGTCGATACCGACGACACCAATGGCTTTTCCGTCCACCAGCAGCGGCAGGGAAATGGTGGTCATCAGCATTTCCTTGCCGTTGACCGTATCGGCATAGGGGTCCAGCAGGCAGGTGCGCCGGTTGTCGCGAGGGCAGGTGTACCAGCTGTTGTAGGGCGTGCCGTTGATGTTCTGCGTGGTCTTGGTCATGTCGTCTTCGACCATGATCGTGTTGGCGCCTGCGCCGCCGGCACGGCTCCAATACGTGGCGAAACGCCCGATTTCGTTGGATTGTCGAGCGGCGTCATTGACGAACTCGCTGTCCTGGCCATCCAGGCCATTGGGCTCGAACGCCAACCAGATACCCAGCACGCCGGTGTTGCGTTCGAAGGCGGTCTTCAGGCTCTGGTTCAACTCTTCACGCAGGGCGGCGGCGGGCAGCGAACGCTTGGCGGCCATGTGGCGCATGTCCTTGATCTGGTCGGCCAGGGCCGTGACCACCAACAGGCTTTCGCCGAACGTCTTCTGGACCCGAACCGCCTGTTCAGCGGCCTTGGCCTGCAGCAATTCCTGCACGCTGGCGGTGAGCATCCGGCTGCTGGACGCGCTGACCAGTTCGTCGTTCTGATCGGTCTGGTAGAAGTTCATGCCAACGATCAGCGCAACCACCCCCAACAGGCAAAGACCTGAGAGCAGGACGAATTTCAGGCGAATGGACAGGGCGTTGAACATGGGGCGAACTCGCAGGCAATGAAGTGTTGGCAGGGTCTACGCCGACCCTGTTCGCCAAATCCCTTCAGCGCTGATCCCTGCTCATCGGCGTTGGCCGAAATTGCATGATGGTGGCCCCGACGGACGGTCGCGGTTAAACGTTTGCGCGAAAAATACTGCCGAAAATGACAGTAAAAACGGGAAAAAACGCGGTGTGCTTTCGGTGGAAAAAGCAGCGGCGGTGATTGGTCATGACGCCACACGGCGGTGTTCAGCAGGCTTGCGGCAAGGATTCCGGCCGCGACCAGATCCACAGGTTGCCCAGGCCGATGCCGGCGATGGCGAGGTAGATCGGCCAGCCATGGTCGAGCATGACCAGCATCAAACCGGCGCACAGCAGCATGCTCAGGGTGGCGCTGACCTTGGCGCGACGCGCGATGATCTTGCCATTGCGCCAGTTACGCAGGATGGGGCCGAACAACCGATGGTTTTCCAGCCAGGCACTCAGGCGCGGTGAACTTCGGGTGGCGGCCCAGGCGGCCAGCAAGATGAATTCGGTGGTCGGCAGGCCGGGCACGACAATCGCGATCAGGCCGATGGCGAGGCTGGTGTAGGCGAGGGCGCCGTAGAGGAGGCGGGAGATTTTGGAGGGTGTGGGCATTAGTGCTCAGACTCGATACCTGTAGGAGCGAGCATGTCGAGGCGTCGAACCGTCGCGATGGTCTCAATACCGCCATGGGGTGTCAGATGCCCAGCGTTATAGTTGACGACCATCGCGACGGTTCGACGCCTCGACATGCTCGCTCCTACAGGGAGGTGGTTCAGGCAAGTTCGGTGGCGTAAGCCTGTTCCAACAATACGGTGAAGCGGTTGAACGCGTCGATGGCGCCTTTGTCCAGTTCGGCTTCTTCGTTGGCGCTGAGCTCCAGCTCATCCAGGGTCTTGACGAAGGTTTTCCAGCCTTGCGCACGACCGCCGGCCGGTTCGCCGAGGTGGCGGGCGCCGAAGGTTTCGCTCAGGCCAAGGCCCACGGCGCGCTTGATCAGGAATGCCGCGCCCAGTTTCGAGCCTTCGGAGACGAAGAGCCAACCCAGTGCCTCGGCCTTGCTCGGGTTGTTCACCGCACCGGCGACCGGTGCTGGCACTTCGGTGTCGAGGTCCGCCAGGTCGGCCTTGGCCGCCTCGGCGCGGCAACGCGCGGGCAGGTCGCCGACCAGCGCCACCAGTTCCGGGTCGTTGTACAGCGCCACCAGTTCCGACTGGAACAGGTACTGCGCGACCACGAAGCGGGCGAAATTGGCCGGGGTCTCGAAGGGCGCGTGGGCTTTGACCAGGGCGTCGAGTCTGCTATGGGGCTCGTGGGTGATCTGGTTCAAGCGTTGCGAACGCAGGGCAGGGCGTTGAGCGGTATCCGGGGTGGTCATGAGAAATCCTTGAAGAAGAGAGACGCTTGGTAACGAGACGAACAAGAAGACGCCTGAGCGTAAAAAAATCTCACCGCGCGGTTCGATAAAACCGCACGGCGAGGTGTGCAGGATCAGATGTCCCAGACCAGATTGACCGCGAAGTTGCGACCCGGCTGAGTCAGGCGGTCGAGGTTGGCCGGCTGTGTCACCGAGGCTTCGCCGACGTTGTCGTACCCGCGCACGGAATCCCACTGCCAGTATTTTTTGTCGGTCAGGTTGTACAGGCCGGCGTTGAGGGTGAGGTCGTCGGTGACTTTGTAGAAACCGGTCAGGTCGAGCACCCCATAGCCTGGCGTCTTGAACTGGGTGCTGACGCCGTCCGGCGATTTGAAACGGGTGTCATCGACGCGATCCTTGTTCTTGACCAGTGTCCAGCTGAGCAAGGCGCCGTAGTGGTCGGCGTCGTAGCCCAGGCCGAAGACGCCGGTCAGCGGGTTGACGCTGTTGATCGGCTCGCCGGTGTCGTTGTTGCGGCCGTAGAGGTAGCTCACCGAGCCCTGGGTGTAGAGGCCCTGTGGTGCACCGAACGCGTCGAGGTTCAGGCGGCCCTTGAGCTCGGTGCCCTTGATGGTCGCGTGCTTGATGTTGGCACTGCGGAAGGTCAGGTCGGTATAGCCGGGGGTGACGGCGTCTTCCTCGATGAAGTCGCGGTACTTGTTATAGAACACCGCGACCTCGAACGAACCCGATTCGAAGTTGCCACGCAGCCCGGTTTCGATGCCTTTGCTGGTTTCCGGCTCGAGGTCCGGGTTGGGTTGCACGCTGTAGCCGGCGGTGGTGTTGTCGTACCGTCCGTACAACGCCTTGGCGGTCGGGGTGCGGAAGCCTTCGGCGTACTGGCCGAACCAGGTGTACTCATCAGTCAGGGCGTAGGTCAGGCCGAATTTCGGCGAGACGCGGTTCCAGGTTTTTTTCTTGTTGCTGACGGTGCCCCGACCGTCGGCGGCCACGGTGTTGAGGAACTCCTGGGTGATATCGGGCTTGAGCTCGGTGTAGTCATAGCGCACGCCAGGCAGGAAGGTCCATTTGTCCCAGCTGATCTGATCCTGGGCGAACAGGCTGTAGGTGTTGATGGTCGGGTCGGGGAAGTCGCTGGATTTGTTCAGCACATCCGCCGGGCTGATGGCGCCTGCGGCTGTGCAGCGCACGCCCACCGCGAGGCAGGTGCCGCTGCCGCTGCGCGACCCGGTGACTTTCTGTTGTTTGAGGGTGGTGCCGTAGGTCAGCAGATGGTCGGTGTCGGCAATGCTGAAAGCCTTGTCCAGCTGCGCGTCGAACACCCACTGCTTTTCTTCGTAGAGGGTTTCGCGAGTGCGGATCACTCGACGGGTGATGGGGTAGTAATACTCTTCGGTGCTCTGATCGGTCTTGGCGATCTGATAGTTGAGGCTCCACTTGGCGTTGTCGGCCAGCAGGCTGTCGAGGGCGAAGCTGTGCTCCAGGCCGAAACGTTCACGGCTGATGGCGTCGTTACCGGTGCGCCACTGGTACATGCCGCCGGGCAGCACACTGGACGGAATGGTCGGTGCGCCCTGGAAGTACGGGCCGCCGTAGGCGCTTTTCTGATCGGTGTCGCGGTCGTCCTTGTACTTTTCGTAGACCAGGCCCAGGCGCGCATCTTCGTTGTAGTTCCAGCCGGCCTTGGCCAGCACGTTGTAGGTCCGCACGTCTTCCGGGTTGGCGGCGGTGCGGCTCAGGCCGGTGCTGTTGTGACTGCCGTAGGATTCGATTTCATGACCGTCGCGCTGGCTGTAGTGCAGCAGGCCGTCGAACGGGTCGGCACGCCCGGCGACGGTGGCGGACTTGAGCCAGCTGTCGTCGGCCGAGCTGTAGCCGGTTTTCAGGCGAGCGCCGACGTCCTTGCCTGGCTTGATGATGTCATCCGGGTCGAGGGTGAAGTAGCTGACGGCACCGCCGATGGCGTTGCTGCCGTAGAGCACCGAGGCGGGTCCGCGAAGGATTTCCACACGCTTGATGATCTCGGGGTCGACATAGTTGCGCTGGCTCTTGGCGTAAGGTCCGTTGAAGAAACCGTTGGGGATTTCCACGCCGTCGACCTGGGTCAGGATGCGGTTGCCGTCGATGCCACGGATGTTGTAGCCGCTGATGCCGCCACGGGTGCCGGTGCCGCCGACCGAGACGCCGGGCTCATAGCGCACCAGGTCGCGGATGTTGTTGACGTTGTTGCGATCCAGCTCTTCGCGGGTCTGAACCGAGACGGTGCTGGGTACGCTGTTCACGTTCTGCTCGTTACGGGTGGCGCTGATGGTCACCTGTTGCAGATTGAGGGCGCCGGCGCTGGTGCGACGTTCGAGCACGATGTTGTTGTTACCGAGTTTGCGATAGCTCAGGTTGGTCCCCACCAACAGGCGCTCCAGAGCTTTTTCCGGCGGCAGCGAGCCGCGTACGCCGGGCGAAGACACGCCTTGGGCCAGTTCTGCCGAAAAGCCTACCTGCCAGCCGGTGACCGTGGTGAAGGCATTGAGGGCCGAGACCAGCGGTTGCTGTGCGATGGCAAAGCTGTAATCGCCCATGTTGCGGGGCGGTTGCTCGGCGACGGTCGCCGCGAGCAACGGCGCACTGCCAGCCATGAGGATGGCGGCGGTCAGCAGGGAAAGCACGCGGGACGGTGAGGAGGAGGCGCAAGTAAGGCGAGAAGACATCGATAGTGCTCCGTGTCGCACGGGTTGTTATAGGTGCAGATCGGCATCGGTAGATGCGAATCAATTGCATTGGCTATAACGAGACGTACGGGCTTCGGCTATCGAGTAAAAATAATTCTCATTCAGTTCAGGATCACCAGCTTCGGGAATTCCTGAAGCCGCGCCGAGGTGATGTGGGCCAGCGAACGGACCACGTCCAATGGCTGGTCGAGACGATAATTGCCGGTCACGGTGACGTCGGCCAACTGCTCGTTGGTGTTGATGATCCAGCCGGGGTAGTAGCGACGCAGTTCGGCCAGCACCTGATTCAGCGGGCAGTTCTCGAACACCAGTCGGCCCTGGACCCAGGCCAGTTCGGTGGCGGCATCGAGTTTGGCCGGGCGATCGAAGCCGTTGGGGCCGATGCGGATGCTTTCCCCGGCAGACAGGCGGATTCGCGCATCGTTACGGGTCGCGCGCAAGTCGACATCGCCGCGCTGCACCTGCACCTGTGCCACGCCATCGAGGTAGCGCACCGCGAAGGCGGTATCGTGCACGCTGGCCTTGACCGGTCCGGCATCGATTTCCAGCGGCTGGCCGAGATGGGCGGGCACTTCGAAAAACGCTTCGCCCTGATACAGGCGGGCCACGCGCTGGCGATCGTTGAAGGTGCTGGAAAACGCCGAGTTGGTATTGAGCAGGACTTTCGAGCCGTCCTCCAGTTGCACGCGCTGGCGCTCGCCGACCACGGTCAGGTGGTCGGCCTGCAGGCGCATGGGCAGGTTGCTGAAACTGAACAGGCCGAGGATCAGCACGGCCGCCGTGGCCAGGGGTTTCCAGTGCGGGCGCAGGCGTGCGAGCACGGTGACTTTCGCTGGCCGCGCCGCCAGGTGTTGTGCGCACTCCGCCACCTGTGGACCCTCCCAGATCGCCCGGGCCTTGGCGTAGGCTTCGGCATTCAGGTCAGAGGCCTGCAGCCACTCGTTGAACGCCTGGCTTTGTTCCGCGCTCGGACTGTCCATCACGATCAACCAGTCCAGGGCCTGGTCCATCGCGCTTGTCGGGTCCTGCGCCCCAGGGGCAGCAGGCGATTGGTGGATGTCCGTCACGGTGTTTCCTCGCAGTGTCTGAGCACGGCTGTTTTATGTTCTGAAGTGGCCAAGGGTACCAAAGCCGGGGCTCTCAGTCGTTGTTCAACCGTTCGGCGACCCCGACGCAGATGGCCATGATCAGTTTCAGCTCCTTCTGCACGGTGCTCAGCGACACATCGAGCTTCTCGGCAATCTCCAGATAACTGTGCCCATGCAAGCGGCTGAGGATGAAGATCTGCTGTTGCCGGTCGCTGAGTTGACTGAGGCTCACGTTCAAACGCTCCAGCAATTGTTTGGCATGGGCGGCGTCCTCGGCACTGCTGGCCGGCGCGGCGACGCTTTCCACCACGTCCGGCGGTACGTCGTCGAGCATCGTGCGCGACTGGATGCGTCGCGCCCGCAGGTGGTCCAGCGCCAGGTTACGGGCGGTCTGGAAAACGAAGGGTTCCAGGTGATCGATGGCCCGCTCGCTGAGGGCCCGGGTCACGCGCAGGTAGGTTTCCTGCAACAGGTCTTCGGCAGTGCTGTGATTGTTGACCATCCGCTCCAATGTGCGCAGCAGCGAGACCCGCTGGGCGAGGAAGACGTGATTGAAGCGCGATTGACTCACGGGAAGACCTGATCCATTTCGATCAGATGATAATGCTTATCATCTACGCATGTGGTCAAGTGTTGATTGTCGCTCGTCGTGTAATGCTGTCGAAAAATCCGTGGGAGCGGATGAATGCCCGCTTTGCAGCCACCGAAAATCCCTTTGGGAGCGGGCTTGCCCGCGAAAGCGTAGGGTCAGGCGACAACGTTGTCGGCTGGAAAACCGTCTTCGCGAGCAAGCCCGCTCCCACAGTTGGCGGGGCTGAACACAACCTTTGCATCCACCCGAAATGTCCATCCCGGGGCGTGCGTTACTCGGCGTTGCACAACGCCAGGCAGTTATCGAGCATGCGGTTGGAGAAGCCCCATTCGTTGTCGTACCAGGCCAAGACCTTGAGCAGCTTGCCGTTGGCCTTGGTGTGATTGGCGTCGAAAATCGACGACAACGGGTTGTGGTTGAAGTCGCTGGAGACCAGCGGCAGGGTGTTGTACCCGAGGATTTTCGAGTGCTGGCTGGCCTGCTTGAGCAACTCGTTGACCTCCTCTGCGCTAGCTTCCTTTTTCAGTTGCACGGTCAGGTCCACCAGCGACACGTTGATCACCGGCACACGCACTGCCATGCCGGTCAGCTTGCCCGCCAGTTCCGGCAGCACCAGGCCGACCGCTTCGGCGGCGCCGGTCTTGCTCGGGATCATGTTCTGGGTCGCGGAACGGGCGCGGTACGGGTCGGTGTGGTAGACGTCGGTCAGGTTCTGGTCGTTGGTGTAGGCGTGGATCGTGGTCATCAGGCCGCTTTCGATCCCCAGTTCGCGGTGCAGCACCTGGGCCACCGGGGCCAGGCAGTTGGTGGTGCACGACGCGTTGGAAATGACCTGGTGGGACTGGCGCAGGATGTCGTGGTTGACGCCGTAGACCACCGTGGCGTCGGCGCCCTTGGCCGGGGCCGAGATGATGACTTTGCGCGCACCGGCCGTAATATGCGCGGCGGCCTTGGCCCGGTCGGTGAACAGGCCGGTGCATTCGAAGACCACGTCGATTTTTTCCGCAGCCCAGGGCAGATCGGCCGGGTTGCGAATGGCGCTGACCGCAATACGGTCACCGTTGACGGTCAAGCTTTCCTGATCGTGCTGGACCTCGGCGTCGAACGTGCCGTGAACGGTGTCGTACTTGAGCAAGTGAGCATTGATCGCGCTGTCGCCCAGGTCGTTGATGGCCACGATCTGCAAATCCTGGCGGTAGCCCTGGGTATACAGTGCGCGCAGGACGTTGCGGCCGATGCGGCCAAAACCATTGATTGCGATTCGAAGAGTCATTAACAGGGCCGCCGTCGATTTGTTGTTGGAATTACAAGATTATTCGCAAAAAAATAGAAAACAAGCCTTTTTAGTGGCAATATTTTATTCAATCTACAACGAGTGACCTGAATCAACTGGTCCGAATGATCAAGAACACCGTCTGTCATTCCATCGACACCGGTGCTTGGTCAGCTAATGGGTCAGCATAGACAATCGGGTCGCCACATCCGTTAGCCTGGAGTTCTACACATGCATCCCCGCGTCCTTGAGGTCACCGAACGGCTTATCGCTCGCAGTCGTGCCACCCGTGAGGCCTACCTTGCGCTCATTCGCGGTGCCGCCAGCGACGGCCCGATGCGCGGCAAGCTGCAATGCGCCAACTTCGCCCATGGCGTGGCCGGTTGCGGCAGTGAGGACAAGCACAGCCTGCGGATGATGAACGCCGCGAACATCGCAATTGTTTCGTCATATAACGACATGCTCTCGGCGCACCAGCCGTACGAAGTCTTTCCGGAACTGATCAAGAAGGCCCTGCGCGAGATCGGCTCGGTCGGTCAGTTCGCCGGCGGCACACCGGCCATGTGCGATGGCGTGACCCAGGGCGAGCCAGGCATGGAACTCAGCCTGCCGAGCCGCGAAGTGATCGCGTTGTCCACGGCGGTTGCGCTGTCCCACAACATGTTCGACGGCGCGCTGATGCTTGGCATCTGCGACAAGATCGTGCCGGGCCTGATGATGGGCGCGCTGCGCTTCGGTCACCTGCCGATGGTGTTCGTGCCCGGCGGGCCGATGGTCTCGGGGATTTCCAACAAGCAGAAAGCCGATGTGCGCCAGCGTTATGCCGAAGGCAAGGCCACGCGTGAAGAGCTGCTCGAATCGGAAATGAAGTCCTACCACAGCCCCGGCACCTGCACCTTCTACGGCACCGCCAACACCAACCAGTTGCTGATGGAAGTCATGGGCCTGCACTTGCCGGGCGCCTCCTTCGTCAACCCGAACACACCCCTGCGCGACGCCCTGACCCGCGAAGCGGCGCATCAGGTCACGCGCCTGACCCAGCAGAACGGCAGCTTCATGCCCATCGGCGAAATCGTCGACGAGCGTTCGCTGGTCAACTCCATCGTCGCTCTGCACGCCACTGGCGGTTCGACCAACCACACCCTGCACATGCCGGCCATCGCCATGGCGGCGGGCATTCAACTGACCTGGCAGGACATGGCCGACCTCTCCGAAGTCGTGCCGACCCTGAGCCACGTCTACCCGAACGGCAAAGCCGACATCAACCATTTCCAGGCAGCGGGCGGCATGTCGTTCCTGATCCGCGAATTGCTGGACGCCGGGTTGCTCCACGAGAATGTCAACACCGTGTTGGGCCATGGCCTGAGCCGCTACACCCAGGAGCCGTTCCTCGACAACGGCGAACTGGTCTGGCGCGAAGGCGTGACCGAGAGTCTCGACGAAAGCATCCTGCGTCCGGTGGCCCGTGCGTTCTCGGCAGAGGGCGGCCTGCGGGTGATGGAGGGCAACCTCGGTCGTGGGGTGATGAAGGTCTCCGCCGTGGCGCTGGAAAACCAGATCGTCGAAGCCCCGGCCATGGTGTTCCAGGATCAGCAGGACCTGGCCGATGCCTTCAAGGCCGGTCTGCTGGAAAAGGATTTCGTCGCCGTGATGCGCTTCCAGGGCCCGCGCTCCAACGGCATGCCGGAACTGCACAAGATGACGCCGTTCCTTGGCGTCCTGCAGGACCGCGGCTTCAAGGTGGCGCTGGTCACCGACGGGCGCATGTCCGGTGCCTCGGGGAAAATCCCGGCGGCCATTCACGTCAGCCCCGAAGCGTATGTGGGCGGCGCTTTGGCGCGCGTGCAAGAGGGCGATATCATCCGCGTCGATGGCGTCAAAGGCACCCTGGAGCTTAAGGTGGACGCCGAGGAATTTGCAGCGCGCACCCCGGCCAAGGGGCTTCTGGGCAACAACATCGGCACGGGGCGCGAGCTGTTCGGTTTCATGCGCATGGCGTTCAGCTCCGCAGAGCAGGGCGCCAGCGCCTTTACTTCTGCCCTGGAGACGCTTAATTGAAACTGGCTCTGGTCGGTGACATCGGTGGGACCAACGCACGTTTCGCGTTGTGGAAAAACCAGCAACTGGAGTCGGTCGAGGTCCTGCCGACGGCCGATCATGCCAGCCCCGAGGAGGCGATCAGCCTGTACCTCAGCGGGCTGGGCCTGAAGCCGGGGTCGATCGGTTCGGTGTGCCTGTCGGTGGCCGGCCCGGTGAGCGGCGATGAATTCAAGTTCACCAACAATCACTGGCGCCTGAGCCGCAAGGCGTTCTGCCAGGCCCTGCAAGTGGAGCAGTTGCTGCTGGTCAACGACTTCTCGGCGATGGCGCTGGGCATGACCCGCTTGCAGCCCGGCGAATTCCGTGTGGTCTGCGAGGGCACGCCGGAGCCGTTGCGCCCGGCGGTGGTGATCGGTCCGGGCACCGGCCTGGGCGTCGGCACCTTGCTGGATCTGGGGCAGGGTCGTTTTGCCGCGCTGCCGGGGGAGGGCGGTCACGTCGATCTGCCCCTGAGCAGCCCGCGGGAAACTCAGCTGTGGCAACACATCTTCAACGAGATCGGTCATGTCAGTGCGGAAACGGCGCTGAGCGGTGGTGGCTTGCCGCGCGTCTACCGGGCGATCTGCGCGGTGGATGGGCATGAGCCGGTGCTGGATACGCCGGAGTCGATCACGGCCGCTGGCCTGGCAGGCGACCCGGTCGCCCTGGAAGTGCTGGAACAATTCTGCTGCTGGCTGGGCCGCGTGGCGGGCAACAACGTGCTGACCACGGGCGGGCGCGGCGGTGTGTTCATCGTCGGCGGGGTCATTCCACGGTTTGCCGATTTCTTCCTCGAAAGCGGTTTCGCCCGCTGCTTTGCCGACAAGGGCTGCATGAGCGATTACTTCAAGGGCATCCCGGTGTGGCTGGTAACCGCGCCGTATTCCGGGCTGGTGGGCGCGGGTGTGGCGCTCGATCAATCCTGAGTTGAAATGCGATCAACTGTGGGAGCGGGCTTGCTCGCGAATGCGGTGCGTCATTAAACGTTGTGTCGGCTGACACACCGCATTCGCGAGCAAGCCCGCTCCCACATGGATCATGTGGTGTTTGCATCTCCAGCGCTTGAGGCATAATCCGCCCCAATTCAAACCACAAGGACGCCGCGCCGTGAGCTCAGTCAACAAGTCGATATTGTTGGTCGATGACGATCAAGAGATACGCGAGTTGCTGGACACCTACCTGACCCGTGCCGGGTTCCAGGTACGGACCACGCCCGACGGCGCCGGTTTTCGCCAGGCCTTGAACGAGGCGCCGAGTGATCTGGTGATCCTCGATGTGATGCTGCCCGACGAGGACGGCTTCAGCCTCTGCCGCTGGGTACGCCAGCACCCGCGCCAGGCGCAGGTGCCGATCATCATGCTCACCGCCAGCTCCGATGAAGCCGACCGGGTCATCGGTCTGGAGTTGGGCGCCGACGATTACCTGGGCAAACCCTTCAGCCCCCGTGAATTGCAGGCGCGCATCAAGGCCTTGTTGCGTCGCGCGCAGTTCGGCCAGGAACGCTCCGGCGGCGAAGTGCTGGCCTTCGACGACTGGCGACTGGACATGGTCAGTCATCGGCTGTTTCACACCGACGGCGAGGAAGTGATTCTCTCCGGCGCCGATTTCGCCTTGCTGAAACTGTTCCTCGATCATCCCCAGGAAATCCTCGACCGCGACACCATCGGCAATGCCACCCGGGGTCGCGACCTGATGCCGCTGGATCGCATCGTCGACATGGCGGTCAGCCGTTTGCGCCAACGCCTGCGCGATACCGAAAAACCGCCACGGCTGATCCGCACCGTGCGCGGCAGTGGCTACCAGCTGGCGGCCAACGTGGTTGCCGGCAATGGTCACTGAGTTTTTCCGCAAGCTTGCCAGCAAGGTGCCGGTCCCACGCTCGCTGCTCGGACGGATGTTATTGCTGACGCTGCTGGCGGTGCTGTTCGCCCAGGCGTTGTCGAGCGTGATCTGGGTCTCGCAACTGCGCGCCACGCAGCTCGAAGGCCTGGTCACCAGTGCCCGCAGCCTGGCGCATTCGATGACGGCCAGCGTCAGTTACCTGCGCTCGTTGCCGGTGGCCTACCGCCCGCTGGTGCTCGACCAGTTGCGCAGCATGGGTGGCACGCGGTTCGTGGTGACCCTCAACGACAAGCCCCTGGGCATGGAAGTGCTGCCGATCACGCCGCGCAAGCTGGCGGTGATGAAGGCTGTGGATGGCGTGTTGCGCCAATCCCTGGGGCAGGACACGGACATCTCGGTGTCGTTCGTCAGCCCCGAGGATTTGCGCATCTTCAATGGCGGTCTGAAGCTCGACGAGTTGCCGCGCTCCTGGGCGCACTATGCGCTGACCCTGGAGCCGGTGAACCCACCAGTGCTGGTCACGCAGATCCAGATGGCGCCGGGCGAATGGCTCTACATCGCCTCGCTGTTGCCCGAGCCCTACACCAGTTTGGAAGAACAGGGCCTGCCGGCGCAGCAAGTGTGGTTCATTGTCCTCACCAGCGGCTTTCTCCTACTGTTCATCGGCCTGCTGGTGCATTGGCAAAGCCGTCCGCTCAAGCGCCTGGCGCGGGCGGCGCGGGAAATGTCGCTGGGGGCGGACGTCGAGCCGGTGGCGCAGGGCGGCGGCAGTGAGGTGGTGGAAGTCGGCCGTGCGTTCAACGCCATGCGCGAGCGCATCAGCCGTTACCTCACCGAACGCAGCCAATTGTTCAGCGCGATTTCCCACGACCTGCGCACGCCGATCACCCGCTTGCGCCTGCGCGTCGAGCTGCTCGAAGACGAGAAGCTGCAAGCCAAGTTCGGTCGTGATCTGGATGAACTGGAGTTGCTGGTCAAAGGCGCGCTGCAATGCGTGAAAGACACCGACATCCACGAAAACATCGAGCCGGTGGACCTCAATCACGTGCTCGACTGCCTGGTGGAACCCTACCTGGCACCGCACGGCAACGGCCGCGTCACCCAGGATGGTCGGGCGCTGGCGGCGTATCCCGGCAAGCCCCTGGCGCTCAAGCGCTGCATCGGCAACCTGATCGACAACGCCTTGAAGTATGGGCAGAACGCGCATCTGCACATCGACGACGACGAGAACGCCTTTGTCCTGCACGTCGATGACGAAGGGCCTGGCGTGCCGGAGCAACGGCTGGAACAGGTGTTCGAACCGCACTTCCGCCTGGCCGGGCAACAGCAGGGTTATGGCCTGGGCCTGGGCATCGCCCGCAACATTGCCCATAGCCATGGCGGTGAGGTCAGCCTGCAGAATCTGCGTGAGGGTGGGTTGCGAGTGACGTTGCAGTTGCCTCGCAGCGCTGAATAGCAAGACCGAGTCGCCCCTATCGCGAGCAAGCCCGCTCCCACAGGGTCCTGTGTGGATCACAACATCTGTGAGCACCACAAAAACCTGTAGGAGCGGGCTTGGTCTGGGCGGCATTCCGACGATGGCGTCAGCCTAGTCAACACATCCATCAAGCTGAATGTCACCACCCAGTGACATAACCCACCCCCTTCGTTACAAGCCCGCCGGCGCCCGTTGTTTAGACTGCCCTCCAGTCATAACAACAAGAAAGGCCGCCCATGCACACCTCTGCACCTGCTCCCGGCAATTGGCTGGAGACTCCGGCTCATCAACAATGGCTCGCCGCCGAAGGCCTGCGTCTGCTGGGCTTCGCCAAGGCTTCGAAGCTGGCCGACGGTTTTGGCAACCTGGATGAAAAGGGCCGGCTGCCCGTCGGTGCCCAGGCCGAAACCATGAACACCGCGCGCATGACCCACAGCTTTGCCATGGCGCATATCCAGGGCCTGCCGGGGTTTGCCGAACTGGTCGATCACGGCGTGAAATCCCTCAGCGGCCCGTTGCGGGATGCCGCGCACGGCGGCTGGTTCGCCAGCGCTCATCACCTCGATGGCAACACCGGCAAGGCCGCTTACCTGCATGCGTTCGTGGCCCTGGCCGCCAGCTCCGCCGTGGTCGCGCAGCGCCCCGGCGCCCAGGCTTTGCTCGATGACGCCATCAACATCATCGACACGCATTTCTGGAGCGAGGAAGAAGGCGCCATGCGCGAGTCTTTCAGTCGCGACTGGCGTGACGAAGAAGCGTATCGCGGCGCCAACAGCAACATGCACGCCACCGAAGCGTTTCTCGCGTTGGCCGATGTCACCGGCGACACCCGCTGGTTGAATCGCGCGCAACGCATTGTCGAGCGGGTGATTCATGGTCACGCGGCCGCCAACGATTATTTGGTGGTCGAGCATTTCGACCGCGACTGGCAGCCCTTGCGCGACTACAACCGCGACAACCCCGCCGACGGCTTCCGCCCCTACGGCACCACCCCGGGGCACGGCTTCGAATGGGCGCGGCTGGTGCTGCACCTCGAGGCTGCGCGCGGGCAGGCCGGCATGCTGACGCCGGGCTGGCTGGTAGGCGATGCGCAACAACTGTTCGAACATAATTGCCGTCACGGCTGGGGCATCGATGGCCTGCCGGGCATCGTCTACACCCTGGACTGGGGCAACAAGGCGGTGGTGCGTCACCGTCTGCACTGGACCCATTGTGAAGCCAGCGCCGCCGCCAGTGCCTTGTTCAAACGCACGGGCGAGGCGCAGTACGAGACCTGGTACCGACGTTTCTGGGACTTTTGCGAGCAGTATTTCATCGATCGCGAAGACGGCAGCTGGCACCATGAACTCAACCCGCAAAACCGGCCCAGCGCCGATATCTGGGGCGGCAAACCCGATCTGTATCATGCCTGGCAAGCCGTGCTGATTCCGCGCCTGCCGCTGGCGCCGAGCATGGCCAGTGCCCTGGCCGGGTTGTCCCAGAGCATTTCCATGTAACCATGC
Source organism: Pseudomonas fluorescens (assembly GCF_041354075.1). GTDB lineage: Bacteria > Pseudomonadota > Gammaproteobacteria > Pseudomonadales > Pseudomonadaceae > Aquipseudomonas > Aquipseudomonas fluorescens_CE. The sequence continues at coordinate 193,328 of NZ_JARZGC010000003.1, read as the reverse complement.
GGTGACATTCACGCGTCCCTTCGTTACCTGCGAGGGGATCGCGCCTGTTTAAAATCCCATGCAGCGCAAGCACCAGACTTGCAATGCATAACAACAAGAAAGGTACTTCCAGATGAATGCGATTTCTCGCCTCGCTACTGTCATTTCCATCGCCTCCCTGTTTCCCCTCAGTGCCCTTGCCGACGCTTCCAAAGGTTCCGTGGAAGTCGTTCACTGGTGGACGTCCGGTGGCGAAAAGGCAGCGGTCGATGTGCTCAAGGCTCAAGTCGAAAAAGACGGTTTCACCTGGAAGGACGGCGCCGTCGCAGGCGGCGGCGGCTCCACGGCCATGACCGTTCTCAAGAGCCGCGCCGTGGCCGGTAACCCGCCAGGCGTTGCCCAGATCAAGGGCCCGGACATCCAGGAGTGGGGCAGCACCGGCCTGCTCAGCACCGACACCCTGAAGGACGTCGCCAAGGCGGAAAACTGGGACGGCCTGCTGTCGAAGAAAGTCTCCGACACCGTCAAGTACGAAGGCGACTACGTGGCCGTGCCGGTGAACATCCACCGCGTCAACTGGCTGTGGATCAACCCGCAAGTGTTCAAGAAAGCCGGGATCGAAAAAGCCCCGACCACCCTCGAAGAATTCTATGCCGCCGGTGACAAGCTCAAAGCTGCCGGCTTCATCGCGCTCGCCCATGGGGGCCAGCCGTGGCAGGACAGCACCGTGTTCGAAGACGTGGTGCTCTCGGTCATGGGCGCCGACGGTTACAAGAAAGCCCTGGTGGACCTGGACCAGAAAACCCTGGCCGGCGCCGACATGACCAAGGCGTTCACCGAGCTGAAGAAAATCACCACCTACATGGACCCCAACCGTGCCGGTCGTGACTGGAACATCGCTGCCGCCGACGTGATCAACGGCAAGGCCGGCATGCAGATGATGGGCGACTGGGCCAAGAGCGAATGGACGGCGGCCAAGAAAGTCGCCGGCAAGGACTATCAGTGCGTCGCGTTCCCGGGCACCGACAAATCCTTCACCTACAACATCGATTCCCTGGCGGTGTTCAAGCTCAAGGCCGATCGCAAGGGTGACATCGCCGCACAACAGGACCTGGCCAAGGTCGCGTTGGGCACCGACTTCCAGAAAGTCTTCAGCATCAACAAAGGCTCGATCCCGGTCCGCACCGACATGCTGAACGAGATGGACAAGCTGGGCTTCGACTCCTGCGCGCAAACCGCCGCCAAGGACTTCCTGGCAGACGACAAGACCGGCGGCCTGCAACCGAGCATGGCGCACAACATGGCCACTTCCCTGGCCGTACAGGGCGCGATCTTCGACGTGGTCACCAACTTCATGAACGACAAGGACGCCGACCCGGCCAAGGCCAGCGCGCAATTGGCTTCGGCGGTCAAGGCGGCGCAGTAATCCCTGACATACCCCACCCAAATGTGGGAGCGGGCTTGCTCGCGAAAGCGGTTCCAACTTCAACACATGTGTTGACTGACACTCCGCTTTCGCGAGCAAGCCTGCTCCCACACTGGATCGGTGTGGCGATTATTTTCTCTTCTCTGGATTATCCCGATGAGCTCTGTGGCGGTTTTCAGCAAAGCCTCACCGTTCGATGCGTTGCAGCGCTGGTTACCCAAGTTGGTACTGGCGCCGAGCATGGTCATCGTGTTGGTTGGTTTCTACGGTTACATCATCTGGACGTTCATTCTGTCCTTCACCAATTCCAGCTTCATGCCGAGCTACAAGTGGGTCGGCCTGCAGCAATACATGCGTCTGATGGACAACGACCGCTGGTGGGTCGCGAGCAAGAACCTTGCGGTCTTCGGCGGCATGTTCATCGGCATCAGCCTGATCCTCGGCGTGTTCCTCGCGGTGCTGCTGGACCAGCGCATTCGCAAGGAAGGCTTCATTCGCACCGTTTACCTGTACCCGATGGCGCTCTCGATGATCGTCACCGGTACCGCCTGGAAATGGCTGCTCAACCCGGGCCTGGGCCTGGACAAGATGCTGCGTGACTGGGGCTGGGAAGGCTTTCGCCTCGACTGGCTGGTGGATCAGGATCGCGTGGTCTACTGCCTGGTGATCGCGGCCGTGTGGCAAGCCTCGGGCTTCGTCATGGCGATGTTCCTCGCCGGCCTGCGCGGTGTCGACCAGTCGATCATCCGCGCCGCGCAAGTCGACGGGGCGAGCCTGCCGACCATCTACCTGAAGATCGTGTTGCCGAGCCTGCGCCCAGTGTTCTTCAGTGCCTTCATGATCCTCGCGCACATCGCGATCAAGAGTTTCGACCTGGTGGCAGCGATGACGGCGGGCGGCCCGGGCTACTCGTCCGACCTGCCGGCGATGTTCATGTATTCCTTCACCTTCAGCCGTGGCCAGATGGGCATCGGATCGGCCAGCGCCATGCTGATGCTCGGTGCCGTGCTGACCATCCTCGTGCCGTACCTGTATTCCGAGCTGCGAGGCAAACGCCATGACTGATCAACTCGGCAAACCGGCGCTGAGCCTCAGCCGCATCGCCATCTACACCACGCTGCTGCTGGCGGCGGCGGTGTACCTGATCCCGCTGGTGGTGATGCTGCTCACCAGCTTCAAGACCCCGGAAGACATCCGCACCGGCAACCTGTTGAGCTGGCCGGCGGTGATCGACGGCATCGGCTGGATCAAGGCCTGGGACGTGGTCGGCGGCTACTTCTGGAACTCGGTGAAGATCACCGTGCCGGCGGTGCTGATCTCCACCTTCATTGGCGCGATGAACGGCTACGTGCTGTCGATGTGGCGCTTCCGTGGTTCGCAACTGTTCTTCGGTCTGCTGCTGTTCGGTTGCTTTCTGCCGTTCCAGACCGTGCTGCTGCCGGCGTCGTTCACCCTGGGCAAGTTCGGTCTGGCCAACACCACCACGGGCCTGGTGCTGGTGCACGTGGTCTACGGCCTGGCGTTCACCACGCTGTTTTTCCGCAACTACTACGTGAGCGTTCCAGATGCGCTGGTCAAGGCGGCTCGCCTGGACGGCGCGGGCTTCTTCACCATCTTCTGGAAGATCCTGCTGCCGATGTCGATTCCGATCGTCATGGTCTGCCTGATCTGGCAATTCACCCAGATCTGGAACGACTTCCTGTTCGGCGTGGTGTTCGCCAGCGGCGATGCCCAGCCAATTACCGTGGCCCTCAACAACCTGGTCAACACCAGCACAGGGGCCAAGGAATACAACGTTGATATGGCCGCCGCGATGATCGCCGGGCTGCCGACACTGCTGGTCTACATATTCGCTGGCAAGTATTTCCTGCGTGGGCTGACGTCCGGCGCGGTCAAGGGGTAGAAACATGGCAACTCTCGAATTACGCAACGTCAACAAGACCTACGGCGCCGGTTTGCCGGACACCCTGAAAAACATCGAGCTGAAGATCGATGACGGGGAATTCCTGATTCTTGTGGGGCCTTCGGGTTGCGGCAAATCCACGCTGATGAACTGCATCGCCGGCCTGGAAACCATCAGCGGCGGGGCGATCCTGGTGGACGGCGCCGACATCAGCGGCATGAGCCCGAAGGACCGGGACATCGCCATGGTGTTCCAGTCCTACGCGCTGTACCCGACCATGAGCGTGCGCGACAACATTGCGTTCGGCCTGAAGATCCGCAAGATGCCGACCGCCGAGATCGACGAGGAAGTCGCCCGTGTCGCCAAGCTGTTGCAGATCGAACACCTGCTGAGCCGCAAGCCCGGCCAGCTCTCCGGTGGCCAGCAACAGCGCGTGGCGATGGGCCGCGCCCTGGCGCGGCGGCCGAAGATCTACCTGTTCGACGAACCGCTGTCCAACCTCGATGCCAAGCTGCGGGTCGAGATGCGCACCGAAATGAAACTGATGCACCAGCGCCTGAAAACCACCACGGTCTACGTGACCCACGACCAGATCGAAGCGATGACCCTGGGCGACAAGGTGGCGGTGATGAAGGACGGCATCATCCAGCAGTTCGGCACGCCGAAGGACATCTACAACAACCCGGCCAACCTGTTCGTGGCGAGCTTCATCGGTTCGCCGCCGATGAACTTCATCCCCCTGCGCCTGCAGCGCAAGGACGGCCGTCTGCTGGCGCTGCTCGACAGCGGCCAGGCACGCTGCGAGTTGCCGCTGGGCATGCAGGACGCCGGCCTCGAAGACCGCGAAGTGATCCTCGGTATCCGCCCGGAGCAGATCGCACTGGCGGCCAGCGACAGCAATGGTTTGCCGACCATTCGCGCCGAGGTGCAAGTCACCGAACCGACCGGCCCCGACACCCTGGTGTTCGTCAACCTGAACGACACCAAGGTCTGCTGCCGCCTGGCCCCCGACGTGGCGCCGGCAGTGGGCGAGACCCTGACCTTGCAGTTCGATCCATCGAAAGTGCTGCTGTTCGATGCAAAGACCGGGGAGCGGCTGGGCGCTGCCGGCCAGCCACAGAGCGAAACCCGAGCGCCCAACGTGACCCAGTTCAAAGGCCGCTGAAGATCACCTGTAGGAGCGAGCATGCTCGCGATGGAAGACCAGGCACCGCGGGGTGTCAGGCTGTCAGCGTCAGCGTCATCGTTAACGTCCATCGTCGGAACGCCGCCCGGAGCATGCTCGCTCCTACACGACCGCACTGCTGTAACCGCGTTAAACAAAGTTAATAACAATAAAACGAGGATGTAGGGATGAAGAAGAACAAGAACGCCCAGTTGATCTGCCAGTTGTCGGCAGTCGCAGCAATGATGCTGGCCGGTAGCGTCCAGGCGGCTGATGCCTTTGCCGCCGACTCCGAATGGATGACCGGTGACTGGGGTGGTGAGCGGACCCGGCTGCTTGAGCAGGGCATCGACATCAAAATGGATTACGTCGGCGAAGTGGGCGGCAACCTGCACGGCGGCTACAACAACGACAAGACGGCGCGTTACTCCGACCAGTTCGGCCTGGGTGCGGCATTGGACCTGCAAAAGCTGCTGGGCTGGGATAACACCCAGGCCAAGATCCAGCTGACTAACCGCAACGGCCAGAACATCTCCAACGACCGCGTGGGTGATCCGCGTGCCGGCACGCTGAGTTCGTCCCAGGAAGTCTACGGTCGTGGGCACATGGTGCGTCTGACCCAGTTGTGGATCAAGCATCAGTTCCTCGACGGCAAACTCGACGTCAAGGCCGGTTACTTCGGTGAAGGCGAAGACTTCAACAGCTTCCCGTGCGAATTCCAGAACCTGGCGTTCTGCGGTTCCCAGGTGGGTAACTGGGCCACCAACATCTGGTACAACTGGCCGGTCAGCCAGGCGGCCATCCGCGTGAAGTACAATTTCTCGCCTGAGTGGTATGCGCAGATCGGCGCGTACAACCAGAATCCGTCGCAACTGGAACACGGCAATGGCTTCAAGCTCAGCGGCAGCGGCACCAAGGGTACCGTGCTGCCGGTGGAACTGGTGTGGCTGCCTAACCCGGGCAACCTGCCGGGCGAGTACCGTGTCGGTTACTACAAGAGCACGGCCAAGGCCGATGATGTCCGTGAAGACGAGAACGGCGCCGATGCGGCCACCAGCGGCAACGCTTACCGCAGCCACAGCAGCAAGTCCGGCTACTGGTTCGTGGCGCAGCAGCAGCTCACCAGCCACAACGGTGATGCCTCGCGCGGCCTGAACATCGCGGCCAACGCCACGTTCCACGACAAGGACACCAACGTCGTCGACAACTACCAGTCGTTGATGTTCGTGTACAAGGGCCCGTTCGATGCGCGTCCGAAGGATGACGTGGGTATCGGTTTCGCCCGCATCCATGTCAACGACGACGTGAAGAAGAACGCCGAGCTGGTCAACGCGGCCAATGGCGTCAGCGATTACCAGGACCCGTTGTTCTCGCCGCTGCGCAACACCGAGTACAACTACGAAATCAACTACGGCTTCCACGTCACCAACTGGCTGACCGTGCGCCCCAACCTGCAATACATCACGCACCCGGGTGGTGTGGATGAAGTCGACAACGCGCTGGTCGCCGGCCTGAAAATTCAGTCGGTGTTCTAACGCTGTTGCGATAAGCTCCTCTCTATGTGCGCATTTTTGCGGACGGCCCAGGCTGTCCGCTTTTTTTTGGGAGGGCGGCGCACCCCGGTGGCAGATGAATTTCAGGACCGTGGCACATGCATGAGCATCCGCTACAACGCTTCTTCAAATCCTTGCGCGAACGTCCGGTGTTTGCCTGGGAGCGCTATCAGAAGCGCGATGTGCTGGTGATCGATCACCCGCTGTGTCAGGCGGTGTTCAGCCGGCAAGGCGCGCAACTGCTGCACTTTCAGCCGAGGGGGCAGAAACCCTGGCTCTGGTGCGCGTCGAGATGGCCACACGTGGGCGCCATTCGTGGTGGCGTGCCGGTGTGCTGGCCATGGTACGGCCGGCATCCGAGCGAAAACGCCTGGCCGTCCCATGGCTGGGCCCGTTTGCTGGACTGGAAACTGCTCGACAGCCGCCATGACGACGACGGCGTTCGCCTGCACTGGCGCCTGGAGTTGTGTGACTGGCAGGTGGACCTGCATGCGCACCTGGGTGAACGCATGGATTTGCGCCTGAGCACCGAGCATCAGGACAGCCTGCCGTGTCAGTTGAGCCAGGCGTTGCACGCCTACTGGCGTATTGGTGATGTCGGTGAGGTAGCGCTGTCTGGGCTCGAAGGCGCGCAGGGTTACGACCAGCTCAACCGCCAGGCTTGCCAGCAGGACGGCGAATTACGGGTGGAAGGCGGCTGTCAGCGGGTGTTCCAGCACGAGGGTGAATTGCAGCTCAAGGACCATGCCTGGCAGCGCCAATTGTGCATCGACACTGGCGAAACCGCCGATACGGTGGTCTGGCATCCGGGCTCGCGGCCGTTGCTGGGGGTGAGCTGGGACGAAGTTTCGGAGTTTGTTTGCGTGGAAGCCGCCAGCGGTGGCACCGATAGCCTTTGCCTCAAGCCTGGAGAGCGGGCGCACTTGAGTTTGCAGGCGCGGGTGGGGGTTTGACTGTGCGGCGTCGCAGTTGGCGCCTTCGCGGGCAAGCCCGCTCCCACAGGGACACCCATTTCAATGTGGGAGCGGGCTTGCTCGCGAAGAGGGCCTGGCAGGCGATGAAGGTTTTGAGTTAGTTGAACTCATCCCCCACCGGATACCGGCTCGCATTCAGGCTTTCCTTGATCTTGCGCAGATGCGGCTGGAAATCCACGCCACGGCGCAGGGTCATGCCGGTGGCCAGGACGTCCAGCACCGTCAGTTGAATGATCCGCGAGGTCATCGGCATGTAGATGTCGGTGTCTTCGGGCAGCGGAATGTTCAGGCTCAGGGTGCTGGCCTTGGCCAGCGGTGAGTTTTCGGCGGTCAGGCCGAGCACTGAAGCGCCGTTTTCCCGGGCGATGCGTGCCACTTCCACCAGTTCGCGGGTGCGGCCGGTGTAGGAAATGATCACGAACAATTCCCCGGTGTGGGCCACCGAGGCGATCATGCGCTGCATCAGCACATCGGCATGGGCGGTGACGGCCAGGTTGAAGCGGAAGAACTTGTGCTGCGCGTCCAGCGCCACGGGAGCCGAGGCGCCAAGGCCGAAGAAGTGGATCTGCCGGGCCTGGATCAACAGGTCGACGGCGCGGCTGATCAGGCTCGGGTCCAGGGCTTGCAGGGCGCTGTCCAGGGAGGCAATGGCACTGCCGAAAATCTTCTTGGTGTAGGCTTCCGGGTTGTCGTCGGCTTCCACCGCGCGGCTGACATAGGCCGCGCCGCTGGCCAGGCTTTGGGCCAGTTGCAGCTTGAGCTCGGGGTAGCCGCTGACGCCGAACGAACGGCAGAAGCGGTTGACCGTCGGTTCGCTGACCGAAGCGGCCTGGGCGAGGGCGGCGATGCTGAACCGGGTGGCCTGCTGTGGGTTGAGCAGGATCACCTCGGCGACTTTGCGCTCGGCCTTGTTCAGCTCTTCAAGGCGATTCTGGATCTGCTCCAGTAAATTTCGCACGCGGTCCATATAAGTATCCTTGACACCTGCGCGGATAAGCGCACGGCTATGCAAAAAGGGCCTTTGATGGGGCCCGTAACGGTGGCCTATCCTACTGATGGCTCCGACCGACCACCACTCGGAATCTGTATTTTGCGGAAATGTTGTGGTTATTACTACATTTTCCCTTGAGTGATGCCTTGAAAAAAGGTATTTGTAGCTTAACTTGATAAAAGAACAAACATCATGCCTTCGATTACGGTTGAACCGTGCACCTTCGCCCTGTTCGGCGCCCTCGGCGACCTGGCCTTGCGCAAGCTGTTTCCTGCCCTGTATCAGCTCGATGGCGCCGGCCTGCTGCACGAGGACACGCGCATCATCGCGCTGGCCCGTGAGCCCGGCAGCGAGCAGGAACACCTGACGTTCATCGCTTCCGAGCTGCGTCGCTATGTCGGTGCAAAGGAGCTGGACGAGGCGGTGGTCGAACGTTTCCTTGCGCGCCTGACCTATCTGCACGTCGACTTCCTCAAGCCTGAAGATTACGTGGCGCTGGCGGAACTGGCCGGCACCACCCAGCGACTGATTGCCTATTTCGCCACGCCGGCCGCCGTCTACGGGGCGATCTGCGAGAACCTGGCCAAGGTCGGTCTCGCGGAAAACACCCGCGTGGTGCTGGAAAAGCCCATCGGCTCGGACCTCGAATCCTCGCGCACGGTCAATGACGCCGTGGCGCAGTTCTTCCCGGAGAACCGCACGTACCGCATCGACCACTATCTGGGCAAGGAGACCGTCCAGAACCTGATCGCCCTGCGTTTCGCCAACAGCCTGTTCGAAACCCAGTGGAACCAGAACTACATTTCCCACGTGGAAATCACCGTGGCCGAGAAGGTCGGGATCGAAGGCCGCTGGGGTTACTTCGACAAGGCCGGCCAGCTGCGGGACATGATCCAGAATCACCTGCTGCAATTGCTCTGCCTGATCGCCATGGACCCGCCGGCCGACCTGTCCGCCGACAGCATCCGTGACGAGAAAGTCAAAGTGCTCAAGGCCCTGGCGCCGATCAGCCCCGAAGGCCTGACCACCCAGGTGGTACGCGGCCAGTACATCGCCGGTTACAGCGAAGGCAAGCCGGTGCCGGGCTACCTCGAAGAACCTAATTCCAACACCCAGAGCGACACCGAAACCTTCGTCGCCCTGCGTGCCGACATTCGTAACTGGCGCTGGGCCGGCGTGCCGTTCTACCTGCGCACCGGCAAGCGCATGCCGCAGAAACTGTCGCAGATCGTCATCCATTTCAAGGAACCGTCGCACTACATCTTCGCCCCGGAGCAGCGCCTGCAAATCAGCAACAAGCTGATTATCCGTCTGCAACCGGACGAAGGCATTTCCTTGCGGGTGATGACCAAGGACCAGGGCCTGGACAAGGGCATGCAACTGCGCAGCGGTCCGCTGCAACTGAATTTTTCCGACACCTGGCGCAGCGCACGGATTCCCGATGCCTACGAGCGGTTGTTGCTGGAAGTGATGCGCGGCAATCAGAACCTGTTTGTTCGCAAAGATGAAATCGAAGCCGCGTGGAAGTGGTGTGACCAGTTGATCGCCGGGTGGAAAAAGTCCGGCGATGCGCCCAAGCCGTACGCGGCCGGGTCCTGGGGGCCAATGAGCTCCATTGCACTGATCACGCGGGACGGGAGGTCGTGGTATGGCGATATCTGATTTGAAACTGCCGCAGGGCGTCAGCGCCCATGCGTTCAAGAGCCCGGTGCTGTTGGCCGAGAGTCTGGCACTGAACGTGGCCAAGCAATTGAGTGCGGCGATCGACACCCAGGGCACCGCGACGCTGGTGGTCTCCGGCGGTCGCAGCCCCGTGGCGTTTTTCCAGCACTTGGCCAAGCAGTCGCTGGACTGGTCGAACGTCGTGGTCAGCCTGGCGGACGAGCGCTGGGTGCCGGTGGAGCACGCCGACAGCAATGCCGGCCTGCTCAAGAAATACCTGTTGCAGGGGCCGGCAGCCAAGGCGCAGTTCCTCAGCCTGTACAGCGCCAGCGCCAATCTGGAACAGGCCGCCGAGCACGCCGACCGTTTGCTTTCCGAATTGCCGGTGATCGACGTGCTGGTGCTGGGCATGGGCGACGACGGGCATACGGCTTCGCTGTTCCCCAACAGCCCGAACCTCGCCGAGGCCTTGAAGGCCGACGGCACGCGTCGATGCTATCCGATGCTGGCGCCGACCGTGCCGCATCAACGTCTGACCATGAGTCGCGCGCTGCTGGCATCGGCCAAACACAAGATTCTGTCGATTTCCGGTCAGTCCAAGCTGACCACCCTGAACACCGCACTGGCCGGTGACGATGTCGCCGCACTGCCGATTCGCGCATTTCTGCAACCTACGTTAGAGATTTACTGGTGCCCATGAGCCAAGGAACAGCCGCTATGAAAAACCCATCCCCGACCGTTTCCATGGCGGATAAAGTTGCCCTGATCGACAGCCTCGCCGCCAAGGCGCGGATCCTGCCGGTGATCACCATCGCTCGTGAACAGGACGTCCTGCCGCTGGCCGATGCCCTGGCCGCCGGTGGCCTGACCGCCCTGGAAGTGACCCTGCGTTCGCAGTTCGGCCTCAAGGCGATCCAGATCCTGCGCGAGCAGCGGCCGGAACTGGTGACCGGTGCCGGTACCGTGCTCGATCGGCAGATGCTGGCGGCTGCCGAAGCGGCGGGTTCGCAATTCATCGTGACCCCGGGCATTACCCGTGACCTGCTGGAAGCCAGCGTCGACAGCCCGATCCCGCTGCTGCCGGGCATCAGCAATGCGTCGGGCATCATGGAAGGTTATGGCCTGGGCTATCGCCGCTTCAAGCTGTTCCCGGCGGAAGTCAGCGGCGGCGTCGCGGCCATCAAGGCCCTCGGCGGTCCGTTCGGCGAAGTGAAATTCTGCCCGACCGGTGGCGTGGGACCTGCCAACATCAAGAGCTACATGGCGCTGAAAAACGTCATGTGCGTGGGCGGTAGCTGGATGCTGGATCCCGAGTGGATCAAGAACGGCGACTGGGCCCGCATTCAGGAGTGCACCGCCGAGGCCCTGGCGCTGCTGGACTGATCGACCTGACACTTCGTTGTGTGTTCTACGGCTTTTGGGTGCGCTTGGTCGGCGCACCTTTTTTTTGCCCGTGTAAAAGCACCGCCCCCCCCTGTAGGAGCGAGCATGCTCGCGATGGAATCATCAACACCGAGGGGTGTCAGGTTGCCAACATCATCGTTGACGACCATCGTCGGAACGCCGCCCGGAGCATGCTCGCTCCTACAGAATCAATATCGTTCCGCCAATTGTGTCAGTGCCGCCACCAACTGCCTCATATGCCCAGCCGTCGTGGTCAGCCCCGGCGTAATCCGAATGCACGGGCCGCACGCCGCGCCGCTGCGCACCACGGTGAACAGGTTGAAGTCATTGAGCAGCCGCTCGACCATTACCTGCTGATCGGCCTGCGCGGTGAAGCGCAACGAGGTGATGCCGCAATACAGTCGGGGATCGTCCGGGGTCAGGACCTCTATGCCCGGCAGCTCGCGCACCGCGCGGACCCACAGGTCGCGCAGGTAGTTGAGTCGGGTGCCCTTGGCGGCGGCTCCGCCCATGGCTCTGTGTTCCTCGAACACCAGCGGCAGGGTCAGCAACGCCGGAATGTTGGGGGTGCTGTAGGGTGTGCGCCCTAGAATGTCGGTGACCGGGAAATGCAGTTCGCCCATGTCCGGGTCGATGTCGGCCAGGCGATGGGGGGCGATGTAGAGGAAGCCCAGGGTCAGCGGCGCGCCGATCCACTTGTGCAGGTTGAACCCGGCAAACTCGATGCCCAGTTCAGCGAGGTCGAACTCGATCTGCCCGAGGGCATGGGCGCCGTCCAGGATCACATCGACGCCATGCTCCCTCGCGGCAGCGGCGATCGCCTGTACCGGCATCACCAGCCCGGTGCGGTGGGTGACGTGGGTCAGCGCCATCAGCTTGAGTCTGGGATGACGCGCAAAGGCGTCGCGATAGGTCTCCAGCAGGCTGTCGAAGCTGGCGGGGTGCGTGTGCTCGATCTCGATCACTTCGACGCCGCGATGGCGTGCCAGCCAACGCATCGCGCCCTTGACCGTGTCGTACTCCAGGTCGCAGATCAGCACTTGGTCGCCCGGTTGCAGGCGATTGTAATTGCGGATCAGCGACTGCAGGGCGTCCGAGGCGTTGCGGGTAAAGGCAACGCTGTCCACCGGCACGTCGATCAGCTCGGCGAGCCGGGCGCGGATCCTCACGCCGTCGGCCTTTTCGAAGCGCTGGCGCACATACACCGAGTTGCTGCGGTTGATCAGTTCGATGTTGCGCTGGTACTCCTCGACCACCGTACGCGACATGCGGCCGAAGTAGCCGTTTTCCAGATTGACCGGACCGGACTCGACGGCGTAGCGATCGGCGAAGGTTTTCCAGAACAGTTCATCACGGGCGCGGCGGGTGTTATCGGGCATAAGGACAACTCAGTGGCGAGGGGCGGGTTTGCCATGTTTGGCACGTAACGGCTCGAGCAACTCCGACAGGCCGTTGTGATCGATTTCCTGCATCAGGGCCAGCAACCCGCCCAATTCGCCATGGGGAAAGCCTTCCCGGGCGAACCAGTTGAGGTAGGGGCCGGGCAGGTCGGCAATGATGCGACCCTTGTATTTGCCAAAGGGCATTTCGCGGGTAATCAGCAGTTCCAGCTTTTCAGGGTTCATCAGTGGCTCGTCTTGATTCGACCACTTGAAAAATACAGGCATTCTGCATGCAGGCCAAATGACAGATCATGCAAAAAAAGCGGATACAGATTTCAGCTTAAAGTCTAAGTTATTGAAAATAAAGGGATAAATTGCAATGTGAAAGCTGGCATGTCGGCTGCAATAGCTATTGCATCTTTCATCAACCCGTGAGGAATTGAAAAATGACCGACATGAATAAAGAAGCCGTCTCTGTACTCAACGACCTGATCGAAACCAGCAAGGACGGTCAGGAAGGGTTCAAGACCTGCGCCGAAGACATCAAGCATCCGGAACTCAAATCGCTGTTCACTCAGCGCTCCGCCGATTGCGCGACAGCGGCGTCGGAACTGCAAGCTGCCGTGCGTTCCCTGGGCGGCGATCCGGAAACCTCCACCAGCGTCAGCGGTGACTTGCACCGTCGTTGGGTCGACGTGAAAGCGATGTTCACCGGCAAGGACGAGGAAGCCGTGCTGAATGAAGCCGAGCGCGGTGAAGACCACGCGCTGAAGGCTTACCGCGAAGCGATCGAGAAGATCAACAAGCACAACCTCGTAGGCATTCGTGACCTGGTTGAACGTCAATACCACGGCGTGCAACGCAATCACGATCAGGTGAAAGCCCTGCGTAACCAGGCTCGCGCTCGTTCGTAAGCGACAACGCTGAACCCTGTAGGAGCGAGCTTGCTCGCGATTGCAGTCTGGCATTCAACTTTGATGTTGATTGACATGACGCTATCGCGAGCAAGCTCGCTCCTACAGGTTTTTGTGCCGTTGCATCAGCCGATACTGATCGCCGGCAACGTCGGCAATGTCACGGTCTGTTGCTTGCGCGGGGCGAGGATTTCCGCTTCGCCGTCCACCACCAGTTCATCGCGCTGATTGAACACGCGGGTGGCGATGCGTACGCGAAACTTTGGCAGCTTCTCGAGAATCTCCAGGCGCACCGTCAAGGTGTCGCCGATCTTCACCGGCTTCTGGAAGCTCATCTGCTGGCCGATGTAGATCGTCCCCGGGCCAGGCAACTCGCAGGCCACGGCCGCGCTGATCAAGGCGCCGCTGAACATGCCGTGGGCGATGCGCTCCTTGAACATGGTGGCGGCAGCGAACTCGGCGTCCAGGTGCACCGGGTTGTGGTCCCCGGACATCGCGGCGAACAATTGAATGTCACGCTCTTCGACCGTCTTGCTGTAGCTGGCGGTCTGCCCGACTTCGAGGGCTTCATAAGGAGTGTTGGTCACCTGGGTCATCGGTTTTGAATTCCTGTAACAAATAAAAAAACACAAAAAACAACTATTCGGATCTGGGCGGGCGGCGGTGGCTGAGGGCGTGGGCAATCCAGCCCAGTACATAGGCCGTCACTTCATCGCGATTGCACTCGTTGAACAGTTCGTGCCGGGCCTGCGGGTAAATCTTCAATTGCAGGTTCTGGCAGCCGGCGGCGCGCAGTGCGTCGGCTAGATCTTTCAGACGCTTGCCTTCGCTCACCGGATCACATTCTCCGCCGATCACCAGCAATGGCAGGCCCGGGTCGATCTGCGCGAGATTGGACGCTTTACTGATCTGCTGCAAGCCGCCGAGCAGGTCGATCCACAATTGGTTGGTGCAGCGAAAGCCGCAAAGCGGGTCGTTGGCGTACTTGTCGACTTCAGCGGGGTCGCGGCTGAGCCAGTCGAAGGGCGTTCGCGCCGGTTTGAATTTCTTGTTGAACGAACCGAACGACAACCATTCGATCAAGGCGCTGCGGCCTTTCGGACCTTGGCGCAGGCGTTCGAGGCGAGCGATCTGGCGCGCCGCGCGATAAAGCGCCACGGGCTGGAAGTTCGAGCCGCTGAGTACCGCGCCGTGCAGGCTGGCGCTGTGGTGCAGCAGATACGCCTGGGCGATGTAGCTGCCCATGCTGTGGCCAAGCAACACGATGGGCACCCCGGGGTGCTGTTGGCCGATGTGCTGGTTGAGGCTGGCCAGGTCGCCAACCACCTTGCACCAGCCATCGTCGTCGGCGAAGTGACCGAGGGTCCCGCCGTCGGCCGTTCTGCCATGCCCTCGCTGGTCCGGCGCATACACGCCGTAGCCCTGAGCACAACATTCCTGCGCCAGACGGGCATAACGAGCGCTGTGTTCTGCCATGCCATGGGCCAGCAGGATCACGGCTTTCAACGGCGCGTCCGGCAACCACTGGTTGACGAACAGGCGGCTGCGGTCACTCGCGGTCAGCCAGAAGGTGTCGTGGATCATGGCGATTCCTTTGCATGGGCACGTTGCATTGTATAGCGCATCCTTCGGCCGCCGTCCGATCAGCCCACACCATGGCACCAAGATTCATACGATCAATGTCGGCTGTTGCCATATTTGCCTGATTGGCCATTGCTGCTAGTGTCCGTGAAGCTCCGCTTTTTTGCTTTCTGCCTGGAGGGGATGGAAAGCAAGGACACAAAAGCGGCCCCGGATAGGTTCAGGTCAAGAGGACAAGAACAATGCAACCTGATTTCTGGAATGACAAACGCCCGGCCGGCGTGCCTTTGGACATCGATCAAGGCGCCTACAAGTCGGTGATCGAGGTGTTCGAGCGTTCCTGCAAGAAATTTGCGGACCGCCCGGCCTTCAGCAACATGGGCGTGACCCTGACCTACGCCGAACTCGAACGCCAGAGCGCGGCGTTCGCCGGTTACCTGCAAGCCCACACCGACCTGGAGCCGGGGGATCGCATTGCGGTGCAGATGCCCAACGTCCTGCAATACCCAATTGCCGTATTCGGTGCGATGCGCGCCGGGCTGATCGTGGTCAACACCAATCCGCTGTACACCGCACGGGAAATGCGTCACCAGTTCAAGGATTCCGGTGCCCGGGCGCTGGTCTACCTCAACATGTTCGGGCAGAAGGTTCAGGAAGTGCTGGCCGACACCGATCTGCAGTACCTGATCGAAGCGAAGATGGGCGACATGATGCCCGCCGCCAAAGGCTGGCTGGTCAACACGCTGGTGCGCAAGGTCAAGAAAATGGTCCCGGACTATCACTTGCCCCAAGCCATCTCCTTCAAGAGCGCCCTGCGCATGGGCCGCGGCCAGGGCATCAAACCGTTGAGCGTCGGGCTCCATGACATCGCGGTGCTGCAATACACCGGCGGCACCACGGGGCTGGCCAAGGGCGCGATGCTGACCCATGGCAACCTGGTGGCCAACATGCAACAGGCGCGCGGCTGCCTCGGGCAATACGGCGACGATGGTCAGCCGCTGCTGCGCGAAGGCCAGGAAGTGATGATTGCACCGCTGCCGCTGTACCACATCTATGCCTTCACGGCGAATTGCATGTGCATGATGGTGACCGGCAACCACAACGTGCTGATCACCAATCCACGGGACATTGGCGGTTTCATAAAAGAACTGAAGAAATGGCGGTTCTCGTGCCTGCTGGGGCTCAACACCCTGTTTGTCGCCTTGATGGACCATCCGGATTTCAAGACCCTGGATTTCTCCAGCCTCAAGCTGACCAACTCTGGCGGCACCGCGCTGGTCAAGGCCACCGCCGAGCGCTGGGAGCAACTGACCGGTTGCCGCATCACCGAAGGTTACGGCCTGACTGAAACCTCGCCGGTGGCGTGCACCAACCCCTACGGCGACAAGTCGCGGATTGGCACCGTCGGCCTGCCGGTGCCGGGCACCACGCTGAAAATCATCAACGATGACGGCGTCGAGCAGCCGCTGGGCGAGCGCGGCGAGCTGTGCATCAAGGGTCCGCAGATCATGAAGGGATATTGGCAGAAGCCCGATGCCACCGCCGAGGTGCTGGACGCCGAGGGCTGGTTCAAGTCCGGCGACATCGGGGTGATCGACCCGGACGGTTTCGTGCGCATCGTCGACCGCAAGAAAGACATGATCATCGTCTCGGGCTTCAACGTGTACCCCAACGAAATCGAAGACGTGGTGATGGCTCACCCGAAAGTCGCCAACTGCGCGGTCATCGGTGTGCCGGACGAGCGCTCCGGCGAGGCGGTCAAGCTGTTCGTGGTGGCGCGGGAGTCGGGGGTCAGCCTCGAAGAGCTGAAGGCGTACTGCAAGGAAAACTTCACGGCGTACAAAGTGCCCAAGCACATCGTATTGCGCGACTCGCTGCCCATGACGCCGGTGGGCAAGATTCTGCGGCGGGAGTTGCGGGATATTGCGTAAGTGTTGATTGCTCGCGATTGCGATTGGCCTGTAGGCCCCGGACTACAGGCCTTTCCGCGACATATAGGTTCTTTGCTCTAAAATGACTGCTTGTTATTCTTGAGTCACTAAAATGACTGTAGGGGCCACGTTTGGCCCTAGTCGACCCTCGGCAAAGCTGCTACTCTCGGCGCGTTTTGTGACCTCTCGGCCTTCCAAAAAGCCAGACTCACCAATAATCCAACACCAATAATAATCGCATCGAATGCGGTATTTGAATTCGCGTTGCTGAGGAGTGGGCTTCCATGATCGAAGACTTCTGGAAGGATAAGTACCCTGCCGGGATTGCTGCGGACATCAATCCGGACGAATACCCGAACATTCAGGCAGTGTTGAAGCAGTCCTGCCAACGCTTCGCCGACAAGCCGGCTTTCAGCAACCTGGGCAAGACAATCACCTACGGTGAACTGTACGAATTGTCCGGGGCCTTTGCCGCTTACCTGCAACAGCATACCGACTTGCAGCCGGGCGATCGAATCGCCGTGCAATTGCCCAACGTCCTGCAATACCCGGTCGCGGTATTCGGCGCCATCCGCGCCGGGCTGATCGTGGTCAACACCAACCCGCTGTACACCGCGCGGGAGATGGAACACCAGTTCAATGATTCCGGTGCCAAGGCCCTGGTGTGCCTGGCCAACATGGCGCACCTGGCCGAAACGGTCGTGCCCAAGACCGGCGTCAAGCACGTCATCGTCACCGAAGTGGCCGACCTGCTGCCGCCGCTCAAGCGCCTGCTGATCAACAGCGTCATCAAGTACGTGAAGAAGATGGTCCCGGCGTATCACTTGCCCAAGGCCATCAAGTTCAATGACGTGCTGAGCAAGGGCCAGGGCCAGCCGGTGGCGGAAGCCAGCCCGGCCAGTGGGGACGTGGCGGTGCTGCAATACACCGGCGGCACCACGGGTGTGGCCAAGGGCGCGATGCTGACACACCGCAACCTGGTGGCGAACATGCTGCAGTGCAAGGCGCTGATGGGCTCCAACCTCAATGAAGGTTGCGAGATCCTGATCACGCCGCTGCCGCTGTACCACATCTATGCCTTCACCTTTCATTGCATGGCGATGATGCTGATCGGCAACCACAACATTCTGATCAGCAATCCGCGTGACCTGCCGGCGATGGTCAAGGAGTTGTCGAAGTGGAAGTTCAGCGGCTTTGTCGGCCTGAACACCCTGTTCGTTGCCCTGTGCAACAACGATGGCTTCCGCAAGCTGGACTTCTCGGCGCTGAAAGTCACCCTGTCCGGCGGCATGGCCCTGCAACTGGCCGCCGCCGAGCGCTGGAAAGCGGTCACCGGCTGTGGCATCTGCGAAGGCTACGGCATGACCGAAACCAGCCCGGTGGCGACGGTGAACCCGATTCAGCACGCCCAGATCGGCACCATTGGCATTCCGGTGCCTTCGACCCTGTGCAAGGTCATCGACGACACCGGTGTGGAATTGCCGTTGGGCGAAATCGGTGAGCTCTGTGTGAAAGGTCCTCAGGTGATGAAGGGCTACTGGCAGCGTCAGGAAGCCACCGATGAGATGCTCGGCAGCGACGGCTGGCTGAAGACCGGCGACATCGCGGTGATCCAGCCGGATGGCTACATCCGCATCGTCGATCGCAAGAAGGACATGATCCTGGTCTCCGGTTTCAACGTGTACCCCAACGAGCTCGAAGACGTGCTGGCGACCCTGCCGGGCGTGCTGCAATGCGCAGCCATCGGCGTGCCGGACGAGAAGTCGGGCGAGGCGATCAAGATCTTCATCGTCGCCAAACCGGGCGTGACCCTGACCAAGGAGCAGGTGATGGAGCACATGCGTGCGAACGTCACCGGCTACAAGGTCCCGCGTTCCGTGGAATTCCGCGACGCGCTGCCGACCACCAACGTCGGCAAGATCCTGCGTCGCGAGTTGCGCGATGAAGAGCTGAAGAAGGTCAACGCGAAGAAAGCGACGGCATAAGCCGGATCAACAAAAAGCCCCGCAGATGCGGGGTTTTTTGTTACTGCCGAAACGGCGCGAAGTTGACGTTGGTCCCGGACGGGCGCATGTCCTGCAGGAATGAATCCTTGTCTGCACTCAATTCCAGGCTCAGCGCTGCCTTGCGCTTGCCTTCGTTGCGCACCACCAGCCCTTCGAGCTTCTCGCGCAGGAACACCGTTGGCACCTTCAGGTGCAGCAGTTCGTCGGTGGCCGGGGTGTGCATCAGCAGGTGAATCCATTCGTACTGACCCACGGCCAGGCGCGACACCGGAATATCGAACCACCAGATGTTGCGGTTGCGGTTCAATTCGGTGAAGTGGCAGTTGTTGACACCCAGCACAGCTCCGCCAAGTTCCTGGTTTCTGCGGGCAATGGCCTGCTTTTTATCGAGTTTCATAACATTCCTACGGGGTTGGATCTTCAGCGCCATGGCCTGAATACGTTGCGCATTCTCGGGGGTTGGCCGGCAAACATAAAGCCCAACCTGCAGCCGGCGATGAAATGTCGTTGGGCAAAATAAATGAAACTCTGCACAAACCCCTCCGGTCAATCCTTGTGTAACGACTCAATGCGTTCAATTGTTCACAGGAGAATCACCATGGGCAGCACTGGCGATAAAGTAAAAGGCATGGCCAACGAAGCCGTCGGCAACGTCAAGCAAGGCGTTGGCAAGGCGACCGACAACGACAAGATGCGCGCCGAGGGCGTGGTGCAGGAAAAGAAAGGCGAAGCACAGCAAGCGGTCGGCAAAGCCAAGGATGCGGTGAAAAAAGGTGTCGACAAGGCGTGATCCAGCCTTTGACGTACGACCGAAACGGCCATCCGCGGATGGCCGTTTTTGCGTCGGCCTTTACTTGAACAAGATCAAAATCGCCAAGTAGGCTAATTTGATGGTAGAAAACGGCCCCTGAGTCGCCACGACTTCAAGCGATTTGCGGCGAAAGGAGACGCTCATGATTTTCCCCGACATGAAAGGCTTGCCCCTCCACCGAGTGATGGTGCGCACGGTCAAGGAGTTCGTCGACGACGAGATGTCGACCTACGCCTCGGCGCTGGCTTATCAAATGCTGTTTTCGCTGTTTCCCTTCATCCTGTTCCTGATCGCCCTGATCGGTTTCCTGCACCTGCCGGACTTTTTCTCGTGGCTGCGCCTGCAATCGGAACTGGTCCTGCCGCCCCAGGCGCTGGAACAGGTGAACCCGGTGATCGACCAGCTCCAGCAATCCAAGGGCGGCTTGCTCTCGGTCGGTATCGTCATTGCGCTGTACACGGCCTCGGCCGGCGTGCGCCTGATGATGAGCGCGATGAACGCCGCCTACGATGTGGTGGAAGGTCGTCCGCTGTGGAAGCGTTTTCCCCTGTCGATCTTCTACACCATCGGTATCGCCGGCATGTTGCTGGTCGCCGCTGCGTTGATGGTGCTCGGGCCGCAGGTGATGGGCTGGATTGCCGCGCAGGTCGGGCTGGAAGACTTCATCGTCACGGTCTGGACCGTTGCCCGCTGGCCGGTGATCGTGGTGCTGATGATGATCGCTATCGCACTGATCTATTACGTCATGCCGGACGTGCGCCAGGAGTTTCGCTTCATCACCCCGGGCTCGGTGCTGGCGGTGGTGGTGTGGATCATCGCGTCCCTGGGGTTCGCGTTCTACGTCAAGACCTTCGCCAACTACAACGCCATGTATGGCAGTATCGGTGCGATCATCGTGCTGTTGCTGTATTTCTATATTTCCTCGGCGGTGTTGTTGCTCGGCGCGGAGATGAACGCGGTGATCGAGCACATGTCCAGCGAAGGCAAGGACCCTGGCGAGAAGGTCCCCGGCGAGCTCGACGAAACCCCCAAACAACACGTTTCGGGACTGGGTCGGGACCACTCGATCAAACCGAACACTGACGAAGCCATCCAATGATCCGTGAAATCCTGAAAATGGGCGACGAGCGCCTGCTGCGCATCGCGCCACCGGTCCCGGCGCAGATGTTCGACAGCCCGGAATTGTGGCAACTGATCGACGACATGTTCCAGACCATGGAAAGCGTTGGCGGGGTCGGCCTGGCCGCACCGCAGATCGGCGTCGACCTGCAACTGGTGATCTTCGGTTTCGAGCACAGCGAACGCTACCCCGATGCCGAGGCCGTGCCGCAGACCATCCTGATCAACCCGCTGATCACCCCGTTGAGCCCGGTGATGGAGGAGGGGTTCGAAGGTTGCCTGTCGGTGCCCGGCCTGCGGGGCGCGGTGGACCGTTACCAGCAGATCCGTTATGAAGGTTTCGACCCCAAGGGCGAACCGATCGTGCGCATCGCCGAAGGCTTTCATGCGCGGGTGGTGCAGCACGAATGCGATCACCTGATCGGCCGGTTGTACCCGTCGCGGATCACCGATTTCAGCAAGTTCGGCTTTACCGAAGTGATGTTTCCCGATCTCGATCCCAACGCTGACGATTGATCCGGGTCCTTGTGGGAGCGAGCCCGCTCGTCCCCACAAGGGGCTCTTCAAGCCGTCCCGAACGGCTCCAACCCCATCGCAATCATCGGCTTGCTGCGCGCATAACGACTGAGGCGTTCGACCATCGCGTAAGGCATTTGCGGGTCGAACCTGAAGCCGCAACGCTCGTAGAAACCGCGCAGGTCCGGATGACAGAACAACCACACCGGTTGTTCGAGGCCTTCGACCGCTGCGCCGATCAGCGCCGCCGCCACCCCTTGGTTGCGGCAGCTCGGGTCGATGAACAAACCGGTCAACCAATGTCCCCCCGACACCGGCCGCAGGCACAGCGCACCGATGATCTGCTCGCGCCGGGCGACCCAGAGGCGAGCCTCGCGGACCGCTTTCATCGACGATTGGTGGGCGCGATAAAACTTGTTCATCAACGGCCATGACGGCTCGTCGAGCTGGGTGTACCGGGTTTCGGGCATGGCGCGGATCTGTCGCTGGGCAAAGCGGGCAATTATAAAAGAACGCGTGGCCGGGGATAGGTGTATACCTGATCGTACATCCCGTATGAGTGGAGTCAGTATCATGGCCAAAGGCATGGATTCAAAAAAAGCG
The DNA here is from genome assembly GCF_041354075.1 of Pseudomonas fluorescens. Classification (GTDB taxonomy): domain Bacteria; phylum Pseudomonadota; class Gammaproteobacteria; order Pseudomonadales; family Pseudomonadaceae; genus Aquipseudomonas; species Aquipseudomonas fluorescens_CE. Next base: position 171,408 of record NZ_JARZGC010000003.1, on the reverse strand, counting down.
GCAAAGAAGAAACCGGCAAAGACCGCCGATGAAAAGCGTGCGGACAAGAAGGCCAAGAAGGTGGACGTGTTCGGTCACTGACGCCACACGCAGGAAGATCATTCCCGCGCAGGGTGTGGGAATGATCGCCGCCGCTTCGAAAAAAATATTCTGCAAGATTTCCAGGCGCTGTTGCACAGAAGGGGACTGGTCCCTGATCCGAGCAACGCCATGCCCCATTACTTCGATAGTGCCCATCGAGAAGAAATCGAAACCCTGCGCCAACGCCTGACGGCTCGCACCGAGTGGCCGACCTGGTTGCTGCTTGTCGCCGTGTACGTCGGCTGGTTCAGCCTGGTGCTGGGCAGCGCCCGATTGGGCCTTGGGTGGAGCACGCTGGCATTGATCGTGCTGCTGGTGCTCTGGTTATCGGTGCAGCACGAATTACTGCATGGCCATCCGACCCGCTGGACCACGCTGAACAAAATCCTCGGCTATGCGCCGTTCGCCGTCTGGTACCCCTACACCCTGTATCGCGACAGCCACTTGCGGCATCACCGCGACGAAGACCTGACGCTGCCCGGCATCGATCCTGAAAGCCGTTATCTGAGTGCGCGGCAATGGCAGGACCGTTCACTGTTCGGGCAGAGCCTGCACTGGTTGAACAAAACCGTGCTCGGTCGCTTCCTCCTGGGTGCGCCCCTGGCGCTGCTGGGGCTGGCGCGGGAAGAGCTGCAACGGCTGCAGGCCGGTGAGCGCCAGGCCTGGTTGATGTGGCTGAGCCACGGCACGCTGACCTTGTTGATGTTGCTGTTCATCGCCCGCTACAGCGTGTTGCCGGTGTGGCATTACCTGTTGCTGATCAGTGTGCCGGCGCTGTCGATTGCGATGATCCGCTCTTACTACGAGCATCGTCCCCACGCGCAACCCGAGCAGCGTACGGTACTCAACGAAGCAGCCTGGCCATGGCGCTGGCTGTTCCTCAACCTCAATTTCCATCTGGTGCATCACGACCTGCCGGGCCTGCCCTGGTACGACCTGCCCCGGGTCTACCACGCGCGCCGCGAACAATGGCTGGCGCGCAGCGGCGGGTTTCTGGTGCGCGGTTATGGCCAGTTGTGGCGCGAGAATGGGATAAAGGCGATCGACAGCCCACGACATCCATTCCACTGATTCCAGTCAGTACTCCCACCGTTCAATGATGTGCAGGGACGATTTTCCGATGACCCGACAGATTGCCGAATTACTCATGTACGTCGCCCCCGAACCCATCCAACAGGCCAACGAGCGTTGGTTGGCGCGGATTCTCGAGCGCCTCGGCAGCACGCGTCGTGGCGCTGGTGGTTTGTCGCTGCTTGAGCTGTGGCGGGCGCCGGATCTGTTACTGACGCAAACCTGCGGCTACCCGTTGATGACGGCATTGCGCGGTCAGGTGCGGGTGGTCGGCCGACCCCGCTATGAGCTGCCGGAGGCCAGTGGCGGCAATCATTGCAGCCTGTTGTTGAGCCGCGCCGATGATCCTCGCCGGACGCTGCCTGACTTCTTCAACAGTCGCGGCGTGATCAACGGCGAAGACTCCAACAGCGGGATGAACCTGTTGCGCCAGCGTTTGGCGCCGCTGCACAGCGACGGGCAGTTCTTCACTCGTGTCGGCATCAGCGGCAGCCATCGCGAGAGCCTGCGCTGGCTGCGCGACGATCTGGCCGACCTCGCCGCCATCGACAGCGTGACCTTCGCCTACCTGGCGCGGCACGCCGAGCAGGAAGTGAGGGGGTTGCGCGTGGTGGAGCGCAGTGCGTCGAGCCCGACCTTGCCGTACATCACCGCCGTGACGGCCAGTGACGAGCAGGTCACAGCGTTGCGCAGAGTCATGAACGAGACGTTGGGCGAGTTGCCTGAGGTCGCTGCAGTGCTCGGTTTAAGCGAGGTGTTGCCGGCCGGCGAGGAGGATTATCAGGTGCTGCTCGATTATCAGCGAGAGGCGCAGGGCTTGGGGTATGGGCGGGTGCGGTAGGCGGGAGAACCAGTGGCGTCGGCGCCATTGCCATCGCGAGCAGGCTCGCTCCCACAGTACCCTGGATCCCTGTGAGAGCGAGCCTGCTCGCGATGCTGCGCATAAATTCCTCTATCGAATATAAAAATGAATTTTAAGTATTATTAATGAATAAGGCTCCTTGCTAGGATTCGCCTCACCGGGCCACCGGACATTCAGCGACCCTAACCCCTGGAGCCTCTATGTCCGGCACCGACCATCGTCACGCCGTGGGCGGATTGTTCCGCGCCCATTACCCCTGGTTGTGCGCCCGCCTGCGTCAGCAGTTGGGTATCCATTCCAGCGTCGAAGACATCGCCGCGGAAACCTTTGCGCAACTGCTCGAATCGCCCGGCCTGACGCCGATTCGCGAGCCCCGTGCCTTGCTCACCACTATCGCCCAGCGGTTGATTTATCAGCTCTGGCGGCGCCGTGACCTCGAGCGCCGGCACCGCGAACACCTGCAACACCTCGATCCGCCAGCCGTGACCTCGCCCGAGGTTCTGCTGCAACTGAGCGAAACCCTGCAGGGCCTCGACCGCACCCTGGAGCGACTGCCAGGCAAGGTCCGGGCGACGTTCCTGCTGTCGCGGATCGATGGCCTGACGTACCCGCAGATCGCGGCCGAGCTGGGCATTTCCCAACGCTCGGTCAGCGTCTACATGACCCGCTCCCACGCGTTATGCGCCCCGCACAGCGCCAATGAACCCTTGCATCAGAGGTCCGCATGAAATCGATCAAAAGTCTGCTCGGCGGTTCGCTGCTGGCCCTGAGCCTGGTGGCCAGCCACGTCCCCGCCGCCGAAAAAACCGCGCCGATCCACTTCGGCGACATCACCTGGGAAAGCGGCAGCCTGATTACCGAAGTCCTGCGGCTGATCGTCGAAAAAGGCTACGGTTACCCGACCGACACCTTGCCCGGCAGCACCGTCAGCCTCGAAGCCGCCCTGGCCAAAAATGACATCCAGGTAATCGGTGAAGAATGGGCCGGGCGTAGCCCTGCCTGGGTCAAGGCCGCCGCCGAAGGCAAAGTGTTTGGCTTGGGCGACACTGTCAAAGGGGCCACCGAGGGGTGGTGGGTGCCGGAATACGTGATCAAGGGCGACCCTGAACGCGGTCTCAAACCGCTGGCGCCGGAGCTGAAGTCGGTGGCCGACCTGGCGCGCTACAAGGATGTGTTCCGCGACCCCGAGGACCCGAGCCGGGGACGCTTCCTCAACAGCCCGACCGGCTGGACGTCGGAGATCGTCAATAGCCAAAAGCTCAAGGCCTACGACCTGACCACCAGCTTCGTCAACTTCCGTACCGGCTCCGGGGCGGCGCTGGATGCCGAAGTGGCGTCGTCGATTCGTCGCGGCAAACCGGTGTTGTTCTACTACTGGTCGCCGACACCTTTGCTGGGACGTTACAAACTGGTGAAACTCGAGGAGCCGCCGTTTGACGCCGACGCCTGGAAAACCCTGTCCGATGCCAATCATCCAAACCCCAAGGGCACACGCTCGATGCCGGCGAGCCTGGCCATTGGCGTGTCCGCACCGTTCAAGGCGCAGTATCCGGACCTGGTGGCGTTCTTCGAGAAAGTCGATTTCCCCATCGACCTGCTGAACCAGACCCTGGCGCAGATGGCCGAGAAACGCCAGCCACCGCGCCAGGTTGCGCAGGCGTTTTTGCGTGATCAGCCGCAGGTGTGGAAGGGCTGGGTGCCGGGGGAGGTGGCTGAAAAAGTCAGTTCCAGCCTGTAGATATAGAAGCTGGTTATCGCCAGCAGGCTCGCTCCCACGATGGAATGGGTTTCCCGGTGGGAGCGGGCTTGCCCGCGAAGGGGCTCAAGCCCTACGCCAGTTCCACAGCCAACGCCGCTGCTACGCTCGGGCGCTCTCCCACCCTCGCCTGAAACCTCGCCAACGCCGGCCAGCGATCCAGATCAATGTCAAACCACGGCGTCCAACGCAGCACCGTGAACAGGTACGCGTCGGCAACGCTGAAGCCGCTCGTCAGTAGATAATCCTGACGCTCCAGCGTCTGGCACAACACCACAAAGCGCTTGAACAGCTTCTCCTTGATCTGCGCTTTCACGTCCTGGGTAAACCGCTCGCTGAACAGCCAGCCCAACCCGCCATGAATCTCCGTCGACACGAAGTTCAGCCACTCCTGCAAGCGCACCCGTTCGAACGTCCCGGGGGCTGGCGCCAGGCGGGTGTCGGGGCGCAGGTCGGCGAGGTATTGCAGGATCGCCGGGCCTTCGGTCAGCACGTGCGCATCGTCCAGTTGCAGTGCGGCAACGTAGCCCTTGGGGTTGATGGCGAAGAAGTCTTCGCCGCTGTCAGTCTGTTTGCTGCGGTTGTCGATGCGGATCAATTCAAAGGGCAGGCCCAATTCGCGCAACACAATGTGCGGCGCCAGCGAGCAGGCCTGGGGGGCGTAATACAGCTTCATCGGCAGGTCTCTGGTGAGTGATTGGCGCCAGTGTCATAGTGCGCGGCACCCTCGGTAAAATTAATCTTCCAGAACGTTGCCATAAGGAAAGCTACTGCCATGATGAACCTGATGCATTGGCGAATGGTCGTGGCGGTGGCCGATACCGGCAACATCACCCGTGCCGCCGAGCGGATCGGCATGACCCAGTCGGGGGCCAGCCAGGCGCTGGCACTGATCGAGGAAACCCTGGGCGTGCAACTGTTCAGCCGGGAAAACCGCCAGACCTTGCCGACCGCCATCGGCCTGCCGGTCATCGAACACGCGCGCGCCATGCTCGGCGCCCTGGAGAACATCCGCAAAACCGTCGACGCCGCCAAAGGCGTCCAGCGCGGGACGATTCGCCTGGCCAGTTTTCCCATGGTGCTGGCGACGTTCCTGCCGCCTTTGCTGCGTCAGTTCAACCGGCTTCATCCCGGTATCCAAGTGGTCGCGCTCGAAGTCAGCGACGACGAAGTGGACAGCCTGCTGGCTGCCGGCCTGGTGGACGTCGGTGTGGTGTTGAACCCCACACCGTCGCGCAATGCCGGTCGTCTGGGGCGTGACGCCTGGGTGGCGGTCCTGCCGGCTGGCCACAGCCTGGCGCGCCGACCGGTGGAAGAGGGCGTCACGCTCGCCGAGCTGGCGCAGCAACCCTTTGTGCTGGCCACGGGCGGATGCTCGACCAACGCCCGCAGCCTGGCCAGCGACGCCGGCTTGCAGCTCTGCGACGTTCGCGTCGAGGTCCGAGAATGGAGCAGCGCATTCACGCTGGTACGGGAAAACATCGGCGTGACGGTGGTGCCGGAAATGACGCTGCCTAGCCAGCTCCAGGGCCTGCGGGTGATGCCGCTCAAACCGCGGGTCGACCGCGAATTCGCCCTCGCCATTGCCCCAGGCAAGCCACCCTCGGCAGCGGTGCAGGCACTGCTGGCGATGCTGGCTGATCGTTAAGCCCCCACGTGCTGAATCGTTTTTGTCCTCAATACTGGCCGACTAGTGGCCTTGCAGGCCGTAAGCGGCTGGCTATGCTGACTCCTAACTAACCATGTCGGACGGATGGATGTCCGGCTGCTGGCTCGAGAGTGCGCGAGACAAGGCACCGATACCGAGCGACCGGGAGCTTTGCGTGAAAGGGAATTGCTTGTGAATACATCAGGGTTGGCCCGGTCCCGGGCTATCAAGAGACGGATGTCTTGATAAGAGCGTTGCCACATGGACTCTCCGATTCAACATCATTGATCACCTGAACAGCCCCTCGTGTGGAGGGGCGCGTGTGCCTGTTCCTTGGAACGTTGTGGTGGATACGTTGAAAGACCGCAGAACTTTCATCAATCAAAGAACCGCGCTTAGGGTGATATGACATGTTTAACCTTCATCACAAGGCTGACCTGCTGGAAATCGAACGCTTCAGCTGCGCGCTGAGCGAGGCCAACGCCAAACTGGCCGCGATCTGTCGTTCGATGGCGATGATTGAATTCACGCCGGACGGTTTCGTCCTCGATGCCAACGAAAATTTCTGCGCGGCCATGGGCTACAGCGTGGAAGAAGTGCGAGGCAAGCATCACCGGATTTTCTGTGAAGAGGCGTTTTACCGCAGTGAAGAGTACGCCCGCTTGTGGCGTGACCTGGCCCGTGGCGAACCGGTCAGCGGCACGTTTCCACGTCTGGACAAAAACGGCAGGGAGGTGTGGCTCGAAGCCAGTTACATGCCGGTGTTCGGCCCTGACCGCCAGGTAAGGAGCGTGATCAAGGTGGCCAGCGACATCTCTGACAGGGTGCACGAGGAGCACGAAAACAAAAGCATGCTCGAGGCCATCGGCCGTTCCATGGCGGTGATCGAATTCACCCCCGAAGGTCGGGTGATCACCGCCAATGACAACTTCCTGCAGGCCACGCACTACTCGCTCAACGAAATCGTCGGTCAGCATCACAGCTTGTTTTGCCACCGTGCCGAAGCCGAATCCCCGGGCTACAGGGCGTTCTGGGCTTCGCTCAATCGCGGCGAATTTCATTCCCACCGCTTCGAGCGCAAGGATAAACACGGCCGTACCATTTTTCTTGAAGCGTCCTACAACCCGTTGTTCGACACCAAGGGGCGGTTGTACAAAGTGGTGAAGTTCGCCAGCGACATCACTCGGCAGATGACCACCCTGCAAACCGCCGCCGAATCGGCCCACAGCACTTCGGTACAGAACGACGCCTGCGCGCAGAAAGGCTCTCAGGTGGTGCAGCAGACGGTGCAGATCATCCAGGACATTTCCCGGGACTTGAACGAGGCCGCGCTGAGCATCGATGCGGTCAGCAAACAATCCGACATCATCGGCACCATCGTCCAGACCATTCGTGGCATTGCCGATCAGACCAACCTGCTGGCGCTCAACGCCGCCATCGAGGCGGCTCGCGCCGGGGAGCATGGACGAGGGTTCGCGGTGGTCGCCGATGAAGTGCGCAGCCTCGCCGCTCGCACCAGTCAGGCGACCGTGGAAATCGTCGATGTGGTGCGGCGCAACCACGACCTGTCCGTGAGTGCGGTGACGAGCATGCAATCGAGTCTGAGTCGAACCGGGCTGGGCGTGGAACTGGCGAACGAGGCGGGGGAGGTGATTCTGGAAATCCAGCAGGGTTCACGGCATGTGGTGGATGCGATCAGCCAGTTCAATTCGACATTGCAGTTGAATTGAAGACGGCGGACTGCCGAAACCCTGTAGGAGCGAGCATGCTCGCGATGGTCGTCAACGATGACGCGGGCTGTCTGAATGCCCGCGGTGTCTGGGCTTCCATCGCGAGCATGCTCGCTCCTGCAGGGGCGGTGTGATTACAACGACGCCAGGAACTTCTCGACCACTGGGGCCTTTTCCGGATCGCCGGTTTTTTGCGCTTCTTCAGTCTTGGCGATGGCCGCCTTGTCCTGCATGCGCTTGGCGATTTCTTCAGCGACGGCCTGCTGCTTCTCCGGCGGCATCTGGGCGATGTCTTCCTCGGTCAGGCCCATCTCTTCCAGAATCGCATCATGGATGCGCTGTTCCGGGGACTTGGCCATCCAGTCCTTGAAGTCCTGGGTAGCGCTGCCGGCAGTGCCGATGCGCTCCTTGGTGCCCGCAGGCAGTGGCGCGTAAGTGGTTTGCAGTTCCACACGGGTCTTGGCGAACGCTTCATCAACGTTGTCGCTGATCTTGTTGGCGGCGTTGACCTGCTCGGTGCTCAGTTTGGAAACGGCGGCCTGAACGTTGCCGGCCTCCTTGCTGTTCTGCAACTGGATATTGTTCTGCACGTTCTGCATCAGCGCCGCTTGCAGACCGCCCTGTAGACCGGCGGCCGCTTCTGCGGTCGGGTCTTCGCCGGGTTTCTTGAGGAACAGCGGGGTAACCAGGTTTTGTTGTGCACTGACCAACATGATGAATGGACCTTGTAGGTGGTTGCGGTACAGTGCCAGGAGCAAATAGTGTGCCCATTGGATAAAACTCAATGTTTACAATGAGTTGAGTTGTATCGCCGGGTAAACATTCAGGCGTGTGCGGTCAGCCTTTGCCGCCAGGCGGCAGTGGCCAACCGCTCAGGGCAGGCCGTTGCAGACATGCCTGAGGAAGCCTTGGCGTTGCGCCAGCTTCTGGAAGTATTCATCGATGGCAGGGAAGTCGGGTCGCTCCATCGGCGTCATCAGCCAGCGGTTGATCGACAGTCCGATGACGACGTCGGCCAGGGTGAAGTTTGTTCCGGCCACGTAGGCCTTGGTCATCGCGAGCTGATGTTCGAGGATCGCCATTTTCTGGTTCCAGTCGCGAAGGCCGTGGGCAATTCGCTGCGCGTCCTGGAATTCCGGGTCCTTGCGCACCAGGGCGGTGAAGGCATAGCGCCAGGACGTGTTGAGGTCGGTGGCCTGCCAGTCCATCCACTGCTCGACCCGCGCCCGTGCCGCCGGTTCGTGGGGCAGCAGATCGGTATTTTGCTGCTTGCCCGCCAGGTAGCGGCAGATGGTGTTGGATTCCCACAGCACCCCGGCCTCGTCGATGATCACCGGCACCTGGGCATTGGGGTTCAGGCGCACGAACTCGGGGCTGTGGGTCGAGGCAAATCCGCTGCCCCAATCTTCGCGCTCGTAGGCGATATTCAGCTCATCACAGGTCCACAGGACTTTTCTGACGTTGATGGATGACGCTTTGCCGAGGATTTTCAGTGCGTGTGCCATGGCGCTACTCCTGCTGCTGATCGACAGCTTCCGGCTGTTGCGGGTCAGGTGCTTTCGCGCACCTTCAATTCGAAGCCCATGTCCTGCACCGGCCTGGCCACGGTGTTGCCGGCCATCAGGGTCAGCATCTGCTCCGCCGCACGCCGGCCAATGGCCTCGCGCGGGGTATTGATGCTGCTCAGGCGCGGGACCATGTGCGCCGACATCGGCAGGTCGTTGAAACCGAGGATCGCCACTTGTTCCGGAATCCTGATTCCGCAGCGCATCGCTTCGAGCAGCGCGCCTTGCGCCAGGTCGTCGTTGCCGAAGAAGATCGCATCGACATCCGGGTGGCTGGCGATCAATTGCAGAAACAGCTCGCCGCCCAGGCCGACGGAGGAGGGGCGCGGGGTCAGCACTTCCAGGTCCGGGTCATAGCGACCGGCACTCTGCAAGGCCTTGCGGAACCCTTCGCCACGCAACAGGGTGCGTTGATCCAGTTGCGCGCCGATGTAGGCCAGGCGCTTGCGCCCGCGTGACAGCAGGTGCTGCGCCGCCGTTTCGCCGGCCGCCAGTTGCGAGAAACCGACGCAGTTGAGCCCGGCCGCGCTGTCCAGCTCCATCATGTAGACGCAGGGAATATTGCTGGCTTCGATCATCCGCCGCGAGCTTTCGGTGCGGTCGAACCCGGTCAGCAGCAAGCCGCGAGGCTGATAGGCCATGTAGTTGCGCAGCAGGTTTTCTTCTTCATCACGCGAGTAATGGAAGTTGCCGATCAGCACTTCGAAGCCCTTGGGGCGCAAAACCTGATGAATGGCTTCCAGGGTGTCGATGAAAAGCAGATTGGACAGCGAGGGCACCAGGACGACCACCGAATGGCTCTGGGCCGAGGCCAGGGCGCGGGCGGCGGGGTTGACCACATAGTTGAGTTCGAGCGCAGCTCGCTGGACCTTTTCCACCAGTTCGGTGGCCACGGTGCTGACGCCACGCAGGGCGCGGGAGGCGGTGATCGGGCTGACGCCGGCCAGGCGGGCGACTTCATTGAGGGTCGGACGGCCAGTGGTGCGGGTATTTTTATCGTTTTTAGGGGAGGTCATCGGGCGGCTTGCCAAACAAAAGTCAAGGCACTAAGGTAGCGCTGTCCCGAAGCAGCTGCAAATGCGTAAGCGAGTTTGACCTGAACCTCGCTTTTTGGCGTTGGGACCGAATTAGCGGCAACCCACAAAAATGACAAGAAGGCGTCGGCAACTTCTGCTTTTGTTCGAGTGTCATAGCTGACAAAGGTAGCGCTGTCTGCGCGCTGAGGTGTTACATGAATCATCCCATCACCGCCCTGGTCATCATGGGCGTTGCCGGTTGCGGCAAGACGTGCGTCAGTGAAGCTCTCTGCGAGCTCAGCGGCGCCACTGCCATTGAAGGCGATACTTTTCACCCAGCCGCCAACATCGAAAAGATGAGCGCGGGCATCCCCCTGAACGACGACGACCGTGCCGGCTGGCTCGATACCCTGTGCGCCGAATTGCGCCGCGTCGATGCCCTGGGCCAGCGCCCGGTGCTGACCTGCTCGGCGCTCAAGCACATTTACCGCGAGCGCCTGCGCAGCGCGTTGCCGGGCCTGGGTTTCGTGTTCCTCGAACTCACGCCTGAAGTCGCTGCGGACCGTGTTTCCCATCGCCCCGGTCACTTCATGCCATCGACCCTGATCGACAGCCAGTTCGCCACCCTCGAATCCCCTGTGGGCGAGCCACTGACCCTGGCCCTCGACGCGTCGAACCACAGCGTCGAGCAACTGGCACAACAGGCACACGCCTGGTGGCAGGCGCACGGCCTGAAACGCGCCGTTTGATTTTGCTCGAAAAGACAGCGCTGTCCTTATGGCGCTCGAATAACCCGCTTTAATAACAACAACAACCAGGAGACACCCCTAATGTTTGGCATGTCCCACGAGACGTTCCTGCTGCTCGATGCAGTGGTCACGGTGATCGGGCTCATCGTCCTGATCACCAAGTTCAAGTTCCACCCCTTCATCGCCCTGATCATTGCCGCCGCCTTCCTCGGGCTGACCTCCGGCATGCCGATCGGCACCATCATCAAGGCGTTCCAGGACGGCTTCGGCGGGGTGCTCGGTTTCGTCGGCATCATCCTCGCGCTGGGCACCATGCTCGGCAAAATGATGGCCGAGTCGGGCGGGGCGGATCAGATTGCGCAGACGCTGATCCGGGCGTTCGGCAAGGAAAAGGTGCAGTGGGCGATGATGTTCGCCGCGTTCCTGGTGGGCATCCCGCTGTTCTTCGAAATCGGTTTCGTGCTGTTGATCCCGCTGGTGTTCATCGTGGCCCGGCGCACGGGCGTGTCGATCATCAAGATCGGGATCCCGCTGCTGGCCGGCCTGTCCGCCGTGCACGGCCTGGTGCCACCGCACCCGGGCCCGTTGCTGGCCATCGGCGTGTTCGGTGCCGACATCGGCAAGACCATCCTGTACGGCCTGATCGTCGCACTGCCGACGGCCATCATTGCCGGCCCGATTTTCGGTACGTTCATTGCCAAGCACATCCCCGGTCATCCGAACCAGGAGCTGGTGGATCAACTGGCGCGTGAGTCGGATTCGGCCGATCTGCCGAGCTTTGGCATCACCCTGGTCACCGTGCTGTCGCCAGTGTTCCTGATGCTGCTCAAGACCTTCGCCGATGTGGTGCTGCCGGATGGCAACTTTTTCCGCACCTTCATGGACCTGATCGGTCACCCGATCTCGGCCCTGCTGCTGGCGTTGCTGCTGTCGCTGTACACCTTCGGCTACAAGCAGGGCATCGGCTCGCAGCAGATGCTCAAGTGGCTGGACGCGAGCCTGGCCCCGACCGCCGCGATCATCCTGATCATCGGTGCCGGTGGCGGCTTCAAGCAGATGCTGGTGACCAGCGGCGTGGGTGACGTGATCGGCCACATGGCGGTGGCGGCGCAGATTTCGCCGATCCTGCTGGCGTGGCTGGTGGCGGCGGTGATCCGCATCGCGACCGGTTCGGCGACCGTGGCAACCATTACCGGCGCGGGCATCGTGGTGCCGGTGGTGGGGATGATTCCAGGGGTCAACCGTGAACTGATGGTGCTGGCCACCGGTGCCGGGTCGCTGATCCTGTCCCACGTGAACGACGCCGGTTTCTGGCTGGTCAAGCAGTACTTCAACATGACCGTGGCCGAAACCTTCAAGACCTGGACCGCGATGGAAACCATCCTGTCGGTGGTCGGTCTGGGCTTTATCCTGTTGTTGTCGCTGTTCGTCTAAGCACTTCAGCCGGGCACAAAAAAACCGCAGCTATGCGGTTTTTTTGTGGGTGATCGATCAGGCTGAGTACCGTCCTTGTGGGAGCGGGCTTGCTCGCGAAAGCGGTGTGTCAAACAACATCTTCGTTGACAGACTCTCCCTCTTCGCGAGCAAGCCCGCTCCCACAGGGGCAGGAGGCGTCAGTTGGTTTTGTGCACCAACCCATCCGCCCTAAACATCCCGCGTATCCCGCGCACGGCCTGGCGAATCCGGTCCTGGTTTTCGATCAGGGCGAAACGCACGTGGTCGTCGCCGTACTCGCCGAAACCCACGCCCGGCGAGACGCAGACCTTGGCCTCGGCCAGCAGTTTCTTGGCGAACTCCAGCGAGCCCAGGTGGGCGTAAGCCTCGGGAATCTTGGCCCAGACATACATCGAGGCTTTCGGGTTCTCGACCATCCAGCCCAGTTCATGCAGGCCCTTGACCAGCACATTGCGACGCTGCCGGTATTGCTCGGCGATGTCGCGCACGCATTGCTGATCGCCTTCCAGCGCGGCAATCGCGGCGACTTGCAGCGGGGTGAAGGTGCCGTAGTCGTGGTAGCTCTTGATCCGCGCCAGGGCGTTGACCAGTTCCGGGTTGCCGACCATGAAACCGATCCGCCAGCCCGCCATGTTGTAGCTCTTGGACAGGGTGAAAAACTCCACCGCGATGTCCTTGGCGCCCGGCACCTGCATGATCGACGGGGCTTTCCAGCCGTCGTAGACGATGTCGGCATACGCCAGGTCATGCACCACCAGCACGTCGTATTGCTTGGCCAGGGCGATCACGCGTTCGAAGAAGTCCAGCTCCACGCACTGCGCGGTGGGGTTGGACGGGAAGCCGAGGATCATCATCTTCGGCTTGGGGATCGAGCCGCGGATCGCCCGTTCCAGTTCTGCGAAGAAGTCCACGCCGGGCACCAGCGGCACCGAACGCACCTGGGCGCCGGCAATCACCGCGCCGTAGATGTGGATCGGGTAGCTCGGGTTGGGCACCAGCACCGTGTCGCCCTGGTCGAGGGTGGCCAGCATCAGGTGGGCCAGGCCTTCCTTGGAACCGATGGTGACAATGGCTTCGCTTTCCGGGTCGATCTCGACCTCGTAGCGTTCCTTGTACCAGTTGGAAATCGCCCGGCGCAGGCGCGGGATGCCCTTGGACGTGGAGTAACCGTGGGTGTCTTCACGCTGGGCGACCTGGACCAGTTTCTCGACGATGTGCGGCGGGGTGGCCCCGTCGGGGTTGCCCATGCTCAAGTCGATGATGTCTTCGCCACGGCGGCGTGCGGCCATCTTCAGCTCGGCGGTGATATTGAAAACGTAGGGGGGGAGTCGATCTATGCGCGCAAAGCGGCGCGGCGAACCTTGTTCGGCCATTGTTGCCTCGATAACGTAAGCGCCCGGAACCGTCCGAGCGACGCTGGTCACTGCGGTGACCTGTGGCGCAATGTACGGAAAGCTGTGACAGACTGTCCAGCCTGAATGTAAACATTTTTTTCCGAAGGAAATCGGTCGATGGAATTTAGCAGCGGCTTCCTGCTGAGCCTTTCTCTGTGTCTGGATATTGGTGTGGCCAACATCGCGATGATCACCCTGGCCATGCAGCGCGGCTATTTTCAAGGCTTTGCCCTGGGGTTGGGGACCTGCGTCGGCGACCTGATCTACGCGGTGCTGGCCCTGGCCGGCATGACCGTTCTGCTGCAATACGAAACCGTGCGCTGGGTCCTGTGGATCGGAGGCTCGGCGCTGCTGATCTATTTCGCGGCAAAGATGATCTATTCGGCGATTCACCACGAGGCGCTGCTGGCCGAAACCGCCGAAGTGGGCCACAACTCCCACCGCAAGGAGTTCTTTCGCGGGATCTTCCTCGCCATGTCGTCGCCCAGCGCCATCCTCTGGTTCGCGGCGGTGGGCGGCACCCTGATCGCCCGTTCCGGCGGGGGCGGCCCGGTCAGTTCGGCGTTGTTCCTGGGCGGTTTTCTCTGCGCCGGGCTGTTGTGGTCGGCGGGCCTGTGCTTCGCTGCGAGCCATGGCGGCAAGTTGCTGGGCGACAAGCTGTTGCGCTATTCCTACCTGACATCGGCGGCGATCTTCTGCTATTTCGCGGTGTACGTGATCCTTTCCGGGTATAACGAGTTTGTCGCAGGTGCGGCCGCCGAGGCGTTGCACAGCCTGTAACTGGGCGAATCGGGAATGGCCTCTATACTCCCAGCCGAACCCACTTTTCTGTATCAGGAGTCGTGTCATGGATGAGCTATCAGGCGCATTGCTGGCCGAACCACGCTTCGAACACGGGCATTTCCAGCTGATCGCAGGGCTGGGTGGACGCTTCACCCAGGATACGACCCAGGGCATTCCCGACCTCTGGGCGAAATTCATTCCGCACATCGGCAAGATTCCAGGGCAGAAAAGCGACGTGACCTACGGCATCTGTTGTAATCCGGATGGCAAGGGCGGTTTCGAGTACATCGCCGGTGTCGAGATCAGCAAACTCGATGACCTGCCTGACACCTACCGCTGGGTTGAAGTGCAGCCGCAGCAATACGCCGTGTTCGAACACAAGGGCACGCTGGAGAGCTTGCCGCAGACCTTCCAGTACATCTGGAAAACCTGGTTGCCGCAGTCCGGCCATCAGGCGGCGGATGCTCCTGAGTTCGAGCGCTACAGCGAAGATTTCAATCCGAAGCTCAACACCGGAAAGCTGGAGATCTGGGTGCCGATCAAGGCGTGAGACGGGCATCGAGAGGCGGATTTGCGGATTTGTCTCTCGATGTCATGCCGACGCTGATTTATGATCCCCGGCCTTTTCCAGCTGACTGCGACCTGCCATGAACACCGTCATCCGCCCCGTAACGCCTGCCGACCTGGACCGCTGCTACGCCATCGAAACCGTGGCGTACGAAGGGGACGAAGCCGCCACCCGGGAGAAAATCGCCACGCGCATCGCCACCTGGCCTGACGGTTTCATCGTCGCCGAGGTGGACGGCGTGGTGGCGGGTTTCATCAATTCCGGCGCGGCGTTCGAAGTGGAAATGTCCGACGAAGCGTTCAAGGAGCTGATCGGTCACGACCCGGCAGGCCCGAACGTGGTGATCATGTCGGTGGTGGTGCACCCCGACTTCCAGGGCCAGGGCCTGGCGAAGCGCCTGATGGGCGAGTTCATCGAGCGCATGCGCGGCCTGGGCAAGGCGACGATTCACCTGATGTGCAAGGAGCGGCACATCCCGCTGTACGCCGGGTTCGGCTTTGCCTACATCAAGCCATCGGCCTCCGACCATGGCGGCATGGCGTGGCATGAGATGGTGTTGACACTGTAACGCCATCGACCAACACCGGGCATCCCTGTGGGAGCGGGCTTGCTCGCGATAGCGTTGTGTCAGGCGACATAGATGGCGACTGACGTACCGCTATCGCGAGCATGCTCGCTCCTACAAGGATTGCGGGAAACTCATCCCCATCCGCCGCTCATAGCCGATCCGCCCCTTGTACGCCTCGCCGCTGTCGACGAAGCCATAGTGGGCGTACAGGGCGATGGCGGCATCGTTGTCGGCGTCCACCGACAGTTCCAGGCCCTTGATCTCCGGCCAGGCCTGACGCGCGACGTCGGGCAGCGCCTGCAGGCAGGCCTTGCCATAACCCTTGCCTTGAGCGCGATGATCGACCTGCAGCGCATGCAAGGTGGCGCTGTGCTCATTGGCCCAGGCCGGCAGCAATGGCGGGCGCTTGAGCAGCAGAAAGGCAACCGGCACCTCGTCTGCCAGCAGGGCAAAACCTTTCACGCCGGGGCCGGGTTTCGACAGCAGGGTATGCAAGGCGCCGTGGATGTCGCCGGAGAACTTGATCTGCTCGGGATGGATTTCAATGGCCTCGACCTGTTGTCGTTGAGTGGCATTCAGGCTTTCGTAAGGCACGAGTCGGGCTGACACGGGAATTTCCTTTTTCCTACAAAGATGAGCTGCCGATTCTAGCGGTTTTGTTTTCCTCGGAATTTTTTTGTTGCAGCTGTCGATCCCGTTCATCGTCGAACGACTAGGGGTGTCTTCACCACAAAAAACACGGAGAACACCATGAGCGCACAGACTGAAATTCAAACCCTGATCGACACTTATCGCCAGGCCGTCATGACCAAGGATGTGGAAAAGGTCATGGCCCTGTACGCCGATGACATCCTTTCGTTCGATGCGATCAAGGCCCTGCAATTCAAGGGCAAACCCGCCTACCGCGAGCATTGGCTGGCGTGCATGGAAATGTGCCCGGGCCCGCACGTCTTCGAGTTCCACGAAATTGCCATCGAAGTGGCGCCAAACATCGCCTTCGCCCATTGGGTGGCCAACTGCGGCGGTACCAACGAGAAGGGCGAAACCCAGAGTTGCTGGATGCGCGCCACCGCGTGTTACCGGCAGGTTGGCGGGACGTGGAAGATTGTCCACGAGCACTGGTCGGCACCGTTCGACCCGATGAGCGGTGCCACCCTGTTCGATGTGCAGCCTTAGTCGCCAAATCCGCGATCTGCGGCCATAGTTGATCCGTGCAACCCCGGAGAACACCATGAAGTATCTATGCCTGGTCTACAGCGATGAGCGCCTGCTGCATTCGCTGCCCGACAGCCCGGAAGACGCTGAGTGCATGGCCTACGCCGAGTCGATCCAGGGCAGCGGACGGATGCTCGCGGCCGAAGCGCTGGAGTCGGTGCAGACGGCCACCACGGTGCGCATGCGCAACGGCAAGCTGTCGATCACCGATGGCCCGTTTGCCGAAACCAAGGAGCAGTTGGCCGGTTTCTACCTGATCGATGCCAAGGACCTCAATGAGGCGCTGCAGGTCGCCGGCCATATTCCGGCAGCCCGGGTGGGCTCTGTCGAGGTGCGGCCGATTCGGCAACTGAACCCGCAGCGCGAAGGCCTGCAGCACCGATGACGGCCGTATCCGTCCAGGCGCGGGTCGAACAGGTTTATCGCGAAGAATCGCGGCGAATCCTGGCGACCCTGATTCGCCTGCTGGGTGATTTCGACCTCGCCGAAGAGGCGCTGCACGAAGCTTTTTTCATTGCCGTGGAGCGTTGGCAGCGTGACGGCGTACCGGACAACCCACGGGCCTGGCTGGTGTCCACCGGGCGTTTCAAGGCCATCGATGTCCTGCGTCGACGTGCCCGGTTCGCCGCGTCCCGACCGTTGCTGATAGCGCAGGCGGAGGCCCTGGAGCAGGCCGACTGGAGTGATGACGATGTGGAAGACGACCGTCTGCGCCTGATCTTCACCTGCTGCCACCCGGCGCTGGCGGCGGACGCCCAGGTGCCGCTGACCTTACGTGAAGTCTGCGACCTGACCACCGAGGAAATTGCCAGGGCCTTCCTGTGCGCGCCGGCCACCATCGCCCAGCGTATCGTGCGCGCCAAGGCGAAGATCCGCGACGCGAAAATCCCCTATCAGGTGCCGACCCTGGCGGAACTGCCCGAGCGACTCGACAGCGTGCTGCGGGTGATTTATCTGGTGTTCAACGAAGGCTACTCCGCCTCCATCGGCAACGAACTGACTCGCGAAGACCTGACCCGCGAGGCGATCCGACTCGGGCGCCTGCTGATGCAATTGCTGCCCGAGCCCGAGGTGATGGGCCTGCTGGCATTGATGCTGCTTCACGAGTCGCGACGCACAGCGCGCACCTCGCCCGCCGGTGAGCTGATCCTGCTGGATGAGCAGGATCGTTCGCTGTGGGATGCCGGGTTGATCGCCGAAGGTTGCGCCTTGACCGAGCAAGCCCTGGGCCAGGGGCGTTTCGGGCCTTATTGCCTGCAGGCGGCCATCGCGGCGGTGCACGCCGAAGCGACGACGGCGGCGCAGACGGACTGGGAGCAGATCGTGGGACTGTATGACGTGCTCTTGGCCGCCGTGCCTTCGCCGGTGATCGAGTTGAACCGCGCAGCGGCGATCTCCCGGCGAGATGGGCCGCTGGCGGGGTTGACCTTGATCGAGGACATCCTGGCCCGCGGCGATTTGCAGGATTACCACCTGGCGCATTCGGCGCGGGCCGAATTCTGCCGGCAACTGGGTAGGGTGGAGGAAGCGCGAGCGGCGTACGAGCGGGCGCTGGCCCTGACGCAACAGGCGCCGGAGCGCCGGTTCATCGAGGCGCGGATCAAGGCGTTGTGAGGGGCTCACCGACGATGGCCCCACCGCTATTCCAGCATCCTGCGCAGCAACCAGCTCCCCGCCGGCCCCGGTGGATGCAGACGAGACCACAACGCATCGACGAACAGCGGCTTGGGCCAGCCGCGCACCGGCAGTTCCTGTAAGGTTCCTGCACCAAATCGGGCCACCAGCCAGCGCGGCAGCGGTGCCCAGCCAAACCCGCCTTCGGCCATTTCCAGCAGCATCAGGTAACTCGGCGCCGACCAGACGCGGCCCTTCGCACGGGTCTCGTAAGGGTTGACGATGGTCGCCAGGCGCAACTCCCGGTGCTGTTGCAACACGGCCTGATCGACCTCTGGCAGCGCCGCCAATGGATGTTTGGGCGACACGAACAGCGCAATTTCCGTCCGCTCCTGCACCGTTGCGCTGGCCAGGTCCGGTGGGTAATTCTGCTGCTGCTCGGCGAAGGCCAATTGCGCGCGACCGCTTTGCACCAATGCGATCAGGTCGTCGCATTCGGCGATCAGGCATTCGAACTCGAGGTCCGGGTAACGCTGCTCGAACGCGCTGAGCGCCGCTTCGAAACGGTCGGACTGGTAGGTGTCGGACAGCGCCACCGTCAGCTTCGGCTCGACGCCTTGGGCCAGTTGGCTGGCGGCCATTTCCAGGCGGCTGGTGGCCGCGAGGATCTCCTCGGCCCGCTGCAGCATCACATGACCGGCCGGGGTGAGTGTCGGCTTGCGGCTGCTGCGGTCGAACAGGACCAGATCCAGGTCGATCTCCAGGCTCGCCACCGCCGCGCTCACGGTCGACTGACTGCGCCCGAGCTTGCGCGCCGCGGCGGAAAACGAGCCTTGAGTCGCCGCCTGCACGAACGCCTGCAACACTTCCGGAGAGGCCATGAACTATCGCCTTGGTCGATGGTTATTGGTTAGGAAGTATCGGTGCGGGGCTGGATGATGACAACCACATTCACTCAGGAGCGCAGGTCATGAATGCCCGCAAATCCCTTTTTGAACGCATCGGCCAGGCCATCGGCTTCGAGCTGTTGGCGATTCTGATCTGTACGCCGCTGCTGGCGTGGATCATGGACAAACCCTTGCTCGACATGGGCGCCGTCACCATGGCGCTCGCCGCGTTGGCACTGGCCTGGAACGTGCTGTTCAACGGGATGTTCGACCGCGTGCTGCGCCGTTATGCAATCGCGCACAACGCCTGGACGCGGGTGGTGCACGCGCTGCTGTTCGAAGGTGGGCTGGTGGCGGCCGGGGTGCCGCTGATTGCCTGGTGGCTGAACGTCAGCCTGTGGCAGGCGTTCGTGATGGACATCGGCGTGCTGCTGTTCTTCCTTCCGTACACCTATGTTTACCACTGGGGTTACGACGTGATGCGGGCGCGGATGGTCAATGCCTGATTGCCCCGGCCCCTGTAGGAGCGAGCATGCTCGCGATGGTCGTCAACGTATACGCTGGATACCTGACACCCAGCGGTGCCTGGGAGTCCATCGCGAGCATGCTCGCTCCTACAGGGGGGGCGGTCCGCCCCAGGGTCAATAATCCTGCCGCTTGCGAAACGCCCACCGTCCGGCGATCACGGTGAAGGTCACCACCAACGCCACCAGAATCCAGAATCCTTCCGGATCGCCGGCCAGCGGTACACCGCCGACGTTCATGCCAAAGAAACCGGCGATGATGTTGATCGGCAGCGCCAGCACCGTCACCACCGTCAGGGTGAACAGGGTGCGGTTGCTCTGTTCGTTGAGGTTGGCGGCGATCTCTTCCTGCAACAACTTGATCCGCTCCCCCAGCGCCGTGAGGTCGTTGATGATCAGCGCAAACTCCTCGGTGGACTTGCGCAACTCCTTCACGTCCTCTTTCTGCAACCATTGCGGCGGGCGGTTGAGCAGGCGCAGCAACGAGCCCGGCTCGAGCGCGAGCAGCCGTTGCAGGCGCACCAGCACCCGGCGGTTGGTGCCCAGTTCCGCGCGGTTGGTCGACAGGCGCGAGGACAGCAATTCATCCTCGATCTGATCGACGCTCTGGCTGGTCTTGCGCACGATCTGGGTCAGCACCTCGCCCTGGTCGCGCAGCAGATGCACCAGCAGTTCCAGCGGTGAGCGAAAGCACTCGCCGGCCTTCACCGAGGAACGCAACTTGTCGACCGAGTGCAGCGGTTGCAGGCGCGCGCTGATGATCAGCCGGCTGCGCACGCACACCCACAGCGTCGAGACATCCGAGGAAACCATGTTGCTGAGGTTGAATACGACATCGTTGACCACCGCCAGCAGCGCCGAGTCGACATGCTCGATGCGCGTCGAACGCGAACCCTCGTGCAAGGCTTCGAAAAACTCGTCGGGCAACTCCAGATGATTTTTCATCCAGCGCTCGCACGCCGCGTGGGCAAGGTTGAGGTGCAGCCAGAGAAATTCGTCGCTGTCTTCGGGCTGTTCCAGGCGCTGTAGCGCCATCGCCGAATCGATCTCGCGGCCACGTTCGCCGGGACGAAAACTGAAGCCGTAGAGCAGACCGAACAGGTCCGGATCGCGATGGCTTTGGTCGATGCTGTGGTTCATGAAGGCTCGCTGCAAGGAGGCGCCTGTCGCGGGTTTCACAGGTTCACGTGAGCCGAATCTTCGCAAGGCTGGATGACGTTTTTGTGACGTTAAGGTGTTGCTCGAATGATGGTCGGAACAACGGCTGGATGGCGGAGGGTGCAGAAAATCAGGTGGGAGCGAGCCTGCTCGCGAGTGGAGTGTCAGTCACCTTGAAAGTGTCTGTCAGACCGCATCGCGAGCAGGCTCGCTCCCACAGTTTTCGATTCAGGCGGGGCTTAGTTGTCCTGCTTGTTCTTCAGGACTTCGCCGGTGGCCGCGTTCACGTCCACGTCCCACTCAACACCTTTGGCGTCGCGCAGCTCAACTTCGTACTCGTAGAGGTTGGCGTGCTGGTCCAGGTCGCTGTCGGTGATCGTGGCGCCCGGGTGCAGCTTCAAGACGATCTGGTTCAACTCTTCCAGCGGCTTGATCTTGCCGTCCTTGACCAACTGAGGGATCTGGTCGACAGGCACATCGGACGCTTGCGCCAGGCCAGCGGTGAGGGTCAGTGCAGCGGCGGTGAACAGGGCAGTCAAAGTCTTCATGGGTGCTTTCCTTGGTGTGCTGTTTAAGTGAGTTCAGGTTAACGTTCGTAACTTAATCCACCCTTAAAATTCCCTGCCCCGCAAAATTTTTGCCTGTGCGAGCCTGCTCGCGATGGATGCCGATAGACCGCGGCGCACCAGGTTGTGCGCGGTATCGTTGGCGATCTTCGCGAGCAAGCTCGCTCCTGCCGTTTCAGTAACCGTTGTTCTTGAGCACCTGGTCTACGCTCGCCGCCGCCGGGCGCTTGTAGAACTTCAACAGCTCGCTGGCGCGGTTGGTGAAGATGCCATCGACCCCGGCGTCCATGACCTTCTGGAAATCCACCGCGTCATCGACGGTATAGACGTGCACCAGCAGACCCTGATCGTGGGTGTACTGGTTCATCCACGGTTTTACCAGGTCCGAATAGCTCTGGTCGCCGCCGTGGGTCAATGCGGCGGAAGGCCCGGTGCCGATTGCGCCCTGGGCCTTGGCATAGTCGATCCACTGCTGGAATTCGGCTTTGCTTTTCGGTTCCTGTCTGGCGTAGTAGGTCGCGTGGTCCTTGTCGCCCGACGCGGCGAACGTCACTGTGGACTTGGGTTCGATGTTGCCTTCGCCCACCCACAGCAGGAGGATTTTCGGCACCTGCGGCATCTCCTTTTCCAGCAGCTCGAGGCTGCTCTTCTCGAACGTTTGCAGCACCACTCGGCCGCTGCCCTGACCCACCGCCAGGGCGCTCTTGGTCCCTTTGGAGCCGGCCGGAATCAGCCAGCCACGGTCATGCAATTTGTCCTTGAGGTCGCGTTCGATGCCGGGAAACTGCTTCGGCTCCTTGGTTTCGATGTACAGACCGGGTTTGTGCAGCGGGTTTTCCTGGGCGATATCGATGATCTCGTCGAGGGTCAGGATCTTCTGACCGACAAAGGACGGGCGCGCACGATCCGGGTAAGCCGTGTTGAACCAACTGCCGGCGTCCAGGGTTTTCAGCTCCGCCATGGTGAATGCGTTGGCCGGGCTGTCCTTGCGTTCCGGAAATTTGCTGGCGACGTCGGTGGTGCGTTGCAGGTTGTTGTCGTGCAGGGCAAAGAGCACGCCGTCCTTGCTGCGTTGCAGGTCCAGTTCCAGGTAATCGGCCCCCAGGTCGCGCGCCACTTTATAAGCGGCGGCGGTGGATTCCGGTGCATCGAACGAGGCCCCACGATGGGCAATCACCGCCGGGTGCGGGATGCCCGAACGGGCCGCCAGTGTGGCGGGACTTGGCTCGGTAGCGGCCTGGGCCTGACCGAGGCCGAGCATCAGGCTCAGCAACAGGGCGCTCTTGGTGAAAGTGGCTGGCATGGTCGAGATCCTTTCGCAGAGAGTTTTCGAAGACGTCTCTTTTAACAACTGAGCGCCGACCGCGCTATCGCGAGACCGACATAAACGTGTTTAAAGCAGTTTTTTTCAACACATCTGTGCGGTGCTTTGCAGTACTCTTGGCCACGGCAGTCTCCCCGGCAGAGGGAGCGCCGTTCATCTTGCCAGGCGTGTAAACCATCGATCTTTTGTGAGGTTTATATGCGCATCACTTCCCAACTCATCTGCCAGGCCGCCGATCAACTCAAGGGCTTTGTCGGCCTCAATCGCAAGACCGGCCGCTACATCGTGCGCTTCAGCGAAGACTCCTTCGGCATGGACGTGGCGGATGACGGCATCATCCCGGCCAGTGAGTTCGTCTGGGCACCGGGCCCGGAACAGGCCATGACCCTCAAGCGCGATTTGATCCAGTTGTTGCTCGACCAGCACATCGATGACCGGATCAACATCACCGAGCCGTTGCGGGTGTACATGAGTCGCCAGCAGGTGCCGGAGATTTCGGCGGTGCGCCGTTTGGTGCAGGGCTGAGGCATTGCGGTGAGTGTGCCGGTCGCATCGCGGGTTACAGGCTGAACTCATACGCCCGCTCGACCCGACACACCCGTGTCTGACACCGCGCATACCAGGTCGAGCGCCCGCGCTCACGGATCGCGCTGTGCTCAGGATGATGCTTCCACGCCAGGATCGCCGCCTCGCTGGTCCAATACGACACGGTGATCCCCACCCCGTCGTTGCCCCGGGCCGACTCCACCCCAAGAAACCCCGGCTGTTCGCGCGCCAATTGCACCATCCGTTCGGCGGCTTCGGCATAGCCCTGATCGCCGTCCGTACGCAGCGAGGTGAAGATCACCGCGTAATAGGGCGCGGGCGGTGTGCTGGCGATCATGCTTGCCCCTGCGCGCAGGCATCGACCAGCGCTCGCACCAACGGTGGCAGGACGCCCTGCAGCGCCGCCCGCTCCGGCTGGAACAGGGTCGCGACGAAGAAGGGATGACCTTCGAGTTCAATGGCCCGCAACCCCTGCGCTGCATCGTGTCCGACAGGCTGCAGGTCATGTTTGAGGAGCGCCTGTTCGAACGCCGGGTTCACCCCGTAGCGGCAGCGATAGCCTTCACGGATCTGCGATGTTTCGTACGCCTGGGCGATCAATGAGCCTTCACGCAACTGAATGTCGTCGATGGCTTCCACCAGCGAGCAGGTCAGGGGCGTGATCACTGCCCTGACAGCGTCGGGCGATAGTTCACCGTGCTCGGCGTCCGACCAACCCAGTACATGGCGGGCGTGCTCCAGCACCGCGTGCTGAAAACCGCCGCAGGTGCCAAGGAAAGGTCGTGGGCGTTCGCGGGCAAACCGGATCGCCCGCAAGGCGCCCTCCGGGTTGCGATAGGGGCTGCCCGGCACGCACCAGAATCCGTCGTAGGCCTCGAGTGGGGTGTCGACGTGAATGCACTCGGTGGCCAGCCACTGTCCTTGCACGTTCAGGCCGCTGTGTTCGGCGGCCAGGCCCAGAGCCACAGGGATGGCCTGGTGCGCGGTGACCTGAGGGTCGTAGTCGCCGATCAGGGCGATGCGAATGACGCGGTTTTCCATGAGCAGCCTCTGCGCTTGTTGATTCCCGAGGTCCACTATAGATTGGCGTTCACGCACTCAATATGGGCATTTTCCCAAATGATCAATGCAGCCACGCACTATCGGCTGGACTACCCGGACCTTGCCCTGATCCTTGCATTGGTGCGCGGCGGCTCTCTGGCCCGGGCCTCGCAGCTGATGAAGGTGGATGTGTCGACGGTGTTTCGCGCCGTGCGTCGCCTGGAAGGTGCGCTGGGTCAGCAACTGTTCGAAAAAAGCCGCGCCGGTTACCTGCCGACGACCTTGGCGCAGTCTCTGGCCGAGCAGGCGGAACGGGCCGAACAGGCACTGGAAGCTGCGCGTATCGGCGTGGAGCAGGGCGGCGATGTCATCAGCGGAACGGTGCGCCTGACCTGCACCGACTCGGTGTTGCAGGGCTTGCTGTTGCCGGCACTGGCGCGTTTCATGCCGGACTATCCGGCGCTGACCCTCGAACTGAGCACCTCCAACGACTTCGCCAACCTCACCCGTCGCGATGCCGACATCGCCCTGCGCCTGACCTGCGCGCCACCGGAACATCTGGTGGGCCGACAGCTGGCTGACGTTTCCTATCGGGTCTGCGCCAGCGCCGGTTACCTGCAATCGGTCGATGCCGCAGAACTGGAGGCACTCACCTGGATTGCGCCGGATGGTTTCCTGCCCGATCACCCGACGGTGGCCTGGCGTCATCAAGCCTTGCCGGGCGTGATGCCGGGGTATCGCTGCAACAGCATGCTGTCGGTCACCGAACTGGTACGCGCGGGCCTGGGCGTGGCGGTGTTGCCGGATTTCCTGAGCGGCGATGGCCTGCAGGCCATCAGCGAACCATTGCCGGGGTGCGACACCGCCCTCTGGTTGCTGACGCGTCCGGATTGTCGTGAGTTGCGTTCGGTGGTGACGTTGTTTGATGAGCTGGGGCGGGCGCTGAAGTTGTCTTGAGGTGTGCCGGTTTCATCTCGAGCGGGCTGCAATCCCTGGTGGCGCGAGCCTGCTCCGGGCGGCGTTCCGACGATGGCAGCCGAGAGATCACCTTGTGCATTGACAGGACGACTCCCCCTGCCGAAGCCCCCTTCAAACCCGAACGCTTTAGCCTAAGGCCAGTGTCGACTTTTCCGATTGTTAACCCGCTGGACGGACCTTAAGTTTGGCTCCATTCATTCCACTGAACCTTTAAACGATGGAAAGGGATCACCATGAAAAAAACGACAGGGCAGCTTTTGGTATGGTTTTTTTGCGCCGGGGCGTGGCCAGTAATGGCGCAGCCGTTTACCTGTGGCGGCAAATTCCTGGGCAGCGATACGCAGGCGGAGCTTGAGCAAGTCATCATTGAGGACGGGGGACGGGCCGTAGGCGTTCAGCGGGTGTTCACGATTTGCCAGAAGGGCGTCATCCAGGTCGTGCTGGACGGCAACAACGAGACCTCGACGCCGAGCTATAAACGACGTTGGCAGCAGCGTGCCGTCGCCCTGCTGCAAGTTCCGCCAGACAAGCTCACGCTTCGTTGATCAGGACCTGGGCGCGTCTTTGCGCACCCGGTGTTGGGGCATTTCCTGGATCAGGCGCTCGATCCGTTCGGTGAGGGACATTTTCAGCGCTGATAGCACGCCAGAAACATGTCCAGCGCCGACTCCGCGACAGCGGTTTGCCGCTCGGGCGAAAGGCTGGGCTGGCCCATGGAAATCTGCGGCCAGAACGCAAAGGACTTGAGCAGGCCCTGGACCTGTTGCGCGGCGAACTCCGGATCGACCGGCTTCAGGCGTCCGTCGGCCTGGGCGGTACGAATCCACACAGTCAGGCCTTCTTCGCGCTCGCCCATCCTGGCGACCATGTCCTGCGCCCGTTCCGGTGAATGAATGGTCGCCGCGATGGCCACGCTCGCCAGGTCTAGAAAATTGTCATCGCCGAGCATGTGCAGTTTCGCCATCAGCAGCCGGCGCATCTGCTCGCGCAGGGGCAGGTCAGGGCGGTAGGGCGCTTCCTGTTCGGCGGTCACCCGCGCCCATAATTGGTTGAGAATTTCGGCGAACAACGCTTCCTTGCTCGGGAAGTGGTTGTACACCGTGCGCTTGGACACGTCGGCAGTGGCGGCGATCTTGTCCATGCTGGTGATGTCGAAACCGTTGTCGCGGAATTCGGCGATCGCCGCCTGGATGATCGCATCGCGTTTTCGGTCGGTCAGGCGCTGTGGGGCTGTCATAAGTTTGCTTCGGCAGAAGAAGTGATGAATTACACCGGGTAGTTTACTTGTGATGCATTTTGATGCAACCTTAGAACTACACTGTGCAGTGTAATGTTTCGTTAATCCTGCTCAGTCAAGACTAGAGTCTCCGGCTGATGCGTGCGTGCCTTGGCCATTTATCGTTCATCGCAGACATCGCCCGCGTGCGATGCCCTGGAGTCATTCATGGCCAATGCCACTACCGCTAATGCACCTGAAGCGTCTCGCCAGGTCGATGGGCTTTTCCGCAACCATGCGCCGGTGCAACGGGAAGGCTTTCGCAAGATGATGCGCATCCTGTGGAACATGATCTTCCACAAACCGCGCGACACCCGGCCGACCGCTGCGGTCCCGGTGCAGCGCCTGACCCATGACGCGCTGATCGCCGCGCCCAATCACAGCGTCTATCGCCTCGGCCACTCCACCGTATTGCTGAAACTGCAGGACAAATTCTGGATCACCGACCCGGTGTTCGCCGAACGCGCCTCACCGTTGCAGTGGCTCGGTCCCAAGCGCTTTCACCAGCCGCCGATCAGCCTGGAAGAACTGCCGCCGATCGAAGCGGTGATCCTGTCCCACGACCACTACGACCACCTGGACTACCGGGCGGTCCTGGACCTGGCGGACAAAACCAACTACTTCCTCACCCCGCTGGGCGTGGGCGACACCCTGATCAAGTGGGGCGTCGACGCCAGCAAAGTGCGTCAACTGGACTGGTGGCAGGACACCGAAGTGGCGGGCATCCGATTCGCGGCGACCCCCTCGCAACATTTCTCCGGTCGCGGCCTGTTCGACAGCAACAGCACACTGTGGGCGTCGTGGGTGATCATCGACGGTGATACGCGGATTTTCTTCAGCGGCGACAGCGGCTACTTCGATGGTTTCAAACGCATCGGCCAACACTACGGGCCGTTCGACCTGACGCTGATGGAAACCGGCGCCTACAACGTCGAATGGCCGCACGTGCACATGCAGCCCGAACAAACCCTGCAAGCCCACATCGACCTCAAAGGCCGCTGGCTGTTGCCGATCCACAACGGCACTTTCGACCTGGCGATGCACGCCTGGTACGAACCGTTCGACCGGATCCTGGCCCTGGCCTGGGATCGCAATGTGTCGATCACCACGCCGCAGATGGGGCAAGCGTTCAACGTGATGCACCCACATCGGGGCGACGCCTGGTGGTATGAAGTGGAGCAGCAGGTGTATCAGCAGAGCATTGGTTGATAGGGCTACCGACAGGCGCGAACTTTCATACGAGCTCTGGCGGTAAGTGATGACGGACATTTCCGGACGCCTCGGTAGGCTGGGAATGCAACGGGACCTCTCCCTCCCGTCATCACAAAGGATTTTTTTTCATGGATGTAAGGCAAAGCGGCCGGCTGATGTGTCTGGTCATGACGGTTCTTTTTTCACTCCCCAGCACGGCTCATGCACACGCACCCGCACCCGCACCCCCGGTTGAATCAAGGCTGGAATATTTAAGCGTCGACGAAATCTCCCGGCGGATGGAACGCAACGAGCTGAGTGCGGCAATGTTCGTGCTCTACCTGCAGCGAAGGATCGCCGCCCTCGATAAACAGGGGCCGAAGATCAATGCCGTGATCGAGCTCAATCCCGAGGCGCTGGCCATCGCCGAGTTCCTGGACCGGGAACGCAAATCGGGCTACGTGCGCGGTCCGTTGCATGGCATCCCGGTACTGCTCAAGGACAACATCGACACCTCCGACCAGATGCAGACCAGCGCGGGCTCACTGGCCATGGTGGGTGACCCGCCGGCCAAGGATGCGTTTATCGTGCAACGCCTCAGGGAAGCGGGCGCGATCATTCTCGGCAAAACCAACCTCAGTGAATGGGCGGCGTTTCGCGATCCGGCCCTGCCCAGTGGCTGGAGCGGTCGCGGTGGCCAAACCAGAAACCCTCACCTGTTGAGCGGTGACGTGTGCGGCTCCAGCTCCGGTTCCGCCGCCGCCACCGCCGCCGGCTTCGCCCCACTGGCTGTCGGAACGGAAACCGCCGGCTCGATCATCTGCCCGGCGTCCCTCAACGGCGTGGTCGGCATCAAGCCGACCGTAGGCCTGTTAAGCCGCAGCGGCATCATCCCGGTGACTCACAAACTGGACACTCCTGGTCCGATGGCCCGCACCGTTCGCGAGGCTGCCCTGCTCCTGAACGCCATGCGTGGCAGTGACCCCGCCGACCCGGTCAGAAAGCCCCATGGCCAGGACGCCGTGGACTACACCGCACTGCTGCGCCCCCACACCCTGGTTGGCAAGCGTATCGGCTACCCCGCCAAGTTTGATCGCAGCGGCCTGCCGCTGTTGCTCGACCCGCAGTTTTCCCAGGCACTGGAACTCATCCAGGCCGCCGGTGCGACCTTGATTCCCGTGGACCTGAAGGACCCGTCATCGGCTCGGCTGGATGAGGCGTTTCAGATGGGCATCCAACGTGAGTTGCCTCGCTACCTGGCCACACGAACCGGCATTCCCGCCCAGACCCTGAACGATCTATTGCGGTTCAACGCCGCAAACGCCGAAGGGCCTGGACAAGCCACCCTGATCGCCGCCAGCAAAGTGGTGTTTGACGAGCAGACCTACAACCACCTCTGGGGCATGATTCAAGGTGAAAATGCCGCCGCCATCGATCGCTTGCTGGTCACGCATCAACTCGATGCCCTCGTCTCGGACGTCGCGTCCCCCGCCATGAACGTCGCCCCCCTGGCCGGTTACCCCGGCGTCATGGTGCCCACCGGCATCGATGAAGAGGGCGCCCCGACCTCGATCTTCTTCTACGGCCCGCGCTGGAGCGAGGCCCAGCTTCTGGCGTTGGCGTATGGTTATGAACAGGTTTCCAATGCGCGGCGGGCGCCGGAGTTCAAGCCATAACCAGTGTTTTACAGGCTGCACCTGTCAGGCGAACACCACCTCAATCAGCCCCTCTTTTCTGGATCGGGGGGCCGACTTGACCACGATTTGAACGTCCCGACCCAGCAACGACAGGCATTCCATCATCTTGGCTTCGCTGATGCCGCGAAACTTTCCGCGTAGCATTTCAGACAGTTTGGGTTGGGACAGGCCGAGGATTTCGGATGCTTGAACTTGGGTCAGATGGCGAGCCTTGTTGATTTCGCCAATTTTTGCCGCCAGCCAACCAATAATTCATCTCACTCAACCATTCACAAAATCCGTCTGCCCTCGCGATTCTGCCACTGCGCCTTTCCCACCGATCACCCGCCCCGGCGCAAACCCCGGGAAGAACATCAGCCCCTCGGACTCAAAGCGATAGGCCAGCGCCAACCGGTCGGCGTCCGCCACCTCGCGCCGGGCCTCGAACCGTTCGATTTCGGCCACTGCCACCCCGGTCTCCCGCGATAACTCATCAACACTCCAACCCAGCATCGCCCGGGCCTGGGCGCAATGGGTGGGGGTGAATTGGAAGAGGGCGATACGTTCCAGGGTGATTTTCATCGCGTAAGAGGCCATGGTGTGCTCCGGGCTCGAGAGTGCTGATCCAAAATGTACTGTGTTTTTGTACAGTTGTTTTCGGCCCGGATCAAATTGATTTTTTGTTTTTTCTAGTTTGCCTCTGCCATCCAGACGTACGGTGCATGGCCCAGCACACGCCGGAACATGGTCGAGAAGGCCGCCGGGCTGTCATAGCCGAAGTCCAGCGCAATACGCGTCACCGGCTCACCCACGGCCAGTCGGGCAAGCGCCAGCACTACACAGGCACGCTGTCGCCATTGGCTGAAGCTCAGGCCGGTTTGCTGGCGAAACAGGCGATTGAACGTGCGCAGACTGACGTGCATTTGACTCGCCCATTGCTGCGGCGACTGATGAGCATCGGGCCGCTGCAGAAACAGCTGGCACAACCCGAGCAGCCGCGGCTCCTCGGGCAACGGAATGTGCAACGGCAGGTGAGCACTGCGCGCCAGTTCGTGCAGCAGCAGATCGATCAATGCCCCATCGCGGCCGGTCTCGTCGTACACCGGCGCCACCTCTGCGGCCTCCATCAACAAGTGCCGCATCAACGGCGAGACATTGATCACCTGACAACGGCCGCCCAGGTCCACCACCCCCGGCTCGATGTACACACTGCGCGTGCTCACCCCCAGCATCAACACCTCATGTGCCATCCCCGGTGGTATCCACACGGCCCGTTGTGGCGGCACCACCCAATTGCCGTCGTGCGTGCTCACCTGCATCACCCCGGTGGCGCCGTACAACAATTGCGCCCTGCGGTGTGTATGACGTGGCAACACCTGGCCGTAGGCGTAATCCGTACCGATCGCGACCACCCGCCGGGGCGTGTCGTCCAGCACATCAATCGAAACATTGCGCATCGGGCGGCTCCCACGTTTGGCGTAAACGCGAACATTATTGGCTTATTTGCTGAGGCCGGCCAAGCCACTTCACTCTATCGTCGAGCGCTCTCAATCCGATGGAAGCCCGTGATGTCCTACCTCTTGCTGACACTCTTCGGCTGCATGACTGGCGTCACTGCGGTGTTATTTGGCTTTGGTGGTGGTTTCGTCGTGGTGCCCTTGCTGTACCGCATGCTCATGGCCCATCACGCGGTCGACGATCCGATGGGGCAATCGGCGATGCACATCGCCGTCGCCACCTCGACCTGCGTGATGATCGTCAATGCGCTGGTCGCCACCGGAAAGCATCGACGCGCGGGCAATCTGGTTCGCCATTACCTGTGGCCATTGGGCGGGTTCATTGCGATGGGGGCCGTACTGGGGGCCGTTGCGGCGACCTGGGTCAGCGGTGAGGTGATTCGGTACGCCTTCATCGCCTACCTGGGCTTGACCATTGTGGATTGCCTGTTCAGGCACGGGTTTCTCACGCCGTCTGGCACCGGCAACACACGTCGATTGGGCCGAGCAGAAGTATCTGTCGGTGGCGTAGGAATCGGCGTCATCGCTACGTTTCTTGGCGTGGGGGGCAGCGTCATGACGGTCCCGTTATTGCGTCGATGCGGCTTGACCATGAATCAAGCGACCTCGATGGCGAACCCGCTGAGCCTGCCGGTGGCGGTGGCCGGTACGCTGACCTACCTGTCGATGGCAGGATTCGGGGCGCATGATCTGGGGCCGTGGTTTATCGGGTATGTGGATCTGCTGGCGTTTGCGGTGTTGACCGTGGGGTCGATGCTGGGGATTCGATTGGCCACACGCTGGATTGGTCGAATTCCGGACCGGATCCATGCGCGGGTGTATGTCGGGTTGCTGGTTCTGGTCATGATCAGCATGGGCCTGAACTGAAGGCTGCTATGTCGCCTCCAGCCCCGGCGCCTCCCGGATAATGAAGTGATCCAGGTTCTCGATGTTCGCGCTGAACACCCCGAACGTCTGCTCGGGGTTTTTCTTGCTCGGCACCTGGGTCAACGCCGGCGTCACGCCATAAAAGAAGCAATACAACTCGGCCTCGCTGTCGATGGCATGCTTGATCTCTTGCAGAAACGCTTTGCGCTTGCGGTAACCCTCGATCAACTTTTTGCTGAGGTAGACGTTCACCGAATACGGCTTCTTCTTCGCCTCGTCCGCCTGTTTGAACCACACCTTCTGCTCGAAATCGATGCGAAAGCTCTGGGTGTAATCCTTGATCTGCTTGATCCGGCCCCAGTAAATCAGCCCCTTGTTGTCCGTCAGGTACTCGATCTTCTTGAAGAACGAAGCGTACGGCGCGGTGTGCTCGCCCACCTTCAACGGCATGCGCTTGAGCAGCTCCTTGTCGGCGAAGTTCGAGACGAAACACTCCACCGGATGGGCAAAGACACTGGTCTTGTCCGGCGCCGTCTCGCGGCCCGATGGCTGCGCAAGGGAAGCTGAGGGGGAGGGCACCAGCGCACCCTGGGCATCCGTTGCCACGCCCGCCGGGCTCGACGGCCTGCGCACATACTGACGCCGGGTCAGCAACAGCTCCGACGGAAAATGCTCCTCACGCCCGTCATCCGTTTCCGCACCGTCCACCCCCGACGCCTTGAGGCTGGCATAAGGACAATCCGCCACATGCCGCGTGCCCGGCGTGTTCTTGAAGTGCGGGGTGCGCACGTAATTGACGTTCTTGGCATTGAACGTGGTCAGCACATTCGCCGCATCGAATGCCGAACGACAGGCGTCGTTGGGGCACTGGAAGTGTTCCTTGGCGGAATCGAACGCCACCGTCTCGTCGAAATTCAGATCCCGCACGTCATAGATCGACAACTTGTCGTCGAGGCTGAGGCAGTAGGCGAGGTCGAATTTCATGTCAGTCTCGGTTCCGTGAGCAAATGGGTATTAATAGCGGGAGGCGGGCAGGGATGCACTCACTGAATTCACGCGCTGCCCATTTGCGGGAGCGGACCTGCTCACGACAGATCCGGGGACATGACTGCTTTTCATCGACCTCATCGCCTCCACAAAGGCGCCATTGCAGAGAAGACAAGCGGTATTGAAGTCGATCTGTATATATGTATACTGAAATACATTGAGACCAATGCTCTGCCCATCGGGCCAAAAGGTAAACAGGAAATGGCACTCTCCAAATTCCCGGTCGTAGCCAATGAGCGGTCCCGCACGCTGGGGGATCAGGTCGCCGACTCTATCGTCAGCGCGGCGATTCATGGGGATCTGGCTCCGGGTGCCCGGCTAATTGAGGTAGAGCTGGCCGAAGCCTTTGGTGTCAGTCGGGTGCCGGTGCGCGAAGCCCTCAAGACCCTCGAAAGCCAGGGCATTGTCGTCACGACCAACCGCGAATTGTGCCTGGTGGACGTGGATCGTGAATCCCTGGAGCAGATGCTTTCGGTGCGCGTCGTCCTGGAGAACCATGCGGTCGAATTGGCGATGGCGGCCATTGCCAAGGACCCACGTTTGCTCGAACCCTTCGAAGATGCCCTGTTCAATTTGCAGGGCGCCATCCGCAAGGGCTCTGCATTCCTGGCAGCCCAGGCAGACATGGATTTTCATCGTGCCATCTATCTGGCCAGCGGCAACAAGACGCTATTGGACATTTGGGACAAGATGTCGCGCAAGATCCTCATCGCAGTCGGTTTGAGGGTTCCCAATACCAAGGTGTACGAAGACCACGAAAAGCTGCTGAGCATTCTCAAGAGCAACGACTCGGTGAAATTCAAGGAAGCGCTCTTGCCGCATGTTCAGGAGTGCCTCACCGTCGAATAGCCAGGCGCCCAAAGCGAAATCACCCGTCGTGGTGATTTTTTTGGATTACCAATGTATACAAGAGTACAGGAGGACATGTATCAAGCTTTGAGCGCCCAATCACGCCCGCTTGGCAGCTGCCCCGCCAAAGGCTGACGCCATGGTCGGACTGAGCCACTGGGCGTAGCTTAAGCAACAGCAAGATTCGAGCGGACTGCAGAGCCGCCTTTATCAAGCCCTGTGAGTACCGCAGCAACGACTTTGTAACTGCCACCCAACGGTTCCAACAATTTCAACTAATCACGTTCGGTAGGGAATTTAGTCATGAAAGCTTCCAAGTGCATCCTCTCGGCATTTTGCTTTGCCGCCGTCGCCAACCTCGCCATGCCCGCCATGGCCTATGAGGTTGCCCCAAGCTACGAGAAATGCGGGGACGACTCCTTCAGCCAGTACATCAAGGACGGCGTCACGATCGGCATCGTGTCCGCGCCGCCTCACTCCTTCCTGAACACTTCCACCGGCAAGGCCGAGGGCATTGATGTCGAGATCAATGAAGCGGCACTGAAATGGATGGGCATCACCTCGATAAAATACGAAGTAACGCCCGTTGGCCAACTTGTCCCGGGCCTGATGTCCAGGCGCATCGATGTGATTGGCACCAACATCCACGTCACCCCGGACCGGATCAAAGCCATCAGCTTTACCGGGCCCTCGTGGTGGTACGGCCCGATCATCGTGCTGCCGGCAAACTCCGATTTGCAGATCAGTTCCTACGCCGACCTCAAAGGCAAGAAAGTCGGCGCCGTGGTGGGCTCTGCGGCGGACGAATACCTGCGCAAGATCGGGGCCGAGTCGATCGCGTTCCCCGGCGCCGAGCAGGAAATCGGTGCGCTGACCACCGGCCGCGTGGATGCGGTGCTGGAGGATGATGTCACCGTCGTTGACTGGCTCAAATCCAACCCCTCGCTGCCGATCAAGCAGCTCAAGGACGTTCCGGTTCCTGAAGAAATGATCACCAGGTACGGGTATGGCTACGCACGCTACGGTTTGCGCAAGGATGATTGCACTTTCCGCGCCGCGTATACCCAGGCGTTGGCTGAAGTGAGAGGCACGGGGGAGGTCTCTGCGATATTGAAAAAGTACGGTCTGAGCAATCGCAATCTGTTTCTTCACCCGCTTGAGAAAAACTGGTAAAGCCCAAGGGGTGAAACATGAACTTATTCAACGTTTCAGTCGTACTCGAATATTGGCCCGTGTTCCTGAGAGGGTTGGGCCTCACGGTATTGTTGACCATTATCGTATTCAGCCTGAGTGCAGTTTTGGCCATACCCGTGGCACTGGCTCAACTGTCCCGCTATCGCGTATTACGCCTGCTTGCGCATATCTACGTGGAAGTGATGCGCGGTACGCCGGTCATCCTGCAATTGATCTACGTGTATTACGTATTCCCGATCATCGGCATCAAGGTCGCGCCATTCAGTGCTGCCGTGATCGGTCTTTCAATGAGCATGATTGCTTACTTGAGTGAAGTGTATCGAGGCGGTATCAACGGTATTCCACAGGGGCAACGAGAAGCCGCTGCGGCCATGGGCATGAGCGAGTTTCAGGCGTTCCGTCGAGTGGTTCTTCCCCAGGCCATCCGCCTGACGCTGCCGTCGTTGGGTAACTACCTGATCGCGCTGTTCAAGGACAGCGCACTGGCCTCCGTGGTCACGCTTCAGGAGTTGATGTTTGCCGGCCAGATCATCGCGGTCCGCAACTATGAATATTTCACCGTTTATACCGTGTGTGGCGTGCTCTACCTGTCGGTCAGCTACCCCTGTGCATTGCTGGTGCGGTACCTGGAAAAACGCACTCAGGGCGGTTACCGGCGCAAGGTCGCGCGGGCGGCGCCAGCCTCGCAAAGCTCGGCCGTAGGAGAAAACTCATGATCGAACTCAAAAGCTTGAACAAGGCTTACGGTGATCACGAAGTCCTGCGGGGCATCGACCTCACCATCGAGACCGGGAAAGTCGTGGTCATCATTGGTCCGTCCGGCAGCGGCAAGTCCACGCTGCTCAGGTGCATCAACTACCTGGAGCAGCCGGATTCCGGGACGATACTGCTGGACGGTCAACGAATCTTTTTCGATTCAACGGCCGGCGCAGCCAAGGCCCACAGCCCCAAGCGCGTCGCCGCCGTGCGCGCCCGACTGGGGATGGTGTTCCAGGACTTCAACCTGTTCCCGCACATGAACGTCCTGCACAACGTCATGGAAGGCCCCGTGACGGTCAAGGGGCGGCGGGCCAGAGACGTGGAGTCACTGGCGCGCGAGTTGCTGGCCAAGGTCGGATTGGCCCATCGGGCCGACTACTTTCCCGATGAAATTTCCGGCGGGCAGAAGCAACGGGTGGCGATAGCGAGGGCACTGGCGATGGAGCCCGATGCCATGCTCTTTGACGAACCCACCAGCGCCCTCGACCCCGAGTTGGTGGGAGAAGTGCTGAACGTCATGCGCGATCTGGCCCAACAGGGCATGACCATGATTGTGGTCACCCACGAGATGGCCTTTGCCAGGGAAGTGGCCGATGAAGTGGTGTTCATGGACGGTGGAGTCATTATTGAACGCGGGCCGCCGGCGCAGTTGTTCGATCATCCACAAAATGAAAGAACCGTGCGGTTTCTGCAACGTACGGCGAATGCTTAAAGTTTAGAAGTTTCACCTCTTCAATTATAGAAGTCCGCCGTCTATTGCTCATTTGGACGTCAGCGGCTCCATTGATTTTTTAAACACTCGTCCAGCCGATTAGTTCGGCCGCGCACTCATTCGTCAAGAGAGGATTCGTCATGGCTCTGCGATATCAACATTTCATTACTCCGACCGGTACAGCCGAATTCCCCAAAGTTGTCAGAGGTGAAGGGGTTTACATATGGGACCATACCGGGCGTCGTTTATTGGACGGCTCTTCCGGCGCAGTCTCGGTCAATATCGGTCATGCTCATCCCAGGGTGCTGGAAGCCATGCGTGAGCAGATGAACAAGATCATCTACGCCCACAGCATGCGTTGGGACAACGACCCCAGCCAGGCATTGGCCGAGCGACTGGCCCGCCTGAGCGGCTGGGATTTCGAAGCGGCGTTTTTCGTGTCCGGCGGTTCCGAGGCCAACGAGGCCGCGATCAAGTTCGCCCGTCAGGTGGCGGTCGCACGCGGGCAGGCCAGCCGCTACAAGATCATCAGTCGCGTGCCGTCCTACCATGGCGCCACCACCGCCTTGCTCGGCATCACCGGCGATACCGATTACGCCAAAGCGTACAAGCCCATGTTCGTCGACATGCCAAAGATCGATGCCCCGTTGCTGTATCGCCGACCGGCCCATGAATCGGTCGACGATGTGATCGATCGCTGCGTTCGCCAACTCGAAGACACCATCATCGCCCAGGGCCCCGAGACCGTGCTGGCGTTCATGATCGAGCCGGTGGGGGGCGTTTCGACGGGGGCCTTGATGTCACCTGTCGACTATTACGACCGCTGTCGCCAGATCTGCGACCGCTACGGCGTACTGATGATCTACGACGAGATCATGAGCGGCGCCGGTCGCACCGGGCGATTCCTCGCGGCCCATCATTGGCCCGACTGCCGTCCCGACATCGTCACCCTGGCCAAGGGTGTCAGCGGTTCCTACGCGCCGTTGGGCGCGGTGCTCGCGTCCTCGGCGATGGTCAATGACGTCCGGCTCAGTGGCGGGTTCAAGCACGGCCATACCTACTCGGCCAATCCGCTGGGGTGCGCGGCTTCTAACATGGTGCTCCAGGTGCTGGAGGACGAAGCCCTCATGCCGCGCGCCACCTTGTTGGGTGAAAGAATCCGTACGCGTCTGGAGGACCTCAAAAGCAGGACTCGGGTCATCGGCGACATCCGGGGCATCGGCCTGCACATGGCGGTCGAAATCGTCGTCGACAAGGACACCAAGGAAATCTTCACCGATGAAGTCCGCGCCAGCGAAAAAATCGGATTGCTCTGCCGCGAGTACGGGCTGCTGCTGTTCTCACGCCGCACGGCCGGTGCCGCGTATGGCGAGTGGCTGATGTTCTGCCCGCCGCTGACGATTTCCGACGCCGAAGTGGAGGAAATGCTGGCAGCGTTCGAGAAGGGCGTCTTCGCGTTCCAGAACTCGGTGTGCTCGTAAGGCCAACAGCCGCGCCGTTTTGCTGAGCAGTCGCGGCTTTCATTTGTATATGGGAGGGTTTCATATGGCTAGGCGAGCAACCATTGTGGGTTGGGCTCATACGCCTTTCGGTAAGCTGGACGACCCGGACGTCGAGTCCTTGATGTCCCGCGTGTCGCGGGCTGCGCTCGATCACGCCCAGGTCGCCCCCGGGGACGTTGGCATGGTCTGCGTGGGGGTCTATAACAACGGTCTCACCCCGCAAGGATTCGAAGGTGCCTTGGTCTCCCTGGGCGAACCGGCCCTGCGTTTTACCCCGACCGTTCGGGTTGAAAATGCCTGCGCCACTGGCACCGCCGCCATTCACGCGGCGGCCGATTTCATCGAAAGCGGTCGCGGCCGCATTGCCCTGGTGATCGGCGCGGAAAAAATGACCGCCGTACCTTCCAGTGTGGTCCCCGGCATCCTGCTCAGCGGCTGCTACCGCCGCGAAGAGGAAAGCCCCGAAGGCTTCGCCGGCATCTTCGGCCAGATCGCCAGTGCCTACTTCGACCGCTACGGCGATCACCGCGAAGCGCTCGCGATGATCGCTGCGAAGAACCACGCCAACGGCGTGCACAACCCTTATGCCCACATTCGCAAGGATCTGGGCGTTCAGTTCTGCAATGAAATCTCGGAAAAAAATCCCCTGGTGGCCGGACCGCTTCGCCGCACCGACTGCTCGTTGGTGTCCGACGGTGCGGCCGCGATCGTGCTGGCCGATGAAGTGACGGCGGCGGCACTGGGCCGGGCCATCCGCTTTCGTGTGCGCACCCACGTCAATGACTACCTGCCGCTCTCGCGCCGTGACCCATTGGTGTTCGAAGGCGCGCGCCACGCCTGGGATGCCGCCCGCGAAACCGCCGGGGTTGCGCTGGACGATCTTGACCTGGTGGAAACCCATGACTGCTTCACCATTGCCGAGATGCTGCAATACGAAGCGATGGGGCTGGCCAAACCCGGGCAGGGATGGACAGTGATACACGAAGGCATCACCCAACGGACGGGCCGCCTGCCGGTGAACCTCTCCGGCGGTCTCAAGGCCAAGGGGCATCCACTGGGCGCCACAGGCGTGTCGATGCACGTGATGGCCGCCATGCAACTGATGAACGAAGCCGGCGACATGCAGATCGCCAACGCGCAGTTGGCCGGTGTTTTCAACATGGGAGGCGCGGCCGTCACCAACTACGTCTCCATCCTGGAGCGGACGAAATGAAGATGGCAGCTCAAATTCCGGCCGTGTCCGAACGGGTCATGAACCTCGCGCACTGGCTGACCCAGAATGCGCGGCGCCTGCCCGATCATCCGGCGATCATCCACGGCGACACCACCTGGACCTGGGCGCAGTTCGACGCCCGGGTCAGCGCGCTGGCCGCCGGGCTCGCCGAGCGGGGCGTGGGGCCGGGCGACAAGGTGCTGGTGCATTCGAAAAACAGCAGCGAAATGTTCGAATCGCTGTTCGCCGCCTTACGCCTGGGGGCGATCTGGGTGCCGACCAATTTCCGCATCACGCCTGACGAAGTCATCTACATGGCGTCCACGGCCCAGAGCCGGATCTTCCTGTGTCAGAGCGATTTCCCCGAATACGCGGCCGCCGTGTGCGCGGCTGCGCCACAGATGGACCTCATCTGGCTCGAAGGCACCCGGCCTGCCGCGCCGGATCAGCGTCCCCTTGCCAATGACCTGATCCGCACGCACCTGGGCAAGTCCATGCCCAATGCCGCCGTCGCCCGAGACACGCCGTGCTGGTTCCTGTTCACCTCCGGCACCACCGGCAAGCCGAAGGCCGCCGTTCTGACCCATGGCCAGCTCGCGTTCGTGATCAACAACCACCTGGCTGATCTCCTGCCAGGCACCACCCATCACGACGGGTCGCTGGTGGTCGCGCCGCTGTCCCACGGTGCGGGCATTCACCAACTGAACATCGTCGCGCGGGGCGGCACTACGGTTCTGCTGCCCTCGGACCGGTTCGACATCGACCTGGCCTTCGAACTCATCGAAAAGCACCGGCTGACCAACATCTTCACCGTGCCCACCGTGCTGAAAATGATGGTCGAGCACCCCAGCGTGGACCAACGGGATCACCAAAGCCTGCGCCACGTCGTCTACGCCGGCGCGCCGATGTACGAAGCCGACAAGCAACGCGCCCTGGAAAAACTCGGCCCCGTGCTGGTTCAGTATTACGGCCTGGGTGAAGTGACCGGCAACATCACCGTGCTGCCGCCCTGCGAGCATCAAAGCGCGACCTCACGGCCATCAACCTGCGGCTACGAGCGCACCGGCATGCAGGTCTCGATTCAGGACGAGCAGGGCAATGAGCTGCCGACTGGCGTCACGGGCGAGGTCTGCGTCGTGGGCCCGGCGGTATTCGTGGGCTACTACAACAACCCCGATGCGAACGCCAAAGCATTTCGCAATGGCTGGTTCCGCACCGGCGACATGGGGCACATGGACCAGGACGGTTTCATCTACCTGACCGGGCGATCTTCCGACATGTACATCTCGGGCGGCTCCAACATCTACCCCCGAGAAATCGAAGAAAAAATCCTCCTGCATGAAGGCATCACCGAAGCCGCCGTGCTCGGCCTGCCGGATGCGCAGTGGGGGGAAATCGGCGTCGCGGTCTGTGTACGCAAGGAAGGCGCGGTGTTGAGTGAGGGCGAGCTGCTGGAGTGGATGGCCGCGAGGATTGCCCGTTACAAAATGCCCAAGCAGGTGTTCTTCTGGGACGCGCTGCCCAAGTCCGGTTATGGCAAGGTGACGAAGTTGCTGGTGAAGGCGGAGCTGGAGCGGCGGGGTGTCAGGGTGGTGCTCGAGGAGGCGGTGGGGCACGTGGGGCGTTGAGTGGAGTCGGCTCGCCCCCGCACCTGTGGAGCGAGCCTGCTCGCGATTTTCACCCCGTGGCGAGGACGCTTGTCGTGTTCCTCTGGCTCTCCTCAACGCTCGCTACTGGTTAAAAAAAGAGTCAGGTTATGCGGGAGTGATAACGCGCAGGTTTTCTCGATTTCGCGGATCTGTGTTTTTGTCAGTTTGTAGTCGTACACATAATCCTTTTTATCTTTCCAGCCCATTAACGCAGCCAGCTCGTTGCTGAGAATTGGCAGTGTTGTTTCATATGACGCGAAATAATCTCCATCGCGTACGCCCATGACGCTGTGCTTCAAGGCTCTATCCTCTGTGTCTGATCTCCAGTTGTCTCCACCCGTTTGTTGTACTTCCCGTTGCGGTCAGACCGAGTTTCATGACGGGCTCGGGTTCTTGAGGCAAGTGCCGACAAAGTACTCCAGGCCATCAGGAAACCCGACGCCTAGAAGTTCGGAGAGCGCCATCACCTGACGCTCGCTCAGCAGTAATTCGCCCGGCTCCATTTCGGCGAGGGGCTTTGATTCAATGAGTTGAGCGACCTTTTCATTGAGCTCAATACCTTCAATGTCCAGCTCGAACTGGAGAGAATCGTCCTGCTTGTCATCCGGATAGAAGCCAGTGATCAATAGGTAGCGCATGGTTCACTCCTCACTGCTTTGACCAATGTGAACGCGCACTACCTGGCATTGTGAGCCTAACCCTCCACTCCAATAAAAATATCCAGATCAGACGGAATCACCTCTCCAATCAACCTCGAAATCTGCGCCACCTGATCAGCAGTCAACAGCCATTCCCCTGCTGCCATTTCATCCACGCTCTTATGCCCTAGCAGTGCCACAATCTGCTCGTTGAACTCGTCATTTACATACAACTCATACTTCAATGAACTGTCTTCAAAAACGTCAGGCAGGAAGCCCGTAATACACAGACTCATAGAGACCTCTCGGCTTATTTAGGCGTGGTTCGTCCCGATTTCGCAGGTTTGGTTTGCTTACCCGTTTCTGGGTCGAATTCGCCCAGATGCTTTCCTTGTCTGTCATACATTTCAACAGCCCCATGTTGGGCGTCCCACTCGAAAATGCGACCTTTCGTATCTTTCCAACGCTTGCGCCGTGCGCCGCCACCTTGAACGCTGCTTTTGGATTTATCTTTTACCGCGTCAGGGAAGGCTTTCAGTTCCTTGGGTGCCTGATGGTATTTCTGATCGCCCACGCTCAGCACAATGTAAACCGGCTTCACTGATGAACCCACCGGAAACACAAGAATGAAATCCCTGTACTCAGGCGGATAGATCGGATCAACGATCATGCTGTCCGCCTGTTGGGTCGGCGGATAAACCCAGATGTGCGGTGCCTGCGGAGCGGCCTCCAGCTTGGGAATGCCCAGGATGTCGGCACCATCGACCGCCGGCGTCCAGATCAACTCAATGCCTTCCCCAAGATCCGCGACGTACTGGCTGTCACGCAGTGCGACCTGCACCACATCAACCATCTCCCAATCGCGGTGGTTGCCGGTGTAGAACCCGTAGCCCTTGAGACTGCCGTCCGCCTTTTGCTCGATTTGCAGGCGCATACGGGTGCGAGCCTGCTTGAGGGTTCGCAGTTGGTCTTCGTTATAGAGCGCGCTGTCGCCGAGGCGGGGTGACCAGAACACCGCCACCATACCCGTCAACACGGCCACCGTCGTAGCGCCGACGGCGGCGATGGTGCCCGCGACCGGCGCTGTGAGCGCAGGCGCGCGAAGTGCCAGTTGCCCGACGCCAAGCGAAACCGTGGAACCGCTGATCGTACGTAGTTTCAGCAGGCCATCGTCGTCCGCTTCGCGAGCGCCAAGCCAGGCGATCTCACCGTAATCCGCGAGGCTGTCGGTAGGCACTCGGCCCGAAGGGTTGGAATAGTTGATGACCGCGTCGGGCAGCTTGCAGGATTTGGCGAAGACGCAACCTGCATGCACCGTTTTTTGCTCGACCTCGTTGGCCTGACGTCTGCGCATGTAGTCGTCTTGCCTGGCGAGCATGGCTTCGTAGGCGTTTTGCCGGGTTTCGCGTTCGGCGAGTTCGGAGGGCGTCATGAAACGGTAGGTGACGTGATGGCCGTCACCGGAAGGAGGATTTCTGACCTTGGGAATGTCCGTTTCGCCAGCCACTGATTGTCCCTGTGTGTTCGTCCATCGGCAGCTCTGGAGAAGAGCAGGGCGACGTTATCGAACCGGAGAAATCGGGGCAGTAGGAGGCTTCTGGGATGACGTGAGGAATTGTCGCTGCTTCACGGGATGGCTACGCAATGTGCGAGCCACCGGTCTTTCTTGCAAATGTGAGAGCATCTCTACGACGCCTGACATCGCAGAGAGTTTGGTCTTGAAGACTGTTCCAGTTATGGTCAGGCACGTCACGCAACGCGAGCAACTTCCATCAACTGGATGATGACCCTTACCCCAAGGACCGTACCCTATGCCAACCCCTCTTTCCCTAGTCAGCGAACGCCTCAACAACCGCCAATTCACCGTAGCCGGCAACACCCACGGAGTCTCCGGCACAGGCACAGTCTTTCATTACCAGGTCGAAGGCGACGCCATTATCAGCACCTACCAAGGCGGCCGAATCCGCACCGGCCACCAGGTTGGCCGCATCACCGGCGACGACACCATCGAACTGCTTTATCACTGCATCACCACCGAAGGCGAAATCCTGGCCGGCTGGTCCCGTGGCACCGTGGCTGTCGATGAGGCAGGGCGGACGACGCTGGCGTTTGTGTGGGGGTGGTTGTCGGGGGCGGAGGGTGGTGGGGAGTCGAGTTATGTTGAGGTGGTGGGGTAGAGCCACACAGATTGATATCGCGGCTATTCGCGGATCAACCGCCCAACCTTTTCATAAAGTGACTCAGTAAATTCCACACTGTCATTCGAATGATGGCAACGCCGGTGACAGTTGGGGCAAAGCGCTACGGCGTTGCTGATTTGATCCGAACCTTTTAGGGCCAGGGGCCTGACGTGGTGGACTTCGAGAAACGGCAGGTCAAGTTTCAGAAATGGAGCAGGCTCGCCACAGCCTTCGCAATGTCCCTCGGCTTCCTTCCGAACCCAGGCTCTCAC
This sequence comes from Pseudomonas fluorescens, assembly GCF_041354075.1. Lineage (GTDB taxonomy): Bacteria > Pseudomonadota > Gammaproteobacteria > Pseudomonadales > Pseudomonadaceae > Aquipseudomonas > Aquipseudomonas fluorescens_CE. The sequence continues at coordinate 127,767 of NZ_JARZGC010000003.1, read as the reverse complement.
CTCAGGATCACGTACAAACGCCGTGCGAGAGCTGGCCGCCAGCTTCGGTTTCTTGATGCCCTTGGGCGGTGCATTCATTGGCTGTTTTTGAAGCGCGGCCGCTCGACGTTCGAGGGTTTCTTCGTCGGCTGTCGGTGCTTTGGGGTCGTCGGGCTTAACTCCCCGTTCAATCAGCACTGCGCGAATTGCCTGCTCGACCTTCGAGCCAACGTTTCTGGCGGGTTTGTAACCCTCAATGAACTTTCGATTCATGTTCATTAGGACAGTGGAGATGTTCTGCATCCGAAACTCGACCGAGCCTTTGGTACGAGTGAGCAAGGTCGTTTCTCGCAGAGCGAGATTCTCTTGGGCCTTCACGAATTTCTGACCATTGAGCTCCAGCGCGAGCATCTTCAAGTAGGCGTCAACAGCGGCCCGAATCTCGATCACGCTCCAGTCAGTGTCCTTTTTCTTTTCGCTCATACAGCCGCCGAGGGTTGAAAACCCTCGGACGATACTGATTAGCCATTACCGTTGTCTACGAAAATTCCTACAGAAAAGAATGATGAGTTTCGCGAGCGATCCTACAGTCGCGTTGCCTTAGCTCAGCGAATGCTTCGACGCCTGAAACATCTCCATCATCCTGCGCCGCCAAGGCTTGACCACTGGCATCCGATGTTGCGTGTGATCCACCAACAGATAAGGCATATCCCGCAGCCGAATCCATCCTTCTCCTTGCCAATGCAGCATGCTCAACGACATCTGCGGCCAATCCAACAAGCTCACCATTGGCCGGTCCAACTGATCCGAGCACTGCGCATCGCGCAGGGCTGGGACCACCTGATGGGTCAACCATTCCCGCAACAAACGGTTGCCTGGGACGTAGTGATACACCAGCAGCGCATACACCCCGGACTCACTGAGCATCAGCTGCTTTTCGGGTTGCCGGTAATACTCGATCCATAGAACGCGATGCTGATCCTTATCCAACTTGTGGACCATGCGATCACTCAGGTGAACACCCATCAGGCGACCGATGTCACGAGCGCAGAACCATGGTTGGTTTTCGAGGAGTAGGGCGTGAAGAGACAGGTTGTGGCGAGTAAAAACGGTCGAGCTGGAAGGCTCGGAGATGACCGAGCGTTGCGGGATGGTGGCAGGCATATCCATTACCTCTACGTACGAAGTTGAAGAGGGCCAAGCCCGACGTAGAGGATCTAAGAAATCCCAACAAGCGTTTTCTTCAAACAGTGCATATGTGGGCGGATGCCAGCATGCATTCTGTGTGATGAAGATAGCTTCTACGTTGGGCGTTTCTTAGGCACCTGCAATGAAGCATAGAGGTACTTTAAGGGGGCATCAATGGGGAAGAAACCGTAAATGTTGTAGGCAGGTTGGCGCTGTTAAGTGGGTGGAAACCACAGGTTTTCACTCACGGATAAACAGGCCGTCCTCCAAATTGATGGCTCTATGCTACCATCGTGTGTCGAAAAAATATCGCAAGGATGAAGTCGTGAAAAAGCCGAATACTGGTCGATTTGGCTACCGTTTCTGTTCTTTATCCCAACTCTCTTGAGCGCGGGAACCGTGAAATTTCCCCTGAAAGCGAGACGTTCTACTTCAAAGCGCTACCTTATCTGGAAAAGAGGCGGAAAATCAGCTCTTCAGAATTCGACGGGAGCTTCCGCCCGGTGCAATCATTCCGGAGGACAAGAAATCCCAATACGTGAACAAAGTGCTGTTGATATTGAGAGAAGTCGTACCGCTGCTCAAGCAATCAGCAGATGCCGGCCACCCTGCTGCGCAATTCAGGTTGGCATGGATATCTTCGCTTTTTGATGCTCGAGAGTCACTGTAGATTAGCAAGTTGACCTTCAAGTCATGCTGGGTGCTTGGAGTTGCAAGAGCAGAGCCTAGTCCGCCTGGGCGATCAGGCTTCACCTCCCGTTGAGTTCGAGCGGCAGCTACGACAACTCCTTCGCCGTAGATTACCGCCGCCTTTGGCTGTAATACAGAATCATTCTCTGATGGCTCATAGAGAGGAAGAGGGTAAGGGTTTACACATCCTGTAAGCAGGCCGAAAAGCAGTGCACAAACTGAACTGAATCCGTGCGCATAACATCCCCTTTGCGGGCTCTGACCACTAGATGTGGTCAAAATGGATGATAGCGTAAGAGTGGCATATTGTTTTCTTTGGATGTTTCAGTTGTCCTTGGTTTCATCGATTTCTCAACGTTTTCCATCTGTGTCGAACATCCGTGAAGCGTCTAGACTGTCGCTCAAGCCGGGGGTAATTCAGACCTCTCAGTAACTGTCACTGAGGCTAAAATCCAAGCATCTTCATCTGGGTGCTGGCAAATAGCCTTCATTTTAAGGCAGTATTCATAATCTGGAGCCTTGGAACCTACATGGAATGAACGCACTTTATGGGCTTGTCGATCATTAGGAAGCTAGACTGGCAACAGGTGCAGCGGTGTTCAGCCTTATGCACTGTTCGAGCATGGCGATTTGTAACGCTGAGCACTCTCACGCGGGAGGTAGAAAAGCTCATAGTGGAGAGGCAAGACCGAGGGGGCATCTCGTGACAGACATCTTGGTGTCGCTGGTTCGTGGCAACATAGTCATTGAGCAGATCCTCCGTCCGCTGCGCTTTCTTGATGGCAAACCGGCAATCACTTACCACAAAAGACTCTGGCCTATTCATGACGGTGTCGTTTACCTAGACGGGCTTCCTCCCCCTCCGTCACCACCGGTTTGTGATAGTGCGCTAGAGGTTCGTAAAAACCTTCCACCCTCACCTACAAACAGTTTGACCACGCTGAAACCAGCCCCATCTCTGGCCGTCGGCTGGGATTTTTCGCAGCGCGCAGTCATCTCTGCTCCTGTTGGTGCCAGATTGATTGTCGACGCGGGACCAGGGACAGGAAAAACCGCTGTTGCCTGCGCTAGGTTTGCCTCACTCATTGAACAAAGGTTAATTGAGCCGGTTAACTGTTTAATAGTTAGTTTCACGCAAACCGCTGTTCTTGAAATTCGCAACCGAATAGAAAGCTATCTCTCAGATCCAAAGGAAGCGGCGGGTATTAAAGTCGCAACTCTCGATGCTTATGCGTGGTCTTTACGATCAGGTTTTGATGAATCAGCTTCTCTTGCAGGTGGCTACGAAGAGGGCTTAGCGTCCGCTATTCGACTGATTACTGAAGATCCAGATGCCGCGGAGTATCTTGAGAGGGCGGAGCATGTGATCATCGATGAAGCACAGGATATTATCGGTGTTAGAGCTGCATTCGTCATGGAACTCATTCGAAAGCTTGCGTCAGATTGTGGAGTTACTGTCTTTGCCGATGAGGCTCAAGCTATCTATGGATTCGCTGAAGATACAAAGCAAGTAGTAACAGAGACCCCATCCCTCCTTGAGAGCCTGCGTAGCCTCCCAGGCTTCGAGTCCATGTCGTTAACGCAAGTCCACCGCACTTTTTCTCCTGAGTTACTAGAGATTTTCACTACGGTCCGGGGAATGGTGCTTGCGCCTGCGGAGAGTCCAGCGCGGCGTAGCGCAGACGTGCGAGCAGCTATCGAGCGCATAACGGGAGAGCCAGATCTAAGAGCGCAGACTCTCAACATTACTGGGCTCCCGGCTGCTTCCCTCGTGCTCTTCCGGCGTCGTGCAGAAGCGCTAATGGCATCAGCTCAGCTAAAAGATGTGCCGCATCGGTTGCGTCTTAGCGGTATGCCTAGCTGCCTGCCACCGTGGATTGCTGCTTGCTTCTTCGATTTCAAAGAGCTTCGACTAAAACGAGAGGAGTTTGAGGCTCTTTGGAGCGCACGAGTAGTTGATGTGCTTCCGGATAGCGGCACTATGGCCGACGCATGGGTCAAACTCTCCGAGCTTGCAGGATTGCCCGGCCAAACAATTGATATACGAGTCCTTAGGCGAAAGCTTGGCCGCCGCCAGCCTCCATCGTCACTATGTTTACAGGCTTTCGGATCCATAGGGCCAGTACTCGGAACTATTCATGGAAGCAAGGGGAGGGAAGCCGAAACGGTAGTTCTAATGCTACCCAGCAGCGACGCCTACGGCAATACGGATGAAGAAATGCGTGTCGCGTTTGTTGGAGCTACCAGAGCCCGAACTGAACTGCGTACTGGTAGTGGCTTCAAACTCTCCTCTGGGAGTCTATCTGAAAGCAAACGTGCGTACAGTTTCTTGCCAAGATGCGCAGAACACGCATTAATGACTGAGATAGGGCGGGAGGGTGATATTTGGGCTTCTGGTCTAACAGGCTCTGAACATTTTGACCAGGCCGGTGCAGCCTGGGCTCAGCAACGCTGTTTAGATCTTGTAGCTATGCCCAGAGTAGGACGTGCTACTCGCTCAAAGGAAACGAAGAATCTATATGCAATCGCTATCGATAATGAAGCGCCATTAGCGATCCTATCTCCGATCGTCCGAAACGATCTCTGGTCGTTAGCTAAAGTTATAAAGTCCAGTGAAAACCTCTACCCATCAACGCAAATAAATCACTTGCGCCTGATTGGCGCTCGAACAGTCGTACTAGCGCCTGACGATCAGGAAGCAACTCGCTTGCATGAGCCGTGGGCAACCAGTGGTTTTATGCTTGCACCGATGGTCATCGCCTACAGCAAAATACGATTCTGGAAGAAAAAATGAATCGAGAAGAAAATTTCCCGCGAGACCACGTGCTATCGCGCCTAGCTACTGACTTAGTTGGCCCGCGTCAAACAGATGAGTCTGTCAATTCTCGCCCTTCCGATATATACGCGACGGGAATACTGTGGCCGCAGAACAGTGCTCAGGATCCAGATGATGACGATGGTTTGGCCATTGAGGGAGAAGACTCTCATGACGAAGGGACTCCTGCTGATGAAGCTGAAGCTATACCCGCCATGTCTTTACGACGACCATCAGCAGCAGGAATATCATTTGCTGTGAGCTGTAATTCTGGCCCGCCTGTTGTGTCTGTATTTATTGAGTTCGGACTTTACTTGCCTGAAGTGCAGCCCGGTGCAACAGGTCCAAAAATGTGGCGCCGCAGAGCAATTGCGATCGAAATTGATCATCTTGAACTTACAACAGCGGTGTCCAAGCAATCGCTCAATAGGTTCGGAACTCCACCAGGCGTTGCGCTACATATGCGTGCCCTTAACATCGGAGATAAATGGCTTACCACGTTAACTTTAGTGAACGGCTCAACGCCCGAGCAGGGCAGAGATGAATCGGAATCCGCAACACTATTTCAAACAAGTTTGAAGGTTGTTCCTGTACATGGCACAAAGCTTGTTCCTAGACCGTCACGCAGGCCGAGTGTAGATTCGGACGACGAGTCTGCCGCGTTGCTTTACCGCACTGCGCACGAATTTGCAGCAGGCCATACTTGTGCTGCTGACTGGGAAGAGAATGCTGAAGGCACAGCTACATCTGTAAGCACTACTTGGCTGCCTTCCGTGATCGTTCCAGCTGTGGATGCCGGCGGCCACCAGATTTTTCTCGATTTAGCGAGTACAAGTGAGACGTTCGAGGCCTCCTGGCTCGCTACTGCTGCGCCTGACAAGCTCGAAGCTGCACTTGTTGGCATGTCACACTCCTATCGAAACTGGATTCAATTGCAAGAGGAAAAGCTAAAAGGGTTATCCTTAAGTCTTAAAGTAGCGGCTGAAAGAAATATCAGAAGATGCTACGAAGTCGCGGACCGAATGGAGGCCGGCGCAAGAAAAATCGCAAATGATCCTATACTGACTCGCGCCTTCCATCTCGCCAATAGAGCGATGATCATCCAATATAGCTGGGACACGGAAAAATCCGCTCGTGGTACTTTGCGGTGGCGCCCATTTCAGCTTGGTTTTCTTCTCCTTTCGGCTGAGTCGGCTGTTTATTCAGATCATCCCGCACGCGAAATCATGGACCTCTTGTGGTTTCCGACGGGAGGTGGGAAAACCGAAGCATATTTAGGGCTGATTGCGTTGACAGCCTTTTATCGGCGCCTTGCTAGAGGAGACGATGGGGCTGGAGTGGCCGCCGTTATGCGCTACACCCTACGGTTGCTTACTACCCAGCAATTCATACGCGCCTCAGCGCTTATCATGGCGTGTGAAAAAATTCGCCGTGAATCCTCTGACCTTGGCAATACGCCTTTTTCGATTGGTCTGTGGGTGGGGGGAGACGCATCGCCCAATTCGCGTAAGGGCTCGTACGCATCCCTGAAGGGAGAGAGCGGAGCTTCTCCCAAACAGCTACAAACTTGTCCCGCTTGTGGAGAACGTCTTAAATGGACGCAGACTTCTAGTGACGCCCCTGTGCTCGTTCATTGCGTCAATAATTCCTGCCAGCTACACGCTAATGGCTTACCATTGCCAATATGGACGGTTGACGAAGATATATACGAAGTACGACCGACGTTACTTATTGGCACGGTAGATAAGTTTGCACAGATAGTCCGCAAAGCGGCGATAAATCGGTTGTTCGGACTGGATAACGGTCAGGTACCAAATTTAATTATTCAAGATGAACTCCATTTGATTTCTGGGCCTCTAGGGACAGTGACGGGACTCTATGAAGCTGCTTTCGATCTTATGCTGTCGTCCCAAGGTGCGAAACCCAAAGTAATAGGTTCAACAGCTACCATTCGGCGAGCAGCGGACCAAGTTCTTGCTCTTTTCGAACGGAATATTTGCCAGTTTCCTCCTCCTGCCATTGATCATGAAGACTCCGGTTTTGCCGTAATCGCTCGTAAAGCAGCAGGGCGGCGATATGTGGGTATCGCATCAGCAGGTCGGTCCGCCAAGTACACACTCCAAGCAGCATCTGCGTCCCTATTGCAGTCGGGGAAAGGGGCCTTCGATACTCCCCAAAAAGCAGATCCCTACTGGACGTTAGTGGCTTACTTTAACTCACTTCGTGAGCTAGGCGGCTCTCTCGTCCTCATGCAAGACGACGTTAATGACAGTTTGAGAACTCTTTCCGCTCTGAGGGGGGAAAAACAAAGGCTCTGCGAGAATATCGAAGAGCTAACTTCTCGACGGTCTCAAGACGATGTACGGAACATGCTGGAACTACTGGCTATTCCTGCGATTAAGCAAGGTGCTCTAGATGCGGTGCTAGCAACGAATATGCTGTCAGTGGGCGTAGACATTCCCCGCTTGGGTCTGATGCTTGTCTACGGCCAACCTAAAGGTATTGCCGAATATATCCAGGCCACAAGCCGCGTAGGTCGCGGTGATGTTGCTGGATTGGTTGTGTCGGTGTTAAACAGTGCAAAAGCTCGAGACCGGTCTCATTTTGAGACATTCCGAACTTGGCATTCGACCCTATATCGCGACGTTGAAGCAACTAGTGTAACCCCTTTTGCATCCCGCGCACGGGACCGGGCTCTGCACGCGGTCCTGGTTGCAGCGGTCCGTCATCTTGTTCCAGGAATGTTGGAACAACCGGTTCTTGATGCTAACGCAGAAACTGCAGCCCGTGCGTTGATATCTAAGATCACCGCGAGGGCTGCTCGCATAGATCCTGATGAAACTGCAGTTGAGGATGAGTTGCTAGAGCGCCTTGATAACTGGTCTGCACGCAATGCAAGTAATTACTGGCATGAATTCAAACCACGTGACTCGTTACTCCAGAGTGCTGAGCGTGCGGCCACTGAAAAAGCGTTGGGTCGCAGCCCTGGCGAAGCTTGGCCGACAATGAATAATATGCGCAGCGTAGAAACCGGTACGCCTTTCAGGCTAGCGGAGAGGCTACGTACTGATGGGGAACTAGGTAAATGAGTAATGAATTAGGAGATCTTCGCCGCAGTTCAGTTGTAGCCACCTTTGGCCCCGGCGCAATTATTGATTTCAGAGCCGAACAGGCAACGATTTCCGCAGTCGCTGCTGGGCTCGAAGAGTGGGATCGATCTTTTCCCCCCGCAGGTCTCAGAAACGAACAGTGTATTCATGAACCCAGACTCCAGCGAAAACTAGGAGTCCATGGTTTTCGTTTGCCGCCGGTAACAGATCCCGCAAGGGCTAAGAAGGGGAATGGAGACAAACGTTCGTTGGTAGCTGCGCGGTTTCCAGGATGGCTGCAATGTCCTAGATGTAATCGTATTGCTCCACAGAAAAAATGGGGACATGAGCCTGGGAAGGCTTTTAGATATTGTTCCTGTCTATCTGGTAAAGGTGTAGCAGGGCGCACGTACGTTGTACCTGTTCGATTTGTTATGGCGTGTCCAAATGGTCACCTTGACGACTTTCCATGGCACTGGTGGGTGAATCACGAAGAAGGATGCGCGGGGCGTAGTGACTTCCTTCACTTGGAGTCGGAGCGGCCCGGACATGCTGGACTGATTCTTAGCTGCCCTCAATGCAATGCGCGGAAATCAATGGATGGGATTTTCTCAAATCAAACCTGGGAGAGGTTTTCGACCTGTTCAGGCAAACGTCCATGGCTCGCAGGTCCAGATCAAAATTGCAGTCATCATCCCCAAGCCGTTCAGCGAGGGGCATCAAACCTATATTTTCCCGTTATCGAATCAGCTTTAAGTATCCCGCCGTGGTCCGACCGACTTCAGGAGGTGATAGGTATTTACTGGGACGCGATTGTTACCGTGGAGTCAGGTCAGAGGGTGAGCTTTGTTCGGATGCTTGCAGAAAACGTCTTGGCTCCGGCACTTAAGGAGTTGCACGTAACACCAGAGCAGCTTGTTGCCCAAATTGACTACCGTATTAATCAATATGCCCAGCCAGTAACAGATCTAAAGCAGGAAGAGTATCGCCAGCTAACCTCTGGCCAAAATGCTGATGGTGATGTGGATAGAGAGTTTGAAGTTAGAAATGTGGCTGTTCCAATGGACCTTATACCGTGGTTTAGCAGCATTGTTAAAGTGGTGCGTTTAAGGGAGGTTCGTGCTTTAAAAGGTTTTACTCGAATAGTCCCTCCGGGGGACGAGAACCGCGATTTAGCAGCGCTCTCGCTTCAACCGTTGACGTGGTTGCCCGCTATTGAAGTCCGGGGTGAAGGATTTTTCCTCGAATTTAATTTAGAGCACCTCGTCAAGTGGGAAACAGAACAGAAATGGGTGCAAGATCGAGCGGAAGTACTGGATCTGGCGTGGAAGCATGAATGGCGAGAGCGTTATGGTGCTGACACGGAGTTGCCTGAGTGCATCACCCCACGGTTTTTGCTAATTCACACATTTGCGCATGCGTTGATGCGACAGTTAACTCTCGAGTGTGGATACTCAAGTGCGTCCCTTCGGGAAAGGATTTATGCGTCGGTTGGCGAGCTCCCTATGGCTGGGCTATTGATATTCACTGCCACTTCTGACGCAGATGGTACTTTGGGAGGTCTCCAACGGCAGGCGGATTCGACACGGATTGTCAGGACGGTGGAGGCTGCTATTGCGTCGATGGAATGGTGCTCATCTGACCCATTATGTATTGAAGATATGTTCGCGCGTCCGGGCAGCTTTCTGCTCGCCGCATGTCACGCCTGTGTACTAGCGCCAGAAACATCTTGCGAGTACTTCAACAGATTTCTTGATCGCGCCTTATTAGTTGGTCCAGCAGGCACCTCTCAGCACGGATACTTTTCAGACATGCTTCCTGGGAGAAAAAAATAAAATGGCAACTATGTGGCCTAAGTCTTTGCCCCGTGAAGTTCTTGAAAATCCTTTGCGATCGGCAGAAGTTAGAATTTATAACTCTCTGAAAGATGCATTGGGCACGCCATTCACTGTGTTTTATAGTCGTCCTTGGCTTGGGATGACTCCAACTGGGGCAGAACGGGATGGCGAATGCGATTTCCTGGTTGCTCATTCTGATCTAGGAATCTTAACGCTTGAAGTTAAGGGTGGTGCAATTGCATATGACCCAGCATCTAACAACTGGACCAGTCGGGACAGACATGGGTTTGTACACGGCATCAAAGATCCTGTCGCACAAGCTCGGAGCGCCAAATACAATATCCTTCAACAGCTTCGCAACTCAGCAGTGTGGCGTTCACGCCGAATACGCGCGCATCACGGAATAGTATTTCCTGATAGCGCCGTTCCACGGGTTGGATTAAGTGCAGAGGCGCCAAGACAGATTGTGTGCTCATGTGAAGATCTACATGACCTGAGAACTTGGATACTTGCACGAATGAGGGCTGGCTATCCCCTATCTGACGGTGAGGAGCTTCTGGGCCGAGACGGTTTGACTGCTCTGGAAGATTTGCTAGCCCGTCCTTTTATGCTGAAAGTTCCATTAGGTCACCAGTTAGCAGAAGATGAACACGCTTTACAGGCGTTGACTCCTCAGCAATTTCATATATTGGAAGCTATTCAAGATGTGCACAAAGTAGGAATTGCGGGTGGGGCGGGAACCGGTAAAACTGTACTGGCTCTGGAAAGCGCGCGCCGCTTCGCAGATTCGGGTAACAGGACCCTTTTGGTATGTTACAACCAGCCCCTAGCGGCTGAATTGAAACGAAAATTGAATGGCATAAAAAACGTTGAAACAGCTAGTTTTCACGAAGCATGCCTACAGTTGGCAGGGCGAGCTGGTATTACTTTTGAGGTAACTGATAATGCTTCTTTTTTTGAAGAGACTGCACCTGAACTGCTGATGGAGGCAGTCGATGCCAATCCACAATTGGCCTTCGATGCTATTGTCGTCGACGAGGGGCAAGATTTTAGGCCTCTGTGGTGGATAGCGTTAGAGTCTCTAATGCGACCGGGTGAGCGTTCTCGTCTCCAAGTCTTCTATGATTGCAACCAACGAATATACGATCGTGGTGGTCGACCGCCAGATGGGGTAGAGCTTGTTCCGATACGACTCACACGTAACTTACGAAATACCTGTCAGATCCACGCGGCTGCAATGCGGCATTATGCTGGTCATAAAATTCTGGATAATAACCTCGTGGGTGTCGAAGTAGAGGCCGTGCCAGCAACCAGCCTCGCTATAGCCTTAGAGTCAATCGACATTAAAATTAGGGACCTCATAGGGTCCGAGCGAATTCTACCGTGCGACATTGCGGTACTTACTTCATCACCTCGTATAGCCAGTAGAATCACTTCGAATGGTCGATTGGCCGGTGAGCTGATTTGCAATGCTAGCGCTCCTGATGAGGACGCAATTACAGTTGATACTATTCGTCGGTTTAAGGGGTTGGAGCGCAGCGTAGTAGTGCTGCTCGCTACGCAAGATTTGCTGGAAGTGCCCGAGTTGGCTTATGTTGCTTTGTCTAGGCCAAGGGTGCTCTTATATATCTGCGGTTTCCCTGATGTGCTTGCAGCAATATTGGCGCCGCAGATAATACCTTGAATAATGTGGGCTAAATTTCAAGCTCTGAGTTGCGGGAGCTGAATGTTACTCTTGTGAAGATCTTCAGCCTGCGATAAGTATGGAGGCGATGCTGATAGATTTGAGGTTGGGATACTCGCGAGTTAGATTTCTTAATTTGTGCATCGTGCGATAAGGTGGAGGGTGGATAAGCGTGGCTCAAAAATGTTGGCTCCTCCTAGAAAAATCAGATGAGACAAGAATCTCCAAAGGTATCGATGGTTATCAAGATAAGACTGCTGAAGTATATCGATACGATAGCTTTGTTCCGAATTACAAAAATATTAAGACTGGCGATGTGGCGATTCTTCGCAAAGAGGGCGACATACTTGGCTCTGGTCGAATTGGATTAATCGTTGAAGCCCCATCTATAAAAACACACCGACGTTGCCCCTCTTGCAAGTCAACCGATATTAGGAAGCGTAAAACAAAAACACCGAAATGGAAGTGCGGTCGTTGCACGACCGAATTCTTCGAGCCAGGGACCACGCAGGCTTCAGTTATGTCTTTCACAGCAAATCTTGAAGGTTTTGTGCGTTTCGGGAGTCCACCGTCCGTTCAGGCCATAAAGTTGTGTGCTGCTTGCGGTGATGGTCTTGCATCTCAGTTGTCCATGTTGGAGCTGGATTTGAAGTTGGTGAGGGGGCTTTTGGAAGGAACTGATATCCAATTATCACCTCGATCTCGCGCGGGAGACTCGGGGCAAGGCCTAGGGTTGTCACCGGAGGAGCGTAAGTGCGTTGAGCTTCATGCGATGGGAATCGCACGTAAGCTATATGAGGAGGCCGGATGGTTGGTAATCGATACTTCGGCTGCACATCCCTATGACCTGCGTGCAGTGCGGAACGCTGAAAGGCGTTTTATTGAGGTTAAGGGGACGACTGGGGGAGGCGCTTCTATAATTCTAACGAGTGGGGAAGTGGTTCATGCTAGGGCCAATCCCCAAGAATGTGCTCTGATAGTGGTTTCTGAGATTAGGCTAGTCAACGACGCGAATGGCTTTTATGCGTCAGACGGAAAGGTCAGCACTCACCTTGAATCATGGTATCCAGCAGAGGAGCGCCTTGAGGCTACTCAATATCGATATCGCATTAAGACATATTAGGGTTTTATAAAGGTCGCGGCGTTGTTTTATGGACGACGTTGGCAAAATGAGGAAACGGAAAGCGACTGCGAGTTACTGTTGTCAGCGGTTGAGTTCTTTTAAAAATATACTATTGGTTGATGAATATGCGCCAAGCTGACTGCGATGTAATGAGGTGACTCGTGGGGCAAGCGGAATGATAGGGAAAGTTTTCCGCCTGATCTACTAGTCAATGGCTGCAAACTCAGGAGAACGATGGCTATACTCAGATCACAATACACGCTTGAGCTGATCTATAAAAAGGAACCATGGCTACGCATAAGGATCTAGCTGGCAGTAGTAAGCTAGTGGGTGATGAAGAGATTCCCCTGATAGCTCAACGGGAAGAGCTTGCGGCAAGCTGGCTAGCGTATATGCGTATTGCGTGCATGGGGATCAGCCTGACATGTTGGCTTTAGCATTTCGCGTCAGTCCTGATGTGCCGCGAGTTTTTACGCCGAGTGTAGGAGGAGTAACGGTGGTGCCTTCATTAGAGCCGAAGCGCGCATCTAAAGTCGCTAAGCAAGCCGCTAAGCTGCAATATCTTGATTATGCCATCGTCAAGGATACAGATCTTTGTACGGAGGCGGTGAGTGGAACAACTTCGCTGCTTGAGTCAGCAAAATACGATATCCCTGAGTGGCGGTGATGGCTTGCCGCTCATGACCAGAGACCTATGACCGTTACATGAATACTCTTGATTGAAGTAGGCGAAGTAGATTGTCTTTCTACTTCGCTTTTATTTCTTTCTAGGTTTTATGGATTTTTTTACTGCGGCCGCGATACTTTTTCCGAGTAGTGGTGGTACTGCATTAGATACCTGTTCGACTTGCTGTGATAAATTGCCTTCTAAAACGAAACTCGAAGGAAAGCTTTGCAATAGCATCGCTTCATAAATGCTGAGTCGTCTCGTTCCATTTGGATGAATGTGTATTTCGCGATGTCCGAATGCGATTGTAGGACTTGCATCATTCCATGATAGACGCTTAAAACTACGACCATTTGGATGCTCGCCATCTGGATCACTGAATCGCGGAGATTTTGGATTCATAGTCCAGTGGTTGGGGTGCACAGGTATATCTCCCGGCTTCAATTTTCGATCAAAAAAAGTTGGCTCAGCGAGTGCGCCTATAGCTTCCTGTACTGTTCTTAGTCCAGTTCTTTTTTTCGGGCGTACTTCATCATAGTCTTGACCTGCGCGTAGAGCGGATAACACGATCCTGCGTCGATTTTGAGGTACGCCAAAATCTAAGGCGCATAGTTCCTTCTCCGTAACACAGAAACTGAGAGATTCAAGCCCTTTAATCAATGCCTCATAGGTTGATGCATGCTTTTTGTCGCGAATTCCAAGAACATTCTCAAATACAACAAATTCAACGATGTAATCAGCTTGGAGCCTCTTAACTATATCCAGATATAGTTGTGGCAACTGATTTCGAGGGTCGTCAACTTTCGAGTTCGTGTTGGCGCGTGAAAAACCTTGGCAGGGTGGGCCGCCGATCAATCCAATACGGCTTTTAGGCTTTACGCGAGATGTAACCAGTTCGAACACTCCTTCGGGTTCAAGCTTTATCAAGTCGGCAGCAACGCTACGAGTTTTAGGAAAGTTTTTTTTATGTGTGCTGATAGCAGCAGCAGATATATCAATCGCAATTGGAATCTGAAAGCCCTCTTGATGAAAGCCCCAATCGAGCCCGCCTGCTCCACAGAACAAACTGATGATTTTGGGAAGGCCTGTAGGCTTGCGCACAGCAGTTATGGATTGTGCTGATACCTTGCTGTCTTTTTGGGCATCTGGATTTTTGACATCCATATCTATGTACATCTTTGCCGCCTATTGAGTGTGCGATCGCGCGTGAACCAAGAGGAAGCGCAGAATTCAGCTGATTTTATGGAAAGCTTATGTGCTTGGCTAACGCGTCGCCCAAGCATTGCTCGATACAGCGCGACGTTTAGCTGCAGTCAATTCTACCTGAATGGAAGCCGTCTGGAGAGCTTTTGAGAGAGGAGAGGTCTGAGGTGATTCGACCAAGGCTGTGGGCGCGACAAGTGTCCAGTGTGCTCATTTTAGCTTTTTTGGTGCCCGCGACGGGGCCACGTTGTATCTTGGTGAAGGTATAAATAAACGAGGGCCAATCAATTGGCCGTCATTTCTTGCGTATTCAATCCAAACGCGTACTTCGTTTAACATAAAATAATTTGTCGTCCGCAGAGTGCGGTATTTATTTTCGCGAAGATGTTGTTGGGAATTAGTCTTTTCTGGGCAAAAAATTGCTGTTCAGTTATCGATGGGCGTTACCTAGAATAGTGAGGTAGAGAAGGTCTGGTTGCACGGCTCAACGTATAATGAACCCGAATTTGTGCTTTTCTTTGGCACCACTGAAAGTGACTTGGGTGTCAGCACATTGCAAAAAGCGCGACAGATGAATTTTTTTCTGCAGATTGGATGGCGAAGAGCCATTGATATTCATCCCTGCCACCCCAATGTTGCTTTTAGCAAGCCCACTAGGGAGCTTGTTCCGATATTTATAGGATGAAAAACATGGCGCTCTTTGTTTTAAAGTGGCTTGAGCCAGCAGAGGGTTTTGCTGAAGCGGCAGCATATTTTGAGCTGTCGACCTCGGGGGGAGAGCCCTTCTCCTTAGGGTTCCAAGGAGTACTGACCGATGGGGAGACTCCTCTTTATGTGGAGATTCCGTAAGAACATGGTTTGACATGGAACTTCCATGTTGAGAAAGCAGGTGGCGGCATTCCGGCGATATCGACTGGGAGCCTGAACGTCGGCCTGCTCCAGAGAAAGTTTTGAATGTGGCGTGCGGAGGGGAGCATACGTGCGGCAATGTCATTGTTTACCTTGGATCGCGACCTCCTATGCTAGTCGCAGCATTACCTGAAAATACCCCTGTCTAATCAAGTTGGCTCGCGCACGCCTTGTACTGGTAATCAGCCTTTCATAATTTTTTTTTCGTACATAACAGATCGGGCGCTGATGGAAGCTCTTTAAAAAACAGCCGTACATACCAAAGAAGGCCGCTTATGCGGCCTTCTTTTCTGCACATCAGTTCATCTAGCCTTTGTGGCGTATGTCGATTATTTCAAGTAACGTGAAAAAAATTCAGCGTGTCTTGAAAAAATACGCACCCAGGAATCAATCCCAGCTCAAAGCCCCACCAGTCTGATACTCAATAACCCTCGTCTCAAAGAAGTTCTTCTCTTTCTTCAAGTCCATGATCTCGCTCATCCATGGGAACGGGTTAGTGGTGCCTGGGTACTCTTCTTTCAGGCCGATCTGCGACAGGCGACGGTTGGCGATGAACTTGAGGTAGTCCTCCATCATCGCCGCGTTCATGCCCAGCACGCCGCGAGGCATGGTGTCGCGGGCGTATTCGATTTCCAGTTGGGTGCCTTGCAGGATCATCTGCGAGGCTTCTTCCTTCATTTCGGCATCCCACAGGTGCGGGTTTTCGATTTTGATCTGGTTGATCACGTCGATGCCGAAGTTCAGGTGCATGGATTCGTCGCGCAGGATGTATTGGAACTGCTCGGCGACGCCGGTCATTTTGTTGCGGCGGCCCATGGAGAGGATCTGGGTGAAGCCGCAGTAGAAGAAGATGCCTTCCAGGACGCAGTAGTAGGCGATCAGGTTGCGCAGCAGTTCTTTGTCGGTTTCGACGGTGCCGGTTTCGAACTTCGGATCGGAGATGGAGCGGGTGTACTTGAGGCCCCAGGTGGCTTTTTTCGCGACCGATGGGATCTCGTGGTACATGTTGAAGATTTCACCTTCGTCCATGGCCAGCGATTCGATGCAGTACTGGTAGGCGTGGGTGTGGATCGCTTCTTCGAAAGCCTGGCGCAGGATGTACTGGCGGCATTCCGGGTTGGTGATCAGGCGGTAGACGGCCAGCACCAGGTTGTTGGCGACCAGGGAGTCGGCGGTGGAGAAGAAGCCGAGGTTGCGCATGACGATGCGGCGTTCGTCGTCGGTCAGGCCTTCCGGGTTTTTCCAGAGGGCGATGTCGGCGGTCATGTTGACTTCTTGCGGCATCCAGTGGTTTGCGCAGCCGTCCAGGTATTTCTGCCAGGCCCAGTCGTACTTGAAGGGCACGAGCTGGTTGAGGTCGGCGCGGCAGTTGATCATGGCTTTTTCGTCGACGGCGACGCGTGCGGAGGCGCCTTCGAGTTCGGCCAGGCCTTCGGCGATGTCGAGGTTGTCCAGGGCGGTCTTGGCACGGACCACGGCAGGCGAGTCAGTGGCCGTTACGGCGCGGGCTTCCAGGGCGGCGGCACCGCCGGCGCTGTCGAGACGGTCCATATTGGCTTCGGTGGGGTGGCCGGCGTTAGCGCTCTTTGCCACGACTTCCGTGTCTTCTTTGTCGAATTCGTCCCAGCTCAGCATGACGTGTCGTCTCCTGCGTGAGGGCCAGAGTGCCCGTGTGAAATTGGATGGTCTGTTTTTTCACACGGCCTTGTTGGCCGCGTTGATAGCGTTTTTTGCAGCGGTACACGCAGGCAAATAAACATGAATTTTTACCGGGTTCCGAGAGCCACTGACGGGCGCAGAAATCGTTGAGGACTTCGGCGTGGGCTTCAGACTGGCAGTCCTCCCTGTAAGGGAATATTGCAGGCCGGGTTTAGGCGGCATTATAGGGAAATTTTTGCGGCCGTGGTGGGGCGAATCCGCGCACGAAGCGCTCGAGCAGGAGGGTTTTTCGGTCGGAGCGAGGGTTTACAGGGCTTTGGCCGCAGATGGCGGGCGCAGATTTTTTTTGATTAATTTTTCCGGTCGGTTTTTTTTGTTCAAAAAATAGGCAAAAAACCGGTTTTTTACTACATCTTGTGTTTTGGATCGGTTTTTGACCGGCCTGGACACAACTAAGCCCGACCGAAGTCGGGCTGTGAAGTCATGCCGGACGATCAGCTAAGGCGAGCGGCACCCACGTGATCCGAACCATCGGCAGCCAGCTTGGAAGCACCGACGTGATCAGCGCCATCGGCAGCCAGCTTGGAAGCACCGACGTGATCAGCGCCATCGGCAGCCAGCTTGGAAGCACCGACGTGATCAGC
>NZ_JARZGC010000003.1:73333-110179 GCF_041354075.1 Pseudomonas fluorescens | reverse complement strand
GCCATCGGCAGCCAGCTTGGACGCGCCAACGTGGTCAGCACCATCGGCGGCGAAGGAGGCCGATGCGGTGGAGAAGGCAGCCGAACCCGTGCGGTCGTAACCGTCAGCGGCGAAGGTGTTGGCGGCCAGTACGGAAAGGGTCAGGGCGAGAATCAGTTGGGTTTTCATGGTGGTTGCTCCAGTTCGCAGTCGTTGTATGTCTTGGTGTGGAATTCATACTACGCCGATCAATTTGATTAAAAAGCGCAAATAAATGCTTAAATCAATCGTATAAATCGATCTATACGGTTCGGCGCTTCATCGGCCTGGACAGCGAGGCGAATGGGTCGAACCGTTTAGAAGGAAGAGGGGCGGTGATCAGCCGTTGGAGCAGCCGTTGCCCATGACGCTGTAGCGCAGGATATGGCGTTGGCCTTTGGAGTCGTCGTATTCCATTTTCATGGGAACCACTTCGCAGACATTGGGCACTTCGCTCATCGATACAACTTTGGCGATGTCCAAGTGTGTGGAGTAAGTGTATTCCTCGATAACCGGTTGTTGCTGTGCGACATCAGTCGGGACCTCGTCTGCCATGGCGGTTGCGCACAGGCTGGAGAGGGCCAGAACTAATAAAGCTTTCATTTCGTTTTTACCTTTTAGAGGTCGAGTGGGGTCACGCAACCTTTTTGGGGTTGCGTGTGGAACTTGATTACCGGAGTTTTGATTAACGGCCTTCGTGGGGGCTGCAACTGTGTTAATCAGGTTTGCCTTGTTGGCGGAGCGAATTCTAGGCGTGGGGTCGGGATTCATATAGGCCGGGTTTTGATAAACACCTTTGGCAGATTTTGTAACAATCGCTGACCCGGGTGCTTTGGGTGTTCTGATTTTTTGTGGTAGCGGGCTTGCTCGCGATAGCGGTTTATCCGTGAGTGCTTCGGTGACTGACAGACCGCAATCGCGAGCAGGCTCGCTCCCACAGGGGGAGGGCGGAGATGGTCAGAAGCTTGTCACGACAATTTGTAGGGGATTGTTACTACCATCGTCGAATGGTTCTATGGTGCTGGCCCGGCTAAAACTGGTGCCATACAAAAACAACTATTCCACCGAGGTAAGAAAGATGAGTGCGGCTTCTCTGTATCCCGTTCGTCCCGAGGTAGCGGCCAACACGCTGACCGACGAGGCAACCTACAAAGCCATGTACCAGCAGTCGGTCGTCAACCCTGACGGTTTCTGGCGCGAACAAGCCAAGCGCCTCGACTGGATCAAGCCTTTCACCACGGTGAAACAGACGTCGTTCGACGATCACCATGTCGACATCAAGTGGTTCGCCGACGGCACCCTGAACGTTTCCTACAACTGCCTCGACCGCCATCTGGCCGAGCGCGGCGACCAAGTCGCGATCATCTGGGAAGGCGACGATCCTTCCGAAAGCCGCAACATCACCTACCGCGAACTGCACGAGCAGGTCTGCAAGCTCGCCAACGCCCTGCGTGGCCAGGACGTGCACCGCGGCGATGTGGTGACTATCTACATGCCGATGATCCCCGAGGCCGTGGTCGCCATGCTGGCCTGCGCCCGCATCGGTGCGATCCACTCGGTAGTCTTCGGTGGTTTCTCGCCGGAAGCCCTGGCCGGCCGCATCATCGACTGCAAGTCGAAAGTGGTGATCACCGCCGACGAAGGCATCCGCGCCGGCAAGAAGGTATCGCTCAAGGCCAACGTCGACGACGCCCTGACCAACCCGGAAACCAGCAGCATCCAGAAGGTCATCGTGTGCAAGCGCACCGGTGGCGACATCAAGTGGAACCAGCACCGCGACATCTGGTACGAAGACCTGATGAAAGTGGCGGGCACCGTGTGTGCGCCAAAAGAGATGGGCGCTGAAGAAGCGCTGTTCATCCTTTACACCTCCGGTTCCACCGGCAAGCCCAAGGGCGTGCAGCACACCACCGCCGGTTACCTGCTGTACGCGGCCATGACCCATGAGCGCGTGTTCGACTACCGCCCGGGCGAAATCTACTGGTGCACCGCCGACGTCGGCTGGGTCACCGGTCACTCCTACATTGTCTACGGGCCGCTGGCCAACGGCGCGACCACGCTGCTGTTCGAAGGCGTGCCGAACTACCCGGACATCACCCGGGTGGCGAAGATCGTCGACAAGCACAAGGTCAACATCCTCTACACCGCACCGACCGCGATCCGCGCCATGATGGCGTCCGGCACCGCAGCGGTCGAAGGGGCGGACGGCAGCAGCCTGCGCCTGTTGGGTTCGGTCGGCGAGCCGATCAACCCGGAAGCCTGGGACTGGTACTACAAGAATGTCGGCAAATCCCGTTGCCCGATCGTCGACACCTGGTGGCAGACCGAAACCGGCGGCAACATGATGAGCCCGCTGCCAGGCGCCCACGCCCTCAAGCCGGGTTCGGCGGCGCGTCCGTTCTTCGGTGTGGTGCCGGCGCTGGTCGACAACCTGGGCAACATCATCGAGGGCGAGGCCGAGGGCAACCTGGTGATTCTCGATTCGTGGCCAGGCCAGGCGCGTACGCTGTACGGTGACCATGACCGCTTCGTCGACACCTACTTCAAGACCTTCCGTGGCATGTACTTCACCGGTGACGGTGCGCGTCGCGATGCCGACGGTTACTACTGGATCACCGGGCGTGTGGACGACGTGCTCAACGTGTCCGGCCACCGCATGGGCACCGCCGAGATCGAGAGCGCGATGGTGGCGCACCCGAAAGTCGCCGAGGCCGCCGTGGTCGGTGTGCCGCACGACATCAAGGGCCAAGGCATCTATGTCTACGTCACCCTCAATGGCGGCGAAGAGCCGAGCGAGCAACTGCGCGTCGAGCTGAAGAACTGGGTGCGCAAGGAGATCGGGCCGATTGCTTCACCGGACGTGATCCAGTGGGCGCCGGGGCTGCCGAAGACCCGTTCGGGCAAGATCATGCGCCGGATTCTGCGCAAGATTGCCACGGCCGAGTACGATGGCTTGGGCGATATCTCGACCCTGGCCGATCCGAGCGTAGTGGCGCATCTGATTGATACGCACAAGACGATGAATGTGGCTTAAGCGCCGGTTCTGAGTGACTGAGAAGCCCCGTCGGTGTTGAGCTGGCGGGGCTTTTTTTGTCTGGGGATTCTGTGGTGTTCAGGCGGGCCTCTTCGCGGGCAAGCCCGCTCCCACAGTGTTTTGGGGGGGCACGCATAATGCGTCCACTGGAGATCCCTGTAGGAGCGAGCATGCTCGCGATGACGCCCGCCCAAACACCGGATAACTCCCCGGCCAATAATTATCGACATCTCCTGTCATCCAATTCCCACTGTTACCCGTCACTCTTCAAGTAACTGAATGTGTAACCAGCCGCACCGACCCGGGGCATCCAGAAACGCCCCTGCCCCAATCAGGGCCACAAAATCCGCTGAAAAAAATAACACCCCACGCTGCGCTTGCCGGATTAGAAGGCTTTGCCAATAATAGGCCCGCAATTTGCAGCATAGATCGGTTCACTGTCTTTTGCTCTTGCATGAATTTGCAGGGCTGTCAACGTGTCCGGGCGGCTTTCTCGTGGCATCTGTAACTAGTTGTCGCATTGAAGAAATATCGACCTCGGGCCTGTCGTTAGAATGCCGATCACTCGCTCGTCGTTGCCCGTGTTGAAAATCCCGCGGGCTTCCTAGGACGTAGCAATACATTTCCGGTCCCACTCATTCGCATATTGGGCTGTCGCTCACTCTGCCGTTTTAGCCCTTTACCGATGGAGTCCCAAGATGAAGAAACTCGTGCTGCTTGGCGCCCTGGCACTGTCCGTGCTGTCCCTGCCCACCTTCGCCGATGACAAGCCTGTGAAAATCGGTATCGAAGCGGCCTACCCTCCGTTCGCCTCGAAAGCGCCGGACGGCAGCATCGTCGGTTTCGACTACGACATCGGCAACGCCCTGTGCGAAGAGATGAAGGTCAAGTGCGTGTGGGTCGAGCAAGAGTTCGACGGCCTGATCCCGGCGCTTAAAGTGCGCAAGATCGACGCGATCCTGTCGTCGATGTCGATCACCGAAGATCGCAAGAAGTCCGTGGACTTCACCAACAAGTACTACAACACCCCGGCTCGCCTGGTCATGAAGGAAGGCACCCAGGTCAGCGACGGCCTGACCGAGCTCAAGGGCAAGAACATCGGCGTGCAGCGTGGTTCGATCCACGAGCGTTTCGCCCGCGAAGTCCTGGCCCCGCTGGGTGCCGAGATCAAGCCTTACGGCTCGCAGAACGAAATCTACCTGGACGTGACGGCCGGTCGCCTCGACGGCACCGTGGCAGACGCTACGCTGCTTGATGACGGTTTCCTGAAAACCGACGCTGGCAAGGGCTTCGCGTTCGTTGGCCCGGCCTTCACCGACGTCAAGTACTTCGGCGACGGCGTGGGTATCGCAGTGCGCAAGGGTGATGCGCTCAAGGACAAGATCAACAGCGCCATCGTGGCCATCCGTGAAAACGGCAAATACAAGCAAATCCAGGACAAGTACTTCGCCTTCGATATCTACGGCAAGTAACACGTCCCGGCGACAAGTCCGAAATGGCGCAAGCAACAGGATCTCTGCGGTTTGCGCCATTTTTTCATCCCAACATTCGAGGACCTGAATCATGTTGAAAGGCTACGGGGCTGTCATCCTCGATGGCGCATGGCTGACGCTTCAGCTCGCCTTGTCGTCCATGGCGCTGGCCATTGTCCTGGGGCTGATCGGCGTGGCGCTGCGTCTGTCGCCGGTGCGCTGGCTGGCGTGGCTGGGTGACCTGTATTCCACGGTGATTCGCGGGATCCCCGACCTGGTGCTGATCCTGCTGATTTTCTACGGCGGCCAGGACCTGCTCAACCGCGTGGCACCGATGCTCGGCTACGACGACTACATCGACCTCAACCCACTGGCCGCCGGTATCGGCACCCTGGGCTTCATCTTCGGTGCGTACCTGTCGGAAACCTTCCGTGGCGCCTTCATGGCGATCCCCAAGGGGCAGGCCGAAGCCGGCATGGCCTACGGCATGAGCAGTTTCCAGGTGTTCTTCCGGGTGATGGTGCCGCAGATGATTCGCCTGGCGATTCCGGGCTTCACCAACAACTGGCTGGTATTGACCAAGGCCACCGCACTGATTTCGGTGGTGGGCCTGCAAGACATGATGTTCAAGGCCAAGCAGGCGGCGGATGCCACCCGCGAGCCTTTCACCTTCTTCCTCGCAGTGGCGGCGATGTACCTGGTGATCACCAGCGTCTCGTTGCTGGCATTGCGTCACCTCGAGAAGCGCTACTCGGTAGGCGTAAGGGCGGCTGAGCTATGATCTTCGACTACAACGTCATCTGGGAGGCCTTGCCGCTGTACTTCAGCGGTTTGCTGACCACCCTCAAACTGCTCGCGCTGTCGCTGTTCTTCGGCCTGCTGTGCGCGTTGCCCCTGGGCCTGATGCGCGTCTCGAAGAACGCGGTGGTCAACGGCGCCGCCTGGCTCTACACCTACGTGATCCGCGGCACGCCGATGCTGGTGCAGCTGTTCCTGATCTACTACGGCCTGGCCCAGTTCGAAGCGGTGCGCGAAAGCTTCCTCTGGCCGTGGCTGTCCAGCGCCACGTTCTGTGCCTGCCTGGCGTTTGCCATCAACACCAGCGCCTACACCGCGGAAATCATCGCCGGCAGCCTGCGCGCCACGCCGAACGGCGAGATCGAGGCGGCCAAGGCCATGGGCATGTCGCGCTTCAAGATGTACAAGCGCATCCTGTTGCCATCGGCCCTGCGCCGGGCGCTGCCGCAGTACAGCAACGAAGTGATCATGATGTTGCAGACCACCAGCCTGGCCTCCATCGTGACCCTGATCGACATCACCGGTGCCGCGCGCACGGTCAACGCCCAGTATTACCTGCCGTTCGAGGCGTACATCACGGCGGGTGTGTTCTACCTGTGCCTGACCTTCATCCTGGTGAAGCTGTTCAAACTGGCCGAGCGCCGCTGGCTGGGCTACCTGGCCCCGCGGAAGCACTGATATGGAACGTATCGACCATGTATTGCCCTGGAGCCACCTGGGCAGCGAGCGGCAAATCTCGGTGTTCAGCTTTGGGAATAGAGAGTGCAGTGGTGAGCGCAAGGCCTACATCCAGGCCAGCCTGCACGCCGATGAACTGCCGGGCATGCGCACCGCCTGGGAGCTGAAAAAGCGCCTGGGCGAACTCGAAGCCCAGGGCCTGCTCAACGGTGTGATCGAACTGGTGCCGGTGGCCAACCCGCTGGGCCTCGGTCAACTGTTGCAGGGCAATCATCAAGGGCGTTTCGAGGCGGGCAGCGGCAAGAACTTCAACCGTGATTTCGTCGAACTCAGCGCGCCCGTCGCCGCACAACTCGCCGGGCACCTGGGCGACGACCCGCACGCCAACATCCGCCTGATCCGCCAGGCCATGAGCGATCACCTGGCGGCGTTGCCTGCCGCTGCGAGCCAGCTGCAAGGCATGCAGCGCATCCTGCTCAGCCATGCCTGCACGGCGGACGTGGTGCTGGACCTGCATTGCGATGCCGAAGCGGCGCTGCACATGTACGCCTTGCCGCAACACTGGCCGCAGTGGCGTTCGCTGGCCGCGCACCTGAACGTCAAGGTCGGCCTGCTGGCCGAGGATTCCGGTGGCAGCTCGTTCGATGAAGCCTGTTCGCTGCCATGGCTGCGCCTGTCGCGGCTGTTCCCCGACGCGCAGATTCCCCTGGCGTGCCTGGCGACGACCGTCGAGCTGGGTGGCCAGGCCGACACCGCTCGCGACGATGCCGAGGCCTATGCCGAAGGCATCCTGGCGTTCCTCGCCGAACAGGGGCTGATCGGCGGCGAATGGCCAAGACCGGCGCAGGAGCCTTGTGAAGGCATGCCGTTCGAAGGTACCGAGTTGCTGTTCGCGCCGCACCCGGGCGTGGTCAGTTTCCTGCGCAGGCCCGGCGAGTGGATCGAAGCCGGCGACGAGATTTTCGAAGTGATCGATCCGTTATCGGATCGGGTGAGCACCGTGTGTGCGGGTACGTCCGGGGTGCTGTTTGCCATTGAACGGCTGCGTTATGCCCAACCCGGTTTCTGGCTGGCCAAGGTGGCGGGGCGCGAAGCGCTGCGTCACGGGCGCTTGCTCAACGACTGACTGACTGTTTTTGTGAGAACCGACAGCATGTACAAACTTGAAGTCCAAGACCTGCATAAACGCTATGGCAGTCACGAAGTGCTCAAGGGCGTGTCCCTGAAAGCGGCCGCCGGCGATGTGATCAGCATCATCGGCTCCAGTGGCTCCGGCAAAAGTACCTTCCTGCGCTGCATCAACCTGCTGGAGCAGCCGCACGCGGGCCGTATCCTGCTCAACAACGAAGAGTTGAAGCTGGTGGCGAACAAGGACGGTGCGATGAAGGCCGCCGATCCGAAGCAGCTGCAGCGCATGCGCTCGCGCCTGTCGATGGTGTTCCAGCATTTCAACCTGTGGTCGCACATGACCGCGCTGGAAAACATCATGGAAGCGCCGGTCCACGTACTGGGCGTGCCCAAGGCCGAAGCCCGCGAGAAAGCCGAGCACTACCTGAACAAGGTCGGCGTGGCCCATCGCAAGGACGCCTACCCGGGGCACATGTCCGGCGGCGAGCAGCAGCGCGTGGCGATCGCCCGGGCGCTGGCGATGGAACCGGAGGTGATGCTGTTCGACGAACCGACCTCGGCGCTCGACCCGGAGCTGGTCGGTGACGTGCTCAAGGTGATGCAGGCCCTGGCCCAGGAAGGCCGCACCATGGTGGTGGTGACCCACGAAATGGGCTTCGCCCGTGAAGTGTCGAACCAGTTGGTGTTCCTGCACAAAGGCGTCGTCGAAGAAAGCGGCAACCCGCGTGAAGTGCTGGTGAACCCGCAATCGGAGCGTTTGCAGCAATTCCTGTCGGGTAGCCTGAAGTAATCCGGGCGACTTGCACTATTCCCAGTGGGAGCTGGCAAGCCAGCTCCCACTGGGATCACCACCAGTTCCGAGATTTGTTTGCGTTTACGGGCTAGCATAGTGGCCCATGCCTTCATCACTGTTTTTGCTTCGGATTGCCCGCCATGACTGCCCATCGAATTGGTTTCCTGATTTGGCCCAGCACTAAAGCCCTGACGCTTGCGCTGGCTGAGGAGGCCTTGCGTGTGGCCCAGCGTGTGCATCCGGAGGTGGTCTACGAACTGTCGTTCCTGCAGGCCGAAGCGCCGGGCGAAGGCGCCTGGCAATTGCCGGGCGAGGCCTGGACCGGCAAGCTCGAGAATTTCCAGAAACTGTTCCTGCTCGCCGACGAGCCACCGACCGCGATGACACCGGCACTGAGCAGCGCGCTCAAGCAACTGGTGCGCGCCGGTTGTGTGATCGGCGGCTTGTCGGCCGGGGTCTACCCGCTGGCGCAGCTCGGTCTGCTCGACGGTTATCGCGCCGCCGTGCACTGGCGCTGGCAGGACGACTTCGCCGAACGCTTCCCCAAAGTCATCGCCACCAGCCACCTGTTCGACTGGGATCGCGATCGCCTGACCGCGTGCGGCGGCATGTCGGTGCTCGACTTGCTGCTGGCGGTGTTGGCCCGGGATCACGGTGCGGAACTGGCCGGTGCCGTGTCGGAAGAGCTGGTGGTGGAGCGCATCCGCGAAGGCGGCGAGCGTCAGCGCATTCCATTGCAGAACCGCTTGGGCTCCAGCCATCCGAAGCTCACCCAGGCGGTGCTGCTGATGGAAGCCAACATCGAAGAGCCGCTGACCACCGACGAAATCGCCCAGCACGTGTGCGTGTCCCGTCGGCAGCTGGAGCGGATCTTCAAGCAATACCTCAACCGCGTGCCGAGCCAGTATTACCTGGAACTGCGTCTGAACAAGGCCAGGCAGATGTTGATGCAAACCAGCAAGTCGATCATCCAGATCGGCCTGTCCTGCGGCTTCTCTTCGGGGCCGCACTTCTCCAGCGCCTACCGCAACTTCTTCGGCGCCACCCCGCGCGAAGACCGCAACCAGCGACGCAGCAGCAGCCCATTCGAGCTGTCATCGGTCCCCTCAGAGCGCGGCTGACGGCTCCCTCCAATGTAGGAGCGGGCTTGCTCCGGGCGGCGTTCCGACGATGAGCCGGCACAGCCAACATCACCGGCGACTGACCCACCGCTTTCGCGAGCAAGCCCGCTCCCACAATGTATTGAGTGGTTCCAGGCTATTGAGAACGCCTCCAAAACCTGTGGGAGCGTCACTCCCTACTCATCCGCGCCCGATTCCTGGGACGTGCTCATCTGCACTTCGCCGCGCTGGATCACGGCTTCGATGCCGAAATCGATGCCGGTCTTTTCGTAGTGGGCGATAAGGCGCAGCAGCGTGGCTTCGCTGAACGGGTTGTTGGACAGGTGCAGGACATCCGCCTGGTCCGTCGTCATTTCCAGGATGTCGCTGGGGACATCGGTGATGGCGTTGTTGCTCAGGTCTACCCAGTCCAGTGCGGCTTTGTCGAGCAAACCATGGGGGATTTCCCGCAGGCCTGTGTCATGCATCACCACGGTCGCGAGGCTTTGCATCTGGCTGAAGTCCGGGGTGAGTTGCAGTGGGTTGTGCGCCAGGTCGAGGTACTCGATACCCTCCATGCCCGCCAACGCGCTGGCCGATTGCGCTGACAGGGTGATCCGGCAGTTGGGCAGCGACAGTGAGTTCAACGGGCCCATCTTGAACACCGCCTCAGGCAGATTGCCCAGGTCAAAGTCGCGCAGCTTCAGGCGTTTCAGTTTGGGGAACGCCTCGAGGAAACGCCCGATGCGTGTCGCGCCATGGTCGCTGCGCAACTCCAGCGCCGAGACATGGCTGAAGTCGGCGCGCAGGGTCGGCAGCTCACCGTGAATCACCGAATCGACCACCAGCTCATAGGTGGGTTCGAGCAGCTCATTGAATTCGTCCAGCTCCATGTCCTGACGCCAGCAGCGTTGCAGCGCCTGCATGAAGGCATCGCGGTTGAGGTGCTCGGTCAGCACCTGATCGGCGGTGAAGGGTTCGCCGGACACCGGGTGCAGCGCTGGCAGGTCAGCGGTCCAGGCGGACAGGTCGTGACCCAGTTGCGCCAGCTCGGCCTCCAGCCGGGTCAGCTCGCTCAGGCTGTCGGCCCAGGTGCCGGGCAGTTCGTAGAGGAAGTCGCTGGCCTGTGCCGATTCCAGGTTCGGGTACAGCGCCATGACCCGCTGAATATCCGCCGCCGGTGCCGACACCCCGAGATCGTAGGCGGTCTGGAAGTAATGCAGCTTGATCTGTTCCCGCGACGCCTCGGTGAGCGGGTTATTGGACAGGAACACCCCACGCTTTTCATGCACCGGGCTGTCGAACAGACCGGCCGGCAACTGGTCGATGGCGTTGTTCATCAACATCAGGGTGTTGAGCCCGGTGTGTTGCGTGGCGCCACGGGGCAGGGCGGTCAAGCCGGTGTCGCTCAAGTCGAGGTGGACCAGCCCCGGCATCGATTCGATCCCCGGCACGGCGTCAAACGCATTGCGGTTGAGATCGAGGACCTTGAGTTTGTTCATCGACGCCAGTTTTTTCCAGGCGATGCCGTCGAACTGAATTCCGCAATCGCTGAGGATCAAGGTTTCGAGGTGCGGCATGTTCGCGATCGCGTCGGGCAGCCGGTCGAGGGTGAAACGGCGCAGCTCCAGTCGGCGCAACCCGCTGAACCGCTGCAGAAAGGCCGGGATGCCGTGCGCGGCGCGGTGGCCCTCGAGGGTCAGTACCGAAACGTCGGGAAAATTGGCCGTGAGGAGGGGCAGGTCGCCCGGAATCGGCTCGCTGAACCGCAGCGTGTAGCGAAAGTCACCATCGCCTGCTTCGACGTCACGCTCGGACTGGCGTCGCCAACTGCGGCGGATTTCCTGCGCCAGCAAACGGCGATTGTTGCGCGTCCCCTGCTGTTCGCTGTCACTCAGCGCCAACCCGGTTTCCGGGTCGAGGACCGGGGTGTCGTTGATCCAGCGGCTCAGATCGCGATGCAATTGATGCAGTTCACTGGCCCGCCGCGTGAGTTCCATGCGGGCGCCATCGGGATGGCTGCGCAGGCTGGCAATCACCGCGCTCAATTCCTCTTCGTCCAGCCCGCGATAGAGTTCGAGCACCCGGTTCTCCAGCGTGGGGATTGCGCTGCCATGGCGGCGCGGGTAACCCTGGGTGCCGCCGGGCAGGCGCATGGTCGACGGGTCGTAAACGGGTTTTCGCAGCGGGTGTTTGGCGAACAGCGTGCGCAGTCGCGGCTGGTTCGTCGCGACGTCGACGATGCGTTTTTTCAGCGCCCGGCTGTCTTCGCCGACAAGCCCCAGCGTGTCGCGCTCGGCCTGGGTCAGGGTGCCCAGGAGCACCTGGTAGAAGGTGCCGTGTCGATCCGGGTTTTCATGCAGGTGAAAGGTGTCGTCCTGCTCGTTGACCAATGTCTTGACGTCCGGTGCGTCGGTTTCGCCGAGGCTGTCCAGCACCTCGCCGGTGTGCGAGTACTGGCGCACCTCGATGCGCAGGCGGGTCGGCCAGCCGGGCATGGATTCCAGGCTGTGCAGGGCCAGCCGGCGGGTGTCCACGGTTTCCATGTCGGGCAGGTAGAACCCCTCGTATGCCCGGGCGACCCGCACCGCTTCCAGGGCCTTGTACGCCAGATCGGTCAGGCGCCGTGGCGTGCGGCCGTGGTGCATGTCCAGGCGTTCGCTGGCGGTGGCGTTGGCCACCAGTTCCCCGGCGATGTCGGTCGGCAGCCCGCGCACGGCGCCTTGCAGCAGTTGGATGTCGCGGTCGCTGGTTTGCTCGCTGTCACGGTAGCGCGATTCGAACAGCGACAGGCGCTGGTGCAGCGCTTGCTCACGGTCGGGGTGCTGGCGGGCGGGGTCGTCGATCAGGGCCTGGATATCGCGGTCGATCCTGAAGCGTTTGATCGTGTCGGTCAGCAGCGAAGGCGGGCGCTGGTGCTCGACGTGGACCTCGCGCAAGACGTTGTGGTGGAAGCCGCTGATGCGCAGGATCTGCTCGCGTTCGGCGTGGCTGAATGACTCGACGCTGTGGCCGAGGCGGCGCATCACGGTGTCTCGATCCCAGGTGATCGGGTCATCCAGCACGGTCTGCCAGGCGCCGTGGTGGTTGTGTTGCAACGTCGGCTGATAGGCCTCGGCGCGGGTCGGATGCTCGATCTGGAATTCGCCGTGGCTGTCCGGTTTCACGGCGTAAAGCTTGTCCTCCAGGCGCAACAGGGTCTTGCCCTGGTGTCGATACAGGCCCAGCTCATCGGGCCTGGCGCTTTTCGGCAGTTCGAGCGCCTGCTCGTAGGGCGTCAGGTCCTGCCGCCAGTAGCGGGTTTTGCCAGCGTTGCGCACCGGTTTGAACGACGAGAACAGGGCTACGGTTTGCGCGGGCAGCAAGCGACTGAACGCATTGGCCGCCATGGCGCCGCCCACGGCGAAGACCCCGAGTTGCACCGCCGTTTGCGCGATGTTGAGCAACTGGCCCAGCGCCTGGGTTTTCAAACCTTCGGCCCAGTCGACGATGCCTTCGAAGGATTCGTCGAGGACCTGATAAGCCAGGTAGGCCAGCATCAACTCGCCGAGAAACGGCACGAACGGCAGGGCCACGAACGACACCACTTCGACAATCGTGCTGGCGATTTTCCCCAGGGCGTCCCACAGCGCCCAGCGCGCGGCGCGGTCGGCGCTGGCGGTGGAGACCGCCAGGGTGCGCGCGTCGTTGAGGATTTTGTTCAGGTGTTGCTGGTAGAGGTGGGGCCACAGTTCAGCGTTGATCGGGTTGACCGAGAACTGCAGGTTGGGGGTGTCGATGGGCGTGTTGCGCCAACTCGGCTGCGAGTCGCCGGGCTGGCGTTGATGCCAGGTGACGCGGCCCAGGCGCTGGGCGAGGTTGGCAAAGAAATGCCCGCGTTCGCCATGATCGACGAAGCGGCTGAAAAACGCCTGGTAGGCGGGAGAGCGCAGTTTGCGGGTCAGGTCGCCGATGAACGCCTGGGCGTTCTCGTAGTGTTTGAGCGGCGCCTCGGGGTCGTCGGGAATGTACGCCACTACCGGCAGGGCTCGCCGAGCGCCTTGCAGTTCGGCGGCGAACACCAGGATTCCGGTCAAGGTCGAGGCCATCATGCTCAGGCTGTGGCCGCGCAACGTGCGGTTGTCCGCGCGCGGGGCCTGGAGAACCTGCTCGTGGATCGCTCGATAAACATCTTCTGGCAGGTCCTTGCGCAGGTGCGCCATTTCCAGGGCGGCCCGCAGCGCGGTTTTGTGCGACTGGATGACATAGGTTTTGATCACCTCGCCGGCCACCCGGTTGTTCAGCCCCAGGGATTCCTTGAGGTAGGCCTGGTAGCGGGCGCCGATGTCCAGCTCGCGGCACAACTGGGTAAAACGCTGAATCGGCAGTTGCCGTTTGATCGCTGGCAAGGTGTCGAACTGCCCGCCGGCCGAGGGCTCGGTGATGTAGGTCGAGTCTGGCTCGTAGGCTTCGTCGCGTGTTTCCGAGGCCTGGAAGTTGTGCAGTGCCGCGTCCAGCAGTGACACCGTCCAGGTGCGCGCGGCACCGGACGTAATCGGCAACCAGGGAATGTGCTGCGGGATGTACAGGCGCAGGAAGGTGGTCTTGACGTCCAGTTCGAGGCCGAAGCGGCTGCTCAACGCCGCCGTCAGCAGCGGCTCGGCGAAGTCCCGGGCGTTTTGCAGCCTGGCCAGCCGTGACTCCAGGCGCGTGCGCTCGATCATGTGCTGGTCGCTGGCGTTTTTCAGCGCCTGCCATTGCTCGCGGGTCGCGAGCGCGTGCCATGAGGGACGTTGCAGGTCCGCGTCGGCCAACCTGTCGCGGGTGGCCGGCGATGCCTTGAGCAGCCACGGCGGCAGGTTGTTGAATGCAGGATGAAAGTGCACGTCGGGCAAGGCCGTCCATGGAGGTTCCGGGTGATTCATTGCGCAGTCCTTAGCGGTTGATTGGGTTTCCAGCAAAACAAAGGGCGCCTGGCCCTGTGCGGTACATAGTTAACGCACAAGGCCAGGGCGGACTCAGTGCTCCATATCGATGCCATTCGCCGGGTCATCGGCGCGTGGCCGTTGCGTCAAGCCGTCGATGCCCAGGCTGTTGCCTGTTTCACGAAAGTGCGCGGCGATGCGCTCCAGGCTTTGCGCTGACAGTGGGTTGCCGCGCAAGTCAAAGCCCTGGGTGAAGTGGGCAGCGGCTTGCGTCAGTTCGATCGGTACCTGGGTGATGGCGTTGTAGCTCAGCTCGGCACTGAGCAAACCGTGGTTGGCGAGCAGCCCTTTGGGCATGACGGTCAATCCGGTGTGGCTCAGATCCAGCGAGGTCAGGTCCTGCATGTGGCTCAGGTCGGGCTCCAGGCCCAGCGGATTGCCGCGCAGGTTCAGGCTGTCGAGGTCGTGCAGGCCGGCCAGTTTGTCCACCGATACCCTGTCCAGGGTGATGTGGCATTCCGGCAGGCTCAACGCGGTCAACTGGCGCATGTTGAAGATGGCGTCGGGAATCCTCTCCAGTCGATAACCGCGGATCGCCAGACGGGTCAGGTTGGGGAAGTGCTCGAGAAAGCGGCCGATCCGCGGAGCGTGGGGGCCGCTGTGGGCCAGGTAGAGTTCCAGGACATTGCCGAAGTCAGCCGTCAGCACCGGCAAGTCGCCGAAGAACGACGCGTTGAACTTGAAGCTGAGTTCATCGGCGAAGCGGTTTTCCACCGGGATGGTTCGCCAGCATTGTTCCAGGCTGTCCTTGAACGCCCGCCGCCGCTCTTGCTCCTGTGCCCGTGCGGAGGCGTCGAGCGGTTCGCCGGTGGTCGGGTGGTGGGCGGTATCTGCGACCCAGGCGTCGAGGTCGTCGATCAGCGTGGCCAGCTCGGTTTGCCGGCGAGCCAGTTCAACGCGACCCTCCGCCAGGGTGCCGGGCAGGGCAAAGATCAGGTGGCTGGCTTCGATGCTGTCCAGGCCTGGGTACAGCGCCAGGGCGTGCTCGATGTCTGCCGGGGCGGCCGAGGCGCCGAGGTCGCTGCCGGTTCGCTGCCAGTAGGCTTTCAAGCGTTCAAGCGTCGCCTCGGACAGCGGGTTGTTGGTCAGGTCGAAACCGTCGCCGTTGGCCCCCGGCAATTGATAGAGCGCTGGCGGCAATTCAGTGATCAGGTTGTCGCGCAACAGGGCGGTGTTCAACTCGGGAAGGCTCGCCACGCCGGGAGGCATGCGCTCGATGCCGGTGCCGGAAAAGTCGATGAACGTCAGGGTTTTCAGGGGTGTGAGGTCCGGTGCGCGGCCCAGCGGGTTATCGAACAGGTCGAGCATTTTCAAGCGTGGCAACGCGCCGAGCACGGCTTGCCCTTCGTCATCGAAGACCACGCCGCAACGGCCCAGGACCAGAAACTCCAGGGTGGGTATGCGGGCAATCTCGGAGGGAATCCGGCCCAGGTCGAAATGACGCAGTTCCAGGTGTTGCAGGCCGCTGAAGCAGTCGAGGAAACGCGCCTGCATGCGCAGGGCATCATGACCTTTGAGGGACAGCAGCGAGACATGGCTGAAGTCGGCGGTCAGCGCCGGCATCTCACCGATGAACGACGGCTCGGCGATGAAGGTGTTGTCCCGCAGCTCCGGCGTGTTGGGCACCCGCTGGCGCCAGAATTGCTCCAGCTGCTGCGCGAACGATTGCCGTGCAATGTGCTCGGCGTCGATCTCCTGGACATCCAGCGTGTGCCCGAGTGATGGGTGTCGGGCGGGGACGTCCTGAGTCCAGTGATCGAGGTCTTCGGTCAACTGGCTGATTTCGGCTTCCCAACGGGTCAACTGCGCACGACCGTCCTCGAGCGTTCCCGGCAGCTTGTAGATCACATGGCTGGCATCCTCTTTATCCATCATCTTGAACAACGCCTGAACCCGGCCGATCTCTGCCTGCCCGGCGGGCACGGCAAAGTCACGACCGGTGGCGGCGTAGTGGATCTTGATCTGCTCCCGGCTGTCGGCCGACAGCGGGTTGTGGCTCAGGTTGATGCCGTCGGCGAAACGCTCGTTGACCGAGAACAACTCGTCGGGCAGCTCGGCGATCCGGTTGTTGTAAAGCGTTGCAATCCTCAGGTTCTCCAGGTGGGTGAAGCCCTTTGGCAATTGGGTGATCCCGGTGTCGGCCAAACGCAGTTCATTGAGTAACGGCATGGCCGTGATATCCGGAGCGACCGTCAGCGGGTTGTCGCTCAGGTTTAGCGCTTCGAGGCCATCGAGTGACGAAAGGACGGCCTGGCCCTCTGGGGTCAGGGTCATCTGGCAGCGCGTCAGGGTCAGTTCCCGAAGCGCTGACATCTGCGTCAGCCCCGGGGGGACTCGATCCAGGGCGAAGTCATGCAGGTCGAGGGTGTGAAGATTGGGGAACCGTTCGAGGAACCGCTCGCTGCCGAGAACGCCCGGGTTGCCGGCGAGGCTCAGGCTGGTCACATGGCCGAAATCCGCCGTGATCGGCGGCAGGTCGCCGCAGAAGTTCAGGTTCAGGACGAAGGTGTCGGCGCGCTTCTGCTCAGGGTCGGGGCGACTGCGCCAGTATCGCTCCAGGTCCTGGGAAAACTGCATCCTGGCCCGTTGCTCGGTGAATCGCTGATCGGCATTGAGCGGTTCACCGCTGACCGGATGATGCTCCGGCACGTTTTTCACCCACGCCGCGAAGGTGTCGATCAGTTGCGTGAGTTCCGACGCCCAGCGCTGCAGGTGCTCGCGGCCCTCTTGCAAGGTGCCGGGCAGGTCGTAGATCACATCGCTGGCGTCCTCCTCGTCCAAGGTGGGGAACAATTGTTGCACCTGCCTGATGTCGGCCTCGTCAGCGCGCACGCCCAGGTCTTCTCGCTGGTCCTGAAAGTAGCTTTTGATCCGTTCACGGGTGGCGAGCGACAACGGGTTATGCGCGAAATCCAGGCCATCGACTTGTGCCGCAGACAACGTGAAGAACTCATCGGGCAGGGCGGTAATGCGGTTGCCACTGAGCACGGCGGTCATGAGTTCGGTGTGCCCGGCAAGACCGACCGGGATCGTCGACAATTCGCACTGGCTCAGGTCCAGGTAGGTGAGCGCGGGCAGCCGTGTCAGGTCGGGCGGGCTGCCCAGTGGGTTGTTGGCCAGTTCCAGGGTACCGAGCATGTGCGGTGCGGCCAGCGCCAGTTGGCCATCGGCCGGTAGCGTCAGGTGGCAATGGTCGAGGCTCAGGGTGCGCAGCTTCGGCATTCTCGCCAGCGCCGGGGGCAGGTGGTTGAGCGTGAAGTCCTTGAGGTGCAGGCCCCGCAGGCCGGGGAAGCGTTGCAGGAACGGGTCGATGGCACTGATGTGGGGATTGCCGACGAAGGTCAGCAGCGGCACATGACTGAAATCGGCGCCGAGTGCGGGTAGATCGCCGATGAACTTCAATTCCAGCCGGAACCGCTCGGGATGGTCGCTGAATCGATTGCGCCAGAACGACTCCAGTGATCGGGCGAAGACTTCCCTGGCCACCTGTTCGGTAAACCTCTCGTTGATGTTAAGCGGCCGATGTGTCGCGGGATCGCGCTCCGGGGTGTCGTTTTCCCAGCGCGACAGGTCGCCGACCAGGACGGTGAGTTCGGCTTCCCAGCGGGTCAGTTGTTCTCGGCCTTCGGCCAGCGTTCCGGGCAGGCGATAGAGCAGGTCGGTGACCTGCCCGATGTTCATTTGCGGAAACAGGTTGCTCACCCGAGCGATATCCACGTGTTCGGGCAACACGGTGAAGTGCGTGCCGGTGCGCAGGTAATGACGTCTGATCCGTTCGCGGGTGGCAGTGGACAGCGGGTTGTCGGCAAAACAGTAGCCGTTGCTCAGTTCGGCGCCCAGTGTGTAGAGCGGCTCGGGCAATTCGGTGATGGCGTTGTTGGAGAAGTTGCCAATGATCAGTTGCGGATGATCGAGCAAGTCGGCGGGCGCCGTGCGGATGCCGGTGGCGGCCAGGTTGACTTCGCGCAACGTCGGTATGGCGTGCAGGTCAGGTGCGTGCGCCAGTGGATTGTTTTGCAGATCCAGCAGTGACAGCAGCGGTGAGGAGGCGAGGATCCGCTGGTCGGACGGCGACAGCGAGAGGGCGCAGTTGCGCGCCACCAGTTGGCGCAGCTCCGGCATGGCGGTGATGGCCTGGGGCAGGCCTGGCAGCTCGAAGTTGACCATGTCCAGATGCACCAGGCCGGGCAGGTTCTGCAAAAAGCCATCGAGGCCGGTGGTGCCGCTGCTGCCGTTGATCTGCAGCGAAGCGACATGGGCGAAGTCGGCGCTCAGGGGCGGCAGCTCGCCGGGGATCGAGCCCGGCACGAACAGCATGTAACCGACAGGGTTGCGGGTTTCCCGGCGCCAGCATTGCAGCAGGGCGTCCTTGAACAAACGGCGTGCCTGGCGGGCGTCCTGGTATTGCGCCTCGGTCAGCACGCCCCCTTGGCGGTCGACGGTCGGGGTCTGGTTGACCCAGCGTCCCAGGTCATCGGCCAGTCGCGTGAATTCGTTGCCCAGGCGCGACAACTCGGCCCGTACCCCGTCGGGGTGGTTGCGCAATCGCGTCAGCAGCGCGTCGATTTCATCCATGTAATACCCGGGAAACAGCGCCTGGGCGCGTTGTTCCAGGGTGAAGGGCAGTTCCTGGGAGGTGGGCTCCGTGCGCAGCAGGCGGCGATAACCCTGGACGGTCACCAGGCGCAGGGTGTCGAGGGCAGGCGCCTGCACCGGTGGGTGGGAAATCGCCACGCGCAGTTCACTGCGTGCCAGCGGGCGTTCGCGTATCGCGGCTTTGAGCTGCTGCCCCTGGCCGATGTGCAGGTTCAGCGCCTGGCGTTCCGAGTCGGGCAGGGCGTACAGAAGGCTCGAATAGAAATCGGTGACCGAATGCAGCGCCTGGCCGCGATCGTCGAAAGGCTGGTAGCGACCGTCGGCCTGGCGCACAAGGATTTTCTGCAGCGGGGCCTGCGCCGTTCCGGCGCTGTCCAGCCGGCGTCCTTCATAGCTGCCGTCGCGGACCTCGATACGCACCTCGTGGGTCCAGCCGGGTAACTGTTGCAGGCTGTGCAGCGCCAGGGTCTCGGTGTCGGGATTGTTCACCGAATCCAGCTCCAACCCTTCGAAGGCACGGGTGACGCGCACTTCCTGGTTGGCCAGCTCGATCAGCGCCTGTTGCCGCGCGGGAAGTTGACCCTGGCGGATTTGCTGGAGTTCTTCGGTGGTCGCGGTGTCGGCCAGCTCCCGCGCGACGCTGAGTGGCAGGTGTGGATCGTGTTGCGCGATCTGGCGAACCCGTGGGTCGTCGGTCTGCTCAAGGGATTGGTAGCGTGATTCAAACAGCGCCGTGCGGTGTTCCCGGGCCAGGTCCACCAGTTGTTTCCTGAGGGCACGGGTCCGACTGTCGAGCGACGGTGTCGGGTCACCAAACCCTTCGCCCAGCAGCGTTTTGATCTCGCTGTCGTCGAGGGTCTGCAACAGCGTTTGCAGGAGGTCGCCCTGCGTCAGGTCATAGCCGCCTGCTTCAATGAATTGCAGGGGTTTGTCCGCTGGCCAGCGCGGGTGCTGCTTGAGCAGTTGCAGCAGCAACGAGGGCTCGGCGAGCAGGTGTTGCTCGGGCGATTCGCTTTCCAGCTGCCCGATCAACCGCTCAAGGTCGTCATCGATGCGAAAGCGCTTGATGCTGTCGGCCAGCAGGGGCGGCAAGGATTGTTGATTGACGTGCATCTGGCGCAGCGCGTCCTCGGAGCAGCCGCTGACTTGGAGCAGCCGTTCGCGCCGGGCCTCGGAAAAGTCTTCGACCGAATGGCCGATGCGCCGTAGCGCGGTGGAGGTGTCCCACTCCAGCGGCTGCTCGAGTTCGGTGTGCCAGGCGCCGTCGCCGTTGTGGTGCAGTGGGGGGCGGTACGCGTCCGGCCGGGTCGGGTGTTCGATGTGGTATTGGCCGGTGAGCGGGTTTTGGCTCACCGCGTAATGGGCCTGGTCGATGGGCAGCAGCTGTTTGCCTTGATGGGCGCGCAGGCCCTGCGCATTGACGTCGGCCCCGGCGGCGGGCGCCGGGTGTTCATAGGCCGTAAGGTCGGGTTTCCAGTAACGGGTTTTTCCATTGGCCAGGGTCACCGGCTTGAAACGGTCGATGAACGCCACGACCTCCTTGGGCAGCACCTTGCGGTATTCCCCCGCGCCAATCGCCGCGCCCGCTGCGAACACCCCCAGTTGCACCAGCGATTCCACGGCCCCCATCAAGTGTTCGAAGCCTTCGCGGGTTTGTCCCAGCGTCCAGTCGATCACCCCCTCGAAGGTTTCATCGAGCAGTTGATACGCCATGTAGGCCATCATCAATTCCCCCAGCCCCGGGACGAAGGGCGCGACGATCAGGGCGGCTGTCTGCAGAATCTCGGAGGCAACTTCGACGAAGGAATCCCACCGCGCCCAACGTGCCTGGCGATCGGCGGAGGCGGTGGAAACAGCGAGGGTGCGGGCGTCATTGAGGATCTTGTTCAGTTTGCCCTGATACAGGTGTCGCCACAGGTCGCCGTCAATCAGTGTGGCGGCGAATTGCAGGTCCGGTTTTTCCACGGGGCTTGGCCGCCAGGATGGCAAAGCGCTGCCGGCCACCGGCTCGTGCCATGTGACTGTGCTCAGACGCGCGTTCAGCGTGGCAAAAAACACGCCGCGTTTATCGTGCGCCACGAAGCGGCTGAAGAACTGCTGGTACTGCGGCGAGCGCAACTGGTGGGTCAACTCGGCGGCCATCTCGGCGCTGGAGGCGTACTGCTTGACCGGGTGCTCGGGGTCGCCCGGCACGTAGGCGACCACTGGCACTGCTTGCCGCGACCGTTCCAGGTCCGGGGCAAACAGCAGGATGCCGGTCAGGCTCGCCGACATCATCGTCAGGTCGTGGCAGCGCAGCGCCTGGCCATTGATGCGCATGCCTTGCAACCCGTCGAGCAGGCCGCCGATCAAGCGCAGATGTTGCTCGTCGAGGTCACCGTGCATCCGTGCCCACTGCAGGGCCGCCCTCAGGGCGGCTTGCTCGCTGGCGTCGATTTTCAGGCGCATGACGGCGGCGCTTACCGGCTCGTCCAACCCCAGGCTCTCCTTCAGGCTGGCCTGATATTGCGCACCGATGTCGAGGGTTCTGCATAGGCGGATGAACGCCGGAATGCTCATCACCTGCTTGATCTGGGGCAGGGTGTCGAATGGACCGGTCGGTGCACTGATGTAGGTCGAGTGCCTTTCGTAGGCATCGGCCTCGCTCTCCTGCGCGTCGAAGTTATGCAGGGCCGCGTCCAGCAAGGAAACGGTCCAGGCGCGGGCGCCGGTTTTCAGCGCAAACCCGGGCACGCTGACCGGCACGTACAGGCGCAACCAGGTGTTTCTCACGTCCAGGTCCAGGCCGAACTGGTTGTTCAGCGCGGCCCTGAGCAAGGGTTCGGCGAAGGCGCTGGCGTCCTGCAGGTGTTCCAGGCGTTTGTCGACCGCGCTTTGTGCGCTCCAGTGCGCGGCAGTCAGGGTCTGGAGGGTCTGGTGCTGTTCGGGCGACGCCGCCTGCAATGCCTCGGCGAGCCGCGGTGGCGTGGCCTTGAGTGCCTGGCGCTGAGCGGGCGAGACCTGGCCAAGCCAGTCGGGCAGGGCGTTGCCGAGGTGCTGGTAGTGGCTGTCGGGGTGTTCTGAGGGTGCCGCGCTGACCGTGGCCGAGCGATCCTGGACCTGCTGCATCGTGCGTTTCCTTGAGCGTTTGGAGAGTGCGCAAGCAAATCAAGGAAGGGAACGGGGCAGGCGGTACATAGTTATCGGATCGACAGGGCGCTGAAATGAAATCGGCGCGACCCTGCCTCTCGACCCGTCCGCAGTTTAAACTGCGCCTTTGCGACGCTATATGTCGCATTGCCGTAAACCCGGCTGAAACCGGGGTTTGCGCTATAAGAAGTTGTCGCTTGGCGACAAGGCCGGGCTGAAAACTGTCCTTACAATCCTCACCAAGCTCGCCAGTTTCAGGCGAGTGTTCCTCTTCAGGAGACTCCGATGTCCGTTGAGCACGCTGCGGTAGAACGCGCCGATTTCGACCAGGTAATGGTTCCCAACTACGCGCCTGCCGCTTTCATTCCGGTACGTGGCGCCGGTTCCCGTGTCTGGGACCAGTCCGGTCGCGAGCTGATCGACTTCGCTGGCGGGATTGCCGTCAACGTACTGGGCCATGCGCACCCGGCGCTGGTCGGTGCCTTGACCGAACAGGCGAACAAGCTGTGGCATGTGTCGAACGTGTTCACCAACGAGCCGGCCCTGCGCCTGGCCCACAAGCTGATCGACGCGACCTTCGCCGAGCGTGCCTTCTTCTGCAACTCCGGCGCCGAAGCCAACGAGGCCGCGCTCAAGCTGGCCCGTCGTGTCGGGTTTGACCGTGCGGGCAGCGAGAAGTACGAGATCATCGCGACCGTCAACAGCTTCCACGGCCGCACCCTGTTCACCGTGAACGTCGGTGGCCAGCCGAAGTATTCCGACGGCTTCGGTCCGAAGATCACCGGCATCACCCACGTACCGTATAACGATCTGGCGGCGCTCAAAGCGGCCATTTCCGACAAGACCTGCGCGGTGATCATCGAACCGATCCAGGGCGAGAGCGGCGTGATTCCGGCCGAACTCGACTACCTGCAAGGCGCCCGTGACCTGTGCAACGCCCACGACGCGCTGCTGATCTTCGACGAAGTGCAGACCGGCATGGGCCGCACCGGCCACCTGTTCGCCTACCAGCATTACGGCGTGATCCCGGACATCCTGACCAGCGCCAAGAGCCTGGGCGGTGGTTTCCCGATCGCGGCGATGCTCACCACCGACGCGCTGGCCAAGCACCTGGTGGTCGGCACTCACGGCACCACCTACGGCGGCAACCCGCTGGCGTGCGCCGTGGGCGAAGCGGTGATCGACGTGGTCAACACCCCTGAAGTGCTGGCGGGCGTGAAGGCCAAGCACGAAAAATTCAAGGCGCGCCTGCTGCAGATCGGCGAAAAATACGGCCTGTTCAACCAGGTGCGCGGCATGGGCCTGCTGATCGGCTGTGTGCTGACCGATGCCTGGAAAGGCAAGGCCAAGGACATCTTCAACGCCGCTGAAAAAGAAGGCCTGATGATCCTGCAAGCCGGCCCGGACGTGGTGCGTTTTGCCCCGAGCCTGGTGGTCGAAGACGCCGACATCGATGCCGGCCTGGACCGCTTCGAACGCGCGGCGGCCAAACTGACGCAAGCCTGATGGACCGTTCGGCGCCCGAAGATTCGGGCGCCGATCCCAATGTCATGCCGGGCCGATTTTCCTACGGAAGTTCAAAAGTCGGCCCGGCTTGTTTTTCTCAAAGAGTTTTAAGAAAGGAGTGACACCATGCTGGTGATGCGCCCCGCGCAAATGGCTGATCTGGGCGAGGTACAGCGTCTGGCTGCGGACAGTCCGATTGGTGTCACTTCCCTGCCGGATGACGTTGAACGCCTGAGCGACAAGATCGCCGCGAGCGAAGCGTCGTTCGCCGCCGAAGTCAGCTTCAATGGCGAAGAGACCTATTTCTTCGTCCTCGAAGACACCGACACCGGCAAGCTCGCCGGCTGCTCGGCCATTGTCGCTTCGGCCGGTTACTCCGAGCCGTTCTACAGTTTCCGCAATGAAACCTTCGTGCACGCCTCCCGCGAGCTGAAGATTCACAACAAGATCCACGTGCTCTCCCAATGCCACGACCTGACCGGCAACAGCCTGCTGACCAGTTTCTATGTGACGCGCGACCTGGTGGGTTCGCCCTGGGCCGAACTCAACTCCCGTGGCCGCCTGCTGTTCGTGGCCAGTCATCCGGAGCGCTTCGCCGATTCGGTGGTGACCGAGATCGTCGGCTACAGCGATGAAAACGGCGACTCGCCGTTCTGGGACGCCATCGGCCGCAACTTCTTCGACCTCAACTACGCCGAAGCCGAGCGCCTGTGCGGGCTCAAGAGCCGTACTTTCCTGGCCGAGCTGATGCCGCATTACCCGATCTACGTGCCCCTCTTGCCCGACTCGGCGCAAGAGGCCATGGGCCAGGTGCACCCGCGGGCGCAGATCACCTTCGACATCCTGATGCGCGAAGGCTTCGAGACCGATCACTACATCGACATTTTCGACGGCGGCCCGACCCTGCATGCGCGTGTTTCGGGGATCCGTTCGATTGCCCAGAGCCGCGTGGTGCCGGTGAAAATCGGCGAGACGGTCAAAGGGGTCGGCCGCCAGTACCTGGTGGCCAACGCCCAGTTGCAGGATTACCGCGCCGTGTTGCTCGAGCTCGATTACGCGCCGGGCAAGCCCGTGACCCTGGATCTGCAAGCGGCCGAAGCCCTGGGCGTCGGTGAGGGTGCCAGCGTGCGCCTGGTGGCGGTTTAACGCCTGCTTGCCAACCTGGAAAGCAGCAAGAGTTTCGCGGGTGGCGCAAGCGGCCCGTTTGAGGAGATAGCATGATCGTTCGTCCCGTACGCAGCAGCGATTTACCCGCTCTGATCGACCTGGCCCGCAGCACCGGCACCGGCCTGACCACCTTGCCGGCCAACGAAGAGCGCCTGACCCATCGGGTCGGCTGGGCCGAGAAGACCTTTCGCGGCGAAGCCGGGCGCGGCGATGCGGATTACCTGTTCGTGCTCGAGGATGACGAGGGCCGCGTGGTGGGCATTTCCGCCATCGCCGGCGCCGTGGGCCTGCGTGAGCCCTGGTACAACTTCCGGGTCGGGCTGACCGTCAGCGCCTCCCAGGAGCTGAACATCTACCGCGAAATTCCGACGCTGTTCCTGGCCAACGACCTGACCGGCAACTCGGAGTTGTGCTCGCTGTTCCTGCACGCCGATCACCGCACCGGCCTCAACGGCCGCATGCTGTCCAAGGCGCGGTTCATGTTCATCGCCGAATTCCCGCAACTGTTCGGCAACAAGATCATTGCCGAAATGCGCGGCGTGTCCGATGACGCCGGGCGTTCGCCGTTCTGGGAAAGCCTGGGCCGGCACTTCTTCAAGATGGAATTCAGCCAGGCGGATTACCTGACCGGCGTCGGCAACAAGGCGTTCATCGCCGAACTCATGCCGAAATTCCCGCTGTACACCTGCTTCCTGTCGCCGGACGCGCGCAACGTGATCGGCCAGGTCCATCCGGACACCGAGCCGGCGCTGTCGATGCTGCGCAGCGAAGGGTTCAGCTACCAGGGTTACGTCGACATTTTCGACGCCGGCCCGGCCATCGAATGCGAAACCACCAAGATTCGTGCCGTGCGCGACAGTCAGGCGCTGGTGCTGGCCATCGGCACGCCGGGCGACGACGCCACGCCGTTCATCATTCATAACCGCAAGCGCGAAGACTGCCGGATCACTGCCGCACCCGCACGCTTCGCCGCCGGCACGCTGGTGGTTGATCCGCTGACCGCCAGGCGCCTGCAACTCACCGCCGGCGACCAGGTGCGCGCCGTTCCGTTGTCCGCTGCACGGGAGACCAAATAATGAATTCGCTCTACATCGCAGGTGAATGGCTGGCCGGCCAAGGCGAAGCCTTCCAATCGCTGAACCCGGTGACCCAGCAAGTGCTGTGGGCGGGCGAGGGCGCTACCGCCGCCCAGGTCGAGTCGGCCGTGCAGGCGGCGCGTCAGGCCTTTCCGGGCTGGGCACGCCGCACCCTGGAAGAGCGTATCTCGGTGCTGGAGGCCTTTGCCGCCGCGCTGAAAACCCACGCCGACGAGCTGGCCCGCACCATCGGTGAGGAAACCGGTAAACCCTTGTGGGAATCGGCGACGGAAGTGACCAGCATGGTCAACAAGATCGCGATTTCGGTGCAGAGCTACCGCGAACGCACCGGCGAGAAGAGCGGCCCGCTGGGTGACGCCACCGCCGTGTTGCGCCACAAGCCCCACGGCGTGGTCGCGGTGTTCGGTCCCTACAACTTCCCCGGTCACTTGCCCAACGGTCACATCGTGCCGGCGCTGCTGGCCGGCAACAGCGTGTTGTTCAAGCCCAGCGAGCTGACGCCTAAAGTCGCCGAGCTGACGGTCAAGTGCTGGATCGAAGCCGGCCTGCCGGCCGGCGTGCTGAACCTGCTGCAAGGCGCTCGGGAAACCGGG
Source organism: Pseudomonas fluorescens (assembly GCF_041354075.1). GTDB lineage: Bacteria > Pseudomonadota > Gammaproteobacteria > Pseudomonadales > Pseudomonadaceae > Aquipseudomonas > Aquipseudomonas fluorescens_CE. The sequence goes on along the minus strand of NZ_JARZGC010000003.1, from coordinate 84,106 downwards.
ATTGCCCTGGCGGCGAACCCGGGGATCGACGGCCTGTTCTTCACCGGCTCCAGCCGTACCGGCAATCATCTGCACAACCAGTTCGCCGGCCGTCCGGACAAGATCCTCGCGCTGGAAATGGGCGGCAACAACCCGCTGGTGGTCGATGAGGTCGCCGACGTGGACGCGGCGGTCTACACCATCATCCAGTCGGCATTCATCTCCGCTGGCCAGCGTTGCACCTGTGCGCGGCGCCTGCTGGTGCCGCAAGGCGCCTGGGGCGATGCCCTGCTGGCGCGGCTGGTGGCGGTCAGTTCGACTCTTGAGGTCGGCGCCTTCGATCAGCAACCGCCGCCCTTCATGGGCTCGGTGATTTCCCTGGGGGCGGCCAAGGCCTTGATGGATGCGCAGGCGCATCTGCTGGCCAGCGGCGCGGTGGCCTTGCTGGAAATGACCCAGCCCCAGGCCCAGGCGGCGCTGCTGACGCCGGGCATTCTGGACGTGACCGCCGTGGCCGAGCGTCCGGATGAGGAGCTGTTCGGGCCATTGCTGCAAGTGATCCGCTACGCTGATTTTGAAGCGGCGATTGCTGAAGCCAACGACACCGCCTATGGCCTGGCGGCCGGTTTGCTGTCGGACTCCGAAGCGCGTTACCAGCAGTTCTGGCTGGAAAGCCGCGCCGGCATCGTCAACTGGAACAAGCAACTGACGGGGGCTGCGAGCAGCGCGCCGTTCGGCGGCGTCGGCGCCTCGGGTAACCACCGTGCCAGCGCCTACTATGCGGCGGATTACTGCGCATACCCGGTGGCCTCGCTGGAGACGCCGAGCCTGGTGTTGCCTGCCACTTTGACGCCTGGCGTGAAGATGGCCTGACGGCCAGTCGCGAGCAGGCTCGCTCCCACGATGATCGGGGTGTCCACAAGTGGTGTGAACACCTCAACCCTCCCTGTGGGAGCGAGCCTGCTCGCGATGGCCGCGACGCGGTCTTAACCAATTGTCACCTGATGCCTATAACAACAGATTCTCGTGGAGCCTCGCTGATGAAATCCTGTGAAGTCAATTTTGACGGTCTAGTGGGGCCGACCCATAACTACGGCGGTTTGTCCTACGGCAACGTCGCGTCCCAGAGCAACAGCCAGCAGTCTTCGAACCCGAAGGAAGCCGCGCTGCAGGGCTTGGCGAAAATGAAAGCGTTGATGGACATGGGCTTTCAGCAGGGCGTGCTGGCGCCGCAGGAGCGTCCGGACGTCGCCGCCCTGCGTCGCCTGGGCTTCAGCGGCACCGATGCGCAAGTGATCGAGCGGGCCGCCCGGGAGGCGATGCCGTTGCTGGTTGCCAGTTGCTCGGCCTCGAGCATGTGGGTGGCCAACGCCGCCACGGTCAGCCCGAGTGCCGACACTGCCGACGGCCGAGTGCATTTCACCGCCGCCAACCTCAACTGCAAATATCACCGCAGCATCGAACACCCGACCACCAGTCGCGTGCTGGGAGCGATGTTCGCCAATCAGCAGCACTTCGCTCACCACGCGGCGTTGCCGGCGGTGGCGCAGTTCGGTGACGAGGGCGCGGCCAACCACACGCGCTTCTGCCGTGACTATGGCGAAGCCGGCGTCGAGTTCTTCGTGTTCGGTCGCAGCGCCTTCGATACCCGCTACCCGGCGCCGCAGAAATACCCGGCTCGCCAGACGCTCGAAGCCTCCCAGGCAGTGGCCCGGCTGCACGGCCTGAAGGATGAAGGCGTCGTCTACGCCCAGCAGAATCCGTTGGTGATCGATCAAGGCGTGTTCCATAACGACGTGATCGCCGTCGGCAACGGCGAAGTGCTGTTCTATCACGAGGATGCGTTCCTCGAGACCGACAAGATGCTGGCCGAGTTGCAGGCCAAGCTCGCCAAGGTCGGCGGGAAGTTTCAGTCAGTGTGCGTGCCGCGTTCGGCGGTCACGGTGGAAGACGCGGTGCGCTCCTACCTGTTCAACAGCCAGTTGTTGTCGCGCCCGGACGGCTCGATGCTGTTGATCGTGCCGCAGGAGTGCCAGGGCAACGAACGGGTCTGGCAATACCTGCAAAGCCTGACCAGCTCCGGCGGCCTGATCCGCGAGGTCAAGGTCTTCGATCTCAAGCAGAGCATGCAGAACGGCGGTGGCCCGGCGTGCCTGCGTCTGCGCGTCGCGCTCAATGAAACCGAGCTGGCAGCCGTCAACCCAGGGGTTATCATGACCGCGCCGTTGTACGACACGCTGACCCAATGGGTTGAAAAGCACTACCGCGACCGCATGACCGAAAACGATCTGGCGGACCCGCAATTGCTGCTTGAGTGCCGGACGGCACTGGATGAACTGACACAAATCCTTAAACTGGGCGCGGTTTATCCTTTCCAGATCAATTGAAGTCGAGAGCGTAAAAAACATGAGCGATACCCTGCAGCTGATCCTTGAAGACACCGACGGCACGCAACTGGAAACCTCCTGCACCCGCGTCGCGGTTCTGTGGCAAGGCAAGGAGCTGTGGATCCAGCAGGACGGCCGCGGTCAGTTGCTGATCGGTGTGGACGTCGAAGAAGGTGACGCTGAATACGCCAACCTGCTGTTGCGTCCATTGGCGACTAATCTGGTCAGTCTGCAACTGGAAATGGAACCGGCCGAGCTCGGCGACGACGACGGTCACGTTCACGGCCCGGATTGCAACCACGACCATTAAGGAAACCGCTCTATGCTCGCCCTCGGCAAACTGCTTGAACTGACCCTCGCCGGTCGTGAACCGGCGGAGAAGACTCAACTGACTGTCGAAGGCGTGCGCATGCGCTGGTTGAGCGAAGGCGCGCTGGAAGTCCGGCCGCCGCAGGCGCGTGACAACGGCCTGGACCTGCTGCTGTCAGCGGGGATCCATGGCAATGAAACAGCACCGGTCGAGTTGCTTGATCGGCTGCTGCATGACATCGCTCGCGGCGACCTGAAGCCGCGTGCCCGTATCCTGTTCCTGTTCGGCAACCCGGAAGCGATTCGCAAGGGCGAGCGTTTCGTCGAGCAGGACGTCAATCGGCTGTTCAACGGCCGTCACGAGCAAAGCAGCGGCTCCGAAGCCCTGCGCGCCTGCGAGCTGGAGCGCCTGGCGGCGAGTTTCTTCAGCCTACCGGACCGCGAGCGCCTGCACTACGACCTGCACACGGCGATTCGTGGCTCGAAGATCGAGCAGTTCGCGCTGTACCCCTGGAAAGAAGGCCGCCAGCATTCCCGCCGGGAACTGGCGCGTTTACACGCCGCGGGCATGGAAGCGGTGCTGTTGCAGAACAAGCCGTCCATCGTCTTCAGCGCCTACACCTACGACAAGCTGGGGGCGGAGTCCTTCACCCTGGAACTGGGCAAGGCGCGGCCGTTCGGCCAGAACGCGGGGGTCAACGTGAGCCTGCTGGAAACCCGCCTCAAGCAGATCATCGAAGGCAACGAACCGGCGCTCGAAGAGGCGTCGCTGGACGGTTTGCAGCTGTTCAGCGTGGCGCGGGAAATCATCAAGCACAGTGACAGCTTCCGCCTGAACCTGCCGGCGGACATCGAGAATTTTTCCGAGTTGGAACCGGGTTACCTGCTGGCCGAAGACATCGCCCAGACGCGCTGGATCATCGAGGAAGAGGGCGCTCGCATCATTTTCCCCAACCCCAAGGTCAAGAACGGCCTGCGCGCCGGCATCCTGATCGTCCCGGCCACGGATGAAAATCTGGCCTGATTCACGCGCTCGCCTCTTCTGTAGGAGCGAGCATGCTCGCGATGGACGCCCGGGCACCGCGGGCTTCCAGTTAGCCAGCGTCATCGTTGACGACCATCGCGAGCATGCTCGCTCCTACAGTTAAATGGGCGTCGGGTGCTTAGACCGCCACCGCCCGCGGCTCACTGCGACGCAGTGCCCGTACCTTGCTCAGCGTATCGGCACAGGTTTTCGCTGCTTCCTGGCCCTTGTGCACGAAGTGCTCGAAGAAAAATGTGTGGTGCAGCTCTTCACCGGCATGGAAATGGTGCGGGGTCAGGGACACCGAGAACACCGGCACTTCGGTTTCCAACTGGACCTGCATCAGGCCGCTGACCACCGACTGGGCGACGAATTCGTGACGGTAGATCCCGCCATCCACCACCAGCGCGGCGGCGACGATGCCGGCGTAACGGCCGGTCTTGGCCAGCAGCTTGGCGTGCAGAGGCATCTCGAAGGCGCCGCCGACTTCGAAGAAGTCGATGTCCGATTCCTGGTAACCCTGGGCGATCATTTCGGCGACGAAGCCTTTACGGCTTTGGTCGACAATATCCTTGTGCCAGCAGGCCTGGATGAACGCAACGCGCTCGCCCTGAGGGTGTTTGCTTTTGCTGTCGATTGCGGTGGGTTGCATGTTCTGACTCCTGTTTAAATAAAAAACAGGGCATATGAATCGAAGGGGATCTAAGGGTACGCACACTCGCACGGATGCCTGCGCACGGCCCTTTGGCGTCAATCCCGTTCTCTCTTCATCCGGACTGTGACCGTCGGCCCCGGAATCACACCGGGTCTGCTGACCTTGTCGCCAGGCACCGCCGAAGCCGTGCTGCCGCCAAGCGCTCGCGGGCTATGCGCATTGCGCGCAATTACCGCCGGTGGGGAGTTGCACCCCGCCCTGAGAACGTTTTGCCGTCAGAATGTCTGGCGGCGCTGCGTTTTTAACACATCTTTCCTGCCTGTGCATCGATGCTTTCAGATGATTGCCATCGATTTTTTTGTTGATTCAGGCGCGCCCAAGGGTTGATTAATGCGCAGGATGACCGCAGTAATCCCACCTTGATCCTTCTTTTTCCCTGCTACCGAGGCCAGATTCATGAGCGTTATCGATCTTCGCAGCGACACCGTCACCCAACCGACTCCAGGGATGCTCGACGCAATGGCCAGGGCGGCCACGGGGGACGACGTCTATGGCGAAGACCCGACGGTCAATCGGCTGGAAGCCGAGCTGGCGCAACGGCTGGGTTTTGCCGCGGCGCTGTTCGTGCCGACGGGCACCATGAGCAACCTGCTGGGCTTGATGGCGCATTGCGAGCGGGGCGAGGAATACATCGTTGGCCAGCAGGCACACACCTACAAGTACGAAGGCGGTGGCGCGGCGGTGCTCGGATCGATCCAGCCACAGCCGCTGGAAGTGCAGGCCGACGGTTCGCTGGACCTGGCCCAGGTGGCGGCGGCGATCAAGCCGGACGACTTCCACTTCGCCCGTACCCGCTTGCTGGCGCTGGAAAACACCATGCAGGGCAAGGTGCTGCCGCTCGACTACCTGGCCAGGGCGCGGCGGTTTACCCGCGAACAGGGCTTGCAACTGCATCTGGACGGCGCGCGCCTGTATAACGCGGCGGTCAAGCTCGGGGTGGATGCCCGCGAGATCGCCCAGCATTTCGATTCGGTGTCGGTTTGCCTGTCCAAGGGCCTGGGTGCGCCGGTGGGCTCGGTGTTGTGCGGCTCGAGCGAACTGATCGCCAAGGCCCGACGCCTGCGCAAGATGGTCGGGGGTGGCATGCGCCAGGCCGGGCTGCTGGCCGCTGCGGGGCTGTACGCGCTGGACCACAACGTCGAGCGCCTGGCCGACGACCATGCCAACGCGCAATGGCTGGCCGAGGGCCTGCGCGAAGCCGGTTACGACGTCGAACCGGTACAGACCAACATGGTGTACGTGCAGATCGGCGACCGGGCCGCAGCGCTCAAGGCCTTTGCCGCCGAACGCGGTGTGAAGCTCAGCGCGGCCGCCCGTCTGAGAATGGTCACCCACATGGACGTCAGCCGCGCCCAAATCGAGCAAGTCGTCGCGACATTCGTCGAGTTTTCGCGTAACTGATCGCGTTAGCCGTCCAATTGACCGTTTCTATCGTATAAACACGCTGTACCCCGCGCGCAGGGCCGATATAATGCGGCCCTTTGCCGTCGCTTCGTCTGTTGACGTTTCGAACAGGCCTTTGGCCGCAGCCTCCGTGGAAGAACCTAATGAAAAGCGCAGAAATCCGTGAAGCCTTCCTTCGCTTCTTCGAAGAGCAAGGCCACACCCGTGTAGCCTCCAGCTCTTTGATTCCGGGCAACGACCCAACCCTGCTGTTCACCAACGCGGGGATGAACCAGTTCAAGGACTGCTTCCTGGGCCAGGAAAAGCGCGCGTACACCCGCGCCGTCAGCAGTCAGAAATGCGTGCGCGCCGGCGGCAAGCACAACGATCTGGAAAACGTCGGTTATACCGCCCGTCACCACACCTTCTTCGAAATGCTGGGTAACTTCAGCTTCGGCGATTACTTCAAGCGCGATGCCATCACTTATGCCTGGACCTTCCTGACGTCCGACAAGTGGTTGAACCTGCCGAAAGAAAAGCTCTGGGTCACCGTCTACGCCAGCGATGACGAGGCCTACGACATCTGGACCAAGGAAGTCGGTGTGCCGGCCGAGCGCATGGTCCGTATCGGCGACAACAAGGGCGCGCCGTACGCCTCCGACAACTTCTGGACCATGGGCGATACCGGCCCGTGCGGTCCTTGCACCGAGATTTTCTTCGACCACGGCGCCGACATCTGGGGCGGCCCGCCGGGCTCGCCGGAAGAAGACGGCGACCGCTACATCGAAATCTGGAACAACGTGTTCATGCAGTTCAACCGCACCGCCGATGGCGTGTTGCACCCGCTGCCAGCGCCGTCGGTGGACACCGGCATGGGCCTGGAGCGCATCAGTGCCGTGCTGCAGCACGTTCACTCGAACTATGAAATCGACCTGTTCCAGAGCCTGCTGAACGCTTCGGCCAAGGCCATCGGCTGCACCAACGACGCCCAGGCGTCGCTGAAAGTGGTGGCCGACCACATCCGTTCCTGCGGTTTCCTGATCGCCGACGGCGTGCTGCCGTCCAACGAGGGCCGTGGCTACGTGCTGCGCCGGATCATCCGTCGCGCCTGCCGTCACGGCAACAAGCTGGGGGCCAAGGGCAGCTTCTTCTTCCAGATCGTCGCGGCCCTGGTCGCCGAGATGGGCGAAGCCTTCCCCGAGCTGAAATCCCAGCAGGCGCACATCGAGCGCGTGCTCAAAGCCGAGGAAGAGCAGTTCGCCAAGACCCTGGAGCAGGGCCTGAAGATCCTCGAGCAGGATCTGGCCGAGCTCAAAGGCGACGTGGTACCGGGCGACGTGGTGTTCAAGCTCTACGACACCTACGGCTTCCCGATGGACCTGACCGGCGACATCGCCCGCGAACGCAACCTGACCCTCGACGAAGCGGGCTTCGAGCGCGAAATGGAAGCCCAGCGCGTGCGTGCCCGCTCCGCCAGTTCGTTCGGCATGGACTACAACAGCCTGGTCAAGGTTGACGTGGACACCGAATTCACCGGCTACAAGGCCACTAGCGGCTCGGCGAAAGTCGTCGCTCTCTACAAGGACGGGCAATCGGTCGACGTCTTGAATGAAGGCGAAGAGGGCGTGGTCGTGCTCGACCAGACGCCGTTCTACGCCGAATCCGGTGGCCAGATCGGCGACTGCGGTTTCATTCAGGCCGGTAACGGCCGCTTCGACGTGCGCGACACCACCAAGACCGGTGGCGCGTTCCTGCACCACGGTGTGCAGGCACTGGGCAGCCTGACCGTTGCTGCGCCGGTTGAAACCCAGGTTGAAGCCGACGTCCGTCACGCCACGTCGCTGAACCACTCGGCCACGCACCTGCTGCACGCCGCGTTGCGCAAAGTGCTGGGCGAACATGTTCAGCAGAAAGGCTCGCTGGTCGACAGTCAGCGCCTGCGCTTCGACTTCAGCCACTTCGAAGCGATCAAACCTGAGCAGATCAAGGCGCTGGAAGACATCGTCAACGCCGAGATCCGCAAGAATTCCGCCGTTGAAACCGAAGAAACCGACATCGACACCGCCAAGAAAAAAGGCGCCATGGCGCTGTTCGGCGAAAAGTATGGCGACAACGTGCGCGTGCTGAGCATGGGCGGTGATTTCTCCGTCGAGCTGTGCGGCGGCATTCACGCCAACCGTACCGGCGACATTGGCCTGCTGAAAATTATCAGCGAAGGCGGTGTGGCCGCCGGTGTGCGGCGGATCGAGGCGGTCACCGGTGCTGCGGCACTGGCCTACCTGAACGCCGCAGAAGAACAACTCAAGGAAGCGGCCAGTCTGGTCAAGGGCAGCCGCGACAACCTGATCGACAAGCTGTCGGCTGTGCTGGAGCGCAACCGTCTGCTGGAGAAGCAACTCGAGCAGTTGCAGGCCAAGGCGGCCAGCGCGGCGGGCGACGATCTGTCGGCCTCTGCCCTGGACGTCAAGGGTGTGAAGGTGCTGGCCGTGCGTCTGGACGGTCAGGACGGCAAGGCGCTGCTGGCGCTGGTCGATCAACTGAAAAACAAACTCGGCCGCGCAGTGATCCTGCTCGGCAGTGTCCATGAGGAAAAGGTCGTTCTGGTTGCAGGCGTAACCAAGGACCTGACTGGCCAACTCAAAGCCGGTGATTTGATGAAGCAGGCCGCTGCGGCAGTGGGCGGGAAGGGTGGTGGTCGTCCGGACATGGCGCAAGGCGGCGGTACCGACGCCGGCGCACTGGATGCCGCACTGGCCCTGACCGTTCCGTTTGTAGAGCAGGGTTTATAAGGCAGCGTGCCCGGCCCGCCGTCCAGTGGCGGGCCGGCTCGCTGTTTGAGTGATTATTTGGGCGCCCTTCATGGGCAGAGGCGGCTTTGAAATGGCTTTGATCGTACAGAAATTTGGAGGCACCTCGGTCGGCACTGTCGAGCGAATCGAGCAGGTTGCCGACAAGGTCAAGAAATTCCGCGATGCTGGCGATGACCTGGTGGTCGTGCTGTCTGCAATGAGCGGGGAAACCAACCGTCTGATCGATCTGGCCAAGCAAATCAGTGGCGAAGATCAGCCGGTTCCCCGTGAACTGGATGTGATCGTCTCCACCGGCGAGCAGGTGACGATCGCACTGTTGGCCATGGCGCTGATCAAGCGCGGCGTGCCGGCGGTGTCCTACACCGGCAACCAGGTACGGATCCTGACGGACAGCGCTCACAATAAAGCGCGTATCTTGCAGATTGATGACCAGAAAATTCGCGGTGACCTGAAGGCCGGTCGCGTGGTGGTGGTCGCCGGTTTCCAGGGCGTCGACGAGCACGGCAACATCACCACTCTGGGTCGCGGCGGTTCCGACACCACCGGCGTGGCGCTGGCGGCAGCCCTGAAGGCTGACGAATGCCAGATCTACACCGACGTCGATGGCGTCTACACCACCGACCCGCGTGTGGTGTCCGTGGCTCAACGCCTGGACAAGATCACCTTCGAGGAGATGCTGGAAATGGCCAGCCTCGGTTCCAAGGTGCTGCAGATCCGCGCGGTCGAGTTTGCCGGCAAGTACAACGTTCCGCTGCGCGTACTGCACAGCTTCAAGGAGGGTCCGGGCACCCTCATTACTATCGATGAAGAGGAAACCATGGAACAGCCGATCATTTCCGGCATCGCTTTCAACCGCGATGAAGCCAAGCTGACCATCCGTGGCGTGCCAGACACCCCGGGCGTTGCATTCAAGATTCTCGGCCCGATCAGCGCCGCGAACATCGAAGTCGACATGATCGTGCAGAACGTTGCGCACGATAACACCACCGACTTCACCTTCACCGTGCACCGCAACGATTACCAGGCCGCCCAGGGCGTGCTGGAAAACACCGCGCGTGAAATCGGTGCCCGTGAAGTGGTCGGCGACACCAAGATCGCCAAGGTGTCGATCGTCGGTGTCGGTATGCGCTCCCACGCGGGTGTGGCCAGCCGCATGTTCGAGTCCCTGGCCAAGGAAAGCATCAACATCCAGATGATCTCGACCTCGGAAATCAAGGTGTCCGTGGTGATCGAAGAGAAATACCTGGAGCTGGCTGTGCGCGCTCTGCACACGGCTTTCGAACTGGACGCACCGGCCCGCCAGGGCGAGTGATGCGTTGCCGAAAGGGCGCGGTCTGACCGCGCCCTTTTGTTTTTTTGATGGCGCAGCCTTTCTTTTGCCTGCGCTGGTCAATACTCAGGCAGGTAGGGCTGCGATCGTTCAGGTCGCAGTGCGAATGCCTTTTTTTTGCAGACTGTTGTCCCTGAAAAATGAAATGCGTGAGGAGATAGGTATGCTGATTCTGACTCGTCGGTGCGCAGAAAGCCTGATTATCGGTGATGGCGAAATCACCGTGACCGTGCTCGGCGTCAAAGGAAATCAAGTACGCATTGGTGTCAACGCGCCAAAAGAGGTGGCGGTGCACCGTGAAGAAATTTACCTGCGTATCAAGAAAGAGAAGGACGAAGAACCAAGCCATTAATTTTTATCGTTTTTTATGTTTGCAAACGGGGAAGAAGCTGGTTAATATACGCCCCGTGTTGCGGAGAGCTGGCCGAGTGGCCGAAGGCGCTCCCCTGCTAAGGGAGTACACCTCAAAAGGGTGTCGGGGGTTCGAATCCCCCGTTCTCCGCCATTATTCGCTTAGTACGTTGTAATCTGGCTTCTTCGGTAAGTTGTTGAAATTACTAGAAAAAAGCGCTTTACAAAAAGATTCGACGGCCTATAATGCGCGGCAACAAATGCACTCGTAGCTCAGCTGGATAGAGTACTCGGCTACGAACCGAGCGGTCACAGGTTCGAATCCTGTCGAGTGCACCATTTAAGAGTTGTTTGCAGTGATGCAAATGACTTGGCTTCAACCAGTTGTGATCTGGTATAAAACCACACATGCACTCGTAGCTCAGCTGGATAGAGTACTCGGCTACGAACCGAGCGGTCACAGGTTCGAATCCTGTCGAGTGCAC
>NZ_JARZGC010000003.1:0-73233 GCF_041354075.1 Pseudomonas fluorescens | reverse complement strand
CATACAACAGAAAGCCCGCGTCTAACGACGCGGGCTTTCTGCTTTCCGGGATTCAGCTTTTCCTTTCGTGCATCCCTTCTCATCGAATTCGACATGAGCACTGCGACCCCGCCGGGTGTCGTAACGGTAACTCGTGGCAGCGTTGCGCACGGTAATCCTGTCGGGCCTGCCGAGCGCGCTTTCGACGTCCTGCCGGCTCATGCCCGCGACAATCCGCTGGTTGATGATGGCTTCCCGGCGTTCCCGGGCGCTGATCACATTGCCGCAGGCGTCCTCGTTCTGACCGACGACCGTGGGCTGCTTTCGCAGGTGCTCGGGTGCCTTGCGAGGTTCGGCTTCCGGCATCAGCGTGACCGTGCTGCCAGGCGTGAACGTGCGCACCTCCTGCAGTGAGAGCCTGTCCCCGGTGGCGCAGCCCTGGGTGGTAAAAGTGATATGACCGCCGCTGGACTCGCATCGGTGAACCGTCGCGGCCCCTGCAGGGATCGGCAGGCAGAGCAGGGTGGTCAGCAAAAAAGAATGTGCATCCGATGGCATCAATCGTCCTCCATGACGGTCTGATTCAAGGTTAGTCCGTACATTTTTCAGCGCGGGTGTGTTTTCTTTTCAGAATGAGTCGTCGCATTTTTATGAATCAGGATGACGCTCAGGTTTGTCTCGCAAGCGCTTGTTTCAGCCAAGATTTTTTAACGTTAAAAACCGTCGGGCGGTGTATCATTGCGCCCGTCAGCCCCGCCGGGGCTTGTGGAATACCTCCATGGACTTACCCAGTAGAAATTCAGTAAACCGTTGTTCCAATCAAGAATTGACTGATTGATCCTCCCGGCGTGCTCCGCTGCTGGGAGTGGAGTTCGCCTATGTCCGAAATTGAAGTAAAGAAAACTCAAGACAGCCTGCAGGACCGTCTCGCGCAGGTCGTCGAGTTGTTGCAGCGCCAGCGCATGGTCGAAGACCTGACGCACCGCGAGCAAGGCCCGAACCAGGACCGGGTCGAGAGCCTGGTCCACCGGCAGAATCTCGTCGAGCTGCAACGCAAGCTCGATGACCTGCACTCCGCCGACGTCGCCTACATCCTTGAAGCCCTGCCGCTGGACGATCGTCTGACGCTGTGGCAGTTGGTCAAGGCCGACCGTGACGGCGACATCCTGCTCGAAGTTTCCGACGCGGTCCGTGAAACCCTGATCGCCGACATGGACGATCACGAGCTCCTGGCGGCGACCAGGGACATGGATGCCGACGAACTCGCCGACATTGCCTCCGAGCTGCCGCGTGACGTCGTTCATGAGCTGATGGAAACCCTCGATGCGCAACAGCGTGAGCGCGTTCGCTCCGCGTTGTCCTATGACGAGGAGCAGGTCGGTGCGCTGATGGACTTCGAGATGGTGACGATCCGTGAGGATGTCAGTCTCGAAGTGGTCCTGCGTTATCTGCGTCGGCTCAAGGAGCTGCCGGGGCACACCGATAAACTGTTTGTGGTCGATTACGACGGCATCCTCAAGGGCGTGTTGCCGATCAAGCGCCTGCTGGTCAACGATCCGGACAAACAGGTCTCGGAGGTCATGGCCAGCGACCCGGTGAGCTTCCACCCTGACGAAGACGCCTACGACGCCGCCCAGGCGTTCGAACGTTATGACTTGATCTCGGCGCCGGTGGTCGACAAGAACGGCAAGCTGATCGGCCGTCTGACCATCGACGAAATGGTCGACCTGATTCGTGAAGAGAGCGAAAGCGAAGTTCTCAACATGGCGGGTCTGCGTGAAGAGGAAGATATTTTCGCCTCGGTCTGGAAGTCCCTGCGCAACCGCTGGGCCTGGCTGGCGATCAACCTGATCACCGCCTTCATTGCCTCTCGCGTGATCGGTCTGTTTGAAGGTTCTATCGAGAAGCTGGTGGCGCTCGCGGCCCTGATGCCGATCGTGGCGGGCATTGGCGGCAACTCCGGTAACCAGACCATCACCATGATCGTTCGCGCCATGGCGCTGGACCAGGTGAGCACCGGCAATACCTCGCGGCTCATGCGCAAGGAGCTGGCGGTGGGCCTGATCAATGGCCTGGTATGGGGTGGGGTGATTGGTGTGGTCGCCTACATGCTCTACGGCAGTTGGTCGCTGGGCGTGGTGATGACCGCCGCCATGACGCTGAACCTGCTGCTGGCCGCGTTGATGGGGGTGCTCATCCCCATGACCCTGGCGCGCCTGGGGCGCGACCCGGCGATGGGGGCCAGCGTGATGATCACGGCCATGACCGACAGCGGCGGCTTCTTCATCTTCCTGGGGCTGGCAACGATCTTCCTGCTCTGACCCGCTTGTACTTGAAACCCGCCATTGGCGGGTTTTTTGTGAGTGAATTTCAGGCGAAAAAAAAAGCCAGCGATCAGGCTGGCTTTTAAATTTCGGGTGGATCAGGAAGCGTCTGCGGCCATTTCGGCATCATGGGCAATCAGCGAGACAAGGGCGTTTTGCTGGCGATGGGAAAGTTGGCGGAAGCGTTGCAGCAGTTCGCGTTCATGCAGAGACAGCTCCGGGCTGTCAAGGCGCATGCTCAGCTCGTCACCCAGTGCGCCTTCCTGAATAAGACTCTGCTCCAGGCGCGCAATGATTTCGGAGTTCATGCTGCGATGGTGATTGCGGGCCACCTCGGCAATGCGTTCACGCATTCCGTCTGGCAGACGTACGACAAACTTGTCAGCCGTACGGCTGGAATAAATTGCCTGTTTCGCTGGGCGCATATATTTAACCGGTTAGTTCAGGGGAGCGGTTCTCGGGATTGGCCGCACGATGTCAGTTAGGACAAGCGCTCTGGCCAAATGTTCAACCTGAATTGAAAGAGGCTCGCATCATGCCTCAAAGTAGCCAGTTCATTGGCGTCAATTCTGTGACAAATATTGAACCGGATAAAGGCTTTTTGCCAGCACCAATTATCAGAAATGCGGACTGGTTTGAAAAGCGAACCCGGATCCGTATCACTGGCCGCGTCCTGTTGCCCGACAGGCGGTGTCGGAAGACCTCTCGAGGGCAAACAATGCGAACTGCTTCACATTTCCTTATCTTATACAGAATAGTGGCAAATGGCCGATTTACTAGTGGCAATTCGATCATAGAGGCTGATTCAGGATGGATGGCAGGCTGATTTACCTGATGGGGCCGTCCGGGTCCGGCAAGGACAGCCTCATCGACGCCGCGCGACGGCGTTTGCAGGCGCGAGGCTGCGAAGTGGCGCGCCGGATCATCACGCGTTCGGCGGAAGCGGTGGGGGAGGATGCCATTGGCGTTTCTCGCGAAGAATTCGCGCGCCGCCAGCAGCAAGGGGACTTCGCGCTGCATTGGCATGCCAACGGTCTGGACTACGCGATCCCGGCGTCGATCGACCAATGGCTGATTGCCGGGCGCGATGTGCTGGTCAATGGGTCTCGAGGACATTTGAATCAGGCGCGGGTCCGTTACCCAAGGTTGCTGCCGATTCTGTTGACGGTGACCGATGACGTGCTGCGCGATCGGCTGCTACAGCGTGGGCGTGAAAGCCTGGCGGAGATTGAGGCGCGGTTGCTGCGTAATCGGATGTTCGGGGACGATGAGGGAGATGGCCGCATTCATCACCTGGACAACTCCGGCGACCTGGCTGCGACGGTCGAACATTTACTCAGCGTGTTGCGAATCAGCGCAGAACAGGATCGAACTTGATCCGGCGACCGGCAATCAGCGCCAGCACGAACAGGAATGAGAACACACCACAGGCAATCAGCGCTGCGCTCACCGGCGAGTCCTGCGCCAGAGACAAATGAAGAATGCCGCTCAGAAGAGCAAGGATGAAAAATCCTGCGGCTGACTTGGACATGCTGTGCTCCTTCGGTGATAGGGTCAAAATACCAGGCGTTCGGAAGAGGGCGCCGGTGACGAATAACTGTCCTGGGTGACGGCTTGGCCGATCACGTTCTGCTGGTCACCCTGCACTGCCCATTGCGGCGCCTTCTGCAATTGCAGGTAGTGAGGCATGTGCTGGGCGACGGATTCGGCGCCGTTTTCAGGGGCCAACTGAAACCCCAGCACAATCGCCAGGGCGACGGCATTCGAGACTAAAAGGGCGCTGTTCATGAGGCGGGCCTCCATTGTTCTTTGCGAACAAGGAAAGCAGCCGTCGTGCCAACAGTCTAACGTCTATTAAATCATTTAAAAACAATACGTTAGATTAGTCTGGAGGTGAGGCCGCATTGCAATCTGCATTGATAGCATTTTGCAGTGATGCAATTTGCCCGACAAACAATTCCCACCTTGCAGGAGCGCGCCTGCCTACACTTAAAAAGCCCCACGGACGACATGACAAACGCGGGCATGCCCGTTAACATGCACGCCGTCCATCGCGCCGCGTTCTCTCGTGGCCGACTCGTGTCTCAGTAGCTCAATTGGATAGAGCATCCCCCTCCTAAGGGGAAGGTTGCAGGTTCGAACCCCGCCTGGGACACCATCTAACTCTGGCCTTTCGAGTCATTCTGCTGGCAATCGATTTGTGGGTGATTGCAGGGTGGTAGCGCAGGTCAAAAAAAGCCCCGCCGGGCAGTGTTCGGGCGGGGCTTTTTTTCATTCAGGTGTAGTAGCCAAGTCTCTGGCCCTGAGCAGCGTGCTGGTTGAGCAGTTGACACGTCGAGCCGTCGCACCAACACCAATGAGGTGACTCCGTAGCTGGCAGGTAATACCTCTGCGTACCATATGTCAGCGCGGTCGCTTGGGAGCCTCAGATGGCCGTGGCGAGTTGGGGCGAGGCTTGTCGTCTCGCACAAAGCGCATTGGCGGAGGGGGCGGTGGTGGTGGCTTCTGCGTTGTCATTTCGATCACCTAAGGATGGTGGAAAACGTAGAACGGAACGAACGATAACAGTGCAAACAGGATTGTCGCCGCCATGAACGTGGAAAGCTCATTCAAGTACTCCAGGCGGCGATCATTGTTCAGTGCGTTCGTGGTTGCTCCCGTGACGTATTGATTGTAAATGAATATGGACATCTGCTTGTTCGTCTCCTCCTCGCCATCATCGAAATCTGCGTAGAGTTTCAGCATCTGTACCCTGTACGCGTCGATATCTTCCAGAGTGGAAAGGGCTTTATCGAAGACTCGAAGATTCCATGCTCGCCAGAAATTCCAGACGCCCACCGCCAGACATATGCAGGCATACCAGTAGGAGATCCAGAAAAACACGCCCACGCTGCCATCGGCAGTGGAGGGCGCCTTGTGAAGGGGGTAGGAGAAGAAACTCAGCAAGGCGACCAGGATTGCAAGCGGCAGGCTTAAACGCGCTATCAGTTTTTCTTTTCTTTCCAACTCGTAGTAATAAACCTTTTCTGCAAAATCGAGTCGCTCCTTGTCATCCATGTGATCGTCATCCCTTGTAATCGACCGAGAGGCTTGGCTGCAGAGGGGCATTGGCCATTCTGGTTTCAAGGGTATGACCCTCCCGGCAAGGAGGCAGAAAAAAGCTGTACGCTCTGTGTCCTTGAGGACACCATCTTCATCCCGCCAGGTCAGCGCATTGCACGCTGACCTTTCGCCCAAACATTCTCAGTCGAATTATCGAGCCATCACAACCGAAACCGACTCACCAACGTATTGAACGACGCCGCCAGATTCGACAATTCCTGGGTCGACGCACTGGTCTGGTGTGCACCCGCCGCCGTTTGCGTGGACAGGTCCTGGATGTTGACCAGGTTGCGATCCACTTCGCGGGCCACGTGGGCCTGTTCTTCGGAGGCGGTGGCGATGACGAGGTTGCGGTCGTTGATCTGGGAGATGCCGTCGGCGATCAGCTCCAGTGCCTGGCCCGTGGCCTGTGCCAGGGTTTGGGTTTCGCTGACCAGCGACTGGCTTTTGCCCATGGCACCTACGGCTTCGTCGGCGCTGCTGCGCACGCTGTTGATCATGCCTTCGATCTCGCCGGTGGAGGCCTGGGTTCGGGCCGCGAGGGCGCGGACTTCGTCGGCGACCACGGCAAAGCCGCGGCCCTGTTCACCGGCCCTGGCCGCTTCGATGGCGGCGTTCAGTGCCAGCAGGTTGGTCTGCTCGGCGATCCCGCGAATCACATCCAGCACCTTGCCGATGTC
This sequence comes from Pseudomonas fluorescens, assembly GCF_041354075.1. GTDB lineage: Bacteria > Pseudomonadota > Gammaproteobacteria > Pseudomonadales > Pseudomonadaceae > Aquipseudomonas > Aquipseudomonas fluorescens_CE. The sequence goes on along the minus strand of NZ_JARZGC010000003.1, from coordinate 67,148 downwards.
CCGCACCTGTTCCGCCAGGTCCTTGACCATGGTGGTGGAGGTGGCGATTTCGGTGGTGGCGTTGTTGATCGCCGAGACCGCGTTTCGCGCCTGGTCGCGGCCATTGCTGGCTTGCAGGCTGGTCGCCTGGGACGCTTCCGAAGTGGAGACGGCGTTGCGCGCGACTTCTTCCACGGCGGAGGTCATTTCCGTGACGGCGGTGGCTGCCTGTTGAATCTCGTCGTTCTGGCGAATCAGCCCGCGACTGCCATTGTCCGTGACAGCGGTCAGCTCTTCGGCGGCGGACGCCAACTGGTCTGCAGCGCTGGCGATCTGCTCGATGGTGCTTTTCAGGCTGCCCTGCATGTCGGCCAGTGCCGTGAGCAGTTGGCCGGCCTCATCGCGACCGGTGCTGGTGATGTGCTGGGTCAGGTCACCACCGGCGATGCTGCGGGCGCTGGCCACGGCGTAGGCGATAGGGCGGCTGATCAGGCGACTGATGAACAGGCCAAGCAGGATCGCGGCGAGGAAGGCCAGCACGATGCCGATGTAAAGCGAAGTCTTGGCGGACGATTCCGACTCGATCGATTTTTTCGCGGCTTCGCTGACTTGCTTGTCGTTGGAGTCGGTCATGATGGTCAATTCGTCCATGACCACGCGGTAGGTCTTCTGCAAATCACCCATGAGCAAGGCGCGGCCGTTCTCCAGGTCGCCGGCCTTCATCAACTCCAGGTACTTCTGCACGATCGCCTGGTACGTCGGCCAGACTTTTTCCATCCGGTCGCCGGCGGCGCGTTCGTCGTCCGCCAGCTTGGTTTTGCGGTATTCGACGAAGGCTTTTTCGCTGGCCTGCTGGTTGGCTTTCATGGAGGCAAGGAATTCATCCTTGGTGCTCTGCGGCAAGCCGGCGGCCGTGGCGACGTAGAGCCGGTACATGTCTCGAGTCTGTCCGACTGCCTTGATCTTGGTCTGGCCGATGCCGGCGACCGCGACCAGGTTGTTGTTGAACACCGACCGCAAGCTGGTCGATAGCTCGCTCACCCCGTTGCTCCCCAGCACGCCGACTCCCAGCGTGATGAAGGCGCACAGCGCAAAGGCTGTGATCAGTTTGGTCGAGAGTTTTGCGTCATTGATCCAACTCATAAGGCATCCTGCGGGCATGTGAGGGGAGAGGCGTTTTCGGGGTGGTCAGAAAACGCAAGTCGTCGTACGTCTTTCGGCAAAGTTGTCCAAAACTGAAGGGTCATCAGCCGTTTTTTAGCCATTTCCTGTAACAAAAAATCGCCCACCGATGCCGTAAGCGACGCATGGTAAGACGCGGAATTTTTCTCAACAATCTTTGTAAGCAGCGATCTAGAGCATTCAGCACAAATATACAAAAGATGGCACTTGGCCTTTTCTTCTTGTTGCCAAGTGTTACATTGTGTGAAATATTCCCCGCAAATTCATACGACATCGTACCTCTTGATCTTGATTTTCTAGATGAAGGGGACAGGTGTTCCTGTTTTTCACAGCCGTGAAAAAACCAAAGCAGTTGCCTGGGGAAGGACTCATGCCGCGTCGCATTGATAAAGGAAAAAGCAGGGCCTATGCCTTTGCAGGATTGATCACCCTGGGGCTCGCCACGGCCGGCACGGCCAATGGCGAGTCGCTCGACAGCGACTCGTCCGCTGGCAAGCGCCTGGCCGTAGCCGCTGACTGTGTGGCGTGTCACACCGCACCGGGCGGGAAAGCGTTTGCCGGTGGCTACTCGCTCAGCTCGCCGATGGGCACCATCTTCTCGACCAACATCACACCTTCGAAAACCGCCGGTATCGGCAACTACACCGCCGAGCAATTCGCCCGTGCGGTACGGGATGGCGTGACGCCGGATGGCACCCACCTGTATCCGGCGATGCCGTACACCTCCTATTCGAAAATGACCGACAGCGATATCGCCGCGCTCTACGATTACTTCATGCATGAAGTGCAGCCGGTCGACACGCCGAACCGCAAAACCGCGCTGGATTTCCCGTTCAGTGTGCGTGCTTCGATGATGGGCTGGAACGCGTTGTTCCACAGCGACAAACGTTTCACGCCGGACCCCGCGAAGTCGGCCGAGGTCAACCGGGGCGACTACCTGGTCAACGGCCTGGCCCACTGCGATACCTGCCACACCCCGCGCAACGTGCTGATGGCGGCGGACAGTGGCAAGCCGCTGGCCGGCGGCTCGCTGGGCAGCTGGTATGCGCCGAACATCACCTCCGACAAGGTCAGTGGCATTGGTGCCTGGTCGAGCGACGAGCTCGTGGCGTACCTGCGCACCGGGCACGTCGAGGGCAAGGCCCAGGCCGCTGGCCCCATGGCCGAGGCGGTCGAGCACAGCCTGCAATACCTGAGCGACGCCGATCTCAAGGCCATCGCCGCTTACCTGCTGCAAACCACGCCGATCAAGACCGGTGAAGCCAAGGCCCGGCATGAATACGGTCAGGCGTCGGTCGATGAGTTGACCCTGCGTGGCGGCAAACCCGAAGACAACCCGGGCTGGCACATCTTCAGCGGCACCTGCGCCAACTGCCACCAGCCAAACGGCCAGGGCAACAAGGAGTTTCCTTCGCTGTTCAACAACACCGCCACCGCCCGCAGCGACAACCTGATCGCGGCCATCGTGTATGGCGTGCATCGCGAAGTCGGCGGCGTGGCCATCGACATGCCCGGGTTTGGTCCGGACGCGCTGTTCACCGATCGCCTGAATGATCAGCAGATTGCCGACGTCAGCAACTACGTGCTGTCGCGCTACGGCAATGCCGACCGTGTTGTTTCCGCCGCCGATGTGGCACAGGTCCGCGAAGGTGGCCCGAAGGCGCCGTTGGCGGTGCTGGCCAAATTCACGATCCCGGCAATCATCCTGGTGTGCGTGCTGATCGGCCTGTGGGTGATTGCCCGCCGCCGCAAGGGAGCCTGAGTAATGGACACTTCTATGACGCACAAGCAAGTACCGGTTCAAGCCGAAGCGCCGACGGGATTCTCCCGGCGCAATCTGTTGCGCGGTTCCGTGGCCCTGGGGCTGACGGCGCTGGTCAGCGGCGTAATGCCGTGGCAGTCGGTGCTGGCGGCGCAGGTCTCCAGCGACGACTTCATCGCGCTGTCGCAGTTTCTGGTCAGCCGCCCTGTGAATCCGGTGTTGGCCGCGCGTTACTACGCCGCGCTGGACAAGCGCGCGCCGAACTTCTCGACCAATGCCATCGCGCTCAAGCAACTGATCGCGGCCAAGGGCTACAAGCACGTCGATGAGTACCTGGCGCAGCCCGACGCGGACGCCTCGTTGAAAGCGACGGCGACCAGCATCATCTCGGCCTGGTACCTGGGCATCGTCGGCGAGCCGGCGGATGCGGAGCTGGTCGCTTATTCCCAAGCCATGATGTACCTGCCGACCCACGGCATTCTCATCATCCCAACTTATGGCGGCGGCCCGGCTACCTGGGGCGCCAAACCAGCAGCTATTCAGGATTCGAAAATATGAGCAGCGATCAATTCGATGCCGATGTGGTCATCATCGGCTCTGGCGTCATGGGCGGCCTGATCGCTACCGGTCTGGCCAAGGCGAACAAGTCGGTGATCGTGCTGGAGGCCGGTCCTCGGGTGAATCGTCGTGACATCGTGGAGACGTTCCGCAATGCCCCGGTCAAGCTGTCGCTGGCCAACGCCAAGCTGCAGGGTGCCGGTTCGCCGTACCCGAGCCTGCCCCACGCGCCGTCCACCTATGGCGACTACCTGCAACAGGTCGGCCCGGTGAAATACAACACCTCCTACCTGCGGGTGGTCGGTGGCACCACCTGGCACTTCGGCTCGTCCCTGTGGCGCATGCTGCCCAACGACTTCCGCCTCAAATCGCTCTACGGTCGTGGTCGTGACTGGCCGATCAGTTATGACGAACTGGAGCCGTTCTACGCCCGTGCCGAACTCGAACTGGGTGTTTCCGGCGTCGATGGTCAGGATGAAAGCGGGCAGGGCGGCGACGCGTTCCCGCCACGTTCGATTCCATACCCGATGGAAGGGCTGAAACCGAGCTACATGTTCAAGCGCCTGTCCGAGCTGTTGAGCAAGGGCGGCTACAACCCGATCCTCGAACCCAATGGCCGGGCCACCCGTCCCTACGGCAAGCGTCCGCCGTGCGCCGGCAACAACAACTGCAACCCGGTGTGCCCGACGGCCGCCAAGTACGACGGTTCGATGCACATCGACGAGGCCGAGCGCCATGGCGCCAAGGTGCTGGACAACTCGGTGGTGTACAAGATCGAAGCCGGCGATGATGGCAAGATCACCGCCATCTGGTACATGCGCCCCGACAAGTCCACGCACAAGCTGACCGCCCGCGCCTTCGTGCTCGCAGCCTACGGCATCGAATCGCCGAAGCTGCTGCTGATGTCGACGTCGGAAAAATACCCGAACGGGATCGCCAACTCCTCGGACCAGGTCGGCCGCAACCTGATGGACCACACCGGCATCAGCATGAACGTCATGACCAAGGAAGACATGTGGCCGGGCCAGGGGCCGACGCAATTGCTGGTCTACCTGAACAGCCGCGACGGTGCCTTCCGCGAGCAGTATCCGAGTTACAAGATCAAGGTGCGCAACACCGTGCCGACCTCGCAGATCACCTCGAACCTGATCGCCAAAGGCGTGCTGGGCTCCAAGCTGGATGAGCAGATCCAACTGCAATCGGCGCGCTCGCTGAACTGGGCCGTGGACTTCGAAACCCTGCCGCTGCCGGAAAACCGCGTCACGCCGAGCAAGACCAAGTTCGATGCAATCGGTTTGCCGGTGCCGGAAATCTACTACAGCGTTCCGGACTACTGGCACGCCGGCAAGGAGAAGGCGCTGGAGGACTTCAAGCAGTTCGCCAAACTGCTTGATGCCGATATCGTCAGCACTGACGTGGGCTTCCAGAACCGTCAGCACATCATGGGCACGACCATCATGGGCGACGATCCGAAGGACTCGGTGGTCGACCGCGATTGCCGCACCCATGACCACCCGAACCTGTTCATCGCCGGGACCAGCGTGATGCCATCGTCCTCCTGCGTGAACCCGACACTGACAGGTGCGGCGTTGAGTATCCGCATCGCCGACGTGCTGGTGGGCGAGGTCTGACTCGCGGGTTGTCCCGTGCGTTCGAAATAAAAGCAGTATCGTGAATAATCAGCCCGGCTTTGTTAAGTTGGGCGCCTTCACCTACTGCTTTTTTTGCGACGCCAGGAAACTGCGCCGCGTATTCGGAACTGTTCATGGCCAAGAAACCCGCAGCGCTCTCCACTGACCCATCAGCCGCCAGGACGCCGTCCAGCCTGACGCTGATCGATGTGGCCAAGGTCGCCGGGGTTTCGCCGATGACCGTGTCCAGGGCGTTGCACCGGCCGGAACTGGTCTCCGAAAACACTCGCGAAAAAGTCCGTGAAGCGGTGCGTCAGACCGGTTATGTGCCCAACATGCTGGCCGGTGGTCTGGCCAGTAACAAAAGCCGCCTGGTGGCTATTTTCCTGCCGACCATCGCCAACTCCATTTTTGCCGACACCGTGCAAGCGCTGATGGACCGTCTGACCCAGGCGGGCTACCAGACGCTGCTGGGCCTGACCGGTTATTCGGCGGAACAGGAAGAGAAACTCCTCGAAGCCGTCCTCGGACGACGCCCCGATGGCATCGTGCTGACCGGCACCCTGCACACCGAATCCAGTCGCCTGCGCCTCGCGCAAGCTGGCATTCCGGTGGTGGAGGCCTGGGACCTGAGTGAAGATCCGCTGGACATGCTGGTGGGTTTTTCCCATGAGAAAGTGGGGGAGGCGACCGCCCGGCATCTGGTCGCCAAAGGCTACAAGCGCTTTTCCGTGGTGAGCATCAGCGATCACCGTGGCTTGCGTCGTTGCCACAGCCTGATGGCCGAGCTCATGCGACTGGGCGTTGAAGAAGTGCCCATGGAAGTCCTCGCGCCACCGGCGACCCTGGAAGTCGGACGCGAAGGTCTGCAACGGCTGCTGGATCAGCCCACGCCGCCCGAGGTCGTCGTCTGCAGTTCCGACACCGTCGCCCAGGGTGTGTTGGCCGAAGCCGCCAGTCGGGGGTTGAAGGTGCCGCAAGATCTCGCCGTGATGGGATTCGGCGACCTGAGCAGCGCGGCACACGTCTATCCCGCCTTGTCCACCGTCAGCGTCGACGGCAAAACCATCGGCCTGCGTGTGGCCCAAGCGCTTCTGGAGCGTTTCGAAAACCCGGCGTCCCAGCATGATCCGGTGCGCATCGACACCGGTTTCACCCTCATCGACCGCGCCAGCACCTGAACTGAACATCGGTTTGGCGACAGGTGCATGGTTGAATGATTGCGCAATCAGTGTAGTATCGATTCGAAGGTCGCCCTGTTTTGCCGAGGGCGACCTTTTTAAAAGCCAATAATGATTGCGCAATCATCGGCTGTTCACGGGATCTTCAAGGGCCATACGGATTCACCGCTACAACTCACAATAAGGAAAACAACAAGTGATCAACCCCACGCAGTCGATAGCGAAGACCAACGTCCGCTATCTCATCCTTGTGATGATTTTCATCGTCACGGTGTTCAACTACGTTGACCGGGCAACGCTGTCGATTGCCGCCCCCAGCATGCGCACCGATCTTGGCTTCGATGCCATGACCATGGGCATTGCCTTCTCGGCATTCGGCTGGGCGTACACCTCGATGCAGCTCCCGGGCGGCATCATTCTCGACCGCTTCGGCTCCCGGCTTGTGTTGGGCATGAGCCTGATCATCTGGTCGGTCTTCACCTTCCTCCAGGGCTACGTCGCCCTGTTCAGCTCGGCCTTCCTCGCGCTTTTTGTCCTGCGCTTCATGATGGGGATTGCCGAAGCGCCAGCGTTCCCGGCCAACAACCGCCTGACGGTGATGTGGTTCCCGCGACACGAGCGTGGCCTGGCCACGGCTGTGTTTCAGTCGGCGCAGTATTTTGCCCTGGCCGCGTTCACGCCCCTGATGGTCTGGCTGGTCAGCACCTGGGGTTGGCAGCATGTGTTCTGGGTGACCGGCGGCGCGGGCATCCTGATTGGTCTGCTGTGGTTCCGCATGGTCCACGAGCCGCGCAAGGACAAGCGCGTCAACCAGGCGGAAATCGACTACATCGAAGCCGGCGGCGGCCTGCCCACCCTCGGTGACGTGAAGACCCCCTTCAGTTGGAAAAGAATGAAGGCCATCGGCGGCAACCGGATGATGGCGGGGATCTACCTGGGCCAGTTCTGCCTGACGTCCATCACCTGGTTTTTCCTGACCTGGTTCCCCACCTACCTGATCGAAGCCAAGGGCATGACCATGCTCAAGGTCGGTCTGGTAGCGGCCATTCCACCCATCGCCGGATGCCTGGGCGGCATGATCGGCGGGGGCTGGTCGGACTGGATGCTGCGCAAGGGGTTCAGCCTCACTGCCGCGCGCAAAACGCCGATCATCTGCGGATTGTTGCTCTCCAGCAGCATCGTGATCGCCAACTACACCCAGTCCATTGCCCTGGTCATTCTGGTGATGTCGATTGCCTTTTTTGCCAAGGGCGTCGGCAACCTGGGCTGGTGCATCGTCGGCGATGTTTCCCCGGCCCGGGCCATGGGCGTGAGCGGGGCGATGTTCAACTTCTGCGGCAACCTGGCCAGCATCGTCACCCCGATCGCCATCGGCGTGATGATCAACCAGCTGGGCTCCTTCGACGTCGCGCTGATGTACGTGGCGGGGATGGGGTTGCTGGGCGCGTTCGCCTACCTGTTCATCGTCGGCCCACTCAAGCGCCTGGAGCTCGATGACTTTGAAGACCCGGCGGCGCAGGCCGTCGAAAACGCCCCGTTGAATTCCGAACCGTCCCGTTCCTGAGCCTTTTCAATCCAAGGAGAACCCCATGCTCGCACAACAACCTTCCATCAAGTCCTCCGATGACGACCGTATCGCCTGGGTGCGCGTGTCGTCGGTCATCCTGCCGCTGGCCAACCCGATCAGTGATGCCAAGGTTCTGACCGGTCGGCAGAAGCCGATGACCGAGATCGCCATCCTGTTCGCGGAAATCGAAACCATCGACGGCCATCGCGGCCTGGGCTTCAGCTACTCGAAACGTGCAGGCGGTCCAGGGCAATTCGCCCACGCCCAGGAAATTGCCCCCGCTTTGATCGGTGAAAACCCCAGCGACATCGCCAAGCTCTGGACCAAGCTGTGCTGGGCCGGCGCCTCGGTCGGGCGCAGCGGCATGTCGACCCAGGCCATTGGCGCGTTCGATGTGGCGCTGTGGGACTTGAAGGCCAAGCGCGCCAACCTGTCGCTGGCGCGCCTGCTGGGTGCCCAGCGTGATTCGGTGCGCTGCTACAACACCTCCGGTGGTTTCCTCCACACCCCGCTGGATCAACTGTTGAAGAACACCGACCTGTCCCGGGAAAAGGGCATTGGCGGGATCAAGTTGAAAGTGGGGCAGCCGGATTGCGCCATCGACATCCAGCGCGTCAGCACCGTGCGCAAACACCTGGGCGACCAGTTCCCGCTGATGGTCGATGCCAACCAGCAATGGGATCGACCGACGGCCCAGCGCATGTGCCGTCAATTCGAAGAGTACAACCTGATCTGGATCGAAGAACCGCTGGACTGCTACGACGCCGAAGGCCACGCCGCGTTGGCGCAGCAATTCGATACGCCGATCGCCACCGGTGAAATGCTCACCAGCGTCGCCGAGCATGCCGAGTTCATCAAGTTGCGCGGCGCCGATTTCCTGATGCCCGATGCGCCACGGGTGGGCGGCATCACGCCGTACCTTAAGGTCGCGGCCATGGCCGAACAGGCCGGGCTGATGCTGGCGCCGCATTTCGCCATGGAGTTGCACGTGCACCTGGCGGCGGCCTACCCGACCGAGCCGTGGGTCGAGCACTTCGAATGGCTCGAGCCGCTGTTCAACGAACGCCTGGAAACCCGCGACGGCCGCATGCTGGTGCCGACCCGGCCGGGCCTGGGGCTGACCCTCAGCGAGCAGGTCAAACCCTGGACGGCGCAGGCCGCCGAGGTCGGCACGCGTCCCTGAAGCACCTTGGGTCGTCCGGTGTCCAGGGGCTCCGGGCGGCCGTTTTATGGCGCGTGCCGTCGCGCACGCTCCGTCACTTTCCAAGGAAGCGCAACGATGACTCAAAGCCAAGGTGATGTTCTGGTGTGGGGGCCGATGCACCCCACGCTGATGCAGTCTCTGGAAGACCACTACCGCGTGCACAAGCGTTGGGAAATGGCTGATTTTGCACAATGGGCCAGTGCCCATGGCCACGCCGTCCGCGCCGTGGTCACCAGCGGCGTCTATGGGGCGGACAATCAGGCGCTGGATCAGTTGCCCAATCTGCAGGTGATCACCAGCTTCGGGGTTGGCTACGACAAGGTCGACTGCGCTTACCTCGCCGGGCGTGGTATCCAGCTCAGCAACACGCCGCAGGTGCTCAACAATGCCGTGGCGGAGACCGCGCTGGCCTTGATGCTCTGCGTGTCGCGGCGGATCAGCGAAGCCGAGCGCTTCGTGCGCGCCGGTCACTGGCAGCAGGGCAAGTTTCCCCTGGGCAACGGCCTGCATGGCAAGACCTGCGGCATCGTTGGCCTGGGACAGATCGGCAAAACCATCGCGCGGATGGTGTCGGCGTTCGAGATGAAGGTGGCCTACTACCGGCCCAGCGGGCCTTACGCGGACGTTGCCTACGAGCATTACGCCGACCTCGAGGCGCTGGCCACGGCGGCGGATTACCTGGTGGTCATCGTGCCCGGCGGCGCCGAGACCCGCCACATGATCAACCGTCAGGTCCTGCGCGCGCTCGGTCCAACCTCCTTCCTGATCAATGTGGCCCGGGGCAGCGTGGTCGATGAGCCGGCGCTGGTCACGGCGCTGCTCGAAGGGGAAATCGGCGGCGCCGCCCTGGATGTGTTCGACGACGAACCGAACGTTCCGGCCGCGCTGCTGGCGATGGACAACGTGGTGCTGTTGCCGCATATCGGCAGCGGCACCCACGAGACGCGCCAGGCCATGGCCGATCTGGTTTACCAGAACCTGAGCAACTACTTTGACAACGCAGCGCTGGTGACGCCGGTCACGCTGTAGAGCGCCTGGTGATTTCGACGGCACAAGAGATTTGCATGCCCTTTCCTTCAAGTGAACGGCCTTGCTGGCCGATAACCCGGACAGCCATGATCTTCTACTTCAAATTGCCTGGAAATCTTCGATGCTGTCGTATCACCAAAAGCGTTTTCTGATCGTCGATGATTTCTCCGATTTCCGTAGCTCGGTGCGTTCCATGCTGCGCGAACTGGGCGTCAAGGACGTCGATACGGCCGACACCGGCGAACAGGCGCTGAAGATGTGTTCGCAGAAGGCCTACGATTTCATCCTTCAGGATTTCCACCTCGGCGACGGCAGGAAAAACGGCCAGCAGGTGCTCGAAGACCTGATGTCCGAGAAGCTCATCAGCCATGAAGCCGTGTTCGTCATGGTCACCGCCGAGACCAGCCAGGCCATGGTGCTCAGTGCCCTGGAGCACGAGCCCGACGCTTACCTGACCAAGCCGTTCAACCGTTCGGGCCTGGCCCAGCGCCTGGAGCGGCTGGTGCAGCGCAAGAATCTGCTCAAACCCATCCTGCAGGCCCTCGACCGTGGCAAACCGGCCGAAGTGCTCAATGCCTGCATCGCCCTGTGCAAACAGGACATTCGCTATTCGCCGCTGTGCCTGCGCTATCGCGCCGATGCCCTGCGTGACCTGAATCAGAACGAGGCGCTGGAGCGTCTGTACGACGGCATCATTGCCGACCGGCCGTTGCCCTGGGCCTTTGCCGGTTTGGGGCAGTTGCTGTTCAAGCGCGGCCAGGTCGCGCAGGCCAAAGGTGTCTATGAAAAAGCCCTGAAAGTGTTCCCGATGATGCCGGCGCTCTACGACGGCATGGCCGATGTGCTGGTCGCCGAAGGTGACACCAAGGGCGCGCAGCAGGTGCTGGAGGAGGCGATTCGCTTGTCGCCATTGGCGGTTCGCCGGCAGGCGTTGCTGGGCAAGCTGGCGATGACCAACGAAGATTTCGACACCGCCTCCCGGGCCTATCGGCAGGCCGTGAGCCAGGGCGCGCAATCGCGTTACAAGGACGCCGAAAGCAACCTCGGCCTGGCCCATGCCTTGATCAGCAAAGGCAGTGACCGGGGCCTGGACACCCGCACCCGCCTGGAGATCAACACCACCCTGAGCGCCGTGGCCAAGGAAAACCCTGGTGACCCGGGCCTGCAGATCCGCGCACGGCTGATGAAAGCCACCAGCCTGTTGCTCAACGATGCCGAAACCGCGGACAAACTGACCGAACAAGCCATGCTGCGCCTCGATGGCATGGAACAGTTCATGAGCGCCGAAGCCGCGCTGCTGGTGGCCAAGCAACTGCAGATGCTCGGTCAGGCCGATGCGGGGGCGTCGATGCTGAAAAACTGCGCAGAGATCTACGGCGACGACCCGAACGTGATGAAGGGCATCGCCAAGCTGACCGATGACCCGAACATTCTCAACTCCAGCAACGCCGCGGCCGATCTCAATCGCCAGGGCGTGCGGGTGTACAAGACCGGCAACCTGGCCGAAGCGCGAACGGTATTCCGCAAGGCCCTGGCGATGCAGCCAAAGAACATCAGCATCGCGCTGAACATGGCGCAGTCACTGCTGCACGGCACGGACACCAGTGTGCCGTCGGCGGAACTGGAAGAGTGTCGGGCCTGCCTGAAAATGGTCGGCCTGATGCCTGACACCGATGCGCGCTTCCCGCGTTACCAGAAACTGAAACTCAAGGCGTTTGGCGAATGAGCAAGGACGACCCGGCACTGGATTTCTCCACGGTGATTGCCTCCACCGTGCACGACATGAAGAACTCCCTGACCCTGCTGATGCAGGCCCACAGCCAATGGCTGGCACGTTTGCCCAACCCGCAGGGGCAGACGCCGGAGCAGGGCGTGATCGAGTTCGAGTTCGCCCACCTCAACGGCATGCTGGTGCAACTGCTGGGGCTGTACAAGCTCGGCGTCAACCAGATGCCGCTGCAACCGGCCTATCACGAACTGGACGATTTCATCGAAGCGCAACTGGCCTGCCATCAGGACGTGTTCGCCAGTCGCGGCATCATGGCGACCTATGAAGTGGACCCGTTGAGCCCGTTGGGCTTTTTCGACCGGGAGCTGATCGCCTCGGTGCTGGGCAACTGCATCAATAACGCCGTTCGTTACGCTCGCCACGCGGTGTTGATCAGTGTCAGCGATGAAGCCGGGCAACTGGTGCTGACCATCAATGACGATGGTGACGGGTACCCGGCCGAGATGATCGAGCGCCAGGCGGACTACGTGCAGGGCATCAACCACAGCAGTGGCAGTACCGGGCTGGGCCTGTATTTCGCCGGACGGATTGCGGCCTTGCACCAGCGTAACGGCGTGGGCGGGCACACGCGTATCAGCAATGGCGGTCCGTTGGGCGGCGGTGTGTTCAGTCTCTATTTGCCATGATGTTTTTGTTTTTCGCTGCTTGATATTGCGAACAGGTGCAGCCTATTTTGTACGGTCGCCGTTCACGGCTTGCACTACAAGGGAAAGCGTCATGACGACCGAGGGCCAGGGTTCACTCGCACAGCGATTGATCGGCATTGACGAAATTGAATGCGTGACCCCGGACCTCAATGGCGTGCCGCGCGGCAAGGTCATGACCACCGACGGGTTTCTCGAAGGGCGGCGCCTGCAGATGGCGCGAGGCGTGCTGCTGCAATGCATCATGGGCGGTTATCCGCCGGCCCGTTTTTATGGCAGCGATGACGGCGACCTGGCGCTGGTGGCCGATCCTGCGCAGGTTCATCGCTTGCCCTGGAGCCAGCCGCCACGGGCATTGGCGATCTGCGACGCCGATGAGCTGACGGGCGAAAGCTCACGCCTGTCGACCCGAGGCCAGCTCAAGGCGGTGATCGCGCGTTACGCGGCGCGCGGCCTGGCGCCTGTGGTGGCCACCGAACTGGAATTCTTCGTCTTTGCGCCCAACCCCGACCCGACGCAACCCTTCCAGCCGCCGCTGGGTCTGGACGGTCGGCGCGAAGACGGCCAAAGCGCATTCAGCGTCAGTTCCAACAATGGCTTGCGCCCGTTCTTCACGGAAGTCTACGCGTGCATGGCGGCGCTCGGCTTGCCCCGCGACACCTTCATGCACGAGATGGGCGTCAGTCAGTTCGAGATCAACCTGCTGCATGGCGACGCGCTGCAGCTGGCCGACCAGACGTTCCTGTTCAAGCATCTGCTCAAGGAAGTCGCGCTCAAGCACGGCCTGACCGCGGTCTGCATGGCCAAGCCGTTGGCGCACACGCCGGGCAGTTCGATGCACATCCACCAGAGCATCGTCGAAGTGGGCAGCGCTCGGAACGTATTCAGCGACGAGGCGGGCGAGCCGACCGCGACCTTCCGTCATTTCATCGGCGGTCAGCAGGCGGCGATGGCGGACTTCACCGCGTTGTTTGCGCCGAACGTGAACTCCTACCAGCGTTTGTGCCACCCCTTTGCGTCTCCCAACAACGCCTGCTGGTCCCACGACAACCGTGCGGCCGGCTTGCGCATCCCGGCCAGCGCGCCGGTTGCGCGTCGGGTCGAGAACCGCTTGCCGGGTGCCGATGCCAACCCGTACCTGGCGATTGCCGCCAGCCTGGCAGCGGGGTTGCATGGCATCGAGAACCGGCTGGAGCCCAGCGCCGCGATCCAGGGTGAGTTCGAGGTGCCGGACAATCTTGTGTTGCCCTGTACCTTGCACGCCGCGCTTGAACGTCTGAACCGTAGCCCATTGGCCAAGGAACTGTTCGGCAAGGAGTTCATCGAAGGCTACGTGGCTTCGAAGACCCTGGAATTGACCAGCTTCTTTGATGAAATTACCCCCTGGGAGCGCCGTGTCCTGGCCGCCCAGGCCTGACGAACCTTCGTCTTCGGGCTATCTTTTCGCTAGCCTGTTTCTCACCGCAAGGAGCCGCTCGGAACGCCGATGCGCCAGATCTGGAAAGCCTTTCGAGCACTGTATTTCGCCTCGCTGATGATGTTGATCGGCTCCGGCCTGTTGAGTACCTACCTGGGCTTGCGCCTGGCGGCTGACAACGTCAATAGCCTGTGGGTGGGTGCGTTGATGGCGGCCAACTACTTCGGCCTGGTGCTGGGTGGCAAGATCGGTCACCGGCTGATCGCCCGGGTCGGGCACATCCGGGCGTATTCGGCCTGTGCCGGGATCGTCGGCGCGGCGGTGCTGGGTCATGGCCTGGTGGACTGGCTGCCGGCGTGGATCTTCCTGCGGGTCATCGTCGGCCTCGGCATGATGTGCCAGTACATGGTGATCGAGAGCTGGCTCAACGAGCAGGCCGACGCCTCCCAGCGGGGGACGGTATTCAGCGGCTACATGATCGCGTCCTATCTGGGCCTGGTGCTGGGCCAATTGATTCTGGTCATGCACCCGGCGCTCGGTCCGGAGCTGTTGATGCTGGTGGCCCTGTGCTTTGCCCTGTGCCTGGTGCCGGTGGCCCTGACCCGGCGCATTCACCCGGCGCCACTGCGCCCTGCGCCGATGGATCCGCGCTTCTTCATCAAGCGCGTGCCGCAGTCGTTGAGTACGGTGCTGGGGGCCGGGCTGATCATTGGTTCGTTCTACGGCCTGGCGCCGCTGTATGCCTCGCAGCAGGGACTGTCCACCGAGCAGGTCGGTCTGTTCATGGGTACCTGCATTTTTGCCGGCCTGCTGGTGCAGTGGCCGTTGGGCTGGCTCTCCGATCGTTATGACCGGGCGCTGTTGATCCGCTGTTTCGCCCTGGTGCTGGTCGTTGCCGGTTTGCCGCTGGCGATCATGCAGCAGGTGCCGCTGGAAGTGCTGTTCATCATGGGGTTCATCTGCTCGCTGGTGAAGTTCTGCCTGTACCCGCTGGCGGTCGCGTTTTCCAATGACCATGTCGAGGCCGACCGGCGGGTGTCGCTGACGGCCATGCTGCTGGTGACCTACGGTGTCGGCGCCAGTATCGGGCCGCTGGTGGCCGGTGTGCTGATGAAGATGTTCGGCAGCCACATGCTGTATGCCTTCTTCAGCTTCTTCGCGCTGGTGCTGGTGTGGCGGATCCGCCCGAAAGCGGTCACCAACCTGCATCAGGTGGACGACGCGCCGCTGCACCACGTGGCGATGCCGGACAGCATGTCGAGCTCGCCGCTGGTGGCGGCGCTTGATCCCCGGGTCGATGAACAATCGGTGCAGGAGCAGATGCAAAGCCCGGTCAATCCTGAGCCGGAGCCGGAGCCGGAGCCGGAGCCGGAGCCGGAGCTTGAACCTGAACCTGAGTCCGAATCTGAATCGAAGCCACGGACCGAAGCGCGATCCACACCACCTGCAGAGGGGCCGGATGCAGGGCACGGAAAAAACATTCCGGATGCCATTCCCTGAAGCCTGGGGTAAAAGACAGGCATAAAAAAAACGGGCAGTCACCGCAAGGGACTGCCCGTTTTCACAGGCGCCTGCTGTTACAGGTCGTCTTTGTCGAAGCGTCGCGCTTCACGTTGAAGCTGATAGACGAATCGCTCGACCTGGCGCTGCACCAGCCCGCTCATGTTGTGGAAGCGGATACCGGCGAAGGTGGTGGAGATTCTTTCTTCGAAATGCAGGTAGCGCAGTTCGACCGGTGCCGTCATTTTGCCGAAGGGCAGGGCGGCGGCGAAGCGGTCGTAGACCTGACCCAGTTGCAGGCTTTCGGTGATGTCGCCATCGAAGCGCAGCTTGCAGCCCGTCGCCGAGATGTCCAGCAGCTTGCCACGGATCGGCGTCTTGAGCTTTTCACCGTCCAGGTCGATGTCAACCAGTTGGGCCAGCTTCAATGCGGCGCGGAATGCATTGCGGCGCTGGTGGTAAACCACTTCGTCTGGCAGCGGGGCAATGTAGCAGCGCTCGTCACCGGACTCGTCGAGCGTCGGTTGGCCGTTGCTTTCCCAGGCGATGCGCACGCCTTCATGAAAACCTTCGACCCGGAAGGGTTCGCCGGCCAGCATGAAACGTTCGCCGTCGCGGGGGATCATTTCGTCGAGCTTGATGATGCCACGTTCGCGGTCAACGTCGACCAGATAGCTCTGGAAGCGCTGGGTGCGTTCGTGGAAAGTGATGATCAGCGGATCATGGCTGTCTTGCAATTGGCGCAGGTTGCCGGAGATCTCCAACGGTGTGGTAAGCACCTTGGGTGGCTGCGGGGCATCTTCCGCGTTTAAGGCATTGGACACGGTTAATCAATCTCCAGACAAAATATGACTACGGCTGGCCACTATACTGCCAGCATGTTGCGAGTCTTGATAGGGCGTGATCATTTGCAGGCTCAAGCCTGACTGAGCGGACGCGGCTTCGCAAGCTTCGCGGTGGATCCGCGTGCATCATAAAGTGCTGGCGGTTCGCCGCCGGTGAGGATTTTCAGCTGGTTGGCCGTGGCGGCCTGCTGAACCAGGATCGACTGGCCATTGTTGGCGTTCGCCGCCTGGCATTGGGCCAGAAGGTCAGTCAGGGCGTCGCTCTGCTCCAGCAGTTGCGCGCCAACGCTCGATTGGCTGGCCAGTTGCTCCAGGCCGCTGCGATTGACCGGCAGGTTCAGGCTGGCGAGGATTTCACTGCGCTTGCGGCCATGCTGTTCGAGCAGAATGATCATTGCCTGCTTCTGCGCCAGAATGTCTTCGAGCAGAGGCATGTCGCGACCGTGCAAGGCGATGGACTCGGTTTGCAGCAACTCCAGCAGGTATTGAGCTGGAGCAAAGTCGTCGTTGATCAGTTGCAATAAATTAGTGTCGTGCATGGCTGGCCTTGGGTTTTAAGCGTCCAAAAGCCTGGCGCAGGCCGAGGCCTAGCGCTGGGCTTCGAAGTTGAGCAGTTTGCTGGCTACACGGTTGCTGTCGACTTTATAGCTGCCATCGGCAATCGCTGCTTTCAACTCGGCCACGCGGGCCTTGTCGACGGCAGGCTGATCGCGCAGCTTGTCAGTGACCTGTTGCAACTGCTGAGCCTCATTGCTGAGGTGTACCGATTCCCCGCTCTTGACGGAGGCCTGTTCGGCCGGGGTTTTCAGCGCTGCGGACTGGCCGGCTTCGGCGGTGTCCTTGGCGGCGCTGGTACGTGTACTGCCCGTCAATGGCGAAGAGCTGTTCAAACGGCTGAAATCGATGACCATGGTAAAAACCTCTGAGTATTTGGACGCTTGCCATGTTTTCGGCCATCCCTGTGAAAACTTTAGACTCATTTTATCAATGAGCCCGCGAGCGCCAGCACGTCTGCTGCATGCGCCACAGTTTAGGGAACAGCCCCGGGCAATGCCACCTCTTCACGTTCCTACATGGCCACTTCCACCTGCCCCGGCGCGGTCACTTGCGCCTTGATGACCCGTCGGGAGTTGAGATTTTTCACGCGAATCTGTTCGCTCATGCCGCCGTTGGACAGCGCTTCGCCGGGCATCCGCACGCTCAGCGTGCCGCTGCGGGCGGTAATCACTACCTGATCACCTTTGCGAATGACTTCGGTCTGTTCGAGATTGACCAGCGTCACCACCTGATCCGCGACCATTGGTCGGGTAAGTCGCTGGCCAATCGCCTGGTCTGCGCTCGTCAGGTAGCCCTGGGTGATCAGGCTGATGTCACGTTCGCGCAGGATCACGTCTGCGGGCTCGACGATGTCGGCCCTGCGCAGGGGCCGGGTGGTGGTCACGACATCGCGAAACAGGCGGACTTGAGCGGGTACGAACACCGTCCACGGGGAACTGCCTTCACAGCGAACCTTGACCGTCACCCGTCCCAGCGGCTTGGCCGGGCTTTCAAGTGTGGCTGTCAATTCCTTGTCGCACATGGGCATGCGCAGGCGCGGATCGAGCTTGTTGACCTGGATTTCGTAACGACCTTCCGTTTGACTGGTGGCCAGGTAGTCTTCTACGGTGAATTCAAGAAAGCCCTGGGTGACGCCGATAAGCATGTCAGGCAAGGTAACTTCGTCAGCAAGGGCAGGGCTGCCAGCGTTGAACAGGCAGACGGCCGACATCGCACAGAGCAATCTGCGGAGGGTGGATGTCAGGCGTCGGAAAAATGTCGGTTCTGTGTTCATAAGAGTTAAAAAGCAAGCGCCGTGCCGTTTAATCATGAATGTGCGTCGCAACACACTTAGCGTTGGTGTAGGAGTCTGGGCATGGCTGGTGTAATGGATTCGGTAAACCAGCGCACGCAACTGGTAGGGCAGAATCGCCTGGAGCTGTTGTTGTTCCGTCTCGACGGCCAGCAGCTCTACGGGATCAATGTGTTCAAGGTACGCGAGGTGCTGCAATGCCCTTCGCTGACCGTGATGCCCAAGTCCAGTCCTGTCGTGTGCGGTGTGGCAAGTATCCGGGGGGCAACCATTCCGATCCTCGATCTGGCGATGGCGACCGGGGCGGGGGCGTTGAAAGATCAGAGCAATCCCTTCGTGATCATCACGGAGTACAACACCAAGACCCAGGGCTTTCTGGTGCGCTCGGTGGAGCGCATCGTCAACATGAACTGGGAAGAGATCCATCCGCCGCCCAAGGGCACCGGGCGCGATCATTACCTGACCGCTGTGACTCGGGTCGACAATCAGTTAGTCGAAATCATCGACGTCGAGAAGGTGCTGGCGGAAGTGGCGCCGACGCCGGAAGCGATTTCCGTGGGTGTGGTCGATGTCGAAACCCAGCACAAGGCATTGTCCTTGCGGGTGCTGACCGTCGATGACTCGTCGGTGGCGCGCAAGCAGGTGACACGCTGCCTGCAGACGGTCGGTGTCGAAGTGGTGGCGTTGAACGACGGACGGCAGGCGCTGGACTACCTGCGCAAGCTGGTCGATGAGGGCAAGAAGCCGGAAGAGGAGTTCCTGATGATGATTTCCGACATCGAGATGCCGGAAATGGACGGGTACACCCTGACGGCCGAGATCCGCAACGACCCACGCATGCAAAAGCTCCATATCATCCTGCATACTTCATTGTCGGGTGTGTTCAATCAGGCGATGGTCAAGAAGGTCGGTGCCGATGACTTCCTGGCCAAATTCCGTCCTGACGACCTGGCATCCCGGGTGGTTGACCGGATCAAAGCAGCAGATATCAGCTAGGGGCCTGTTGCCCCTGGCGGTTCACACGATTTAAGAGGCGGCATCATTGTCTACGGGTAATTTGGATTTCGAACAGTTCCGGGTCTTCCTGGAAAAAGCCTGTGGCATCTTGCTGGGTGAAAACAAGCAGTACCTTGTCTCGAGCCGTCTCAACAAACTGATGGAGCAGCAGGGCATCAAGTCGCTGGGTGAGCTGGTTCAGCGCATCCAGAGCCAGCCGCGCAGCGGTTTGCGCGAAATGGTGGTCGATGCCATGACGACCAACGAAACCCTGTGGTTTCGTGACACCTATCCGTTTGAAGTGCTGAAGAACAAGGTGCTGCCGGAGGCGATCAAGGCGGCTCCCGGCCAGCGCCTGCGCATCTGGTCGGCGGCCTGTTCGTCGGGGCAGGAACCGTATTCGCTGTCGATGGCCATCGATGAGTTCGAGCGGGTCAACATGGGGCAGTTGAAGATGGGGGTGCAGATCGTTGCCACCGACCTGTCGGGTTCCATGCTGATCAACTGCAAGACCGGTGAGTACGACAGCCTGGCGATCGGCCGCGGTTTGTCGCCGGAACGCCTGCAACGCTACTTCGACCCGAAAGGGCCGGGCCGCTGGGCGGTCAAGGCGCCGATCAAGAGTCGGGTGGAGTTCCGCGCCTTCAACCTGCTGGACAGCTACGCGAGCCTTGGCAAGTTCGACATCGTGTTCTGCCGCAATGTGCTGATCTACTTCTCCGCCGAGGTGAAGAAAGACATCCTGTTGCGCATCCACAGCACGCTCAAGCCAGGCGGTTACCTGTTCCTCGGCGCTTCCGAAGCGCTCAATGGTCTGCCGGATCATTATCAGATGGTCCAGTGCAGCCCGGGGATCATCTACCAGGCGAAGTGACGGGTTGGTCGTCGCGCAAAAAATAACGGGAGTCCTCGGGGGCTCCCGTTTTTTTATGCGTGGTTTTTCTCCTGCCAGGCACTCCCCCCCCTGTGGGAGCGGGCTTGCTCGCGAAAGCGGTGAGTCAGGTAAAGCAATCTTGGCTGACCCACCGCCATCGCGAGCAAGCCCGCTCCCACAAGGAAGGTGTCTGTCAGAAAGCGGCAGAAAAGCGGCAGACGGCGGAAACCCGTTGCCGCTTTTCTGGCATGCCGCCAGGCGCATTCCACGCAAAGCCCCGCAAACAGGGCGCTTGGCGAGTTGGCACGCCGCTTGCTATCTCCATCGTACGAAAAATCAGGTCACCCGAAGGTTTCCCGACATGAGCATCAGCTTCGATAAAGCGCTCGGTATTCACGAACAAGCCCTGGGCTTCCGCGCCCAGCGTGCCGAAGTCCTGGCCAACAACATCGCCAACGCCGACACCCCGAACTACAAGGCCCGGGACCTGGACTTCTCGAAAGTGCTCGCCGAGCAGAGCGAGAAAACCAAGAACGGCAATTTCGCCTTGAACAGGACCAACAGCCGTCATATCGAGGCAGAAGGCCTGGGCAATGGCGACGAGTCGCTGATGTACCGCACGCCGATGCAGCCGTCGATCGACCAGAACACCGTCGACGCTCAGCTGGAGCAGTCGAACTACGCGGAAAACTCGGTCAACTTCCAGGCCAGTTTCACTCTGCTCAACAGCAAATTCAAAGGGCTGGTCTCAGCCCTGCGTGGAGAATAAATCATGTCGCTAGCCAGCGTTTTCAACATTGCCGGTAGCGGCATGAGCGCCCAGACCACCCGGTTGAACACCGTGGCCTCGAACATCGCCAACGCCGAAACCGTCTCGTCGAGCATCGACCAGACCTACCGCGCGCGTCATCCGGTGTTCGCCACCATGTTCCAGGGCGGCCAGAGTGGCGGCAGCGATTCGCTGTTCCAGAACCAGGACGCCGCAGGTCAGGGCGTGCAGGTGCTGGGCGTGGTCGAGGACCAGAGCAACCTGGAAGCCCGCTACGAACCGAATCATCCAGCGGCCGACGCCAAGGGTTATGTCTACTACCCGAACGTCAACGTCGTGGAAGAAATGGCCGACATGATTTCCGCCAGCCGTTCGTTCCAGACCAACGCGGAAATGATGAACACTGCCAAAACCATGATGCAGAAGGTCCTGACCCTCGGTCAGTGATAAGGGGCGACGCAGATGAGTGTTACTGATACCACCAGCGGCCTCGGCATGAACGACATCCTGGCCAACTCTTCGATCAAGACCAACACCAGCGCCGACGGTCTGGCAGCCGCTACCAACAGTGCTGCGGGCAAGAAGGCCCTGGGCAAGGACGCGTTCCTGCAGTTGCTGGTGACCCAGCTGAAAAACCAGAACCCGCTGGAGCCCCAGGACAACGGCGAGTTCGTTGCCCAGTTGGCGCAGTTCAGCAGCCTGGAGGGCATCACCACGCTCAACGACACTGTCGGTGGCCTGGCGACCAACCTGGCCGGCAGCCTGAGCTCGTCCCAGGCATTGCAGGCGTCTTCGCTGGTGGGCCGTTCGGTTATCGCGCCGGGCGACAAGGCGGTGGTCGACACCTCCAAGAGCTTCACCGGCACCGTTGCCGTGCCGGCAGCGGTCGATCCGGTCAAGGTCAAGATCACCGATGCCGATGGCAAGGTGATCCGCACCATCGACCTTGGCAGCCAGAAAGCCGGTAACGCCAGCTTCATCTGGGATGGCAAGAACGAGGCGGGCGAAGTCGCTGCGGCGGGTACGTACACCTTCGCCGCCACCGCGACCTACGACAGCAAGGCGACCTCACTGGTCACCTACCTGCCGGCCACCGTCACCAGCGTGACCATCAGCCAGACCGGCGGTGAGTTGATGCTCAACCTGGCCGGCCTGGGCAGCGTTGCCCTGTCCAAAGTACAAACCATTGGTATGTAAGAGCCGACTAACCCGGCACAAAGGAGTGGAACATGTCTTTTAACATCGGCCTTAGCGGTCTCTATGCAGCCAACAAACAACTGGACGTGACCGGCAACAACATCGCCAACGTCGCGACCGTCGGTTTCAAATCGTCCCGTGCAGAATTCGAAGACGTGTACTCGGCGACCCGCCTGGGCACCGGCAGCAAGACCATCGGCAACGGTGTGCGCCTGGCCAACGTTTCCCAGCAGTTCACCCAGGGTGATATCAACAACACCGGCAACGTGCTGGACATGGGGATCAACGGTTCGGGCTTCTTCGTGCTGAACGAAAACGGCTCGCTGTCCTACACCCGTGCCGGTACGTTCAAGGTCGACAAGGACGGTTACGTCACCAACTCCGACGGCACCGCGCGCCTGCAAGGCTACGGCGTGGATGCCAATGGCAAGATCCAGAACGGCGTGTTGACCGACCTGCGCATCGACACCTCGAACCTGGCACCCAAAAACACCAGCTCCATTTCGTCGACGATCAACCTGAACTCCACAGCCGTGGAAATCAACGAGACGACCAACCCGTTCGACCCGAGCAAATCCGAATCCTTCACCAAGCAATTCGGCACCAAGGTCTACGACGCCCAGGGTAACGAGCACACCATGGATCAATACATGGTGAAGACGGCCCCGAACACCTGGAAGGTCTACACCCTGATCGATGGTCGCAACCCCAACGGCAGCGATCCTACCGATCCGCTGACGCCTCCGGTGGCTTCGACCATGGCGTTCGACCAGACCGGCAAGCTGACTTCGGTCACCACGCCGGCCGTCCCGACGCCGATCGTCAGCCCTGACCTGAACATCACCGGCTGGGTGCCTGGCACCGTGACCAACGGCGTGTGGAAGGCCAACGGCGCTTCCGCCGGACCGATTTCGGTGTCCATGTCCAACACCACGCAGTTCAACGCCGATACCGCACGTTCGATCCCTGTCCAGGACGGTTACGCCACGGGCCAGATCACCAGTCTGACCATCGACGGCAGCGGCGTCATGCTGGCCAACTTCAGCAACAGCAAGAGCAAGCCGATCGGTCAGATCGCGCTGGCCAGCTTCACCAACGAACAAGGCCTGCAGCCCGTAGGCGGTACCAGCTGGAAAGAGACTTACGCCTCGGGTATCCCGGGCTACGATGCACCGGAAACCGGCACCCTGGGCTCGATCAACTCCAACTCGCTGGAAGAGTCCAACGTCAACCTGACCAGCGAACTGGTTGACCTGATCAAGGCGCAGAGCAACTACCAGGCGAACGCCAAGACCATCTCGACCCAGAGCACCATCATGCAGACCATCATTCAGATGACCTGATGCTGGACACTGCTGGATAAGGAACCCCTCGAAAGAGGGGTTTTTTTATGTCCGGGGTTTTGACTTGAACCTGCTCCGGGTGGCGTTCCGACGATGGCGGTGTGTCAGACGCCTGTGATGCAGGATGTGCCGGCCTCATCGCTGGCAAGCCTGCTCACAGGGGAAGCAAAACACGAGGCAAAACAAAACCCCCGACAATCCAGGGGACTGATCGGGGGTTTTCAGGACGGGCGCCTTGCGGCGCCTGCCGGCTCAGCTTATTGGCAAGCTTCGCAATCCGGCTCGTCGATGGCGCAGGCCTTAGGCACTGGAGCAGGACCTGCCGGAGCGGCCAGGACCGAGTCGTCACCGTGGTTGCCGCCGCTGGAAACAGCGTTCAGCTTGCCGGTGTTGATGGTCGACTTCTCGGTGCTGGTCGCGGCCAGGGCACGGAGGTAGTAGGTGGTTTTCAGACCACGGTACCAGGCCATGCGGTAGGTCACGTCCAGCTTCTTGCCCGAAGCGCCGGCGATGTACAGGTTCAGCGACTGAGCCTGGTCGATCCACTTCTGACGGCGGCTGGCGGCGTCGACGATCCACTTGGTGTCCACTTCGAACGCGGTGGCATAGAGCGCTTTGAGCTCCTGCGGGATGCGCTCGATCTGCTGCACCGAACCGTCGTAGTACTTCAGGTCGTTGATCATCACCGAGTCCCACAGGCCGCGAGCCTTGAGGTCGCGAACCAGGTACGGGTTGATCACGGTGAATTCGCCCGACAGGTTCGATTTCACGTAGAGGTTCTGGTAGGTCGGTTCGATCGACTGCGATACCCCGGTGATGTTGGCGATGGTCGCGGTCGGTGCGATGGCCATGATGTTCGAGTTACGGATGCCTTTCTGTACACGGGCGCGAACCGGTGCCCAGTCCAGGCTTTCCTTCAGGTCGACATCGATGTACTTCTGGCCACGGGCTTCGATCAGGATCTGTTGCGAATCCAGCGGCAGGATGCCTTTGGACCACAGCGAACCCTGGAACGTCTCGTAGGCGCCGCGCTCGTCGGCCAGGTCGCAGGAGGCCTGGATGGCGAAGTAGCTGACCGCTTCCATGGACTTGTCGGCGAACTCGACGGCCGCATCGGAACCGTAAGCGATGTGCTGCAGGTACAGCGCATCCTGGAAGCCCATGATGCCGAGGCCAACCGGACGGTGCTTGAAGTTGGAGTTCTTCGCTTGCGGCACCGAGTAGTAGTTGATGTCGATCACGTTGTCGAGCATGCGCACGGCGGTGTTCACGGTGCGTTGCAGCTTGGCGGTGTCGAGCTTGCCGTCCACGATGTGGTTCGGCAGGTTGATCGAGCCCAGGTTGCAGACCGCGATCTCGTCCTTGTTGGTGTTCAAGGTGATCTCGGTGCACAGGTTCGAGCTGTGGACCACGCCCACGTGCTGCTGCGGGCTGCGCAGGTTGCACGGGTCCTTGAAGGTCAGCCATGGGTGGCCGGTTTCAAACAGCATGGACAGCATCTTGCGCCACAGGTCTTTGGCCTGGATGGTCTTGAACAGCTTGACCTTGCCCGGGTACTCGGTCAGGGCTTCGTAGTACTCGTAGCGCTCTTCGAAGGCCTTGCCGGTCAGGTCGTGCAGGTCCGGAACTTCGGACGGCGAGAACAGGGTCCACTTGCCGTCATCGAAGACACGCTTCATGAACAGGTCAGGGATCCAGTTGGCGGTGTTCATGTCGTGGGTACGACGACGATCGTCACCGGTGTTCTTGCGCAGCTCGATGAACTCTTCGATGTCCATGTGCCAGGTTTCCAGGTAGGCACAGACAGCGCCTTTGCGCTTGCCACCCTGGTTGACGGCCACGGCGGTGTCGTTCACGACCTTGAGGAACGGAACCACACCCTGGGACTTGCCGTTGGTGCCCTTGATGTAAGAGCCCAGCGCCCGCACCGGGGTCCAGTCGTTACCCAGGCCGCCGGCGAATTTCGACAGCATGGCGTTGTCGTGGATCGCGTGGTAGATGCCCGACAGGTCATCCGGCACGGTGGTCAGGTAGCAGCTGGACAATTGCGGACGCAGGGTGCCGGCGTTGAACAGGGTCGGGGTCGACGCCATGTAGTCGAAGGACGACAACAGGTTGTAGAACTCGATCGCACGGGCTTCGCGGTCTTTCTCTTCGATGGCCAGGCCCATGGCCACGCGCATGAAGAAGATCTGCGGCAGTTCAAAACGCACGCCATCCTTGTGGATGAAGTAGCGGTCGTACAGGGTTTGCAGGCCCAGGTAAGTAAACTGCTGGTCGCGTTCGTGGTTGATCGCCTTGCCCAGTTTTTCCAGGTCGAAGTTGGCCAGCTCCGGGTTCACCAGTTCGTATTCAACGCCCTTGGCGATGTAGGCCGGCAGGGCCTTGGCGTACAGGTCGGCCATTTCGTGGTGGGTGGCGCTTTCGGCGACACCGAGGAAACCCAGGCCTTCGGCACGCAGGGTGTCCATCAGCAGGCGGGCGGTGACGAACGAGTAGTTCGGCTCACGCTCGACCAGGGTACGGGCGGTCATCACCAGGGCGGTGTTGACGTCGGTCAGGGCCACGCCGTCGTACAGGTTCTTCAGGGTTTCACGCTGGATCAGGTCGCCGTCGACTTCTTCCAGGCCTTCGCACGCTTCGGTGACGATGGTGTTCAGGCGACCCATGTCCAGCGGCGCCAGGCTGCCGTCGGCACGGGTGATGCGGATCGACGGGTGAGCGTTGACGGTGGCTTCGGCCGGGGTGTGCGCCGCACGCTCCTTGGCACGCGAATCACGGTAGATCACGTAGTCGCGGGCCACTTTCTGCTCGCCGGCACGCATCAGGGCCAGTTCGACCTGATCCTGGATTTCTTCGATGTGGATGGTGCCGCCCGATGGCATGCGACGCTTGAAGGTCGCGGTGACCTGCTCGGTCAGGCGGGCCACGGTGTCATGGATGCGCGACGAAGCGGCAGCGGTGCCGCCCTCAACTGCGAGGAACGCCTTGGTGATGGCAACGGTGATTTTGTCATCGGTGTAAGCCACGACAGTGCCGTTACGCTTGATCACGCGCAACTGGCCAGGCGCGGTGGCGGACAGATCCGAATTCGAATCCACAGCCTGCGGCAAGGTGCCTTGCGGGTTCTCGCGAGTTGTGTCGGTTTGCATGGGGGTGTGTCTCCACATTCTCTATGTTTGTTCGAGCACCATCACGGTGCCCACCGTTCTGTCCTGAAGCACTACAACCGACGGGCGTCGGGCATAACCACTTCGGGACAGTAGGAAAAAGGCTAATGATGCCGCGTCCTTGCCGAAGTCTTTGGCGGCGAGCCTGGGCCCGGCGCCGGATTCCATTCCGGGTGGCAGTCATGTCTGCAACACCCGTACCGTTGTGGCCCTACCGGCCTGAAGAAAACGGTGCCATCCGCGGGAGCGGTTTGGGCTTGTAAAATGACGCTTGGTTCAACCGGAAACAGGCAATAAAGCGCTTGAGTTCCCGGTCTGAAATGTGGTTGGGCTTTCTAAGGGAAAACCCTACATGTAGGGTTTTTTTAGCGCCGTGCTACAAGATAATGCGTTTTGGGGGGTGTTGCAACGTACTACCTGTGGATAACCCTGTGCGTAAATTGTGTGTGAGGGGTTCAATCCGCGTGTAGGCCGCTAGACTGCTGGATCGAGCGAATTTTCACTGATTTTCAATCAGCGAAAACAGCTGTCCGGATTTCGAAGGGCGCGAACCGTATCACAAAAAACCGGGCGGTCCGAACGCATTTACCGGCTTGTGTTCTGGGCGGGTGGCGTTTATACAATCGGCCGGTACGTACGCATTCTTATCCTCCCCAATCATTACAAAAAGACGGGCGGATCCTTCCTTGATGTTGGCAAGCAGAGGTCACCGTGGAGCAAGAAGTCTGGCAGGTCCTGATTGTGGAAGACGACCAGCGTCTGGCCGAACTGACCCGCGACTACCTGCAAGCCAATGGCCTGCGCGTGTCGATCGAGGGCAATGGCGCCTTGGCCGCCGCCCGTATCATCAAGGAGCAACCGGACCTGGTGATCCTCGACCTGATGCTGCCTGGCG
Source organism: Pseudomonas fluorescens (assembly GCF_041354075.1). Taxonomy (GTDB): domain Bacteria; phylum Pseudomonadota; class Gammaproteobacteria; order Pseudomonadales; family Pseudomonadaceae; genus Aquipseudomonas; species Aquipseudomonas fluorescens_CE. Next base: position 39,767 of record NZ_JARZGC010000003.1, on the reverse strand, counting down.
AAGATGGCCTGAGCATCTGCCGCAAGGTGCGCAATCAATATGACGGTCCGATCCTGATGCTCACGGCCCGCACCGACGACACCGACCAGATTCTCGGCCTGGACCTGGGCGCCGACGATTACGTGTGCAAACCGGTGCGCCCGCGCCTGTTGCTCGCCCGTATCCAGGCGTTGCTGCGGCGCAGCGAGCCGCCAGAGCCGGTGGCGGAAAAACTCCGTCGCCTGCAGTTCGGCCCGCTGGTGGTGGACAACGCCTTGCGTGAAGCCTGGCTGCATGACAGTGGCATCGAACTGACCAGCGCCGAGTTCGACCTGCTGTGGCTGCTGGTGGCCAATGCCGGGCGGATTCTGTCCCGTGAAGAGATTTTCACCGCGCTGCGCGGCATCGGTTATGACGGCCAGGATCGCTCCATCGATGTACGCATCTCGCGCATCCGCCCGAAAATCGGCGACGACCCCGACCATCCGAGACTGATCAAGACCATTCGCAGCAAAGGTTATCTGTTCGTGCCCGAAGCCTGTGTAGACCCTGCTCCGTGAACTCGATCTTCCTGCGCATCTATGGCGGCATGTGTGCGGCGCTGATCCTGGTGGCGGTGCTCGGCGTGCTCGCCCTGCACCTGCTCAACCAGGTGCGCAGCGAGCAGTACCGCGAGCGCCTGGCCCACGGCACGTTCTCGCTGATGGCCGACAACCTGCAGCCGATGGACGACAGTCAGCGCCACCGGGCCTTGCTGGTGTGGGAACGTTTGCTCGGCATTCCGCTGTCGTTGAAGACCTTCGCCCAGACCGACCTCGACCTGACTCAGCGCACCCGTGTGCTGCGCGGCCAGGCGCTGGTGGAGCAGACCGGACCCCATGCGGCCAAGGTCTATCGGCTGGTCAGCGAACACGAACAGTTGATGCTCATGGGGGAAGTGCAGCAGATCAGCGAGCAACTGGCCCGGGCGACCATTTATTTGCTCACCGACGAACTGGTGCGCGTGCCGGTGGCCGAGCAGTCAGCGCGCCTGGCCCAGATAAAGGAAGAAAAGGGTTTTGGTTTCGACCTGAGATTGGTCACTGCCGACGACGCCGACATGGACGAGGACCAGAGCCGCCGCGTGTCGGAAGGTGACACGGTGATGGCCTTGGGCAAGGAGGGCGATTCGATCCGGGTGTTTGCCGGCATGGTCGGCACGCCATGGGTGCTGGAAATCGGCCCGTTGTACCAGATGAATCCTTACCCGCCACAATGGCTGGTGCTGATTGCGGTGCTGGGTCTGAGCCTGATCGGGCTGATCGTCTATTTGCTGGTGCGGCAATTGGAGCGCCGTTTGCGCGGCCTCGAAGCCGCCGCCACGCGCATCGCCAAGGGCAGCCTGGAAACCCGCGTCCCGGCACGGGGCGCGGATTCGGTGGGCCGCCTGGCTTCGGCCTTCAACGGCATGGCCGAACACCTGCAGCAATTGCTGGCGGTGCAGCGCGAACTGGTGCGCGCCGTGTCGCACGAATTGCGCACGCCGGTGGCGCGCCTGCGCTTCGGCCTGGAGATGATCGGTTCCGCGACCACGCCGCAAGCCCTGGAAAAGTATTGCGAGGGCATGGACCACGACATCGAGGACCTCGATCGGCTGGTGGACGAGATGCTCACCTATGCGCGTCTGGAGCAGGGCTCGCCGGCGCTGAACTTCCAGCGCATCGACCTTGATGCCTTGGTCAACCAGGTGATCGAAGAGTTGGCGCCGTTGCGCGCCGACGTCACGGTCCAGCGCGGCATGTGCCTGTCGGCCGCCGATTGCGACGATGCCTGGGTCGAGGCGGAGCCGCGTTACCTGCACCGGGCCATTCAAAACCTGGTGAGCAACGCCATGCGCCACGCGCAGTCGCGGGTGACCGTCAGCTACCAGGTGGGGCAACAGCGCTGTCGGGTGGACATCGAAGACGACGGGCCGGGGGTTCCCGAGTCGGCGTGGGAGAAAATCTTCACCCCGTTCCTGCGCCTGGATGACAGCCGGACCCGCGCCTCGGGCGGACATGGCCTGGGGTTGTCCATTGTGCGGCGGATCATTCACTGGCATGACGGCCGGGCGTTGATCAGCAAGAGCAAGAGCCTGGGTGGTGCGTGTTTCAGCTTGAGCTGGCCGAGGCATCAGGAGAAACGCTGATCTTCATGTTCTCTGTGAGGCCCGCCCAATCACCACCTGCCCTCAGGCCGCAATACTGACCAGACTCAACAACTGCCCCTCCTTGACCCCGAACTGCGCATCCAGCTCGGTGCCATGGCGCCATTCACTGGACAGGTCGGTCAGCAGCCGCAGGCGCACGGTCCCGGCCTCGGTCCACTCCAGCAACTCGGCGTGTTCGAAATAAAAGCGCTTCTGCACGATGGGGTACAGCGCCTTGAACAGGCTTTCCTTCACTGAAAAGGTGAGGGTCACCCGCAGCGCCAGTTGATCCGGGCACCCGGCGGCCATGCGTTGCAGCTCGGCAGGGGTGAGGATTTCTCCGGCCAGGCGTTCTGCCCGCTCGGGATCGAGCAGGTTTTCCAGGTCCATGCCCAGGCCGCGCCAATGGCTTTTGCGCGCGACGATCGCCGCCGCCCGGCCGGTGCTGTGGGTGATCGAACCGCAGATGTGCGCGGGCCAGACCGGCGCCCGGTCATCGCCAATGGCCGGGACCAGGTTCAGGCCTTCCAGTTGTTGAAGGGCAGCCCGGGCGCAGATGCGCCCGGCGAGAAACTCGGCCTGGCGCTTGGCCACCGAGCGCTGGATGGTGGCCGGTGGCTCGATGGCGCTGCGCCGGAAATCATCGCCGGTCAATTTCGAGCTGTTGAAATGCGTGCTCAGCAGTACGGTCTCGGGCAGCACGAACGGCAGCGGCCAGTCGGCATCGAGCGGGGTGCAACAGGCGGGCAGGGCAGGGAGGGCATTCATGGGGGCATTTTGCCGGGTTGAGTGCCGGGAGGGTAGCCCGGCGTTGGACCGAGGTGCGCCCCATCGCGAGCAAGCCCGCTCCCACAGGTCTTGCGTTTACTTCAGAGTCGCGATGATCCTTGTGGGAGCGGGCTTGCTCGCGATGGGGGGCGACTCGGTCTATATGATCACCCAAAGATCTTCTTGAAAAACGCCTGCATGTCCGCCCAGGACTTGTCATCCGCTGCCTTGTTGTAGCCAATGTCCGGCCCGCCATGATCGCCGTGGCCCAGGCGATCCGCGTCGGGGTTGCTGAAGCCGTGTTTGGCGCCTTCCAGGCTGACGAAGCTGTAGTCGGCCCCGGCCTTGTCCATCTCGTTCTTGAACGCCACCACGTTTTCCGCCGTGACCATGCTGTCCAGCGCCCCATGTTCGACGAGGATTTTCGCCTTGACCTTGCCTGGCTCGGCCGGTGTCCGGGTCGCCAGCGCGCCGTGGAAGCTCACCACGCCCGCCAGCGGTACGCCCTGACGTGCCGCATTCAGCACCACCGCGCCGCCGAAGCAGTAACCGATTGCTGCCACCTTGTCCGGATTGGTCTGTGGCTGTTGCTTCAACAGGTCGAGCCCGGCCTTGAAGCGCGCGCTGGAAGCGGCGCTGTCCTTCAAGGCTGCCTGCATGAAGGCCATGGCGTCCTTGGGGTGCTCGGTGTTCTTGCCGTCGCCGTACATGTCGATGGCCAGCGCGCTGTAACCCAGCGCCGCCAGATCGCGAGCGCGGCGCTTGGTGTAGTCGTTGAGCCCCCACCATTCGTGCACCACCACTACGCCCGGGCGTTGGCCCTTGATGGCATCGTCGTAGGCGTAGTAGCCGATCAACTGGGTGCCATCCGGGCTTTTATAGGGAATTTCCTCGGTCTTGATGGCGGCCTGGCCCAGGCCGCTCAAGGCCAGCAGAATGACAGCGACGAATGCGCGCATGTTCGGTCTCCTGAAAGAAAGTGATCAGCTCAGCCTAGTCGATTTGATTCAGCGAGGGTTCAGAGAACGTTCAGGGCCGGTTCAGGGGGCGGTGAGTAAGGTAGCGTCATACCCAAGGCACCTGCGTCTGAGGAGATTCCCGAATGACTGGCATTAAAAACCTGATTCTGGCCTTCACCGTGTTGAGTGCGAGCACGGCGGCGTTCGCCGGCGACGACAGCGCCCTCAACCTTGCTCAAGGAAAAAACGCTGATCGGGAACGTAAATCCCTTACCCTGAACAGCTTCAGTTCGATTCGCGAGCCGCATCAGGACAGTATCTGGGGCGCGCCCTTGAGCCAACGGGTCGCTTCCCGGGGATACGCCGTCGCCTACGCCGATGTGTCGGGTTTTTACAATGGCATTAAACTCAGCCAGAAGCATCTGATGGGGCACTATGATCTGTCGTGACAAACGCCGTTATGCTTGTGCAGAGCCCGGGAGAGCGTTATGAAATTGCTGGTCGTCGAAGATGAAGCGCTGTTGCGCCATCACCTGCAAACCCGCCTGACGGACAGCGGTCATGTCGTCGAATCGGTGGGCAACGCCGTCGATGCGCTGTACCAGACCGAGCAGTTCAACCATGACCTGGCGGTGATCGACCTCGGCCTGCCGGGCATGGGCGGGCTCGACCTGATTCGTCAGCTGCGTGCGGGCGGCAAGACCTTTCCCATCCTGATCCTCACCGCCCGCGGCAACTGGCAGGACAAGGTCGAAGGCCTCGCCGCCGGTGCCGACGACTACGTGGTCAAACCGTTCCAGTTCGAAGAGCTGGATGCGCGCCTCAATGCCTTGTTGCGCCGCTCCAGCGGTTTCACCCAGTCGACCATCGTCGCCGGTCCGCTGCTGCTCGACCTCAACCGCAAACAGGCCACCCTCGACGAACAGCCGCTGGCGCTGACCGCCTATGAATACCGCATCCTCGAGTACCTGATGCGCCATCACCAGCAGGTGGTCGCCAAGGACCGCCTGATGGAACAGCTCTACCCGGATGATGACGAGCGCGATCCGAACGTGATCGAAGTGCTGGTCGGCCGTCTGCGCCGCAAACTCGAAGGCCCGGCGGGGTTCAAGCCGATCGACACCGTGCGTGGCCTGGGCTACCTGTTCAATGAGCGCTGCACTTGATCCGTTCCCTTCGTGTCCGCTTGATGCTGGCCGCCACGCTGTTGGCGGTTTTGTTCATGTTGGCGTTATTGCCGGCGATGCAGGGGGCGTTCAGCCTGGCGTTGCAGGACTCCATCGAGCAACGCCTGGCGTCGGACGTCACCACGCTGATCTCGGCCGCGCGGGTCGAGGGCAATCACCTGCAAATGCCGGCGCAGTTGCCCGATGAGCGTTTCAATCTCACGGACAGCCGCCTGCTCGGCTACATCTATGATCGCGACGGCCATCTGGTCTGGCGCTCCAAAGGCACCCGCGAAGAGCACATCAATTACAAGCCGCGTTATGACGGGCGCGGCAACGAATTCGCGCGGATCAGCGAAGCCGACGGCCAGGATTATTTCGTCTATGACGTCGAGGTCAAACTGCTCGGCGGCAAGAGCGCGGCGTTCAGCATTGTCACCCTGCAACCGGTGCGCGAGTACGAAGTCACCCTCGAAGGCCTGCGGGAAAATCTCTACCTGGGGTTTGGCGCGGCGCTGCTGGTGCTCCTGGCCTTGTTGTGGATCGGCCTGACCTGGGGCTTGCGGGCGCTGCGCCGGCTGAGCCAGGAACTCGACGAAATCGAAAGCGGTGCGCGCGAAAGCCTCAGCGAAGAGCATCCGCGCGAACTGTTGCGCCTGACCGGTTCGCTCAACCGTCTGTTGCACAGCGAGCGCGAGCAGCGCAGCCGTTATCGCGACTCCCTGGATGACCTGGCGCACAGCCTGAAAACCCCATTGGCGGTGTTGCAGGGCGTCAGCGAAGACATGGCCCAGCGCCCCCGGGACCGCGACCAGGCCTGGGTGCTGCAAACCCAGATCGAACGCATGAGTCAGCAGATCAGCTACCAATTGCAGCGCGCCAGCCTGCGCAAAAGCGGTCTGGTGCGCCATCAGGTGCGCCTGCAACCAGTGCTGCAAAGCCTGTGCGACACGCTGGACAAGGTCTACCGCGACAAGCGCGTGCGGGTGGCCTTCGATTTGCCGGAGCACTGCTACGTGCCGATCGAACAGGGCGCATTGCTGGAAATGCTCGGTAACCTGCTGGAGAACGCCTACCGCCTGTGCCTGGGGGAGGTGCGCGTGAGCGTGCGCGAAAGCCTGGACGGCATTGATTTGTGCGTCGAGGATGATGGGCCGGGGGTGCCGCCGGACCAGCGTGCGCGGATCCTGGAACGCGGCGAACGCCTGGACCGTCAGCACCCTGGGCAGGGCATCGGCTTGGCAGTGGTCAAGGACATCATCGAGAGCTACAGCGCCCGGCTGACCCTGGGGGATTCGCCGATGGGCGGAGCGGCGTTTCGCATACATTTCCCCACCCCTTGAGCGTGACGGGATAGTGCATGGAGTGATGTCGCTTCCCAACTGGGATTAAACGACCGGCAACAATGTTTTGTTGGCTTTAAGTGCTTGGCTGACAGGTAATAAGCAACGCTCTATCAACTGCAGGTATCCGTAGGATTACGGCTTGAGGTTGTTATGGGCCAACTCATTGCACGTCACCCGGAGAGCGAACTAATGGACAATAAAAAAGTGTGGCTTACGTTTGATGATGGACCTCGGCAAACCCACACCGAAACAGTGCTCGATACATTGGCGAAGTCCGATATAAAGGCAACTTTCTTTGTGGTAGGTCACCTGGTTGCCAAGCAGGCCGACCGTATTCGACGCATCCTCGATGAAGGGCACCGGATAGGCAATCACACTTACGATCATCTCAGGCTGGTCGGCCAGGACCCGGACACCATCATCGAGCAAATCCAGAAGACCGAACAGGCGCTGGCACCCTTTCAAGATCCGGACCCGATCATGCGCCCGCCTTACGGCGCTCACGACGCGCTGGTCGATCGGACGGTAGCCGGTCTTGGGTATCGGCAGGTGCTCTGGAGTGTGGATACCTTGGACTGGAATCCCGACTATCGACAGGGAGGCTGGGTCACCCATGGTATTGAACAGATCAGAAACAAAAAGAACTCGATTGTCTTGATGCACGATATTCATGCGACCACGGCCAATCATCTCGATTCATTCATTGAACAAATTAAACAACTGGGTGATGTGGAGTTTGCGCCACCCGCAACACTGGCGATTCCGCCCGTCACTCAGTTGAATATGTATGTTGTTGTGAAGGGAGATACTTTGGCAAAGATCGCCCGAGAGTTTTATGGGGAGGCAGCCAGGTTTACGCTGATTTTCAATGCGAACCGCTCGGTGCTGGAACATCCGGACAAGATATATCCTGGCTTGTCGCTGGTCATCCCGCGTTTAGAGTAAGTTTCCACCCCTATGAACGGGTAGGTTCCCCTGATGGCATTGGACACGGCGCCTGACGAGCGCTGGAACTTCAGTTCTCCTGCGCCCGATAGGCGCCCGGTGTCAGGCCCGTCCACTTCTTGAACGCCCGATGAAACGCCGATGGCTCGGAAAACCCCAGTTGCTCGGCAATCTGCTGCAGTGACAGGTCTGCGCGGCCCAAGTGATAAATGGCGATGTCCCGCCGCAACTGGTCCTTCAACTCCTGAAAACTCGACCCCTCTTCGCGCAGGTGCCGGCGCAGCGTTTGCGGACTGATGTGCAGGTGCGCGGCCACGGCTTCCAGGTCCGGCCAGCGCGCACTGTCGCTGCTGAGCAGGCGGCGCAGTCGGCTGCTCAGGCTGTCGCCGTCGTCCGGGCGCGACAACAGGTCGGCGGGGGAGCGTTCCAGGAAATGCTTGAGGGTTCGTTCGTCCTGCAGCAACGGCATGCTCAGGTAGCGGCTGTGGAACAGCAGGCTGCTCTGCGGCGCACCGAACACCAATGGGCAGGGGAACAGCAAGTCGTACTCGGCCCCATGCGCTGGCTTGGCATAACTGAACGTCGCCTGCTCCAGCCGGATGCGCTGGCCGATCAGCCAACTGCCGAGCCGATGCCAGACCATCAACTGGCTTTCAGTGAGGAAGTGGTCCGGGTCGTGGAACTGCGAGTCGTCGAGACTCAGGCGGATCAGTTGATCTTCGCGGCTCAGGGTCAGGCGCGGACCGTCCGGGAATAGGCTATAAAACAATAAGCCACGATGCAGCGCCCGATCGAGATTGCGACAGTGAATCACGGCATGACACATCATCGCGAAACTGCCGGTCTTGCTCGGCACCGGCCCGAAACCGAGGTATTCGTCATCGAGCGCCAGCCACAACCCCTGGATCAGCCGGGTGAACTGCTCCGGGGCTATTCGCGCACGCGGTTCCTCCAGCAGCTCGGGGCTGATGCCGAGCTGGTGCAGCAGTTCCGAGCAATCCAGGCCCAGACGACGCGCACCACCGAGGGCGGCGCGGGCGAAATGGCTGGCGATGGTGCGTTCGCGCATAACAGGCAGATCCGTCATTGAACGACGAATGGTAGACGTGCCGTCTGGCATTCAACAAGGCGGATATCCGCCAAATCCCGGGACGAGATCAGGCGGATGGGCGGAAATCCGCCACGGTTTTGCAACAGGTTCGTGGCACGCTTGATCGGCAACCCCTGATGGCAAAAGGCTTACAGCGGTTTTGACAAAAGTGGCACGCCACTTGCGATACAACGGGCAGATGTCTGCCTTGCTGCAGCTCGAAAAAACAAATCCCTCCAGTGCAGGAGGGTTCGCAAATGAGGTGTCGTCGACAACAGATGGATGTTGTCACGGGACGCTCTTGAGGAACTTTGCAATGACGACTCGTCAGCCACTGTACAAATCCCTGTATGCCCAGGTGATCGTTGCCATCGTTATCGGCATTCTGCTCGGTCACTACTACCCACAGCTCGGTGTGGCGGTCAAGCCACTGGGTGACGGGTTCATCAAACTGATCAAAATGGTCATCGCCCCGATCATCTTCTGCACCGTCGTCAGCGGTATCGCTGGCATGCAGAACATGAAGTCGGTGGGCAAGACCGGCGGCTACGCGCTGCTGTACTTCGAAATCGTTTCGACCATCGCCTTGCTGGTTGGCCTGATCGTGGTCAATATCGTTCAGCCGGGTAACGGCATGCACATCGACGTGAGCACCCTGGATGCCTCGAAAGTGGCCCAGTACGTTTCCGCCGGTGCTGATCAAAGCGTCGTCGGCTTCATCCTGAACGTCATTCCATCGACCATCGTTGGCGCATTCGCCACCGGCGATATCCTGCAAGTGCTGATGTTCTCGGTGATCTTCGGTTTCGCCCTGCATCGCCTGGGTGCCTACGGCAAGCCGGTCCTGGACTTCATCGATCGCTTTGCCCACGTGATGTTCAACATCATCAACATGATCATGAAGCTCGCGCCGATCGGTGCGTTCGGTGCCATGGCGTTCACCATCGGTGCCTACGGTGTTGGCTCGCTGGTGCAGCTGGGTCAACTGATGGCCTGCTTCTACATCACCTGCCTGCTGTTCATCCTGATCGTGCTGGGCGGTATCGCTCGCGCTCACGGCTTCAGCGTCCTGAAACTGATCCGCTACATCCGTGAAGAGCTGCTGATCGTGCTGGGTACCTCTTCCTCGGAATCGGTCCTGCCGCGCATGCTGATCAAGATGGAACGCCTGGGTGCGAAAAAATCCGTCGTCGGTCTGGTGATCCCGACCGGTTACTCGTTCAACCTCGACGGTACCGCGATCTACCTGACCATGGCGGCCGTGTTCATCGCTCAGGCGACCGACACCCACATGGATATCACTCACCAGATCACCCTGCTGGTGGTACTGCTGCTGTCCTCCAAAGGTGCTGCTGGCGTGACCGGCAGTGGTTTCATCGTGTTGGCCGCCACCCTGTCGGCCGTCGGTCACCTGCCGGTTGCCGGCCTGGCGCTGATCCTCGGTATCGACCGCTTCATGTCCGAAGCCCGTGCGCTGACCAACCTGGTGGGTAACGCTGTGGCGACCGTCGTTGTGGCCAAGTGGGTCAAGGAGCTGGACAACGACGTGCTGCAGGCCGAGCTGGCTTCTGGCGGTCGCGGCATTGCCGAAGAGCGTGCCGAAGACGACCTGGGCGTGGCCGAAGGCCCAACCCCAAGCACCGTCAAGTAAACCCTGCTGCAAAGGAAGAACCCGCTTCGGCGGGTTTTTTCATGCCTGGGATTTGAGCACAACGGTCACAGTTGCTGACACATCGGGTGATTGCCGCGAAGCCGTCGGCTGCCTAGGCTGGAGCTATCGCATGTGAGCTGTCGCATTGGAGATCACTCATGCCTGGTCCATTGGCATCCCTGAAGATTCTGGATTTTTCGACCCTGCTGCCGGGGCCGTTCGCCTCGCTGCTGTTAGCCGACATGGGCGCCGAGGTTTTGCGCATCGAATCACCGACCCGCGCTGACCTGGTGCGCGTGCTGCCGCCCCATGACCGGGGCGTGTCGGCGAGCCACGCCTACCTCAATCGCAACAAGCGAAGCCTCGCGCTGGACCTCAAGCAGCCCGAGGCGCTGGAAATCATCACGGCGTTGCTGCAGGACCACGACATCGTCCTGGAACAGTTTCGCCCCGGCGTGATGGAGCGATTGGGGCTGGGCTACGAAGCACTGAAGGCAATCAATCCGAAACTGATCTACGTGTCGATCACCGGGTACGGACAGACCGGTCCTTACCGGAATCGCGCCGGCCATGACATCAATTACCTGGCGCTGGCCGGGCAGGCGAGCTACACCGGGCGCGCCGATTCCGGGCCGTTGCCCCTGGGCATGCAGGTGGCGGATGTCGCCGGCGGCTCGTTGCATGCGGTCGCCGGTCTGCTGGCGGCGGTGATTGCCCGCCAGCACAGCGGCCTGGGACAGTACCTGGACGTTAGCATGACCGATTGCGCGTTCAGCCTGAACGCCATGGCGGGCGCCGGCTACCTGGCCTGCGGCGAAGAGCCGGGCCGGGAAACCCAGGTGCTCAACGGCGGCAGCTTTTATGACTATTACCGTTCGCGGGACGGGCGCTGGTTGTCGGTGGGCAGCCTGGAGCCGGCGTTCATGAAGCAGTTGTGCACGGCGTTGGGTCTGGAGGAGTTGGCAGCCCTGGGCCTGTCGCCGCAACCGGCACGGCAAAAGCAGCTCAAGGATGCATTGAAGATCGAGTTCGAGAAACACGATTTTGCCGAATTGTGCGGGTTGTTCGCCGAGCTGGATGCCTGTGTCGAACCGGTGTTGAGCCTGGGGGAGGCGGTTCGGCATCCGCAGTTGCAGGCGCGGCAGCTGGTGACCCAGGTGCCACGGGGCGATGGCTCGAGCCAGGCGCAGATGGCGTGCCCGTTGAAGTTCTCCGGTGGGTTGCCTGAGCCTCGGCATATCGGCGCGGGGGTGGGCGAGCATACGGATGAGGTGTTGGGGGCTTTGGGGTTCACTGGGGAGCGGATTGGCGATTTGCGGCGGGGCGGGGTGATTCTCTAGCGCCTATGCGGGCCCCATCGCGGGCAAGCCCGCTCCCACAGTATTTGGTGTCGTTCACAGAACTTGTATACGACATCAATACCTGTGGGAGCGAGCCTGCTCGCGATGGGGCCAGACCGGTCACCACAAAAACCAGCTACTCGACTCGCATCTCCCCACTGAACACCAGCGTATTGCGGCACCGCCGACACAGATACCTCCGCCCCTGGCGCACCAGGCCGTGGCGCTGGGCCGAGAAGGGGAAATCGCTGTCGGCGCACGGGCACTTGTAGATGTAGCGGGTCACGCTGCGGCGCTTGACGTCATAGGTGTGGCAGCGATTGGGCGGCAGTTCGTACACGCCGCGCATGATCAGCTGCCACTCTTCGCCGTGGGGCTGGATGCGATCGCCAAACAGCTGATGAGCGATCAGGTGGGCGACCTCATGGGCCACGGTCTGCTTGAGAAAGTCTTCGCTGTTTTCCCGGTACAGCTGCGGATTGAAGCGCAGCAGGTTCTCGTGCAGGTGCGCGACACCGGCTTTTTGCCCGCGCAGCTTGAGGCTGACCACCGGGCGTTTGAACGTTCGTTTGAAAAAGGATTCGGCTTGTTGGAAACAGTCTTCGACGCGGGTATTGAGTTGCTCGGGCATGCTTGATGGCTCTCCAGAGATGTCGAGTATGCCGCAACCCCGGGGCCTTGCGAATCGCCGAAGCGCCGAATGGTCGTCGCGCCTGCGGTGATCCTGGACAATAGAAGGCCGCCTTGCGGCGGCCTGTATTGGCAGATGTTGTTATTGGGTGACGTGTTGCTAATTGGTATAGACCGGCCCTACGCCAAGCCCCCAGACAATGACCGTGAACGCCATGATGGCCACCAGCACTACCAGGCCGACGGCAAGCACTGAACTCGAAAACAGGAAGCCCTCATCCGATGGAATATTCATGAAGGTCGGCAGCCCCACATACAGCAGGTATACCGTGTAGCAGATGGCCGCCGTCCCGACGATCATCCCCAGCCACATGTGGGGGTACAGGGCCGCGAGGCCGCCGACGAACAGCGGGGTCGCGGTATAGGTCGCAAACGCCACGCAGCGAGCCAGGCTCGGGTTGGCATCATAGGTGCGCGCCATCCAGTGAATGAACGCGCCCATCACTGCAACGCCCCCGAGCATCGCCAGGTACGACATGATCGTCATCCAGAGCGCGCTCTCGTTCGTCAGCATCACCGGCGCACGGTTGCCGATCACCCAGCCAACCTGCGTGGTGCCGATAAACGCCGACACGGCGGGGATCGCCGCAAGAATCAGCGTGTGGGTCAGGTACATGTGGCTGATGCTTTCCTCCTGATCGCCACGGATTTCTTTCCATTCCTGGTCGGGGTGGGTGAAGAGCCCCACTACGTGATGGATCATGCCAGTCACTCCTCTTGTTTTTACCGTCGCCCCCCAGTGGAGCGCTTACGGGCCAAAGTGGCCAGGTAAGAAAGGTCTTTATATGTCTGCGACCTTATGTCGCAGTATAGAAAGGTCTTATCGGCATTGGTGCAGGGGTGTTAGAGCAAATCGCGCTGTAAACATGCCTGTTAATCGCCGCAGGCTCTGTCAAACGCCAGTCCTCCGGCAGACAGAGAGCGCTTCGCCAGCCCGGCGTTTATGCGTAAAATGCCGGCCTTTCGTCACACCTCACGGATTTCGCGTCATGGGCACTCTCACGGTCAACCAGAACAAACTGCAAAAGCGCCTCCGCCGACTGGCGGGTGAGGCCGTTACCGATTTCAACATGATTGAAGACGGCGACAAGGTCATGGTCTGCCTGTCCGGAGGCAAGGACAGCTACACCATGCTCGACGTGCTGATGCATTTGCAGAAGGTTGCCCCGATCAAGTTCGAGATCGTCGCCGTGAACATGGACCAGAAGCAGCCGGGCTTTCCCGAGGACGTGCTGCCGGCGTACCTGAAAACGCTGGGCATCGAGTATCACATCGTTGAGAAAGACACCTATTCGGTGGTCAAGGAACTGATTCCGGAAGGCAAGACCACCTGCTCGCTGTGCTCGCGCCTGCGTCGCGGCACGCTCTACACCTTTGCCGACGAAATCGGCGCGACCAAGATGGCCCTCGGTCATCACCGCGACGACATCGTCGAAACCTTCTTCCTCAACATGTTCTTCAATGGCTCGCTCAAGGCCATGCCGCCAAAGTTGCGTGCCGACGACGGCCGTAACGTGGTGATTCGGCCGTTGGCCTACTGCAACGAAAAAGACATCCAGGCCTACTCGGACTTCAAGCAGTTCCCGATCATCCCGTGCAACCTCTGCGGGTCGCAGGAAAACCTGCAGCGTCAGGTGGTCAAGGAAATGCTTCAGGACTGGGAGCGCAAGACGCCGGGCCGCACCGAGAGCATCTTCCGCAGTTTGCAGAACGTGATCCCGTCGCAACTGGCGGACCGCAACCTGTTCGATTTCACCAGCCTGAAGATCGACGAAACCGCGGCTTCGCGCTTCGTCAACGTAGTCAACCTGTAAACAGGTTCTGTTTTTCAATACCAGGAGAGGGCATGCGCGATTACAAGTGGCTGAACGAGTACTGCCTGAACCGCTTCGGTTCGGCGGCTGAACTGCAAGCCCATCTGCCCGTTCCCAAGACCCCGGCGCAATTGCGCGACATCACCGACGACCGCTACCTTTCGACCATGGCCCTGCGTGTCTTCCGCGCCGGGCTCAAGCACAGTCTGGTGGACGCCAAGTGGCCGGCCTTCGAGGAAGTGTTCTTTCGCTTCGACCCGGAAAAGGTCGTGCTGATGAGTGCCGAACACCTTGAGCGCCTGATGCAGGATGCGCGAATCATCCGTCACCTGGGCAAGCTCAAGAGCGTGCCGCGCAACGCGCAGTTCGTGCTGGACGTGGCGCTTGAGAAGGGCAGCTTCGGCACGTTGATCGCCGATTGGCCGGTGACCGACATCGTCGGCTTGTGGACCTACCTGAAAAAGCGCGGCAGTCAATTGGGCGGGCTGTCGGCGCCCCGGTTCCTGCGCATGGTCGGCAAGGACACCTTCGTGCCGAGCTATGACGTGGTGGCGGCATTGAATGCGCAAAAGATCATCGACAAGGTGCCCACCAGCCTGCGCGACCTGGCTCTGGTGCAGGACGTGTTCAACCAGTGGCACGAAGAGAGCGGTGGGCGGGCGATGAGCCAGATCTCGATGATGCTGGCTTACACCGCCAATCACTGATCCCGCTCCTACTGGGAGAGCCGATCAGGCGACCGAGATCTGGCCTTCACCCGCCAGCTTGCGGTTCAACTGATGCCGCCAGCGCACATACAGCAACGCCGAACAGAACACCGCCAGGCTCGCGCCCATCTCCAGCAACCCGAACAGCTGCCGGTTCGGGTCGTAGGCGGCCAGCGCGCCCTTGATGAAATACAGATTCACCGCAAAACACGTCCACGAATGCCCGCGCGGGCTGCCGACCAGCATGCCGGGCGCCAACAGCAACAGCGGCACCAGCTCTATCAGCAGAATCACCCATGGCCGCGCGCCGTGCAGGTCCGCCACCCACAGGTAGTAGACGCACAGCAGCCCCACCAGGCCGAAAAAGCACAGCAGGCTGATCACGCGCATGGCCCGCACGCGCGGCTCGAGCCATTCGAGGGCGGGCAGAACTTTCGGCTTCCTGGCCACCCTCAGCCCTCCAGTTTCTGGGCAGTCTTCGCCAACCGCAGGCCCAGTGCCCGGCAGAGCGCGACTTCATGGGTGTCCAGGCCGCTTTTGCCGTCGGCCCCGGCATGATGGCTGGCGCCATACGGGGTGCCGCCGCCCTGGGTTTCCAGCAGGGCCGATTCGCTGTACGGCAGGCCGGTGATCAACATGCCGTGGTGCAACAAGGGCAGCATCATCGACAGCAGGGTGGTTTCCTGGCCGCCGTGCAGGCTGGCGGTGGAGGTGAACACACCCGCCGGTTTGCCCACCAGGGCGCCGGTCAGCCACAGGTTGCTGGTGCCATCGAGGAAATACTTGAGCGGCGCCGCCATGTTGCCGAAACGCGTGGGGCTGCCGAGGGCCAGGCCGGCGCAGTTTTTCAGGTCGTCGAGGCTGGCGTACAACGCGCCTTCGTCGGGAATGTCCGGTGCCACGGCTTCACATTCGGTAGAGATCGCCGGCACGGTGCGCAGGCGCGCTTCCATCCCCGCCTGCTCGACACCCCGGGCAATCTGCCGGGCCATTTCGTTGGTCGAGCCGCTGCGGCTGTAATACAGCACCAGAATGTACGGCGCACTCATGGCAACAGTTCCAGGATCTGCTCCGGTGGGCGGCCGATCACGGCTTTGTCGCCGACTTCAAGAATCGGGCGTTCCATCAGTTTCGGGTGCGCGGCGATTGCCGCGATCAACTGCGCCTCGCTCAGGCCGGCGTCGGCCAGGTGGAGGGTTTTGTAGTCCTCTTCGCCGGTGCGCAGGAGTTGTCGGGCGCTGAGGCCGAGCTTTTTCAGCAAGCCCCGGATCTGCGCGGCGTCCAGCGGTTCATCCAGGTAGCGGACCACGGTCGGGGTCAGGCCACGGGCTTCGAGCAGCTCCAGCGCGCCGCGGGATTTCGAGCAGCGCGGGTTGTGATAAAGCGTCAGATCGGTCATGTGCGGGTCGCATTTGGCGTAAGGTGGCGGCTATTCTAACTGTGCAGCGCGCAATCCTGAACCTTGGGAGGCGATGGGTCGCAGGCGCATTCAATTTTGAACAAGGATCAAGACATGACAAGGCGATTGGCAGCGGCATTCGCGATTTTCGCAGCGCTGATGCTGGGGGGCTGCGGCAACGATTACGGGATCGACCAGAACGGCCAGAAAGTCGCGGCCGAACGTCTGGACAAGCAATGGCTGGTGCTCAATTACTGGGCCGAGTGGTGTGGCCCGTGCCGTACCGAGATCCCGGAACTGAACACCCTGGCCGAGCAATTGAAAGGCCGGAACATTGGCGTGTTCGGGGTCAATTTCGACAACGTGCAGGGTGAAGAGCTGAAAAGCGCCAGTGAAAAACTGGGCATCAAGTTCACCGTGCTGGCCCAGGATCCGAGCGAGATTTTCGATCTGCCGCGCAGTGAGGCCTTGCCGGTGACCTACATCATCGACAACAAGGGCAAGGTGCGTGAGCAACTGATGGGAGAGCAGACAGCGGCGGGCGTCATGGCCAAGCTGCAAGCGCTTCAGGCCGCGCCCTGAAAAGGTGGATCGATCCCGCGTGTGAACGTGGGATCGATCAACAGGCCGGGTTCAACCCTCTTCGAGCCACCAGCGCAGTGGCTTGCCTTCGGCGGGCCAGAAGCGCATCTGCTCGATCGACGACACGTCCCAGCGCTGCACACCTTCCAGCGCCTGGAGGAAACGTTTTTCCTGTTCCATCAGCGCTGGCGCACACAGCTTGCGAGTGCTGCCGACCTTGCCAAAGCTCAGTTTGTCGCCGTCCAGGGTGTAGGGCGCAAACCAGTGGTTGCAGCCGGCATTGCCGTAGGCCCGGCCGTCTTCACCGAGGGTGATGGTCAGGTGGCTGTAATCCATCAATGGGCGCTCGCCGATCCACTCCAGAATGTAGCTGCGGTTCTGTTGCAGTTGGACCGGCTCGGCGGCGCAACCCAGCAGGCTGGCACCGACCATAGCGCTCAGAGCGAGGCGTTTCATCACGCAGGCTCCTGGCATTTCGGACACAGGTGCTTCTCGCCCACGCTGCTCCAGCCCAGTTCGGCAATGCGCGCTGTGGCCGCAGGTTTTTCAGCCTTGTTGCCCAGTTTGGCATCGACCGCGAACTCGAAGCTCAGCTCCTTGGCGCAGCTGTCGCAGTTGACCTTCCAGGTGTGGATCGCCAGTTCGCCGAACACCGGACCACTGGCCACCGCGACCCATTGGCCGGGCGGGTTGATCAGGTGGCGTACGGTTTCGACGGTCAGGCGCATGGACAGGTCCTTGGCACCTTTGAGGGTCACGACCAGCACGTCATTGTTGCGAATCGAGCCGCCGTTGCCGGTGACTTGATAGCGCCCGGGCACCAGTGCGCGGCATTCGGTGAGGGTGTGTTGCGGGTTCATCAGGTTGTAGCGGAAATCGTGTTCGACCATGGGTCCTCCAAATCTGCGCGGAATGCTAGCACGGACATCGTTGCCGTACTCCGCACAGAAGCGACCTTCGATCCGGTTCAGCCGACATCCACCTGGTTTTGCGGGGCGCCGGCCGCCCACGCGGCAATATTCTGCAACGTAGTGGCGGCGATTGAGCCCAACGCCTCGCGGGTCAGGAAGGCCTGGTGCGCGGTGACGATCACGTTGGGGAAGGTCAGCAGGCGGGCCAGCACATCGTCCTGCAACGGCAGGTCGGAGCGGTCCTCGAAGAACAGCTGGGCTTCTTCCTCGTACACGTCCAGCCCCAGGTAACCCAGTTGGCCATCCTTGAGGGCATCGATCAGCGCCGGCGTGTCCACCAGACCGCCGCGCCCGGTGTTGATCAACATGGCGCCGGGTTGCATGTGCGCCAGCGAATCGCGGTTGATCAGGTGTTTGCTTTGCGCGTTGAGCGGGCAGTGCAGGCTGATGATCTGCGATTGCGCGAGCAGCTGCGGCAGGTCCAGGTAACGGGCGCCAAGCGCTTCGACCTGCGGATTGGGGTAGGGGTCGTAGGCCAGCAGCTGGCAGCCGAAGCCGTTCATGATCTTGGCGAAGGTCGCGCCGATCTGCCCGGTGCCGACCACACCGACGGTCTTGCCCACCAGGTCGAAACCGGTGAGGCCATGCAGGCTGAAGTCCCCTTCGCGGGTGCGGTTGTAGGCGCGGTGCAAGCGGCGGTTGAGGGCCAGGATCAGCGCCACCGCATGTTCGGCAACCGCGTGGGGCGAGTAGGCTGGAACCCGCACGATCGTCAGTCCCAGGCGCTTGGCCACGGCCAGGTCGACGTGGTTGTAGCCGGCCGAGCGCAAGGCGATCAGGCGCGTGCCACCCGCTGCCAGGTGTTCGAGCACGGGTGCGCCGAGGTCATCGTTGATGAACGCGCAGACCACTTCGTGGTGTTCGGCGAGCGCCACGGTGTCCAGGCTCAGTCGTGCCGACTGGAAGTGCAGCTCGATGCCGGCTGGCAGGTTGGCGCCGAGGAAGCTGTCGCGGTCGTAGGTCTGGCTGCTGAAAACGATCGTACGCATCGAATGATCCTTGTTCCTGTGGGAGCCTGCTCCGGGCGATGGACACATGAACGCTGCGGGGCTTCAGGCAGTCAGCGTCATCGTTGACGACCATCGCGGATAAATTCGCTCCTACAGTAGAGCATCGGCGTCGAAAACCCCTTGCCCTGCATCAAGCATTGATCCGGGCCTGGGCCGCCAGACGATTGATCGCCCGGTCGAGCTCTTCCAGGGCGCCGGAGGCTTTCGGGTCCTGTTGCTTGAGCAGGGTTTCGCTGCGTTGGCAGGCCGCCCTGAGCTGCGGCACCCCGCAGTAACGGGTCGCGCCATGCAGGCGATGCACCCGTTCGATCAACGCCGTGTGATCCTGGGTTTCGCGGGCCACACGGATCGCTTCGCGGTCGGCCTCCAGCGAGGCCAGCAACATCGCCAGCATGTCCGCCGCCAGATCCTGCTTGCCGGCGGCCAGGCGCAGGCCTTCCTCGTGATCCAGCACCTGCAACTCCTGGTGGCCGCCATGGCTGTCACTGGAGCGCTCCGGGCCCTGATTGCGCAACGCCAGCCCCGTCCATTTCAGCACCACCTGAGCCAGTTGCCGCTCACTGATCGGCTTGGTCAGGTAATCGTCCATCCCGCTTTGCAGCAGGGCGCGTTTTTCGTTGGCCATGGCGTGGGCCGTGAGGGCCACGATCGGCATCGGCGTGCTGTGCCGTTCACTTTCCCACTGGCGGATGCTCTCGGTACTCTGGCGTCCGTCCATGCCGGGCATCTGCACATCCATCAGCACCAGGTCGAAGGTCTCGCTCTGCACGGCCTTGACGGCGGCGTAACCGCTTTCCACGGCGAGGACCTTGGCCCCGAGGTCTTCGAGCAGGGTTTGCACCAGCAGCAGGTTGGCCGGGTTGTCGTCGACACAGAGCACCTTGGGGGCACGGCTGGACACCGGTTCGCCGGGCTCGCTGCGTTGCTGGCGCGGGTTGATCAGGTCGGACAGCGAACGGCGCAGCTTGCGCGTGCAGGCCGGTTTCGCCTGGAGCTGACTGTGCGGGTTGGGCACCGACAGGTGGAACAAGGTCTGTTCGGTGGTCGGGCACAGGACCAGGACCTTGCAGCCGAGGTGTTCGAGGTCCCAGATGTGCTGGTTGAGGCGCTCTGGCGGCATGTCGTTGCTGGTGATGCCAAGCACCGCGAGGTCGATGGCCTGGTCGGTCTGGTGCGCGCCCATCACGCCGTTGGTCAGCCTTTCCAGGGTGTTGAACGGCGTCACCTCCAGGCCACAATCCTCCAGTTGATGCTGCAAGGCCTGGCGCGCCAGTTCGTGATTTTCCAGAACCGCGACCCGCCGTCCGAGCAGCGGCGCGCCCGGCATGTCCTCGGCATCGTCGCGGGTTTTGGGCAGGCTCAGGCTGATCCAGAACTCCGAGCCTTCGCCGGGCGTGCTGTCGACGCCAATCTCGCCGCCCATCTGCTCGATCAGGCGCTTGGAAATCACCAGGCCCAGGCCGGTGCCTCCCGGTTGCCGGGACAGCGAGTTGTCGGCCTGGCTGAACGCCTGGAACAGGGCGCGCACATCCTCGTTGGACAAACCGATGCTGGTGTCCTGGATGCTGATGCGCAGTTGCACGCTGTCCTCGTGTTCATCTTCGAGCATGGCGCGGGCGACGATGGTGCCTTCGCGGGTGAACTTGATCGCGTTGCTCACCAGGTTGGTGAGAATCTGCTTGAGCCGCAACGGATCCCCCACCAGCGACAACGGCGTGTCGCGATACACCAGGCTGACCAGTTCCAGTTGTTTGGCGTGGGCGGCGGGAGCGAGGATGGTCAGGGTGTCCTGCAGCAGGTCGCGCAGGTTGAACGGAATATGATCGAGCACCAGCTTGCCGGCCTCGATTTTCGAGAAGTCGAGGATCTCGTTGATGATGCCCAGCAGGCTGTCGGCGGATTTTTCGATGGTGCCCAGGTAATCGAGCTGGCGCGGTGTCAGTTCGCTTTTCTGCAGCAGGTGAGTGAAACCGAGAATGCCGTTGAGCGGTGTGCGGATTTCATGGCTCATGTTGGCCAGGAATTCGGATTTGATCCGGCTCGCCTCCAGGGCCTCCTTGCGCGCCAGGTCCAGCTCGATGTTCTGGATTTCGATGGTTTCCAGGTTCTGGCGCACGTCTTCGGTGGCCTGGTCGATGCTGTGCTGCAACTCTTCCTGGGCATTTTGCAGGGTGCCGGCCATGCGGTTGATGCCGGACGCCAGTTCATCCAGCTCCTGGCTGCCCAAGGGCGGCAGGCGGGTTTCCAGGTGACCGTCCTTGAGCTGTGCCACCGCTTGCTGGATCTGGTTCAGCGGCCGGTTGATCGTGCGGCCCATGCGCAACGCCAGCAGCGCCGTGGCGCCCAGGCCCGCGCCGATCAGCAGCAGGCTGGCGAACAGGCTGCGATAACCGCGCAGCAGCATGCCGTTGTGCGAGATTTCCAGTTCGACCCAGCCCAGCATGCGCTCGGTTTCCTCGGGAATCAGGTCGCCGGCCAGGTTGCGGTGCTTGCCGAACACCGGCAGCAGGTAACGGGTCGCGTCATTGCCGCTGCGTCGCAGCATTTGCGAGCTGTTGCCCAGCGGAGCCTGATTGAGCATGGTCGGGCCGGCATGGGCGAGCGGCGTGCGGTCCGGGTCGAGGAAGGTCACCGCGCGCACGTCAGGGGTTTCCAGGGATTGGGTGGCGATGCGTTCGAGCAGTTCGGCGTCGTTGTGGCTCATGGCCGGGGCGACGAGAGGGGCGAGCTGTTCGGCGATCATTTCGCCGCGCTGCATGAGCTGGGTTTGCAGGTCCGATTGCTGCATCCAGGTGAAGTAGCCGCCCAGCACCAGGGCCATCAGGCTGGTTGGAAGCAAGGTCAGCAACAGCACGCGGCCTTTAATTCCCAGTTTCTTGAGCACGCCACTCTCCTGCATCCAGCCATTTAGGAACCGGCACGTACATCCGGTACGCACCACTTGCGCAGTGTAGCGATTTGCTTGCGGGCAATCTTCGTAAAATTGATGTCGCCATTCGTCGGAGCGTTAGCGGTCTGAAGGCCGCGGGCGACACTCGGCTTGCCCGTGGCGAGGCAATCTTGAATAATCGCCAATTGAGAATTATTTGCAGATAATCATGACTCCCAGTGCTGCGGGCCACCCCCGAATCCTTTCCATCGAAGACGACCTGGTGCTCGGTGCCTACGTGCACGAGCAACTGGGGCGCAGTGGGTTTCAGGTCACCTGGTGCCAGAACGGCCAGGAAGGCCTGGCGATGGCCCGTGAGAACACCTTCGACGTGGTGCTGATGGACATTCTGCTGCCGGGGCTCAATGGCTTGTCGGTGTTGACCGAGTTGCGCCAGAGCCATTCCACCCCGGTGCTGCTGATGTCGGCGCTGGGGGCCGAGGCGGATCGCATCAGCGGCTTTCGTCTTGGCGCCGATGATTACCTGCCCAAGCCCTTCAGCATGGCTGAATTGCACGTGCGCATCGAAGCGATCCTGCGCCGAGTCGCGCTGGACCGGCGGCCGGCCGTCGCGCCGGTGGTGCAGGCGGTCGACAGCCTGCACTTCGACGAGGAACAGTCCGACGTGTTCCATGGTGAACAGGCGGCCGGCCTGACCCGCAGCGAATACCGCCTGCTCGACACCCTCAACCGCAATGGCGACGAAGTGTTGAGCAAAGCCTTCCTCTATCAGCATGTGTTGCAGCGCGGCTACGTGGCCCACGACCGCAGCCTCGACATGCACATCAGCCAGATCCGCCGCAAACTCAAGGCCATCGGCTACACCGAGCGGGAAGTGCGCACGGTGTGGGGCAAAGGCTACGTCCTGAGCGCCGACCATGAAGTGGGCTGACCTGCCGGGGCGCCATTCGCTGTTCTGGAAACTGGCCTGCCTGCTGGTGGCGTTCTGTCTGCTGATGATCTGGCTGAGCTGGTCCTGGGGGCGCTACATGGAAGAGCGCAACCAGTTTCTCTCGGATGAAGCCCGGGGCACCCTGACCCGTTACGCCGCCGAAGCCGAACAGGCGTGGCGGCAGCGCCAGCGCCCCGGCGTCGATGCCTGGCTGCAGGTGATGCGTCAGCGCGAACAGGGTTGGTCGGGGGTCATCAGCGGGGATTTGCAGTCGTTGAGCAGTGAGGCGCTGACCGACTCGCAAATCGAGCGCCTGACTTTCCTGCGCGGCCTCGACTGGCCGATCCACAAGAAGAACCTGCCGTGGATGCGCGTGCCGTTTCCCGGCGATCCCTCCGCCGGCAGCCTGGTGATCCAACTGCCCCAGCGTTTCCAGCCTGGGCGCTATCAGGTGTTCTGGCGCGTGATCACCAATGTGGTCATCCCGGGATTATTCACCCTGCTGTTGTGCGTCGGGTTGTATCGCCTGCTGGTGGTGCCCCTCAATCAACTGCGCGAACAGGCGAACGCCTGGCGTGCCGATCAACTGGGCGTGCGCCTGTCCAGCCGCACCACCAACCGCTCCGATGAACTGGGTGAGCTGGGCCGTGCGTTCGACCACATGTCCGAACGTCTGCAAAGCACCGTCGCCCTGCAACAACAGTTGTTGCGCGACTTGTCCCATGAACTGCGCACGCCCCTGAGTCGTCTGCGCGTGGCCAGTGAAGGCGAGCAAAACCTGACGCAACTGCGCGAGCGCATCGGCCGCGAAGTCGACGGCATGCAGCGCCTGGTCGAGGACACGCTGCAACTGGCCTGGCTCGACACCGAGCGCGCGCCGTTGCCCGACGAAGCGATCCAGATCCAGGCGCTGTGGGAAATGCTCACCGAAAACGCCTGTTATGAAAGCGCTTGCGCCGTGAGCCGCCTGCAATGCCGGGTGGATTCTACCTGCTGGGTGCGGGGCAACCTCAACACCCTGGCCCAGGCCCTGGAAAACATCCTGCGCAATGCCATCCGGCACTCGCCGCCAAACGGCATCGTGCGCCTTGAGGGCCGGCGTGAAGGGCACTTCTGGCATTTATGGCTGGAGGACGAAGGCGGCGGAGTGGCCGAACAGGATCTGGAACGGATCTTCTCACCCTTCATCCGCCTCGACGGCTCGCGGCCGGGCAACGGCGGGTTCGGCCTGGGCCTGAGCATCGCGCGCAACGCGGTGCAACGGCAGGGTGGGCAAGTGTGGGCCGAGAACACTGGGATTGGCTTACGCCTGAACATGCGCCTGTTGGCCCATGGTGAAGACATCCCCGCCCCTGTAGGAGCGAGCATGCTCGCGATGCTGTCTCAAGCGCCGCAGACATCCCTGTAGCCAAGGTTATCGTTAACGAGCATCGTCGGAACGCCGCCCGGGACGAGTCCGCTCCTACAGGGAGCATCTACAGTGCTTATTCTTTTAAGCCATAAGCACCGCACTTTGCGTGATATGGCCCGTCAACGTTTGCCGGTATGATAGGCGCCCCCGCAGTCTGGATTGCGAATACGCCATGACCTTGCAGTACCCAACCATCGCCGATTGCGTCGGCAACACTCCGCTGGTCCGTTTGCAGCGCCTGCCTGGCGCCACCAGCAACACCCTATTGCTCAAGCTTGAAGGGAACAACCCGGCGGGTTCGGTCAAGGACCGTCCGGCGCTGTCGATGATCACCCGTGCCGAGTTGCGCGGACAGATTCACGCCGGCGATACGCTGATCGAAGCGACCTCGGGCAACACCGGGATCGCTTTGGCGATGGCGGCCGCGATCAAGGGTTACAAGATGATCCTGATCATGCCGGACAACTCCAGCGCCGAGCGCAAGGCGGCCATGACCGCCTATGGTGCCGAACTGATCCTGGTCACTCAGGAAGAAGGCATGGAAGGCGCCCGCGACCTCGCCCAGCGAATGGAAGCCGAAGGTCGCGGCAAGGTGCTGGACCAGTTCGCCAACGGTGACAACCCCGAAGCGCACTACACCACCACCGGCCCGGAAATCTGGCGCCAGACCGAGGGCACCATCACTCACTTCGTCAGCTCGATGGGCACCACCGGCACCATCATGGGCGTGTCGCGCTACCTCAAAGAACAGAATGACAACGTGCAGATCCTCGGCCTGCAGCCGATGGAAGGCGCGTCGATCCCGGGCATCCGCCGCTGGCCGCAGGAATACCTGCCGAAGATTTACCAGGCCGATCGCGTGGACCGCATCATCGACATGGCGCAAAGCGAAGCCGAGGACGTGACCCGTCGCCTGGCCCGCGAAGAAGGCATCTTCTGTGGCGTGTCGTCGGGCGGTGCCGTGGCCGGCATGTTGCGTCTGTCGAGGGAAGTTGAAAACGCGGTGATCGTCGCGATCATCTGCGACCGTGGCGACCGTTACCTGTCGACCGGCATTTTCGACGCGCCCAACTGATGGCCAGACACGAGAGAGGCCTGCGCTTCCAGCCCACGGGTGGCAGCAAGGCCGCGCAAATCCCGACCGGCAAAAAGCAGCGCCTGCGTATCGAGCGCCTGGCCAATGACGGTCGCGGCATCGCGTTTTTCGAAGGCCGCACCTGGTTCGTCCTCGGCGCCCTGGCCGGCGAGGAGGTCGAGGCGCGGGTGCTGGGCGCCCATGGCAAGGTGGTCGAAGCGCGCACCGAGCGGGTGTTCCAGGCCAGCGAGCTGCGTCGCCCGGCACCCTGCGCCCATGCCGGTCGCTGTGGTGGCTGCAGTATTCAGCATCTGCCTCACGACGAACAGCTTGCCCTGAAACAGCGCATGCTCGCCGAACAATTGTCCCGGGTCGCCGGTGTCGAGCCCGACGAATGGACTGCGCCCTTGAGCGGTCCGGAGTTCGCCTATCGTCGGCGCGCCCGGGTCGCCGTGCGCTGGGACGCCAAGGCGAAACAACTCGAGGTCGGCTTTCGCGCCGCTGGCAGCCAGGACATCGTCGCGATCGACGAATGCCCGGTGCTGGTACAGCCCTTGCAACCGATCATGACGCGCCTGCCGGAGATGTTGCGGCGCTTGAGCAAACCCCAGGCGTTGGGGCATGTGGAGTTGTTCAGCGGCTCGAAGCTGGCGGTTCTGCTGCGGCACATGGCGCCGTTGTCCGACGCCGACATGACGATTCTCAAGGAATTCTGCGCGTTCCATGAAGCGCAGTTGTGGCTGCATGGCGAGGGCGAACCGCAACCGGTCGATGCCGATCAGACCCTGGGCTATCGCCTTGAACAGTGGGATCTGGAGCTGGCCTACCGCCCGGGTGATTTCGTCCAGGTCAACGCTGCGGTCAACGAAGCGATGGTCGCCCAGGCGCTGGCGTGGTTGAAGCCGACAGCGGATGAACGCGTTCTCGATCTATTCTGTGGTTTGGGCAACTTCGCCTTGCCGCTGGCCAAAACCGTTCGCGAAGTGGTGGCGGTCGAAGGTGTGCAGGCGATGGTGGAGCGGGCGGCCGCGAACGCCGCTGCGAACAATCTGCATAACGCGTCGTTTTTTCAGGCCGATTTATCCCAGCCTTTGACCGACGCCGAATGGGCGCGCGAAGGCTTTTGTGCGGTACTCTTGGACCCACCGCGTGACGGTGCTTTCGAGGTGGTGCGCAAGCTCAGGACGCTAGGCGCCGAACGGTTGGTGTATGTGTCGTGCAACCCTGCAACTCTGGCGCGCGATACGGTCGAATTGATCAAGCAGGGCTACCGGTTAAAACGTGCCGGGATTCTCGATATGTTTCCTCAGACGGCACATGTCGAGGCCATGGCGTTATTTGAAGCGAGCTAGGAAGGCTCGTCTGGTCCGACTGACCCGCCCGTGCAGCACTCGTCATGGCCCCGCGAGTGCACTCGGCAACGAAGGTCAGCGATTTGACGCATTGAATCTGCGTCGTAGGGAAGGTAAAGCAAGATGGTACAGGTGAGAGCACACCAGCCGATCAACACCGACGGCAGTATCAATCTCGAGGCTTGGCTCGATCATGCGGTCAGTGTCGATCTGGCACTGGATCGCGAAGCCTTGAAAGACGCGTGCGAGTTCGCTCGCACGTCTGAACAACAGGCCAATGCAGCGAAAAACCTCTGGTCCGAAGGGACCTCGAGTTTCAGCACCGGCCTTGAGATCGCCGAGATTCTCGCCGACCTCAAACTCGATCAGGATTCCCTGGTCGCTGCAGTCCTGTACCGGGGCGTGCGCGAAGGCCAGATCCCGCTGCCGGCCGTGAGCCAGCGCTTCGGTCCGGTGGTGGCCAAACTCATCGACGGCGTGTTACGCATGGCGGCGATCAGCGACAGCCTGAGCCCACGCAAATCCATGGTGATGGGCACCCAGGGCCAGGTGGAAAACCTGCGCAAGATGCTGGTGGCCATGGTCGACGACGTGCGCGTCGCGCTGATCAAGCTGGCCGAGCGTACCTGCGCGATCCGTGCGGTGAAAAATGCCGACGACGAGAAGCGCAACCGCGTGGCCCGTGAAGTCTTCGACATCTACGCCCCCCTGGCGCACCGCCTGGGTATCGGTCACATCAAGTGGGAGCTGGAGGACCTGTCCTTCCGCTACCTGGAGCCCGATCAATACAAGCAGATCGCCAAGCTGCTCCACGAGCGGCGCCTGGATCGCGAGCGGTTCATCAGTGACGTGATGTGCCAGCTCAAAAGCGAATTGCAGGCCACCGGCGTCGAGGCGGACATCAGCGGCCGGGCCAAGCACATCTACTCGATCTGGCGCAAAATGCAGCGCAAGGGCCTGGAGTTCAGCCAGATCTACGACGTGCGTGCGGTGCGGGTGCTGGTGCCGGAAATGCGCGACTGCTACACCGCGCTCGGCATCGTTCATACCTTGTGGCGACACATCCCGAAAGAGTTCGACGACTACATCGCCAACCCGAAAGAGAACGGCTACCGCTCGCTGCACACGGCCGTGATCGGCCCCGAGGGCAAGGTGCTGGAAGTGCAGATTCGCACCCACTCCATGCACGAAGAGGCCGAGCTGGGCGTTTGCGCGCACTGGCGTTACAAGGGCACCGACGTCAAATCCAGTTCCAACCACTACGAAGAGAAAATCTCCTGGCTGCGTCAGGTGCTCGAGTGGCATGAGGAACTGGGCGATATCGGTGGCTTGGCCGAACAGCTGCGGGTCGATATCGAACCGGACCGGGTCTACATTTTCACCCCGGACGGTCACGCCATCGACCTGCCCAAAGGGGCGACGCCGCTGGACTTCGCCTACCGCGTGCACACCGAAATCGGTCACAACTGCCGTGGCGCGAAGATCAACGGGCGCATCGTCCCGCTCAACTACAGCCTGCAGACCGGTGAGCAGGTCGAGATCATCACCAGCAAGCACGGCACGCCGAGTCGTGACTGGTTGAACCCGAACCTGGGTTACATCACCACCTCGCGGGCCCGGGCGAAGATTGTCCACTGGTTCAAGTTGCAGGCCCGCGACCAGAACGTCGCGGCCGGTAAAACCCTGCTCGAACGTGAACTCAGTCGCCTCGGCCTGCCGGCCGTGGACTTCGACAAGCTGGCCGACAAGGCCAACATGAAGACGGCGGAGGACATGTACGCGGCGTTGGGCGCCGGCGACTTGCGCCTGGCGCAACTGGTGAACCTGGCGCAGCAACTGGTCGAGCCGGAACGCGGCAACGAGCAGCTGGAACTGATCCCGCGCAAGGCCAGCGGCTACAAGCCGGGCAAGCGCGGCGACATCCAGATCCAGGGCGTCGGCAACCTGATGACGCAGATGGCCGGTTGCTGCCAGCCGCTGCCGGGGGATGCCATCGTCGGCTACATCACCCAGGGTCGCGGCGTGAGCATCCACCGCCAGGACTGCGCTTCGGTGCTGCAACTGGCCGGGCGCGAGCCCGAGCGGATCATCCAGGTCAGCTGGGGCCCGGTGCCGGTGCTCACCTACCCGGTGGACATCATCATCCGTGCCTACGACCGTTCCGGTTTGCTGCGTGACGTCTCGCAGGTACTGCTCAACGAGCGGATCAACGTGCTGGCGGTCAATACCCGCTCGAACAAGGAGGACAACACCGCGTTGATGTCCCTGACCATCGAGATTCCGGGACTGGATGCGCTGGGACGGTTGCTGGGGCGGATTTCCCAGTTGCCGAACATCATTGAAACCCGGCGTAACCGTACCCCGTGAAGATGCCCCTCCTGTGGGAGCGAGCCTGCTCGCGATGAAGGCGTGTCAGTCCTGTCAATGTTGACTGACACACCCTCATCGCGAGCAGGCTCGCTCCCACAGGAGATTTGTGCTGAGAACCCGATATGTACAGCCTTGAAGACCTGCTGCACCTGATGAGCCGTCTGCGTGACCCGCAATTCGGCTGTCCCTGGGATATCAAGCAAACCTACGCCAGCATCGTCCCGCACACCCTCGAGGAAGCCTACGAGGTGGCTGATGCCATCGAGCGCGGCGATTTCGATCACCTGCAGGGCGAGTTGGGTGATCTGCTGTTCCAGGTGGTTTATTACAGCCAGTTGGCGCGGGAGGAAGGGCGCTTCGAATTTGCCGGGGTCATCGACAGCATCACCCGCAAGCTGATCCGGCGCCACCCGCACGTGTTCCCCTCCGGCGACCTGTATGCCCCGCTGGACGTTCCGCGCCTGAGCGAAGAGCAGGTCAAGCAGCGGTGGGAGGAGATCAAGGCCGAGGAGCGTGCCGAAAAATCTGCGGCGCCGCAGCAGTTGTCCTTGCTCGACGATGTACCCACCGCGCTGCCGGCCCTGTCGCGCTCGGCCAAGCTGCAAAAGCGCGCAGGGCAGGTGGGGTTCGACTGGCCCGACGCGTTGCCGGTGCTGGACAAGGTGCGTGAAGAGCTCGACGAGATCCTCGAGGCGATGGCCGACAACGACCCGGCGGCGATTGCCGATGAAGTGGGCGACCTGCTGTTTTCCGTGGTCAATCTGGCGCGACATCTGAAGGTCGATCCGGAAGCCGCCTTGCGCGGCGCCAACGGCAAGTTCGAAAGACGTTTCCGTTTTATCGAACAGGCATTGCGCGACACCCACCGGCCCATGGAAGATTGCACCCTCGAAGAGTTGGACGCCCTGTGGGGCGAAGCCAAACGTCAGGAAAAGAATTTACCCAACTGCGGTTGAGCAGTGGCCCAAGCGAGAAACAAGCACCATGAGCATTTCCCTTCGCGACCAGTTGCTCAAAGCAGGGCTGGTCAATCAAAAGCAGGCCAAACAGGTCGGCAAAGAGAAGCAGAAACAGCAACGTCTGGCCCACAAGGGACAGATCGAACTCGACGATTCCCAGCAGCGCGCTGCCCAGGAAGCCAAGGCCGAGAAGGTCAAGCGCGACCAGGAGCTGAACCGTCAGCAGCAGGAAAAGGCCGAGGCCAAGGCCCGTGCCGCGCAGGTCAAGCAATTGATCGAAGTCTCGCGCCTGCCGAAGCTGACCACCGAGGACTACTACAATTTCGTTGACGACAAGAAGGTCAAGCGCCTGTGCGTCAACACGCTGATGCGCAACAAGCTCAGCAACGGTTCGCTGGCCATCGTGCACCATGCCGGCGGCTACGAAGTGATTCCCCGGGAAGCGGCCCTGAAGATCCAGGAGCGCGACCCACAGCGCATTGTGCAGCTCAACGTGCAGACCGAAGAAGCGGCAGCCGAGGACGATCCGTACGCGGCCTACAAGATCCCTGACGACCTGATGTGGTAATCGGTCGCGTCCAACGACAAACCCCGCTCATGGCGGGGTTTGTCGTTTCAATGCTGTCGTTCGCTCAGGCTGATCGTAATTCCCGTTGCCGTTCCTGGAGTTCCAGCTCGGCCTTGTAGTTGTGGGCATCGATCTCGTTATGGAACATCCCGACCAGCAAGTCCTGTTGATGCACATCCCAGATCCGTACGCCGGCGGCTACGCCTTCATGGGACATGTGTGAATCGTCGCGTTCAGTCACTTTTACAGTCATCTGCTAGCTCCAATCTCTGTTATCTGCAGCAAGGCGTGTGCAGGTCTCTGTTATAGAGTTTGATAGCCGGCTAAGTAAATCGACCCATCCGGTAAAGATCAGTTACGGATTCTGCAACAGTGCTGCAGCCCGCCAACGGCGCGACATTCGGTCGCAGGGCGATGAGTTGCATGACAAAAGCTTCATGTTTGTGAAGCGCAACGGGGAGGGGAGGACCCGAGTTTTCCCCAGGCAAAAAAACGCCCCGAACCAGTCGGGGCGTTTTCAGGTACGGCTCAGCAGCGGGAGATTACTTGCCTTCCCAGCGCTTGAGGACCAGCGTCGCGTTGGTGCCACCAAAACCGAAGCTGTTGCTCATCACGGTGTTGATGGTGGCGTTTTCGCGGGTCTTGGTCAGAACTGGCAGGTCAGCCACTTCCGGGTCCAGCTCGTCGATGTTGGCCGAGCCGGCGATGAAGTTGCCTTCCATCATCAGCATGCAGTAGATCGCTTCGTGAACGCCAGCGGCGCCCAGGGAGTGACCCGACAGGCTCTTGGTGGAGCTGATGGCCGGTGCCTTGTCGCCGAACACTTCACGCACACCTTTCATTTCCGCGACGTCGCCGACCGGGGTCGACGTGCCGTGGGTGTTCAGGTAGTCGATCGGGGTGTCGACGGTGGACAGCGCCTGCTGCATGCAGCGGATCGCGCCTTCGCCACTCGGAGCCACCATGTCGTAGCCGTCGGACGTCGCGCCGTAGCCAACGATTTCCGCGTAGATCTTCGCGCCACGGGCCAGGGCGTGTTCCAGCTCTTCGACCACGACCATGCCGCCGCCACCGGCGATAACGAAACCGTCACGGTCGGCGTCGTAGGCGCGGGAGGCTTGTTCCGGGGTGTCGTTGCGCTTGCTGGACAGGGCGCCCATGGCGTCGAACAGGAACGACTGGCTCCAGTGTTCTTCTTCACCGCCGCCGGCGAATACGATGTCCTGCTTGCCCATCTGGATCTGTTCCATGGCGGTGCCGATGCAGTGAGCACTGGTGGCACAGGCGGAAGCGATGGAGTAGTTCAGGCCCTTGATCTTGAACGGGGTGGCCAGGCAGGCGGAAACGGTGCTGCTCATGGTCCGCGTGACGCGGTATGGGCCGACGCGCTTGACGCCTTTCTCGCGCAGGATGTCCAGCGCTTCCATCTGGTTGAGCGTGGAGGCGCCACCGGAGCCGGCGATCAGGCCGGTACGCGGGTTGGACACTTGCTCTTCGGTCAGGCCGGAGTCGGTGATGGCGTCTTTCATGGCCAGGTAGGCGTAAGCCGCCGCGTGGCCGACGAAACGATAGATCTTGCGATCGATCAGTTCTTCAAGGTTGAGGTCGATGGAGCCGGAAACCTGGCTACGCAGACCCATTTCGGCATATTCCGGGTTGAACCGGATGCCCGGGCGACTTGCACGCAGGTTAGCGGAGACGGTCTCTTTGTCATTGCCCAGGCACGAAACGATGCCCAGACCAGTGATAACGACGCGGCGCATGCGGATAACCCTTAGAAGTTGTCAGTGGAGGTGAAAACGCCGACCCGGAGGCCTTCGGCGGTGTAGATTTCGCGACCGTCGACAGTCACCGAACCGTCGGCGATGGCCAGGTTCAGCTTGCCCTTCAGGACGCGCTTGATATGAATGTTATAGGTGACTTTCTTCGCGGTCGGCAGGACCTGACCGAAGAACTTCACTTCGCCCGAGCCCAGGGCGCGGCCGCGGCCTGGCAGACCTTGCCAGCCGAGGAAGAAACCGACCAGTTGCCACATGGCGTCGAGGCCCAGGCAACCTGGCATCACCGGATCACCTTCGAAGTGACAGGCGAAGAACCACAGGTCCGGATTGATATCCAGCTCGGCGACCAATTCACCTTTGCCGTACTTGCCACCCTCTTCGCTGATCAGGGTGATGCGATCAACCATCAGCATGTTCGGGGCGGGCAGTTGCGCGTTACCTGGGCCGAACAGCTCACCGCGACTGCAGCGCAGCAGGTCTTCCCGGGTAAAGGCGTTTTGTTTGGTCATGCGAGCTCCTCAATAATCCCATGCGGCAGGTGGGGCAAATCTTCCCGGCCGATCGAAGCATTCATGCCTCGAGTCGGCAGCCTACTCATAGACTATTGCGTTGTAGTGAAAGTCACAGCACCAAGGACATGAAAGTACACTTGTGCACTGAAATTATTATACAAGCCCCTTTTCGGGCCTGTTCGGGTGCCTAAGACTGCCGCAATTTCGCTTTCCACGCCAGTCGCATATGCTCGAAAGGCCTGCATTACTGCACCCATCGTTGGAGAATCTGCTGCAAATCCGCACGTTTGAACGGCTTGGCCAGGTAATCGTTCATTCCTGCCGACAGGCAGGTTTCCCGGTCGCCCTGCAAGGCGTTCGCGGTCAGCGCGATGATCGGCAGATCGGCGCAGCCGGGCAGTTGGCGAATCTGGCGAGTGGCCTCGTAGCCATCGATGATCGGCAGCCGGCAATCCATCAGGATCGCTTCGAAAATCAGGCTCTCGGCACTGCGCACCGCCTGAGCGCCGTCGGTGGCGACACTGACGGTGAAGCCCAGGCTGCGCAACATGGCCTCGATGACGGTCTGGTTGACCGGATTGTCCTCGACCAGCAGCACATTGCGACCTGCGCCATCGCCGCTGCCGGTTTGCGCCCGGGGCGTCAGCACCGGCAATGACTGTTTATACAGCGCCAGAGGGATTTCCAGGGTGAATGCCGAGCCGAGACCTTCTTCACTCTGGGCACGCAAGGTGCCGCCCATGCGTTCGGCCAGGGTGCGTGCGATCGGCAACCCGAGCCCGGTGCCGCCGTAACGCCTGGAAATCGAGCTGTCGGCTTGCTGGAAGGCATTGAACATCGACTCCAGGCTTTCGGCCGGGATGCCAATGCCGCTGTCGCGCACGGTGCAGGTAAACCACAGCAGTTCGTGGTCCAGCGATTGCCACTGCGGCTCGATGCTCACCCGGCCTTGCTCGGTGAACTTCAGCGCATTGCCCACCAGGTTCACCAGGATCTGCCGGATGCGCGTGGGGTCGCCCTGAACCTGCAAGGCGTGCATGTCGTCGGGAATCCGCAACGCCAGGTCGAGCCCGCGTTGCGCCGCGCTGTGGTGGAACGACTGGGCGCAACTGCTGATCAGGTCCGCCAGGTTGAACGCAATGTGCTCCAGTTCCAGTTCCGAGCGTTCGATGCGCGAAAAATCGAGAATGTCGTTGATGACCTTGAGCAGGTGTTCGGTTGACTCCGAGGCCAGCGCCGCATACTCGACCTGCTCCTCGGTCATCTCGGTGGTCTCCAGCAACTGCAACATGCCGAGCACGCCATTCATCGGTGTGCGCAGTTCGTGGCTCATCATCGCCAGGAAGTCGGATTTGGCGTTGTTGGCCTTTTCCGCCTCTTCGCGGGTCTGGATCAACTGCGCCATGGCCTGGTGCTGTTCACGGCTGGCCTGCTCGAGGCCGCTGGCCAGGTTATTGATGTGCTGCGACAGCGCACCGAGTTCGGTGTCGTCGACAATCGGCAGCGGGGTGGTGTAATCGCCGCTCTGGATCGCCTTGACCGCATTGCCGATGTCGCGGATCGGCTGCGACAGGCTGCCGGCCAGGCGCCGGGCGATCAGGTAGGTGAACAGCAAGGCGAACAGCGCCAGGATGCCGGCCTTGAACAGGATCTCCTGCTGGCGCTTGCTGAAGGCATCGCTGGACAGACCGACGATCACCCGGCCCAGGTAGTCCTCGCCGGGCGCTGCACTGGAGACCTTGCTGCTTTGAAAGAAATCATTGTGCAAGGCGATTCGCTGCAGCCGCACCGGTGCCTGGAACACTTCGACCTGTTCCGAGCGGCTGTGGGTTTCCGAGGGATGCTCGACGTACACCAGAATCCGGTTGGCGCTGTCCTGGACCTCGAGAAAGCGTACGTTCGGTGTGGCCAGGGTGGCCTTGAGCAAACTGTCGAGCACTTCGTTGTTGCCGGAAATCACCCCGTATTCCGCCGCAGGGGCCAGTTGATTGGCAATCAGTTGACCGGTGTGGTTGAGCTCCTGGCGCAAGTCCTGGATCCGCACGAAGGTAAAGAAACTGATCAGCAGCAAGGTCAGCAACAGGGCCGGGCCGAGGCTGATGATCTGTGTGCGGGTGTTGATGTCCCAACGACGACGGAAAGTCATGGGCGGCTTTCTCCTGCAGCCAACTGTGTGGCGACGAGCGCTTCATCGATCTGTTCAATACCTAATGAACGAGCCACTTGCGGGTTACTCAAGACTTTGAAGTGATTGGCGTAATGCGAGCGTGGCCAGGTGGCCGTCGGCCGGTCGAGCAACTCGTCGAGAACGCTCAGCCAGTCGCTCTGATCGCTGTAGCTGCTGGCCAGGCTGCCGGCTCTGACGAAGCCGACGTTCGGGCCGATCAGCGCGGTTTGCCGCGCGTAGCTGCTGAGCAGCAGGTTTTTTGCGGTCCTGGGGTTATACAGGTCGGGGTCGTCGAGACCCAGCAGCACGTCGCTGTTTTTCAGCAGGGCCTGCAACGGGCGGCTGTCATGGGGGTTGTCCCAGCGCTGGGTGACGATTTCCAGGTTCAACGCTTCGGCGGCCTGACTCAGTTCGCTCAGGAAGAATTCGCTGTGATGGTCGTACAGCACGCCGACGCGCCTGGCCTCCGGCAGCAGGCTGCGGATCAGATGCAGCTGGCGCTCCGGCGGGGGATCGCTCCACAGCAGGCTCAAGCGTGGCGGCCGCGTGGTGCCCAGCCGTTCATGGGCCTGCACGCGGCTGATGCGCAGCACCAGCGTCGCCGGGCCCCGTGCGTCCTGCAGGCGCCAGTCGAGGCTTGGCAGGTCCAGCAGGATCAAGCGGGTTCTGCCGGGCAGCTGACTCGGCGCCGGCAGACTGGTCACCGATTGAAAGCGGATGCTGTCGTCGGGGCGCAGTTCACCCAGGGCGCTCGCGAAGTCCTGTATGGCGGGACTGTCATCGGCGCCGATGAGCAGGATGTCCCCGGCGCTGGCCGACAGGCTCAGCAGCCAACCGGCCAATAGCAGGCAGAACCCGGCCAGCAGGGGGCCAAGGGTGGGCAGCTTGCGCGGCGCACGCGGGCCCATCTAGAACATCAGCTCCGCGCTGAAGTACATCACTCGGCGCTGGTCATAACGGTTATCGATGAATGTGGTGGGCTGATGGTCCAGGCGCTGCTGGAGCACACCCGCCAGCTCCAGGCTGGCCTTGCCCAGGCCGATGCGTCTGGCGACGCGCGTGTCGACCCGTTCGAAGCGATAGCCATTGAGCGCGTCGTCACCATAATAGAAGAGGGCACTGTTCCAGCCCTGGCCCCAGTTGCGCAGCCAGCCGGCGGAGCCACTGTTACGGGCGGTCTGCCTGGCATCCAGCGGATTGCTCGCCTGGGCATCGACATAGGCGTAGCTCAGGCGCAGCCGGTCGGCGCTGCCCAGGCGCCAGTCGAGCTGGGTTTCCGCCCCGGTGAAGCGCGAGCGGTTGGCATTGCTGGCGACGTACTGGTTGTTGCGCAAGGGTTCGCTGATCATGCCGGTGATTTCGTCATGGAAAACCTTCACATCCACGGCCAGTCCCCACTCGGCGAAAAAGCCGTTATAGCCCACTTCCCTTGAACGCATGCGCTCCTTGTCGAGGTCGCCGGGGCCGCGGGTCCTGACGAAGTAACGGGCGCTGCTTTGGCCGTAGGCCGCCGGTTGCAGGTGGGTGACGCGGTAACTCCAGTTGACGTTGTTCTCGAACATGTCCGGCGAGCGGATGGCTTCCGAGTACACCGCGCGCAAACCGTGGCGCGGATTGATCAGGTAGTTGACCGCCATGCGCGGGGTCAACGAACTGCCGGTCAACCGGGTGTCTTCGAACATCGCCCCGCCCTGCAACAGCCAGTGTTCGGTCGCCCGCCATTCGAACTGGCCGAAGGCACGCCAGGTGGTGTCATCGAATTTGCCATTGAAGTAGGTCTCGGAATCGGCTCGGTCGTAACGATAGTTCATGCCGCTGACCAGTCGCAGGCTGTCGGACAGGCTGAAGGTGTCCTGCAGTTCGAGGTCGTAGCGCGTCTCGCGGATGCTCTGGTCGATGTTGCCGCACAGGGTTTGGCTGGCGCCGGCGCGCCACTGATCCAGCACCTTGTTGGCCAGGGCCTGTTCCGTCGACGTGCCGGCCGGCGCACCGGAGCCCAGGTAGTTCACGATGTTGCGCGCCACGCGCTCGGTGTAGTTCGGGTTGAGTTGCCAGAGCGAGGTCAGCTCGGGGCTGAACGACACCTCGGCATCGCAGGCGCGCCATGTCTGCTGGCGATCCCAGTGCTGGGCCGAGCCCTGGATATAAAGGCTGTGCTCAGGGTTGATGTCCAGGTTCCAGCGCAGGGAGCCGGCGTAATCCTTGGCGACTACATCGGAATTGTTACCGGCGGCGGTAATCCCCGAGAACACCGGGCGGTAGGTATAAGGCCGCTGATTGCTTCCTTCCTTGGCATTGAGTTGCCAATCGAGGCTTTGCCGTTCGTCGAGCATCTGACTGACGGCCAGGTTGAATCGGTTGAGGCGACGGTTGTCGCGGTAATCGGCGCCGCGCCGATCGGAATCGAACCCGTCGTCCTGCTGGCCGGACAGCGACAGGCGCAGTTCTCCGGTGTCCCAATCCACACCCTGGCTGGCGTAGAAGTCGTCGATGCCACGCTGACCGCGGGTGATCTTGAGTCGCGTGCCGTGGCTGTCGGCGGGATTGCGGGTGATTACGTTGACGACCGCCATCAGTGCATTGGCGCCATAGCTGACGGTATTCGGACCGCGAAAAACTTCGATGCGCTCGATGTCTTCCATGGCCACGGGAATATCGCTCCAGTCCACCGTGGCCAGGCCGGCCCGGTACACCGAGCGGCCATCAATCAGCACCTGCAGGCGCCGCGCATCGCTGGCATTGGTGCCGTGGTAATTCACCGTGGGCTGGTTGCCGCTGACGTTGCCGACCATCATGCCCGGCACCAGGCGCAACAGTTCGCTGATGTCACGGGCGCCGCTGCGGGTGATCAGTTCGCTGTCGAGTACGGTCATGCTGCCGGGCACCGCCGCCGGCGACTGCTTCAGGCGCGTTGCGGTCAGCACCTGTGGCAGCGGTTCGCTGTCGAGGAACAGGTCGTCGGCCATCAGTGACGGGCTGAAGATCAACGCCAGAACCAGCGGCGAACGAGACGAAGCAGGACCAAACGACACGACACATCCTTGATAGCGAATCACTGGCGCGCATGTTAACCGAGCCAGCCGACTTTTCCATGCACGATGACCGCATTTTCCTCGCAATCATCGGTCTGCTCCTCACAAGCACCGGTAATTGATGCAGGGGCTGTCCGTGACTGGGCCGCTCCGTATAATGCCGGCATCGCCACTGGTATGGATTAACGGATTGCATATGACTGAACAGCGCCCGATTGCGGTACTGGGAGGCGGAAGTTTTGGTACCGCCGTGGCTAACCTGTTGGCGGAAAACGGCCATCAGGTCCGCATGTGGATGCGTGACCCCGAGCAGGCCGAGGCCATTCGGGTCAATCGCGAGAACCCGCGCTACCTCAAGGGCATCAAGGTGCTGGCGGCCGTCGACCCGACCACGGACCTGCTGGCGACGCTCGAGGCGTGCGAACTGTGTTTCGTGGCATTGCCGTCCAGCGCGCTGCGCTCGGTGCTCGCGCCCCACGCGCAACGCCTGAGCGGCAAGATGCTGGTGAGCCTGACCAAAGGCATCGAAGCCCACACATTCAAGCTGATGAGCGAGATCCTCGAAGAGATCGCGCCGCAGGCGCGCATCGGCGTCTTGTCCGGGCCGAACCTGGCCCGTGAAGTCGCCGAGCATGCGTTGACCGCGACCGTGGTCGCCAGTGCGGACGAAGAACTCTGCCAGCAGGTCCAGGCAGCCTTGCACGGTCGCACTTTCCGCGTGTACGCCAGCGCCGATCGCTTCGGTGTTGAGCTGGGCGGGGCGCTGAAAAACGTCTACGCGATCATCGCCGGCATGGCGGTGGCGCTGGGCATGGGCGAGAACACCAAGAGCATGCTGATCACCCGCGCCCTGGCGGAAATGACCCGTTTCGCGGTAAATCAGGGGGCCAACCCGATGACGTTCCTCGGGTTGGCGGGCGTGGGTGACCTGATCGTGACCTGCTCTTCACCCAAGAGCCGAAACTATCAGGTCGGCTTCGCCCTCGGTCAGGGCTTGAGCCTGGAGGACGCGGTGACGCGCCTGGGCGAGGTCGCCGAGGGGGTCAACACCCTGAAAGTGCTCAAGGCCAAGGCCCAGGAAGTCGGTGTGTACATGCCGCTGGTCGCCGGACTGCACGCGATCCTCTTCGAAGGGCGCACGCTCAACCAGGTGATTGAACTGCTGATGCGGGCTGAACCCAAGACCGACGTCGATTTCATTTCCACCAGTGGTTTCAACTGATCACGTTTTACACAAGGGCAGGGCATTGCACATGAACGATCCGAAAGTAGAAGCCAGTTACGAGTCCATCCTGCTGCGGGTGTTGTGGATGATCGTTTTCCTGCTGGTCTGGCAGGTGGCGCAGTTCATCCTCGGCGCCGTGGTGCTGGTGCAACTGGTCTATCGTTTGTTTTATGGCGCCCCGAACGCCAGCCTGATGAATGTCGGCGACAGCCTGAGCCAGTTCCTGGCCCAGATCGGTCGGTTTGGCACCTTTCACAGCGACCAGAAGCCCTGGCCGTTCGCCGATTGGCCGGCGCCGCGTACGCCGGAAGGTGAAGCGCCGCACAGCGTGGCGCCTGCACCGCACCCGGTCCGAGATGAGGAACCCAAACTATGAAACTCTGGGTATTGCGTCACGGTGAAGCCGAGCCCTGCGGCAGTCGTCCAGACTCGGAACGGGCGTTGACGGCCCACGGTCGAGAGGAAGTGTTGCGTTCGGCTGCCGAGTTGATGGGCACACCGATCACGGCCATCTACGCCAGCCCCTATTTGCGCGCACAACAAACCGCCGAGATCGTGCGCACGGCCCTCGGCTTTGCGCCAGACATTCGCACCGTCGAATGGCTGACCCCCGACAACCGCCCGCAAGCGGTGGCCGAGCAACTGGTGTCGGTCGACAACGCGCTGCTGGTCAGCCACAACCCGCTGGTAGGCAATCTGCTGGGCTACCTGCAACACGGCCATGTGCAGGACCCCGAAACCGTGAAGACCGCAGGCCTGGCCGAGCTCGAGGGCGACTTGCCGCTGGCTGGTGCGATGAAGCTCAACGGTCTCAAGCACCCGTAGTCCCATTGCAATCGGGCCAATGGTGTGGGAGCGGGCTTGCTCGCGAAGGCGGTGTTTCAGTCGGCGGTGATGACATCTGATACAC
>NZ_JARZGC010000002.1:239510-424452 GCF_041354075.1 Pseudomonas fluorescens | reverse complement strand
GTGGTGGTGTAGCTTGTCGTCCGGGTTTTTCAACAAATATAAAGCCCGCCCCGCCCCCCCCGCCCCCCCCCCCCCCCCCCCCGCTCCCACAGGGGATTGCGTCGGGTCATCCGGTGAATGAAATACTCTCCACCACCTCCAGGTCATACCCCGTCAACCCCGCATACTTCAGCGGCGGGCCCAGATGCCGCAGCTTGCCCACGCCGAGGTTCTGCAGGATCTGCGCACCGGTCCCTACTTCAGAATAGATCCGCGACTGCGAGCGGTTGAACTGCCGGGGCGGCTGGGTCAGTTGCGGCACGCGCTCCAGCAGCGCCTGGGAGGACTCATGGTTGGCCAGCACCACCACCACGCCGCGACCTTCCTCGGCCACCCGTTGCAGCGCCGCCCACAGCGTCCAGTTGCTGGGGCCGCTGTATTCGGCGCCCACCAGGTCGCGCAGCGGGTCGATGACGTGCACGCGCACCAGCGTCGGTTCATCCCGTCGCAGATCGCCCATCACCATGGCCATGTGGACACCGCCTTCGATGCGGTCCTCGTAGGTGATCAGACGAAAGGTGCCGTGCACGGTCGGCAATTCGCGTTCGCCGATGCGCACCACCGTGTGTTCGGTGCTGAGGCGATAGTGGATCAGGTCGGCGATGGTGCCGATCTTGATCCCGTGCTGGCGCGCGAACACCTCGAGATCCGGACGACGAGCCATGGTGCCGTCGTCGTTCATCACTTCAACGATCACCGAGGCCGGGGTGAAGCCGGCCAGGCGCGCCAGGTCGCAACCGGCTTCGGTGTGGCCGGCCCGGGTCAGCACGCCGCCTTCCCGGGCGCGCAACGGAAAGATATGCCCCGGCTGCACGATGTCGGTGGGGCCGGCGCCGGACGCGACGGCCGCTGCCACGGTGCGTGCACGGTCAGCAGCGGAGATGCCGGTGGTCACGCCGACGGCGGCTTCGATGGACACGGTGAACGCGGTGCTGAACACGCTGCCGTTGCTCGGCACCATCTGCTCAAGACCCAGGCGCTGGCAGTGCTCGTCAGTCAGGGTCAGGCAGATCAGGCCACGTGCCTCGCGGGCCATGAAGCTGATGGCCTCGGCCGTGCAGCAGTCGGCCGCGAGCAGCAGGTCGCCTTCATTTTCCCGGTCCTCGTCGTCCACCAGAAGCACCATCTTGCCCTGGCGGTAGTCTTCGATGATTTCTTCGATGCTGTTGAACGCCATGTTGAACTCTCGATGTTTGATGGAGATATTTTGTGGTATACCATAATACAAAATAAACCGAGAGGTCACTATGAAGGCGTACTGGATAGCTCACGTGGATGTCACCGATTCCGATCAATACAGCCACTACACCCAGCGGGCGCCAGCGGCTTTCGCGTTGTACGGTGGGCGACTGCTGGCCAGGGGCGGGCGCAGTCAGGCGATGGAAGGTCGACCGACACCGCAACGCAGCGTGGTGATCGAGTTCGACTCCTACGAGCAGGCGCTGGCGTGCTACCAGTCGAAGGAATATCAGGAGGCCAAAGGGCACCGCGAAGGCGTGGCGCGGGCTGAGGTGATTATTGTCGAGGGTGTGGCGCCGGTCTAGCGGGAGCCAGAAGACATGTGGGAGCGCTTGCTCGCGAATGCGGTGGATCAGACACCTGATCGTCGACTGAATCAACGCATTCGCGAGCAAGCCCGCTCCCACAGGTTTTATGCAGGATTCAACATCCTGACTCACCGGATAAAATGAATCTTCCCGGTATCGTCATTGCCGATGTAGATGCCATACACCCCGGCCTGGCGTTCTTCGATGTAGCGTTCGAGGATCTGCCGGATGGCGGGATAGTAGATGCTGTCCCAGGGAATGTCCTCGGGCGCGAAGAATTTGCAGGCGAGGG
This sequence comes from Pseudomonas fluorescens, assembly GCF_041354075.1. Lineage (GTDB taxonomy): Bacteria > Pseudomonadota > Gammaproteobacteria > Pseudomonadales > Pseudomonadaceae > Aquipseudomonas > Aquipseudomonas fluorescens_CE. Next base: position 422,574 of record NZ_JARZGC010000002.1, on the reverse strand, counting down.
TTTCCGGCCCGTATTCGCCGGTGATCTCCAGCGCGATGGCGCGGTAGATGATGTACACCTCGCTGATCTTCGGCACGCTGAAGATCGAGTATGGCGAATGGATTTCCGCCCGCACGCCACTTTCTTCCCAGACTTCACGCAGCGCCGCCTGTTCGGTGGTCTCGCCGCCTTCCATGAAGCCGGCCGGCAGCGTCCAGGTGCCGGGGCGTGGTGGAATCGCGCGCTGGCACAGCAGGTATTTGCCGTCCTGCTCGATGATGCAGCCGGCGATGATCTTCGGATTGACGTAGTGGATGTAGCCGCAACCGCAGCACATCAGGCGCTCGTGCGTATCACCCGGCGGCAGCTGCGACTTGAGGTCGTTGCCGCCGCACTTTGGGCAAAAGCTCGGGCTGAACATGATCAGCGACCTATGCGCGGTTCTTTTAGCGCGATGGGAAGGGTGATCTCGGGGGTGTCCCCGGTCTCTTCCTGTTTGCGCTTGAGGTAGTCCAGTGCGACCGCCGCCGCCGCGCGGACGTGATCGACACAGGCCTGGTGCGCCACCAGCGGATCGCCGGCCTTGATCGCCTCGACCATGCGTTCCATTTCCTGGTTACTGGCGCCGCGACGGTTTTCCTGGGACACCGAGGTCGCCCGCAGGTAGCTGATGCGCGCCTGCAACTGACGCAGCTGGGTCGCCGCCACGTGGTTGCCGGAGCCTTCCAGCAACACGTCGTAGAAGCCCTGTACCGAATCGATGACCTGTTGCAATTCGCCTTCCTTGAGGGCCTTGCGGTTTTCCTCCAGGGCTTTTTCCAGGGCCTTGATGTCCTTGGCCTTGGCGCGCAGGGTGAAGAGCTGGACGATCAGGCCTTCGAGCACGCACCGCAACTCGTAGATGTCGACGGCATCGGCCAGGGTGATGATCGCGACCCGTGGGCCCTTGGCGTCGGCGAACTCCACCAGACCTTCGGATTCGAGGTGGCGCAAGGCTTCGCGAACCGAGGTGCGGCTGACCCCCAGGCGGTCGCACAGGTCACGCTCGACCAGACGGTCTCCGGGCATGAGCTGGAAGTTCATGATGGCGCTTCGCAGTTTATCCAGCACGATTTCGCGCAGGGTAACGGGGTTGCGATTGACCTTGAAGCTGTCGTCGAGTGGCAGGCGTTTCATGGGGTCCGCTCTGAGTGTGGCTGTCCATGCAAAACGAGCACTTCGACCCAAGGATCATCGTGCTCGATCAATCAAAACAGCAAGGTTAACTGGAAGCCTCGGCGTCGGCTTCGGCGAACGCTTCACGGGCAAGCCGGAAACTGTCCACCGCAGCGGGGACACCGCAATAAATACCGACCTGAAGCAGAATTTCGCGTATTTGTTCACGACTCAGCCCGTTACGCAAGGCGCCGCGTACATGCAGCTTGAGTTCGTGGGGCCGGTTGAGGGCCGAAATCATGGCCAAGTTTATCATGCTGCGCTCTTTAAGCGACAAACCCTCACGACCCCAGACATGGCCCCAGCAGTACTCGGTGACCATTTCCTGCAGCGGCCGGGTGAAGTCGTCGGCGTTCTCGATGGAGCGCTGCACGTAGGCCTCACCGAGCACTTGCGTGCGGATTTTCAGGCCTTGTTCGAACTTCTCATTGCTCATCAGCGGGTGCTCTCCAAGTCGTCGAGCCCACCCATCAGGGTGTATTTGAGCTCCAGGTAATCTTCGATGCCGTACTTCGAGCCTTCGCGGCCCAGGCCCGAAGACTTGATGCCGCCGAACGGTGCGACTTCGGTAGAGATCAACCCTTCGTTGATCCCGACCATGCCGTATTCCAATGCTTCGCTCATGCGCCAGGCGCGGCCGAGGTCGCGGGTGTAGCAGTAAGCGGCCAGGCCGAACTCGGTGTCGTTGGCCAGGTGGATCGCCTGGCTTTCCGTTTCGAAGCGGAACACCGCCGCCAGCGGGCCGAAGGTTTCTTCGCGGGCGACCTTCATCGATGACGTCAGGCCGGCCAGCACGGTCGGCTGGAAAAAGCCGTGGCCAAGGGCATGTCGTTCACCGCCGCACAACAGTTGCGCGCCGTGGGCGAGGGCGTCCTGCACGTGGTCTTCGACCTTGGCCACCGCGCGTTCGTTGATCAGCGGCCCCTGGGTCACCCCCTGATCAAAGCCATTGCCGACGTTCAGTTGCGCCACGCGTTCGGCCAGGCGAGCGACGAACGCGTCGTGGATGCCCGCCTGCACCAGGAAGCGGTTGACGCACACGCAGGTCTGGCCGGCATTGCGGAACTTGGCGATCAGCGCACCTTCCACGGCACGCTCCAGATTGGCGTCGTCGAACACGATGAAGGGCGCATTGCCGCCCAGTTCCAGGGAGACTTTTTTCAGGGTCGGCGCACATTGCGCCATCAGCAGCTTGCCGATGCCGGTGGAGCCGGTGAACGACAGCTTGCGCACCAGCGGGCTGCTGGTCAGTTCGCCGCCGATGGCCACGGCGTCGCCGGTGATCACGTTGAATATGCCCGGCGGGATGCCGGCCTGTTCCGCCAGGGCGGCCATGGCCAGCGCGGAGAACGGCGTTTCCGGTGCCGGCTTGACGATGCAGGGGCAGCCCGCCGCCAATGCCGGGCCCGCCTTGCGGGTGATCATCGCCGCCGGGAAGTTCCATGGCGTGATGGCGGCGACGACGCCGATCGGCTCCTTGCTGACAACGATGCGCGCATCGCCTTTATGGCTGGGGATGGTGTCGCCATAGATGCGCTTGGCCTCTTCGGCGAACCACTCGATGAAGCTGGCGGCGTAGAGGATTTCGCCCTTGGCCTCGGCCAGTGGCTTGCCTTGTTCGAGTGTCAGGATTTCTGCCAGGGCGTCCGCCTGCTCGATCATCAGCGCGTGCCAGCGCTTGAGGATGCTGCTGCGCTCCTTGGCGGTCAGGGCGCGCCAGGCCGGCCAGGCGTCGTTGGCGGCGGCGATGACCTGCCGGGCGTGCTCGGCACCGAGGTTCGGCACCTGGCCGATCCGTTCGCCGGTGGCCGGGTTGAAGATGTCCTGGGTGGCGCCATCCGGCGCGTCCAGCCAGTGGCCATTGAGGTAGGCCTGCTGGCGGAACAGTTGCGAGGCTGCAGGGCTCATGCGGGCTCCTGAAAAATTGGGGAAGAATCTCCGTCCCCTGTAGGAGCGAGCATGCTCGCGATGGTCGCCAACGATAACGTTGGTGTCCTGACACCCCGCGTGCTTCGGGATATCTTCGCGAGCATGCTCGCTCCTACAGGGACGCGTTGTGGCGGACGTCAGGACAACGTGGGCAACGGCCCCAATTTGCCTTTGTGGTAGATCATCGGCGTGACGGGCTGCTCGGGCAGGATCAGGTTCTTCACTGCGCCGACGATGATGGCGTGATCGCCACCGTCGTATTCGCGCCACAGTTCGCACTCGATGATCGCCGTGGCCTTGCCCAGCAACGGGTTGCCCAGGGCGCTCAGGTGCCACTCGATGTCCTTGGCCTTGTCCTTGCCTTTACTGGCAAAGGCATAGGCTTCGGCGGTCTGGTCGGCAGACAGCAGGTGAATCGCGAACTGCTTGCTGTCGCGCAGCACCGGGTAGGTGTCCGAGGCATAGTTGGGGCAGAACAGCACCAGGGCCGGGTCGATCGACAGCGCGCTGAACGCGCTGGCGGTGATGCCGACGATACCGCCGTCCGGGTCCAGGGTGGTGACCACCGTGACCCCGGAAGGAAAGGAGCTCATGACGTCTTTGTAAATGCCGGGTTCGATCATGTCGGTGGTCTCCTAACGCATCACAAACGGGTCAGGCATCGGTGCCTGTGAGAGGTTGATCCACACCGTTTTCAGTTCGGTGTAGGCCAGCACCGAATCGATGCCGCTTTCGCGTCCATAGCCACTGTTCTTGAAACCGCCGATCGGCGCCATGGCCGAGACCGCACGGTAGGTGTTGACCCAGATGATTCCCGAGCGCACGTCCCGCGCGAGGCGGTGGGCGCGACCCAGGTCGCGGGTCCAGATGCCGGCGGCGAGGCCGAACTGCGAGTCGTTGGCGATCGCCAGTGCCTCGGCTTCGTCCTTGAAACGGATGACCGAGGCCACCGGACCAAAGACTTCTTCCTGCATGATCTTCATCGAGTTGCGGTCGCACTCGAACAGCGTCGGTTCATAGAACCAGCCGTCACCCACGCCGGTCGGGCGCTTGCCGCCAAGGCGCAGGCGTGCCCCTTCGGCGACGGCATCGGCCACCAGGCCTTCGACCACTGCCAACTGCTGTGCGGTGGCCATCGGGCCCATTTCACTGCTGTCATCCTGCGGGTTGCCGATGCGGATGCGCTGGGCACGTTCCACCAGGCGGTTGACGAATTCGTCGTAGATCTCGTCCTGCACCAGCAGGCGTGAACCGGATACGCAGCTCTGCCCGGAGGCGGCATAGATCCCGGCGATGGCGCCGTTGATCGCGCTGTCGAGGTCGGCGTCGGCGAAGATGATGTTCGGCGATTTGCCGCCCAGTTCCAGCGACAGCTTGGCGAAGTTCTCCGCGCTGCTGCGTACCACGTGTCGCGCCGTGGCCGCACCGCCGGTGAAGGCGATCTTGCGCACCAGCGGGTGGCGGGTGAGGGCGGCGCCGGTGCTCGGGCCGTAGCCGGTGACGACGTTGACCACGCCCGGTGGAATGCCGGCTTCCAGGGCCAGGCGCGCCAGTTCGAGAATGGTTGCTGAAGCATGCTCCGATGGCTTGATCACGATGGTGTTGCCGGCCGCCAGGGCCGGAGCCAGCTTGATTGCCGTCAGGTACAGCGGGCTGTTCCAGGGGATGATCGCGGCGACCACACCCATGGCTTCGTGCACGGTGTAGGCAAACAGGTCCGGCTTGTCCAGCGGCAGGGTGCCGCCTTCGAGCTTGTCCGCCAGGCCTGCGGTGTAATGGAAGAACTCCGGCAGGTAGCCGACCTGGCCGCGGGTTTCGCGAATCAGCTTGCCGTTGTCGCGGCTTTCCAGCTGGGCCAGTTTTTCCTTGTTGTCGGCGATCAGGTCGCCCAGGCGTCGCAGCAGTTTGCCGCGAGCGGTGGCGGTCAGGCCGCGCCAGGCCGGGCTGTCGAAGGCGCTCTGCGCGGCCTGCACGGCGCGCTCGACATCGGCTTCGTCGGCATCGGGCAGTTCCGCCCAGGCTTCGGCCAGCGCCGGGTTCAGGCTTTCGAAGGTCTTGCCCGAGAGGGCATCGACCCATTCACCGCCGATGCACATCTGGAAGCGTGCGAGTGTCATGCAACGATCCCCTTTATATGGTTTTGTCGGGAGTGCGCGGTCTCGAGAAACTCCAGCAACAGCTGGTTGACCAGGCGCGGCGATTCTACGGGCATCATATGCCGTTGTTCGGCGAGCACCGCAACCGTTGCGCCGGGAATACGCTCGGCCAGTTGCCGGGCCATTTCCGGTGTCGAGCCGGGGTCCAGCTCGCCGGTGGCGACCAGCGTCGGTGCCTGGATACTGGCCAGGTCATCGGCGCGGTACATGTCCTGGGTGGCGAACAGTTCATAGGTGGTCAGGTAACCCTGCGGGTCATTCTGCGCCAGGGTCTGGCGCAACGCGGCGATCTGCGCCGGGTTGGCCGCCTGGTATTCACGGCTGAACCAGCGCGACAGTGCGGCTTCGGCGTTGGCATCCGGCCCGTGCTCGGCCGCCTGGGCGGTGCGGGCAATGACGCCGGCGCGCTGTTCGGCCGTGCGGTTGAACACGCTGTTGAGTACCACCAGGCCTTGCAGGCGTTGCGGGTAGTGCAGGGCGAATGCCCGCGCCACCAGCCCGCCCATGGAGAAACCGATCACGATCGCCTGCGGGATTTGCAGGTGGTCGAGCAGCTCCAGCAACTGGTCGGCATAACCCAGCAGCGGCGTGCCGCTTGGCGGGCGCGGGCTGGCGCCATGTCCCAGCATGTCGTAGGCGATCACGCGGTAGTTTGCGCAGAGGCCAACGACCTGGCCGCCCCACATTTCTTTGTTCAGGCCCACGCCGTGGATCAATACCACGGGCTGGCCTTGGCCGGTCGCCAGATAACTGGTGCCAGCCGGGGTACGTTCAGCGGTGAGCCGAATCATGGAGCGCTCCTGCATACCTTTTTGTTGTGGTGACCGACCGGCTTACTGGGCTTTTTCGGCTGCCAGTTCTTCCAGGTCGATGTAACGGTTACCGATGCGCGGGTGCAGGCGGCCACCGTCGGCGCAACCCAGAACCACAACGATTTCGTCGGCGCGCGGTGCGTCTTCGATCTGCATTTCCAGGGTGATGTAGTGCGAACGCAGGCCTTCGTCGTCCTTGTGCATCATCGGGATCTGGATCGAGGTGCCCGGGCCGCCGCGCTTGTTGGTGAAGCTCAGGTAGCTCTTGGCCTTCACCGCTTCGCGGTAGTGGTTGCCAAAGCGCAGGGTGTGGATGACTGCCGAGGCGTGTTCGATTTCGCCATCGGCACCGACCACTGCTGCCTTGCCGTAGGCCTCGATCTTGTCAGCACCACCGATCAGGCTCACCAGGCGCTCGACCATTTGTGCGCCGAGATCGGAGCAGTTGGCGCGAATTTCCGGTTTCAGGTCTTCGACAAAGCCGCGACCCAGCCATGGGTTCTTCATGACGACGGCCAGGCCGATCATGGTGACCGGCGTGTCGGTGGCTTTGCCGCCTTCGATAAAGGTTTGCTCGACATAGCTGACGATCTTGCGGATTTCGAAACTCATGAGCTGCTCCGTACGGGATGAAGGATGTTTGTGCGTATGATGGTATACCATAATACCGGCAACGCAAGAGCCCGAAACGGGTTTCTGCAGGGAAGGCGACAAAATGCGTGGGAGGGGGCCCCGTTCTCTGTAGGAGCGAGCATGCTCGCGATGGTCGTGAACGATAACGTTGGGTGTCTGACAGCCAGCGGTGCTCCTGACACCATCGCGAGCATGCTCGCTCCTACAGGGATCTTGCCGAGCTGGGCGTCGAGTGCTGCCGATATCTGCTTAACTGACTGATGCGGTTGTTTGCGCTGCTAGCAAAGTGCCAGAATAGGGCCCTTGCGCGCAGCATCACTATCAGGCGGCTTGAATGGATGGCCCTGGATTGCGGTACCCAAAGGAAGACTTCATTTTGAAACTGGTGCAATCGGATCGATTGCACCAGTTGTTTCGCCAGTCGGTTTTAGCGGTGTTAGGCAGTTTCCTCGCACAGCTGATGCTGTGCTGGCTGTGCTGGGATCGTTTCGATCACGGCGTCGTGGTCACCTGGGTCGGCTTGCTGGCGGCGGCGTCGCTGGTGCGTATCCTCATGTTCATGGTGTATTTCCGCAGCCCGGACCGCGAGCGCACGCCGCAGCGCTGGGAGCGCATCTACTGGGTCACGCTGGTGGTGTCCGCCAGCATCTGGGGCGGTGGCGCACTGGCGGTCATCCCGGCCGATGACCTCGTGGCCCAGACGCTGGTCATGCTGTTCTGCGTCGGCATGTCGGTGAGCGCCGTGTCCTGTTATTCGGCCTACCGCTACATGACGGTGGTGTCGATTGTCCTGGTGCTGCTGCCTTGTACGCTCTGGCTGTTGTTCCAGCCTTCCTCCCTGCAGGTTGGCATGGGGGTGGCGGTAATGGTGTTCGCCTCGTTTGTCTTCAGCGCCACGCGAAGCCTGTCCGAGGCTCTGGAAACCGCGTTTCGACTGACCCGTGAAATGGAACACGCCCACAGCCTGTCCACGCGTGCGGCGCAGACCGATGAACTCACCGGCCTGAAGAATCGCCGGGCGTTTTTCGAAGAGGCCCAGCAACTGTTCGGCTACTGCCGCAAAAACCACCTGCCGCTGTGCGCGGTGATGCTGGACATGGATCACTTCAAGCACATCAATGACACGCACGGGCATCAGGTCGGGGATCAGGTGCTGCGACAGATGGGCCTGGTCATCAGCACGGCGTTTCGCGACAGCGACGTTTACGGACGCCTGGGTGGGGAGGAGTTCGCCGTCCTGCTGCCGGATACCTCGATCGACGTCGCCCGCGGCATTGCCCAGGAACTCCTGCACTCGCTCGCGGGCATGATGAGCGGGCCGGTCCACCGCATCTCGGCCAGCGTCGGGGTCGCGGCGATCACGGCCGATGATCACGACCTGCACAGCCTGATGAACAACGCCGACAAGGCGCTGTATCGCGCCAAGGCTCGTGGGCGGAATCAGGTGGCGGTGGCTGAATAGCCGGTCTCAGGCATCATCGCGATAACACCCCGGCGTCATGCCGAACCAGCGAATGCAGGCCTTGTGAAAGCTGCTCTGGTCGCGAAACCCCAGCAGCGCGCCGATGTACTTCACACTGCGCGCCGAATTGCGCAGGAAGTTGTGCGCAAGCATCAATCGCGCTTCGTCCTGCAACGCCGAAAAGTGCGTGTCCTCATTGCTCAGGCGCCGTTGCAGGCTGCGGGCGCTGACGCCCAGCGCCTGGGCGATCCGGTTCAGGTCGCTGGGCACGCCCTGGGCCAGCCGTTCGGACAGCACCCGACGCACCCGCTCGGTCATCGAGCCGTTGAGCACCAGGTTCAGGCGTGTGCGGGCGTATTCGACATGCAGGACATCCAGCGCCGGGTCGGCGGTGGGCAACGCTGTCGCGCAGTCCTCGGTGCTGAAGCTCAGGCTGTTGTACGACGCGCCGAAGGACAGGTTGCTGCCGAGCAAGCCTTCCAGTTGTGTGGTGTCCGCCGGCCTCTGGTAAGTGAAGGTGGCCGCCACCGGGTCGGGCCTGCGTTTGGGCAACAGCCAGTGCACCAGCCCCAGGGTCTGCGCGGCGCCGGCGTCGATGAAGGCGCGGGGTGTCAGAGAGGGCTGGGTACTGACGTCCAGGCCGATCAGTTTCACCACCCCGGGTTCCTGGTCCAGGCACATGTAGAAACCGTTGCAGATCAGCGATTGGTAATCCACCAGGCGTTGCAACGCGCTGCCCAGGGTCGGGCAGGACATCACGGCGTAACCCAGCACTTCCAGGTTGGCCGGGTGGGCGCGGGCATAGGCCAGCAGTCCGATGTCCGGGTTGGCGGTTCGTTGTGCAGCCTGCGCCATGACTTTGTAGACCAGCTCCAGCCGAACGCCGTTGGGGTTTGCCCAGACTTCCTCGTGGCTGCTGTCGAACTCTTTTAGCAAGGCTTCTACGTTGGCACCCGCGTCCGTCAAGACGTCGGCGAGCACCCGGAAACCGGTGCTGGTCATTCTGTGCATGCTTGTTCCCGGCGTAATAGCTAAGTGATGTCGCGGAGCCGGCGCATGATCGCAATAAACAAATGGTCACAGTCGATTAACGCCACCGACAGGTTTCCAAGGACAAGCGAAAGGTATCCGGGAACACTTCCTGAGCGCTGGGGGAGCGTCGATCATGGCCGCCAGTCAGCAGGTGGTGGCATAAAGCCAGTTGAGCGCCCACTTCAATCGGCGGCAGGACCCCGTCTTGTCTATGGATGTGACATGCACAGAGTCAAGAATTTCTACAACGAGCTGGCCCGGGGCAAACTGGTGTTGGCGTTCCAGCCAGTGGTCTGGTTGCCCGACAGCGATCGGGTGCTGTATCAGGAAGGGCTGTTGCGGCATATCGATGCCCGGGGAGAGGGGGTCTATCCCTTGGCCATGCTGGAGCAGTTGCAATCGATGCGCGAACTCGACCGCCGTGTGGTGGACTGCGTGATTGCCCGTCTGCTGCAGAACGAGCACCTGCGACTGGGCTGCAACATCTCCGCGCAAAGCGCGATCATCGACCACTTCTGGCAGCCGGTCCTCGCGCAACTGCGCCAGACACCCTCGGTGGCCGCGCGACTGGTGATCGAAATCACCGAAAGCGCCACACCGCCAAGCACCACGGCGGCCATCGAGTTTGTCCTGTGCCTGCGAGAACTGGGTTGCCGGGTGGCCATCGATGATTTCGGGGCCGGCCTGGGGACGCTGGAGTTCATCCGCAAGACCCGGCCGGACATCGTCAAGATCGACCAGGGCTATTTGCAGCGCGCACGCCTGGAGACCAACAACGCCCAGACCCTCGGCCACCTGGTGCAACTGTGCAAGACGCTGGCGCCTTGCGTGATCATCGAGGGGATCGAATCCGAAGCCGACCGCGCCCTCGCCACGGCTTGTGGCAGCGAGTGGGGGCAGGGTTACCTGTTCGGGCGGCCGCGCATCGATGCGCTGGGCGAGCGCTGCCAGGTGCGGCCGGGGCCTGCCTGAGGCAGCAGGATGCAACGAATGCCCCGCCAAGGCCTCATATGAAAACCAGCGACGCCTTGCAGGAGCAGGGCGCGGGCATTCAAGAGGAGAGGTGGGCATGACGGCAGCGGAGAAAAACCACGTGGACTGGCTGGTCGGGCAATCGATGCTGCACATGGCCAGGCAGCGCGCCCGGCTGTATAGCGGGCAGGGCCGTTTGTGGCAGCAGCCCTACGCGCAGACCCGTCCCCGTGATGCCTCGGCCCTGGCCTCGGTGTGGTTCACCGCGTACCCGGCGTCCATCATCACCCGCGAGAATGGCAGCGTGCTCGAGGCGCTGGGCGACGAAGCCCTATGGCACGCGCTGTCGAAAATCGGCATTCAGGGCATTCACAACGGGCCGTTGAAAAAGTCCGGTGGCCTTCGCGGCACCCGGCACACGCCGACCATCGACGGCAACTTTGACCGCATCAGTTTCGACATCGATCCGCAACTGGGCACCGAGGCCCAGCTCCAGGCGTTGACGCGCATGGCTGCGGCGCACAATGCGGTGATCGTCGACGACGTGATTCCGTCGCACACCGGCAAGGGCGCGGATTTTCGCCTGGCCGAAATGGCGTACGAAGACTACCCGGGGCTCTACCACATGGTGGAAATTCGCGAAGAAGACTGGCCGTTGCTGCCTGAGGTGGCCGAGGGGCGTGACGCGCAAAACCTCAGCCCGCAGCAGGTCGATGTGTTGCGTGACAAGCATTACATCGTCGGCCAGTTGCAGCGCGTGATCTTCTTCGAGCCCGGGATCAAGGAAACCGACTGGAGCGCGACGCCGATCGTCATCGGCGTCGATGGCAAACCACGGCGCTGGGTCTACCTGCATTATTTCAAGGAAGGCCAGCCCTCTCTGAACTGGCTGGACCCCAGTTTCGCAGCACAACAGATGATCATCGGCGACGCGTTGCACGCCATCGACGTCATGGGCGCGAAGATCCTGCGCCTGGACGCCAACGGCTTTCTCGGTGTGGAGCGCAAGCTCGATGGCACGGCCTGGTCCGAAAGCCATCCGCTGTCGATCACCGGCAACCAGTTGCTGGCTGGCGCGATTCGCAAGGCCGGCGGGTTCAGCTTCCAGGAGCTGAACCTGACCGTCGACGACATCGCCGCCATGTCCCACGGCGGGGCGGACCTGTCCTATGACTTCATCACCCGACCGGCCTACCAGCACGCGCTGCTGATGGGCGACGCCGAGTTCCTGCGCCTGATGCTGCGGCAGATGCACACCCAGGGCATCGACCCGGGATCGCTGATCCATGCGTTGCAGAATCACGACGAGTTGACCCTGGAACTGGTGCATTTCTGGACCCTGCACGCTCACGACACCTTTCTTTATCAGGGGCAGACCTTCCCCGGCAACATCCTGCGTGAACACATCCGCGAGCAGATGTACGAGCGCCTGTCGGGCGAGCATGCGCCCTACAACCTGAAATTCGTCACCAACGGCGTGTCCTGCACCACCGCCAGCATCATCACCGCCGCGCTGGGCATTCGTGACCTCGAGGCCATCACCCCGGCGGACGTCCAGCAGATTCGCCAGATTCATCTGCTGCTGGTGATGTACAACGCGATGCAGCCCGGTGTATTCGCCTTGTCCGGCTGGGACCTGGTAGGCGCGTTGCCGCTGCCGGCCGAACAGGTGGCCGACCTGATGCTCGATGGCGATACCCGCTGGATTCATCGCGGCGCCTACGACCTGGTGGACTCCAATCCGCAGGCGGAGCGTTCCGAAGGCGGGATGCCACGCGCGAAGACCTTGTACGCCAGCTTGCCCGAGCAACTGCAGGACCCCGATTCCTTTGCTTCGCAGCTCCAGCGCATCCTCGCGGCACGGCGCGCCTACGACATTGCCGCCAGCCGCCAGATCCTGATCCCGGACGTCGAGCATCCAGGGCTGCTGATCATGGTCCACGAACTGCCGGCCGGCAAAGGCACGCAGATCACCGCGTTGAACTTCAGTGCGAGCGCCATCACCGAAACCCTGCACCTGCCCAGCATTGCGCCGGGGCCGGTGGTCGACATCATCAACGAGCGGGTCGAAGGCGACCTCACGCCCGAGGGCGACTTCACCATCACCCTGGATGCCTACGAGGGGCTGGCGTTGCGGGTGGTCAGCAGCTCGCCGATGATCTAGCGGGTAATCAATCGAAACTTCGACGTCCAGGCCACTGTCCAGACCCTTACACCTTCCGGGCGCCCCCCAGGCGCCCGCAAATGCTCGAAGCACCGGTGAAAGGCGAGGATCGACATGACGATGACAGTGGGAGATTTTCTGGTTGAACGACTCAGCCAGTGGGGCGTGACGCGAATTTTTGGTTACCCGGGGGACGGCATCAACGGTGTCTTCGGTGCACTGAGTCGGGCCCAGGGCAAGATCGAATTCATTCAGGCGCGGCATGAGGAAATGGCCGCCTTCATGGCCTCGGCCCATGCCAAGTTCACCGGCGAACTGGGTGTCTGCATTGCCACTTCCGGCCCGGGCGCCTCGCACCTGATCACCGGGCTCTATGACGCGCGAATGGATCACATGCCCGTGCTGGCGATTGTCGGCCAACAGGCCCGTGCCGCGCTCGGTGGGCACTATCAACAGGAGCTGGACCTGTTGTCGATGTTCAAGGACGTCGCCGGGTCGTTCGTCCAGCAGGCCTCGGCACCGTCGCAGGTTCGGCACCTGGTGGACCGGGCGGTGCGCACGGCGGTCGGCGAGCGCCGGGTCACCGCGTTGATCCTGCCCAATGATCTGCAGGAGCTGCCGTACGAGGAACCTGCCAGGGAGCACGGCACCGTGCATTCCGGTGTCGGTTACAGCAAGCCGAAAGTGCTGCCCTATGAGGCGGATCTGCAACGCGCCGCCGACGTATTGAATGCCGGTGAGAAGGTGGCCATCCTGGTGGGGGCCGGCGCCTTGAATGCCACCGATCAGGTGTTCGCCGTGGCGGAAAAGCTCGGCGCGGGCGTGGCCAAGGCACTGCTGGGCAAGGCGGTATTGCCCGATGATCTGCCTTGGGTTACCGGCAGCATCGGCCTATTGGGCACCGAGCCCAGCTACAAGCTGATGATGGAATGCGACACCTTGCTGATGATCGGTTCGGGTTTTCCGTATTCCGAATTCCTGCCCAAGGAAGGGCAGGCGCGGGGTGTACAGATCGACCTGCAGCCCGACATGCTCAGCTTGCGCTACCCCATGGAAGTCAATCTGGTGGGCGACGCCGCCGAAACACTCGCGGCGCTGGCGCCCTTGCTGGTGCCGAAGACTTCCGGCAAATGGCGCAAGAAGGTCGAAGGCTGGCGCAACACCTGGGACAAGACCCTGCACAAACGCGCGCTGATGAAGGCCGACCCGATCAACCCGCAACGGGTGGTGCATGAGTTGTCACCACGTGTGCCGGAGCAGGCCATCATCACCTGCGATTCGGGCTCCTGCGCCAACTGGTACGCCCGGGATCTGCAAGTGCGTCGCGGCATGAAATGTTCACTCTCCGGCGGGTTGGCGTCCATGGGCGCCGCAGTGCCTTACGCGATTGCCGCCAAGTTTGCCTACCCGCAGCGTCCGGTGATTGCGCTGGTGGGCGATGGCGCGATGCAGATGAGCAACATGGCCGAGCTGATCACCGTCGCCAAATACTGGAAGCAGTGGCAGAGCCCGAAATGGATCTGTGCGGTGTTCAACAACGAGGACCTCAACCAGGTCACCTGGGAGCAACGCGTGATGGAAGGCGATCCCAAGTTCGAGGCCTCGCAGAACATTCCCGACGTGCCGTACCACCTGTTCGCCATCTCCATCGGGCTCAAGGGCATTTTTGTCGATCGTGAAGAGGACGTGGCAGCGGCCTGGGAACAGGCGCTGGCGTCGGAGGTACCGGTGGTGATCGAATTCAAGACGGACCCCAACGTCCCGCCGCTGCCGCCGCACATCAAGCTGGAGCAGGCGAAGAAGTTCGCCTCGACCTTGCTTCAGGGCGATCCGGACCAGGCCGGCATCATCGTGCAGACCGCCAAGCAGGTGTTGAGCTCGGTGCTGCCCGGAGGCAAGAAGTAGCGCAGCGAAGCGGTCTGGGTGCAATCTGATCCGTATTTTATCGTGGAATCTGCGCCTGTTATGTACAGGCGCAGCGGATCACAATGGAGCCACGATTCAGCCATTGCACTGAGTGTGCATTTCCAGGAGGCCCCCCATGGCCAAGATGTCTCTGTTTCTCGGTGGATTTCTGGTGTTGACCCTGTTGATCGGTGCGCTGGCGACCATTTCGCCGGTTTGATTGCAGCGCTGCGTGCCCTGTAGGAGCGAGCATGCTCGCGATGGTCGCGAACGATGACGAGGGCATTCTGACTGCCCGCGGTGCTGCTGCTTTCATCGCGAGCATGCTCGCTCCTACAGGAGATTGCGGCGTTATTTCAGGTCAAACCGATCCAGGTTCATCACCTTGGTCCAGGCCGCGACGAAGTCCTTGACGAATTTCTCCCTCGAATCGCTGCTGGCATAGACCTCGGCCAGCGCACGCAACTGCGCGTGGGAGCCGAAGACCAGGTCGACTCGCGTGCCGGTCCATTTCACCTGGCCGGTTTTGCGATCCCGTCCTTCGAAGGTTTCGTTGGTGTCCGAGGTGGGTTTCCATTCCACGCCCATGTCCAGCAGGTTCTTGAAGAAGTCGTTGGTCAGTTTCTCCTTCTCGGTGGTGAACACGCCATGACGGCTTTGTCCGGCGTTGGTGTCCAATACCCGAAGCCCGCCGATCAGTGCGGTCATCTCCGGTGCGCTGAGGGTCAGTTGCTGCGCCTTGTCGATCAGTAAATGCTCGGGCGCAACGCTGTAGCGGGCCTTGGTGTAATTGCGGAAGCCGTCGGCAATCGGTTCCAGGAAGCCAAAGGATTCGACGTCGGTCTGCTCCTGGGAAGCGTCCATCCGCCCCGGGGTAAAGGGCACCGTCACGTTGTGCCCGGCGTTTTTCGCCGCCTGTTCGACACCGGCGCTGCCCGCCAGCACGATCAGGTCAGCCAGCGAGATTTTCTTGCCGCCGCCTTGCGCACCGTTGAATTCGCCCTGGATGCCTTCGAGTTTCGCCAACACGCCGGCCAATTGCTCAGGCTGGTTGGCCTGCCAGAATTTCTGCGGGGCCAGGCGCAGGCGGCCGCCATTGGCACCGCCGCGTTTGTCGGAGCCACGGAAAGTCGAAGCTGCCGCCCAGGCCGTCGAGACCAGCTGCGACACACTCAGGCCGGACGCGAGGATTTTACTCTTCAGCGCAGCCACGTCGGCGTCGTTGACCAGTGCATGGTCGACCTTGGGAATCGGATCCTGCCAGAGCAATTCTTCATTGGGCAGTTCCGGGCCCAGGTAACGCGAGAGCGGGCCCATGTCGCGGTGGATCAACTTGAACCAGGCGCGGGCGAAGGCATCGGCGAGCTGATCGGGGTTCTCCAGGAAGCGGCGGGAAATCGGCTCGTAGATCGGGTCGAAACGCAGCGCCAGGTCGGAAGTGAGCATCCGTGGCGTGTGGCGTTTGGACGGGTCGTGGGCATCGGGAATCATCCCGGCGCCGGCCCCGTCTTTCGGGATCCACTGGTGGGCACCCGCCGGGCTTTTGGTCAGCTCCCACTCGAAACCGAACAGGTTTTCGAAATAGTTGTTGCTCCATCGCGTTGGCGTGGTGGTCCAGGTCACCTCCAGGCCGCTGGTGATGGTGTCCGGCCCCTTGCCGGTGCCGAAACTGTTTTTCCAGCCCAGACCCTGTTGCTCGAGGCCCGCCGCTTCCGGTTCGGGGCCGACATTGTCGGCAGGCCCCGCGCCGTGGGTTTTACCGAAGGCGTGCCCCCCGGCGATCAAGGCCACGGTTTCCTCGTCGTTCATGGCCATGCGGCCGAAGGTTTCACGGATGTCCAGGGCCGACGCCACCGGATCGGGGTTGCCCTCGGGGCCTTCGGGGTTGACGTAGATCAGGCCCATCTGCACGGCGGCCAGCGGGTTTTCCAGGTTGCGCCCATGGTCGGTGCGGCTGTCTTCGTTTCTGCCGGGCTCGGCCACCAGGGGCACATCACCCGGCGCCTGCACGGGTTTCTGCGCCTTGTCGTAACGCACGTCGCCACCCAGCCAGGTATTCTCCGAGCCCCAGTAAACGTCTTCGTCCGGTTCCCAGACATCGGCTCGCCCACCGGAAAAGCCGAAGGTCTTGAAGCCCATGGATTCCAGGGCGACGTTGCCGGTCAGGACGATCAGGTCGGCCCAGGACAGGTTGCGGCCGTATTTCTGCTTGACCGGCCAGAGCAGCCGGCGCGCCTTGTCGAGGCTGACGTTGTCGGGCCAGCTGTTGAGCGGGGCGAAGCGTTGCTGGCCGGAACCGGCACCGCCCCGTCCATCACCGGTGCGGTAGGTGCCGGCCGCGTGCCAGGCCATGCGCACGAACAGGGGCCCGTAATGGCCGAAGTCGGCGGGCCACCAGTCTTGCGAGTCGGTCATCAGTGCCGTCAGGTCGCGCTTGACCGCCGCGAAGTCAAGTTCCTTGAAGGCTTTGGCGTAGTCGAAACCCTCGTCCATGGGGTCGGACAGGGACGAGTGCTGGTGCAGGATCTTCAGGTTCAGCTGGTTCGGCCACCAGTCGCGGTTGGTCGTGCCACCGCCAGCAGCGTGGTTGAAAGGACATTTCGATTCGTTTGCCATGTGCGAGATACCTTTGGTCGTGTTCATCCGGCGCCCGAAGTGGGCGTTAAACAGCGACGAGCGGAATCGAGGCCACAGGCTTCAAGGCCAGCAGTGAGACCACACAGGCAGGTGGGAACAACGGCGAGGGCCGATGCGGTCGGTGGGCTAGTCAGGCTTGGGGCTCATTCCTGTCTCCTTTTCAGCGCTAATCCGGCCGGCTTATGGCGCCAGCGCAGACTAAGGGTAGACCCGAGCGGGGGAGTCAGCTAATAGCCCCAGTATTGCGAGGCCATAGAGAGAATCTTTCTTCTAATACCTTGAGATAACGCGCTTTTGGCAGTGGTGTTCTTTATAGTGGCCAAATAATATCAATCATAAAAATATGCCAGTCGGATCGCGTGCACAGCGCTGAACGTTCCCTGCTGGTTGACACTGGGTTTACTTGAGATTGTCCATGCCTAATCGCTCCCTGCACTTCAAGTTGTTCTGGACGGCCCTGATCGGGACCGTCGTCGTCATGGCCCTGCTGCTGGGCTCCATCGCTTACATCGCCTACGGTTCCTCGGTCAAGGAAACGTCCGCACTGGTCGACACCATCGTCAAGGCCAATGCCAAGGAAGTTGAAGTTGAACTGGGTGTCGGCTTTACCGTTGCCCAATCCCTGGCCAGCGCCGCGACGGCTCTTCAGCAACAGCAGGTCGAACGTAAGACCGCCGATGCCGTGACGCGTCAATTGCTCGAGGCCAACCCGCAGTTGCTCGGCCTGGGCCAATACTGGGAACCCAACGCGTTCGACGGCAAGGACAGTGACTTCGTCAACCAGCCCAACCACGATGCCAGCGGACGGTTCCTGACCTATTGGAACCGTGGCAGCGGTTCGGTGAAATCGGAAGTGCTGGTCGGTTACGTCCCGGAGAGTGCGGATAACCAGTATTACTACCGGCCGCTGAAAAGCGGCCAGCCGTGGGCGTCCGAGCCCTATGCCTACAGCACGGGCAATGGTCAGAAAACCCTGCTGGTGTCGATCATGGCGCCGCTGTTGCAAGGCGGTAAAGCCGTGGGCGTGGCGGGGGTCGATATCCCGCTGGAAAGCATCAAGCGACAACTGTCGAAGATTGACGCCTACAAAGGTTACGGCGCCCTGATCTCCAGCAATGGCCTGTATGCGAGCCACCCGGATGACAAACGCCTGGGCGAGCCGGCCGACGACCTGCCACCCGCGGCCAGGGAAGCGATCAAGGCGGGCAAGCCCTACAGCTTCCAGCGCGACGGCTGGAGCTACATGCTGCAACCGGTGCAGATCGGCAAGGCGCCCAACACCTGGGCGTTGATGGTGGCGTACCCGCTGGCCGAAGCCATGGCCGGGATCAATCAGTTCCTCTGGACGGCGGTCATCATCGGGTTGGTGGCGCTGCTGGTGCTGGCCATTGTGCTGTGGCATCTGCTGGCGTGGCAGATCCGTCCGTTGTCGGGCCTGACCACCGGCATCCAGGCCTGGGGCGGCGAGTTGGGCTTGCGTTTCGAGCAACGCAGCGGCGATGAAACCGGCAAGCTGGCTGGCGCGTTCAACCAGTTCATCCAGCGCCTGGGCGATCTGGTGGGTTCGATCCGTCACAGCAGCGGGGCTTTGATCCAGATATCCAATCACCTGGGCGAGACCACCCAGGCAGTGGCCGAACGGGCGACGTCACAACATACGGCCACCGAAGAAATGGCCAGCGGCGTCACCGCGCTGGCGCACTCGGTCACCGAGATGTCGCAACAGGCCGAAGACGTGGAGCAACTGGCGCGCAACACCGAGAAGCTGACCCAGAACATCTCAGGCGACATGAGCCAGACACTGGCGGGTATCACCCACATCGACCAGACCATGGACGTCGTTGCCGACACGGTGGGCGACCTGGAAAAACGCTCGCAGCAGATTGCCGGGATCATCGCGGTGATCCGCAGCATCGCCGATCAGACCAACCTGCTGGCGCTCAACGCGGCGATTGAAGCGGCGCGGGCAGGGGAGCAGGGGCGCGGGTTCGCGGTGGTGGCCGACGAAGTGCGACAACTGGCGGAACGCACCAGCCGTTCGACCGGCGAAATCGGCGAGATGATCGGGGCCATCGGTTCGGACGTGCGCAACACGGTGGCCAACGTCCAGCAGGTCGGCGAAGCGGTGCGTGAAGGGGTGGTGCAGTTGACCACCTCGGCCCAGGGTGTCGAGCAGATTCGCCAGCATGCCCAGGACATCCTGACGCGCATCAGCGAAGTGGCGCGCCAGACCCAAAGCCAGGCGGCGACGGGTGAGCAACTGTCGGTGGCCATCCAGGGCGTCAGCCGGATTTCCGAGCAGAACGACCAGGCGATCCGCAGCCTGCTCGATCAGTCGCTGCAATTGCGCGATCAGGCGGGTTCCTTGAACCAGCAACTGACCCAGTTCAAGGATTGAGTCGAGGACGGAGGTTGCGTCGGCCGCCGCCTCCGTTCTCTGCTGTCACATCAGCGGGATGCTGTAGCTGACGATCAGGCGATTCTGCTCCTGGTTGCGGCTCGCCTCGCTGTTGGACTGGCCATTGCGCCAGCCAAGCCCCACCCCCTTGAGTGCACCCGACTGGACCGTGTAGTCCAGGCTGAAGTCGCGCTCCCACTCCTTCTGGGTGTTGCCCGTGGCGGTCTTGATGTTGTCGCCGCTGAGGTAAATGACGGATGCCTTCAAACCCGGCACGCCAAGCGCTGCAAAGTCATACGCATACTGGCCGAACGCGGTGCGCTCGCCGGCGCGGGTGAAGGTCTGGATCAGGCGATCGGTATACAGGTAAAGACTGACACCGCCAGCGCCCTTGTCCGGCAGGCCGCCCTGGTTGAGTTGTGTGAAGCCGCTGCCGCTGGACACGCTCTGGTAGCCTGCGGTGAAAGCATGGGCGCCGAGACTGTAAATCAACGCGGCGCTCCAGGTGCGGTTGTCGATTTCGCCATCATTGCCGTCGGTATAGCCGCTGATCCGGTAGCCCGAGGTGCCCGAACCGTTCTTGCCGGACGAATCGGTCTTGAAGTAGCGCAGGTCGGTTTTCAGCGATTGATTGTCCGTGATCGTCCATGTGTGCAGCAGGCCGAAAAACTGCTGGCTGTAGTAGTCGTCCAGGTGGGCGTAGTAATACTGGGCAGTCAGGTCGCGGGTGATTTTCCAGTCGCCACCGGCAAAATCGAACGCGTTGCTTTCCCGGGTGCCTCCGGTCGCCGCCAGGCCCGTCTGGTCGCTGGAACCGCGGCCGGTGGCGTGTTCGATGCGCCCGCCGATGAGGGTCAGGTCCTTGAACTCGCTGGAGGTGATCTGCCCACCCTCGAACGTCTGGGGCAGCAGGCGGCCGTCGTTGGCCACCAGAATCGGCAGTTTCGGCATCAGCGTACCCAGGCGCAGCTCGGTTTTCGACACCCTGACCTTGCCGGTCAGGCCCAGGCGGCTCCACTCATCCACGGCGCTGTCGTCGCTGTCCGATGGGATCATGCTGCTGCCGACATGGCGCCCCTTGCCGCTGTCCAGGGTCACGCCCATCAGCCCCAGCGCATCGACGCCAAAACCGATCATGCCGTCGGTGTAGCCCGACTTGAAATCCAGCAGGAATCCCTGGGCCCATTCTTCGGTTTTCGACGGCACCGCCGTCCCGTCGCGGTTGTCGTTGTTGAAGTAGAAATTTTTCAGCCCCAGTGTCACCTTGCTGTCGCGCAAAAAGTCCGCGTGCGCCTGGCTGCCGAAGGTCATGGCGCCCAAAGCCAGGGTGATAACGGTGTACTTGCTGCTCATGTAAAACGCCCCATTTTCTTGTAGTTGGATTCGCGAGGGTGACTCCCTCCGGCCGATGCGCGGACGGCGGGAGCGAGGTGTTCGGCTCAGATCCCCAGCACGTTGGCGCCGATGCACGGATCAATGCCGCGTTCCAGGCGACGCGGGTGGACGATCACGGTGATCTCCATCGAGCCGGTGGTCACCTCGAAATCGAGGATGTGGCCACCGTAGGCCTGAAACGTGGCATCGCCGGCGACACCGTGCATGTGGATCGACGGCTGATCGTTTTTCCAGGCCAGCGAGCCGGTGATGCTGGCCATCTCGACGTTGTTCAGGACTTTTGGGTCGAAGTCTTTCTTGTCTTTGTTCCAGAACCCGAACTTGACGTTGCCGAAGCCGATCCCGCTGATCGAGGCGCTGGGGATCTTTTCGGCGATGGCCAGTTTGGTCAGCTCCTTGAAGGCGTTGTCACCCATGCGCAGCACCATCAGGTAACCGGTGGGAGTCTTGGTGTAGCGTGGTGTGGTTGGGGTGGCACATTGCATGGGCGGTGTCGTCGCGGCGGGTGTGGTTTCGGCCAGGGCCTGCGGGGTGCCGGTCGTGCCGAGCAGCCAGGCGGCGGTCATGGCGAGCATCAGTTTGCACAGGCGATGTTGCGGGTGACGTTGAACGTGCATGGGACTTCCTCGGTTTTTGTTGTTGTGGGTGACAGCGGTGGAGCGGTGCAGAACCCTGTTTTCAGGGCGAGCGAACCCGGCGCCTGTCACTCGACAGGCGCGCGGATGTGGATTGAAATGGGCGGCGGGTTACAGCGCCTGGCGGTGACTGACGCCATCGACCAGCCGGGCGATGCCCAGCGGATTGGCGTTTTTCAGGGCGTCGGGCAACAGGCTGTCGGGGCAGTTCTGGAAACACACCGGGCGCAGGAAACGGTCGATCGCCAGGGTGCCGACCGAGGTGCCGCGTGCATCCGAGGTGGCCGGGTAGGGCCCGCCATGCACCATGGCATCGCAGACTTCCACGCCGGTGGGGTAACCGTTGAACAGCACGCGCCCGACCTTCTGTTCCAGCAGTGACAGGATCGGGTCCAGGCCGGCCAGGTCAGCGTCTTCGGCAATCAGCGTGGCGGTCAACTGGCCGCGCAAGCCGTGCAAGGCCTGGAGCAGTTCGGCGTGGTCGGCGACTTCGACGACCAGGGTGGTCGGGCCGAACACCTCTTCCTGAAGTCGCTCATCGCCGTTGATCAACAGGCTGACATCGGCCTTGAACAACTGCGCCCGTGCCTGATTGCCCTGCTGTGGGTTGCCGGCCAGGTGGGTGATGCCGGGGTGCGCGTGCAGGTGCTCCAGACCCTGGCAATAACTGTTCAGGGCACCGGCGTTGAGCATGGTCTGCGCCGGTTGTTGATCGAACAACGTGCTCAAGCGTTGCAAAAAACCGGTGAACTGCGGCGAGCGAATGCCCAGCACCAGACCGGGGTTGGTGCAGAACTGGCCCGCGCCCAACACCACCGATGCGCTCAGTTCTGCGGCGATCTGCTCGGCGCGGGCGTTCAACGCGGCGGGCATCAGCAGCACCGGGTTGATGCTGCTCATCTCGGCGAACACCGGGATCGGTTGCGCTCGGGCTGCGGCCATGTCGCACAAGGCCCGGCCGCCGCGCAGCGAACCGGTGAAACCGACCGCCTGGATCGCCGGATGCTTGACCAGCGCCTCACCGACGCTGCCGTAGAGCAGGCTGAACACGCCGTTGGGCATACCGGTTTTTTGCGCGGCGCGGGTAATCGCATCGGCGACGTAATCGGCCGTCGCCATGTGCCCGCTGTGGGCCTTGAACACCACCGGGCAGCCAGCGGCGAGGGCCGAGGCAGTGTCACCACCGGCGGTGGAGAAGGCCAGCGGGAAGTTGCTGGCGCCGAACACCGCGACCGGACCGAGGCCCGTGCGGTACTGGCGCAGGTCCGGGCGAGGCAAGGGTTGCCGCTCCGGCAGCGCGCGGTCGATGCGTGCAGCGTAGAAATCACCCCGACGCAGCATGGTTGCGAACAGGCGCATCTGGCCGCTGGTGCGGGCCCGTTCACCCTGGATACGCCCGACGGGCAGGGCGGTTTCCTGGCACACCAGCTGGATGAACGATTCGTCGAGGGCGTCCAGCTCGGCAGCGATGGCGTCGAGGAAGCCGGCACGGCGCTCGGCGGAAAAATTCCGGTAAATCGGATAAGCCACCGCGGCAGCTTCGGCTGCGGCGTTCACTTCCTCGTTCGTTGCCTGATGGAAGCGATAGGGCAGGGCTTCGCCAGTGCTGGCATCGTGGCTTTGCAGGGTATGGGCGCCCTTGGCCGAACGGGCGCCGGCGATGTAGTTGTGGCCGGAAACTTCAAACATGTTGGACTCCTGATAAAGGCTGCAGGTCGGCTCAAGCGAGCCGGTAGATGCGCCGGGCGTTGTCATGGAAGAGGGCCAGCCGATCGCTGCGGGGACGGGACCTGACGAGGTGTTTGAAACCGTCGAACACCTCGCTGAGGCTGTTCACCACGCCATCGACCGGGTAGTTGCTGGCGAAGGCGCAGCGGCTGACGTCGAAGATCGAGATCGCGTCGTCGACCACTCTGGCGTTCGCTGCGACGGGCCACGCCTGGCCGGGGATGCAGATGCCGGAAATCTTCAGTACGACATTCGCCTCCCGCGCCAGCAGCGCCAGGTTGTCGCGCCAACCGGCCAGGCCGGCTTCGGAACGGTCGGCCGGCAGGGCGGTGTGATTGACCACCATTGGCACGTCGGGAAAATCCCGCGCCAGTTCGGCCGCTTCCGGCAGGTGCCACCACGGTGCCTGCAACTCGAAGTGCAGCCCGTGCCGCGCCAGTTGCGCATAACCTTCGCGCCAGCGCGGATCACGCATGGAACCGGCAGCGATGAAGCCTGCCCGCCAGTGCTCGCGGGTGGTCACCGACGGCTTGTGGCGAATGCCCCGCACCAACGGGTGAGCGCCATACAGGCGCAGCAGCTCGCCGATGTCTTCGCGATCAAGCCAGGCCTGCGCCACCATGGCCCCAATGCTGGCTTCCTCCTGCGCCAGGGCGTCGACGAAGGTCACTTCAGCAGCCGGGGTCGCCGGGTCCCACTCGCCTTCGATGACCACCGTCTGTACCACCCGATGATGGCCGGCCACGCGCCGATAGTCCGCTGGCAGGAAATTGCGGCAGATCGATGAGTAATCGCCATAGCGGAAGGGCCGCAACGGGCGGTCGTTCAACCAGGGGTAGTAATGGTTTTCGACGTCGAAGTAATGCTGGTGCGCGTCGATGATGGGCAGGTCCGCGTCGTCGCCGCTGGCGAGAAAACGCGCGCGCCAGTCGATGGCTGCAAGGTCATTCATGGTCTGGCTCCAACCGATAGAAGCGCCGGGCGTTGCCGGCGAACACGGCTTCCTGCACGGCGCGGCCCATGGGCGCGAGCATCCTGGCCACGCCATCGGCAATCGTGTCGTAGGAAGCGCGCAACCCGGCCACCGGAAAATTGCTGGCGAACATGCAGCGCCCGGCACCGAAAATCTCCAGCGCGGTCAGCACCACCAACCGGTTGTCCTCGTAGTGCCAGGGTGAATCCTTGAGCCCGAACTCCGACAGCTTGATATGTACGTTGGGCTGCAAGGCCAGTGCCTCCAGACCTTTGCGCCAGCGGGCCATGCCCTCGGGGCTGCGGTCCCAGGCAAAACCGGTGTGATTGAGGGCGATTTGAATCCGGGGAAACATCGCCGCCACCTCGGCGGCCTCGACCAGGTGCCAGGGCGGCACCCGCAGGTCCCACGACAGATCATGATCGGCCAGCCGCGCAAACCCTTCGAGCCAGCGCGGGTCTTGCATGGTGCCTCGGCCCCCGGTGACACTCACGTGCGGCGACGCCGAGGTCACCGGTTTCGAGCGGATGCCCCTGACCAGCGGGCGGGCGGCCTGGGCCGCGAGGATGTCGGCGCTGTCCTCGCGATCGAACCAGGCGTGTGCGACGATCGCGTTCGGGAACCCGAAGCGGGCCTGCACCTGCTCGAGCCAGCGGGTCTCGGCAAGTTGTTCGTCACGGGCACGCTCGGCTTCGACGTGCACCGTGCCGACCAGGCGCTGGCGCTGGGTCAGGGCGAGAAAATGTTCAGGCAGGAAATCCTGGCAGAGGTGGTGATAGTCCCCGAGGAAAAAGCCCTCGTGGTATTCCTCCTGCAGCCAGGGATAGCGGCCGTTGCCCAGGTCCCAGAGGTGGTGATGAGCGTCGATCAACGGCAGCGCATCCTCGGTGGCCAGGCTGGGCATACCGTTGCGTTCATGGAGCGTGATCATGGCGGCAGCCCGGCTCAGCGCGACGCGGCGAATTGCGAGGGGCTGAGCACGCCGTCCTCGACTTCGCCCGCCGCCGCCGCGTCGGCCTTGGCCTGGACGCGACCGCGCAGCTTGGCGACGTTGACCACGACCCGGGTGTGCGAGGCGGTGGCGACCAGTTCGACCTCATCGCGCACTTCGACGTTGAAGGTGACGCTGCGACCTTCGATGCGGGTGACAGTGGCGATGATGCTCACCGACATGCCCAACAGCGTAGCGCCGACGTGGCGGATATCGACCGCTGCGCCGACGGTGTTCTCGCCTTCGTCGAGGAAGGTCAGCAGGTAGTCGAGGCAGGTCTGTTCGATGTCGTCCACCAGTCTTGGCGTGGCGTAGATGCGCAGGTCCTCGCCAAGAAACGAGATGGTGCGCGGTGTGTCGACGGTCAGTCGGCGCTCGGTGGCCGTGCCGGTCTGGAGTGTGGAGAAATTCATGGAAAACCTCGTGGTTGAGTGGTCGAAATCACTTGTTGGGCAGGAAACCGATGGAGATCCACGGCACGGCGATCAGCACCCCGAGGGCGACTACCAGCGCACCGAGGTACGGCCAGACCCTCCGCATGGCGCCGCTGGGGTCGACCTTGGCAATGGCGCATGCGGCATAGAAGCCCACGCCGAACGGCGGCGCGAACAGGCCCAGGCCCATGGCGAAGATCGCCACCATCGCGTAGTGCACATCGTTGATGCCCAGGGTCTTGGCAATCGGAAACAACAACGGGCCGAACAGCACAATGGCCGGGATGCCTTCCAGGAAACTGCCGAGCAGGATGAAGGCCACTGCGGAAATGATCAGGAAGCCCATGGCGCCGCCGGGCACCGTGGCCATGACTTGCGCCAGTTGGTGCGAGAAGCCCGACTGGGTCAGAGCCCAGGCCATGGCCGTGGCGCTGCCGATGATGATCAGGATCGCCCCGGACAGCGACGCGGTGCTGACCAGGATCGGGTACAGCCGGCGCCAGTCGAAGCAGCGGTAGCACAGCAGGCCGACGATGAAGGTGTAGGCCACGCCGATGGCCGCGACTTCGGTGGCGGTGGCCACGCCTTCGACCACCGCCGTGCGGATCACGAAGGGCAGGGCCAGTGCGGGCACGGCCAGCAGCAGCGAGTGGCCGATTTCCTTGCCCGACGCGCGTTTGCCCTTGGACGCCTGGCCCTTGCGGTTCTTCCACCAGATCACCGCCGCCATGGCAATCGCCCCGACCACCGCCGGCATGAAGCCGCCGGTGAACAGTGCGGAAATCGACACGCCGGTCACCGAGCCGATGGTGATCAGCACCAGGCTTGGCGGGATGGTTTCCGACATGGCGCCGGAGGCGTTGAGCATCGCCACCAGTTCGTTTTCATCTTCGCCACGCTTCTTCATTTCCGGAAACAGCGCCGGGGCGATGGCCGCCATGTCCGCCGCTTTCGAGCCGGAAATGCCCGAGATCAGGTAAATCGCGCCGATCAGCACGTACGACAGGCCGCCACGCACGTGGCCGATCAACGAGCACAGGAAGCGAATCATCGCCCGCGCCATGCCCATGGCCTCGATCAGCGCGCCGAGGAACACGAACAGCGGGATGGCCAGCAGAATAAGGCTGGCCATGCCTTCGTCCATCCGCCCCACCACCAGGGTCAGTGGTGTGCTGGTCATGCTCGACAGGTACGCCACCGTCGCCAGGCCGAACGCGACCATGATCGGCACGCCGATAACGATCATCGCCATCACCCCGATCATGAAGAAAATCACCAGGTTCCAGTTGCCCATCAACAGCATCGAGCTTTCGCCGACCCACAACAGCGCTCCCAGGGACGCGAGCATCGCCACCGACACCGAAAAGTCGATCAACCGCGCCCGCGTCAGCAGGCGGGCGACGCAGGTCATCAGCATCAGGCTCAGGCCGACGGCAATGGCCGATACGCGAAACGCATTGGGGATTTCCAGGGCGGCGGTGGTGATGATCCATTCGTCGGTGACGTACTCCCAGGCAGGAGTGAACAGCAGCCCGATGAAGGTGATGACGATCACCGCGCCGAGGGTGTCGACGAATTCGCGTTTTTCCACTGAGAGCCGCGCGATGAACGAGGTCAGACGCATGTGCTCGCCGCGCCGCATCGCCACCACCGAGCCGAGCATCGCCAGCCACAGGAACAGCAGCGAAGCCAGTTCGTCACCCCAGACGATCGGCTGGTTGAGCACGTAGCGCGAAAAGACGTTGCAGAACAGCAGGGCGACTTCGATCACCACCAGCAACGCCGCGCTGCCTTCGGTCAGCCAGCGCAGGCCGGTATCGAGTGCGCGACCCAGGCGAAAGGTGGCCTGGCGCGGGCTGAGTCCTTCAGCAGGGGGAACGTCCGTCATTGGTATCTCGTTTTTCATGACTGTGTCTCCGGCTTAGGACAGTTGACCTGCGTACTGCTCGAGCAGGCTCCAGGCTTCTGCACCGTATTTTTCCTTCCACTGGCTATAGAAACCCTTGGATTGCAGGTCGCTCCTGAACAGTGAGCGGTCCACCTTGTTGAAGGTGATGCCGTGGGCGGCCAGCGACGGTTCGAGACTGGCGTTGAGGTCGATCACCTGCTGGCGCTGGACCAGGGCGGCGGCGTTGATCTGCCGTGAGACGATTTCCTGAACGTCGGCAGGCAGCTTGGGAAAGGTCTTGCCGGAGGCGACGATCCAGAACCCGCCCCAGATGTGGTCGGTCATGGAGCAGAACTTCTGCACTTCGTAGAAGCGTGCCGACTCGACCACCACCAGCGGGTTTTCCTGGCCGTCGACCACTTTGGTCTGCAAGGCCGAATAGGTTTCGTTGATGCTGATGCCGGTGGGCGAGGCGCCCAGGGCACTGAACATCGACGTCCACAACGGGCTGACCAGAACGCGCAGCTTGAAGCCCGCGAGGTCCTGCGGCGTGTTGATCGGCCGGGTCGAGCTGGTGATCTGGCGGAAGCCGTTGTTCCAGACTTTCTCCATCGGAATCAGCCCGACCTTGGCGGTCTTCGCGCGCAGGTGCTCGCCGAGCTTGCCGTCCAGGGCCGACCAGACGCTGTCGTAGTCCTTGAAGGCGAACGGCATGCTTTCGATCGACATCACCGGCACCAGCGTCGACAGAATCGCGCCGGGCAGTGGAATGAAGTCGATGGCGCCGGCCCGTACCTGGGACAGCATGTCGGTGTCGCCACCCATGGCACCGTTGGCGTACACCTGCAGGTCGACCGCGCCGTTGGTTTCGGTCTTGATGGCTTGCGAGGCGGCTTTCATCTGCTGGTTCAACGGGTGGCTGTCGGGCAGGCTGCTGGTGTAACGCAGCACGATGGGTTTGGTCGCGGCGAAGACGCCGGATGGCAGCAGGCTGGCGGCAAACGCGCCACCCACGGTAGCGCCGGCAGAAACCAGGAAGGATCGGCGGCTGACGGACTCGGTCAAGATACGGCTCATGATGTTCACCTTCTTGTTTTTGTTGTTGTTCTGAAAAACGCTGGATCGGTTACGCGAACGGCGTTCTCTCTGTAGGAGCGAGCAGGCTCGCGATGAACTCAAGAGCGACGCGAGGTGTCAGGTTCCCCGCGTTATCGTTGACGACCATCGCGAGCGTGCTCGCTCCTGCAGTTTTTTCATCGTTCAGGAAGCGAGGGCCACCACCGCCTGGCTTTTGATCAACTCGTCGATTTCATCCTCGGCGTAGCCGCTTTCCTTGAGCACTTCGCGGGTGTGCTCGCCGAGCAGCGGCGCCGGGCGGCTGGTCGGTGGCGCGGCGTTGTCCATGTCGGAAAAGTGGATGGGCAAGCCCATGCCCCGGACCTTGCCCTCGGTGGGGTGATCGGTTTCAACCACCATGCCGCGCGCCTGGGTTTGCGGATGCGCCAATGCCGCCGCGATGTCCAGCACCGGTCCGGCCGGCAGACCGAGGCTGTCGAACAACACCATCCACTCATCGGTGGTACGCGCGACCAGCACTTCATTGAGGATTTCCACCAGCGCCAGGCGGTGTTCCATGCGCAAGGCGTTGCTGGCGAAGCGTGGGTCGGCCTTGAGTTGCGGCACGGCGAGCGCCTCGACCAGTCGTTCGTAGTTGGCCTGGTTGGCGGCACCGATGTTGATCCAGCCGTCCGCCGTGCGAAACACTTGATACGGCGCACTGGTGGAGTTGGCCGAGCCCATCTTGGGCAGGATGGTGCCGTCGGCAAAATACGCCGCTGCCGGCCAGTACATTTGTTGCAGACCGGCTTCGAACAGCGAGGTGTCGACCATCTGGCCCAGCCCGGTCTGCTGCTTGGCGGCGTAGGCGGCGCAGATGCCGAGGGCGGCGAGGATGCCGGAGTTGATGTCGGCCACCGGCGAACCGGCCTTGACCGGCTCGCGTCCGGCTTCACCGGTCATGCTCATCATGCCGCTCATGCCTTGGGCGATCAGGTCGAAGCCGCCTTTGTCGCCGAACGGCCCGCTACGTCCGTAACCGGAAATCGCGCAGTAGATCAGTCCGGGGTTGAGGGTCTTGAGGGTGTCGTAACCCAGGCCGAATTTTTCCATGGTGCCGGCGCGGTAGTTCTCCGTGACCACGTCAGCGTCCATCAGCAGGCGGCGCAACACGTCACGCCCGCCGTCGGTCTTGAGGTTCAGGCCGATGCCGCGTTTGTTGCGGTTGACCACCATGAACGACGCCGACTCACCGCTGGCCATGATCGGCGAGAAGCGCCGCGAGTCGTCGCCGTCCGGGACTTTCTCGACCTTCACCACGTCGGCGCCCATGTCGGCGAGCATCATGCCGCACACCGGCCCGGACATGATGTGAGCCAGTTCTACCACGCGCATTCCTGTCAGCGGTCCCATGTCATTTGCCCTCGAATTGTGGTTTGGTCTTGGCGATGAACGCGTTCAGGCCGGTCTGGAAATCGTTGGTGTCATAGCAGGCGTAGCTGTCGTCGATCTGCTCGACGGTGGGGGCGACGCCAGCTTCCAGTTGTCGCGCTGCCTGGCGGTGCCAGCGGGCGACCAGCGGTGCGCCCTGGCTGATGCGTCGGGCGGTGGCGAGGGTCTCGGCCTGCACCTCGGCATCGGCGACCACGCGGGTCACGAGGTTTTTCACGTAGGCGTCCTGGGCATCGAGGATCCGTCCTTCGAGCAGGATCTCCAGGGTCGTCGAGCGTCCGGCGAGGGCCACCAGCCCGGCCATTTCGTCATAGGACATGACCAGTCCGAGCTTGCCGACCGGCGCGCCGAAGCGGCTGGACGTGCCACAGATGCGCAGGTCGCACAGCGCGGCGATTTCCAGGCCGCCACCGACACACACACCGTGGATCATCGCGATCACCGGGTGCGGGCAGTCGGCGACCGCGCGCATGGCGGCCGATGTCACCTCGGCATAGTGGCGGGCCTGCGCCGGGTTGGCGCGGACGACGGGGAATTCACCGACGTCGGCGCCGGCGGCGAAGGCCTGTTCACCGGCGCCGCGCAACACCACGCAGCGCACGCTGAGGTCGGCGGACAGTTCGGTCATGACGTCGCCCAGGTCCTGCCACATGGACAGGGTCAGGGCGTTCATCTTGCCTGGATGACTGAGGGTGACGATGGCAATGGCATCTTGCCGTTCGATAAGGACGGTGGGCTTCATGATGGTTCCGCTGGCGCCGGCGCGGCCGACGACACGGATGCCTCCTGTTTTATTGTTGTTGGGCAGCAGCGGCTTACAGCGATTGTTCAAGCATCGACAGGTAGTCCGCGCCGGACGCTTCGCGTGGGTTGGTCTTGTGGCTGTGATCGTGGAGGGCGCCTTCGACGATCCCGGCGAACAGGCTCGGGTCAACCCCGATCTGGCTCAGGCGGGTCGGCAGGCCGAGGCGCCGGGTCAGGTCCTCGATGGCCAGGCCGATGTCGGCGTCGGCGGCAAGGCCCATGGCATGGCGCAGGCGTTCGAGCTTGCGTTCGTCACGAACGGTCGGGGCATCGGCGTTGAAGTCGACCACCGCCGGCAGGAAAATCGCGTTCAAGGTGCCGTGGTGCAGCTTCGGATTGATCCCGCCCAGGGCGTGGGACAGGCTATGCACGCAGCCCAGGCCTTTCTGGAACGCCAGTGCGCCCTGCATCGACGCGCTCATCATGTTCAGCCGCGCTTCGCGGTCGCCCGGTTCGGCGGTGGCGCGCTCGATGTGATCCCAGGCCCGGCGCAGGCCGTCGAGGGCGATGCCATCGGCGGCGGGGTTGAAGGCCGGGGCCATGAAGGTCTCGATGCAGTGGGCAATCGCGTCCATGCCGGTGGCGGCGGTCAGCATGGCCGGCAGGCCGAGGGTCAGTTCCGGATCGCAGATGGCCACCCGGGGTACAACATGAGGAGAGATCACGCCGACCTTGCGCCCGTCGTCGAGAATCAGGATGGCGCCGCGCCCGACCTCGCTGCCGGTGCCCGCCGTCGTCGGGATCGCAATCAGCGGAGCGGTGGCCGCAGTGATGCGATCCAGGCCGCCTTCGATCACGGCAAAGCTTTGCAGGGGACCTTCGTGGGTGGCGCAGACGGCGACACCCTTGGCCAGGTCGATGGACGAACCACCGCCGACGGCGATGATGCCGTTGCACTCGCCCTGGTGATAGTGCGCCACGGCTTCACGCACGGCGTGTTCGTTCGGGTTGGGTGGGGTGGCGTCGAAAATCGTCGGTGCACGGTCGGCGCCCAGGGCGGCGATGACTTTGTCGACGATACCGGCGTTGCGCACGCCGACGTCGGTAACGATCAGGGGACGGGTGATGCCGGCACGTTCGGCTTCTGCCGCCAGGTGTTGCAGGCTGTCATAGCCGAACTGGATTTTGGTGATGTAGTTGATGAGTGACATGATTCACCACAAGTTATACAGGATTGTTATTGTTGCAACCGGTCATGGGCGGGAGGGCTTTCGCTCTCGGGTCAAACTCGTTGCATTGCCTGGTTGTGGGGTGGACTATAGGACCGTCCTGGTCAGCCTCGATACTGACAACTTTCGATACCTCTATAACTTTTAGTTAACCCTGATGACCCCCTCACTGAACTCGATCATGTCCCGCCTGCACATCAAGCAACTGCGTTTGCTGATTGCCCTTGATGAACACGGCTCCTTGCTCGGCGCGGCCAAACAGGTCGCGCTGACCCAACCTGGCGCCAGCAAGGCGCTGCAGGAAATTGAAACCACCTTCGGCACCTCGTTGTTCACCCGGACTAACCGCGGGCTTGAACCGAACGATGCCGGTCGTTCGGTCATCCGTTACGCGCGCTTGATTCAGACCGACCTGGCGCACCTGCGCGAAGAGATCATCGGCATCATGAGCGGCGAGGGCGGGCGTGTGTCGGTCGGCACCATCATGGGTGCTGTGCCGCTGCTGACCAGGGCCATCAGCCGGGTGATCGGCGACCACCCCAAGCTGTCCATCGAGATCGTCGAAGACACCAGCGCCGCGCTGCTCAGCCAGCTCGACGCCGGGCGACTGGACCTGGCGATCTGCCGGACCACCATCAGCAACTCCCCCTACCTGTACGAAAGCGCCACGTTCGTCGAAGAAACCCTGGCGGTGATCGCCAGTACCCAGCATCCGTTTGCTTATGCCCGGCAGTTATCGCTCAAGGACCTGGTGGATTACCGCTGGGTCGTCTATCGCGCCAACATGCCCATGCGCCTTCTGCTGGAGCGCGAGTTCCATGAGGCAGACCTGCGTTTTCCGGTGCACCTTCTGGAAACCACCTCGGCCTTCGCCACCCTGTCGCTGTTGCAGGAGAATCCGACCCTCGTCGCGCTGGTCTCGACCGACGTGGCGAAGTTCTGCTCCGGCTACGGCTTCACCACCACGTTGCCGCTGCCCATCACCTCGCGCAGCGAGCCCTATGAACTGGTGTCGCGCAAAGGCGTGCCGGATTCGCCAGCGGCCCGACTGTTACGCGAGGCACTGCTCAATCCCGCCTGACATCCGCTGCCTGTGATAGTGCCCGCCATCGAGGGGGAGCATTCGTGCGATTCAGGCAAAATTGATTTGTGGCCGAGGCAGTGTTTACACCGGATCAAGGTCGCGATACTCGACGGGATTTTGCCTGCCCACTCATTGGCCCTGGATGGCCATCGCGAGGTTTGAACCATGACTGTCTCCCGCCGACTGGCGCTCCTGATGACCACGGCCGCGTTGCTTGCCGCCTGTGGCGAATCGTCCAAATTGCCGCCCCAGGCCAGTGTCGGCCCGAACCCGCAACTGCCCGAACCCTCTACGTCGCTGATCCCCACATTGAAGGTTTCCAAGGCGGTCGGCTGGTCGGGAGGCGATACGCCCAAGGCACCTGCCGGCTTCAAGGTGACAGCGCTGGCTGAGCATCTGGATCACCCGCGCTGGGTCTATCTGCTGCCCAATGGCGACGTGCTGGTTGCCGAAAGCAATCATCCGCCGATGCCAGAGGGGGCCACCGATGGCGGCAGCGGTCCGCTGGCCTGGGCGCGCCGCACGGCGATGGGGATCGTGATGGGGCGGGTCGGCGCCGATGCGCCCAGCGCCAATCGCATCACCCTGCTGCGCGACGCTGACGGTGATGGTCGCGCGGAACTGCGCACGGTGTTCATGAGCGGGCTGACGTCACCGTTCGGGATGGCGCTGGTGGGGGACGAGCTGTTCATCGCTAACGCCGATGCGCTGGTCAAGGTGCCGTACCACGAAGGACAAACCGAAATCAGCGCAACCCCGGTCAAGGTCACCGACCTGCCGGCAGGCATCAATCATCACTGGACCAAGAACGTGCTGGCCAATCCCGAGGGCACCAAGCTCTACGTGACTGTCGGCTCCAACAGCAACGTCGGTGAAAACGGCCTGGACGCAGAGGAAGGGCGGGCGGCGATCTGGGAAGTCGACGTCCAGAGCGCCAGCAAGCGACTTTATGCCAGCGGCCTGCGCAACCCCAACGGCATGGCCTGGAAACCGGGTTCGAGCCAGTTGTGGACGGTGGTCAACGAGCGCGACGAAATCGGCAGCGACCTGGTGCCGGACTACCTGACGTCGGTGCAGGACGGTGCGTTCTACGGCTGGCCCTGGAGCTACTATGGCGATCATGTCGACGTCCGGGTGCAACCGCCGCGCCCGGACAAGGTGACCCTGGCCCTTGCCCCGGACTACGCCCTGGGCACTCACGTCGCCCCGTTGGGCCTGGCGTTCTCCGATGCGCGCGGCATGCCGGAGGCTTTCGCCAATGGCGCGTTCATTGGCGAACACGGTTCATGGAACCGCAACCCGCAGGCCGGCTACAAGGTGGTGTTCGTGCCATTCAGCGACGGCAAACCTTCGGCACTGCCGGTGGACTTCCTGACCGGCTTCCTCAATGCCGATGGCGAGGCCCAGGGCCGCCCGGTGGGCGTGATGCTCGATCGCAGCGGAGCGTTGCTGGTGGCCGATGACGTTGGCAACACGATCTGGCGCGTGGCGGCGCCGTCGGGCCGCTGACATCGTCTTGAAGATGGCTCAAATCGGAATCTGCGTCGTCGACAACACGTTGCGCAGGCCCATGAACGAACGGATCTGGCGCACGCCGGGCAGGTACAGCAACTGCTCGGCGTGCAGCCGGTTGAAGCTGTTGCTGTCCTTGGTGCGCAGCAACATGAAGTAGTCGAATTCCCCCGTCACCACATGGCATTCCATGCAACCCGAGACCTTTTGCGCCGCTTCCTCGAAGGCGGCAAAGGATTCCGGGGTCGAGCGATCCAGCACCACGCCGATCAACACCACCATGCCCGCGTCCAGCGCTTCGCTGTCGAGCAACGCGACGATGCCTTTGATCAGGCCAGCCTGCTTGAGGCGTTCGACGCGCCGCAAACAAGCCGGCGCGCTCAGTTTGACCTTCTCGGCCAGGGCCACGTTGGAGATGGACGCGTCGCGCTGCAGGGTCTTGAGAATGGCTCGGTCAATGCGATCCAGCACAGGCGGCTCCTGGGCTGGGCTGGCGCTGTTGCTGCGGTTATTTGTTGCGCTCATGGTTGTTTTCGCACAGTAAAATAAGGCGAGAGTCGGGTATTAACGGCTTATGTTTCTCCAGGTGCCGTAAACTTGCAACACATAATTATGGCTTTGTTCTTACTATTGAACACATCGAAGCCGCCCTGAAACAGCCTGTCTGTGCAGGCTTGTTGCCTTTCGGTCTGGCGCTTGGATATCCAATCACCACGGAGCAGAGTCATGAACCTTAATCGTTTCAAGCGCTACCCGTTGACCTTCGGCCCTTCGCCCATCACCCCCTTGAAACGCCTCAGCGAGCACCTGGGCGGCAAGGTCGAGCTGTACGCCAAGCGCGAGGATTGCAACAGCGGCCTGGCCTTCGGTGGCAACAAGACCCGCAAACTTGAATACCTGATTCCCGAAGCCATCGAACAGGGCTGCGACACCCTGGTGTCGATTGGCGGCATCCAGTCCAACCAGACCCGCCAGGTGGCGGCCGTCGCGGCCCACCTGGGCATGAAGTGCGTGCTGGTCCAGGAAAACTGGGTGAACTACTCCGACGCGGTGTATGACCGGGTCGGCAATATCGAGATGTCGCGGATCATGGGCGCCGATGTGCGGCTGGATTCGGCCGGTTTCGACATCGGCATTCGTCCCAGCTGGGAGAAGGCCATGAGTGACGTCAAGGAGCGGGGCGGCAAACCGTTTCCGATTCCGGCGGGGTGCTCCGAACACCCCTATGGCGGCCTCGGGTTCGTCGGTTTCGCCGAAGAGGTTCGGGAGCAGGAGCAAGCGCTGGGCTTCAAGTTCGACTACATCGTGGTGTGCTCGGTCACCGGCAGTACCCAGGCGGGCATGGTGGTGGGGTTCGCCGCCGACGGTCGCTCGAAGAATGTCATCGGCATCGACGCCTCGGCCAAGCCCGCCCAGACCAAGGCGCAGATCCTGCGTATCGCCCGCCACACCGCCGAACTGGTGGACCTGGGCCGGGAAATCACCGAGGAAGACGTGGTGCTCGACACCCGCTTCGCCCACCCCGAATACGGCCTGCCCAACGAAGGCACCCTGGAAGCCATTCGCCTGTGCGGCCGCCTGGAAGGCGTGTTGACCGACCCGGTGTACGAAGGCAAATCCATGCACGGGATGATCGAAAGGGTCCGTTGCGGCGAATTCCCCGAGGGCTCGAAAGTGCTGTATGCACACCTAGGCGGGGTGCCGGCGTTGAATGCCTATAGCTTCCTGTTTCGTAACGGGTAATCGTCAGAAGACGCTACCGGGAACCCCTGTAGGAGCGAGCATGCTCGCGATGATGGCCGAGACACCGCGGGGTATCAGGCTGCCAGCGTTATCGTTGACGACCATCGCGAGCATGCTCGCTCCTACAGGGTTCGGGATACCCACGGAACCATGTTCGAACCACAGGAGTGCTGTCATGCAGGCGATTTCGCAATCCGCAACCTGGATCAAGCCACCTTCAGCGGACGCCGGGGTGGTGATTGTCACCAGCGCTGCGCTGCCCAGCTACCTGATCGACCAGTTGCGCGGGGCCATCGACGACTGGGATCAGGTGGCCTGCCTGGCCGTCAGTGATTCGCAGCAATTGATGCGCGAATGGCTGCAGGTCGGGTGCAGCCCCGAATGCGCGGAGCTGGCCAACGCCAGCGATGCCGGTCACTTGCTGTGCCACGTGGCCAGGGGCAGTTTTCTGCTGGATGTCGAGACGGGTGCCGAGCCGGGCCTGGCCTGGCTCGGCTCGGTCTGCGGACACGTGTTGCGGGTGATCGACCTGGGCGTGGTGGCGACCTCCCGCGAAGGGATGGATCAGCAGGTCGAGGACATTTTATCGGCCACCCGCCATCTGGCGAAAAGCCTGTTGCAGGAGCGATGCGTCCTGTAGTCAATCCGCTGAGCCGATCGGGCGACTATCGTTCTCCAGACGCCTTGTTCTCCACACAGCCTTTTGCAGGAGATGCCCATGAGCACGTCCAATCAGCCAGCCCAGTTCTCCGGGCAGACCTCGCCAGACGTTGAAGAACTCACCGAATGGCGAGACGCCATGCAATCGGTCATCGCCCACGGCGGTGCCGGGCAGGCCCGGCAGATCATGGACATGCTGGTGACGCTGGCGAGCACCGCCGACATCGACTGGCGGCC
This sequence comes from Pseudomonas fluorescens, assembly GCF_041354075.1. Taxonomy (GTDB): domain Bacteria; phylum Pseudomonadota; class Gammaproteobacteria; order Pseudomonadales; family Pseudomonadaceae; genus Aquipseudomonas; species Aquipseudomonas fluorescens_CE. The sequence continues at coordinate 385,519 of NZ_JARZGC010000002.1, read as the reverse complement.
GCGCCACGGCACGCCTTACATCAACACCATAGGCGTGGAACAGCAGCCGCTGTTTCCCGGTGACCTGGCCATGGAAGAACGCCTGGCCTCGATCATGCGCTGGAACGCGCTGGTGATGGTCGCCCGGGCCAACCAGGCCTATGGCGAACTGGGCGGGCACATCGCCAGTTACGCCAGCGCCGCCGACCTGTTCGAAGTGGGCTTCAATCACTTCTTCAGAGCGCGCAGCGAAAGCAGCGGCGGTGACCTGGTGTTCTATCAGCCGCACTCGGCGCCCGGTGTCTATGCAAGGGCGTTTCTGGAGGGGCGGCTTGAAGAGCAGGACCTGCAGCATTATCGGCAGGAGATCGGCGCCAGCGCCCAAGGTGCCCGTGGGCTGTCGAGTTACCCGCACCCCTGGTTGATGCCGGACTTCTGGCAGTTTCCGACCGGCTCGATGGGCATTGGCCCGATCAGCTCGATCTACCAGGCGCGCTTCATGCGTTACCTGCAACACCGAGGCTTGCAGGACACCGCCGGGCGCACCGTGTGGGGGGTTTTTGGCGACGGCGAAATGGATGAACCGGAAAGCATGTCGGCCCTGACGCTGGCAGCACGCGAAGGCCTGGACAACCTGGTGTGGGTGGTCAACTGCAACCTGCAACGCCTGGACGGTCCGGTACGCGGCAACGGGCGCATCATCGACGAACTGGAGGCGCTGTTCGGCGGGGCAGGGTGGAATGTGATCAAGCTGGTCTGGGGTTCCGACTGGGACCGCCTGTTTGCCCGCGACCATGACGGGGCGCTGGTCAGGGCCTTGTCCACCACCGTCGATGGTCAGTTCCAGACCTTTGCCGCCAAGGACGGGCGTTTCAACCGCGAGCATTTCTTCGGCCAGAACGAGGCCCTGGCGCAGTTGGCCCAGGGTTTGACCGATGAACAGATCGACCGTCTCAAGCGCGGTGGCCACGACCTGGTGAAGATCTTCGCCGCTTACCACAGCGCGTTGCGTGAGGGTCAAAAACCCACGGTGATCCTGGCGCAGACCAAGAAAGGTTTCGGCATGGGCGATGCCGGGCAGGGCAAGATGACCGTGCACCAGCAGAAGAAGCTCGACAAGGATGCGTTGATCGCCTTCCGCAACCGTTTCAACCTGCCGCTGAGCGATGAACAGGCGACCTCCCTGAGCTTCTTCAAGCCCGCAGCCGACAGCGCCGAAATGCGTTACCTGCACGAGCGTCGCCAGGCCTTGGGCGGCTACCTGCCTGCGCGGCCGACCGTTTCGGCGCCGCTGGCCGTGCCGGACATCGCCAGCTACGCCGGGTTTGCCATCGCCGCCGAGGGCAAGGAAATGTCCACCACCATGGCCTTCGTCCGCCTGCTCAGCGGCTTGCTGCGGGACAAGCAACTGGGCCCGCGCATCGTGCCGATTGTCGCCGACGAGGCGCGCACGTTCGGCATGGCCAGCCTGTTCAAGCAGATCGGCATTTATTCCAGCGTGGGGCAGCGTTATGAGCCGGAAGACATCGGCTCGATCCTGAGTTACCGCGAAGCGCTGGACGGGCAGATTCTCGAAGAGGGCATCAGCGAGGCCGGGGCAATCAGCTCCTGGGTGGCCGCCGCCACCAGCTATTCCGTGCACGGCCTGCCGATGCTGCCGTTCTACATCTACTACTCGATGTTCGGCTTCCAGCGCATTGGCGACCTGATCTGGGCGGCGGCCGATCAGCGGGCGCGCGGGTTTTTGCTCGGGGCGACGGCGGGACGCACCACCCTGGGCGGCGAAGGCTTGCAGCATCAGGACGGCAACAGCCACCTGATGGCCTCGATGGTGCCCAATTGCCGGGCCTACGATCCGGCGTTCGCCGGGGAATTCGCGGTGATCCTCGACCACGGCATGCGCCAGATGCTGGAACGCCAGGTCGACGAGTTCTACTACGTCACGCTGATGAACGAAAACTACCCGCAAGCCAACCTGCCCGAAGGCGTCGAAGCGGCGATCATCAAGGGCATGTACCTGTTCGCCCGGCATGAAGTCGAGGATGCGCGGGGCACTGTGCAGTTGCTGGGCAGCGGCGCGATCCTGCTGGAAGTGATTGCCGCCGCCCAACTGCTCGCCAGCGACTGGAACATCGACAGCGAGGTGTGGAGCGTCACCAGTTTTACCGAACTGGCCCGTGACGCCCGTGACACCGAACGCTGGAACCGCCTGCATCCGGGGCAATCGGCACGGCTCAGCCATGTGCGGGGGTCACTGACGGCAACCGCACCGGTCATCGCCTGTACCGACTACGTGCGGGCCTTGCCGCAACTGATCGCCAGTTATGTGGACGCGCCCTACAGCGTGCTCGGTACCGACGGTTTCGGCCGCAGCGATACCCGCCGTCAACTGCGGCGGTTCTTCGAAGTGGACCGCCATCAGATCGTCCTGAGTGCGCTGACATCGCTGGTGCAGGTGGGGCGCCTGGAGGCCGCCGTCTGTGCCGAGGCGATTGCGCGTTATGCCATCGATGTCGAGACGCGTGCCCCGTGGGACGCCTAGCGCGGCGCTTGAGGGCGAGCGGGTTGATCAGCCATCGCGGGTGAACCTGGCTCGCGCTGCGCCTTGCGCCATGTCAGCAGGACGATACCGGTGACCACGATCGCGCCGCCGATCACCTGGCCGGCGCTGAGCATCTGGTCCAGCACGATCCAGCCCATCAGCAGCGTGGCCAGGGGCTCGATGTTCATCACCGGCGCGTTGCGCGGCATGTCCAGGCGTGGCACCGAAATGAACAGCACGATGAAGCCGGTGCCGTAGAGCACCACCAGCGTGGCCAGCGCCCACCAGCCGGTTGCGCTGGCCGGCAGGTTCAGGCCGCCGGGGAGGGCACCGGTCAAGCCGGCGAGGTTGACGCTGCTGAAAACAATGAAAATAGTCAGCAGGCTGCGCACCGAGCCGCGTACCGGCGACAGCTTGTGATCGGTAATCCACAACGCACAGGCGAACACACTGGCGGCGCAGAACGCCAGCGCGACCCCGAGTATCCATTCGGGGCCGACACTGCTATTGGCCGAGAGCCGTCCGGGCACGTCCAGCACAAACACCAGGCCGAGCAGAATCAGGGCCATCAACGCGGCGGTGCGCGCTGTCGGTCGCGGTCCGCCCAAGGCCCAGGTGAGCAGTGCGAGCAGGATCGGAAACACGTTCGCCACCAGCAGCGCCAGCGCCACCGGCACCCGGGCGACGGCCGAGTACAGGCACAGGCTCTGGGTCGCGATCAGCAGGCCCAGCAGCAACTGCCAGCGCCAGGCACCTGCCGGCAAGCGCAGGCTCTGACGCTGCCACAGTACCAGCGCGGCCAGCACCAGCAGCGTTCCACCCGAGCGCATCAGAATCGCCAGCAACACCCCGGCGCCGTCGTCGAACGCCACCCGGGCGGCCACATGGTTGCCGGCGAAGGCACAGCCCATGCACAACAGAATCAATACGGCGAGGTGACGGGGAAAGGGCTGTGGAGCGGTCTGGCGGGTCATGGCAGGGTCTCTGGCGACGGCAGGATTATTATTATGTTGTCGTACGACTTTCGGGTTTGTACCGTAATTCGAGGAGCTGAACAAGGTTTTGAGCGGCCTGTAGACCGAAGAGATCGTATGACTTGGCGCAGAATAAAATCTTTCTCGCAGACACATTGCAGATACATGAGTGCGCTTTCATGGCAGCGTCCATTGCCCACAAAGAGAGTTCTGCCATGTTCCGCAAATTGCAGCATGCCGCCCGGTTCCTCAGCCAGAGCGCGCGCCTGATGGTGGGCGTTCCGGATTACGACAACTACGTCGCGCTGATGGCGCGCAATCACCCGGGCGAACCGGTGATGAGCCCTTCGGCGTTCTTTCGCGAACGCCAGGAAGCCCGTTACGGCAAGCGCAGTTGCACGACGCGCTGCTGCTGAACCGCGTGAGCGAAAAGCACAGGCAGACTCCCGCCCTCTTCAGGGGGCGGGAGTTTTAGCCGGCTAGAACGAGCAGACCGCGCCCTGCAACACCACGCGGCCAAACTGCGCGTTGTCGTCCAGCGGCGTCACGGCCAGCAATTGATCCAGGCGGATCTCCTGTGGGCCGTCAGCGCCTTCAACGCAGAGAAACTCTTCCTTGTCGCTGGAGGTGCGTGTGGTCAGCGCCCTGGCCGTCAGGCTTGCGCCGTCGATCAACTCGATCTGCAGTCGATAGCCGCGCAGGCAGGCGATTTCCAGGTAGTCGTGCAGATCACAATCCAAGGGCTGGTACACGTTCATTTCGTTACTCCTGGCAACCTTGCAGTTTGATGATGTAGTGGCCCTGGCGGCTGATCGCCTCGGAGACCACCGGGTTTGTGGGTTCAACGTGGCAGAACCGGCATTCGTTGAGGGAGATGTCCTCGTCCTGAACGCCTTGCTCCTCGAGGAACCGGCGTGCGTAGGTTTTCGCCAGTTCGCTGTCGTTGCTGTCGATCAGAACATCGAAGTGTAGATAACGGCCGTCTTTGGTGCGCACGTGGGTGTCGAATACTTTCACGTTCATCATTCGCTCTCCTTCAGTTTCCAGGTGCCGGGCAAGGACAGGTCGCCCGAGGCAATGTCGTAGACGCTGCTGACGCACAGCAGGGGGTTGTGCAGGTCGGCGTTGACCTTCAGCGCGGCAGTGACGCCGTCGTAGTTGAAGCTTTCCGGGAAACCGACTGCGGCCAGTGGCACACGGATCTGCGCGGCGTTGTCAGCGACGCTGAGCGTGTAGCCGGGGGAGTCGATGTAGATCGGTGCACCGGGCCAGGTCGCCGGCAGTTTCGGCTTGGCGTCCTTGGGAATGTCGCGCACTTTCAGGCCGCCAGGCCCGCAGCTTTCGTCCTTGGTCAGGACCACCCAGTGGGAATGCCAGAGGCCGCCGTCGTTGTCTTTCTTGCCGTCGTTGTTTTCGTCCAGTTGCGGGGTGTCGTCGAAGTCCGGGTGCGAGGTCAGCGCCAGAGCGAGGATCCCCGACTTGGCCCCGAAACCCACTACCGAACTGTCCAGGCTGGTCGGCCAGACGTAGCTGTACACCTCGGCACCGGCGAAAGAGCCCTTGGCGGATGGCACGCGGCTGCCGGCCTTGCCGTCCACCAGTTGCTCGAACACCAGATCGTTGCCTTGCTTGAAGACGCGCGTGTGCACCAGGTCGAACGCCGCGTCGGTCTTGCTCTTGTCGCTGTGAATGCCCTCCGGGCCGTGTGCCCATGCCTGTGAAGCGAGCAGGGTGCCGAGGGTCAGTGCCAGTACGGTTTTCATGGAGCCTCCAGTTCAATGCATGAAAGTAGTTTCGAATCGACACGTAAAAGCCTACGGCAAAGCCGGCCTTTGTCAATATGGTTTTTATTCGATACTATCTATCGAGCTCATTGATCAGGAAACGCCCGTGTTATTCGATCTGTTGGAAAGGCTGTCGAGCCTGACCCGCGTCTGGTTCCGCGAACACCCGAAGCTGACGGATCTGCAGCCGATTCAGTTGAGTGCGTTGATGTACCTGGGGCGCTGCAACCGCTACTCCAACACGCCGTTGGCGGTCACCGAATACCTGGGGCTGACCAAGGGCACCGTCTCGCAATCGCTCAAGGCCCTGGAGACCAAAGGCCTGTTGGTCAAGATCCAGGACACCAAAGACAAGCGCAGCGTTCACCTGCAACTGACGGCGCCCGCCCGGGCGCTGCTCGACGCGGTGATGCCGCCGGACTTCCTGGTCGCGGCCGCCCGGCGCATGGGAACACGCTCGGAAGATCTGGAAGGGCTGCTGCTGGAATTGCTGAGAAACATCCAGCGAGGGGAAAACGTACCGAGCTTCGGCCTGTGCCGTAGCTGCCGGTTTCATCAGCAGAAGGAAGCGGGAGCCTTTTGCGGCCTGACCCAGGAGCCGCTGGAGTCGCAGGAGATCGGGTTGATCTGCCGCGAGCATGTCGTGCCCGAAACCTCTGACGCGTGATGCATCTGAAAAGCTGAAATTGTCCCTTTAAGATCTCATCGTGTCTGCTATGGATCTTATGGTTGCGACTCAACCCGGCTAGGATCGCCTCGTGCAGAACAGCCGGCGACGGATTTGGCAGCGTCTTTGAACGACGCTCGCCGAAGGTGGAGTTGCGCCTTGAACAAGGCCGCCGGGTTTTGCATACACCGTCTCGCTCTTAATAAAAATAAAAGAGAGTTCATATGCGATATTGCGCCCGGGTCAATCACCACGCTGTTTCGATGTCATTCAAGTGTCTATTGTTGGGCGGTTCGCTGATGCCGCTCGCCGCGATGGCCGAGGGGTTAGTCGATGATGCGCAGGTCAGCGCCAACTTCAGAAACTACTACATCAATCGCAACTTTACCGAACGTAACTCCCCGCAAGCCAAGGCCGAGGAATGGACGCAGAGTGTGATCATCGATGCGCGCTCCGGCTTCACGCCGGGAGCGGTCGGGTTCGGCGTTGACGCCCTGGGTCTGTATTCGCAAAAGCTCGATGGCGGCAAGGGCACCGCCAACACGCAGCTCTTGCCGGTGCATGACGACGGGCGACCGGCCGATGACTTCGGACGCCTGGCGGTTGCCGCGAAAGTCCGCTTCGCCAAGACCCAGGCGCGCATCGGTGAATGGGCCGTTGTGCTGCCAGTGATTCGCTCGGATGACGGTCGATCACTTCCGCAAACATTTCGCGGTGCACAAATCACCTCGAAAGACCTGGACAACTTCACGTTTTACGGCGGGCAGTTTCGTGGCAACAGTCCGCGCAACGACGCAAGCATGGAGCGGATGTCGATGTTCAATCGGCCGGGCATCACTTCCGATCGCTTCAACTTTGCCGGCGTGGAATATGCGTTCAACAACAAACAGACTCAGGTTGGCGCGTGGTATGCGCAGTTGGAGGATATCTACCATCAACGTTATTTCAATCTGACCCACACACAACCCGTGGGGCAATGGGTGTTGGGCGCGAACCTCGGTTATTTCAGTGGCGAGGATGACGGCAAGAAACTGGCGGGTGCGCTCGATAACACAACCTGGTCGGCCCTGTTGTCCGCGCGTTTCCAGGCCAGTACGTTTTACCTGGGCCTGCAAAAAGTGGAGGGCGACAACTGGATGCGCCTCAACGGCACCAGCGGTGCAACGTTGGCGAACGACAGTTTCAGCAACAGTTATGACTTCGCCAACGAGCGGTCCTGGCAACTTCGTCATGACTTTGATTTCGCCGGTTGGGGCATGCCGGGGCTGACCCTGATGAACCGCTACATCAAGGGCGCCGATGTCCACAGCGGTGGTGTCACCGACGGCAAGGAGTGGGGGCGCGAGTCCGAACTCACCTATGTCGTGCAGGGCGGCACGCTGAAAAACCTGTCCCTTCGCTGGCGCAACTCGGTGATCAAACGCGATTTCAGCCTGGCTGACTTCAACGAAAACCGCTTGATCGTCAGTTATCCGCTGTCCGTTTTTTAAGGCGTACCAGGGTGATGGTCGGCCGCCCGACCATCACCCTCATCCCTGGCGGTAGTCCCGAGTGGTTTTGCCGGTCCAGCGCTTGAAAGCGCGACGAAAGTTGGTCGGCTCCGAGAACCCCAGCAGCAGCGCAATATCGTCGGTGCTCATGATCGTGGTCTTGAGGTATTCGATGGCCAGCGAGCACCTGACGTCATCGGTAATGGCCACGAACGAGGTGTCCTCGTCCTGCAACTTGCGTCGCAGGCTGCGGGTGGTCATGTGCAGTTTTTCAGCCACGGTTTCCATGTCCGGAAACGCGCCCGGCGTCTGCATCATCATCTGATACACCTCGCCGGAAATGCCCGACGACACCTTCGCCTGGCCGATCAGGCGATCACAGGTTTCCTGCAGCACTGTCGCTGTCAGTCGATGGGCCAGATGGGGCTTTTGGTCGAGGATCGAGCTGTCGTAGTGCAACTCGCATTGATCGTGGTCGAAGACGCACGGGCAGCCCAGGTATTGCTCATAAATGGCGGCGTGTGCCGGTGCGGGATAGGAAAAACAGGCTTTGGTCGGTGGACAGCTCCTGCCGAACACGTCCTGCAGATGGGTCACGTGCTGGGTGAATTGCTGTTCGATCAGAAACCGTTTGATTTCCATCGATGGCACCGGGTTGGACGCGTCCGGGAAGGTCCACACCGCTTCGTTCTCATATTCGTGCCATTCGATCGTCAAGGTCGGCGTGGCGAGGGAGTGGTATTTCACGCCAAGCCGAAAGTAGTCGCGCAATGACAGGCAGGACATCAGCGCATAGCCATACATGCCATAGGCCGACAGGTGCAGGCGCGAGCCGGTCTTGAAGGGGGTGGCAGGGTCTGTGGACAGCGACACCGCATTGCTGCAGACCGCCGCGTATTGGCGCACCGACGTGAGTGCGGTCGCGTCATAGATGGCTTGTTCGTCGACGCCGCTGCCCTTGAGGCTGTCCGCCGGGGCGATGCCTTGTTCGCTCAACACTTCCACCAGCGCCGCGATCTTGTAGGGCGCGTAGATACGCTCATTGAACAGGGGCATTTTCAGCGCCATCGGTTAACTCCTGAAGGTGTCCCTTAGGGATTCATTGGTGTCCGTTAAGGATCTTACTATCGCCGGTTAATTTCAATAAGCTCATCTCACGAAAGGCGGCTGTGAACCTCCGCCGATAACCATAACAATTCGGATTACCCATGAGTTCAGTCAACCGCAAGGTCATCATCTCCTGCGCAATCACCGGCGCCACGCACACCCCCTCGATGTCCGAATACCTGCCGCTGACGCCGGCCGAGATCCAGCAGCAGTCGATTGAAGCGGCCGAGGCGGGTGCGGCGGTGCTGCACCTGCATGCCCGTGACCCTCTGGATGGGCGGCCTACGCCGGACCCGGCGGTGTTCAGCCAGTTCGTGCCGGCCATCGCCCAGGCCACGGACGCCATCATCAACATCACCACCGGTGGCAGTACACGGATGACGCTGGCGCAGAGGCTTGCCTACCCGCTGCTTGCCAAGCCGGAGCTGTGTTCACTGAACATGGGATCGATGAATTTTTCGATCCACCCGATTGCCCGCAAGATCTCGGCCTGGCGCCATGAGTGGGAAAAGGAACACATCGAAGGTATGGAGGACGTGGTGTTCAAGAACACCTTCAAGGACATCCGCGACATCATGCTGGAACTCGGTGAATACGGGACCCGCTTCGAATTTGAATGCTACGACGTGGGCCACCTCTACAACCTGGCGTATTTCGTCGAACAGGGGCTGGTCAAACCCCCATTTTTCATCCAGTCGTGCTTTGGCATTCTGGGTGGCCTGGGCGCCGACCCGGAGAACCTGAGCATCATGCGTGCGACGGCCGACCGTCTGTTTGGCCGAGAAAACTATCAGTTCTCCATTCTCGGGGCAGGGCGGCACCAACTGCCTTTCGTGACCATGGGCGCGATCATGGGCGGCAACGTGCGCGTGGGCCTGGAGGACAGCATCTACCTGGCGAAGGGCGTGAAGGCCAGGACCAACGCCGAGCAAGTGCGCAAGGTGCGCCACATCCTTGAAGAACTGTCGTATGAGATCGCCACGCCGCAGGAGGCGCGACAGATGCTCGGCCTCAAAGGCAGAGACAAGGTCCACCTGTAAACCCGCTGTTTGAATTTAAGAAAAATAAAAACAAGAGGCTTGACCATGACGATCATGCAAAACACCGAGGAGCTGCATTGGCTGGCCACCCGGCGGGCGATGACACGACTCATTCCGTTGATGTGCGCCATTTACTTCATGTCCTATCTGGACCGAACCAACGTCGCCCTGGCCAAAGCTGCCCTCAACGCCGACCTGGGCATCAGTGCCGCGGCCTACGGTCTGGGCGCAGGGATCTTCTTCCTCGGTTATGCACTGCTGGAAGTGCCCAGCAACCTGTTGGCCCACCGCATCGGGCCGCGTCGCTGGATTGCGCGGATCGCGGTCACCTGGGGCGCGTTGTCCTCGGCCATGATGTTCGTCCAGGGCGAATGGTCGTTCTACCTGCTTCGGGTCTTGCTGGGTATTGCCGAGGCCGGCCTGTTTCCTGCGCTCATGTACATGGTGACGCTGTGGTTTGCACCCAAGGATCGTGCGATTGCCATCGGCTGGATTTACCTCGCACCGGCGCTGGCCCTGGTGATCGGCAATCCGATCGGCGGCGCGCTGATGAAAATGGACGGCATCGGCGGGCTGCATGGCTGGCAATGGATGTTCCTGCTCGAAGGCCTGCCGAGCATCATTGTCGGGGTAATCCTGTGGTTCAAGCTGCCGGAACGGCCACGTGACGCCCGCTGGCTGACGGCGGCACAAGCGCAATCCCTGGAGGAACATGCCTTGCTCCCCGGCCATGCGGACTCGCACGAGTATTCCGGGCATTGGGTCAAGGCGTTGAAGCGCCCGACAACGGTGCTGATCGGCCTGATCTACTTCCTCAACCAGGTGGCGTTCGTCGGGCTGGTGTTCTTCACACCGTCGATCATCCAGCAGATGCACATCACTTCGCCGTTGACCGTTGGCCTGCTGTCGAGCAGCGTTGGCATCGGCTTTCTGGCCGGGGTCCTGGTGCTGCCCCGAATCCACCGAAGGATTGCCAGGGATTGCTACTGCCTGGGATTGTTCACCGGCGGCCTGATCGCCAGTTCAGTGGCGTTTACCTTGATTGATGAGGCGTCAGTACGGATTGCGCTGTTTACCGCCACCGCGTTTTTCGCCGGCGGCGTGCTGCCGATCTACTGGGCGATCGCCATGAAACGGCTGCAGGGGATCCAGGCTGCCGCCGGTTTGGCGTTCATCAACACCATCGGCTTGCTCGGTGGATTTGCCGGGCCCTACCTGTTCGGGCTCGCAGAGAAAGCTACGGGCCTGAGCTCATCGGGTTTCTATGTGATTGTGGGCGCCGCGATCCTGGGGCTGCTGCTGGTACCGCTGCTGGCCTCGGCGATCCGTCATGAAGTCAGTCCGCGGTCGGCCGCGCAAGTCACACAATAAGGGGAGAGGGGCATGAGGATTGTCGATCTGCTGGCGCCGCCGGCAAACCTGAAAGTGGTCGTCACCGGTGGGGCCGCAGGCATTGGCGCCGTGATCGCCCGCGCTTTCCATGAGGTCGGTGCGCAGGTCTACGTCTGCGACATCAACGCCAGCGCGGTCGAGCGGATGAAGCTCGAATTTCCGGGTCTGCACGGTGGCGTGGTGGATGTCGGGATCAAACAACAGGTCGATCGGATCATGGACGAAGCGATTTCCCTGTTGGGCGGGCTCGATGTGCTGGTGAACAACGCTGGCATCGCCGGGCCGACCGGGAACATCGAAGCGCTGGACAGCGATGCCTGGGAGCAGACGGTGGCGACCAACCTGAACAGCCAGTATTTCTTCCTGAGCAAAGCGGTGCCCTGGCTGAAGAAATCCAGACAGAACCCCCACATCATTGCCATGTCATCCGTGGCGGGACGGCTCGGGTATCCGTTCAGGACGCCGTATGCGTCAACCAAATGGGCGATTGTCGGGTTGATGAAATCCCTGGCGGGTGAACTGGGACCTGACAACATCCGGGTCAACGCCATTTTGCCGGGAGTGGTGGAAGGCGAGCGCATGGACCGGGTCATCGATGCCAGGGCCCAGGCGCTGGGCATCGATTTTGACAGCATGCGCGAGCAGTACCTGGAGAAAATCTCGTTGCGCCGGATGGTTACCATGGAAGACGTCGCCGCGATGGCGCTGTTCCTGTCCTCGCGAGCGGCGGTGAACATTACGGGGCAAGCGATCAGTGTCGATGGGAATGTCGAGTACCTGTAACGGCAATTCACCGGACCCTGTAGGAGCGGACTCGTCCGCGATGGTCGAACCCGCTCCCACAGTGGTTTTGTGTCTGAATCTCTAAGATCCCCAACCCTCCCGCACCGCCGTACGAATCGCTTCCAGCAACATCGCGAACGCCGGATTGTCGTTGTTTTCCCGCCAGATCAGGTGCAGCTCGCTCTGCACGCCTTCCCCCAGGTCGATGTCGCGAAACACCACATTCTTGAACACCACACTGCTGGCGCAGCGGGGCACCAGGGCCAGGCCCATGCCGGCGTTGACCAGTGCCAGGATCGTCAGTGACGAACCGAGCCACTGCACGTACTCCGGCGCGACACGGGCCGAACGCAGCATGCCGGTCAGCAGTTCGTTGAACGGCGGGTAGGCGGCGTGGGAGTACATCAGGAAGGGTTGCCCATCGAGGTCGCTGACCGAGACCGTGTCGGCGCTGGCCAACCGGTGACGGCTGGGCACCGCCAGCACGAAGGGTTCGCGCACCAGGCATTCGGTGGCGTAACCGGGCTCCAGCAACGGCGCGCGCACGATGCCCAGGTCGATGCGGCGGGCGCGCAGCGCTTCGTGCTGCTGGTAGGTGTTCATTTCCGCCAGGTCGATCTTGACCTGCGGTTGCTTGAGGCGCGCCTCGGCAATCACCTTGGGCAGGAATTCGTACACCGCGCTGCCGACAAAACTGATGTTCACCGAGCCGATGTCGCCCTCGGCGAAACGCCGGGCGGTGACGGCGGCCTGTTGCGCACGTTCCAGCAGGTTCTGCGCTTCGACGAAAAACGCCCGGCCGGCGGCGGTCAGCGCCACGCTACGGGTGCTGCGGGTGAACAGCTCAACGCCCAGGTGATGCTCCAGCAACTGGATCTGCCGGCTCAACGGTGGCTGGGTCATGTTCAACCGTTCGGCGGCGCGGCGAAAGTTGAGCTCAGTGGCCACCGTAGTAAAGCAGCGCAGTTGCGTCAGTTCGAACATTGATCTAATCCAGGTATCAATCAAGTGCCAAGTTAGATTAGACGGGATCAATCCCGGCGTCCATGATCGACCCGTCCCTAAAAAAACAATGAACGGGAGTCGCCCCTTGAATACCCTCCAGAGTCCCTCGGATCCGTCTGCGCTGGCCCGCGCGGCGGCCAAGGTGAAACGCCATGTGCTGCCGCTGTTCGTGGTGATGTTCATCGTCAACTACATCGACCGGGTCAACATCGGTTTCGTGCGCAGTCACCTGGAAACCGACCTGGGCATCGGTGCCGCCGCCTATGGGCTGGGCGCCGGTCTGTTCTTCATCGGTTACGCCATTTTCGAAGTGCCTTCCAACATGTTGCTGCAACGCTACGGCGCCCGGGCCTGGCTGACGCGCATCATGTTCACCTGGGGCGCGGCGGCCATGGCCATGGCGTTCGTGCGTGGCGAGACAAGCTTCTACGTGCTGCGCTTCATTCTCGGCGCGGCCGAGGCGGGGTTCTTTCCCGGCATCATTTACTACTTCACCCAATGGCTGCCGTCGACCGAACGTGGCAAGGCCATGGCAATTTTCCTCAGCGGCTCGGCCATCGCCTCGGTGATTTCCGGCCCGGTCTCCGGTGCCTTGTTGCACGTCAGCGGTTTGAGCCTGCATGGCTGGCAGTGGATGTTCCTGATCGAAGGTTTTGCCTCGATCGTGCTCTGCGGTTTCGTCTGGTTCTGGCTGCAGTCCCATCCGCGCCAGGCGAACTGGTTGAGTGCCGAAGAGAAAGACGCCCTGATCGACGCCATTGCCTCGGAGCAGAAGGCTCGTGAAGCCACGCAGACGGTCAAGCCGTCGATGTTCAGGTTGCTGGCGGACAGACAGATCGCGCTGTTCTGCTTCATCTACTTTTCTATCGCCCTGACCATCTACGGCGCCACGTTCTGGCTGCCGAGCATGATCAAGAAAATGGGCAACCTCGGCGACTTCCAGGTCGGCCTGTTCAACTCGATTCCGTGGATCATTTCCATCGTCGCGATGTACGGCTTCGCGGCCATGGCATCGAAATGGAAACACCAACAGGCCTGGGTCGCCCTGACCCTGGTGATCGCGGCGTTCGGCATGTTCATGTCCACCACTGGCGGGCCGGTCTTCGCCTTCGTCGCCATCTGCTTTGCCGCGATCGGGTTCAAGGCGGCTTCGGCCTTGTTCTGGCCGATTCCCCAAGGCTACCTCGACGCGCGCATCGCGGCGGCGGTGATCGCCCTGATCAACTCCATCGGCAACCTCGGCGGCTTTGTCGCGCCGGCGACCTTCGGTTTCCTGGAGCAGAAAACCGGCTCCATCGAAGGGGGCCTTTACGGCCTGGCGGCGACGTCGCTGGTCGCGGCCGTGGTGATCTTCTTCGCCCGCACCACCCCTCGGGGGCAGCCCATTCGTGCGCTGAGCGATCACGCCGCCCATGACGCCACACCCGTCGATTCAGCCAGTCAAACCACTCTGCGCCCAGGCCTGAAAGGAGCAGCCTCTTGAAAATCAAACGCGTCACCGTGACCCCGATTGCCTTCCGCGATCCGCCGCTGCTCAATGCCAGCGGAATTCACGAACCCTTCGCGCTGCGCTCGATCATCGAAATCGAAAGCGACAACGGCTACATCGGTCTGGGGGAAAGCTACGGCGATGCGCCGGCCCTGGCGATCCAGCAGCAATTGCAGTCGCAACTGATCGGCCTCGACCCGTTCGACCTCAATCAACTGCGGCGCATCGTCCAGGCCACCGTGGCGGCGAACAAGCCCGCGAGCCTGGCCGGCGCCGAACTGGCACCGGGCTCCCATGCCAGCAAAGCGGTGAGCAATGCCTATTCGGCGTTCGAAGTGGCGTTCCTCGATTTGCAGGCGCATTCGTTGAACCTGCCCCTGGTGGACTTGCTGGGCGGGGCGATTCGCGATGAGATCCCGTTCAGCGCCTACCTGTTTTTCAAGTACGCCGAGCATGTGGATTCCCCCTACAAACCGGACAACTGGGGGGAGGCGCTGAGCGAAGCGCAGATCGTCGCCCAGGCCCGGCGGATGATCGAGGCCTACGGTTTCAAGAGCATCAAGCTCAAGGCCGGCACCCTGCCGCCCGAGCATGAAGTGTCGTGCATCAAGGCGCTGAAAAAGGCCTTTCCCGGTTATCCGCTGCGCATCGACCCGAATGGCAACTGGTCGCTGGAAACCTCGATCCGCATGGCTGAACTGCTCGGTGACGACCTGCAGTATTACGAAGACCCGACCCCCGGCCTCGACGGCATGGCCGAGCTGCACAAGCGCACCGGGCTGCCGCTGGCGACCAACATGGTGGTCACCGATTTCGACGAATTCCGCCGCAGCGTGGCCTTGAACAGCGTGCAGATCGTCCTCGCCGACCACCATTACTGGGGCGGCCTGCGGGATACCCAGGCGCTGGCGAAAATGTGCGAAACCTTCGGCCTTGGCGTGTCGATGCATTCCAACTCGCACCTGGGCATCAGCCTGATGGCCATGGCGCACGTGGCGGCTGCCGTGCCGAACCTGGATTACGCCTGCGACACGCATTACCCATGGCAGGAACCGGACGAGGAGGTGATCAAGGGCGGCAAGCTGCCGATCGTCGATGGCTGCGTGAAAATCACCCGCGCACCGGGGCTGGGCCTGGAGCTGGATCACGATCAACTGGGCAAGCTGCACGATCAGTACCTGACCTGCGGCATTCGCCAGCGCGACGACGTGAAACAGATGCAGCGCTACAAACCGGAATGGAAGGCGGTCAAACCGCGTTTCTGACGGCCAGCAAGCGCTCGATCCGGGCCAGTTCCCAGGTGCTGAGCAGACTCACCGGATCGGTGCCGTAACGCTGCCAGCTGTCAAACCCGACTTCACGACCGTCCGGGCTCTGACAATACCGGCAGTGGCGCAGATGATTGCCGTCGACTTCGAGGGTCAGCCGCCAACCCTCGATGTCGACGCGGATCAGCCCGGATTCGCAGGGCTCTTCGAGGCATCGCAGCGGGCGAACCTCAAGGGCGGCGTCGCGTAGCAATTGATAAATCTCACGGGTGGTCAGTGGCGGCACGCGCAACTCCGGCAGCAATGGGTCATCGCAAGATACGCTCCTGCTTCGTTGCTCGCCGGGTTTTCAGCGACCCTCATGTTGCCTGCGATAAGCCCCCGGCCCCACGCCCACGGCCTTGGCGAAGGCCCGGGTAAACGCGGCGATCGATTGATACCCCACGGCGCTGCAGGCTTGCTCCACCGTGTGGTTGCTCTTCAGCAACTGGCAGGCATGGCGAATGCGCAGGGCCAGCAGCACCTGGCCCGGCGACTGTCCGGCCAATTCACTGAAACGCTTGAAAAACGCCGAGCGCGACAGGCCGGTGCAGGCTGCCATGCTTTCCAGTGGCCAGGGCTGCTGCGGCTGTTCGATCAATTGATCCAGCAGCGGTGCGAACTGCGGGTGTCGGGCCAGGGCGACCAGCCCGCCAAGGTCCGGGTTGTCGGCCACCTGCTGGCGCAATACGTAGAGAAACAGCAGATGGCTCAGACGTTCCAGCAGTGCGGAGGAGGGGGCGGGCAGGCGTTGGCATTCTTCGAGGATCAGTTCGAACAAGGCGCGGGCCGCGTTAGAGGACGGGTCACCGGCACGCAGGATGATCCAGTCCGGCAAGCCTTCGATGATCAATGATGACAACCCGGACTTGAAATGGAAAAAGCCGCAGACCAGGCCGACGCCGTCCTGTGCCTGGCTGTCCAGAGGGGTCATGGCCATCTTCGGCAAGCGCTGTGCGACGTCACTGTCCTCGGTGCTGGACAGCCGATAGTTCAAGTCCCGCAGCAGAAAAACCGCATCGCCGGCGTCCAGCCGCCGGGCCTGATCTTCGCCTTCGACGTGCAGCCAGCAATGCCCCTGGACGATCAGATGAAAACTGGCCCGCGCCATGCCGTGGGTGCTCGCATGCCAGCCGCCGCAATAGCGGCCGACATGGAACAGGCTGGCCTGGAGTTCCAGGCTTTCTAATAACCAATCAACCAGTGGGCTCGACGAAATCATCTAATGGAAACACTCAGGAGCAAGTAATCGCTACTTTAGAATATGGATCGGAATTCTTATAACCAACAGACTTGCAGGACACCCCACAGCAGGAGTCCACTCCATGTCGCGCGTCACTCTACACACTTTGCAAAGCGCTCCCGAAGCGGCCCGGCCCTTCCTGGAAAATGCCCAGAAAGCGTCCGGGTTCATCCCGAATCTGCTGGCGGTGCTGGCCAGTGCGCCGGCGGCGCTGGAAACCTACGTTACGGTATCGGCGCTCAATGGCAAAGCCGAACTGAGCCTGGCCGAGCGCGAGGTGGTGCAACTCATTGCTGCCACCACCCACGGCTGTGATTTTTGCGTGGCGGGCCACACCGCTGTCGCCGTGAACAAGGCAAAACTGCCGGACGAGGTGGTCAGTGCCCTGCGCGAGCAAGCCACCGTACCGGAAGAAAAGCTTGAAGCCCTCGCGGCATTCGCCCGCGAAGTCATCGCCACTCGCGGCAACGTCAGCGAAGCGACCTATGGCGCCTTCAAGGCCGCCGGCTACAGCGAAGGCAACGCGCTGGAAGTGATTCTCGGCGTGAGCCTGGCCACTTTGTGCAACTTCGCCAATGTCTTTGCCGGTACGCCGCTCAACCCGGAGCTGGCCCGCTATCGCTGGCAGTCGGGCCAATGATTCAACAGGAGAAAACCACATGCTCAAGCCGGCATTGATTCAATGGCTGGACACCCACGCCCAGACGCTGGACCAGGGTGAGGGCGACGCGCAGCAGGTGTTGGCGCAACTGGCCAGTGCCGAGGTGCTGCGGGTCGGCATCGATCCGGTGCTGGGCGGCAGCGGTGGCGACATCGCCGACGCCGTGGAGGTGGTGGCCGCCGTTGCCGGCCATTCCCTGGCGGCGGCGTTTGTGTTCTGGGGACAGCGCGCCTTCATCGAATACCTGCTGCAAAGCCCCAACACGGTGCTGCGTGAAGGCTTATTGCCGTCGTTGCTGGCGGGCGAACTGGCCGGGGCCACCGGCCTGTCGAATGCCATGAAATTCCTCTCGGGCATCGAGACGCTGCAAGTGCGCGCCAGGTTGCAGGACGAGGGTTGGATGCTCAACGGTCGCCTGCATTGGGTGACCAACCTGCGCAAGAGCGGTTTCGTGGTGGCGGCGGCCATCGATGATGAGGCCGGTGGCGCACCCTTTATCCTGGCGATCCCGGATGCGCTCGCCGGGGTGCAGCGCTCGGACGATCTGCAACTGATGGGTCTGCAGTCGAGCAATACTGCGGCGCTGGACTTTCAACGGGTGGAGATCGATCGCAACTGGCTGCTGCATGAAGACGCCCGGGTGTTCCTGCCGGCCGTGCGCCCGGCATTTCTGGGGTTGCAATGCGCGATGGCGATCGGTCTGGCGCGACGTTCGCTGCACGAAGTCGAGGCGCATCTGCAAGGCGCTCGTTCGATTCTGCTGGAGCCGTTGCGACAACAACGCGGGCAGTTGGAATCGACGGTCAGTGAGCTGAAGAAAGGCCTGCTCGACGGCCGTTTTCTCGCCCAGCCCGCCGCCTTGTTCCGCCTGCGCATTGCCCTGGCCGACTCGGCGGCGCAGGCGGTGCAACTGGAGTTGCAGGCCAGTGGCGGCAAAGCCTACCTGAGCGAGTACGGCAGCGGATTCGCCCGGCGTTGGCGCGAGTCGGCGTTCGTGCCGATCGTTACCCCGAGCCTGGTGCAACTGCATGCCGAACTGCAACGTCAGGCGGGGGACGCGGCGGCATGAGCGCGCCGTTGCTGAAGGCCGAAGGCATCAGCCTCGGGTACGCCCGGGCACAGGGCTGGCACACGGTGCTGGAGGATTTTGACCTGCAATTGCGAGCAGGGGAGGTGGTGTCGATTCTCGGCCCCAGCGGCGTCGGCAAATCCAGCCTGCTGCGGGTGCTGGCCGGTCTGCAAACGGCCCATGGCGGTCGCGTCAGCCTGCATGGCGAGGTGTTGAACGGCCCTCATCCACGGGTGGCGGTGGCGTTCCAGGACCCGAGCCTGTTGCCGTGGCTGAACCTGGAAAAGAATGTCGCGTTCGGCCTCGATTTTGCCCGGCAACCCCACCTGAGCCCGGAGGAGCGCAAGGCGCGGATCGATCACGCGATTGCCGCTGTCGGGTTGCAGCACGCGCGCCATCAGCACCCGGCACAACTGTCCGGCGGCATGGCCCAGCGTACGGCGATTGCCCGCTGCCTGGCGCGTCAGCCACAGGTCTTGCTGCTGGACGAACCCTTCGGCGCGCTGGATGAAGTGACCCGCGCCGACATGCAACAACTGCTGCTTCAGGTCATTGCCGAGCACAACACCGCCGCGGTGTTGATCACCCACGACATTGACGAAGCCCTGCTGCTCTCCGAGCGGATTCTGCTACTGGGTAACAGCCCGGCGCGGACCCTTGGCGAATGGCGCATCGACCTGCCACAGCCGCGTGCCGAGCTGGTCGAGGAACTGGGCGCACTGCGTATCGAGATTCTCAAAACCCTTCGGCGGGCGAGCCGCAATCCACATTCCCAACCCTTGCCCGAACCGGAGATTGAACATGTGCCTGGACGACTTCACCCACACACGTCGTGACTTCCTCAAACTCAGCGCCTTGCTGACCGCCGGCGGCGCGCTGCCGCTGCTCAACAGCCTGCAGGCCCGCGCCGCCTCGGACCCCAACGCGCCGGTGCGCATCGGCTACCTGCCGATCACCGACGCCACGCCATTGCTGGTGGCGCATAACAACGGCCTGTTCGAAGCCGAGGGCATTCAGGCCGAGCGGCCGGTGCTGTTGCGCAGTTGGGCGCAAGTGATCGAGGCGTTCATCTCCGGTCAGGTCAACGTGATTCACCTGCTGTCGCCGATGACCGTGTGGGCGCGTTATGGCAGCAAGGTGCCGGCCAAGGTCGTGGCCTGGAACCATGTCGGCGGTTCGGGCCTGACCGTGGCACCGGGCATCACCGAAGTCGCGCAACTGGGCGGGCAATCGGTGGCGATTCCGTTCTGGTACTCGATTCACAATGTCGTGGTGCAACAGTTGTTCCGCGATCACGGACTGGTCCCGGTGAGCAAATCGGCCAGCGCCGTGCTGGCGCCGAACGAAGTCAACCTGGTGGTGCTGGCGCCCTCGGACATGCCGCCAGCCCTGGCCAGCAAACGCATCGCCGGCTACATCGTCGCCGAGCCGTTCAACGCCCTGGCCGAAGACCTCAAGGTCGGTCGGGTGCAACGCTTTACCGGCGACATCTGGCGCAATCACGCCTGCTGCGTGGTGTTCATGCACGAGCAGGACCTGAACAACCGTCCCGAGTGGTCGCAGAAAGTGGTGAACGCCATCGTCAAGGCGCAACTGTGGACCCGCGACCACCGCGAAGAAGCCGCCAGGCTGCTGTCCAAGGACGGCGACAACCGCTACACACCGCACGCTCAACCGGTGTTGAACCGAGTGCTGGCACCGGCGGCGTCCGACCGCGAGCAATACCTGGCCAGCGGCGCGATCCAGCACAGCCACTGGGATGAGCAGCGCATCGACTTCCAGCCATACCCGTTCCCCAGCTATACCGAAGAGCTGGTCAAGCGTCTCAAGGACACGTTGATCGAAGGCGACAAGAGTTTCCTCGCCAGCCTCGATCCGCAAGCCGCTGCCCGGGACCTGGTGGACGACCGTTTCGTGCGTAACGCCATTGCGGCCGTCGGCGGCCTGAAGGCGTTCGGTCTGCCGGACAGCTTCGAGCGCAGCGAAGAGTTTGGCGCCTGATGAACAAGCACATTGCTTCATGGCTGTTGGGGGTGGCGGGGCTGTTGTGCCTGCTGCTTGTGTGGTGGCTGGGGGTGCGGCTGTTCGGCAGCGCCGAGGGCCTGGCGGCGCGCTTCGCCCCCGAGGCGACCCTGGTCAGCCTGGTGGAACTGCTGGGACGAGGCGAGCTGTACGAACACGTGTTCGTCAGCCTGCAGCGCATTCTGGTGGGCCTGCTGCTGGCGCTGCTGATCGGCGTTCCGCTGGGCTTGTTGGTGGGCAGCTATCGTCACCTGG
Source organism: Pseudomonas fluorescens (assembly GCF_041354075.1). GTDB lineage: Bacteria > Pseudomonadota > Gammaproteobacteria > Pseudomonadales > Pseudomonadaceae > Aquipseudomonas > Aquipseudomonas fluorescens_CE. The sequence goes on along the minus strand of NZ_JARZGC010000002.1, from coordinate 364,710 downwards.
AGGCGGCGACCACCCCGGCGTTTCAGTTCCTGCGAATGATCTCGCCGCTGTCGTGGATGCCGGTGGTGGTGATGTTGATGGGCGTGGGCGACCAGCCGATCTACTTCCTGCTGACCTTCGCCGCGATCTGGCCGATCCTGCTCAACACCGCCGCCGGGGTGCGCCAGCTCGACCCCCGTTGGCTGCAACTGAGCCGCAGCCTCAGCGCGACGCGTTGGGAAACCCTGCGCAAGGTGATCCTGCCCGGCGTGCTCGGCCATGTGTTGACCGGAGTGCGCCTGTCCATCGGCATCCTGTGGATCGTGCTGGTGCCTTGCGAAATGCTCGGTGTCAGTGCGGGCCTGGGCTATTTCATCCTCGATACCCGAGACCGGCTGGCGTACTCCGAGCTGATGGCGATGGTCCTGTTGATTGGCGTGCTGGGATTTGCCCTCGATGCCCTGGCGCGTGGGCTGCACCGACGCTGGTCACCGGCCTGATCCGCCGCGCATCGATGGGCACCGGTTGGCCAATCCTTGCTCGGCGTCCGGGGGAATGGACGGTGTCCTTTATATTTCTTTAAGGAATAAACAAATAATAATTAAGAATTATTTCGCCTAAGTATTTTCATGCACTATCACTGCCCACGGCAGGCCGCGAAATCATTCGGCCATCATTGGATCACCCCTGACTGATAGTGAGCATTCCATGGCAACTCCCCACAAGCGTTCGGCACTGACAATTCTCGCGGCCTCATTGGCCGCCGTGAGCGCATTGCTCAGCCCCGGCGCCCAGGCTGAAGGCAAGATCAGCATCGCCCAGCAATTCGGCATCGGTTACCTGATTCTCGACGTGGTGCGCGATCAGCAGCTCATCGAGAAGCACGGCAAGGCTCGGGGCCTGGACATCAAGGTCGACTGGAACAGCATTTCCGGCGCCACGGCGATGAACGAGGCGCTGCTGGCCGGTGCCCTGGACGTGGTGTCCGCAGGTGTGCCGCCGATGTTGACCATCTGGGACCGCACCAAGGGCAAGCAGAACGTCAAGGCCATCGCTTCGCTGGGGTCGATGCCCAATTACCTGCTGACCAACAACCCGAACGTGAAGACGCTCAAGGACTTCTCCAGCAAGGACCGCATCGCCGTGCCGGCGGCCGGGGTAGGGTTCCAGTCGCGCACCTTGCAGATCGAAACTGCCCGGCAGTTCGGCAATGACCAGTACAAGAAATTCGACGACATCTCGATCAGCCTCGCTCATCCGGATGCGACAGCGGCGCTGATTGCCGGTGGTTCGGAGATCAATTCGCACTTCTCCAGCCCGCCGTTCCAATACCAGGAACTGCAGAATCCCAACGTGCACAAGGTGCTGAGTTCCTACGACGTGCTGGGCGGCCAGGCGACCTTCAACGTGCTGTACACCACCGAAAAATTCCACGACGAAAACCCGAAGACCTACAAGGCGTTCTACGACGCCCTGGCCGAGGCCGAGAAGATCATCAAGGCCGACAAGTCCGCCGCCGCCAAGACCTACATCCGCGTCGAGCAATCGAAACTGCCGCTGGAACTGGTCGAAAGCATCGTCAACGACCCGGAAATCAACTTCACGGTGGTGCCGCAGCGCACGGCGGTCTACGCCGAGAAATTGCAGGAGCTGGGCGTGTTGAAAAACAAGGCCGAGAGCTGGAAGGATTATTTCTTCGAAGAAGCCCACGGTGATGCCGGCAGCTGATACGCCAGTGTGCAGCACTAACACCTAAGAGGGATGGCAGATTGCCTCATGTCTGGTTATGCTCGGCAGGTTTTGCATCTGCCTATCATTAACAACAACAGTGATGACATGAGCCAAAGAGAGACGCGTGCGACTGCGCTGGCGCTGTACCCGGAAGACTCCCGCGAAGCTGCGGCGCTGCTCAAACAAGCCGTTCCCTTGATGGTGCGACACAACATCCCGCCCAATCCGGTGCATTACGCGCTGTGGTACACCTACAGCAAAGGCGCGGACAGCGAACTCAACCGGCACCTGGACCGGGTGGTCAAGGACTTCGACGGCATTCCGCCGGAATCCGCCACCCGGTTGTTTCGCGACTACATCATTCGCGACGAGCTGGAGGAGGCGCGCGCCGGCCAGCAACAGGCGATCAACCTGGTGGACGACATGCACCGCGACGTTTCCCGGAGCGTGGAGGGCAGTCTCGATTTTCAAAGCAGCCTGGGCCGGTGCATCGAAATGCTCGAGGGGCCGGTCCATGAGCGTTTGCCGGACATCCTCGGCGAACTGCAACAGAGCACTCAACTGATGCAGTCCCAGCAGGAGCGGTTTCTCGCCCAGCTGAGTTCGGCGCAGAACGAAATCCAGAGCCTGCGCAGCAAGCTCGAGCGCGCGCAACTGGCTGCCACGCTCGATGGCCTCACCGAATTGCTCAACCGCTGCGCGTTCACTCGCGTGCTGGAGCAGGCGTTGAGCAACGGTGCGGGCGGCATGGCTCTGGTCATGCTGGATATCGATCACTTCAAGCAATTCAACGACCAGTACGGTCACCCCTTGGGGGATCGCGTGCTCCAGCATGTCGGGCAAGTGTTGCGCAATTCACTGCCGCCCCACGCCACCCCGGCGCGTTACGGCGGCGAGGAGTTTTGCGTGATTCTGCAGCAGTGCGCCGACCTGGAAAGCGCCGCGGCGTTCGCCGAGCAACTGCGGGTGAAAGTGCAGTCGTTGCGGATCAAGGCCCGTGGCGACGGCAAGGTGCTGGATACCATCACCGCCTCCTTCGGCGTGGCCTTCGCGCACCCGGGCGAGCAACCGGACAACCTGCTGACCCGCGCCGATGATGCGCTGTACCAGGCCAAGCGTACGGGGCGTAATCGGGTGCATTGCTAATACCTTTTTGCCACACACACCCACTGTGGGAGCGGGCTTGCTCGCGAAGGCGGTGTGTCAGTGACATGAGTTACCGCTGACACACCGCCTTCGTCGGAGCGCCGCCCGGAGCAAGCCCGCTCCCACAGTTCTTATCATGAGCAAAACTCTTGATCATCAAGACTAAAATGAGTTTGTCTCACAGCCTGCCACCTACCGACAATGTCTCCATCAAACACATTGGAGTTATTTGTCATGGCTTTGGCCCATTCCCTTGGATTTCCGCGCATCGGCCGCGACCGCGAATTGAAGAAAGCACAGGAAGCGTTCTGGAAGGGCGAACTGAGCGAAGACGGTCTGCGCGCCGTCGGCCGTGAATTGCGCAAGAGCCATTGGGACTTGCAGAAAAACGCCGGCATCGAGCTGTTGCCGGTCGGCGATTTCGCCTGGTACGACCAGGTCCTGACTCATTCCCTGATGTTCGGCGTGATCCCTGAGCGCTTCCGCCCGGCAGACGGCCAAGCGTCGTTGCAAACTTTGTTCGGCATGGCCCGTGGCGTCAGCGACAGCTGCTGTGGCGGTGCACACGCCCAGGAAATGACCAAGTGGTTCGACACCAACTATCACTACCTGGTCCCGGAATTCACCGTTGATCAATCCTTCCAGCTGGGCTGGGACCAGTTGTTCGAAGAGGTCGAAGAAGCGCGAGCACTGGGCCACAACGTCAAGCCGGTGGTGATCGGGCCGTTGACGTATCTGTGGCTGGGCAAGGCCAAGGGCGGCGATTTCGACAAGCTCGATCTGCTGGATCGCCTGTTGCCGCTTTACGGCCAGATCTTCCAGCGCCTGGCCGCGCAAGGCGTGGAGTGGGTGCAGATCGACGAGCCGATCCTGGTGCTCGACCTGCCGCAGGACTGGAAAAACGCTTTTGAACGCGCCTACAACCTGATTCAGCGCGACCCGCTGAAGAAACTGGTCGCCACTTATTTTGGCGGACTGGAAGAGAACCTGGGCCTGGCCGCCAACCTGCCAGTGGACGGTTTGCACATCGATCTGGTGCGTGCCCCCGAGCAATACCCGACCATTCTCGATCGCCTGCCGGCCTACAAAGTGCTGTCGCTGGGCGTGGTCAACGGCCGTAACGTCTGGCGCTGCGATCTGGAGCAAGCCCTGGCCACCCTGCAACACGCCAACGAGCGCCTGGGGGATCGTTTGTGGGTGGCGCCGTCCTGTTCGCTGCTGCACAGCCCGGTGGACCTGGGGCGTGAAGACAAGCTCGACGCCGAGCTGAAAAGCTGGCTGGCGTTTGCTGTGCAGAAGTGTGAAGAAGTCGCCGTGCTGGCCCAGGCGGTCAACGAACCGGAAGCACCGCACGTGCTGCGCGCGTTGACCAACAGCCGATCCGTCCAGGCCAGCCGCGCCGCTTCGCCGCGTATCCACAAACCTGACGTGCAGGCACGCGTGGCGGCCATCACTGCCCGCGACAGCCAGCGTCACTCGTCCTTTGACGGCCGTATCGGCAAGCAACGGGTGCGGCTGAATCTGCCACTGTTCCCGACCACCACCATTGGCTCGTTTCCGCAAACCGCCGGCATTCGCCTCGCCCGTCAGTCGTTCAAGCAAGGCAAGCTGAGCGAAGCCGAATACACCGAAGCCATGCACAGTGAAATCCGCCATGCGGTGCAGGTGCAGGAGCGCCTGGGGCTGGACGTGCTGGTGCACGGCGAGGCCGAGCGCAACGACATGGTCGAGTACTTCGCCGAGCAGCTCGATGGTTACGTGTTCACCCGTTTCGGCTGGGTGCAGAGTTACGGTTCGCGTTGCGTGAAACCGGCGGTGATCTTCGGTGACCTGAGCCGACCGCAGGCGATGACCGTGGAGTGGATCCGCTACGCCCAGGGCCTGACCCACAAGGTCATGAAAGGCATGCTGACCGGTCCCGTGACCATGCTGATGTGGTCGTTTCCTCGTGAAGACGTCTCGCGCAAAGTTCAGGCCCGGCAATTGGCCCTGGCCTTGCGTGACGAGGTGGTGGACCTGGAAGCGGCCGGCATCAAGGTCGTGCAGATCGACGAAGCCGCGTTCCGCGAAGGCCTGCCGCTACGCCGGGCCGACTGGCAGCAATACCTGGACTGGGCCGTGGAAGCCTTCCGCCTGACCGCCAGCGGTGTGCGTGACGAAACGCAGATCCATACCCACATGTGCTACAGCGAGTTCAACGACGTGATCAAATCCATCGCGGCCATGGACGCCGATGTGATCACCATCGAAACCTCGCGTTCGGACATGGAACTGCTCGACGCCTTCGAAGCCTTCGATTACCCGAACGACATCGGTCCGGGCGTCTATGACATCCACTCGCCACGGGTGCCGGATGCCCCGGAAATGGCCAACCTGTTGCGCAAGGCAGCCCAGCGCATTCCTGCCGAGCGTTTGTGGGTCAACCCGGACTGTGGCCTGAAAACCCGCGGCTGGCCGGAGACCGAAGCGGCGCTGGTGCACATGGTCGCAGCGGCCCGCCAATTGCGTAAAGAATGGGCGTAAGAGGCCCTTCGCATCACCCCGGCCGGAGCACCTGAGCCCTGGCCGGGCTCCCTCCGATGGCAGTCCGACTAAACCCGTGAGCGCGGCGATTCAATCCACTTCGTCGCGGTGGGCGGCTGCCACTGTTCCAGCGCGTCGATCAGCGCCGCCGGGTCGGTATCGAAAACCAGCATCTGGCTGTGCTCCGCTTTCATGAAGCCTTCTTGCACCGCATGGTCGAGCAGGCTGCGCACCGGTTTGAAAAAATCACCGATGTTCAGACAGGCGACACCTTTGTGGTGTTCTCCGAGTTGCGTCAGGGTCGCTGCTTCAAACAATTCTTCGAACGTTCCCAGTCCGCCGGGCAGGGCAATGAACGCGTCTGCCGACTCCGCCATGCGTGTCTTGCGACTGCGCATGTCCGGGGTCACTTCGTGGCGGGTCAGGCGGGGGTGAAGATGGCCAAGGTCGAACAGCAGTCGGGTGATGATGCCGACCGCTTCACCGCCCTCGGTCATCACGGTGTCGGCGATGACGCCCATCAAGCCCTTGTCGGTGCCGCCGTAGATCAGGCGAATGCCGCGCCTGGCGATTTCCCGGCCCAGGGCCTGGGCGCCTGCGACGTAGGCGGGGTTGAAGCCGGTGTTGGAGCCTGAGAACACGGCAATGCTGCGAAGCGGGGAAGGACTGGGCATCGGTTTTTTCCGGGTGGGCCAAATCCCGATGATGCGATGTCCCCCCCAGGCGATACAGGGCCAAGAACCGGCTGTCTGCCTGGGCCATGCCGTTGGCCCACGCGTTACATCAACGCCAGGATGCGTTGGCCCAAATGTTCAGCGGTGGCCTGCGAGTCGATATTGGCAAACCCGAGCAGCAATGCAGAATCGCTGGGGTCGTGCGTGTGCCAGTCGCTCAGTGCTTCGGCATAGATTCCCGCTGCCAACAGCCGCTCGACCAGTGCGCGATCAGACTGCGGGGGCCTCAGGCGCAGGATCAGGTGCATGCCGCCGGGCAGCGGGTCGATGTGGATGCGTTCACCCAGGACGTTCTTCAGCCCGCGGGCCGTGGCCTCGCGGCGTTCGCCGTAGAGTTTGCGCATGCGCTGGATATGGCGGGCGAAATGGCCTTCTGTCAGGAACGTCGCGACGATGGCTTGCGTCAACTCCGGGCACCCGCCCAGGAAGGTCTCGCTGATGCAGGCGAAGCGTTCGACCTGCGCTGGCGGCACCACCAGGTAAGAAAGGCGGATGCCCGGAAACAGCACCTTGCTGAAGGTGCCGGCGTAGAGCACTCGCCCATCGCGATCCAGGCTTTTCAGCGCCGGCAGCGGACGGCTGACGTATCGATACTCGCCGTCGTAATCATCTTCGACGATCCAGGTTTCTTGGCGAGTTGCCCAGTCAAGCAACTGCAGGCGGCGCGGCAGCGACAGCGACACGCACAGCGGGCTTTGATGGGCCGGGGTGACGACCGCCGCCCTGGCCTGCGGTGTGTTGCTCAGCCCATGCTCGACGCGCATGCCCTCCTGATCGACCGGTACCGCGACCGCTTCGATCTGCAGGTGCGCCAGCAACTGGCGGGTGGGCAGGTAGCCGGGGTCCTCGACCAGTACACGGTCGCCAGCCTTGAGCAGGGCATGGGCAATCAACGCCAGGCTGTTGCGATACCCCGAGGTGATGAACACCTGCGCGGGCGAGCAGGTGATTCCCCGTGCCACTTGCAGGTAAGTGGCAATGGCATTGCGCAAGGATTCCAGGCCGAGCACCGACGGATTGGCCATGTCTGCGATTTGTGTGGCACGCACGCAGCGTGCACCGATCTGCGACCAGATCTTGCGCGGAAAGGCGTCCAGCGCCGGCAGCGCCATTTGAAAGGGCAGGACTGGCGCCTTCTGTCGGATCGACGGGCCGGTGGCCGGGTTGGGCCGTTCTGTCTGTGCGCGAGGCTTTCCTAAACTGATCCCGGGAGCCACCACGGTGCCTGCCTGGCCCCGCGAGAGCAGATACCCTTCGGCTGTCAGCAGTGAATAGGCGGTGTCGATGGTGCCGCGTGCCAGGCCAAGCTCTTTCGCCAGGGCCCTGGCCGCTGGCACCCGGTCACCGGGCACGAGCAGCCCGTCGCTGATCGCACCACGGAACCGCCAGTAGATCTGCCGGTAGATCGGGTCCTCAGAGGTCGGATCAAGCGCTGAAAAGTGTGGGCTGTGAAGGGGCATTGGCCTCAACCGATGGGTTAGCAGAGAAATGGTCCCGCACTGCCTGCTGCGTGTGGTCCCGAGCAGCGTTCAAGGCATCGGGGCCCATGGCGGTGCCTTCGACGCAGAAGAAATGCAGGTCATGCAGCCCGATCATACCCAGTACAGCCTTCAGGTAGGGCGTCAGAAAGTCCGGTTGACGCGCGGTCAACCCGGAAAACCGGCCGCCCGAGGCCACTGCCACATACACCGGGCGGTCGCGCAGCAGGCTGGTCTTGCCTTGTGCGCCGACATTGAACGTGCGCCTGACCCGGGCGACATGGTCGATCCAGAGCTTGAGCGCCGCCGGCACGGCGAAGTTGTGCATCGGCGTTGCGATCACCAGCACGTCGGCCTGTTGCAGTTCCTCGATCAGCCCGTTCGACAGGGCAATCGAGCCGGCTTCAGTGACATCGGCGAGCGCCTGTTGGGACATGGCGTATGGCTCATCGATGGGCGACAACGCCGTTGCGCCCACCACCCGGTTGATGACCGTGGCGGCCGGGTTGGTCTGGAGCAGACAGCCGATGATGGTTTTCGACAGCCGATGGCTTTCGGACGATTCGCCGCGAGGGCTGCAAGTGACGTGGAGGATGTTCATGATTTATCCGAAGCGTTGTGGGCCAGAGCAATGATTCTATGAAGTCCATGCCCCAGGTCGAAGAGCCATGAATCGACTTCCGGCCTGGGCCATGATCACTGGGTCATGGCCTATGCCTCAAGGCTGATCATGGACCTTAACGGCAGGCTCGGCAGCCCCCACGATGGGGGCCTCCAATCAGCCAATACAAGGGATTCACCATGAACAATCGTCTCGACTACGCCAAGGCTTCGCCCGAGGGCTACAAGGCTTTCGGCGGGGTTTACGTGTACCTGCAAAACAGCGGCCTGCCCCATGAACTGATCGATCTGGTCTATTTGCGTGTCTCCCAGATCAACGGCTGCGCCTTCTGCATCGACATGCACTCGCGGGACTTGGTCAAGCTCGGCGTCAGCGTTGAAAAACTGGTGCTGGTGCCCGTTTGGCGTGATGTCGGCGACGTGTTCAGTCGCCGCGAACGCATCGCGCTGAGCTGGGCGGAAACGGTCACCCAGGTGGCGCAGACCGGGGTACCCGAGACGGACTATGCCGCTGCGGCGGCCGAATTCGGCGATAAGGAACTGGCGGACCTCACCTACGCCATCGGCTTGATGAATGCCTTCAACCGGTTCGGCGTGGCGTTCCGTGCCAAGCCCGCCGCGGCCAACAACGCCTGAGTCGGCGCTTCAACCTAAACTCGCCGGGCGTACAGGCTCGGCGGCTCACCCGAGGGAGTCACTTCCATGGCATGGTTACTGCTCGGTATTGCAGGCCTTCTTGAAATTGCCTTTGCGTTCTTCATGAAAGGCTCTGACGGATTTACCCGATTGATCCCGGGACTGCTGGCGGCCGCCACCGGTTTGTCCAGTGTCTTCCTGCTCTCACTGTCCTTGCGCACGTTGCCCGTGGGCACTGCCTATGCAGTATGGACCGGCATCGGTGCAGCGGGCACCGCGATACTCGGCATGGCTGTGCTGGGTGACGCCACCACCCTGTTGCGGGTCTTGTGCATCGCCATCATCCTCGGCGGCGTGATCGGACTCAAGCTGGTGACGGCCAACTGAAAATGTTTCAGATAAGGCATTTTGCTGGCCCCGAAGCCCGAAAGTTACAGACAGAATCACTTTACTTTCAGGTGGTTAGGGCTGGCTTTAAATGCGTTATGTATGGATTTCACTGATATCCCTGGGCCTGGCAGGTTTTGCCGTGCAGGCGCAGGCCAGGGCGCTTCAAGCCAATGACCGCTACATGTGCAGTTGGGGCGCGGGCACCGCAGCCCGAGCTCAGGAACTGAAACTGGCGGGCGTTTCGTTGTATGCCGCCCGCAAGAAATTGCAGACCTACAAGTTCAGCAAGCCGTGGATGCGCATGATGGCCATGGGCATTACCGAGCAGACCTACGACAGCCCCACACGAATGAGTCCCGAAGCCTTGCGCCGCAGTTTCAACGAGGACTGCCTGCGCTACAAGCTGGCACGCAAATGATCGAATGAGCTACAACCCGTCGGCGATCAGATTCAGGTATTCGGGGCTGTCGGAGATCGAATTGTGCCCGACCCCCGCGATCTCCTTCAGCACCGCCACGCCCTTGGGGAAATGCCGGTAGAGGGCGTCGGTGCTTGCACGCGGGATGATGTCGTCCTGCTCGGCGGCCAGCAGCAGTGTCGGGGTCGAGACATGCTCGGCGTATTTCCACGCGTCGAAACGGTCCTTGAGCAGCCACTTCACCGGAAAGATCGGGTACTGACGCACGGCGAGTCGTTCCAGGCTGTCGTAAGGCGTGATCAGCACCAAGCGCGCGGCGGGGCGCTGACTGGCGAGGCGCACCGCAACCCCCGAGCCGAGGCTGCGGCCGATCACGGCGACTTCCCCATGGCTGTCGTAGACCTTGTCGAACAACGTCAGGGCATCGCGGGCAATCGCCTCTTCCGACGGTGAGCCGCTGCTGCCGCCGAAACCCCGGTAATGCATCAAGTACAGCGCATGGTCGGGGAACGCTTCGGCAAACTCAGGCAGGTTGCGCGACACATCTTCGGCATTGCCGCCAAAATAAATCAATGCCTTGGGCCCTTCGTGCGGCCGGATGCTGACCTGCACATGCGCGTCGGCCACGTCCAGGGTCAGCCTGGGTGTGTCGAGCGTGGCGGGCTGCGGGAAGTAAATCAGCGCGCGCTGAAACACCAGCAATGCGGCGCACAGGGCCAGGTATGAACCGGCCAGGATGACGACGAGACAGATCAGGGTACGTGACATTCGGCTAACGTTAGGGCGTGACATTGACTGCTCTGGGGTTGAACACCGCGACGGCGCGATCGCTGTCAGAGTGTAGTTGAACGACAGCGGCGTGCCGATAAGGGCCGGGGAGGGGGGTAGCGATGCCCATCGTGGGTAAATGGCTCGACGTGTTACCCGATGAAAGGGCGGCGCTGGGGCTGGGGTTCGCGTTCCATTTCTGCGTGCTCGCCAGCTATTACCTGGTGCGGCCCCTGCGCGATGCGCTGGGACTGGAGGGCGGCGCCGGCCAGTTGCAGTGGCTGTTCACCGCGACCTTCCTGGTCATGCTGCTGATGGTGCCGGTGTTCGGCTTCCTTGCGTCGCGCTGGCCAGCGACCCGTTTTGTGCCGTTGATCTACCGGCTGATCGCCGTGTCGATGCTGCTGTTCGGCGTGCTGATCGCCCACCGTGTCGCCCCGGTGAATGTCGGGCGGGTGTTCTTCGTCTGGATCAGCCTTTACAACCTGTTCATCGTCTCGATCTTCTGGAGTGTGCTGGTGGATCGCTTTTCCAGTGAGCAGGGGCGACGGTTGTTCGGTTTCATCGCGGCGGGCGGCACTCTGGGCACTTTCATCGGGCCGTTGCTGGCCGCCACCCTGGCGACCCGTCTCGGCCCGCTGGCGCTGACGTTCCTGGCGGCGCTGCTGCTGGAAGTCGCGGTGCGCTGCTACCGGGCATTGTTGCGGCGCACCACGGCACAAGGCGCCCGACGCGGGCTTGACGACCAACGGCTGGGCGGCAGCATGCTCGCCGGGATCACGCTGATCTGGCGCTCGCGGTACCTGTTGGGATTGGTGGCGTTCATGCTGCTGCACACCAGCGCCGCGACCTTGTTGTATTTCGAACAGGGACGAATCGTCGCCGACAGCTATTCTGATGTGGCCAGCCGCACGCAATACTTCGCGGTGGTCGACCTGATCGTCTCGGCGCTCACCTTGACCATGCAGCTGTTGCTGACGGCGCCCTTGATCCGCCTGATCGGCATCGGCGGGGCGCTGACGGCATTGCCGCTGGCGACGATCGTGGCCTTCGCCGCCATGGCCCTGGCACCGCTGCCGACCACGGTTGCACTGGCCCAGGGGGTGCGCCGCGCCGTGGAGTTCGCCCTGGTACGGCCGGCGCGCGAGGTGTTGTGGACGGTGGTCAGCCGCGAGGAAAAGTACAAGGCCAAGAATGTGATCGAGACCCTGGTGTATCGCGGCGGCGATGCCGCCAGTGGCTGGTTGTCCGCCGGCCTGACGGCGCTGGGCGCGGGGTTTGGCCTGGTGGCGCTGATGATCGTGCCGTTTGCCGCACTGTGGGTCGCGTTAAGCGCGTGGCTGGCGGGGCAACAGGCGCAAAAGGCGAGCAAGACAGGGGAGGGGCAACACCATGAGCCACACTGATGGATACACGCGTCGACAAATACTCACGCTGGCTGCCGGTGCTTCGGCGGTGCTCACTTTCGATCCGGCCTTCGCGAGCAGTGCGCCGCCGAAGGAAACAGGAGGCAAGAACATGCTGACCCGCGCCATTCCTTCCAGCAACGAGCCCTTGCCGATGGTCGGCCTGGGCACGTATCGCGGCTTTGATGTCGCACCGGCCGATCCAGCCTACAAGCAGCTGCCCGCCGTGCTCAGTGCGCTGTTCGAAAAGGGCGGGACGGTGATCGACAGCTCGCCCATGTACGGCCGCGCCGAACAGACCACCGGCGAGCTGCTGTCGATCCACCAGCCACGCTCGCCGGCGTTCCTGGCGACCAAGGTGTGGACGCGGGGCCGCGAGGAAGGCATCGCGCAGATGGAGCAATCCTTCAAGTTGCTGCAGACCGACCGCATCGACCTGATGCAGATCCACAACCTGCTGGACTGGAAAACCCACCTGCCGACCCTGCGCCAGTGGAAGGAGCAAGGGCGCATTCGCTACATCGGCATCACCCATTACACCGCGTCGGCCTATGAGGAAGTGGAGGCCGTGCTCAAGGCCGAGCCGCTGGATTTTCTGCAGATCAACTATGCGCTGGATGACCGAGGTGTCGAAAAACGCATCCTGCCGCTGTGTCGCGAGCGCGGCGTGGCGGTGATCTGCAACCGGCCGTTTGGCGGCGGCGACCTGCTCGCCCGGCTCAAGGGCAAGCCGCTGCCAGGCTGGGCTTCGCAGGTGGGTGTCAGCAGTTGGGCGCAACTGGCGCTCAAGTACCTGCTGGCGCATTCGGCGGTGACCTGCGTCATCCCCGGCACCGGCAACCCGCGCTACATGGCAGACAACGCGGGCGCCGGGTTCGGGCCGATGCTGACCGGCGCGCAGCGCGAGCAGTTGATTGATGTGGTGAGCTAGTGCTCCGCATGAACTGGACGACCCCCGACCCTGTAGGAGCGAGCATGCTCGCGAAGAACGTCCAGGCACCGCTGGTTTCAGACAGCCCACGCAATCGTTCACGACCAACGCGAGCATGCTCGCTCCTACAGGGCCAGTGTGATGAATCAGGCCAGATACCGCCGAAACCACCCCAGCGTCCGGTCCCAGGCCAGTTTCGCCGCCGCTTCGTCGTAGCGTGGCGTCGAGTCGTTGTGAAAGCCGTGGTTGGCGCCGGGGTAGATATGGGCCTCGTACGTCTTGCCCGCCGCCTTCAGCGCCTGTTCATAGGCAGGCCAACCTTCGTTGATCCGTGTGTCCAGCTCGCCGTAATGCAGCATCAGCGGCGCCTTGATCTGCGGGACATCCTTCGCATCCGCCTGGCGACCATAAAACGACACCGCAGCCCCCAATTCCGGATACGCCACAGCCGCCGCGTTGGCGACGCCACCGCCGTAGCAGAACCCGGTGATCCCCACTTTGCCGGTGGTTGCATCGTGCTTCATCAGCCACTCGATGGCGGCGAAGAAATCGTTCATCAGCTTTTGCGGGTCAACGGTCGCCTGCAACTCGCGCCCCTTGTCGTCGTTGCCCGGATAACCGCCTACCGACGTCAGCCCATCCGGGGCGAGGGCGATGAACCCAGCCTTGGCCACGCGTCGTGCCACGTCTTCGATGTACGGGTTGAGCCCACGGTTCTCGTGCACGACCACGATGGCCGCCACCTTGCCCGTCGTTTTGGCCGGGCGCACCAGATAACCGCGAACCGACCCGTTGCCTTTCGGCGAGGGGTAGGTGATGTACTCGGCGACGATGTCCGGGTCCGTGAACTCGACCTGCTCGGCCAAGGCATAGTTCGGGCTCAGCGAGGCGAGCAGGGCGCTGGCGGTCAATCCGCCAAAGGTGAACAACGCCGCCCGGTCGAGAAACTCCCGGCGGTTGATCTTGCCGTGGGCGTAGTAGTCGTAGAGCTCGAGCAATTGCGGGGAAAAGTCCTCGGCGGTGAGGCGGGTCATGGATGCGATTCCTTCGATTCGTGAGCCTGGATGAAATGATCAGCCTTGCAAGCACTGCGCCCCGGCCCTGGCCACCTGCGCGTCCTGTTCGGCCTTGACCCCGGACACGCCCACCGCGCCGATCACCTGGCCATCGACTACGACCGGTACGCCGCCTTCCAGGGAGGTCAGCAGTGGCGCGGACAAAAATGCGGTGCGGCCGCCGTTGACCATGTCCTCGAAACCCTTGGACTCACGCCGGCCCAGGGCCGAGGTGCGAGCCTTTTCGGTGGCGATGTAGGCGCTGCTTGGCGTGGCGCCATCAAGTCGCTCCAGGGCCAGCGGATGGCCGCCGTCGTCGACGATCACGATGGACACCGCCCATTGATTGGCCTGGGCTTCGCTGCGGGCGGCGGCGAGGATCTGGCTGACTTCGGTCTGGCCGAGGATGGCTTTGCTTTTCATGAAGAGGCTCCGGTAAGGGGTGGGGGCAGGGCGGCGTCGACCAGTTCGATCCAGTGACGGACCGGGGTGCGGTTCGCCCCGTCGAGGTGTGACTGGCAGCCAATGTTGGCCGTGACGATAACATCTGGCTGGCCACTTTCCAGCGCATTGAGTTTGTTGTCGCGCAACTGCCGGGACAGCACGGGTTGGGTAATCGAATAGGTGCCCGCCGACCCGCAGCACAGGTGGCTGTCGGGCACGGCGGTGAGGTTGAAGCCGAGCCGGGTCAGGGTCGCTTCCACCGCGCCGCCGAGTTTCTGCGCGTGCTGCAAGGTGCAGGGGCAGTGGAACGCCAGGCGCTGGTCGCTGTGCACACCGAGCTGTTCCAGCGGTTCCTCGCGCAGCACTTCAACCAGGTCTCGGGCCAGGGCGCTGACCTTTTTCGCCTTGTCGGCATAGGCCGGGTCGCGTTCCAGCAGATGGCCGTAATCCTTGACGAAGGCCCCGCAACCGCTGGCAGTCTGCACGATGGCTTCGACGCCGCGTTCCAGGTGCGGCCACCAGGCGTCGATGTTGCGGCGGGCGCGTTGCAGTCCGGCCGCCTGCGCGTCGAGGTGATAGTCCACGGCGCCGCAGCAGCCCGCTTCCCGGGCCGTGACCGCACTGATGCCCAGGCGGTCGAGCACTCGCGCCGTCGCGGCATTGGTGTTGGGTGACAACCCTGGTTGCACGCAGCCTTCGAGGATCAATACCTGGCGGGCATGCTGCGTGCGCGGCACCGGTTTGACCGGCGGCGTACTGCGCGGCAACTTCGCTTGCAGCGTGTCGGGCAACCAGGCCCGGAACACCTGGCCGCTGCCGACCAGGCGCTTGAACAGGCCCGGATTGGGCACGATGTTGCGCAAGCCTTCACGCAGCAAGCGTTGGCCGAGCGGCCGGGGCACGGCGGCATCGACCACCGCGCGACCAATGTCCAGCAGGTTGTGGTAATCGACCCCGGAAGGGCAGGTGGTTTCGCAGTTGCGGCACGACAGGCAGCGGTCCAGGTGTTCCTGGGTTTTCTGGGTGACCTCGTTGCCTTCCAGCACTTGCTTGATCAGGTAGATGCGGCCCCGGGGGCCATCGAGTTCATCGCCGAGCAGTTGATAGGTCGGGCAGGTGGCGTTGCAGAAGCCGCAGTGCACGCAGGTGCGCAGGATGCTTTCGGCTTCTTCGGCGCGTGGCAGTCGACGAGCGCTGTCGCTCAGGGTGGTCTGCATGGCTCAGAGCTCCGCGTACAGGCGTGCGGGGTTGAAAATGCCCCGTGGATCGAGTTGTTGTTTCAGACTGCGGTGATAGCGCATGAGTGCCGCCGGCAAAGGCTGGAAGGGGCTATCGATCAGGCCATGACTGTAGCAGGTGACGTGACCGCCGACCTCCTCGACGACTTTGCGAATGAACCCCGCCTCGGCGTCCGACTTGAGCCAGCGCTGGGCGCCGCCCCAATCGATCAATTGCCGGCCCGGCAAGGACAGTCGCGGGGTGTTGTGCGGCACCGACAGACGCCACAGCGGTTGATCCTCGTCGAAGAAACGCAGTCGATGTTCGTTGAGATCGGCCCAGAAGTCCGGGTTCAGCCGCTCGCCCCCCAATCGCTCATGGGCGGCCGTCACCGAGCCTTCGCCCCCCTCGAGGCGCAGGTGCAACTGCTGCCCGTCGTGGCACGCCGCGCTGATCGGCAGCGGTTGCTGGCCCCATTCCGCCAGGCGCAGCAGGGCGCGGTCAGTGTCCATGTCCAAGCTGATGCTCAGGGTTTGCCGTGGTTTGGGCAGGACTTTGAGTGAGACTTCGGTGATTACGCCCAGGCTGCCGAAGCTGCCGGCCATCAGGCGCGACAGGTCGTAGCCGGCGACGTTCTTCATCACCTCGCCACCGAACCGCAGGTGCTTGCCGTGCCCGGTGATGACCCGGGTGCCGAGCACGAAGTCACGCACCGAGCCTGCCCAGGGTCGCCGCGGCCCCGACAGGCCGCTGGCAATCATCCCGCCGACGGTGGCGTCGTCGCCGAAGGCAGGCGGTTCACAGGGCAGCATCTGCTGCGAGCCGTCGAGGATATACGTCAGTTCGGACAGGGGCGTGCCGCAGCGGGCGGTGATCACCAGCTCGGTCGGATCGTAGCTGACGACACCCCGATGAGCGCGGGTGTCGAGCACTTCCCCGGCGACGATGCGCCCCAGGAACGCCTTACTGTTGGAGCCTTGAATGCGCAGCGGGGTGGCGTTGTCCAGCGCCCGGTTGACCTGTTCGAGCAAGGTGGCGCTGTCGTCGAATGCCTGTTCACGGTACATCAGAAACGCTCCAGCTCAGGGAAGGGCAACTGCCCTGCGTGCACGTGCAGGGCGCCAAACTCGGCGCAGCGGTGCAGGGTCGGAATGTTCTTGCCGGGGTTGAGCAAACCGCCCGGGTCGAACGCGGCCTTGACCCCGTGGAACAGGGTCAGCTCATCACTGTTGAACTGCGCGCACATTTGGTTGATTTTCTCCCGGCCCACCCCGTGTTCGCCGGTAATGCTGCCGCCGACCCGCACGCACAATTCGAGGATCTTGCCGCCCAGGGTTTCCGCTCGTTCGAGTTCACCCGGCTGGTTGGCGTCGAACAGGATCAACGGGTGCATGTTGCCGTCACCGGCGTGGAAAACGTTGGCCACGCGCAAGTCATACTCGGCGGACAGCGCGGCGATCGCCTGCAGCACCCCGGGCAATTCACGGCGCGGGATGGTGCCGTCCATGCAGTAGTAATCCGGCGAGAGACGGCCCACGGCGGGGAAGGCATTCTTGCGTCCGGCCCAGAAACGCACGCGTTCGGCTTCATCCCGGGCCTGGCGCAACTCGGTGGCGCCGGCCTGCTCCAGTACCTGGCGCACGCGCTCGCAATCGTCATGCACGTCGGCTTCGACGCCGTCGAGTTCGCACAGCAGAATGGCTTCGGCGTCCACCGGATAACCGGCGTGGATAAAGTCTTCGGCGGCGCGAATCGCCAGGTTGTCCATCATCTCCAGCCCGCCGGGAATGATGCCGGCGGCGATGATGTCGGCGACGGCGCGACCGGCCTTTTCCACGGAGTCGAACGCCGCCAGCAGCACTTTGGCGGTCTGCGGCTTGGGCAGCAGTTTGACCGTGACTTCGGTGATGACCCCGAGCATGCCTTCGGAGCCGGTAAACAGCGCCAGCAGGTCGAAGCCAGGGGAATCGAGGGCGTCGGAGCCGAGGGTCAGGTGTTCGCCTTCAACCGTCAGGATCTCCAGCTTAAGCAGGTTGTGCACGGTCAGGCCGTATTTCAGGCAATGCACGCCACCGGCATTTTCCGCGACGTTGCCACCAATGGAACAAGCGATTTGCGAGGAAGGGTCCGGCGCGTAGTACAGGCCGAACGGTGCCGCCGCCTGGGAAATCGCCAGGTTGCGCACACCCGGCTGGACCCGTGCGGTGCGGGCGGCAGGGTCGATGTGCAGGATGTGGTTGAAGCGCGCCATCACCAGCAGCACGCCTTTTTCCAGCGGTAACGCGCCGCCGGACAGGCCGGTGCCGGCGCCCCGGGCCACCACCGGGACGCGCATCTCGTGACACAGCCTCAGCACGCCTTGCACTTCGTCCAGGTGACGCGGCAGGACCACCAGCAGCGGCGTGGTGCGGTAGGCCGAGAGACCGTCGCATTCATACGGCTTGAGCTCTTCTTGCAGATGCAGCACTTCCAGTTTCGGCAAGCGGCTTTGCAGGGCCTGGAGCAGGGCGGCCTTGTCGACGTCGGGCAGTGCACCGTCGATGCGTTCATCGTACAGAATGTTCATAAACCTCCTTGCTGGAAATCACCGCATCCCTGTAGGAGCGAGCATGCTCGCGAAGAATGCAAGAACACCGCGAGGTGTCAGACAGTCAACGTCATCGTTAGCGACCATCGCGAGCATGCTCGCTCCTACAGGGGGAGGTGGGGCGGCTGATTTAATGCCCGCCCACCACCATCGACGTGAATGGCGATACATACGCCTGCAACGTCACCAACCCGCCGACCAGGATCGCCAGGACGATGGAGTGGAAGAACACATAACGCAGGATTTCCCCTTCATGGCCGTACCAGCGTGTCGCGGTGGAGGCCACCACGATTGACTGGGCGTCGACCATCTTGCCCATGACCCCGCCGGAACTGTTGGCGGCGGCCATCAACACCGGGCTCAGGCCCAGTTGTTCGGCGGTGACCCGTTGCAGGCCGCCAAACAGCACGTTGGACGCCGTGTCCGAGCCGGTCAGCGCGACACCGAGCCAGCCGAGCAAGGTGCCGAACATGGGGTAGAAAATCCCCGTCGCGGCAAAGGCCAGGCCCATGGTGGCGTCCAATCCCGAATAGCGCGTGAGGAAGCCCAGGGCGAGCATCGCCGCGATGGTGATCAGCGAATAACGCACCACCCAGATCGTGCGCAGGTATTGGCGGATCAATTGCGGGATCGAATAGCCCATCAGCAAACCGCCGACGATGGCCGCCAGGAGAATGCCGCTGCCGGTGCTGGTGAACCAGGTGAACTTGTAGATGGCTTCTTCGGTTTTCGGCGTGGGCACCACCGGCGGCACCTTCTCGACCTGCTGGTGCAGGGTGGTGAAGGTCAGGACGGGGGCGAAGATCGGGTTGGCTTCGCGCACGGGTTTGCCTTGTGGGTCGAGCTTGGCCGAGTGCGTGACCGGGTCGATGGCCGGGCGGGTGTCGAACAGGTTCTTGAAGCCCTGGGTGCCCCAGGCAAACACGAACACCGTGAGGATGATCCACGGCATCCATGCGCGCATGACTGCGGGCTTGGCGTCACTGGCGAAGGTCGCGGTGGGTTCGGGCTTGGCCGCATGCTCTTCGTCGATCTTCGAGTTGTCCACGCGCCCGGTCAGCGCCGCCGAGGTGTGCACGCTGGCCGGCTTCCACACCTTGAGGAAACCGGTCAGGCAGGCCATGGAGATCAGCGCGGCGATCACGTCGACCAGCATCGGCCCGTGGTAGTTGGACACGATGAATTGCGGCACGGCAAAACTGATCCCCGTCACCACGATGGCCGGCCAGACCTCGATCATCTTGCGCCAGCCGGCAAAGGCCCAGATCAGCCAGAAGGGCACCAGCACCGAAAAGAACGGCAGTTGGCGACCGACCATCATCGACAACTCCATCTCATCCAGCCCTGTGACCTTGGCCAGGGTGATGATCGGCGTGCCCAGGGCACCAAAGGCCACGGGCGCGGTGTTGGCGATCAACGCCAGGCCGGAGGCGGCCAGCGGCGAGAAACCCAACCCGATCAAAATCGCGCCGGTCACCGCCACCGGCGTGCCGAAACCGGCCGCCCCTTCGAAAAAAGCGCCGAAACAGAAGGCAATCAGCAGCAATTGCAGGCGCCTGTCGTCGGTGATGCGTGCCAGCGAATCCTGCAGCACTTTGAACGAGCCGTTCTCGGTGGTTAGCCGGTGCAGAAAAATGATGTTGAGCACGATCCAGCCAATCGGCAGCAAACCGTTGGCCGCACCGTATAGCGCCGCCGAGCCCGCCATGTTGGCCGGCATGCCGAAGGCGAAGATCGCGATGATCAGCGCCGAGCCGAGGGCGAGCAACGCCGCCAGATGTGCTTTGATGTGAAAGAAGGCCAGGGCTGCCAACATCACCACAACGGGCACGGCTGCCATGAGGGTTGAAATGACCGGGTTGCCGAACGGATCGTAAATCTGCTGCCAGACCATGCTCACCTCTGCTTTTTTATTGTCGGGTTTGCAGACCCCTGAGGGGGCGGTGGCTTGTAGTATAGGTGGCATTGCGCCGCTGTCCTGTGCGGCGTCAATCGCGGTTTTTCAGCGGGTTGTTCGAGCTGACCGAATTCACTGCCGGAGGAACGCAACGATGACTGAACGCCATTTGCTTCACACCGAAACCCTGTCGAACGGCTGCAGCATCAAGGTCAAGGCCGAGATCCTGCGCGACGGCTCTTTGGGCATGTTCATCGGCGTCTACCGACCTGATGGCGGGGCGATCGAGGAAAACGACCACCCCTCGCTGCATTTTCTCGACATGGAAGCGGCGATGGAGTGGGGCATCGAACAGGCCAGAGACGTCGGCAATGGCCAGCGAACCCTGTAGGCGCGAGCAGGAACCGCATCTCCCCTGTGGGAGCGAGCCTGCTCGCGATGGTCGTCACGAAGGCACGGGAAGCCTGACACCCTGCAGTGCTCTCGGGTTCATCGCGAGCAGGCTCGCTCCCACGAAGACAGCATCGGCTCAGATTTTGGCGGCGGCGAGGTAGGCGCCCAGACGCCGGCCCATTTCCTCACCCAGGGCCTGCAGGCCGCTCATTGGCCGGACCATGACTTCGAAGTCGGTGATGTTGCCCTGCTCGTCGAAACGAATCATGTCGATGCCCTTGAGCTCTTTGCCGCCGACCTTGGCACTGAATTCCAGCACGACGTTCAGGCCGTCGGCCGTCGCCAGTTCACGGTGATAGGTGAAGTCTTCAAAGACCTGGCAAACCGTGCTCAGGATCATCGTCACCACCGGCGCGCCGGAGTAGGGCGTGTGCGCCATCGGCGAGCGGAACACCACCCCCGGGGCCAGCAGTGTGGGCAGGTCTTGCAGGTCACGCCGGCCGATCATGGCGTGCCAGTGGTCCAGGGACGCGGCGGCATTGGGGTGCAGTTTCAGCTCGGACATCTTCAGCTCCTGTTTTTGTTGTGCTGCCAGTTGCCAGGACTTTAGCGCAACGGCGCTGACCGCCTGCTTATGGCGCTGTATTCAAGCGCTCGATGGCCGCCAGATAGAGCTGGCGATACGCATCCACCAGTTGCGCCTGGCTGAACGCGCGATTGCGCCCGCTCGGGTTGGGCAGCACCCACACTGAAGACTGGGCAAAAGGTTGGGTTTGTCGCCCCCACGCCACGTCTCGCTGCCCGGACAATGCGCAATACGCCGCCTTACCGAGAAACGCGACAAAGCGCGGCGCATGTCGGGCGATCTTGCGCTCGAAGTCCGCCGCGGCCGTATGGAATTCCTCGACCGACAACTGATCAGCCCTTGCCGTGGGTCTCTCCACCACGGCAGTCAAGCCACATTGGTGTTGCACGATTGTGCGGTCATCCTGCGCCCGAAGTTCGTGGGGGGTAAACCCGGCAAGGTGCAAGGTGCGCCAGAACCGATTGCTTCTGCCGGCGAAGTGATGCCCCTGGGCGGCGGCCAGCAGGCCCGGATTGATTCCGCAAAAAACCACCGCCAGATGCTCCGCCAGGATGTCTTCAAGTGCCACGGCAGGCCCCCTTCACGCGCATATCACGTTGATCGCGTTGCGCACCAGTTCGGTCAATTCAGCCCGGGATTTGCCGGCCCGGGCGCGGATCGAAATGCTGTGCAGCAAGGACGACGCCAGGACGGCAAGGGCGGCCGGGTCGACAGCGGCGGCTAACTCGCCCTGCTCGATGGCCGTGCGCAGGCGGCTTTCCAGGTCGGCATCGAGGCGACTCAGGCGGTCCGACAACACCTCGCGTATTTGCCCATCCTCCACGGCTTCAGTGGTTGCCGTACCGATGGCAAAGCAGCCTCGGGGCTGGCCTTCCCCGGAAAAGTAAATCGACAGTTGCCCCTCGTAAAACTGCGTCAACGCCTGGCGCAGCGTCAGCCCGGTGTCCGTCAGCGCTGCGTGCATGGCCGCCGCGGCAGTTTCCCAGTACTGCTCCAGTGCCTTGATGTAGAGGGCGTGTTTGTCGCCGAACGCGGCGTACAGGCTCGGACGGTTCATGCCCGCTGCCGTGGCGATGCTGTCCAGAGACGCGCCGGAATAGCCGGTGCTCCAGAACACCCCCAGCGCCTGCTGCAAGGCGGTCTGCGGGTCATAGGCGCGAGGACGGCCGCGTCCTTTGCCCTCGGTGGGTTTATTTTGTGCCATATCGTACAAAATCCTTGAGTGGGGGATCGTTCTGTGGATATTCTTACACCATCGCACAAAATTAAGGAATCAGAAATTCCTTGGTTGCAGGTTTGTTGAAGCGCCGCTCGAACCGGGTCGCGCCGCTACGAAACAGGCGCGGCGGAGCGATCCTCCGTTGGCGCACGGCGAGGCTGTTTTCTAGTGGGCGCCAGCCCGATTTCCCGGTTATAGGTGCATTCGATCATGACCAGACAGTTCGAGATTCCAGCTACACAGATCGCTACTCCGGGGCCGCACCCGACCGACGCGCCTGGCAGCAAACCACTCAAGGAAAGGATGCGGCCACTGCTGATGGTGGGGGTTCCGGCCATCGTTGCCGCCGTCGGCTACGCGTATTACCTGGCCGGCGAGCCCTTTGTGTCCACCGACAATGCTTACGCCCGGGTGGCGAAGGCAGCGATCAACGCGCGCGTTTCCGGTCAGGTGATCGAGATCGCCGTGCAGGACAACCAGCTCGTGCACAAGGGCCAGGTGCTGTTTCGCATCGACCCCAAACCCTTGCAGATCGCGGTCGACCGCGCCGAAGCGCAACTGAGCGTGGCGCGCCTGCGCATCGACGGGCTCAAAGCCAGTTATCGCCAGCAACAGGCTGAGCTGCAATCGGCCAGGGAGTCGGCAGCGTTCGACCAGAAGGAACTGACGCGCAAAAAAGCCCTGGTGGCGACGGAGTTTGTCTCCCGTGCGGTGTATGAGCGTGCCGACACCGACGTCAAGGTTGCACGGCAACGTATCGCCGCTGTCGAGCAACAGCTCGCCAACACCGTGGTTGCCCTGAACGGCAATCCGGCAATCGACGCCGACAGCCATCCGAGCGTTCGCGAAGCCCGGGCACAGCTCGACGAGGCGCAGCTGTATCTGTCGTATTCGACGGTGTCTGCGCCTGCCGACGGTATCGTGGCCAAGGTCGACGATTTGCAGGTGGGCAATTACGTCAGCAACGGTACGCCGGCCTTCGCGCTGCTGTCCGCCCGGGACCTCTGGATCGAGGCCAACTTCCGCGAAACCGACGTCACGCACATGCGCCCCGGCCAGGAAGCGACCATTCGCATCGACACCTACCCCGATCACCTGTTCAAGGCCCACGTAACCAGCCTGAGCCCGGGAGCCGGTTCGGACTTCGCCTTGCTGCCGCCGGAAAACGCCACCGGCAACTGGGTCAAGGTGGTGCAGCGGGTGCCGGTGCGTCTCGAACTGGATGAAGCGAATCCGGCACTGCCGCTGTATTCCGGAACCAGCGCCACGGTCAAGGTCGACACCGGCTATCGCAGGCCCTGGTGGCATCCGCTCAAGGCGCTGTTGTCCGCAGGGACCGAGTCATGAACGGGCGAACGTTGAGGCTGGCCGCGCTGCTGGCGACCTACATGCAGTCGGCGAACCTGCCGCTGCCGAATGCGGTACTGCGGTTGATCCAGGGCAGCCTGTCGATGACCGACGACCAGGCCGGCTGGATTTTCACCGCGTACCTCGCCGCGAGCGCCATTACCTTGCCGATGGCGTCGTGGCTGGCGGCACGCTTTGGCGTTAAACGGGTGTACCTGACGGCACTGCTGTGCTTCGCGCTCGGCTTGATCCTCGGCACGCTGAGCAGCACTTCGCTTCAGTTCATCGGTGCGCGGATTCTGCAGGGGCTGGCGAGCGGAGTGCTCGCGCCACTGTCGATGGCGATTGCCCTGGATACCCTGGCAGCGGAACAACGCGCGAAGTTTGGCGCGACCTGGACCGCCATCGTGCTGTTCGGCATCGTCAGCGGCCCAAGCCTGGGCGGTTGGATCGGCGAGCACCATGACTGGCGGCCGATCTTCTACATCAGTGTGCCATTGGCGGCCTGTCTCTTCATGGTGATGGCGCTGTGGCTGAAAGAGAAACCGGCGGCGCAGGTGCCGGCGTTCGATTTCTTCGGTTTCGGCACCTTCACCCTGGCGCTGATCAGCCTGCAAATGCTCCTCGACCGTGGCGAACGCCTGGACTGGTTCGCCTCGACCGAAATCTGGCTGGAGGCCCTGGGGTGTGCGCTGGGGGCGTACCTGTTTGCGGTGCACCTGCTGACGCGAAAGGTGCATTTCCTCAACAAACGCTTGTTTGCCGATCGCAATTTCGTGCTGTCGACAATCATCTTCTTCGCTGTCGGTTTCGTGCTGTTGTCGACCATGGCGCTGACCTCGCCGATGCTCGACGAGATCCTCGGCTACCCGCCGGACACCACCGGCGTGCTGACAATTCCCCGCGGCATCGGGCTGGTGGGCGCGTTTCTGTTGATGGGGCGGGTGCCCGAGCGTTTCGACCGCCGCCTGTTCGTCGCGACCGGGGTGGCACTGGTGATCTACGCCAACTGGCTGATGCTCGGCTATTCGCCGCTGATGGACGCATCGCCGGTGGCCGTGGCGGGCGCGATCCAGGGCATCGGTATCGGCATCCTGATGCCGGCGCTGACGCAGGTGGCGTTCAGCACCCTCGACCCGGCGTTGCGCCAGGAGGGCACGGGGCTGTTCAACTTGTCGCGGGTCTATGGCAGCACCCTCGGGGTGGCGATTGTGCAGCTGTTTTTCTTCAACAACACCCAGGCGATGCACCAGGCGCTGGCCAGCCACCTGACGCCGTACCACGCCCTGGCGTCCAGCTCGCTGCAAACGCTGGAGGGACTTAACCACCTGATCACCCACCAGGCCGCTTTTATCGCCGTGGTCGGCCAGTTCAGGATTTTGCTGGTGGCGATGCTTCTGGTCAGCCCGCTGGTTGTCTTTCTGCGCAGGCCTGCTGCGGCTCACTAGTTCCCGTGGAGATCATCCCATGACATCCCCTGCACGCTTCAACCGGTTCAACAACAGCTTCGGCGCCCTGGCGGCGCTGGCGTTCCTCAGTGCCTGCACCGTCGGCCCCGATTATCAGGGGCCGCCGCCGAGCCCGTCGCAGCATTACGACCGACAGGCCGAACTGCGCCTCGGCGGCGCTGGCCAGCAGCGCATCGCCCTTGGCCGCACGATCAAGGGCGATTGGTGGGCGGCGTTCCAGTCGCCAACACTGGATCGTGTGGTTCGTCGCGCCATTGATGGCAACCTCGAACTGGTCGCGGCCGACGCCACCCTGCGCCAGGCCGCTTCCTCGGTGGCGGCGGCGCAAGGCGCGCTGTATCCGCAGGTTGACCTGGGCGCCCAGGCCGGCCGCCAACGGGTGCATAACGCGAAAGAACCGTCGATTTCGAACGTCTATGCCATCGGCCCACGGGTCGGTTTCGACCTTGACGTTTTTGCTGGCAACCAGCGCCGGGTCGAGCAGCAGCAAGCCTTCAGCGATCTGCACAAACATCGCTATGACGCGGCGTACCTGGCCTTGACCGGCAACGTCGCCAGCCAGGCGCTGCTGGTGGCTTCGGCCAACGCGCAGATGCGAGCCGTGCACACGCTGCTGGCCAATGACATGCGCAACCTCGAACTGGTGCGCATGGCCCACGCCAATGGCAGCACCACACAGATCGACGTCTCGCTGGCCGAAACCCGGCTGGCCCAGGACCGCACGCTGTTGCCTGCCCTGGCGCAGCAGCGCGATGCGGCACGCCACGCGTTGTCGATCCTGGCGGGGAAGGGGCCGGGTGACTGGATCGCGCCGGACTTCGACCTCGACGAGTTTGTCTTGCCGGCCAGCGTCCCGGTCAGCCTGCCCTCTGAAATGGCCCACGACCGCCCGGACGTCCTGCAAGCCGAGGCCCAGTTGCACATGGCCAGTGCAGCCATCGGCGTCGCGACCGCCAATCTGTATCCGCGCGTCACGCTTTCCGCCTCATTGGCCCAGGCCGCCTCTGGCAATGGCGGGGCCGCACTTTGGGGCTTCGCCGCCGGATTGGCCGGTCCGTTGTTCGATGGAGGCACCCTGGAGGCTGAACGTCAGGCAGCGGTCGATGGCTACAAAGCGGCACTCGCCGGGTACCGGCAGACCGTGATCAGTTCGTTCGGCCAGGTCGCCGACACGTTGCAAGCGATCAACCACGACGCCGAGGAATATCAGGCGCAGGAACAGGCGTTGCGGGCGGCGCAAACCAGTGTGCAGTTGAACCGGCAAGCCTATGCCCAGGGCGAGACCAGCATTCTCCAGGTGCTGGAAGCGGAACGCGCCTATCAGCAGGCGCTGCTCGGGCAACTCCGCGCGAAGACCGCGCAGTACCTCGACACGGTCCAGCTGTACGTGGCGCTCGGAGGCAATGCCGTCGGTGCTTCCGAACAGCGGTTGGCCGCTCGCGAACACTCAGGATCTTTCTATCAGTAACGGCTTCGGCCGCCAGCAGTGGAGTAACGACATGTCATATGAAGCGTTTCACGATGGACTTCGCGATACCCGGTATCCCCTGGTCAATGGGGCGGGCGAGATGCCGGCCGTTGGCTTTGGCACTTTGTTCCGCGATCTGAGCGTCACCACCCAGGCCGTCACCGACGCGCTGGAGGCAGGATTCCGGCATTTCGATTGCGCCGAGCGTTATCGCAATGAAGAAGCGGTCGGCGTTGCGTTCAGGCAAGCGCTGGACAGCGGGGCGGTGCGCCGCGAAGACCTGTTCGTCACCAGCAAATTGTGGAACACCAACCATCGTCCCGAACGGGTTCTGCCGGCGTTCGAAGCCAGTTGTCGCCGCCTGCAGCTCGACTACATCGACTGCTACCTGATCCACACGCCTTTTGCCTTTCAACCCGGTGACAACCAGGACCCACGGGATGAACACGGTAACGTCATTTACGACGCCGGCGTGACCCTGATCGAAACCTGGCGGGCATTGGAGCGCCTGGTGGATGAAGGACGATGCAAAGCCATTGGGCTGTCGGATATCACCTTGCCGGCTTTGCAGGCGATTGTCGCGCAGGCGCGGATCAAGCCTGCGGTGGTGCAGGTCGAAGCTCATCCTTACCTGCCGGAATGGGAGCTGCTCGAGTTCTGCAAGGCACAGGGCATCATCGTGCTGGCGTTCGCTCCGCTGGGCCATGGCATGCAGCCCAACGTCCTGGAAGACGCGGTGATCACCGGGATCGCCCGACGCGTGCAGAAAACCCCGGCGCAGGTTGCGCTGGCCTGGGCGGTGCAGCGCGGCTCGGCGTTTCTGACCACCTCGGCGACACCGGCTCACATCCGCGAGAACTTCGATCTGTCCACCTTGCCGCAGCGGGCGATGCTGGAAATCCGGGAGGAGATCACGACGCGGATCCGCTTCAATTCGGTGGTGGAAACCGGTGTGCCGGGGTTCATTCCACGCAAGAAATAACCGACGACGAGGAGGGCGGCCTTGTGTAAGGTCGCCCTTTTGATTCCCTTGCGAGGCTCGCGATGGACCTGTTCCAGACCATGCGTTTTTTCGTTGCCGTCGCGCAAAGCGGCAGCTTCACGGCGGCGGCCCACACCCTCGACACCACCACGACCAACGTGTCCAAGGCAATCACCGGCCTGGAAGCCAGGTTGCAGACGCGCCTGATCAACCGCACCACCCGACGCCAGGCGTTGACCGAAGCCGGGGTGCGTTACCTGCAACGCTGCGAGAGCATTCTTGACCAAGTGCGGGAGGCCGATGAGGAAGCGGGCACCGCTCTCACCACGCCGGTGGGCCGGCTGAAGATTCATGCCATGTCGGCCATCGGCAATCATTACGTGATCGACGCCATTGCCAGATACCGTGAGATGCACCCGTCGGTGATGTTTGACCTGGCCCTGACCAACCGGTTGCCCGATTTGCTGGAGGAGGGCTACGACATGTCGATCGTGCTGGCGCGGGACCTGCCCGATTCGGGGTTCGTGGCGCAACGGCTGGGCATCACCTACAGCATTCTCTGCGCATCACCCCACTACCTGCACAAGCGCGGCTACCCCGACTCGCCGCAAGCGCTGGCCGAACATGACTGCCTGCGGATCGTGAACACGGTCATGCCGGTGGAAAGCTGGGTCTTCGAGGGGCCTGACGGTATGGAAACGGTGGACCTTCCGCTGTCGCCATTTCACGTCAATACCGCCGACGCGATGACGGTCGCCATCAACAAGGGGATGGGAATCGGGATTCAGCCGATTGCTTCGGCGGTTGCGGGTTTGAAGGCGGGCACCCTGGTGCGAGTGTTGCCGGACTACCACTTCGAGGAGTTCAACTTGTATGCGATTTACCCGTCACGAAAGTTCGTCGACGCGAAGACAAGAACCTGGGTGGAGTTTCTGAAAGATTACATGCCGGTGTTGCTGGCCGCCGATGAGCAGGTTGCCGGTTCCGCCGGGAAACCCTGAAGCGTGAGCGGCAGGCATGGAGTGTCGACCCTCCAGCGTCCGCACGGTGATCAACCGGCTGAACAGCCTGTGCCCATGACCTGGTACTGCAGGATGTGGCGCTTGCCCTGCGAGTCTTCATAGGTCATTTGTGCCGGTACGGGGGCGCACTCGTTGGCGATCTCCGACACGGTGATGACCTTCTGGATATCGAGCTGCATGCCGTACTGGTAGCGCTCGACCGGAATCTGGCTGGCTGCTGCGGGGGCCGGCGTGTCGTCGGAGAACGCCTGGGCGGCGACGCCGGTCAGGGCAACCAACAGCGCGATTTTCAATGCTTTCATGGGATTCACCTCATCTTGATTGGGGTTGTCGCCCGGCGTTGGGTTGACTGCCGGGTTGAGGTGAATGCTAGGGATTTGTGGCGGGCTCAAATAGCAGGCGCAAAGACAAACACTGTTGCCGAATTGCGCAAGAATCCGTGGTGGTCGTGGCCGGCGGTTATTTTCTTTGCTTTGTGCAGGGCTTCGCAGCGGACGAAATCGATCTAAAAACAGCCGTCCGAGTCGCCGGCAGCGGGCTATTCTTGTACAGGTAGGTGAAGACGCAGACTGATGCGCAAGCGGATGGCAAGGACACGTGGGGCGCGTGCCGAAGGGTACACGGTTAGAAAGATCTCCGCGCTGAGATCCAGCCCTTATGCCGTGTGAAGCACAAGAGCACAAAACTCTTGTGTGAGAGGCCTGATAAACCTTGTAAGCCGGAGACCAGCACCGGCCACCTACTCAAACACCAAAGCCCGCCTAGTGCGGGCTTTGACGTTTCTGAACCCCCAACTGTTGTAGGAGCGAGCATGCTCGCGATGGACGTCAACGATAACGTTGGCAGCCTGACACCCCGCGTATTCGTTCACGACCATCGTCGGAACGCCGCCCGGAGCATGCTCGCTCCTACAGTTGGCGCACCCGTGCCGCATCCTCCGGGACATTCATATTGGCCATTTCGATCCCCTTTTGGCCGACCTCGCACTATGAACCGACCACCCTGTCAGCAAAAATCGAGTCAGGACGGCTGTCGCAGCACGTCCGCCAAACCACAACTAGAATCCTGTTTTCCTTGCCTCAGGCAATTTCAAGGCCTGCCGTGTACAGAACATAAAAACCACGCGACACACTTGGGGAATTCTTCATGGTCATGATGAAACGCATACTGGGCGCCACCGTTTGTGGGCTGACGCTGCTGGCCAGCGCCGTGCAGGCCAAAGATCAGGAACTGCGGGTGTACAACTGGGCGGATTACATCCTGCCGTCCGTGCCCAAGGATTTCGCCCAGAAAACCGGGATCAAAGTGACCTGGGACACCTTCGATACCAACGAGGCGCTGGAAGCCAAACTGTTGACCGGCAACTCGGGCTACGACCTGGTGGTGCCGTCCAACCAGTTCATTGAAACCCAGATCAAGGCCGGCGTGTTCCAGAAACTGGACAAGTCCAAGCTGCCCAACTGGTCGCACCAGGACCCGGCGCTGCTCAAGCTGCTGGACAAGAACGACCCCGGCAACCAGTACGGCGTGCCCTACATGTACGGCACGGTGCTGATCGGCTTCAACCCGGCCAAGGTCAAGGCGGCGCTGGGCGACAATGCGCCGGTGGACAGCTGGGACCTGGTGTTCAAGCCCGAATACATGGAAAAGCTGAAATCCTGCGGCGTGGCCATGCTTGATTCACCGTCGGAAATCCTGCCGATCGCCTTGCACTACCTGGGCCTGGACCCCAACAGCCAGAACCCGGACGACTACGAGAAAGCCAAGGCGCTGATGATGAAGGTGCGTCCGTACGTCACCTACTTCAACTCCGCCAAGTACATGACCGACATTGCCAACGGGGACATCTGCGTCGCCATCGGTTATTCGGGCAGCTTCTACCAGTTCGGCAACCGGGCCAAGGAAGCGGGTAACGGTGTGGTCGTCGACTGGCGTCTGCCGAAGGAGGGCGCACCCATCTGGTTCGACACCTTCGCCATCCCGAAAAGCTCGAAAAATGTCGAGGAAGCCCACGCGTTTCTCAACACCTTGCTGGACCCGAAAGTCATCGCCCCGATCAGTGATTTCCTCGGCTACCCCAACGCCAACAAGGACTCGCTGCCGCTGATCAACAAGGAAATCACCGGCAACCCGAACCTGACGCCTACGCCAGAAGCATTGAAAACCCTGTACGTGGTGCAACCGCTGCCGCAGAAACTGGAGCGGGTGCGTACGCGGGCGTGGACCAGTATCAAGTCCGATAAATAGGAAATCGCGTCTACTGTAGGAGCGAGCATGCGCGCGATGGTCGTTAACGATGACGATGGGTGTCAGGTTGCCAGCGTTATCGTTCACCACCATCGCGAGCATGCTCGCTCCTACAGTTTAAGGCCTCAGCCTCAGATCCTTGCCAACGCCTGCGCCAGGTCCGCGCGCAGGTCTTCCACATCCTCGACCCCCACCGACATCCGCACCAACCCGTCACCAATGCCCAACTGGGCCCGGGTCGCGGCCGGGATGGTGGCGTGGGTCATGATGGCCGGGTGTTCGATCAGGCTTTCCACACCGCCCAGACTTTCGGCCAGGGCGAAGATCTGCACGTTCTCGAGGAAGCGCCGGGCGCCCGCCAGGTCGGTGTTGAGGTCGATGGAAATCATCCCGCCAAACCCGCGCATCTGCCGCTTGGCCAGCTCATGCTGAGGGTGTGAAGGCAGGCCCGGATAATAGACGCGTGCAACCTGCGGCTGACGCTCCAGCCACTGCGCCAGTTCCAGGGCGTTGCTGCAATGACGTTCCATGCGCAGCGCCAGGGTCTTCACCCCGCGCAGGGTCAGGAACGCGTCGAAAGGCCCGGAGATCGCGCCAATCGAGTTCTGCAGGAAGCCCAGGCGTTCGGCCAGTTCCGGGTTTTGCCCGACCACCGCAATGCCGCCGATCACGTCCGAGTGGCCATTGAGGTATTTGGTGGTGGAGTGCAGCACGACGTCGAACCCCAGTTCCAGCGGACGCTGGATCCACGGGCTGGCAAAGGTGTTGTCGGCGACGCAGATAATGCCGCGGGCGCGGCAGATACGCGCAACGGCCGCGAGGTCGGTCAGGCTCAACAAGGGGTTGCTCGGCGTCTCGACCCACACCATCCGGGTGTCGTCTTCCAGCGCCGCTTCGAAGGCCGACAGGTCGGTCAGGTCGACGAAGCTGAAACGGTGCCCGGCGCTGCGTTTGCGCACCTTGTCGAACAGCCGGAAGGTGCCGCCGTACAGGTCGTTGCCGGAGACAATGTGCGAGCCGGCGTCCAGCAGTTCCAGCACCGTGGATATCGCCGCCAGCCCGGAGGCGAAGGCAAAGGCCTGGGTGCCGCCCTCGAGGTCGGCGACGCAGCGCTCCAGGGCAAAGCGCGTCGGGTTGTGCGAGCGCCCGTAGTCGAAGCCCTTGTGCACGCCGGGGCTTTGTTGCAGGTAGGTGGAGTTGGCATAAATCGGTGGCATCAACGCCCCGGTGGTGGGGTCCGGCGCTTGCCCGGCGTGGATCACCCGAGTGGCGAAGGCACGTGGTGCGGCGTTTTCATCGTGTTGACTCATGCAAGGGATCTCCGTAGATGATTGAGCAGGTCGACGCGGGTGATCAGCCCGTGAAAGCCCGAGGCGTCGGCAATGATTGCCACCAGGCCGCGATCGAGTTCCACCTGCAACTCGGCGAGGCTGGCGCTGGCAGGCAGGGTTTCCACTTTGTCGGTCATTGCGCTGGCCACGGTCAAGCGAAAGTGTGAAGGATCTGCCTGCATGCCCAGCAGGATGTCGGATTCGTCGATCACGCCGACCAGTTGCCGGCCATTGCTCAACACCGGCAATTGCGACACATCCGCCAGGCGCATGCGCTGGAAGGCGGTGAGCAGGGTATCGTCGGGGCTGACGCTGATCACCCGGCCGTCCTCGAAACGCCGGGCAATCACGTCGCGCAGGTCGCCATAGGGTTTGCGCGCCAGCAGGCCCTGATCGTTCATCCATTGGTCGTTGTAGACCTTCGACAGGTAACGAGTGCCGGTGTCGCAGACGAAGCTGACCACGCGCTTGGGCTCGGTCTGTTCGCGGCAATAACGCAACGCGGCGGCCAGCAGGGTGCCGGTGGAGGAGCCGCCGAGAATGCCTTCGGCGCGCAGCAACTGGCGGGCGTGATCGAAACTTTCCTCGTCGCTGATCGAGTAGGCGTGGCGCACGCTGGACAGGTCGGCAATCGACGGAATGAAATCTTCGCCAATGCCTTCCACCGCCCAGGAACCGGGGGTGGTCATGGTGCCGCTGCGGCTGTATTCGGCCATCACCGAACCGACCGGATCGGCTAGCACCATGGCCAGGTCGGGCTGGACCCGCTTGAAGAAACGGGTCAGCCCTGTCAGCGTGCCGGCCGAGCCGACGCCGACGACAATGGCGTCCACGTCATGCTGGGTTTGCGCCCAGATCTCGGGTGCGGTGCTGCACTCGTGGGCCAGCGGGTTGGCGGGGTTGTTGAACTGGTCGGCGAAGAATGCGTCGGGTATTTCCAGCGCCAGGCGTGCGGCGACGTCCTGGTAATAATCGGGGTGGCCCTTGCCGACGTCGGATCGGGTGATGTGCACCTCGGCGCCCATGGCCTTCAGGTGCAGGACTTTCTCGGTGGACATCTTGTCCGGCACCACCAGCACCACCCGATAGCCCTTGGCCCGACCGACCAGGGCCAGGCCCAGTCCGGTGTTGCCGGCGGTGGCTTCGACGATGGTGCCGCCGGGTTTCAGCGAGCCGTCACGCTCGGCGGCATCGATCATCGCCAGGCCGATCCGGTCCTTGATCGAGCCACCGGGGTTTTGCGATTCAAGCTTGAGAAACAGCGTGCAGGGGCCGGTGTCGAAGCGGCTGACACGCACCAGCGGCGTGTTGCCGATTAGCTCGAGGACGGCAGGGCGGGAGTCATTCGGCATGGGGTCACCTCATGTTGGACCAGCGCAGATGTCTTGCTTGGACCATAGGCCGCGATGCAGCCCCTCGCAACCCGGCGCGGCCAACGGTCACCCCGTCCACCGATTTCCCCATCCCCTGTCGGAGCGAGCATGCTCGCGATGGAGGTGAACGATAACGCTGGCAACCTGACACCCCGCGTCATCGTTAACGACCATCGCGAGCATGCTCGCTCCTACAGGAAACTGCGATGGCCAGGAGAATCAATCCTAACGCCACCCCAAACGTCACCCGCATCCCCTGCGCCACCCCCTCCGGCTCAACCGACGGCGAGGCAAAGGCGAACACCGCGCCCATCAGCGAGGCGCCGGTGATCAGCCCGAGGTTGCGCGACAGGTTGAGCATGCCCGAGATGACACCGCGCTGCTCGGACGCGACATCGCTCATGACCGTGGTGTTGTTGGCGGTCTGGAACACGCCATAGCCAAGCGTCAGCACCACCACCGAGACGACGTAGCCTGCAACACCGACCGTGTGTGGCAGCAGCGCCAGGGCCAGGCAGCCGAGTGCCATGCCGAGCAGCCCGACGACGGTCATCCGTTGCGCGCCAAAACGGTCGGCGACGCGGCCGGCGGGCACGCCGGTGAGCGCCGCGACGCCGGGGCCGACCGCCAGCACCAGGCCGGCGGCCATCGGGTTCAGCCCGAGTCCGTGGGTGAGGTAGAAGGGCCCGACCACCAGCATGGTCATGATCACCGTCGCCACCAGCGTGCTCATGGCCAGGCTGCTGCTCAGCACGCGGTTACGGAACAGCGTCAGGCGAATCAGCGGCGAAGCGACGCGCCGCTCGGTGAACACGAACAGCCCCAGGCCGATGCCGGCCGCCAGCAGCAAGCCCAGGTTGAGCGCCGTGAAATGCCCGCGCCCGAGGGTCATCGCCAACGAGTAGGCCGCCAGCGTCAGCGCCAGCAGCAGGGTGCCCAGGGCGTCAAAGCCACTGCGGCCATTGACCGGCTGTGGGCGATCAGCCGGCAGAAAGCGATGCGCCAGATACAGCGCCAGCAGGCCCAGCGGCACGCTGGCCAGGAACAGCGCCTGCCAGCCGAACCCGGTGATCAGCAGGCCGCCCAGCGAAGGCCCGGTGGCGGTGCCGATCGCCGACATGGTACCCAGCAGGCCCATGGCGCTGCCGGTCTTTTCCTTGGGCACCGCCGCGCCGACGAAGGCCATGGTCAGCGCCATCATCGCCGCCGCGCCCAGCCCTTGCAGCGCCCGGGCGCCCACCAGCCACCCCAGTGTCGGGGCCAGGCTGCACAGGAACGAAGCGAGGGCAAACAGGCCGATGCCGGCCAGCAGCAGACGCCGCCGACCGATCAGGTCGCCGAGCCGGCCGGCGCTGACGATCAGCGTGGTGATGGCCAGCAGGTAGGCCAGCACCACCCATTGCACCTGTTGAAAGCTTGCGTCGAACACCTGTGCCAGCGTCGGCAGACCAATGTTGGCGATGCTGGTGCCCAGGGACGACAGCAAGATCGACAGCGAAAGGCTGACCAGCGCCCAACGCACCGAAGGTGCGGCTGACGCGTCGTCCACGGTGGCAATCGTCGGTTTCATGGGTTCCTCCTGAGCGGCCGTGTGCGGCTATCAGAAATCTACGCCGACGACTAACATGGCGGAAGACGCACCCGTTGCACTTTACTGATGCATACAACGCCATCTCACTGTCATGGGGCGAATCATGTCCACTCCCGATTTCAATCTGTTGGTGACCCTGGACGTGCTGCTCACCGAGGGCAGCGTGGCCCGCGCGGCCAAGCGCTTGCGCCTGAGCCCCTCGGCCATGAGCCGGGCGTTGGCACGGCTGCGTGAAACCACCGGTGATCCGTTGCTGGTACGGGCGGGAAGGGGGCTGGTGGCGACGCCCCGGGCGCTGGAGTTGCGCGAGCGGATTGGCCCGCTGGTGCAGGAGGCCGAAGCCATGCTGCGCCCGGTGCAGCCGCCGGACCTGAGCCAATTGATGCGCACGTTCACGCTGCGCACGCGTGAGGGGTTCGTCGACAGCTTCGGCGCGGCGTTGATTGCCCGGGTCGCCAGACAGGCTCCGGGCGTACGCCTGCGCTTTATCGGCAAGCCGGACAAGGACAGCACCGCGTTGCGTGAGGGCAGCGTCGATCTGGAAACCGGTGTGGTAGGGGATTCAGCCAGCCCCGAGCTGCGCACCCAGGGTTTGTTTCGCGATCATTTCATCGGTGTGGTGCGCAAGGGCCATCCGCTGAGCCGGGGCGAGATCAGCGCCGAGCGTTTTGCCGCCTGCGGGCATGTCGCCGTCTCCCGGCGGGGGCTGGACAAGGGGCCGGTGGACGAAGCGTTGGCGCGGCTGGACCTGCAGCGGCAGATCGTGACCTCCGTGGCGGGCTTCTCCACGGCGCTGGCGCTCGCTCGCGTTACCGATCTGGTGGCGACGATTCCCGCGCACTACACCGAGAGCCTGCGCACGGGGATGCACAGCTTTGTCCTGCCATTCTCCTTGCCGGCGTTCACGGTCGCGATGCTCTGGCATCCGCGCATGGACGCCGACCCGGTGCACCGCTGGTTGAGAGGGTGCATGCGTGAGGTCTGCGGGCAGTCGCCGTCAGAACGTGAAGGAACGTGAGCCCTGGCGAGCCGCCTCGACATCCAGCAGGTGCTCGGCGAGCACGTCGGTCAGGAAGCGAAACTGATCGTTGAGGCCGATCACCTCATTGCTGAAGTGATGGGCGGCGGCGGGCATCAGCAAGTCGTCGAATTTCTCGTTGAACACCAGGGCATGGGTTTTACGCGACACCACCTGCTGCGAATAGTAGTTCTTGCCGAATACGGGGAAGCTCACGCGAAGGTTGACGATCTGGATCATGAAGAGCACTCCTCGGTCAGGACATACCACGAAAAAACGCTCAGCGTGAGCGCTGTCAGGGCCATGCAGGTCAGCAGATGAATCAACATGTTGTGGCCCCTCCGGTCTGGGGTTTCGTGGTGGATTGAGAGTGATCCTACGCGGCTGGTCATCAAGCGGAAGGCATTCGTGGCGATGATGGATATCGATGCCAATGATGGTCCGGACCGGATTGTTGGAAGGGACGAGCCCCTGTAGGAGCGAGCATGCTCGCGATGGCGGTTTGCCAGACCCGCCCAGCACCCCGGGGGCTATACTTCAACCCAGGAATGCTTCTGAACGCTCCGTTCGGGGGAAGCCTGTAGGACACCGCAGCCTTGATCCTGCGTTCGCTGGTCGTCGCCGTGCTGATGCTTCTGGCGGGATGCGCCACGACTTCGCGTGCGCCGCCGCCAGCGCCGCCGGTGATCATCACCCAGGGCACCTGGCAGCAGGTGGACCGTGACATCGTGGCAGCGTCGCGGTCCGCCACCGAGCAAGCGAAAATCTATTCCCGTGGCGCCATGGACTATTGGCGGACCCGGGTCTATCAACTCACCGAGGAAAACTTCATACCCTGGTTCAGCAGCTACTGGACCCAGGAATGGCTGTCGATGAAAGTCAGCTGGTACACCATCAGTGCCAAGGGCGAGCAGGATGCTTCGGCCAAGCGCCTGGCGGCCTACCTGCTGGAGGAATATCAGGAACGTGTGCTGAACCCGGTCGCGGTGGAAATCGATCCCGACCAGATCCTCGGCCTCGCCACCGCGTTTTACGTGGACATCCTTCAGGAAGAACTGCAGAAAATCTCGCAGCGTTACGGCGTGCCCATGGCCCAGCTCAACGGTCGCCTGCAGAAAATCCCGGCCATCGCCCTGGGCCCACCGGCGGCCCGCGACGCTTCGCTGTACCAGGTCGTGCACACCCAGCCGCTGAACACCTTGCCGGCCTACGCGGCGCTGATCGACAAGATCCACAAGGCTGGCGGCGACAAAGGTGTCGATTCGACCGACACCGCCATGGCGCCGGTGGCCAAGCGCGCCAGCCAGCGTATGGAAGCGGAAATGGCCCCGCGCGGTGCCGCCAGTGCGGTGGCCGCCGCTGCCGGCAAACTCGCCGGCGGCCTGATTACCGTGGGCGTGGCCGGGATTCGTGCGCTGATCCAGGCGAGCGACCGCCCGGACAGCGAAGCGCTGATCCGCAGCAGTCTGGGCAATACCTTCGACAAGGCCTGGATAAAACTGGTGCAGAACCCGACCACCGGAGTGATGGCGGGGACGCTGTACCTGGCAGGACAGATCGAGGGCAACCTGGCAGGGAGCGCAGACGTACCGCCGGTCAGTTCGGGAAACCCCACCGTGGACTGGAGCCCGCCCGAATCGTCCTTCGAGCCTCAACCCTGAGCACGCGCAGATTACTCCGCCGTCGGAGTGATCCTGCAACTCTTGCGATGACGGATCTCGCTGTCCGTGGGGCGTTCCCTGACGAATTCGAAACGCGGTTCACCTTCGCTATAGTGAACCAGCCAGCCCCATTCCAGCTCGGACTCGTTTTGACCCGGCTGCGGTGGCCTGGCCCACCATGGCTCTTTGCTGATGATTTCTCGCATGGCCCTGTCCCGTTCATTCGGTGTTTTCAACTATAACGTGCATGTCAGGAGGTGCCAGGCGTGAGCGACGAAACCCGCGAGCCGGTCAAACGGTTGTTCTTCGCATTGGGCTGTGCGCCCGAGCAACGCAAGGCCATCGCCCGCTGGCGCGGTGAGCTGCGGTTGCGCAGTGGGCGGCCGGTGCCGGCGGAAAACTTCCACCTCACCCTGTTGTTCCTGGGCGCGGTGGACGTGGCGCAGATCGCCCAGATCTGTCGCGCGGCGGCGCAGGTTCGCACGCCAGGCGTGGCATTGAGCGTGGCGCTGGATCGGCTGGAGGTCTGGCGTCGTGCCGGGGCGCTGGTGCTGGCCTCTGAACAGCCGCCGCCGGCGTTGTTGCGGCTGGTGTATGCGCTGGAGCAGGCGATGTTGCCGTTCGGACTGGAAGAGGTGCCGAAGGAGTTTCGGCCGCACCTGACCCTGATGCGCGACTTTCGCGAACCGGTGCCCGAATCGGCGACGCCACCGGAGTGGGTGCTGCGGGCTGATCGATTTACCCTGTTCGAATCCCACAAGGGCCGCTATCGGGCGCTCGCTGAATGGCCGCTGGTCCCCGCCTGAAAAAAAAGGCGCCCGGGGAGGGCGCCCAAGCTCACCCTGACCGAGGAAGCCAGGTGAGGCCGTTCTGCTTAAGAAGATGCAGCGGTGGTAAGGCGCTGCGTGAACGGAAAACGGTGATTGATGGTGGATTTCAGGGCTTCCATGGCGATTTCAGCATCGACGATTACTTCCCAAGCTTGACCCGCGTCCACCCCCGGGTCATCACCCGCTGGACGGCGATGGGCATGTCCGGAATCGCATACAAGGTCGCCAGCACCGCCTGCGGTGGGTACGAGCCCGGATCGTCGCGGATCGCCTCGTCCACCAGGGGCGTGGCGGCTGCGTTGGCATTGCTGTAGCCAATGCTGTTGGTGATTTCGGCGATGATGTCCGGGCGCATCAGGAAGTTCATGAACAGGTAGGCATTCTCGACGTTCGCCGCATCCCGGGGGATCGCGACCATGTCGTAGAAGCTGCCGGCGCCTTCCTGCGGAATGCTGTAATCGATCTGCACGTTGTTGCCCGCTTCCTGCGCACGGGCCTTGGCTTGCAGCACATCGCCGGAATAACCCACTGCCACGCAGATGTTGCCGTTGGCCAGGTCAGAGATGTATTTCGAGGAATGGAAGTACGCCACCGACGGCCGGATTTTCATGAATAGGTCTTGCGCCTCGGCAATTTGCGCCTTGTCCCTGGAGTTCACCGGGTAGCCCAGGTAGTGCAGGGCGGCGGGCAGCATCTCGGTCGGCGAATCGAGGAAACTGATGCCGCAGGCTTTGAGTTTCTCGGCGTTCTCGGGCTTGAACAGCAAATCCCAGGAGTCGGTCGGCGCGTTGGC
Source organism: Pseudomonas fluorescens (assembly GCF_041354075.1). Taxonomy (GTDB): domain Bacteria; phylum Pseudomonadota; class Gammaproteobacteria; order Pseudomonadales; family Pseudomonadaceae; genus Aquipseudomonas; species Aquipseudomonas fluorescens_CE. Next base: position 325,418 of record NZ_JARZGC010000002.1, on the reverse strand, counting down.
CCCCAGCACTTCCTTGACCTTGGCGGGGTTGAAGCCGATGCCGATCGAGCCCCACATGTACGGGAACGCGTGCGCGTTGTCCGGGTCGCTGGCCGAGGCGTTTTTCAGCAACACCGGGTTGAGGTTTTTCCAGTTCGAAAGCTTCGACTTGTCCAGTTCCTGGTAAACGCCGGCCTTGATCTGCTTGGCCAGGAAACTGTTGGACGGCACGACGATGTCATAGCCGGATTTGCCCGCGAGCAGGCGTGCCTCAAGGGTTTCGTTGCTGTCGAACACATCGTAGGTGACGCGGATACCGGTCTCGTCTTCGAACTTCTTCACCGTGTCCGGGGCGATGTAGTCCGACCAGTTGTACACCCGCAACACCTTGTCATTGGCCTGGGCGACCGTGGTCAAAGCGCCCAGTAAGGACAGTGCCAGCAGAGTCCTGCCAAACATTTTCATCGGTACAACTCCATTCTTCTTATCGTTGACGCAAAACAGCGACGGCCCTAAGCCGTCGCTTCGACTCTTGATGGCTGGGCCGGTTGCCAGGCTTCGCTGGCGGTCTGGTCCATGGCTTCCTGGATCGCCCGTTTGCGGCTGGCTTCGGCGCGGCGGCTGAAGTACCAGACCAGGAAGGTCACCAGCGAAACGGCGAGCAGAATCAGGCTGGCCACGGCATTGATTTCAGGCTTCACCCCCAGGCGCACCGCCGAGAACACCTCCATCGGCAGGGTCGTCGAACCCGGGCCGGAGACGAAGCTGGCCAGCACCAGATCGTCCAGCGACAGGGCAAACGACATCATGCCCCCGGCCGCCAGGGACGGCGCGATCATCGGGATGGTGATCAGGAAAAACACCTTGAACGGCTTGGCCCCCAGGTCCATGGCCGCCTCTTCGATGGACAGGTCCAGCTCGCGCAGGCGTGCCGACACCACCACCGCCACATAGGCCGCACAGAACGTGGTGTGGGCGATCCAGATGGTGACGATGCCGCGTTCCATCGGCCAGCCGATCAACTGCGCCATGGCCACGAACAGCAGCAACAGCGACAGACCGGTGATCACTTCAGGCATCACCAGCGGCGCGGTGACCAGGCCACCGAACAGCGTGCGGCCCTTGAAGCGCGTGACGCGAGTCAGCACGAATGCCGCCAGGGTGCCCAGCGCGACCGCGGCAATCGCCGTGTAGCAGGCGATCTCCAGCGAGCGCACCACCGAGCCCATCAGTTGCGTATTGTCGAGCAGGCCGACGTACCACTTCACCGACCAGCCGCCCCATACCGTCACCAGTTTCGAGGCGTTGAACGAGTAGATCACCAGGATCAGCATCGGCAGGTAGATGAATGACAGGCCGAACACCAGCATGAACGTTGAAAATCCGAAGCGTTTCATCCCCGACCCTCCATCTCTTTGGCCTGGCTACGGTTGAACAGCAGAATCGGCACGATCAGGATCAACAGCATCACCACCGCCAGGGCAGACGCCACCGGCCAGTCGCGGTTGTTGAAGAATTCCTGCCACAGCACGCGGCCGATCATCAGGGTTTCGGGGCCGCCCAGCAGTTCCGGAATCACGAACTCACCGACCACCGGAATGAACACCAGCATGCAGCCGGCGATGATGCCGTTGCGGGCCAGCGGCACGGTGATCTTCCAGAAGTTGTTGAAGTTGCTCGAACCCAGGTCGGACGCGGCTTCCAGCAGGCTCTGGTCGTGCTTGACCAGGTTGGCGTACAGCGGCAGCACCATGAACGGCAGGTAGGCGTAGACCACCCCGATGTAGACGGCGGTGTTGGTGTTGAGGATCTCGATCGGGTGATCGGTCAGGCCGGTCCACATCAGGAACGCGTTGAGCAATCCGTTGTTGCTGAGGATGCCCATCCAGGCGTAGACGCGGATCAGGATCGCGGTCCAGGTCGGCATCATGATCAACAACAGCAGGACGTTTTGCGTTTCCTTGCCGGTCTTGGTGATCGCATAGGCCATCGGAAAGCCGATCAGCAGGCACATCAGCGTGCTGAAAAACGCCACCTTCAACGAACCGAAGTACGCCGAGATGTACAGCTCGTCTTCGGTCAGCAACAGGTAGTTGCCGAGGTTCATGAGCAGCTGGAATTTCTGCTCGGCGTAGGTGTAGATCTCCGAGTAGGGCGGAATGGCCAGCGCCGCTTCGGAAAAACTGATCTTCATCACCAGGAAGAATGGCAACAGGAAAAACAGGCACAGCCACAGGAACGGAATGCCGATGACGAGCTTGCGGCCGCTGGGGATCAAGCGCATGAACTGCTGATTGAGTGTGCTCATGAGCGCAGCACCACGCCGCTGTCGTCTTCCCACCAGACGTAGACCTGATCGTCCCAGGTCGGGCGCGCGCCACGGCGTTCGGCGTTGGCCATGAACGACTGGACGATCTTGCCCCCGGGCAGCTCGACATAAAACACCGAGTGCCCGCCCAGGTAGGCGATGTCATGCACCTTGCCCCGGGACCAGTTGTAGCTGAACTCGGGTTGTGTGGTGCTGACCAGCAGTTTTTCCGGACGGATCGCGTAGGTGATCGACTTGTCCTGCACCGAGGTGCTGACGCCGTGGCCGACGTAGATCTTCTGTTCGAGGTCCGGGCTGTGGATGATCGCATGACCTTCCAGGTCTTCTACCACGGTGCCGTCGAAGGCGTTCACGTTGCCGATGAACTCACAGACCATTCGGCTGACCGGTGCTTCGTAGATGTCGACCGGGCTGCCGATCTGGGCGATCCAGCCCAGGTGCATGATGGCGATGCGTTCGGCCATGGTCATGGCTTCTTCCTGGTCGTGGGTCACCATCACGCAGGTCACGCCGACGCGTTCGATGATCTCCACCAGTTCCAGTTGCATCTGCGAGCGCAGTTTCTTGTCGAGTGCGCCCATGGGTTCGTCGAGCAGCAACAGCTTGGGCCGCTTGGCCAGGGAGCGGGCGAGGGCGACACGCTGACGCTGGCCGCCGGACAACTGGTGGGGCCTGCGCTTGGCGTACTGGGTCATGTGCACCAGGCGCAGCATCTCTTGTACGCGGGCGTCGATTTCACTGGCGGGCAAACGGTCCTGCTTGAGGCCGAAGGCGATGTTCTGCGCCACGGTCATGTGCGGGAACAGGGCGTAGGACTGGAACATCATGTTGATCGGCCGCTCGTAGGGCGGCATGTCAGTGATGTCCACGCCGTCGAGCAGGATCCGCCCTTCGGTCGGGCGCTCGAAGCCGGCGAGCATGCGCAGCAGGGTCGACTTGCCGGAGCCGGAACCGCCCAGCAGGGCGAAGATTTCCCCTTGATGGATCTCAAGCGAGACATCGTCCACGGCGGTGGTTTCGTCGAATTTCTTGGTGACTCGGTCGACTTTCACCAAGACCTTCTTCGGTGATTGATGACCTTCAAGAGCCTTCCTGTAAGTGCTGGAGGCGTTTGCCATGTGAAACTCCCAACAGGTCGTCGGGCCAACGCGGCCTGACTTAATAGTGGATTGCCCGGACCTGAAGTCCACGCCATCCCTGCAGGAGCGAGCATGCTCGCGATGGTCGCCAACGATAACGCTGGCTGCCTGAATGCCCGCGGTGTCTGGGCATCCATCGCGAGCATGCTCGCTCCTACAGGGGGTTGCGCTTTCAGTTCGGGTTGCCTGGGTCGTACTTGTTGTTATTGCAGCGTGTTGTTTTCGCGACTGGCGCACGCGCAAGGGCACGCCCGCCTGGTGCGGGGGCAGTCATTGTTTTTTGTTTAAATCAGCGGGTTTTACGCAGCGCGGCCCGTCGCCGGCATGCATCGCCGAACGCCTGGAAAAGACTCAGGTAAGGCGGGTTCGACAGCACCTGCCATTCCGGGTGCCATTGCACGCCCACGGCGAAGGTCGGGCTGTGCTCCACCGAGATCGCCTCGATCAAACCATCCGGCGCGATCGCTTCGACGCGCAGGCCGGGCGCGAGGCGATCGACCCCCTGGCTGTGAATCGAATTGACCCTGAACTCGGCCGGCAATTGCAGCGCTTCGAACACGCCGCCCGGTTGCACCGTCACCGCATGCGCGGGGGCGTATTGCACGGCGAGCTCGGGGCTGTCCGCTTCGCGGTGATCGAGCATGCCGGGCAGTTCGTGCACCTTCTGATGCAGGCTGCCGCCGAACGCGACGTTCATTTCCTGGAAGCCCCGGCATATACCGAGCACCGGAACGCCTGCAGCAATCGCGGCACGCAACAAAGGAAGGGTGGTGGCGTCCCGCGCCGGATCGTGATCCGTGCCGGGCGCGCTGGCCGGGCCTTGATAGTGGAAGGGTTCCACATTCGAGGGCGAGCCGGTCAGCAACAGGCCATCGAGGTGGGCGAGCAGCTCAGGGATTTCAGTCAGTTCGCCCAGAGAAGGGATGACCACGGGCAGCCCTTGCGCAGCCACGCTGACAGCACGCAGATACTTGTCGCCGCTGATGTGGTAGGGGTGCAGGCCAATCTGTTTGACGCACGCAGTAACGCCGATCAATGGCTTGAATGCCATTTTTATCACCTCGAAGTTTGACACTTGAACGAGCTTTTCCGGAGCTTAGCCTTGTTGATTTTAATTGACAACTGTCATGTAAAAAATTCTAAACGCCGTACGTCCGATCCTCAGGATTTACGCGGTTCGTCTGACTGATCCGGCACTTTCGTCCGCCAAAAAGCCTTGAAAATAAAGGATGAAAGGCCGGGTGTTCGCTATTGACTTCACTTTGCCGTTCGGGTTGACTGGCTCGGCGAAAGTGCAGTGAACATAATAATTAACAGCTAATAGGTGCATCATGTCGGTCCCTCTGCGTACCGTTCAACTCAACGAAGCAAACGCATTCCTTAAGAAATATCCTGAGGTTTTGTACGTCGACCTTCTGATTGCGGATATGAACGGTGTGGTGCGCGGCAAGCGCATCGAGCGCACCAGTCTTCATAAGGTGTACGAAAAAGGCATCAACCTGCCGGCGTCGCTGTTTGCCCTGGACATCAACGGTTCCACGGTGGAAAGCACCGGCCTGGGGCTGGACATCGGCGACTCCGACCGGATCTGTTTCCCCATTCCCGGCACCCTCAGCATCGAACCCTGGCAGAAGCGCCCGACCGCGCAACTGCTGATGACCATGCACGAACTCGAAGGCCAGCCGTTCTTCGCCGACCCGCGCGAAGTGCTGCGCCAGATCGTGAGCAAGTTCGACGACCTGGGCCTGACCATTTGCGCGGCGTTCGAGTTGGAGTTCTACCTGATCGACCAGGACAACGTGAACGGTCGCCCGCAATCGCCACGCTCGCCAGTGTCGGGCAAGCGCCCGATGTCGACCCAGGTGTACCTGATCGACGACCTCGACGAATACGTCGACTGCCTGCAGGACATCCTCGAAGGCGCGAAAGAGCAGGGCATCCCCGCCGACGCCATCGTCAAGGAAAGCGCTCCGGCGCAGTTCGAAGTCAACCTGCACCACGTCAATGACCCGATCAAGGCCTGCGACTACGCGGTGTTGCTCAAGCGTCTGGTGAAGAACATCGCCTACGACCACGAGATGGACACCACCTTCATGGCCAAGCCGTATCCGGGCCAGGCGGGCAACGGCTTGCACGTGCACATTTCGATTCTCGACAAGGCCGGCAACAACATCTTTGCCAGTGAAGATCCCGAGCAGAACAGCGCGCTGCGCCACGCCATCGGCGGCGTGCTCGAGACCCTGCCGGCGCAGATGGCGTTTCTCTGCCCGAACGTCAACTCGTACCGCCGTTTCGGCGCCCAGTTCTATGTGCCGAACTCGCCGAGCTGGGGCATCGACAACCGCACCGTTGCGGTGCGCGTGCCCACCGGTTCCCCGGACGCCGTGCGCATCGAGCACCGTGTTGCCGGCGCCGATGCCAACCCGTACCTGCTCATGGCTTCGGTCCTGGCCGGTATTCACCACGGCCTGACCAATCAGATCGAGCCGGGCGCCCCGGTGGAAGGCAACAGCTACGAGCAGAACGAGCAAAGCCTGCCGAACAACCTGCGCGACGCCCTGCGCGTGCTGGACGACAGCGAAGTCATGGCCAAGTACATCGACCCGCTGTACATCGACGTGTTTGTGGCGTGCAAGGAAAGCGAGCTGGCCGAGTTCGAGAACTCGATCTCCGACCTTGAGTACAACTGGTATTTGCATACCGTCTGACACATGGCCCCCCTCTAGGAGCGAGCATGCTCGCGATGGTCGTCAACGATGACGCGGGTTGTCAGGATGCCTGCGGTGCCTGAACCACCATCGCGAGCATGCTCGCTCCTACAGGGGGCGCATCCAACCAATTCCTTGTGAGTCACCCCCATGACCATGACCCGCAGCGACTGGGAGCAACGCTTCCAGTCCTTGACCCTCGAAAGCCGTGCCTTCATCGACGGTGAGTACCGTCCGGCCCTCAGCGGTGCGACCTTCGAATGCCTGAGCCCGGTCGATGGCCGCTTCCTGGCCAACGTCGCCAGCACGGACGAAGCTGATGCCAGCGAAGCGGTGGCCGTCGCCCGGCGCACCTTCGAGTCCGGCGTCTGGGCCAGCCAGGCACCGGCGGAGCGCAAGCGTACGCTGATCCGTTTCGCCGACCTGATCCTGGCCAACCGTGAAGAATTGGCCCTGCTCGAAACCCTCGACATGGGCAAACCGATCAACGACTCGATGAACATCGACATCCCGGCGACCGCCAACGCGATCCGCTGGAGCGCCGAAGCCATCGACAAGCTTTACGACGAAGTCGCCGCCACGCCCCATGACCAGCTCGGCCTGATCACCCGCGAGCCCGCCGGGGTGGTCGCGGCCATCGTGCCGTGGAATTTCCCGTTGATCATGGCCAGCTGGAAGTTCGCCCCGGCGTTGGCGGCGGGTAACTCGTTCATCCTCAAGCCGTCGGAAAAATCGCCGCTGACCGCGATCCGCATCGCCCAGCTGGCCCTGGAAGCCGGTATCCCCAAAGGCGTGTTCAACGTCCTGCCGGGCTACGGCCACACCGTCGGCAAGGCCCTGGCGTTGCACATGGACGTCGACGTGCTGGCCTTCACCGGTTCGACGGCGATTGCCAAGCAGCTGCTGATCTACGCCGGCGAAAGCAACATGAAGCGCGTCTGGCTCGAAGCCGGCGGCAAGAGCCCGAACGTGGTGTTCGCCGATGCGCCGGATTTGCGCGCGGCGGCACAGGCGGCGGCCAGCGGCATCGCCTTCAACCAGGGCGAAGTCTGCACCGCCGGCTCGCGCCTGCTGGTGGAACGTTCGATTCGCGATCAGTTCATCCCGCTGCTGGTGGAAGCCTTGCAAGCCTGGAAACCGGGGCACGCCCTCGACCCGTCCACCACCGTCGGAGCCCTGGTCGATCAGCGTCAACTGGACAACGTGCTGCGCTACATCGACCTCGGCCGGGAGCAGGGCGCCGAGCTGATCGCCGGCGGCCAGCGCACCCTGCAAGACACCGGCGGCCTGTACGTGGAACCGGCGATCTTCGACGGCGTGACCAACGCCATGACCATCGCCCGCGAGGAAATCTTCGGCCCGGTGCTGTCGCTGATCACCTTCGACACCGCAGAAGAAGCGCTGGCCATCGCCAACGACAGCATCTTCGGCCTGGCCGCGGGTGTGTGGACCAGCAACCTGAGCAAGGCCCACACCTTCGCCCGTGGGCTGCGCGCCGGCAGCGTCTGGGTCAACCAGTACGATGGCGGCGACATGACCGCGCCGTTCGGCGGTTACAAACAGTCGGGTAACGGTCGGGACAAATCGCTGCACGCATTCGACAAGTACACCGAGCTCAAGGCGACCTGGATCAAGCTCTGAGCCCTATGACAAAAGCGAGGTCGCCGGCACGTTCCGGCGGCCCTCGGAGAAAACCATGAATCAAGCCCACGTAAACAGCTACTACGCCGCCACCCGTAACTTTACCGGAGACTTTCCGGTGCTCGAGCAAGCGGTGGACTGCGACGTCTGCATCATCGGCGCCGGCTACACCGGGTTGTCCTCGGCCCTGTTCCTGGCCGAGGCCGGCTACAGCGTCACCGTGCTCGAAGCGGCCAAGGTCGGCTTCGGTGCCAGCGGTCGCAATGGCGGTCAACTGGTCAATTCCTACAGCCGCGACGTCGATGTCATCGAAGAGCGCTATGGCGACAAGACCGCCGAAGTGCTTGGCAGCATGATCTTCGAAGGCGCCGACATCATCCGTCAACGCATACAGCACTACGACATTCAGTGCGACTACCGTCCGGGTGGGATCTTCGCCGCGCTGAACAAAAAGCAGCTCAAGGGCCTGGTCGAGCAGAAAAGCAGCTGGGAGCGTTACGGCAACAAGAACCTGACGTTGCTCAGTGCATCGGACATCAAGGGCGAAGTGGGCTGCAACAACTACGTGGGCGGCCTGCTGGACATGCAGGGTGGCCACATCCATCCGCTGAACCTGGCCTTGGGCGAGGCCTCGGCGATCATCGGCCTGGGCGGCAGGATCTACGAGCAGTCGGCCGCCGTGGAAATCACCTACGGCGAACCGATCACCGTGCGTACCGCCAAAGGCCTGGTGCGCGCCAAATACCTGCTGATTGCCGGCAACGCCTACCTGCCGCAAGGCCTGGACAATCGCGTCACGGCCAAGAGCATGCCGTGCGGTTCGCAGATCGTCGTCACCGAACCGTTGTCCGAGCAGCAGGCTCGCAGCCTGATCAAGAACAACTATTGCGTCGAAGACTGCAACTACCTGCTCGACTACTATCGCCTCACGGCCGACAACCGTTTGCTGTACGGCGGTGGCGTGGTCTACGGCGCCCGCGAACCGGACGACATCGAGCAACTGATCAAGCCGAAGATCCTCAACACCTTCCCGCAACTCAAGGACGTGAAGATCGATTACCGCTGGACCGGCAACTTCCTGCTGACCATGTCACGCATGCCGCAATTCGGCCGTATCGAGAAAAACGCCTACTACATGCAGGGCTACAGCGGCCACGGCGTCACCTGTTCGCACCTGGCCGGCAAGCTGATTTCGGAAATGATCCGTGGCGATGCCGAACGCTTCAACGCCTTCGCCTCGCTGCCGCACATGCCCATGATCGGCGGCCGCACGTTCCAGGCGCCGCTCACGGCCATGGGCGCGGCGTACTACGCGCTGCGGGATCGGTTTGGAATTTGATGCTGATACCGTAGATCAAGTGTGGGAGCGGGCTTGCTCGCGAAGGCGGCGTGTCAGACAACGTTGATGTATCTGACGCACCGCCTTCGCGAGCAAGCCCGCTCCCACATGGGATTCCCATTGGATGAAAGAATTCAGACTCATAACTGAAGCCTTCCACTCATCGAACCTGCTGGCCAATACCCCCAAACGTGATTTAATACCCGCCTTTCACATTTCCGGGACAGGGAAAGCGGTACTTTCGCGACCAAGCGTCGCCCGCCATCCACCCCCATAACCCTTAAGTTCTTTTTGCATAAGGCTGTCATGGATACGGGCTCACGACTCAAACTGGTACGCGAAAGCTACAAACTCTCCCAGCGCGAGCTGGCCCGCCGCAGTGGCGTCACCAATGCCACCATCTCCCTGATCGAACAGAATCGCGTCAGCCCCTCGGTCAGCTCCCTGAAAAAGCTGCTCGAAGGCATTCCGATGTCCCTGGCCGACTTCTTCACCTTCGACCAACCGCCCCGCGAGCACCAATACGTGTTCCGCGCCAACGAACAGCCCGACCTCGGCCGCCACGGCCTGCGCCTGCTGCTGATCGGCGCCTCGGTGCCCAGCCGCCAGATGCGCCTGCTGCGCGAGCAATACGCGCCGGGTGCCAGTTCCGGCGAAGAGCCGATCGTGCACGCCGAAGGCGAGGAGTGCGGCCTGGTCACACGCGGCACCGTCGAACTGACCGTCGACGGGCAAGTGAGCGTGTTGAACGCCGGTGACGGCTACTACTTCCCCACGACCTTGCCGCACAAGTTTCGCAACATCGGCCAGGACGAAGCGGAAATCATCAGCGCCAACACCCCGGCGAATTTCTGACCTGACGGCCGTGCGCTAAGGAACCGTGCGAGTATGGATGCCCGAACGTTTCGCCATTGTCTTTGGGCAGTACCGATGGTCCTCGCCTCATCGGCTTTTTACAGCGTGATGCTGGTGGCGGGCCTCAAGCTCATCTTCGCTGTGGATGAGGTGTACCTCAAGGCGGCAGGGCTTGGCGCTTTCGTGGTCTTCTGCGTGCTGGGCGGGTGTTACTTCGCACCGAAATTGAAACGCAATGAGTTTGATGAAATCCCGAACGAGCGATACACCAGTGTCTGGGGCGCCCGGGTGGCCATCGTCGTCGGTGCCTGGATCGGGACAGTGTTAAGCGTGCCGGCCATCGACAATGTCGGGTTCCTGAATGCGATGCCCCGGTGGGTGGCCGTGAGCGCGTTGTTCGTTTTCTTCGCCACAGTGGTATTCATTTTCAGCCACTTTGTCTGGCAACCAGGTCGCCGGCGTTAACCGGTGGGGTTCACTGCGCCAAGTGTCTCCTGCAAGTGCCACAGCACGGTCAAGTCGAGCAACACTCCTTCTTGTCGGAAATAATCGCGCCCGGAATGCGGATGCCCTGCATTCCGTCAGACAGATTTGGTAGCTGATACGCGTTGAGTCTAGGTAAATATACAGATATTATCCTTTTTTGATAACTTGCCTAAATTGAGTAGAGCTGATGGATGCCATCCGTAACCCTTACGCTCCCGGTGCTGGTACTCGTCCCCCCGAGCTAGCCGGGCGTGATGCTATCCGCGAGAAACTTCGTGTCTCCATCGAGCGCCTCAGGGTTGGGCGTCCATCCAAAAGTATCGTGATGGTGGGCTTGCGAGGTGTCGGTAAGACGGTTCTGTTGAATCGAATGCTCATTGATGCCGAGGCTTCAGGCATCCATACCGTCTATGCGGAAGCACCTGAGGGTAGGTCGCTGCCTTCCTTGTTGGCTCCACAGTTGCGTTCTGCGTTGCTTCGCATCAGCAGGGTCGAGGCCGCGAAAGACAAGGCTGTCCGAGCGCTGAGAGCACTGACAGGTTTCGCCCGTTCTCTGAAGGTGACCTACCAGGACATCGAGGTCGGCATCGATTATGAGGCGGAAGCCGGGCTGGCGGATAACGGGGATCTTGAGGGTGATCTCACCACTTTGCTGACCCAGGTCGGTGAAGCGGCTCGGGATGCCAAGACAGCACTGGTCATCTTCATCGACGAACTTCAATACGTCGTGGAGGAGGAGTTCGCGGCGCTCATTACCGCGCTCCATCGCGTTTCGCAATTGAGCCTTCCCGTCACCATTGTGGGAGCTGGTTTACCTCAACTGCGGGGGCGCGCTGGAAATGCGAAGTCTTACGCGGAGCGCTTGTTCGACTATCCGGAGATTGGCCCGCTGGAACCGCCCGAGGCCAGAGTGGCTTTCGTCAAACCTTCCGAAGATGAGGGGGTGACTGTCGAGCCAGGCGCGGCGGATCTCGTGGTTGCGATGACGCAGGGCTACCCGTACTTCATTCAGGAGTGGGGCAAGAGTGCCTGGGATGTCGCCAGTAATGACCACATTTCCGTCGAAGACGTTCGGGAGGCTTCTCCGCTGGCGATCGCCGCCTTGGACGAAAGCTTTTTTAGGGTTCGCTTCGATCGGATGACGGTCGCTGAAAAGATCTTCCTGAGAGCGATGGCCGATCTGGGGGCGGGCCCGCATCGTTCCGGTGATATCGCCGCACGCCTGGGCCGGACCAGCCAATCGCTTGGGCCCATACGCAGCAGCCTGATCAACAAAGGCATGATCTGGAGCCCAAACCACGGTGACACTGCCTTTACCGTGCCGATGTTCGATCAGTACATGAAACGAATCATGCCGGGTGATGATTGGCAGCCGCCACCCGTGGGCGTCGCTGCAACTCGCAAGACCTAGTGGCATGGCCAACGGGCGAAGTAGGGAATCTACCGTTCGTCCGCTGCGGTACAGCTTTGCGACGGGATGAGCGCGGTGTCACCAGACTTCATGCTTTCTGCAGTAAAAAACCCGCATCCATGCGGGTTTTTTCACGTTTGAAGTCGGGTCACTCACCTTTAGTGCTGGCAAACCCCCTCTGCTCAACCACCCTGAACACATCGCTCACGTCCTGGAGCAGTATCCGGGCGATGTTGGCGACGGTGTTGATGTCGTTTTCGGCGTAGTCGGGGAGGTGGGTGCAGCCCATGAGTTGCAGGTAGGGGAGGACGGCGTGGAGGCGTTCGCTGATGCAGTTGTGGAGTTCGCGCAGCGGGGCGTCGCTGTCGATGACCAGGACGGGGTAATCGGTGGCGAATTGGGACATGGGGACAAAACGGTGCGGAGGATGTTGGGTTGTCATGTAAACCTCGCAATCAAGTCAGATCGCCACCTCTTTGCTGCGAATCAAATGGGTGGCAGTTGTGCGTAAGTTCGCAGACCGGATGACATCCCCAAACTCCGGCAGACCCGAGGGTCTCCCACGCACAACCGCCATGATCATGCAGCGGGCTGAATCATGCCTGATGAGATTTAGGAGTCAATCAAGGGCTGCGAAACCCAATCGCTGACAATGCTCAGCGACAACCCGAATATAGGCACCGTTTTTGACGCTCACAACCGACCTGTAGGACCAGCTTGCAAGGCATGGAGCAAGTCTGTGTGCCACTGTTTTAGCGGCTTTCACGCTATGGCGGGGGTTATGGCGTACGGTGGGAATTGGGCGGCAGGTAACGGGGCGGGTTCGCGGTCAAGCGGGGGTAATAACCCCCGTGACAAAGGGTAAATTCCTACACGTTTTTCGGAAGCCCAAATGGTCGTCCGAGCGCCTCCCATCTCACTGTCGTGTTTGCGGTGAATGCGGGTTGTGCTGGGTGTGTTTCGGACCAGCCACGAGCCATGCGATCAGGCCAAACAATGGCACGAAGACAATGAACACGATCCATAACAGTTTGTTGCTGGATTTGCCTTCGGCTTTGCGGACCCGGTTGATGGCCCAGATTTCAATGATCACCAAAATGGCGGCGAGTAGGATCCAGATGGTTTCGATGTGCATGGTGTGCCCTCCTGATGGTCTTAGCGTTAGGCGGGCAGGGGTGGGTAGGGTTCATTAAATTTTGGGGCATGGGGATTTTTGGTGTTTATGGGGCAGTAATCGACTCCAGCATCCTTTGCAGCATTTCATCACACCGCGTCAGCTGCTCGACGCTGACAAATTCATCCGGCTTGTGCCCCTGGTCCATGCTGCCGGGGCCGCAGACGACGGTGGGGATGCCGGCCGCATCGAACAGCCCGCCTTCGGTCCCGAAGGCCACGGTGGTGAAGGCGCGGGAGCCGCAGAACGCGGCGATCAACTCGGCGGCTTCGCTCTGTGCATCGGTGGCCAGGCCGGGGTACGCCGACAACTCGCTGAAGCGAATGTCGCTGTGCTCACTCACGGCCCGCATGCGCGGCAGCACCTGCTGCTCGGCGTAGGCCTGCAACTGCTGCGCGACTTCGCTGGGGTCCTGCGCCGGCAGGGCGCGGATTTCGAAGTCGAAGCGGCAGTCGGCGGGGACGATGTTCAGGGCATTGCCCCCTGAGATCACGCCGGTCTGCACCGTGGAAAAGGGTGGGTCGAAGCGGTCGTCATGCAGCGCCGGCGCTTTGAGGCGCTGGCCGATGCGGCCCAGTTCGCCGATCAGTTCGGCGGCGTACTCGATGGCGTTGACCCCCTGCGGCGCATACGCCGAATGGCAGGCTTGCCCGTGAACATCGCAACGCATGGCCAGTTTGCCCTTGTGCCCCAGCACCGGTTTCAGTTCGGTCGGTTCGCCGATGATGCACAGCATCGGCTTGACCGGCCGCTGCTGCAGTTCGGCGAGCAACGAGCGCACGCCCAGGCAACCCACTTCCTCGTCGTAGGACAGGGCAATGTGCACCGGCACGCGCAAGTTGGCGTTCACCAGCGCCGGCACCAGGGCGAGCACGCAGGCGATGTAGCCCTTCATGTCGGCGGTGCCACGCCCGTAGAGCTTGCCGTCGCGTTCGCTGAGTTCGAACGGCGACACCGTCCAGGGCTGACCGTCCACCGGCACCACGTCGGTGTGCCCGGACAGCACGATGCCCGGCACCTGGGCCGGGCCGACGGTGGCGAACAGGTTGGCCTTGCTGCGCGTCTCGTTGTAGATCAGTTCAGAGCGCACGTCGAAACCGGCGAGGTAGTCGCGGACGAATTCGATCAGTTGCAGGTTGGATTCGCGACTGGTGGTGTCGAAGCCCACCAGGGTTCGCAGCAGGTCGCGGCTGGCGCTCATCGATCGTCTCCGGCGACGCCGTAGCCGGGGGAACGGTCGGGAGCGAGGGCGCGGTCGATGTAATCCTGGACTTGCGGGCGGTAGGCGTTCCAGAGTTTTTCCAGCGCGCCGATGGGGTTGTCGTCGGCCCAGTCGACACGCAGGTTGATGATGGGCCAGGTCAGTTCGCCGACCACCACCAGTGCCGCCGAGTGCACTGACCCGGCTTCGCCCCCGGCGTCGATGGCGGCTTGCAGGGCGGCGAGCAAGCGGTCGGCGAGCTGGCCTTCGGCGTGTTCGAAGGTTTGGACCATGGCGTTGATCACCGACGGGTCGGCGAGCATGTTGCCGGCGGCGACACACTGTTCTCCGGCCACGGCGTTGTGCATGCCCAGGGTTTGCGCGCCGCTGAAATGCGCAGTTTGCCCGTGGTGGTCGATGGCGGTGATTTGCCGGTACTGGCTGTAGCCATTGCGCGTGAGCACCTTGTCCAGCGCCTCGGCGGGCGTGAGGCCTTGCTCCATCAGGGCCAGGACGTCCGGGCCAAGCGAGGGCAGGGTGATGTTCTGCGTGGACACGGCACCGACGCCCGGCAGCAGCCACGGGCAGCGGGCACCGACGGCGATGCTGGAAGAACTGATTGCGATGCCGAACTGGCCGGTGTCGGGGCAGCGGGCGGTGATGGAGAAGGTCATGGATATGGCTCCTTGGATTGCCTTGGCAAATGCGGTGTCTGCTTGGGCCTCATCGCTGGCAAGCCAGCTCCTACAGGTATCGCGGGTGTTTGAAAATCTTGTGTACACCCATGACCCCTGTGGGAGCTGGCTCGCCAGCGATGGAAGCGACGCGGTCTCACTCGGGAATCACCGCAATCACATCGATCTCCATCAGCCACTGCGGCTGCCCCAGCGCAGAGACCACCAGCCCGGTGGAAATCGGGAACACGCCCTTGAGCCATTTGCCGACCTCCTGGTACACCGGCTCGCGATAGCGCGGGTCGATCAGGTAAGTGGTGGTTTTGACGATGTGGCTCAGGTCGCTGCCGGCCTCTTCGAGCAGCTGCTTGACGTTGCGCATGGCCTGTTCGGCCTGTTCGCGCGGGTCACCCAGGCCCACCAGCCGGCCTTCGAAATCGGTGCCGACCTGGCCCCGGACATACACGGTGTTGCCGGCGCGAACCGCTTGGCACAGGTCGTTGTCCAGGCTCTGGTTCGGGTAGGTTTCCCGGGTGTTGAACATGCGAATGCGGGTGTGCGTTGGCGTGGCCATTTCAAGCTCCTGAACGATTAAGCGCTGACGGTTTTCTTGGCGGCGGGCGGGACGACTTGCGTCGCGCGTAGCGCGGCATCGTGGTAGTCGAGGTAGGAGCGCTGGATCGCGATGTGATCGGCCACGTACTTGGCGTCATGCCAGACGCCCCAGATGAACGACGATCCGCGCCGCGACTGCCACGGCAAGCCCAGGAAATACACGCCCGGTTCGCTCGATACACCGCGTTGATGCTGCGGCTTGCCCTGGTCGTCGAAGGCGTTGACCTTCAGCCAGCTGTAGTCGGTGGCAAAACCGGTGGCCCAGATGATCGAGGTCACGCCGGCCTTGGCCAGGTCGAGTTGCAGGATCGGCTGCGTGACGCAGGCCGGGTCCGGGAAGGTGATGCGCGCTTGCGGTTCGGGCGGCAGGTCCAGGCCGTTGCGCTCGATGTAGGCGTCGGCGGCGTTGAGCAGCGCCAGGTAGTTCTCGTCGCCTCGGGCCAGGTTCTCCGCTAGGTTGGGCTGAAACGTGGCGACCCCGCCTTCGAACGACTGAGTCAGGCCGACCAGGGTCATGCCGCGATGGGCCAGTTCACGGAAGTCCACCGTGCGCCCGCCATGGGCACCGCTCACGGCGATGGTGACGTGCTCGCGACCCGGCTTCATCGCCGCTTGATCCCACTCGCCGAGCACCCCCAGCCACCAGCAGAAATCGCGGTTGCGGTAGGCGCGAGGCGGGCGGTCGTGGGCGCCCACGGAGAGGTAGACCTGCTTGCCGGAGCGCTGCAATTCATCGGCGATCTGCACCCCGGAAGAGCCGGCACCGACCACCAGCACCGCCCCTTCGGGCAGTTGCGCCGGGTTGCGATAGTCGGCGGAGTGGATCTGCAAAAAGGCTTGATCCTGCGGGGCGATCGGCGGGATGACCGGACGCTGGAAGGGGCCGGTGGCGGCCACCACGCGGTTGGCTTCGATCACACCGTCGGAGGTTTCAATGGTGAACCCCGGGCGGCCGACATTGCGCTCGACCTTCAGCACGTCCACGCCGGTGCGGATCGGTGCGTTGAACTGGCGGGCATAGGCTTCGAAGTAATCGGCCACCCGTTCCTTGGGGGCAAACGCGTCGGGGCTGAGATCGGCAAAGGCCAGGCCCGGAAAACGGTCGTGCCAGGCCGGACCATTCGCCACCAGCGAATCCCAGCGCCCGGAGCGCCAGCGCTCGGCGATGCGGTTGCGCTCCAGCACAAGGTGCGGCACGCCCAGTTTGCTCAGGTGTTCACTCATGGCCACGCCGGCCTGACCCGCGCCGACAATCAGCGTGTCTGTCGTTACTTTTTCGGTGGTCATCTCTGTACCCTTCGAGTTGGAGTGAGGACGCGAACGGCCTGCCATTTCTTGGGCTCAAGACTAGGGATGACCCCTGTATCGGTAAAATATTATTAAGCTGGCATTTGAGTATAAATAACTGAGGCAGAGCGCAGTTCTGTAGACTGGCGGCCTCCTTCATCCCTCGCACAAGAGACGCCCATGGCCAACCAAGACATCGCTTTCACCCCCGATCCGGATGCGGATTCCATCTCTTCCGACGTGGCCGGTTTTGGCGGCATTCTGGTTTCGACCCAGATCCCGACCCGTGCCGATGGCAGCCTGGAACTGGGTGACATCACCCTGCAAAGCGAGTGCACGTTGCAGGCGCTGAAAGTGGCCCTGGAACGCGCCGGCAGTTCCATGGACCGCGTCCTGCACCTGACCATCTATCTCACCGACATGGCCGACCGTGCCGCGTTCAACGAAGTGTACAAACGCTTCTTCGCCAAACCGTGGCCGGTTCGCGCCGCCGTCGGCGTCGCCGCCCTGGCGGTGGAAGGCATGCGCGTGGAAGTGACCGCAATGGCCGCCAAAGCCTGAGGTTCGCTCCTACAGGGGACCACCGCATGAAAATCGGCGTCATCTCGGACACCCACGGTCTGCTCCGTCCCGAGGCGCTTGCTGCGTTGCAGGGCTGTGAGCGGATCGTCCATGCCGGCGACATCGGCCATCCGGACATTCTGGATCAACTGCGGGCAATCGCGCAGCTGTACGTCGTGCGCGGTAATAACGACCTGAAGGCCGAGTGGGCGCAAGACATCGCTGACGCTCTGCGTTTCGATATCGCAGGCTGGGAAACACTGCTGGTGCACGACATTGCCGATGTCCCGGCCGAGTTGGACGCGACCATCAGGCTGGTGATAACCGGCCACTCGCACAAACCGAATATCGAATGGCGCGGCCAGCGTTTGTATCTCAACCCCGGCAGCGCGGGTCGCCGGCGTTTCAAGTTACCGGTCACCCTGGCCGTGCTGGAGGTGTCGGAGACCGTGATCGATCCGCGCCTGATCTCGTTACTCGACTGATGATCGAAAGACGAAAAGGGCTCGTTGCAGCAACGAGCCTTTTTTTACAGCCATCGAACTCGGTGAGTGCGCTCAGAGGTGATCGGCGTCGATCACGGCCTGGGCGAACGCCTTCGGATCTTCCTGTGGCAGGTTATGGCCGATGCCGCCGCTGATCAGGCGGAACTCGTATTTGCCGGTGAAGCGTTTGGCGTAGTCCTCGGGTTTGGGGTGCGGGGCGCCGTTGGCGTCGCCTTCGAGGGTGATGGTCGGTACGCCGATGGACGGCGAGGTGGCCAGTTTCTGCTCGAGCGCTTCGTACTGGCTTTCGCCCTGGACCAGGCCCAGGCGCCAGCGGTAGTTGAACACGGTGATGTCGACGTGATCGGGGTTTTCCAGTGCCTTGGCGCTGCGGTCGAAGGTGGCGTCGTCGAAGGCCCATTGTGGCGAAGCCAGTTGCCAGATCAGCTTGGCGAAGTCATGGGTGTTTTTCTCGTAACCGGCACGACCGCGTTCGGTGGCGAAGTAGAACTGGTACCACCATTGCAATTCGGCCTTGGGCGGCAGCGGGTTCTGGCCGGCCGCCTGGTTGCCGATCAGGTAGCCGCTGACCGAGACCAGCGCCTTGACCCGCTCTGGCCACAGGGCCGAAACGATGTCGGCGGTCCGTGCGCCCCAGTCGTAGCCTCCGAGCACTGCTTGCTTGATCTTCAGCGCGTCCATGAAGTCGATGACGTCGCTGGCCAGTGCGGCTGGCTGGCCGTTGCGCAGGGTCTTTTTGGAGAGGAACTGGGTGTCGCCATAACCACGGGCATAGGGCATCAACACGCGGTAGCCCTTGGCAGCGAGGATCGGCGCGACGTCGTCATAGCTGTGAATGTCATACGGCCAGCCGTGCAGCAGGATCACCACCGGGCCATTGGCCGGTCCGGTTTCGGCGTAGGCCACGTCCAGCAGGCCGGCCTTGATGTGCTTGAGCGGGCCGAAGGGCGAGGGCGCCGAGTAGCTGACGCTGGCCTGGGCCGTGGCGGGCTGGGTCGACGTTTGCGCCTGGGCTGTGCCCAACGCGCCGAACAGGGCGACGGCGAGGATCGACGAACCGACCAGACGGCGGCGGTGGGTGCCGGGGGTGTTGTGCAGTGCCATCTTCATGCTGATGTCTCCGTTGCGAGCCGTTGGCCAGGAGGTCGGGATGAGCCTCTTGAAACCTTGGGTGCATTGAAGCGCGGTGACGTATCCGGGCTATGTCCAATTGCCGGCCGGGTGAAAACTCATGTATCCAGAACGCGGCCAGATACATTGCGATACACAAACCTTCGGCGGGCGGTATCCGGGACCGGTCGGCGGCCTCTGATGAAAGCGCAGGACTTCTGCGGGAAAAGCCGGATAATGGCGGCCAATTCGTTTTGGCTCGTTATTCTGGTAATCCCCTATGGAAATCAAGGTCAACTTTCTCGACAACCTCCGGCTTGAGGCCAAGTTCGACGACTTCACGGTGATCGCCGATCAACCGATTCGCTACAAGGGCGACGGTTCGGCTCCGGGGCCGTTCGACTACTTCCTGGCATCGTCGGCGTTGTGTGCGGCCTACTTCGTGAAGTTGTACTGCGAGACCCGCAATATCCCCACCGACAACATTCGCCTGTCGCAAAACAACATCGTCGATCCGGAAAACCGCTACAACCAGATCTTCAAGATCCAGGTTGAACTGCCGGCCGACATCTCCGAGAAGGACCGCCTCGGCATTCTGCGTTCCATCGACCGCTGCACGGTGAAGAAGGTGGTCCAGGCCGGGCCGGAGTTCGTGATCGAAGAGGTCGAGAACCTCGACGCCGATGCCCAGGCACTGTTGATGCCGAGTTCGGCGGCAGACGCGAGCACTTACATTGCCGGCAAGGACCTGCCGCTGGAGCAGACCATCGCCAACATGTCGGGCATCCTCGCCGGCCTGGGCATGAAGATCGAGATTGCGTCGTGGCGCAATATCGTGCCCAACGTCTGGTCGCTTCACATCCGCGATGCGCAGTCGCCGATGTGCTTTACCAACGGCAAGGGCGCGACCAAGGAAAGTGCACTGGCCTCGGCGCTGGGTGAGTTCATCGAGCGCCTGAACTGCAACTTCTTCTACAACGACCAGTTCTGGGGCGAGGAGATCGCCAACGCGCCGTTCGTGCACTACCCGGATGAGCGCTGGTTCCAGCCGGGCCCCAAAGACGAGCTGCCGGCGGAAATCCTCGACGCCTATTGCCTGAAGATCTACAACCGCGAGGGCGAGCTGCGCGGCTCGCATCTGTACGACACCAACTCCGGCAATGAAGCCCGCGGCATCGTGTCGTTACCGTTCGTGCGTCAGTCCGACGGCGAGGTGGTGTACTTCCCGTCCAACCTGATCGAAAACCTGTACCTGAGCAACGGCATGAGCGCCGGCAATACCCTGGCGGAAGCCCAGGTGCAATGCCTGTCGGAAATCTTCGAACGCGCGGTCAAGCGCGAAATCATCGAAGGCGAATTCGCCCTGCCGGATGTGCCGGCCGAGGTGCTGGCCAAGTACCCGGGGATTCTGGCGGGGATCCAGGGCCTGGAGGCCCAGGGTTTCCCGGTGCTGGTGAAGGATGCGTCGCTCGGCGGCGAATTCCCGGTGATGTGCGTGACCTTGATGAACCCGCGCACGGGCGGCGTGTTTGCCTCGTTCGGCGCACACCCGAGCATGGAAGTGGCGCTGGAACGCAGCCTGACCGAGTTGCTGCAGGGCCGCAGCTTCGAAGGCCTCAACGACCTGCCGCAGCCGACCTTCGAAGGCCACGCGGTGACCGAGCCGAACAACTTCGTCGAGCACTTCATCGATTCCAGCGGCGTGGTGTCGTGGCGCTTCTTCAGTGCCAAGCCGGAATACGAGTTCGTGGAATGGGACTTCTCGGGTCAGGGTGAAGACTCCAACGCCGAGGAGGCCGCGACGCTGTTCGGTATTCTCGAGAGCATGGGCAAGCAATCCTACATGGCGGTGTACGAGCACATCGGCGCCACGGCCTGCCGCATCCTGGTGCCGGATTACTCGGAAATCTACCCGGTCGATGACCTGATCTGGGACAACACCAACAAGGCGCTGTTCTTCCGCGAGGACATCCTCAACCTGCATCGCCTGGACGAAGCGCAGTTGCAGGACCTGGTCGAGCGCCTGGTGGAAAGCGAGCTGGACGACTACACCGACATCACCACCCTGATCGGCATCGAGTTCGACGACAACACCGCCTGGGGGCAGTTGACGATCCTCGAACTGAAAGCGCTGATCTACCTCGCCTTGCAGCAATATGAAGAAGCGAAGGAAGCGGTGGAAGCCTTCCTGCAATACAACGACAACACGGTCGAACGCGGGTTGTTCTACCAGGCGGTCAATGTGGTGCTGGAGATGGAGCTGGACGAAGACCTGGAACTGGCGGACTACGAAGCCAACTTCCGGCGCATGTTCGGCGACGAGCGCACGGACGCGGCGATCGGCTCGGTGAACGGCAGCGTGCGCTTCCATGGCCTGACACCGACCAGCATGAAGCTCGAAGGGCTCGACCGCCATCTGCGCCTGATCGACAGCTATAAAAAGCTGCACAGCGCCCGGGCCAACCTGAACCGTTGATCTCGCTCCACTGTAGGAGCGAGCATGCTCGCGATGGACTTCGCAACACCGCTGGGTGTCAGGCGCAACGCTTGAGAATGGTCTTGATCGGTCGCCGTACCCGGCGTTTTGATACTTGCTTGGGCTTGATCCAGCGGCAGGCGTCGATTTCATTGCAGGGGCGGGGTTTGGAGGCGGTGGTCCGGGCTTCGAACAGGTAATGGATGACCTTGTTCTCGCGGAATTCGGCGATGTAATGCAATTCCTCGAAGGACAGGCCGGTCTCTTCCGCCATCTCCCGGCGAGCCGCCTGCAGGGGCGTTTCGTCGCGCTCCACCGTGCCACCCGGCAGGTTCCATTTGGAATGGCGCTTGCGCACAAACAGCACTTCGCCATCGCGACGGTAGATCACCGTGGCACGCAGCTTGATGCCCTTCCTTTTAGCCGTAGCGGTATCCATTGCCTTCATGCGCTGTCCCGGGTCGATCTTTGGCTGGAGCGCGCGTCCGTGGGACGGCGCCTGTCCCCACCTTAGGGCGGCTTTGTGTCGATTGGATGACTGCCCTCGACCGTTGATCTTTCCAGTTAGATGACAGAAAGGTCGTACAACTGATCGCCTGCCTTGCGTTTGTCATAAACCTTTAACAATTGAAGTGCAAAGTGCCATGGCCCCGTCAAACCCATGGAGTTTTTTTGATGAAGAGTTTGTTTAAGTCGGCTGCGCTGGCCGTTACAGTTTCCCTGTGTGCCACCTCGGTGTCCTTCGCTGCGGAAAGCGTACGTCTGACCGGTTCGGGTGCCAGCTTCCCGGCGCCGATCTACCTTACCTGGTTCAAGGACTTCAGCAAAAACACGGCGGGCGTCACCGTGGACTATCAGTCCAAGGGGAGCGGGGCGGGTGTACAGGACTTCCTGAACAAGACCGTCGACTTCGCCGCCAGTGACTCGGCCATGAAAGACGAAGACATCGCCAAGGTTGCCGAAGGCGTGCAACTGCTGCCGATGACCGCCGGTGAAATCGTCCTGGCCTACAACCTGCCAGGCAGCCCTAAAGGCCTGAAACTGCCACGCGATGTGTACTCCAACATCTTCCTGGGCAAGATCACGAACTGGAACGACAAGCAGATCGCCGCTGCCAACCCGGACCTGAAACTGCCTGACATGCCGATCACCGTGGTCGTGCGTGCCGACTCCAGCGGTACCACCGCTGTGTTCACCAAGCACCTGTCGGCCATCAACACCACCTTCAAATCCGATCTGGGTGAAGGCAACACCGTCAACTGGCCTGCCAGCGACAAATTCATCAAGTCGCCGAAGAACGATGGCGTGACCGCCACCGTTCGCCAGACCCCGGGCGCCATCGGTTACATCGAATACGGCTTCGCCAAACTGGCCAAGGTTGACTTCGCTGTTCTGCAGAACAAGGCCGGCCAATACGTGGTGCCTAACGCAGAAAGCGGTGCCGAAGCCCTGGCGGCGGTGAAGATGCCGGAAAACCTGGTGTCCTGGCTGCCTGATCCGGATGGCGCCAAGGCTTACCCGATCACTTCCTACACCTGGATGATCTTCCGCAAGAAGAACGACAGCCCGGAAAAGGCCAAGGCCATGCGTGAAATGGTCGAGTACAGCCTGACCAAAGGCCAGGAAATCGCTGACTCGATGGGCTACATCCCGCTGCCGAAGTCGGTTGTTGATCAAGTTCGCAAGGCTTCCGCCAACATCCAGTAACACCCGCGTGGCCTCTCCCGGTGTGTGCTGTCAGCCGCGCCGGGGGAGTTTCCCCCACCGTTCCGGATTCAGCCCATGAACAAACCTTTTGTCGTACCGGTCAATCCGGACTCTGCCTGCAAACCACCGTCCACGAAGGACTTCCTGGTTGATCGGACCTTCCGTGCGCTCGCTCGCATCGGTGTGGTACTGATTCTGGCCGTGGTGTTTGCACTGGTATACGAGGTTGGCGTCAAGGCGCTTCCAGGTATGGAGAAACACGGACTGGATGTCCTGTTCGGTAGCGTCTGGGACGTTAACCAAGGTAAATACGGCATTTTGCCGGCGATCTGGGGCACGCTCTACAGCGCCCTGATTGCCTTGATCATTGCCGGCTTCTTCGGCGTCAGCATGGCGATTTTCCTGACCCAGGATTTTCTGCCCGCCCAGCTGGCCGCCGTGTTTCGCACCATCGTCGAATTGCTCGCCGCCATCCCCAGCGTCGTTTACGGCCTGTGGGGCATCTACGTAGTGATTCCGGCGATCCGGCCTTTAACGACTTGGTTGCACACCGAGCTTGGCTGGATTCCTTTTTTCGGCACGTCCCTGAGCGGCCCGGGCTTGCTGCCTGCGGCGCTGGTACTGGCCATCATGATTCTGCCGACCATTGCCGCCGTTTCCCAGGACGCGCTGACCGCCGTTCCGATGAAAACCAAGCAGGCGGCCTACGGCATGGGCACCACTCACTGGGAAGCGATTCTCAAGGTGATGGTGCCATCCGCCGCCACCGGCATCTTCGGTTCCCTGGTGCTGGGCCTGGGCCGCGCACTGGGTGAAACCATGGCCCTGGCGATGCTGGTCGGCAACGCCAACAACATTTCCCTGTCCCTGTTCGCCCCGGCCAACACCCTGGCGGCCTTGCTGGCGCTGAACTTCCCCGAAGCGGGGCCGACCGAGATCGAGGTGTTGATGTACGCGGCACTGGTGCTGATGTTCATCACCCTGGTGGTGAACGTCATCGGTTCCATGATCATGGTTTACGCCCAGCGTGGTACTAAATAATGACTAGCCTGACGACCCCTACAAACGCTCTGCCCAGCCTGCAGCGCCGGTTCGAAGGTCGCGCCCTGCGCAGCCTGGTCCTGACCACCCTGGTCTGGTTGGGTGCGGTGATTGCCAGCGTGCCGCTGCTGTCGGTGCTCTACATGCTGATCACTCGTGGTGGTGCACGCCTGAGCCTGGAAGTGTTCACCGAGCTGCCGCCCACCGGTTTCGAAACCGGCGGTGGTTTCGGCAACGCCATGGCCGGTACCTTCCTGATGGTCGGCATCGCGGCCGCCATCGCGGTCCCGGTCGGCATCATGGCGGCGATCTTCCTGGCCGAACTGGGCCCGGACAGCAAGCTGGCCAATGCCGCGCGCTTCGCCGCCAAGATGCTCACCGGTCTGCCTTCGATCCTGGCCGGCGTGTTTGCCTACGCCATTGTGGTGATGACCACCGGTACCTACTCGGCACCGGCGGGGGGCGTCGCCCTGGCCGTGCTGATGTTGCCGATCGTGGTGCTCACGGCTGAAGAGTCGATGAAGATGGTGCCCAAGATCATGAAGGACGCCGCCTACGGCATGGGCTGCACCCGCTCGCAAGTGATCTGGAAAATCATCCTGCCCACCGGCCTGCCGGCGATCCTGACCGGCGTAATGCTGGCCGTGGCCCGTGCCGCCGGGGAAACCGCACCGCTGCTGTTCACCGCGCTGTTCAGCAACTACTGGATCGTCCACGACGGCAGCCTGGCGGTGATGAACCCGACCGCATCGCTGGCCGTATTGATCTACAACTTCTCCGGCATGCCGTTCGACAACCAGCTCGAGCTCGCCTGGGCGGCCTCGCTGGTGTTGGTGATGATCGTGCTGGTCGTGAATGTCGTGAGCCGAATTTTCGGCAAGCCAAAGTATTGAGAACGGGAGCACCACCATTATGACCGCCACATCCCTCAAAGTAGCTGCCCCGTTCGAGACCCAGGCCCCGGTGGTCATGGACTGCAAGCTCGACAAGATTTTCTACGGCAACTTCATGGCCGTGCGTGACAGCCACGTGCCGATCGAAAAGAACAAGATCACCGGCTTCATCGGTCCGTCCGGCTGCGGCAAAAGTACCGTGCTGCGCAGCCTCAACCGCATGAACGATCTGGTGCGCGGCTTCCGTTTCGAAGGTCATGTGCATTTCCTTGGCCAGGACGTGTACGGCAAGGGCGTTGACCCGGTGGTGGTGCGTCGCTACATCGGCATGGTGTTCCAGCAGCCTAACCCGTTCTCGATGAGCATCTTCGACAACGTCGCCTTCGGCCTGCGCCTGAACCGCTACAAAGGCGACATCGGTGACCGTGTGAAGCACGCCCTGCAGGGCGCCGCGCTGTGGGATGAAGTCAAGGACAAGCTCAAGGTCAGTGGCCTGTCGCTGTCCGGTGGCCAGCAGCAACGTCTGTGCATTGCTCGCGCCATCGCCACCGAGCCGGAAGTGCTGTTGCTCGACGAACCCTGCTCGGCGCTGGACCCGATTGCCACCCGCCGCGTTGAAGAGCTGATGGTCGAGTTGAAGAAGGACTACACCATCGCCCTGGTGACCCACAACATGCAGCAGGCGATCCGCGTGGCGGACACCACCGCGTTTTTCTCGGTGGACATTTCCCAGGGCACCCGCACCGGTTACCTGGTGGAGATGGGCCCGACCACGCAGATTTTCGATAACCCGCGCGAACAGATGACCAGCGACTACATCAGCGGCAAGTTCAGCTGATCGAGCGCGTCCGGCCGGGGCCGCATGCCGCCAGAGGCTTTGGTGGGCACGCGGCCGTTTTGCGTCTCAAACACCATGCGTCCAGGAATGTCCATGTTTGCCAAGCGTCGCCTTGACCTACCCGCGATCGAGCGTGCACTGCGCGAGTTGCAGAGCCGCTTTGTCGAGCTCAGCGCGCAGTTCACCGAGCCGCGTGACCCCTTGACCGACGAAGTGCTGCAAAACGTGCTGGACGGTTACGCGCTGATCGACGATTACGTGGCCAACGACGTCGACCTGTTTCATCTGCAGAACCTGAACCTGATGCTGGAAATCAACGCCACCGTCCTGTGCGGCAAGGACCCGGCGCGCCGGCTGGAATACGCGCCGCACCTGGCGGCCACCGAAGCGCACTTTTTCAACAACCTCGAAGGCGGCATCAAGGATTTGTACAACTGGTACTGCGCGTATCACAGCGAGTCGATCTGGAAACGTGCCGCCGGTGTCTACGTGCGCATCCTCAGCAAGCCGCAACTGTTCATCGAAGGCAACCACCGCAGCGGCTCGCTGATTGTCAGCTACCTGCTGATGCGCGCCGGGTTGCCGCCGTTCGTGCTCACCCTGCACAACGCCAAGGGTTACTTCAACCCGTCATCGGTCATTCGCAACTCGGCCAAACATGGCGTCAAGTCGCTCTATGAATTGCCCAAGATCAAGAAAAAATATGCCGCTTTCCTCGAAGATCAGTCACCGGACCCGGGCAAGTACTTTCTGTACGAACCCAAATTGCCCGTCCATCACGGAGGCGCGTAATGAGCTGCTCTGCGCTGTTAAGTAAAAGCCTGGTCTGCGCCCATCGTGCATGGCAAGCCACCCAGGCCTTCATTCCGCTGGTCGAGTGTCGGCGCGTGCGTATCTCCTTCGATATCGATGACACCCTGGCCTGTCTGCCGCACCACAGCGCCGCCGAGCCGAACACCTTGCCCGACTGCCTGCACCGCTGGCTGGGTGAACCGCTGCGCGCCGGCACCCGCGAATTGATCCGCGAACTGCGCCGCCAGGACTGCAGCGTCTGGGTCTATACCTCGTCCGGCCGCACACCGGCCTACATCCGTCGCTGGCTGATGCTCTACGGCATCCATGTCGACGGTGTGGTCAACAGCGCCCGGCACGACCGTGTCATCGCCGAGCGCGGTCTGCGCAATGCCCCTTCGAAACTGCCAAGGGCGTTCGATATCGACCTGCACGTCGATGATTCCGAGGGTGTGGGCCAGGAAGGCCACGACCACGGTTTCCGCGTCGTGGTCGTGCAGCCGGATGATCAGCGCTGGGCGCAGCGGGTGCTGGATGCCGTGGCGGACGTCCAGATGCAACTGGCGCGGCAGCAGCCGCATCGGTTCAAGACGCCGGCACGTCAGGCGGTGGGGATCTATTCGACCTGACGGGCGCGTCAGGGCAGCACGGGCGGGTTCGCCTGTACCAGTGAGTGAACCTGCTCGCTCAGTTCATTGATCTGGAACGGCTTGGTCAGCAGTTGCGTGGTCGCGTCGACCGAAACCAGGCTGGCCCCGCCGGCGAAACCGGTAATGAACAGCACCTTGAGCGACGGGTACTTGCGGCGCAGCTCTACGGCCAGGCCGATGCCATTCATCAAACCCGGCAAACCGATATCGGTCACCAGCACATCAAGGTGGTCGAACTTGTCGGCCTGCTTCAGCGCCGACACACAATCGATGGCCTCCGTCACGTGGTAACCGGATTCGGCCAGGACTTCGGACACCGTCTGGCGGACCGCCGCCTCATCGTCCACCACCAGAATACGTTCGCCATGACCTGTCAGCGCGTTGTGCGCGGGCACTTCAGCGTCGACGTCGAGTTCGCCTTGCTGCGATTCGTCGATCGGGAAGAACATGGTCAAGGTGGTCCCGACATCCAACGTGCTGCTGACCTTGACCTGTCCGCCCGACTGCTGGGTAAACCCATAAATCATCGACAGGCCCAGGCCCGTACCTTCGCCGATTTTCTTGGTGGTGAAGAAGGGGTCGAAGATGCGCGAGAGAATGTCCGGGCTGACCCCGGTACCGGTGTCAGCCACCGAAATGGCCACATAGGCCCCGGGCGGCATGGCCTTTTCCGCCGTCGAGGTTCCATCCTCGACGTGGCGGTCGACCTTGAGACTGAGCCTGCCGCCATCGGGCATGGCGTCCCGGGCGTTGACGGCCAGGTTGAGCACGGCATTTTCCAGCTGGTTGAGGTCGCACTTGATGCGGTCATTGGCGTTGAACGCGCACTCGACCACGATGCTGGGGCCTACCGAGCGGCGGATGATGTCTTCCAGGTTGGCGATAACCTGCCGCGGTTCGATCACCTCGGGTTTGAGTGACTGTTGTCGCGAAAACGCCAGCAGCCGCTGGGTCAGGGCGGCGGCGCGGGACGCCGAAGTCATGGCCGTGGCGTTGTAGCGGGACAGATCGTTGTAGCGCCCTTTGTCCATGCGCCGCTGCATCAGCTCCAGGCTGCCGATGATGCCCGCCAGGAGGTTGTTGAAGTCGTGGGCAATCCCGCCGGTCAGTTGGCCCACGGCTTCCATTTTCTGACTCTGTCGCAGCTTGGACTCGGCCGTCATGCGCTCGCGCTGTTCGGTTTCCAGTTGCTGCGTGCGTTGACCGATCCGATCCTCCAGCAAATCGTTCCAGTCGCGCAGCGCCCGCTCGAGGTGCACGCGGTCGTCGATGTCTTCGATGGTGCCGTACCATTGCTCGCAGTTTCCGTCGCCGTCGAGGCTGCATAACGCGCGGACCCTGAACCAACGGTATTCCGAGGATCGGGATTTGATGCGTATCTGCGAGTCGAAGGGCTGCAAGGTCAGCAGTGACTCGGTCCAGGGCGTGGTCAGCACGGACTGGTCACTGGGATGGACGGCGTCGATCCATTGTCGTCCCAACGATTGTTCCGCAGTGAGGCCGCTGTAGTGAAACCATCGCTGATCGATCGACGTGAGGTCGCCATGATCATCGGCCGTCCAGGGCCAAAGAGGATTCAGTTCGGCGGCGATCCGGTAATGGCGCTCGCTTTCACGAAGCTTGTGCTCGGTCAGGCGCATCGCACTGTGGGTCATGGAGCGGCGCAGAACGGCGCCGAGCAGGTTGGCGTAGCCACGCAGAAAATCGATGTCGTCTTCGGTGAACGCGCGAGGCGTGCGGCTATCCACCTCGAAGATGCCGAACGGCTGCTCTTCGCTGGCGCCATGAACCAGCACGTTGACGAAGGCCTGCACGCCATTGTCGATTTGAAAGTCGTGGTAGCGAAAGCGGCTTTCGGTGGCTCGGTCGGTCGAGATCACCGGGTTGCCGGTGTCCAGCGAGAAGCGTTCCGGGCTCCCCGCATCGGCGCGCACCCGCACCCGGCCGACCGTGCCAGGCTTCCAGCCAACACCGTCACGCAGAAACAGGGTCATGCCATCGTCCTGCAGGACCATGAATTTGGCCATCTGCGTGCCCAGTGCGTCGCCCACCAACCGACAGGCTTCATTGAAAATCAGGTCCATGTCGTCTGACGCCAGCGCCAGCTCGCCAAATTCGGCAAGCACCCTGCGCTGGCGCAACAACGTTTGCTCGATGGTCATGCTTTTTCGCCCCGGGATTTTTATATCCGAGAGCGTTGGTGTGGCGAGGTTCAATCCTTGTGATCAAATGCTGAAACCTCTCAGCGCCGCCACCCTGGCCCCCCTAGGAGCGGACTTGTCCACGATGGTCGTCAACGATGACGCTGGCTGCCTGACACCCTGCGGCGCCTGGACGTTCTTCGCGAGCAATCTCGCTCCTGCAGGGTGAACGCCGTCAACTGTGGGAGCTGGCTTGCCAGCGAAGGTCGTCAACGATGACGCGAGCAGCCTGATTCCACGCGGTGCTCTGGAGTTCATCGCGAGCATGCTCGCTCCTACAGGGGAGCGGCCATTCGCATTCGGCGCGTCTTCAATCCCCCAGATCCCCCTCGATGATGATCAGCTCACGCTGCGCCGCACGTAACGCAAACGCTTTCGCTTGCGTGTAGGCCGGGTCCTCGTAGCAAGCTTTCGCCTGGGCGTAGCTGGGGAATTCGACGGCCAGTACGCGGCGGGTGGTGTGCGATTCCAGCAATGCCGCCGGGTCCAGCGCTTTGAGTTTTGCGCCGTAACGTTCAGCGATGGGCGCCCACAACCGGGCGTACGCTTGCTGGGCATCCGTATCGGTGACGGTTGATCCGAGAATGATCCAGTAACCTTTCATCGTGAATTGCCTTTTTGTCGTTCGAAGGATTGGCCGGCGCGAGGATGCGCTGCACCTTCATGCTCTGGTCCACTGTCCAGGGCATGAAGTTCTCCACTGTATAGGCGGTGGCAGTCAGGGCTCCATAACGGATCGGCCAAACCCTGTAACGCGGACGTCGTCGAGACCCATGGCGCAGTACCGCATGCCGGCTGTGCCATGGGTCAGGTCTGACGTGAAACAGCCGCCCGGGCTTACTTCATCTTCGCCAGCATGGCCACGGCGACGGCCTTGGCCGATTGGGGGTTCTGACCGGAAATGACTTCACGGTCTTCGATCACGTGCTCGCTCCACGGCTTGGCTTCGGAGAACTTGGCACCGGCTGCCGTCAGGCCGTCCTGCGGGAACAGTTTCATATGGCCGCCGCCGAGGAAACCTTTGGCCTGCTCTTCTTCGGCGTCGGTGAAGGCGGTGACGTTGTAGCCCTTGTAGATCCAGTTGGCGGGCGCGGTCGGTTGTTTGCCCGACTCCAGCGCGGAGACAAAACCGCGGGCGTCCGGGATCGCCGACAACATGGCGATGGTGCCATGGCAGGTGAAACCGGTGACCTTGCCTTTATCATGGAAGTGGGTCAGCAGTTGGCCCAGTTGCTTGTCCTTCAGCAGATCCTGCATCGGGATATGGCCGCCAGGCACGAACACGGCATCGAATTTGTCGTAGCCGATCTTCTGCACCTGCGCGAAGCTGATGGCAGGCGAGTCGGTCTTCGAGGTCAGCTTCAGCGTGGCCAGCAGCGCGAGGCTTTGCTGGCGGGCTTTTTCATCGCCGCCCCAGAAGCTCACGTCGTTGGATTTCTGGTCGGCGGTGGGTGCCTTGCCGCCAGGGGTGGCGAACACGACGGTTTGACCCGACTCGATGAAGGTCTGCACCGGCTGCATCAATTCGTTGAGGAAGAAACCGGTTTGCATGACCTGGCCGTCTTTGAGGTCGAGTTGCGCCTGATCCGACAGTACAACCAGTACCGTGCCGGCGTTGGCATAGTTGGCGGCCGCGGCCAGCAGGGCAGCAATGAGGGTTTTTTTCACGGGATTCTCCAGTAGGAAGGGTGGGGCGGCGCCAATCTTATTACTGGGTCGAAAGTTGAAAGAGCCCATGAATTGAATTTCACTTGTTACATTGCGGAATCAATAGCCAGGGACCGCCGGAACGCGCGCCGGCACACGGCGCTGGCCTCACCCGTGATAGAGAATGGCGTGAATTGTCCGTTCGTTGTCCGGCTCGTGCATTTCAGCTATACAATTTCGCGGCTATCGTTGCGCCATACCCTTAGCGGAGGGAGTCACAATATGTCCGGCGTGAAAACGGCCCTGATGGAAATCCCCGTGTTCGTGGTCATCCCTTCGAGCATTCTGCTGCTCGATCTGGCGGGGCCCATGGAGGTGCTGCGCAAAGCCAACAGCGAACAGGATGCCATGCGCTACTCGGTGAATTACATCGGCCCTTCGGCGACGGTGGGCAGCTCCATCGGGCTGCAGATTGCCGGCATCGCCCCGTTGCCGGCGAGTCTGCCGGATGAGGCGCTGGTGGTGGTGCCCGGTACCATCGACGTACTGCTCGATCAGACCGTCGTGGATCGCACCGAGGCTTATCGGCAGGAGCAGGTGATTGTCGACTGGCTGAAACTGGCTATCCGCCCGGGCATGCGTCTGGTGTCGATCTGCTCGGGCGCGCTGATGGCGGCGCGCGCGGGATTGCTGGACGGGCGTGACTGTACAACGCACCACGGCTGCGTGGCCGAGCTGATCAGAGTCGCGCCCTCTGCCCGGGTGAAAGAGAACCGGCTGTACGTGGAGGACGGCGAGCGCTTGACCAGCGCGGGCGTGACAGCGGGCATCGACCTGATGCTGCACCTGGTCGCCCAGCAGGCCGGTCATGCCATTGCGCTGTCCATCGCACGCCACCTGGTCATCTACTTGCGTCGCGGTGGCGCAGACCCGCAATTGTCCCCGTGGCTGGAGGGTCGCAATCACATCCACCCGACGATCCATCGCGCGCAGGATGCCGTGGCGGCAGACCCCACCCAGGAATGGTCGGTGGAGACACTGGCGAGCATCGCCGGCGCCAGCACGCGTAACCTGTCGCGACTGTTCAACGAACACACCGGCATGAGCGTGATCGACTACGTCAACCGCATGCGCATCGCCTTGGCGCGTGAGTTGTTGACGGGGTCACAACTGGACATCGAGGCCGTGGCTGAGCGAGCCGGGTTTTCCTCCGCCAGGCAGTTGCGACGGACGTGGAGCCGCTTTCATGATGCTCCTCCCAGCAGAATGCGCTCGGTGACGGCGCTGAATCCTGACGCTTCTTGAATGGGCGCCCGCGAGCGCCAGGGTCGGGGATACGAAGGGGGCGATAATCACCCCTCTCCAAATGGCCCTATTCCACCGCCTCGACCACTCCCTGGTCCTCACCCAGGAACCCGCCGCTCTGGTGGTGCCACAACCGCGCGTAGGTGCCGTTTTTCGCCAGCAACTCGGCATGCGTCCCTTGTTCGATGATGCGTCCGTCATCCATGACGATCAGCCGGTCCATCGCCGCGATCGTCGACAGCCGGTGGGCGATGGCGATCACGGTCTTGCCTTGCATCATTTCATCGAGGCTTTCCTGGATGGCGACTTCGACTTCCGAGTCGAGGGCACTGGTGGCTTCATCCAGCAGCAGGATCGGCGCATTCTTGAGCATGACCCGGGCGATGGCGATGCGCTGGCGCTGGCCGCCGGACAGCTTGATGCCGCGTTCGCCCACCAGGGTGTCGTAGCCGCTGTGACCCTGCTTGTCGCTGAGCTGGCTGATGAAACCATCGGCTTGTGCATTGACGGCAGCCTGGTGGATCTGTGCATCCGTTGCCTCGGGCCGGCCATAGGCAATGTTGTCGCGAATCGAGCGGTGCAGCAGGGACGTGTCCTGGGTCACCATGCCGATGGTGCTGCGCAGGCTGTCTTGCGTCACTTCGGCAATATTTTGCCCGTCGATGCGAATCGCGCCGCTGTCCACGTCGTAGAAACGCAGCAGCAGGTTGATCAGCGTGGACTTGCCGGCGCCGGAGCGCCCGACCAGGCCGATTTTTTCCCCCGGACGAATGTGCAGGCTCAGGTTGTCGAGCACCTGGCGTTCGCCGTTGTAGTTGAAGCTGACGTTGTCGAACGTTACCGCGCCGCCGGCGGGTACCAGCACGCCGGCATTCGGGGCGTCCTGCACCTTGGGGCCACGGGTCAGGGTTTCCATGCCGTCCTGCACGGTACCGATACTCTCGAACAGCGAGGTCATCTGCCACATGATCCAGTGGGACATGCCGTTGATGCGCAGCGCCATGGCGGTGATCGCCGCCACGGCACCGGCGCCGACCTGGCCTTGATGCCACAGCCACAGGGCATAGCCGCCGGCGCCCATGATCAAGCCGACCACCAGCGCCTGGTTGACGATTTCGAACTGGCTGACCAGGCGCATCTGGCGAAAGCCGGTGAGCTTGAAGTCTTCCATTGCCGCGCGGGCGAAGTGCGCCTCGCGCCTGGAGTGCGAGAAGAGTTTGACCGTGGTGATGTTGGTGTAGGCGTCCGAGATGCGTCCGGTCATGGACGAGCGGGCGTTGGCCTGTTCCTGGCCGACTTTGCCCAGGCGCGGCACGAAGTACAGCATGGCCAGGCCGAACAGGGCGATCCAGAGAATGAAGGGCAGCATCAATTTCAGCGCGAAGCCGCCGGCCAGGGCAATGATCGCAATGAAGTAGACGCCGATCCCGGGCAGGATCTCGATGAGGGTGAACAGCACCTCACGTACTGCGAGCGCAGTTTGCATCACCTTGGTCGTGACCCGCCCGGAGAACTCGTCGGAAAAGAACGACAGGCTCTGGCGCAGCATCAGCCGATGGAAGTCCCAGCGCAGCCGCAGCGGCAGATTGATCGCCAGCACCTGGTGCTGGACCATGGTGCGCAACGCCACCAACCCAACGCTGAGGACCAGCACGCTGCCGATCCCCCACAGCACGCGGCTTTCCTGCATTCGGGCTTCGCCGCCGGCCTGCCAGGTCGAGAGCAGGTCCACGACCTGCCCGAGGAAGGAAAACAGCCAGGCTTCATAGATCGACACGCTGGCGCTGAGCAGCGCAAACGCCAGGATGTAACCGCGAGCGCCACGGGTGCAGGCCCACAGGAACCGTGCCAGGCCCACTGGTGGCGGTGGCAGCTCGTCGGGCGGGAAAGGGTCGAGCCTTCGTTCAAACACACGAAGCATTGTGGCCTCCTTGATGATCATGTGCGCAGATTCTGCCATCTAATGGAGGGTTTGAGGGTTTTGCGGGGCAGGGGTTCGGCGCGATGGGGGTGTTTGTCCGCAGCGACAGCCTTCTGCGGCCGTCCCGTTCAGCCACCACCGGCTGACCATTGCTCGAACGCCGTCGACATGATCTGCCAGGTTTGGCTGTCAGCGGGTATCAGGTGTTCGATGCGTAGCGACGCGACGGTGATGTCGAGGGGCATGCCGAAGGTGGTAAAGGTCGACAGGAACCTCAGTTCGCCGTGCCCGGATCGCACGCGTGTCAGCACCACTGGCGCGGGCGCCGTGTTCAACGGCGGAGGCGGCGAGCCGGGCATGTCCCGCAACAGGCGAGCCAGTGCGGGATTGGCCACTGCTTCGCGAGCTGCGCGCTGCCAGGCGATGGCGCGTATCTCGTGCGCGTTGACCAGGTGCTCACCCAGGCCGCCAGGGCGCAGCAGGGTGTCCAGAAGGTTCAGGCCCGACAGGCTGTCGGCGTCGATACCGACCAGTGCGAACAGCAGGCCTGTGCTGGCGTTGGCGGCGGTGACATCCCAATGGCCGTTGATGACGATGGCGGGGGCCGGGTTGTTGGCCTGCAGGATGTGGTCGACTGCGTCAGACACCATTTTCATCGTAGGCGCATCGCTGGCCGAGGCGACGTAGCGGGGGGCGTAGCCTGCTGCGAGGAACACCTCGTTGCAGTGCTCGAGGGGCACGTCCAGGGCGGACAGCAGGGCGTGCAGGGTGCTCGGACTGGCCCTGGCGCGAGCCGTTTCCACGCAACTCAAGTGACGCTGGGATACGCCCGCGAGCAACGCAAGCTCCAGTTGGCTCAGCCCTGCCTGGCGACGCAGGCGACGCAGGTGTTCCCCGGCGGACGGGCCGGCAGCCGGGCTGGTTGAATGAAAAGGTTTTTGGCTCATGTTTCGACTCTGACTGTCCCTGTTGAGTGCGTCCATGACCTGTCAGGTCATTGAGGTACGAGCGACTCTACCACTACTGTCGGGTGACCATTCACCCGGGAGAAGAGGATGAGGACCCATTACCTTGCATTGTTCGTGTTGACGATCTTTGCGCTTTATACCGGTTGGACGATGGCGTTCGCCGATCAGTCGCTGGTCGCGTTCGGCCTTCAACTGTTGTCTCGACCCGACACCGCGCAGGTCGTCATCGATCTCTATCTGATGGCGGCGCTGGCTTGCATCTGGATGATCGACGATACCCGCGCGCGAGGCGGCCGGTTGCGGGGCGTGGTGCCTTATCTGCTGGTCACGGCGGTGTTCGTTTCCATCGGACCGTTGTTGTACATCGCGGTCAAGGGCCTGGCGAACGGGAGTCGGGCATGAGCATCGTGCTGTCAACCTATGCGCTCTGTGTCGTGGCGCTGTTTCTGAAGATGCTGGCGATTTCCTGTTATCAGGGGTACTTCCGGCTTCGCTTTACCGCGTTCATCAATCCGGAAGACGCTGCCGTTTTCAATCGATCAGCCCAGGCGGCGGAGCGGCCGGAAGTCAGCCGGGCCATGCGCGCCTGGAGGAACGACCTGGAGAACATCCCGATGTTCATCGCGCTGGGGGGGCTGGCGATTGCGCTGGATGCGCCCGGCGTCATGACGCTTTGGCTGTGCGGTGTGTTTACCGCCGCGAGGTACGTGCACACGGCGACGTACCTGGCAAGCCTGCAGCCATGGCGAACGGTGAGTTACACCCTCGGTGTCCTGTGCCTGATGGGGCTGGCTGCGGTGGTCACGGTGCAGGTCGTGATGGATTGACGGCGCGCGTAGTCGCACTCCGGCGCCTCATTCAACACCCTCAATGGACGCCGGCACCGTAAACCTGAACAGGGCGCCACCGCCCGGCTCGCTTTCGGCAACGATGCGGCCGCCATGGGCTTCGACGATCCCTTGCGTGATGTAGAGGCCCAGCCCGGTCCCGGTCGGATTGCCATCCTTGACCGTCCAGTAGCGTTCAAACACATGGGGCAGGTTTTCCTTGGGAATGCCTTCGCCGCTGTCGCGCACGGTGAACACGATTTCGTTGCCGACGGATGTCGCCTGCACGCCGACGGTACCCAGGCGCGGGGTGAACTTGATGGCGTTGCTGACCAGGTTCGACAGCACCTGGAAGAGCCGCTCGGGGTCGGCATGGATACTCAGGTCGGGATCGGCCTCGAAGGAAATGCTGATGTCCTTGTCCAGCGCCAGTGGAGTCAGAAGTGTCTGCGCTTCTTCGAACATGTGGCGCACGTCGAGTTTCTGCGGGGTGATGGTGTAGCGCCCGGCGTCGATTTTCGAGGTGTCGAGCAAGTCCTCAAGCAGAATGTTCATGCGCGCGGCCGCCTGCTGCATGGTGTCGATCGCCGTGGTGATACGGCGCGAGGTGTGCGGCCCGTCGGAGCTGAAGGTCTTCTGCATCATGCCGCAAAGCATCGAGATCACGGTCATGGGGTTACGCAGGTCGTGGGAGACCACCGCCACCAGATCGTCCCGGGCGCGCACGGCGTCCTGCTCGCGTCGCACCTGGCGGGCGAGGTCGTTTTCCAGTGCCGAGCGGCGCAGGTCGTTGGCTGCAAAGAGGTCGCCGTGGCTCCATTTGGTGGAAATCCCGGCCATCTCGACCTTCCAGATTTCGAACGAGGTGCGCGGGCGCAGGCGCAGGCCCGCGTCGGAGTTCTCCAGGTCCAGGGGCTTTCTCGGGTCTCCGCTCCAGTTGATGCTCTCTTTCACTTCCGGACGAAACCACAGCACGCCGTTGTCCACCGGCTTGGGCAGGCTCATGGCGAGCACGCCGCTGGCCACTTGCTGAAATTGGGCGGCGGGCGGGTAGACGCTGCTCAGGTGATGGCTGGCGAACACCGGTTCGCCGCTGTCCTGCAGCCATTTGTGCAGCGCGCGGATCTCTTGCGGTTCGGGGCAGTTGCCATAGCGGTGCAACGTTTTGTCCTCGATGATCGCAATACCGCCGGCGCCGGTCAGGGCCATCAGCGCTAGAGGTTGCCCGGCCAACCCGTCGAAGACGTTTTGCGGCGAGTCGATCATGGCCTGATTGAGCAGCGCCAGCGTCTGCATCTTCGCTTCACGCTGGCGGCTGATTTCCAGCGACTCCATCGCGCTGATCTGCAGCGACAGCACCTGGCCGATGGTCTGGCAGGCCATGCGCAACTCGTGCGGGACGTGCAGCGGCTGACGATTGCCGCAGCTGATCAGCCCCCATAATTTGTCACCCTTCATCAGCGAGATGCTCATGGACGACAGCACGCCCATGTTTTTCATGTACTGGCAGTGGATGGGCGACACGCTGCGCAGCATGGCGAAGCTCAGGTCGAGCGGAGCCTGGATGTCCGGACGCAGTTTCGGCACCAGCGGCACCGGGTCGTAATCGGCGTCGGGGATGATCCGCAACCAGTTGGTGCGGTACAGCTCGCGAGCCTGCTCGGGGATGTCCGAGGCTGGGAAGAACAGGCCGTTGTAGACCTCCATCGACGGGTCTGAGGCCTCGGCGATGACCTGGCCGTGGCCTTCTTCTTCGAACCGGTAGATCAAGACCCGGTCATAACCGGTCATGGCCTGGATTTCCCGGACGCTGATGTCGTACAGGGCCTGCAGGGTGGTGGCCGCTTGCAGGCGCTGGAGCATCCGGCCCAGATGAGTCTGGTTACCGGCGACGTTGCGCGGCTGGAAGTTCTCGACGTGGATCTCCAGTTCGAGAATCAACACCCCCTGATGGCGATGCACAAAGCCTTCGAACACCATGTTGTTGAGTTCGAACAGCATCGGCGGTACATCGAGCAGCGCCGATTGCTCCAGAGCCTGCTTCACCGTCCGGGCGTGAGCGTCGCCGAGAAGCGCGCCCAGCGGTTGGCCGATCAGGGACTGCGGGGGGAGGGCGAGCAACGTCTCGACGTTGGCGCTGACCTGAATGATGTCCAGCCCTGGCTCGGTCAGGGTCAGCAGCAGGCCGTGTGGCTGGATGGCGCCGGGAAAACGGATCGGCTCATCGGCACAGTTGGCCAGCAGTTCTTCAAAAGCGTCTTTGTCTTGTGGGGTCATACCAGAACCTCCTGGCTTTCGAGCCAGCGTTCGAAACAGCTGAATGTGGTGTGCGCGGCGGCCACGACGGCGGCTCGCTCGTCGGCACTCATGGGGCGGCTGCCCAGGTATTCAATGAACTCGCGCCAGCGGCGTCCGGTGGTGGCGCCATAGATATCGAGAAAAGCCGCCCCGTTGTCTGCGTCCAGCGCCAGCCGCTCGGCGATCTCTCGCCGCAGGATCTGACCGCCGAGCGTCGCGCCTTCCAGCACATACAACACCCCCAGGCACGCGGCGCTGGAGTCGATGACGGGCAAGGTCGCGCAGGTCGGCAAACGGTCCAGCGCCGAGGTGGGCAGACCCAGGGCCTGCAGGTCGGCGCGCAGCGTTGCAGTCTTCAATCGCGCCGTCAGATTGAAGTCCCGGGGGATGAACCCACTTTCCCCCAAGGCGCTTTCCAGCGGCCGATAGAAGCCGAAATAGGCTTGCATGAGGCGGGTAAAGGTTTCGATATTCAACGAGTCCGAGAAAAACGGCAGACGCTTTTCCAGCGCGATGTGCAGCTCGGCCGTACCGGCCCGCAGGTCTTGCAGAACGGTTGGAACGTTGGGATTCAGTGAGGGTGTCGGCATGGATGCTAAAAACTGATCTCTTGATGGCGACGTCGGACATTCCGGGTCTTGGGCCGACAAACCTCGGAACGATAGCCGGGGTCGGTTGTTGATTGTTTCAGAAAACCTGCCATTCAGAAAACCTGACTCATGATTCAACTGACATTTATTTCTTGTGGAGGTTTCCTTTTCCGACGGACGTGCCCGGGAAACTGGAGGAGACCGGCAGTAGCATCCGCGCTCAATGATGCCTGATGCCTTTATTTCACAGGACGGGTGCGCGTCGATCCATTGTTTCCCGCCATCCCGGACCTCTGCGCCTCGGCGGCTTACGTGAGCCTCGAGCCCGGGGCGCGCTCGGCGTGGCGCGCTGTCTT
Organism: Pseudomonas fluorescens; assembly: GCF_041354075.1. Classification (GTDB taxonomy): domain Bacteria; phylum Pseudomonadota; class Gammaproteobacteria; order Pseudomonadales; family Pseudomonadaceae; genus Aquipseudomonas; species Aquipseudomonas fluorescens_CE. Next base: position 285,893 of record NZ_JARZGC010000002.1, on the reverse strand, counting down.
AAATATGCAATAAAAATGTCGCGCAGAAATATTACTGAAATGTTTCATTCCTATGATGTGGGAGTTTTCTTTCAGGGAAGTAAGGTCATGCGTCGAGTGGTGTTCAACCAAAAAGGCGGTGTTGGCAAATCCAGCATCGCCTGCAATCTTGCTGCGGTCACTGCCGCCGAAGGCTACAGGACCCTGCTGGTGGATCTCGACCCGCAGGCCAATTCGACTCATTACCTGACCGGGCTGCGTGGCGACGACATCCCGATGGGCATTGCCGACTTCTTCAAGCAAACCCTCTCCAGCGGCCCCGCCAGCAAAAAGAACTACGTGGCGATCACCGAAACCCGCTACGACAACCTGCACCTGGTGACGGCCAGCCAGGAGTTGTGCGACCTGCAGTCAAAGCTCGAATCGCGGTTCAAGATCAACAAGCTGCGCCGCCTGCTGACCGCGTTGTCCGAGGACTACGAGCGCATCTACATCGACACGCCACCGTCCCTGAATTTTTACACCATCAGCGCACTGATCGCCGCCGACCGCGTGTTGATTCCGTTCGACTGCGACACCTTTTCCCGCCAGGCCCTCTACAACGTCATCACGCAGGTGGCCGAGTTGCGGGCCGACCATAACGAGTCGTTGATCGTGGAAGGGGTGGTGGTCAACCAGTTCATGTCCCGGGCCAGTCTGCACCAGAAACTCATCGACGAACTGGTGGCTGAAGGCTTGCCGGTGCTGCCGGATTACCTGAGCAGCACGATCAAGATGCGCGAATCCCACGAATCATCGGTGCCCATGATTCACCTGGCCCCGCGACACAAGCTCTCACGGGAATTCGTCAGCCTGTTTTCGGCGCTGGAAAAAGCCAGCTGAATAAATGTGTGACTGGGTCAACTTCCGGCGTAACTGTCCACCACCCGTCGGTACTGGCTGGGCGAGGCGCCGATGTGCTGACGGAAGAAGCGGGTGAAGTGGCCCTGTTCGGAGAAACCCAGGCTTTCGGACAGCAGGCCCAGCGTGCCGCTGCGCTCGTGCTCCAGCCAGGTGAATGCGCGGCGCATGCGGGCATCGTTGACCATGAGCGTGGGCGTCATGCCGGTGTCTTTCTTGAACAAGGCAAAAAAATGCGCACGGGACAAACCGCTGGCTCGCGCGGCATTGTCGATCAGGTCCGGGTCTTCGAGGTGGTCGAGCAGATACGCCGTGCCCCGGCGAATGCGCGCATCGCGGAACTCGCCATAGGTCGGTGCACCCAGTTGCCAGAGCCGTCGCCACTGGGAAAAGTCTTCGATCAACTGGATCAGCAAGTCGAACAGCAGGAATTCGATCCGCTCTTTGGGCACCAGACCATAGCCGTGCATTTCGCCGATGAGCAGGTCGGCCAATCGGCGGTTCTGCAGCGACAGGTCAATGCAGGGGTGGGCGAAAAAATCCGGTCTTGCACTCAGTGCCAGTGATTGTTGCGCGGTCGCCAGCCAGGCCGGTTCGATGTACAGCGCGAGGATAAGGGTGTTGCCGGTATCAGGTTGCGGGGCGTAGAAATGCGGCTCCCAGGCGTTGACGAGCACGGCAGTGCGATCCGTCAGCGGCACGAGGCGGCCATTGACGTTGAAGAACGTGTCTTCACCGGACACCTTGACCAGGACGTGGCACTCGGAGTGGGTGTGTGTCACCAGCGGCCGATCCATGTTGAGCAAGGCGACACGCCCGAATTTGCCATGAAACACACGTTGGGCAATCGACATTGAAAAACTCCCTCACTCGCTTGTAGCGGCTATTGTTGTTCAACTGCGCCGAAGGAGGAGGGCAGTCGTCTGTTGCGTGCGCCATGCAACGGGCAGCAGCGCATCACAGCGCAAGGCAGGATGCTTGAGGGTGCAATATCCCGCAGAACAGGGCCGCGCGTCCAGTCAGGCCCTGTTGAAACGGCCTGTTCATGACCGCCGGTGCTCATAGCGCGTGACGCTGTTTGCCGTGATACACCCGCAACACGTCGGCCATGACGGCCAGGGCTATTTCCGCCGGGGATTTGCTGCCCAGGTCCAGGCCGATCGGCATGTGCAGGCGGGCAATCTGGGCGTCGTCCAGGCCAGCGATCCGTCTGAGGCGTTCGGCACGCTTGGCGGAGGTTGCCTGTGAGCCCATCGCGCCGATGTAGAACGCCGGCGTATGCACCGCTTCCATGAGCGCCAGGTCATCGATTTTCGGATCGTGCGTCAGGGCGACCACCGCCGTCGCCGAGTGACAGCCACCTGCGGCAATGAACATCGACGGCAGGATGCGCCGCATCTGTACGCCCTCCAGTTGCACATGCTGCATTTCATCCCGGGGATCGCAAGCGATCACTTCACAGCCAATCGCCCGGGCGAAGGTGGCGCAGAACTCGGCGACCGGCGACAGGCCGGCGAGAATAAGGCGCAGTGCGGGACCGACGCGGATATGGACCTGTTCATCACAAACGCTGACTCGTTCACCTGCTTGATGGGAGACAGGTTGCAGGTGGGTTTGCCCGGTGGTCAGGTCGACGTGACGCAGTTGCTGGTGCTGGCCCAGCAAGGTGGCCTGCAACTGCTGCAAGTGATCGATCCAGGCCGGGCTGGCGGCACGATGCTCGACCAGCACGATCAGCATGCCGCCGCACGGCAATTGCAGGCGGCGGCTTTGCTCGGCGTTCTCGCCATAACGGACGATCTGCGCGGCCTCGAGCAATTCGCCGCGGGCCAGGCTTTCGCGAAACTCCTCCTCGACACAGCCTCCGGACAACGAGCCGACGAACTCGCCCTGTGCGTTGGCAACCAGCATGGCGCCCGGCGCCCGGGGCGCCGAGCCATAAGTCGAGAGCACCGTGCACAGCCAGACGGCCTGGCCCGAGCGCGCCCAGTGCAAGGCCTGTTCAATGACCTGAACATCCAGATGTCGCATGCCGGTTCACCTCATTGCTGACGATTGCGTTAATCTGCGGGCCCTGTGTTCAGTGTCAGACCCTGTATGTCCTGTGAAAGTGTCGTGAAACCTGATTGTGTCGAACTCGGCGAGGTCCGGATCGAATACCGCCACCTGCCCGCCACGCAGGCTGGCCGACCGACCCTGGTGCTGCTGCATGAAGGCCTGGGTTGCGCCGCGCAGTGGCGCGATTTCCCCGAGCAGTTGGTCGAGGCGACCGGCTGCGGCGTACTGACCTACAGTCGCCAGGGGTACGGGCGATCCAGCCCGGTGACCTTGCCGCGATCGCTCGAGTATCTGAACCAGGACGGTCCGGTGGAGCTGGCGCTTTTGCTCGATGCCCTGAAGCTGGACGATGTGGTGCTGCTGGGCCACAGCGACGGCGCTTCGATCGTGCTTGCCCACGCGGCGAGCAATGACCCTCGGGTGCGCGGCAGTATCGCGCTCGCGCCCCACGTCCTGGTCGAAGCCAGGACGCTGGAAGGCATACGCCAGACCGTCACGCAGTGGCACACGGGCCGGTTGCGCGAACAGTTGATGCGCCATCACGGCGACAACGTGGACGGCGCCTTCCATGGCTGGAGCGACAGCTGGCTGCATGCCGACTTCAGCCTTGAGCCTCTGGTCGCACGACTGACGGACATCGCTCGACCGCTGTTGGTCATCCAGGGGCGTGACGACCAGTACGCCACCCCTGAACAACTGTCTGTGATCAAGGCTCATGTTTCGGCATCTTGCGACTGTGTGTTGCTCGACGACTGCCAGCATTTCCCGCAGCGCGAAGCCACGCAGGCCACACTGGGACTGATCGCCGATTTCGTCGCGGGCCTGGCGTCCGACGGGCACACGCTGCCATAGCCGGTCCTCAGTTGAAGTTGCCCTTGGTTTCGGGCACGACCAGGCTGCCCACCAGATAGATCAGCGATAGCCCGACGGCAAACATCGCCAGTACCTGGGGGATCTGCTCCGGACTGCTGCTGGCCAACGACACGAAGGTCGGCATGGTGCCGCCCAGCGCAAAGCCGATGTTCCATGACAGGCCGGTGCCGCTGGCGCGCAGCTCGGTGGTGAAGCGTTCGTTAAGGAAGATCAGGATCGGCGCGATCATCGCCCCGCCCATGAAGCCGATGCCGGAACAGTAGAGCGCCGTGCGCAGCAGGGAACCGGGGTCGGCCACATGGAGGAACATCAAGGGCAGGCTGACCAGATTGATCAGGCTCAACAGGATGAAGGTTTTCTTGCGCCCGATCAGGTCGCTCACGTAACCGAACATCAGCGAGCCTGCGATGGTGGCCAGCGAGCCGTACATCAACAGGTGCGAGGTTTGAGCGTGGGGCACCTTGGCCACCACGTTGAGCAGCGTTGGCAGGTACCCGCACGCCAGGTAGTAGGTGGCACCGCCGCCGAAGGTGATCAACAGGTTGACCAGCATGACCTTGCGATATTCGGGGCTGAACAGGCGCTTGACAGGTGACTGCGCGGGTTTGGCCACGTTGTTTTTGCGTTTTTCCTGGAGTTGACGCCAGGCCGGGGTTTCTTCGAGGAAGCGATACATGACCAGGCCGAAGACCGTGCTGATCAACCCGCAGAAGAACATGCAGCGCCAGCCCCACACATCGAACTCGGCGCCGGGGAACACTTCCGACAGCACCAGGTAGGCGAACGACGCCAGCAGGGCGCCCATACCGGCGCCCGCCCCACCGACCAGGCCCGACATCAGACCGCGATAGCGTGGAGAAATGGACTCCGTGCCGATGGTGTGCGTCGAGGCGACAATGCCGCCGACGAAAATGCCCTGCACGATCCTCAGGATGAGGAACAGAATCGGCGCGATGATACCGACCTGGGCGAGGGTGGGCAGAACACCGAACAGAGCCGTGGAAATACCGACGCCGACCATCGAGACCATCAGCGCCCGTTTGCGGCCGTACTTGTCAGCGTAGCTGCCGAAGATGGCCGAACCGAGAGGTCGGACCAGCAACGCGACGGCAAAGGAGGCGTAGACGGCGGCCAGTGACAGCGTGGGCGTATCCGACGGGAAAAACAGTCGACCGATGATCGGCGCCACGTAGAGCAGGATGAACAGATCGAACAGATCCAGTGCCCAGCCAAAGGTCGAGGCGAAGCCGGCGAGCAACGCCTTGCGCGTCGACAGATAGCCCGCAGCGGGTGCCTCGGCGGGAGAGTCGAGCGAGCGATTCGTGGTGCTGGTGTTGATGGTCGCCATGACGGTGACTCCGGTTTTTTATAGTTATCGGGGAGAAACGGGTCGTCTGTGCAGTATTGCCGGGCCGACCGCTCCCGGTGTCCGGGAGCGGCTGACCTTGAGCCGTGAAGGCCCGGGTCATTCGCCCTTGAATACCGCCGCACGCTTGCCGTGGAAGGCTTCGACGCCTTCCTTGAAGTCCAGGGAGCCGCGCAGGCGGCTGTAGCAATGGCCTTCCATTTCGATGGCCACCGTCAGCGGCGAGTTTTCGTTGTCGTTGATCAGCCGTTTGGCGGTGCGCTGTGCCAGTGGCGAGAAGCGTCGCAGTTCTTCGACCAAAGCATCGACAGTGGTTTCCAGTTCGCCGTCCGGCACACATTCGGTCGCGATTCCCCAGTCATACGCCTGTTGCCCGCTGATGCGTTTGGCACGCATGACCATGTGTTTGGTGCGAGTGATGCCGATCATTTTCTGCAAGCGGGCAGAACCGCCCGAGCCGGGAATCTGCCCCAGGTTCTGTTCTGGCAACGCGTAGCGGGTGGTTTCCGAGGCCACCCGGAAATCGCAGGCCAGGGACAACTCGAAGCCTACGCCGAAGGTGTAGCCGCGATTGGCCGCAATCACCGGTTTTTCGCAGCGTACCGGTGCGGCGACGTTCCAGGCCAGCTTGGAAACATGTTCCGGCGAAGCTTCGAGAAACCCCTTGATATCGCCGCCGCTGGAGAAGTGCTCGCCGCTGGAGCGAAGCACGATCACCCGCACCGCCGGGTGTTCGTCCAGTGCCTCGAATACTTTGCGCAGCATGTCGCGCTGGGGCATGGCAATCACATTCAATGGCGGCCTGTTGAGGATGATGTCGGCGCGTTCCCGTGCCGGGTCGACCACGACCTGAAACCCGTCGAACTCGGTGTCGAGAAACTGCTGGATCGATTGCTGTTGCATGGGGATGTCCTCTTGGGAATTAGCAGGCGGTTTTCAAGGTGTTGGCCTGGTGCTCTTCGAGCAGCACGCGGCGCAGCACCTTGCCAACCGGTGATTTCGGGATTTGATCGATGAACTGGTAATGGCGCGGGCGCTTGAACTTTGCCAACCCGGAGGCCATGCACCACGCGTCGAGTTCGGCGTCGCTGACCTCGCCACGGGGTTTGATGAAAGCGGCGATGATCTTGCCCCACTGTTCGTCAGGCAGGCCGACCACCACCACTTCTTCCACGGCGGGGTGCAATGACAGCAGGCTTTCGATTTCTACCGGACTGACGTTCTCACCACCGGTGATGATCAGGTCATCCACTCGCCCGGTGACAAACAGGTCACCGTCGGCATCGAAGTAGCCGGTGTCGCCGGTGAAGTACCAGCCATCGTGCAGCGCCTTGGCGGTGGCTTCAGGCCGGTTCAGATAGCCTTCGAACGCTTCATCGCTGGCCAGGTCGGCAATGATCTGGCCTTCTTCACCCTGACGGCTGGGCAGGTCGGGATCAGTGGTGTCGATCGCAACCACACGAATCCGCTGATTGAGCGCGCAGCGTCCGGAGGATCCCGGCTTGCGATGGGCCTGCTGGTCAATGGTGAAGGTATAAATCTCGGAGCAGCCGTAATGATTGACGAACAGTTCCGGTTCGAAGGCCTGCTCGACGCGTTGCATCAGGCCGTCGCTCATGGGCGCACCGGCAAAGCCAATCTTTTTGACAGTCGCGACCCGGTCCTTGTGAAAGCCCGGATGCTCGATGAGCATGTGATACAGGGTCGGTACCAGGTAAAGGTTGGTGACCTGCTGCTGCTCAATGGCCTGCAGCGTCGCCTCGGCATCGAAGCGTGGAACGCAGACAAATTGTCCGTCGATCAGCGCCATCGACAGCAGGGAGCGCACGCCCATGGTGTGATACAGCGGCATGACGCCGAGGGTGCATTCATCGTGCCGGTAGAGGTTTTGCGCGACATGGGCGACGGCGGCAGCCCGTTCCGCGCGGTGGCGGCGAGGTACACCCTTGGGCCGGCTGGTGGTGCCGGAGGTGTACAGCAGCAACGAGAAGTCTTCGGCCGAGGCGCGCAGGAGGGTCGACGCCGGGGCTTGAGCGGTCAACGCCTCGAAGCTCAGGTCTCGATCATCCGCGCGCGCGCCACAGGCGATACGTGGTAGCCCTGAAGCGCTGGCGCTGGCGCAGGCGGCCACGGCCGCGAGGGTGGCGTCGTCGTAGACAATGGCTTTTATCTGGGCGTCGCCAATGCAATAGGCCAGCTCATCGGCCGTGGAGCGCCAGTTGACCGGCACAACGACGATCCCTGCAAACTGGCAGGCCCAGTGCAGTGTCGCCATTTGCCAGCGATTCTGCATGGCGACCAGCAGCCGGTCGCCGCGTTTGAGTCCCAGCCCCTCCAGGCCATGGGCCGCGCACTGGATATCGGTGAACCATTGCCGGTAGGTTTTTTTCAGCGCGCCATCGCTGATTGCCACGGCGTCGGGACGACGCTCGACAGCTGCGAGGAAGCTGCGTCCGAGATCGAACATTATTGTTGTACCTCCAGGTTCTTTTGACGTTGGGTGGCCACTTCGAGAACAGCCCGGACCATGCCGGTGTACCCGGTGCAGCGGCACAGGTGGCCGGAGAGCATGTCGCGTACCTGTGTCTCGTCGGGATCGGGAACCCGGTCGAGGAAATCCACGCAGGACATGAGAATCCCCGCCGTGCAAAATCCGCATTGCAGCGCGTGATGACGGCGAAAGGCTTGTTGCAGGTCGCTGAGCTCATCGTCCTCGGCCAACGACTCCACGGTGTCGATGCGTTGCTCATGGCTTTGCACCGCGAGCATCAGGCACGAGCGCATCGCCACGCCGTCCACCAGCACGGTGCAGGCACCGCAGACGCCGTGTTCACAGCCCACATGCACACCGGTGGCACCCAGGTCGTGACGCAGGAAGTCGCACAGTTGGGTACGTGATTCGGTCGTGGCTTGACGCTCGCGACCGTTGAGTTTGACGTTCACCAGAAAAACTTGGTCGGCATTGGCGCGCATGTTCAGACTCCTTCTATGAGGCGCAGCCCCAGTTCACGAACCAGTTGCCGACGATAGGCGGCACTGGCATGCAAGTCGTCCTGGGCGTCGAGCGACCAGGCCAGTTCGTTCAAGGCGTCCTTCAGCGAGGCGCCGCGCTCCAGCCGGCGGCATTGCGGGCGATCGCCCACGCCGCCAATGCCGAGCTCGACGTGGTCATCGCCGACGGCGGCGGCCAGGGCGACCATGGCGAAGTCGCCGTGGCGCATGGCGACTTCCCGGAAGCGATAGCTGATGGCGTCCCGCTTCAGCGCAAAACGCACCTCGGACACCAGTTCATCGGGGCGTTTGGCGGTGGTGAGAATCCCCTGGAAGAAGTCCGCTGCCTGGACGCTGCGCTGGCCCTTTTTCGATTGCAGGATCACCTCACCGCCCAGGGTGACGAGGCACAGCGGCAATTCGGCGCTCGGATCGGCGTGCGCCACCGAACCACAGACGGTGCCGCGATTGCGGGTCTGGAAATGTCCGATCCAGGGCATCGCCTGCGCCAGCAAGGGCACGTCATCGGCCAGGGACGGGTGCGCCAGCAGTTGTGCCTGACGCACCGCAGCCCCGACCGCCAGGCATCCGTTGCGACGTTCGATGAAATTCAGGTCGGCGACATGGTTGATGTCGATCAGTACCTTGGGTTGGGCCAGACGCATGTTCAGCACCGCCATCAGTGACTGGCCGCCGGCGATGATCCGGGCGTCCTGCCCATATTCGGCCAACAGATCCAGCACTTCTTCGCGGTGGCTGGCCCGTACGTAGTCGAACGCGGCAGGTTTCATTGCTCACCTCCTTTGCCCAGCAGGGTGGCGAGGGTGGTTTTCAAGCGCGTCCACCAAGGGGTGTGGATGGCCTGGCCGGTGACGCGCTGGGACAGACGCGTGAAGATCTGGCCGATGATGACTTTCGAGGCCCCTTGCAACATGCGCGCGCCGACGGCGGCGACCTTGCCACTCACCGACACCTGGTAGTGATACTCAAGGCGTGTATGGCCGTTTTCCAGTTCAACGAAGCGCACTTTGGCGTGGCCCGTGGCCGACCCCATCGAGCTGCTGCCCGAGCCGGAGAGGCGTAACGAGTGCGGCGGTTCCAGCTCGCTGAGGGCGACCCTGGCCTCGAATCGGGCGCGGATCATGCCGACGCCAACGGTCACGTCGGCGGCGTAGTTGTTTTCGCTTTCCAGCTCCAGTGCATGGCAGCCCGGGATGATCGCCTTGAGGGTCTGCGGATCGAGCAAGGTGTCGAACACCTGTTGTGGCGCTGCCGGAATGATCACGCTGTCGCGGGCTTGCAGGGCGGGACCGCCGGTGATGGCTTCAGGGAAACTGTCATCCTGCTCCATGCCCGCTGGCCTGGGCGGTTCGTCAATGCCGATCATCGAACGCACCCGCGATGGCGTCAGGGGCAGGCGGATATCATCCCGGCCCAGTGCATCGGCCACTGCATTGGCGATGCACACCGGCGTGCTCATGTTGTTGCCTTCACCGACGCCTTTGGCCCCCAGGGGCGTGAAAGGCGAGGGGGTTTCCATGTGCAGGATCACGGGCTCGATGACCTCCGGTGCGGTGGGCACCAGGTAGTCGGCAAAGGTGCCACTGAGAAAGCTGCCGTCCGCGCCATAGGCAAATTCCTCCATCAACGCGGCGCCCAATCCCTGGGTGAAGCCGCCGCGAATCTGCCCGTCCACCAGGTCGGGATTGATCAGGCGTCCCGCATCGTGGCAGGTGACATAGCGCTCGATATGAATGGCGCCCGTGACCGGATCGATCTCCAGCGCGCAGATATCGAACACGAAGCCGTAGCACAGGGAGCTGTTGACCCGATCAGTATCGTCTGGAGCCGTCAGTTGCGGCGGTGACCAGAACGCGGTTTCGCGCATGCCACCGGATTCACCCTCGGGCAGCAGCCCGGGCGCCCAGTGCGCGGCACCTGCGATCCGGTGAAACGGCGCCGAGGGGCCGTCGACGGTGAAGATCTTTCCACCGGCAAATCGCACATCGCTGGCCTCGACGTTCAGTTGAGTCGCCGCCAGATTGGCCAGTCGGTCGCGTATCTTGATGGCCGCCTGATAGACCACGCCTGCAACGGCGCCGGCGAAACGGCTGGAATAGTTGCCCGAGGCGATCGACCAGGCGTCCTTCTGGGTGTCGAGTTCGACATTGACGATGATGGATTCCAGCGTCACGCCCAGCACCGAAGCGACCACCTGCGCCACCGCTGTCTGATGGCCTTGCCCCTGGGGCGTTGACGACACATGGACGGTAACGTCACCCAGTGGCCCGACCGTGACGGTGGCGGTGCTCACTGCGCCGTTCTTGGGGCCCGCCTTGGCGCGTTCATCCACGCTCATGGCGGTGGTGATGTATCCCATGTTGGAAATCGAAGGTTCAACCACGGCGGCAAAACCGATGCCGTAGAGACGGCCTTCTGCTCGCGCTTGCTCGCGACGCTGTATCAATTGCCCCAGCCCCCCCTCGTTGACCGCCAGCGCAATGCCTGCCTGGTAATTGCCGGAGTCGAGCAGGGCACCGGCGGCCGCCCGGTAGGGAAAGGCGTCCGCGGGGACAAGATTGCGCCGAATGACTTCCAGCGGATCGAGTTGCAGCTTGACGGCGATGTGCTGCATCAGCCGTTCCAGCGCGTAATACACCTGGGGCCCGCCAAATCCCCGGTTGAGGCCGGTTGGCGTCTTGTTGGTCAGCACCACGCGGTTGCGCACCTGCAGATTGCGAATCCCGTAGGCGCCGGTCAGGTTGCCGTGCATGCGATAGAAGGTCGCCGGTTCCGGAGCGCGCAGGTAGGCGCCGCAATCGTCGATCTGGTCATATCGCAGGGCTGTCACCCGGCCGTCGGGGTCCACGGCCGCTTCGATCTCGGTGACGCGATTGGTCGCCGATGACGCGCCCTGCAAATGTTCCAGGCGGTCTTCGACCCACTTCACCGGGGCGCCCACCTTGCGAGCGGCCAGGCCCATCATCACCACGTAAGGGAAGACGCCCTGCTTGATCCCGAAACTGCCGCCGGAGTCCTTCGGCGTGCGCAGCCGCAGGCGATTGCCAGGGACGTTCAAGGCGCGCGCCATGACCGTGTGCAAGGCGTAGGGGCCCTGGAAGTTGGCCATGACGTCGTACACGCCCGTGGTGCGTTCGAACTGGGCGAGCACCACATAACACTCGATGGGCGTGCAGGAACTGCGTGGGTACTGAACGTTGAGCGAGATGCGATGCGCGGCGGACTCGAAGGCCTGCTCAGGCTCGCCATAACGGAAATGACGTTCGTTGACCACGTTGCTGCCGACTGCCTCGTGCAGCACTGGCGCCTCTTCGCCGGTTGCCGCCAGCGGGTCGATGATCGGCGGCAGCGGTTCATAGACGACGCGCACCGCTTCAATGGCATCCTCGGCCAGGTAACGGTTTTCGGCGATGACCACCGCCACCGGTTCTCCGACGTAACGCACCTTGTCGACCGCGACGCACCAGTGCTCCATGGGTTGGCGCACGCCGACCGGAAACGGCAGTGCCCAACGTTTGACATCCTCACCGACGAGAACGCCGTGCACACCTCGCAGGGTCAGGGCTTTGGCGAAGTCGATGGAGGTGATGCGTGCGTGGGCATGAGGTGAGCGAACGATAGCCGCGTGCAGCGTGCCGGGCGGGATGGCCGCATCGTCGGCATAGCGGCCCAGGCCCCGCAACAGGGCGGCGTCCTCGACCCGCGCCTGGCGTGTGCCAATATGGCCGGTGCTGGCTGGGGTATCGGGCAGATGACTGTTCATGTTCTCGGCTCTTGTTGTAGGCATCGCGCTATGCCGGCGATTGCTTTGGAACCGAGTGTGAGAGAAGGGCGCAGGCATTGCCTTGCCCTGGCGGATGAAGTTCTGCGCTGGAGTCGGACAATTTGCCCTGGAGTCTGATTGTCAGTCCGTTGCCAGTCTCAATTCACTTTTGTGGGAGCGGGCTTGTTCCGGGCGGCGGTCCGACGATGGCGGGGTGTCAGGCTCCACAGAGGTCGGATGTGCCGGCCTCATCGCTGGCAAGCCAGCTCCCACAGTGATTTGTGGTGTGTTCGGTGCACCACAAGCGTTTGTAATGCGCTCGCTCACAAACGATGCTTGAACAGTTCTGCGGGCAGTTCACCAATGCCCTTGAGTCGCTCTTCGAGAAAATCGCGCAGCACCCTGACTTTTGTCGAGTAACGGCGATTGGGCAGGTAAGCCATGTAGATCTGGTTCCCGGTCAGCGAATTAACAAATCGATAGTCCGGCAGGACGATCTGCAATTCGCCGTTCAATAGTAAATCCCGCACCAGCCAGATCTCGAACTCGGCAACACCCAGCCCGCCGCAGACAGCTTCGAGCAGCAGTTCCGAGTTGTCCGATTGCAGATTGCCCTTGGGGAAAATCGAGTGCTTGACCTCGTCCTTGGTGAAGTACCAGTGGGGGTCGCTGTCGGGGTGCAGGTAGATCAGGCAATTGTGCGAACTGAGCTCGGCCGGGGTGGCGGGGTGTCCATTGCGCGCGAGGTAGTCCGGGGTGGCGCACAGCAATGAGTCGTTGCGACAGATCGGGTAGGCGACGAGGTTTTCCAGATGGTTTTCGCCTTCATGGATATCCAGATCGAAGCCGCCCACGATCATGTCGTTGTGGTTATCGGTCAACCGCAGGTCCATCTGGATGCCCGGGTACATTTTCAGAAAAGGCGCGATCAGCGGTGCGAGAAAGCGTCTGCCGAATGCCACCGGCGACACCAGTTTCAACGGGCCGCTGGGTGCAAGGTTGAGGTCGCTGACGACACGCAAGGTGTCGTCCAGGTCCGCGATCATCGACAAGGCCCGGGCGTGATAGATCTGGCCGGCCTCGGTCAGGGCGACGATGTGCGTAGTGCGGTGCAGCAAGATCGTGTCCAGGGACTTTTCCAGCGTCGAGATCATGCGGGTCAGGGTGGAAGGGGAGACGTGCATCTCCCGGGCGGCCGCAGAGAAGGTGCCCAATTCGACCACTTTGACCAGGGCTCTCATCACGCCAAGGTGATCGATACGTACGGTTTCAGATGTCATGTTGGAAGTGGTTGCCTTTGCGCTGTATGCAAAACCGAATTCTGTTTCACGATATTCCATCAGTATTTGGCTGAATATAGACTCAATTTCGATCGAAGTGCGCACGTCGTTCATCCAACCGACCACGTATTCGCCCGAAGGGATGTGCTTCCTGAGGCGAGCTTTGGAGTATCGAGATCACCATGGATTTTCCCGCACACGTTCCATTGGCCATTGCGACCCGAAACGAACACGTGGAACGCATCCACTGGGGATCGGTGGCTGTCGTTGACAACGAAGGGGTGTTGCTGGCCTATGCCGGCGATCCCGGTTCGATGATGTTTTCCCGCTCGACGCTCAAGCCGTTCCAGGCCATTCCATTCGTCCGTGACGGCGGGATCGAGCACTTCGGCTTTTCCGATGAGCAAGTGGCGATCATGTGCGCCAGTCACTCGGGCGAAACCTCGCACGTGAACGCCGTGAGCGGCATGCTGGAGAAAACCCGGCAGGAGGTTGACCACTTGGGCTGCGGCTGCCACCTGCCGGACTTCTACTCCGTGGACAACCTGCCGCCCCAGGGCTTTCAGTACGATCAGCGCCACCACAACTGTTCCGGCAAGCACAGCGGTTTTCTCGCCTACTGCCGGCTGCATGGTCTACCCAGCCAGAGCTATCTGTCCCCCGAGCACGAACTGCAGCGCGACATTCTGCGCGTAGTCGCCGCAATGACCGGGGTGGCGCCCACCCAGCTGTGGACCGGCATCGATGGCTGCAATGCGCCGAACCTGGGCATGCCGTTGTCGCGCCTTGCGCTGTTGTGGGCGCGCCTCGCCAGTGGCGATGGCGGGGGCGATGCGAGCCTCGATCCGGTCTTGACGCGCCTGTTCGATGCCATGCGCAGCCACCCGCACATGGTCTCGGGGACCGGTCGCGCCGACCTCGGCATCACGCTGGCTTCGAACGGCGACTGGGTGGCGAAGACCGGCGCCGACGGCGTGCAGACGGTCGGCATCCGCAGCCGTGGCCTGGGTGTGGCGGTCAAGGTGAGCGACGGCGATTTCCCCAGCGTGTTTGCCGTGACCATTGCTGTGCTCAAGCAATTGGGTGTGCTGGAAGAAGGCAGTGATGATCCACTTCTGGCACCCTGGGCCGACCCCGTGCTCAAGAGTTACAACGGCTCGCGTGCCGGGCAGTTGAAAGCCACGGTGCAGTTGAAGTTCGTCTAGTTCGCCGTGCCTGTCGGGTACGGGTCAACTCTATAGGGGCAGATAGAAACCATGCAATCGGCTCAATCATTGAATCAACAAACGCCTGCCATTTCATTGCGTGCCGTCAACAAATTCTTCGGCAGCCAGCAAGTGCTGTTCGACGTCGACCTGGAGGTGCAGCCCGGTGAGGTGGTGGTGATCATCGGTCCGTCCGGCTCTGGCAAATCGACCCTGTGCCGGTGCATCAATCGCCTGGAAACCATCACCAACGGCGATATCTTCCTGCATGGCGAGCGCCTGCCGGAAGAGGGTGGGGCACTGGCGAAGATGCGTGCCAAGGTCGGGATGGTCTTCCAGAGTTTCAACCTGTTTTCCCATCGCACGGCGTTGCAGAACGTCGCGATGGGGCCTAGAAAAGTCCTCGGCATGCGCGGCGCGGAGGCCGATGCCTGGGCCCTGCAACTGCTTGAGCAGGTCGGCCTGGGCCACAAGGGCAAGTCCTACCCGGCTGAACTCTCTGGCGGTCAGCAGCAGCGCGTGGCCCTGGCCCGGTCGCTGGCGATGAAGCCCAGCGTGATGCTGTTCGACGAGCCCACCTCGGCCCTTGATCCAGAAATGGTCAACGAGGTGCTCAAGGTCATGGTCGACCTGGCCCGCACCGGGATGACCATGGTCGTGGTCACCCATGAGATGGGCTTCGCGCGTTCCGCTGCCGACCGCATCATTTTCATGGATGCCGGTCGGATCGTCGAAAGCGCTCCACCCGAGACATTCTTCAGTGCCCCTCGCTCGGAGCGCGCCCGCGAATTTCTGTCCAAGGTCCTTGCACACTGATTCAATCAATAACATCACAAGAACAAGAGATGACAACCATGCGTACACATCGAATCGTTTCCCTCGGCGTCTCCCTCCTGGCTTCCTGCATGTTCGCCTCCTTCGTCTCGGCCTCTACCGCCGAGTCGTTCCCGGCCGATTCGACCATGGCCAAGGTCCAGAAGCGCGGCAAACTGGTGGTGGGCAGCTCGCTCAATACCCTGATGTTTTCGTCGCGCAACCCCATGACCGGTGAGGTCGAAGGGTTCGAGGCTGACTTGGCGCGCATGCTCGCGAAGAAGCTCACCGGGTCCGAAGACAACATCGAATGGGTCAGCACCACGCCGGAAAACCGCATCCCGCTGGTCGAGAACAAGCGTGTCGACATGGTCATCGCCACCATGACCGTGACCGACGAGCGCAAGAAGGTCATCGGCTTTGCGGGCCCGTATTACCTGGCCGGGCAGGACTCGCTGGTGCGCGCCGACGATCAGTCGATCACCAAGACCGCCGACCTCAATGGCAAGACGGTGTGCGTCCTCAGCGGCACCACCGTGGAGCGCAACCTCAAGCCGCTCGCGCCGACAGCGAAGATTGTCACGTTCAGCGATGCCTCGGCCTGCGTCGAGGGACTGATCGACAAACGTTTCGACGCCTATGTCGACGACGGTGCGACGCTGGTGGGCGAGTCGATGCGTCAGCCGGGCAAGCTGCGTGTGGTGGGCACGCCCTTCACCGAAGAGCCGTACGGCATTGCCGTCATCAAGGAAGACACCGCCTGGCGTGACTGGCTCAACCAGCAACTGAGCACCGCGATCAAGGACGGCCAGTGGAAGGAAATGTACAGCAGGGACCTGCAGGAAGGTCTCGGTGCACCCCAGGTGCCGGTCATCGAACAGTAACGCTCGGCTGAGGCGAACCTGATGTCGTATATCGAACGCTTTCTGGGCGGTATTGGGGTCAGCATCCAGTTGACCCTGCTGTCCTTCGCCATTGCGATCGTTCTCGGACTGCTCCTGGCAATCATGAGGGTGAGCCCCTGGCCACCCTTTCGCTGGTTTGCCAGCAGTTACGTGGAACTGATGCGCATGATGCCGCTGCTGGCGTTGTTGCTGCTGTTCACTTTCGGCCTGCCGAAGCTCGGCTTCATGTATTCGCTGTTCACCTCCACGGTCCTGGTCCTGGGGTTGTACAGCGCGGCGTGGATCTGTGAGGTGGTGCGGGCCGGCATCAATACCGTGCCCGTGGGGCAGATCGAAGCGGCACGCAGCATCGGCATGCGCTTCGACCAGATACTGGGCGAAGTGGTCTTGCCACAGGCCGTGCAGTCGGTGATTGCGCCCCTGGGCAACCTGTTCATCATTCAGATCAAGGCGTCGGCCATCGGCGCGGCGATCGGGGTGGCGGACATTACCTACACCGCGCAGAAGATCAACTTTGACACGGCCCTGGCGGTGCCGACGTTTCTCGGGGCCATGGCGGCCTATTTCCTGCTGACTCTTCCTGCGGGGCTGTTCTTCCGCTTCCTTGAGCAAAAAGTGGCGGTGCTGCGATGAGTGCGGATAACCTGCTTTACGAGCCGCCGGGACCGATTGCCAGGCGGCGTAACCGGATCATTTCGGTGGTGGGCGTGTTCCTGCTGTTCGGCTTTGCGTATGCGGTCGGGCATCGCCTGGAAGCGAGTGGTCAGTTCGATGCCCATCGCTGGAAAATCTTCCTGCATCCCGGCACCTTGAAGTTCCTGTTTGACGGCCTGATGGCCACCTTGCTGGCGGCAGTGATCAGTACGGTGCTGGCCTTCAGCCTTGCGGTGCCCTTGGCGCTGGCACGGTTGTCGAACCGGTTCTGGGTGCGCACGCTGGCGGCGGGTTACATCGGTTGTTTCCGAGCGGTCCCCCTGCTGTTGCTGATCCTGTTTACGGTCATCCTGCTGCCTTCAATAGGGTTGCACTGGTCGGCACTGGGCTACCTGATCTTCGGCATGGTGCTGCACCACAGCGCGATGACTGCGGAGATTGTGCGAGCAGGCATTCTTTCGCTGGGGCGCGGGCAGAAGGAAGCGGCGCTGTCCATTGGCATGCGCGATCATCAGGCGATGGTGTGGGTGGTATTGCCCCAGGCGCTGAAGCTGATGTTGCCAGCCCTGGTCAGTGCCGTTCTGGCGATCGTCCAGGACACGTCGTTGGGGTACATCATTCCGTACGAAGAGTTGTTGCGTCGTTCACAGCAGATATCCAGCTTCGCACCGCAGTCGCTGCTGCAATCGGCGTTCATCGTCACCGTGATGTACGGGTTTGTCAGCGCACTGTTGTTGGCGTTGCGGCGCTGGATCGAACGTCGTCAGGCCTATGATTCGCGCAGCCGGAAAAAGCAGGCGCAGGTCACGGAGGTCAATCTCGGCGGGGCGGTTGAGGTGACACCGGCGATGCAGTCGGTGTTGCGCCCGACCTCCGAACGGGGACCGGGCAGGAATCAATAGCCTGCTGTGTCAGTGATGGAAGAACCCTGTAAGGGGTTCTCCCATTGCACAGTGCTTCAGAAGCTGTATTTCAGCCCCAGCGATGCATTGCGCGGCGTGCCGTAGTAGCTGCTGCCGGCGGTGCTGGTGTAATACGATTTGTCGAAAACGTTGTTCAGATTGACGG
Source organism: Pseudomonas fluorescens (assembly GCF_041354075.1). GTDB lineage: Bacteria > Pseudomonadota > Gammaproteobacteria > Pseudomonadales > Pseudomonadaceae > Aquipseudomonas > Aquipseudomonas fluorescens_CE. The sequence goes on along the minus strand of NZ_JARZGC010000002.1, from coordinate 268,017 downwards.
TGGCGCTCAACTGGCGGGTGATCGGATACCGTGCCATCAGGTCGACCACGGCGTAGTCGTCCTGGGTGAAGCGCACGCGATTCAAACCCTGGTTGTTGCTGTAGATCCTGCTCTGCCAGTTGGCGCCGGCGCCGACGGTCAACCCGTTGCCGATATCGCGCAGGGTGTAGGTGGTGAACAGCTTGAAGGTGTTCTGCGGCACGTTGGTGTTGAGCTTCTTGCCCTCGGCGTCCTGCACGATGTTGCGGCTGAAGCTGGCGCTGGCCTGCCAGTCGGTGGCCAGTTCGCCGCTCAGTTCCACTTCGAACCCACGGGTCTTGGTGCCGGATTCGGCGCGATAGGCGAAGCCGCCGCCGGTGACCGGAACGTTGGGCTCGATCAGTACGGCCAGGTTGTCCTGCTTGACTTCGTACACCGCCAGACCGAAGTTCAGGCGGTCGTCGAAGAACGACGCCTTGCTGCCCAGCTCGTAGCCTTCGCCTTCCAGTGGGTCGATGTATTGGCCGTTGATGTCCTTGTTGCTCTGGGGTTTGAAGATGCTCGTGTAGCTGGCGTACACCGACCAGTTCTGATCGAGGTCATAGAGCACGCCGGCAAATGGCGTGACCACTCCGGTCTCGCTGCGGTGTTCGTCGGTGTCTGGCGAGCCGTCGTAGTATTCGGTCTTGACGGTGTTTTTCCAGTCGTTGACCCGGGCGCCGAGGATCAGCGACAGGTCGTTGCTCAGGCGCAGGCGCGTGCTGCCGTAGGTCGCCGCCTGATCTTCCTTGTGGTCCGCGCGCCCGGTGGCCGGCATGGGCGGCATGCCCGGGAAGTCGCCGTTCCACTCATAGATGTTGGCGATGGCACCGCTCCACCCGTCGAAGCGCCACAGGGGGAAATTGCTGGAGCGATATTGGGTGTGCTGGCGCGTGTAGCCCAGCACGGCATCATGCTCCAGGCCCCACAGGTCGAAGCTGCCGGAGAGGTTGAAGTCGGCACTGGTTTGCACCGGTTTGGCAGCCCAGCGCCCGGCCCACAGGTTGACGCCGGCCCCGGTGGCCGGGTCGGGGTTGCCACCGGCGGCGTAGCCGAGCACCTCGTCGTATTCGTAACGGTCGCGGTTGAGCGTCAGTTTGGCTTTCCAGCGCTCCGTGAGATTGTGCTCGAGCGTGGCGAAGCCGCTGGTGAAATGGCGGTTGGAATAGGCCCAGCTGGCCGCCGCCGAATCCGAGCGGGACCATTTGGCACGCGTGCCGTCGCTGTTGAACAGCGGGCGGCCGCCACGGGCGTGGTCGTCGGCGTCGTGGGTCTGGGAGTCCATGCCGAAGCTCAGCAGCGTGTCGGGCGTGAGGTCGGCTTCGATGATTGCGTAGAACACCTTCTTGCGCTCGTTGAAGCGGTCGATGTACGACTCGTTGTCCTGATAGGCGCCGACCACTCGGCCCCGCAGGGTGCCGCTGTCGTTCAGGGGGCCGCTGACGTCGACTTCATCGCGTCGGTAGTTCCAGGAGCCTGCGGCCACCGATACGCTGCTCTGGAAGTCGGCGGTGGGGCGCTTGCGGATCAGGTTGACCGTGGCGCCCGGTGTGCCTGTGCCGTTGGTCAGACCGGTGGCACCACGGATGATCTCGACACGGTCGTACAACGCCATGTCGCTGCTCTGCGCGACGGAGTTGTAACCGCTGTCCAGACGCTGCAAGCCATCGACCTGATAGTTCTCCACCACGAAACCGCGCGAGTAGATCAGGCTGGAGTCCGAGCCGGCGTTGCCCCCCTGATTGACGCTCAGGCCCGGCGCCTGCTTGACCACGTCCAGCAACTGGGTGAGGTTTTGGTCTTCCATGCGCTGGTGGGTCATGACGCTGACCGACTGGGGTGTCTCGCGAATCGACAGCGGCAGTTTGGTGGCGGTGGCCGTCGACCCGGTGGTGTAGGAACCGGTGTTTTCCGTGGTGGCCCCGAGCGCGAAGCCGTTGATGTTGGTGGCGCCCAGCTCCATTGCAGTGCTGCCGGTTTCCAGCACGATCAGCGTATTGCCGCTTTGCTGGTACGTCAGTCCGCTGCCCGCGAGCAGGCGCAGGAGTGCGCCTTGCGCGTCCATCGTGCCGCTGACGGCCGGTGCCTGGCGGCCCTGGACCAGGCGGCTGTCGACCGCAATCGTCACGCCCGCGACCTCGCCCAACTGCCGCAGGGAAACGGCCAGTGGTTGGGCGGGCAGGTCAATATTTACAGGGGCGGCGAGGGTATGGGTTGCCAATGTCATGGCCACGACGGCCGACAGGGCGCGCAGCGTTACTTGCATGTGCATGCACATCATCCTTCTTGTGTTGGATAGCTCCTTTCTCTAACGCTCGAAGCCGGGTTTACCCTGATGTTGTGATTGCGAATTATTTGCGGCTGCGACGAACGGTCGCTATTGCCCGATGTTCGTGGAGACTAAAGGGGCTGAATGACCGTGGTGCCCGATTCTTCGCGAAGACGAACCGGCAACACCTTGGGAAGCGATTGGAGGAAGCCGTCGATATCGCTCAGTTGCACCACGGCACTGAGGCGCGGGCTCTTGCCGTTGGCGGCACGCACCGGGGCCTGGCGATACCGCGACAGGGTGGCGGCGACCTCGGTCAGGTCGGCTTGATCGAACACCAGGCTGCCGTCCTGGAAACTGAAGGCATCGCCGGCGGCACGGGACAGGCGTCGCAGGCGTCCGTCAGCGCTGACCTCCGCAACATGTCCGGCCTCCAGCACCAGGCGCTCGCCCGCACGGGAGAGGCTGTCGACCTGCACCGTGCCATGATCGACACTGATGCGCAGCCGGTCAGGCAGGCGGTTGACCACGAAACGCGTGCCCAGCACGCGAACCCGGGCCAGGCCACTGTCGATCACGAAGGGGCGTTCGGGCTGGCGCGCCACGGAGAAGATCGCCTCACCGCGCAGCAGTTCGACCTGGCGCAGCGTGTTGTCGAAGCGCAGGTGCAGGTGGGTATCGGCATCGAGCGACAGTTCGCTGCCGTCACGCAGGTGCTGCACCTGTCGTTCGCCGATGCGGGTGTGCAGATCGAGCTCCAGAGGGCCGTAACGGTGAGCGTGCCAGCCGAACAGGCCGCTCAACACCAGCAACACGACGAGCCCGCCGCTCTGTATCAGGCGGCGACGCTGGCGCCGACGATCCTGTTCCATTGCCTGGGCCAGTGCCTCGATGTGTCGCACCGAAGCGAAATCGCCCCACAGCTCGGCCAGTTCACGATACTCGGTCAGGTGCAGCGGGTTTTCGGCCAACCAGGCCTCGAACTGCGGGCGTTCCGGGTGGTCGTCGGCGCCGTTGTAAAGGCGCGCGAACCACAGCGCCGCCTGTTCGCGGGCGGTGCTCATCGACGCAGCAATTCGCGGGCGTTGCGCATGTCGACCAGGGCCCTGGCCATGTGGCGTTCGACCATGTTCACGCTGATGTCCAACTGCTCGGCGATTTCTTTCTGCGAGCAGCCCTCGATGCGCGCCAGCCAGAAGACCTCGCGGCAGCGCGCAGGCAGGCAGTCGAGAATACGTTGCAGGGCGGTCAGCCGTTGCTGGATGTCCAGCAAGTGTTCGGCGGACGGGGCAAAGAGCGTGTCATCGTTTTGTTCGTGGTAATCGGGCAGGGGCTGGAAACGGGCGTTGCGGCGGAAATGGTCGATCAACACCGACTGGGCCACCTGCCTGAGGTAGGCGTTGGGCTGCGTCACCGGCTGAGCAGGGCGGGCGAGGGCGAAACGGACAAGCGCGTCGTGCAACACGTCATAGGCGCGCTGCACGCAACGGGTTTGCCGGCTGAGACTGAGCAACAGATCGCTGTAGGCCCAGCGCAGGTCGATGTCCTGCCAGTTCAACGACGGGGTCCGGGGAGCAACGCGATGAAGGAGACAAACGACATGGTCGGGCTTCTCTGGCAGACGAGCGGATAAATCGCGGCGGAAGCTTAAATAAATGTTCTGGATCTGTAAATGATAGCAATTGCTATTTGAGTGCGAATCCCAACGAGGCGGCATTTTGCCGTGACCACGACGCAGCCCCTGTAGGAGCGAGCATGCTCGCGATGGTTGCAAGGACCCCGCGGGGTATCAGGCAGCCCACGTTATCGTTGACTACCATCGCGAGCATGCTCGCTCCTACAGGGGCTGCGGTGTTTTCAAGTTGCTCATCGTTTGTGTTCCAGAACGAGGGCATCCAGAAACCCGAACAGCTTCTGGTTCATCTCGTCGTAACCATTCGCCCGCAACGCCTCGGCCTGCTGCACGAACCGTCGATCAGCCAGCTTCAGCAGGTCGTCTGCGGAGGCCTTGATGAGCAACTCGACAACCTCACGGGTGAATTCCATATGGCACTGGAAACCGTACACCCCTTGGCTGTACCGGATGATCTGGCGCGGACAGCCTTCGCTGGCAGCGAGGACTTGCGCGTCGGCGGTCAGGCCGGGCATGTCGTTGTGCCAATGGCCGACTTCGAGGGTGTCGCCGAAGTGCGCAAGCTTTGCGTCGGCTTTGCCGGCAGCGGTCAAGGTGATCGGGTAGCTGCCGATTTCCGGTTCCGGGCTGTGGCCGCATTTTGCGCCCAGCGCTTCGCCGAGCAATTGCGCGCCAAGGCACACGCCCACGACTGGCTTGTTGGCGGCCACGGCTTTGGCGATCAGTGCACATTCGGCGGCGGCATCGAAGTGCGGGCATTCTTCCCGGGTTGTCGATGGACCCTGAGGACCGCCCATCACGACCAGCAGATCGATGTCGTCCAGGGTTTGCGGCAGCTCATCGTATAGATAGACGCGGGAATAGCTGGCTTGATGGCCGCGGCTCTCGACCCAGTTTTCGTAAGCGCCTGGCGATTCGAAAGCCTCGTGTACCACAAAATGTACGTTCATTTTTTCCTCGCTGAACTCTTGGGTAAAACGTCAGAGGCAAGCCTTCAGATCCCGGGCAAAGGCCTTTGCCTGATCCGTCTGAAGGTGCGACACGGTGACCCGAATGGCCCTGGATTCGCCGTCCACATCAAAGGCCGTCCCCAGGCGAACCAGCCAGCCTTTTTTCGCCAGTTCGTAGGCGACATCCTTCGCGTCCCCGGGCAGGGCAATCCACACATTGAAGCCGCCCTCCGGTGGGGTGACGGCGATGCCCACCTGCGAAAGTTCGTCGCACAGTTCCTGGCGCAGGCGCGTGTAGCCCCGCCGCGCCTCATCCATTCGGGCCAGGGCGTCGCTCGACGTCAAGCCTGTGATGACTGCGGCCTGGAGGATGTGGCTGACCCAGCACGTACCGGACGTGAGCCGGGTGCGCAGGCGTTCTGCTGTCACGCTGTCACAACCGACGAATGCCACGCGCAGGTCCGGTCCGAGCCCCTTGGACACCGAGCGCACGAGTGCCCAGCGCTGGGTCCCGGGCGGGATGATCGAGTGATAGGGCGTTTCGTCCAGCAAACCGAAATGATCGTCAACGATCAGCGCCACCTCCGGAAACCTGGTCAGGACTTTCTGCAATTGTTGCGCGCGCTTCTTCGTCAGGCTGCAACCCGTCGGATTTTGCGCCCGAGGGGTGATCAGCACAGCCCTTGCACCTTTGGCGAGCGATGCCTCCAGAGAAGCCGGCGTCATGCCCTGCCGGTCAATCTCGACGCCGAATGTGCGCATGCCGGCAAGGCGCAGTGCATTGAGGCTACCGAGAAAACCGGGGTCTTCAATGGCGACGGCATCGCCGGGGACCAGCAGCGCGGCGGCCAGGCGTTCGATGGCGTCGACTGCGCCGTGGGTCAGTTCAAGGCTCCAGGTCGCGGGGCAATCGGGGCCGAGCGACTTCTCCCCCAGCAGCCGCAGTTCGGGAAGAATCGTGTCGTCGCCATAGAGATAAGGACGAGGCAGTGAACCTGTCAGCAGCGACGCCACCGAGGGCAGCCACGCAGGATTGGGGTTGCCGTCTGCCAGATCGATCAGCGCGGTGCCGCTGCTGAAACCCTCCTGCTCGCCCGCACGAGGGGCTTGGCAGACAGTCGTGCCATGCCGTCCCTGAGTGATGGCAATTCCGGCCGTCACCAGGCGCTGATAGGCCGACGCGACCGTGTTGCGATTCACGTTGATCTCCAACGCCAGCTCGCGCACCGGTGGCAGCGAAGCCCCGGGGGCCAGTTCGCCGCTCTGCACCAGGGCACGAACGCAGTCGGCGATCTCTTGCGCCGATTTTCCTTTGATTTTGGTCATTGTCCTATGCCAATATAAATTTAGACACAGACAAAGCATATCGGAGAAAACCGTGCTTGGAAACGAGCCAGTGATCCGAAGCCCACAGGAGAAGCAGCCATGAGCGAACACAGCGCCAATCCACCCACCCAGACCCGCCATGACCAGCATGGCTTGTGGCCTGTCGCCGAGACCGTCGAAGACTTTCGCCGCAACCTGGCCACCGTCGATGCCCGGATCGAGGCGGCCTGCGCCCGTGTCGGCCGCGCCAGGGACAGTGTGCGCCTGCTGCCAGTGAGCAAGACCGTCGAAGAGTCACGCATTCGCCTCGCGCACCAGGCGGGTTGTGTGTGGCTGGGCGAGAACAAGGTGCAGGAAGCCAGCCGCAAATGGCAGGCCATGAGCGACCTCCCGTCGCTGCGCTGGTCAGTCATCGGCCACCTGCAAACCAACAAGGCCAAGGTCGTGGCGCAATTCGCCAGTGAATTCCAGGCGCTGGACAGTTTGCGCCTCGCACGCGCGCTCGATCGGCACCTGCAGGACGCCGGTCGGTCGCTGGACGTTTTCGTTCAGGTCAATACGTCCGGTGAGGACAGCAAATATGGGCTGCGGCCTGAAGATGTTCCGGCGTTCCTTGGCGAACTGCCGGCGTTTTCCGCGCTCCGCGTGCGTGGGTTGATGACCCTGGCCGTGCTTTCGGCAGAGCCTGAGCGCGTCCGGGCCTGCTTCAGCCTGCTGCGCGAGTTGCGCGATCAACTGCGTCAGGGTGCGCCCGCAGGCATCGGGCTCGATGAGCTGTCGATGGGGATGTCGGGCGACTACGAAATTGCCATCGAGGAAGGCGCCACTGTGGTCCGTGTGGGGCAGGCGATCTTCGGTGCTCGCAGCACGCCTGATGCCTTCTACTGGCCTGGCGCATCCGATCCCCACTGAACAGGTCGCGAACGCTGACATCCATTCACCCACTACAGGTATGCCCTGAATGCAAACTTACAGGCTGGTCATTCGGCAACACGGCAAGCTGCTCGGTCATTTCGACTCCAACACACCGAGTGCGTCGAACTCGATCCGCGAGATCGCCTCCCGCTTCACCAAGGCCGAGGGTTTCGAGCTGGAGCTTCTGGTTGCGGAGCAAGAGAGACGCCTGCTGGAAAGCGGTCCTGACGGGATTCGCCTGGTCAGCAGTGAGCCGGTGTTTGTCAGGGTCTCCCTGGAACCCGCACGAACCCTGTAGGCGCGAGCTCGCTCGCGAAAAACCTGAGAGCACTGCGGGCCTTCAGCTAGCCAGCGTCATCGTTGACGACCATCGCGAGCCGGCACGCTCCCACAGTCCGTGAGTTACCGTCTGTAGGGGCGAGGTCCGGCCAGGGGAGCATCAGTAACCCTTGCCCGTCTGCTGATCTGCCCACTGCAAATCGATCCAGCTCGAATCCTTGGGGATCTGTTCGAGGTTGCCCAGGTCGACCTGTGTCGCCAGCGCGTCCTGAAGGGCCTTGGGGTCGATGGCCACCGAGTCGGCGAATACACCGTCGTTGATCAGGCGCAGTACCGAAGCGCGCACCACGGCCGGGTCGAGGTTGGGGAACAGTTTCAAGCCGCTTGCGACTGCCGCTTCGGGGTCCTTGCGAATGGTTTTGAGGGCGCGGTCGATTCCGCTGACGAATTTGTGCGAGGTGTCCGGATCAATGTCCTTGCGGGTCGAGATCGCCGAGAAGGTGTACGGTCCCATCTGCCGGGAGAACGCCGCGACCACCTTGTAGCCCTGCGCCTCTGCCTGCGAAGCGCCCGGTTCATACAACACGGCGCAATCGGCCTGGCCGGAACTGAGCGGGCCAATCTCGTTGCCCATCGGCACCTGGAGGATGTTCAGGTCCTTCTTGGGGTCCAGGCCGGCTTGCTGCGCCAGCCTCAGGAAGGCGGAAGTGCTGGTGGTGGGCATGGTGCCGGTGGAAATGGTCTTGCCGGCCAGGCTGGCGAAGCCGTTGAACGTCACATCGGCCTTGCAGGTCAGCCATACACCCAGACGATTGAGGGTGCCGCCGACGATTTTTACCGGGGCGCCACGGCTGAAGGAGATCGCGGTCCATTCCGGACCGTGCAGCGAGAAGTCGGCGCTGCGGGCGATCACCGCCGCCAGTGCATTGGTGGACGAGGAGGCCACGTCGATGCGCACGTTCAGGCCTTCGTCCTTGAAGTAGCCATGCTCCTGGGCGAAATACACCGGCAGGTAGAACACCGATTTGAAGGCGGCCGAGACCACGGTTTGATCCTGGGCAACGGCACCCAGGGACAGCGTTGAGGCCAGGGCAAAACCTGCCAGTCGAATGGAGGGGGACAATGTCATGCGAGTTCCTAGAGTTTGAAGTTCGTGGCGTAGGTCTGGTCTTTCCAGCGCAGCAGTTTTCGTTCGGCCAGCTCGACCCCGGCGTAAAGCACGAAGCCCAGCGCCATCAGGCTGAAAATCCCGACCCACACGGTGTTCAGGTCGTAGAGCGAAGAGGCGACGAAGATCACATGGCCGATGCCGTAGCTGGACGAAATGAACTCGCCGACCACGGTGCCCACCAGGGCGAAACCGATGTTGATGCGAAAGGTGCTGATCACGTAGGGCAGGGCGGAGGGCACCACGACCTTGGCGAAGATCTGCCACTTGCTGGCGCCAAGGGAGATCAGCATTTTCTGCAGATCCGGGTCGGTGTCCTTGGCGGCCTGGAACGCCGCGAGCAGGGCGACGATCGAGGTCAGGGAAATCGACAGGGCGATTTTCGACACCAGGCCGGTGCCGAACCAGAGAATCACCAGAGGTGCGAAGGCAATTTTCGGCACGCTGTTGATCGCCACCAGAAATGGCTCGATCACCCGGGCCACATAGGGCGAATACCACAAGAGCAATCCCGGAAGGGTGCCCAGCACGGTGCCGGCGACGAACCCTATGATCGATGCCCACAAGGTGTAGTAGGCATGCTCCCACAGTTCGCCGGACTGGATCAGCTTCCAGCCCGCCAGCGCGGTGCCGCTGGGTGAGCCGAACAGGAACGCGGAAATGAACCCGGCGCGCACACCATATTCCCAGGTGCCGACGATCAGCAGCAAGATGCCCAATTGCACAATGCTCACCGGCACACGACGTCGCGTGGGTGGCGCCGGAGCGTTTGTCGCGAGGGCAGTGGAGGTGGAGGTCTGAGTCATGAGGCCTGTTTCCTGGCGGCAGTCTGGATGTCCAGCTCTCGACACAGCAGGTCGAAGTAACCGGCAAAACGCGGGTCGTGACGCGCCTCCAGCGGTGAACGGGTTTGCAGGTCGATGTGTTGTTCGCTCTTGACCCGGCCAGGCCGCGCGCTCAGCACATAAATGCGTTGCGACAGGGCGATGGCTTCATCGATGTCGTGGGTGACCAGCACCACGGTTTTGCCTTGTTGGCTGGCCGTGTCCACCAGCATGGCTTCCAGGTAGAGACGGGTCTGGTAGTCCAGCGCCGAGAAGGGTTCATCAAGCAGCAGGATGTCCGGGTCTGGCAGCAAGGTTCTGGCCAGTGCCACGCGTTGGCGCATGCCGCCGGAGAGCTCCTTGGGGTAGCTGTTCTGGAAGGGCAGCAAACCGAAATTGTTCAGGTACTCCCGCGCGCGCTCGATGGACTCGGCACGGGCCACGCCCTTGACTTCCAGGCCGACAATCACGTTTTCCAGCACCGTGCGCCAGGGCATCAACAGGTCACGCTGGAGCATGTAGCCCACCCGCCCGCGCAGGTGCGGTACCTCGTGGCCGTCCAGCGCAATACGGCCGCTGTCGTGCTCCAGCAACCCGGTGAGGATGTTGAACAAGGTCGACTTGCCGCACCCCGAAGGGCCGATGATGCTGACGAATTCGCCGGCCTGGACCTGCAGGTTGATGTCGTCGAGCACCGGTACCGGCTGGCCATCGGTGTTGAAGGATTTGCGCAGATGACTGATCGCCAGCTTGGCGGTCATACCGCCGGCTCCCCGTGCAGTTCTGCGGCGACTATGTCTTCGTTCGGTACTTCCAGGGCTTCGTTGAAGCGCTTGAAAAAGCTGCAAAGGGCAATACGAATGGTCAGCTCCACCACCTGTGCTTCGCTGTAGTACTCACGTAGGCGGCGGTGCACGTCATCGCTGATCCGGTCGGGGGTCAAGGTGACGAGGCGGGCGTAATCACGCACCAGCAGATCCTGTGCATCGAGGCCCGGCACATGGTCGTCGAGCAGTTTTTCGATCGCTTCCTGGCTGATGCCCTGAGCCGCCAGTTTCGGCTCGTGCAGGACGATGCAGTAGTGGCAGGCGTGGGCCTTGGAGGCCGTGAGCAACGCGATTTCCAGGTGCCGTGGCGAGATCAGCGCATCACGCTTGGACTGCACCAGATAACCGAACAAATGCTCCAGCGCCGGAGGCCGATGGGTGAACGCACCCAGCAGGCTGGCGTAGGGACCATAGTCAGTGAGGAGTCGGTCGAGGGTGTTTACGGTGGACGGTTCGAGGTGCTGGCGATCGAGGGGGGTAAGGCGAGACATCGTGACTTGGATCCACTGGCATAAGGGCCCCGATTCTAGGCAGGGTGCGGATCGAGCTCTAAATACCGTGTTGGAATGAGCTTATGTGTTGAGGTTGGGCAGGGGGCCATCACTGGGTGTGGGTGGTGACTGTAAACTCGGTGTTACGGCCTTCTGGACATGAAGCAGGCCAACATTTCCAAAGTGGAAAAAAGAGAAGATATGCTGATTTCCACATTGCGAAGCTATGTCGAGGCTCTAGGTGGAACGCTGGAGTTGGTCGCACGCTTGCCCGGCCGTGGGCCTGTAAAACTTGAAGGTTTTCGTGATCGCGAGGCGAGTTGAGCAAAGGTTACGGTCTTCTGTGCGCAATCTCTGATAACGGGCTCATCCAGCGCTTCGGTCCGCCGGATCATGGAGGTCTGCAAAAAAAACCAGCGATGCCTACTGCCACCATGCCGCTTCGCCGCAGATCAGCCTCAAATCTGCGGCAGGCAACGCAGCCTCGGCAGTGCCCGCTACTCAGTGGGCACCACTCTCATCGGGAGCCTGGAGCGCGGACTTACCAGTTGTAACTCAACTTGGCGGTAATCTCGCGACCCGGGTTGTAGAAGTTCGCCGTGCCGGAACCCACCACGTGTTGCTCATCAAACAGGTTGCTGACGTTAACGGCCAGGTCCGTGCCCTTGGCGATCCGGTAGTTGAAGGCGGCGTCGAACAACGTGGTGCCATCGCTTTCACGGGTGTTGGCGGCATCCAGGTAATAGGCGCCGACATAACGCGCGCCCAGGCCCACGCTCACGTCAGTACCGGGGATGCTGTAGTAGCTCCACAGCGACGCGGAATGCTTGGGTGCCGTGGTGAACTCGTTACCCTTGAGCGAGCTGCCGTCGTACAAGGAACCGCGCACAACTTCGGAATCCATGTAGGAATAGCCGCCAATCAGGCTGACGTTCTGGGTGACTTGCGCCTTGGCCTCCAGGTCGAGGCCGCGCACCCGCGATTCGCCCACCGTCTGCTGTTCGATGATGCCGCTTGGCAGCACGACGGCGATGGTGACGTTTTCCTGGGTCAGGTCATACACGGCTGCCGAGAACAGGGCGTCCATCCCCATGGGCGAGTACTTCACGCCCACTTCGTATTGCCTGCCCGTTTGCGGTGTCACGCCCACCTGTGGAGGTGAGACCGATTCCACCATGCTGACGTAGGTGGAGACCTCATCGTTGACGATATAGGTCAATGCACCCCGGTAGGACGTCTCGGAAAAGGTGTCGTTATCGTCGAACTGCACCGGCGTGGAGAAGAGGTTGTAGCCCTTGCTCGACAGATCCATGGAGTCGTTGCGCACACCGGCGGTGACGATGAAGCGTTCGTAGAACGACAGGTTCTGCTGGAGGAATACTGCCTTGGTTTTCGCCTCGCTCTTTTTCTCGGTGTACGGCGTGAGGGCGCTTGAAACGCCGGTGAATACCGGATTGGCGATGTCGATCGAAGAGGTCAGGTCGTAGATGGAACGCTCCTTGGTCGAGGAGTCCAGATATTCCACGCCCACAAGGGTGCTGCTGTCGATGTTCTCGAAACGGGCATCGTATTGCAGCATCAGGTTGCCGTTGAACTGGTCGGCATCGCTGTCGGTGCCGAGCAGGTAGCGCGGGACGGTGGTGCCGACGCGCGAGGCGTTGTCGCTCAGGTAAACGTAGCCGTAGTCGTCGGTCAGCGTGCTGTAACGCAGGTTGCTGCGCAGCACGAAACCGTTGTCGAAGTCATGGGTGACGTTAGTGCTGAGGCTGGTGCGCTCGACATCGTGATAGTTGAAGCTCGGCTCACCGAAGAAATCCTTGCGGTCGTATTCCCTGTCCAGCGGATAACCACCGCTGTTGGGCGAGCTTTCGGTTTTCAGGTAGTCCAGCACCATGGTAGCGGAAGTGAAATCCGTCGGTGCCCAGGTGAGGCCACCCATGAACAACTGGTTGTCGTCCTTCGAATGGTCGTATTCGCGGTCGCTGTCTTGCCCTTTGGCAGTGAAGCGGCCGGCCAGGGTTTTTTCGTCGTTCAGCGTATCCCCCACGTCGATGCCGGTCTCGACATGGTTGAAGGAACCATAGGTTACGTAGCCCTGGCCAAACTGCTCGAAGCGTGGCTGTTTGGTCACGAAATTCACCGAGCCACCGGGGTCGGCCGGGCCAAACAGCGTGGAGTTGGCGCCACGGATGATTTCGATGCGTTCATAGGCGAACGGGTCTTCGCGTACGCCGCGCATCGAGCTCAGGGTCAAGCCGTCACGGTAGGTGGTGGCCTGGAAGCCGCGGATCTGGAAATAGTCGTTGCGGTCGTCGGTGCCGTAGAAGTCGCTGACCACGCCGGGCGTGTACTGCAACGCCTCCTCGGTGGTGCTGACACTGCGTTGTTCCATTTCCTTGCGCGTCACCACCGACACGGACGCGGGCGTGTTGAGAATGTTGGTCGCCACCTTGCCGCCGACCCAGAGTTCCTTGGCGACCACCGAGTTGATGTCGTCGTCGGCACTCACCTTGACCTTGGCATTGATGATCAAAGGTGCGAGGCGGTAGTCCTCGACATCGGTCGAGCCGAGTTCGAGCGGGCCGGGAGCCTTGGGTTGAGGGGTCAGCTGGTAAGCATTCGGGCCCTGTTGCTCAGCCTGCAACTCGCTGCCCTGCAACAACGATGACAGCGCGGCCGCCGTACCGAGCGTGCCGCTGACGCCTTGGGTCGTGCGGTCCGCTACGCTCGACGCATCGTAGGAAAGACTGATGCCCGCCTCGCGCGCAAAGCGGTCAAGTGCCGGTGCCAATGGGCCGGCGGCAATGTTCCACTGCTGAACCTGGCTGCTGTGATCAGTGCTCGAAGATTGAGCCAGCGCCGGCAACGCGTAGCTGCTGACGACCAGACCCAGGATTGCGCCGCGCAAGGCGCAACTCAATGGATGGCGCTGTGGAACAGGGGACACACTCATTTTCTCGCTCCGTAGAAAGGTATCGGCAAACTGGCCTGTATTCCGGCCTTCCTTACAGGTCGAACGAGAATGAGAAAGTCCCTCATTAATTTTTACAAATAGATGCGGGGAGATGGCCTTAGCTGTTGGCGGTCAACGTCACCCAGTAACGGGTCCGATAATCGATGCGCAAGCGCAATGACTGCGCGACCAATGCCAGTACCTGGTCGTTGTCGGCGAGTTGATAGGTGCCGGAGATCCGCAGATCAGCCACCTCCTGGGAGCAGCGCAAGACGCCGTGACGATGGCGTGACAACTCGGCAACGAAATCACCCAGGCGCATGTTGCGCGCGCTGATCACGCCGTCGCTCCAGCTCCAGACATCCAGCCCGCTGTCCCTTGGCTCGCGGGCGCTCCCTGATGTCAGGAGCAGTTGATGGCTGGTTCGCACACCGTTGCCAGCGCCGTTGGCAAGTGGATGGCTGGCTCCGGGAAATACCGTGATGGCGCCGCCCTGAACCGCGAGCAGGGTACTGCCGTCGTCACGTTCGCGCGCCAGCAGGCGGGTGGCCTGGGCGCGGACCATCCCGTCGCGGGTTCGTACCCAGAGCGGGCGGGGTGGGACCGAGTGTTCATCGGCGCCGACGTTCACGATGATTTCACCCCGGCGCAGGATGATCAGGCGTTGCTGTGCATCGAAATCACTGTCGACCGCACTGTCGCTGTTGAGCTGAACAAGGCTGCCGTCATCCAGCTGGAAGCGTCGTTGCTCGCCGGTGCTGCTGTGTTCCTGTGCAAGCAGGGCTGGCAGCGGTGTGTAGTCCCGGCCGAGCCAGGTCGCTGCGCCGACCGTGGCCAACAGGCCCATCAGCTTGAGGCTGTCCCGCCGATGCATGCCACGGTGGCGGCCACTGAGGGTTTGTCGGGCCAGTTGAGTGGGAATGCCCGAGAACTCATCGCCCAGCGTTTCCACACGCTGCCATGCCAACCGATGCTCCGGACGCTGGCGCAGCCAATGCTCGAACCGGTGCCGTGTCTGCTCATCGGCCTGATTGAAACGCAGGGACACCAGCCACTGGATGGCCTGGTCGACAATGGCCGGATCCAGCGTTTGCGGCTCAGGCTTCGACATAACGCAAGCGATAGCAATGTTGCAGGGCCTGGGCCAGGTCACGTTCCACCGTCGCGCGGGAAACCCCCAGGTTTTCGGCGATCTGCGCGCAGGTCAGACCGTCCAGTTGGGCAAACAGAAACGCCTGGCGAACTCTGGGTTTGAGCTTGTCGAGCATGCGGTCTATGCGTTCCAGCGCGTCCAGAATCAGCAGCCGGCTTTCTGCCGAGGGCACATGCTGCTCAGGCAGCAGCTGAACGCTTTCCAGGTAGGCCCGCTCGAGTTCGCGACGACGATACTGGTCGATCATCAACCCGCGGGCGATGCTGCTCAGATAGGCACGGGGCTCGCGCAAGGGGCTCGATTGACGGGACTTGAGCAGGCGCACGAAAGTGTCCTGCGCCAGATCAGCGGCGTTTTCGCGGCATCCGACCCGTCGGCTCAGCCAGCCCTGCAACCAGGAATGGTGGGTGCGATAGAGCAGCCCTAGATCTGCAATACCTAGTGTATCGTCGCTGCGCATCGCCATCCCGAAAGTACATGATTGATAATTACTCGCATTCTACTCAGGGGGCAGTCGTTAAGTAAATGCGTGGCGCAGCGACATTTTTTAGCACCCTTGCCATTTGTCGTATCGACATCTTCTGCCTTTGTGCTGTTTGTGCAGGATGTAAAAGCATCTAGCCTGTAGGGGCTGCGACTGATCTTCAAAGTCAGGCGCACAACAACATCGGCGGGCTTGGCGACCTTTTTCTTCCTCGCATTTTTGCGATGAGCCTTGGCTCGATACGCTACTGGAGAGTGACGGACTACGGTCGTCTTGATTGAGATCCATGCGCTGAATCTTCCCGACGACTACCAGGTAGCAGAACATCGCGACCAGCGCGTTCGCTGCTCAAATCGACCGCAAGCTGTCGCGCATCATGATCTTGAACGGGAGCACCCTATGCCTTTCGAGCAGGGGCTCGTTTTCGATGAGCGCCTTGAGCATTTCAACCGCCCGCTGACCAAACTCCTCAGCCGGTTGGGAAACGGTGGTGAGCGGCGGATCACAGTACGAGGCCATCTCGATATCGTCGAACCCTACCAGTGAGCAATCGTCAGGAACCCTCAAGCCTTGCTCCTTTATTCGCTTCAGTGCGCCAAACGCCATCTCGTCGTTTTCGCAGAAAATCGCAGTGGGTCGAACGGGCAGGTTCAACAATATCGCAGCGCCTTCATATCCCGCCCTCAAACTGAAGTCTCCTTCACACATCAAAGACGGATCAAGCGCCAGGTTGGCATGACGATGGGCCTCTTCGTAACCAGCAACGCGGTCGCGGGTGAGTGGGCTGTGCTCCGGGCCTTTGATCAACCCTATGCGTGTGTGGCCTGACTCGATCAGAAGCGTAGTGATGGATCTGGCAGCGCCGAAATTATCCAGGCTCACCGTCGGATAGCGTCCACCCTTGATGACTTCACAGGCGTTGACCAGTGGCGGTTGCTGGCCATCAACCAGGTCTGCGAACGGGTCATTGGCTCGCAGTTGAATGACACCATCCGCCTGGTGGGCATAGACGAGGTTGGCGAATTCCTTCTCGACCCGTTCGTCCCCTTGTGTGTCGCACAACAGGATTCTGTATCCGCAGGCTTGGGCGGCGCGTTGCGCACCACTGATGACCCTGGCAAAAAAGGCGTTGGCGATCTGGGGGACCAGAATGACGATGTTGAAGGTCTTGCGCGAGCGAAACTGCACCGCCAGCAAGTTGGGTCGATAACCTGCCTGCTCGATGGCGGCATTGACGCGATCCCGTGTGCCGGGCGATACCCGATCGGGCGATGCGAGCGTGCGTGAAACAGTTGCGACGGATACGCCAGCGATTCTGGCGACCTCACGAATATTGGACAAAGCCACCTCGGGTCCGATTCGGATAGGGCACGAGCTTAACCCAAGCCTGGGTCGCCTGTGTACGCGCATCTGGCGGTGTTTGACAGCCGACTGAATTGTGCCTAGATTTGCTCTCCAATGTAACCGGTTACATCAGGCGCTTTCGGCGCTGAAATCGGCCGTACATTCACTTCACAGGCGCGATCATGAAAAAGATAAGAATGGGGTTTGTCGGTGGCGGTGAGGGGTCGTTCATCGCACAGGCGCATCGACAATCCGCGGGTCTGGACGGCCGCTTCGAGTGCGTCTGTGGCGCCTTCAGCCGAGATCCGGACAACAACGCCCGCACCGGCGCTGCATTGGGCCTTGCGCAGGACCGGGTTTACGACAGCTGGCAGCAGATGCTTCAGGCGGAGGCGAATCGACCGACTGAAGATCGTCTGGAATTGCTGGTCATCGTCACGCCCAATCACCTTCATGCACCGATTTCCCAGGCCGCGCTGAAGGCGGGTTTCCACGTTTTTTCGGAAAAACCGGCTGCCTTGAATCTGGCTGAACTGGTGGCGCTCAAGGCCACTGTCGAGTCAAGCGACAGGCTGTATGGCCTGGCGCATACGTACCTCGGCTATCCCATGGTCTGGGAGGCGCGGGCACTGGTGCAATCAGGCGTTCTGGGCGAACTGCGAAAAGTCATCGTCGAGTATCCCCAAGGCTGGCTTAGTCAGGACGTTGCCCAATCGGGTAACAAACAGGCGGCGTGGCGTGATCAACCGGAGCAATCGGGGATCGGTGGGTGTATCGGCGACATCGGCACCCATGCTTTCTCCCTGGCCGAGTTCGTCACGGGGCGCCAGGTTAGCAGCCTGTGCGCGATCCTTGGATCACATGTCGACGGCCGACAGCTCGACGATGACGCCAGCATGCTGATCAAGATGGAGGGTGGTGTCAGCGGCGTGTTGCTCGCGAGCCAGGTCTGCGCCGGT
Source organism: Pseudomonas fluorescens (assembly GCF_041354075.1). Lineage (GTDB taxonomy): Bacteria > Pseudomonadota > Gammaproteobacteria > Pseudomonadales > Pseudomonadaceae > Aquipseudomonas > Aquipseudomonas fluorescens_CE. Next base: position 250,424 of record NZ_JARZGC010000002.1, on the reverse strand, counting down.
GAGGAAAACCCGTTGAAGATTCGGGTTTACGGCAACCTCGGCGGGTTGGAGTGGCGACAGGAAGACCCGTCGAGCCTGATCCATCGATCTCTGGATCAGCCACTGCGTTTGTTGCGCTCAGGGTTGGGCCAACCCTGGCTTGGCGCAGAGGCCCAGCAGCGCATGCGGTTACCGGCGGGACACCCGGAAGGTTATCTCGAAGCCATGGCCAACCTGTACGGCGATTTCGCTCGCGCGATTCGCGGGGGCGCCAAAGGGCATCAGGTACCCGGCGTTCCCGGTATAGAGATTGGTCACAGAGGCATGGCATTCATTGAGGCGGCGATCGCCAGCCACCGCAGGCACTCACAATGGACGGAGATAACAACATCATGACCACCCCGAAGTCACCGTCAGAACTTCAGGCTGAAGACAAGCCCGGATTGCGTGGACCAGCCATCTTTCTGGCGCAGTTCATGTCGGCCGAGGCGCCTTTCGATACCCTCGCCAACATCGCTAGCTGGGCTGCTTCGCAGGGTTACAAGGCCATCCAGCTTCCTACGCTGGGCAGCCAATTCATCGATCTGGCCCGCGCTGCCGAGAGTCAGGAATACTGCGATGAACTGACCTCGATCTGCGCCACAGCCGGCGTGCAAATCAGCGAGCTGTCGACCCATTTGCAGGGCCAATTGGTGGCCGTCCATCCAGCTTTCGACGCGCTGTTCGACCCATTTGCGCCTGAACACCTTCGCGGCCAGCCGCAAGCGCGCACCGCGTGGGCCGTGCAGCAGCTCAAGCTGGCGGCACGGGCCAGTCGGCGTCTGGGCCTGACGGCACATGCCACGTTTTCCGGCGCCCTGTTGTGGCCCTACGTTTACCCATGGCCGCAGCGGCCGGCAGGACTGGTCGAGCAAGGCTTCGAAGAACTGGCGGCAAGGTGGCGGCCGATACTCGATTGCTTCGAGGAGGAGGGCGTGGATCTCTGCTTTGAGATTCACCCCGGCGAGGACCTGCATGACGGCGCCTCATTCGAGCGTTTCCTGGAGGCTGTCGATCACCATCCCCGGGCCGCCATCCTCTACGACCCCAGTCATCTGTTGCTGCAGCAGATGGACTACCTGGGCTTCATCGATCGCTATCACGAGCGGATACGCATGTTCCATGTCAAGGACGCCGAATTCCGGCCGGACGCTCGCTCAGGCGTCTACGGCGGATATCAAGGCTGGGTGGAACGGCCGGGCCGTTTCAGGTCGCTGGGAGACGGACAGATCGATTTCAAGTCGATTTTCAGCAAGTTGACCCAATACGATTTTGATGGCTGGGCCGTTCTTGAATGGGAGTGCTGTCTGAAGGACGCGGCCCAAGGTGCGGCGCAGGGTGCCGCTTTCATTGACGCGCACATGATCGACAAGACCCGCAAAGCCTTCGACGACTTCGCCGGTGTGGCGGCTGACGCTGATTTCAACAGACGATTGCTGGGGTTGCCTGACGCCTGAGCTGTCCCTGCATGACCGACATAACAATAAAACGGTGATCTGCACATGAACACGATGTCCCTGCGATTAAGCGCAATGATGTTCCTCCAGTTTTTCATCTGGGGCGGCTGGTTCGTCACCCTGGGCACGTTCTTGTCCTCGCATCTGGCGGCTAACGGTGCGCAGATAGGGCTGGCGTTTTCGACACAGTCCTGGGGCGCAATCATTGCCCCGTTCGTCATCGGGTTGGTGGCAGACCGCTTCTTCAATGCAGAAAGAATCCTCGCGGTATTGCACCTGTTGGGCGCGGTGCTGCTGTATCAGCTGTATCAGGCGCCGGATTTCAGCGCGTTCTATCCCTACGTGCTGGCCTATATGGTTGTGTACATGCCGACCCTGGCACTGGTGAACGCGGTCGCATTCCGCCAGATGAGCGATCCGGCCAAGGAGTTCGCACGCATCAGAGTCTGGGGCACCTTGGGATGGATTGTCGCCGGAGTCGTCATCAGTATCGTGTTCGCCTGGGATTCGGCGCAGGCTGTGGCCAGCGGCGGGCTGAGAAACACCTTCCTGATGTCCTCGCTCGCTTCGCTGGTGCTGGGCCTTTACAGCCTCAGCTTGCCTGCGACGCCACCGACCAGGGCAGCGGCGGGGCGCTCGGATCTGCGTCAATTGCTGGGGCTGGACGCGCTGGGTCTGCTGAAGGATCGCAGCTACCTGGTGTTCTTTCTGGCCTCGATCCTGATTTGCATTCCCTTGGCGTTTTATTACCAGAACGCCAACCCTTTCCTTTCCGAGATCGGAGTGACCAACCCCACGGCCAAAATGGCAATCGGGCAGGTGTCCGAAGTCCTCTTCATGCTGTTGCTGCCACTGTTCATCACACGCTTCGGGATCAAAATGGCGCTCCTGGTGGGCATGCTGGCGTGGGCGTTGCGCTACGTCTTGTTTGCCTACGGCCATGGCGACGGGCAAGCGTTCATGCTCCTGCTGGGCATCGCGCTGCATGGGGTCTGCTACGACTTTTTCTTTGTTTCGGGGCAGATTTACACCGATGCCAAGGCCACGGCTGGCTGCCGAAGCTCCGCTCAGGGCCTGATCACGTTGGCCACCTATGGGCTGGGTATGCTGATCGGCTTCTGGGTCGCCGGTAAAGTAACCGATCACTACGCCGTCGGCACGTTGCATGACTGGACGAGCATCTGGCTGTTCCCGGCGCTTTTTGCAGTGGCTGTGCTCTTGTGCTTCTGCGTTGCGTTCAAGCGACAAGCGCCTGCATCGGTCGGGGCTTCGTCCAGTTGATACTCAGCCCCAGCCCGTTCCTGCAGATTTGCGGGGTGCACAGCGTTTGCGCACGCCCGCAAAACCGGCGGGGCATCAGTTGATGACAAACCCCGAACCCACCGGATCATCACGGTCGATTACCCAGCGCGAAGTCCCCAGGATGCTCGCCGTCCCTTTGACCGTCGGCCGCACCGCACGGGAGGCGGTCTGGAAGAGCCGACGTGTCCACCAACCTCGGCCGATTTCTACCCATGGTGAAAGGCAGCAATCGTCAATGGGCTTGCAGTTTGCCCGTCATCCACCTTTAGCTTGCGTCGCAATCGCTCTAGAATCGGCTCCGCAGTCTGACTGGCTGCTTTTTTTTGATCTGCAAGGAAGTCGATATGCAATTTGGAAAAGTCCTGAGTCTCGCATTGGCATTGACCCTGGGTGGTTGCGCAAGCTTCACCAAGGATGAGGTGGCACCTGTAGATTTGCCATCGATGGCCAGCTACTCCCACAAGCCGAACGTCTATGTGGACTTCGATTTCTACCAGGGCGATCCGGGCAATGCGCAGGCCAACGAAGTGCCGCAAGCCCGAGAAATGCTCAAGCCGGAGCTCAAGCGCGCCTTCAACGAATCGGGTTTGTTCGGTCGTGTGAGTTTCGACGAATTCGAGAAACAACCTGGTGACTACAGTCTGCACCTGAAGGTTTACAACCACGCGCCGGGTGGTGGGCAGATGGCGATGGCCTTCATCAGCGGCCTGACCCTGACGATCATTCCTGCGCTCGCGACCGACCAGTACACCATGAGCCTGGAAACGCTGGATGAGCGTGGTCAGTCGCTGGGCAAAACCAGCAACCACGACGCAATCAATACCTGGATGGGCATCTGGTTCCTTCCTCTGGCGGGCAATACGCCCAAGGCGGCGGTCACCGATACGTTCAATCGACAGGTCAATGCGCTGCTGAAGAACTGGGTCGACAGCAACCGCATGAAGTACTCCGCTGTGGGTGCCCGCATTCCTCGCGGCTGACATCGACAAAAAAGAGCCGCATTTGCGGCTCTTTTTTTGATCAGTTGATTACTTGAGCGCTTGCAGGAATTGCGGGTCGCTGTAGAGGTTTTTCAGCAGGGCCTGCACCATCGGGTTGTAGTTGTTCGCAGCAGCGGGGATTGCGATCGGTCCGAAGAAGCTGCTGTCCCAATCACGTTCCACTTCCTTGGTCGTTTCGTACAACAACTCGTCGCCCTTGCGCAGGGTGAAGCGTGCTGCCAATTCACCGTGGCCGGTGATCACGCCGGTATTGAGCTGGCTCTTGATCAATTGGATCTGCAGTTGCCGGTCGGCTCGGGGGTCGAGCAGCCCGGCGTGACGCAGCTCGTCGCTGATCGCGGCCTGGATGTGCAATGGAACACTGCCCTCGGGCGAGGAAATCGGGTTCAAACGCACCATCAGAGAACCTTGGCCGGAGTCGGCATTCACCTGCGCGTCGCGAACCGGCTGCAAAGGTGCTGCTTGCTTGAGCTGTTGTACGTTCTGGAAATTGGGTTCGTAGCGGGCCATGGTCACACCGCAGCCTTGTAACAGCAGTGCGCAGAAAGGCAGGGCCAGGTAGAGCTTGTTCACGGCAAATCCTTGCGTGAGGGGAGGGAGCGCAATTATCGATAGAGAGTCAGGGCCGGGCAAGCGCGATGACGATGCGATTGATTGCCTGCGTCAACGATGACGCGGGCTGTCTGGATGCCTGCGATGCCGGGGCTGCCATCGCGGGCGAGCCCGTTCCTGCAGATTTGCGGGGTGCACAGCGTTTGCGCACGCCCGCAAAACCGGCGGGGCATCAGTTGATGACAAACCCCGAACCCACCGGATCATCACGGTCGATTACCCAACGCGAAGTCCCCAGGATGCTCGCCGTCCCTTTGACCGTCGGCCGCACCGCACGGGTGCCGTTGAGGTCCACCTCACCGAGCAGGCAACCCTCGAAGGTGCCGCTGCCCAGCAAGCCTTCGGACAGGATCGGCTGGTTCAACCCCAGTTTCCCCCGGGCCTCGAACATCGCCATCATCGCGCTGGTGCCGGTGCCGCCCGGGGAACGATCCAGCTGGCCGGCGCTGAAGACGTGGACGTTCTTGTAGAACGCGCCTTCGAGGGTTGCCGGGTGCCAGAAGGTGATGAAGTTCAGGTCGTTGATGTGGGCCTCGGTCGGGTGCTGGATTTTCAACTGCTTGTTGATCTGATCCCGGGCCAACAGGCCAAGGCGCGACAGTTCGCTGCCGTTGTCCGGGCTGATGCGCAGGTCGCAGTTGGTCAGGTCGACAATGCCGAAGTAGTTGCCGCCCCACACCAGGTCGGCCTTGAGGTCGCCGTAGCCGGGAAGCTGGATCGGGATATCCTGGGCGGCCACATAGGCCGGTACGTTTTCGAAACGGGTCCACAGCACCTTGTCGCCTTCGGACCCCACTTCGGCCACGACCAGCCCGGCGGTGGTTTCGAAGCGAATTTTGGTGATGCCGTCCTGGCCTCGAGGCACCAGCCCCAGGGCGACCATCGCCATGCTCACGGCGATGGTGCCGTGGCCGCACATGTGCGAATACACGCTGCCGTCCATGTAGATCAGCCCGGCGTCGTACTCGCTGCTCGAAGGCGGGGTGAGGAACACGCCGAACATGTCCTTGTGCCCGCGTGGCTCCTGCATCAGGGCCTTGCGCAGCCAGTCGTAGTTCTGCTCCAGGAAGCGCCGCTTGGCCAGAATGCTCGAGCCGGCGGGGTAGGGAATACCGCTGTGGACGATGCACAGGGGTTCGCCTTCGGTATGGGTATAGATGACATCGAACGTGTCTTGCATGCGCATGACGGTACTCTCCTGCTAACGGGACGTATGAGTGTTGTGTGGGTGGGATGGGGCGGTTATTTGCGTTCGGACAAAAGGTCCAGGCCGATGCACAGATCCAGAATAATCACGGCGACCACGACGACGAGGATGGTCGCGCCGGACGCGGCGGCGATGGTCGGGTCGACGGTGTATTGCACGTAGTTGAAAAGCTTCACCGGGATGGTGTTGAGGTCCGGCGTGGTGTTGAAGATCGACAGCTCGACGTTGATCCATGACGAGATGAACGCAAACATTGATCCGGTCACCAGACCCGGGCGGATTTGCGGCAGGCTCACCAGGAAGAACGTGGTCCAGGGTGTGCCGCCCAGGTCGCTCGAGGCTTCTTCGAGGGCACGCTGTTCGGGTGTCAGCATCGACAGCACCGAGCGCAGGACGAAGGGCGAGATGATGATGGTGTGACCGATCAGCAAGGCGAGGAAACTGCGGGTCAGGCCGAAGTAGCCGCCGAACTGCAACAGCGCTGCACCCAATACGATGTGCGGAAACACCAGGGGCGACGTCAGTGCCGCGACGATCGTGCCCTTGCCGCGAAACTCGTAGCGGGCCATCGCCAGCGCGGCCGGCACACTGAGCAACACGGCGACGAAGGTCGCTGCCAGCGCCAGGATCGTGCTGGTCGCAAAGGACGCCACGTAGCTCGGGTCGCTCAGCATTTTGCCGTACCAGTCCAGCGTCCAGCCCTGTGGCGGGAAGGCCAGGAACGAGGTTGCGGTGACCGAGACGCCGAGGATCACCACCAGCGGCAGCAGCATGTAGCCGAGCACGGCCCAGGACACGAGTCTGACCAATACTTGCGTGATCATCAGTTGCTCCCCCGAATGTTGCCCACCCGTCCGGCGATGCCGACCATGACCAGGGTAAAGATCAGCAGCACCACGCTGAGTGCGCCGCCATAGTTGAAATCGAACACCGAACTGTATTGCTGGAAGATCAGCATCGACAGCACCGAGATCCGGCCGCCGGACAGCAATGCCGGGGTCACGTAGGCGCTGGCCGCCAGGGTGAACACCATGATCGAACCGGAAATGATGCCGGGCATGGTCAGCGGCAACACCACGTGGAAAAACGTTGCACGAGGACTGGCACCCAGGTCATCGGACGCCTGTTCGTAGGCCGGGTCGACCTGTGCCAGGGCGTTGCCGGCAGCGAGCACGATGAACGGCAGAAGGATGTAGACCATGCCGATCAGGATGCCGAGTTCGGTGCCGAGAAAGCGCACCGGCGTGTCAATCAGGCCGACGCCCATCAGGCTCTCGTTGACCAGACCCTTGCGACCCAACAGCACCATCCAGCCGAACGAGCGCACGATGTTGCTGGTGAACATCGGCACCACCAGCAGGATCACGCAGGCACGGCGCCAGGCTCGCCATTTCACGACGCGCACCAGATACCAGGCCAGCGGATAACCCAGCAGCAGCGAGATCAGCGTGGTCAGCGCGGCGATGCGAAATGTCACCAGGATCACGTCCCAGTGGTACTGATCGCCCAGCACCTTGATGTAGTGGTCCAGCGTCAGCGTCTGATCACCGCTGGTGGTGAGACTGGCGAAGATCACCACCGCGAAGGGCGCCAGGAAAAACGCGGTGAAGAACGCCAGGGCGCCGAACAGCATCAGCGACGGCGCAAGCGCTGTGCGTTTCATACCGGCTCTCCGATCAGGTGCAGGTGCGCCGGATCGAAACCCAGCCGCACGGCGCTGCCGGCGATCAGGTCGGCCCGAGGCAGGCCCATGGTGCGGGCCACGACGGGCTGGCCGTCGATCACGGAGTGGACCAGGGTGTGGCTGCCAACGCTGATCACATCGGTCACCGTGCCGTGCATTTCGCAGCGGCCTGGGCTTTCCAGGCTCCCGTTCTCCAGCACTTGCAGATGCTCGGGACGCAACACCGCCGTGCCGCGTGGCAACAGGTTTTTCGCCATGTGCAGGAATGGGCTGTGGGCGATTGCCAGGCGAATCTCGCCGCTGTCGCGGGCTTCGTAACCGATCAGGTTGGCCTCGCCAATGAAGTCCGCGACAAACCGCGAAGCGGGGGCGCTGTAGATCTCGCTGCTGGTCCCGACCTGTTCGATGCGCCCGGCGTTCATGACCACGATCCGGTCGGCGATGGTCATCGCTTCTTCCTGGTCGTGGGTGACGAAGATGAAAGCGATGCCCAGTTTGGCCTGCAAGTGCTTGAGCTCGATCTGCATGCGCTTGCGCAGTTTCATGTCCAGCGCCGAGAGTGGCTCATCGAGCAGCAAGAGTTTGGGTTGGTTGACGATGGCACGCGCCAGGGCCACGCGCTGCTGTTGCCCACCGGACATGCCACGCGGAAAACGGTCTTCCAGCGCTTCCAGGCCGACCATCGCCAGGGCTTCGCGGGCCTTGAGTTTGGCTTCGTTACGCCCAATACCCTGACGCCGAGGGCCGTAGGCAATGTTTTCCAGCACTGTCATGTGCGGAAACAGCGCGTAGTTCTGGAACACCGTGTTCAGGGGGCGACGGTAGGGTGGCAAACGACTGACATCCTGACCGTCGATGGCGATGCGGCCCGAATCCGGCTGCATGAAGCCTGCGATGGAACGCAGCAGGGTGGTCTTGCCGCAACCGCTGGGGCCCAGCAGGACGATGAACTCGCCTTGCTGGATATCCAGCTGGATGTTGTCCAGTGCCTGGAACGGTCCGAAGTGTTTACAGACGCTGTCGATGCTCAACAAAACTGACATGGCTGACCCCGTGGCTTACTTGGCGGTGACCTTGCGGTTCCAGTCATTGGTGACGGCGGCGCGCTGCGCATTGATCTGGCTCCAGTCGAACAGGCGCAGGCTGTCGATCGAGCCGTCCACGCCCCAGGGCAGTTTGCGCGCGACATCCTGCGCCACTTCGACGCCTTTCACCGCCGGGCCCAGGTACAGCTTGCTGGCCAGGCACGAGGACGCTTCGGGGGTCAGCGCCGTGTTGATGAACTGCTCGCCGGCCTTGTTGTTTTTGCCGCCCTTGATCAGGTGCAGGCGCGCATCGGTGGCCCAGACACCTTCCTTGGGAATGGTGAAGCCGATGGGTGCACCCTTGTCGATCAGGTCCCAGGCGCCGACGTTGAAGTGTGCGCCGATGATCGCTTCGCCACTCTGGAAGGCATTGGTGGCCGCGCCCGAACTGTCGAAGAACAACGCGGTGTCCAGCGCCCCGAGCTTGGTGTAGACCTGCTCCAGATTGGCCCGGTCGATGCCCCAGACGTCGGCCATGAAAAACACGAAGGGCACCCCGGACGAGTTGGCGGGCGAGGGCAGGGCGATGGCGCCGGCGTACTCCGGGTTCCACAGGTCTTTCCAACTGGTGGGCGCCTGCTTGATGTCCTTGGTGTTGTAGGTCAGGCCCAGGGAGTAGTAACCGCTGCTGACGGCGAAGGTGTGGCCGTCGTGGGTGTAGATCCCCTTGTCCTGCACGTTTTTCAGATTGGGGATCGCCGCCGGGTCGAGATCAGCGACGACGCCGGCGTCATAGGCCATTTCACTGATGCCGCCGTCCATCCAGGCCACATCGATGGTCGGGCTGGATTTCTGCTGCTGGAGCTTGGCCAGGGTGACGGTCGAAGTGCCGACTTCGGCGGCGACGGCGATCCCCGTGGCCTTCGTGAAAGGTTCTGCAACACATTTGAGGAAGGCGTCGCCCCAGTTGCCGCCGTACAGCGCGACGGTCAGTTTCTGCGGGTCGGCCAAGGCGACCGGTGCGGCGATGCAGCCCGTAACCAAAAGAGCGGCGGTGATTGTCTGACCTGTCTTCAGTTTCATCGTATGTCCTCTATTGCTGTTATTGGACTGTTCCCCTTGCCTGCATCTTGCTCGTATCGCTGATTCGAGTGCTTGCACTTCGGGGTCTTAAAGTTGAATAGTTAGGTCATGCAAAAAATGACGCCGATTGACCCGGATCGCCCAACGTCTGCCCCCGCCGGCAGCGTGGTGAACCCGCGTCCGCAGTTATCCGTGGGCTTCGTCCTGCTGGATCAGTTCACCCTGGCGGCGTTTTCCGGATTCATCGATGTCCTGCGCCTGGCGGGGGATCTGGGCGGCGGCAGCCGGCAGATTCACACGACGTGGCAGGTGATGAGTGTTGACGGCTTGCCGCGAACTTCAAGCGCGGGTATCGCGCTGGAGGTCTCCGGAGGGTTGGCGCAGGACGTGGAGGCGTTCGATTACATCGCCATCTGCGGCGGCAATGACTATCTCAATACCCAGATGCCGGGCCACTTGCGTGACTGGCTGCAACGCGTCGCGAAAAGCCGCACGCGCCTGCTGGGTATCTGCACCGGCACCTTCGCCCTGGCGCAGGCGGGTGTGGTGGAAAGTCGTTCGGTGTGTGTGCACTGGAACGTGCTGGACGCGTTCCGCGCCCGGTTCCCGAAAACACCGGCCGCTGTCGATCATCTGTTCATCGACGAAGGCGACCTGATCACCTGTGCCGGCTCGACCGCCGCCATCGACCTGGCGTTGTACCTGGTGGCCCGTCACTGTGGACGGGAGAAAGCCCAGCAGGCGGTGCGGCACATGATGTTGCAGGGGATTCGCCAGGGGCGACAGCCACAGGCGCATTTCTACGCCAACCTCGAAGACATCAAGGACGAACGTGTGCGCCAGGCCGCGCATTACATCGAGCAGCGCATGGACAGCCTGCCGACCCTCGATGCCATCGCCCGGTATGTCGGGCTCGGCCGGCGTCAACTGACCCGGGCATTCCAGCAGTCACTGGGGCTTTCCCCCATGGAGTTCCAGCGCTCCCTGCGGGTTGAGTACGGTGCGTGGCTGCTGGTGAACAGCCACAGCAGCATCACCCAGATCGCCATGGATTGCGGTTTCTCCGACGGCGCGCATTTTTCCCGGGAATTTCGAGCACGGTTCAGCATGTGTCCGCGCCAGTATCAGAATGAGGCGCGGGTTTGATCGCGGGTGCAGTGAGCCGTGTGGGCGCTGGCCTGTAAGAGCAAGCTCGCTCCGACAGTGGATCAATGATTCATTACCGGCATCGATAGTCACCATCATCCCAATGAAGTTCTCTCAATAACCGGGCGGCGTAACAATGGCTCCATACAAAACTACTACCCCCGGAGCACACCATCATGAAACGCCAAATCTTCCTCAGCATCGCTTTCTCGGTTTTCGCAGTTAACGCATTCGCCGCTACTTCCGCTCACCCGGTTGTCGCCGAAGGTGGTTCGGATCGTCTGATCGAACGCCGTGTGGCAGAAGGTGGTTCGGATCGTCTGATCGAACGCCGTGTGGCAGAAGGTGGTTCGGATCGTCTGATCGAACGCCGTGTGGC
>NZ_JARZGC010000002.1:152129-239410 GCF_041354075.1 Pseudomonas fluorescens | reverse complement strand
AGAAGGTGGTTCGGATCGTCTGATCGAGCGCCGCGCTGTATGAAGATCGGAGCCGTAACGTCCAACAAGAAGCCCGGCCTAATCAGCCGGGCTTTTTTGTGAGCAATCAGAAGCTGTATTTGGCGGTCAGCATCAGGTTGCGCGGTGTACCGTAGCTGTCGCCACCGTACTGGGTGGAGGTGCTGATCGAGGAGTAATAGTTGCGGTCGAAGATGTTGTTGGCGTTGAGTTGCAGGTCCAGGTTGCGGTTGACCTGATAACCGGCCATCAAGTCCGTCGTCGCGTAGCTGCCTTGTTTCAGACGGTATTCGCCGCCATTGGCCAGGGCAATGTCGTTGTACATGCGGCTCTGCCAGTAAACGCTGCCGCCCACGCGCAGTTTTTCCAGCGGGCCCTGGAAGCGGTAGCTGGTGGTCAGTTTGAACAGGTGTTCCGGAGTGTCGGTGTCGAAGCGCTGATTCTCGTTCTGCGGGTTGGCGTCATCCTTGAGTGTGTGCACCCGGGCGTAGGTGTAGCCACCGCCGAGCTGCCAGTTTTCGGTCAGCGCGCCTTGCAGTTCCAGGTCGATGCCCTGGCTGCGAATCTCGCCCGAAGGTTGGTAGCAATCGGCCTGCGGGCAGTTGGGTACGAAAACTTGCACCGCGCGGTTTTCCTGATCGACGCGGAATACGGCCAGGCTCGCATTCAGTGCACCTCCCCAGTACTCACCCTTGATGCCGACTTCATAGTTCTTGCCCACGATCGGCTTGACCGGCGTCGCGGAGACGTCCTTCTCGCTTTGCGGCGTGAAAATATCGCTGTAGCTGGCATAGACCGAGTGATGCTCATCCAGGTCATAGATCAGGCCGGCGTAACGGGTGACGTTGCGGGTGACCTTGTAATCACCGTCGGCATCACGGTTGTCGTAGTCGTACCAGTCAAGACGCCCGCCGAGAATCAGCTTCAGCGGGTCGGCCAGGCTCAGGCGGGTGGTGGCGTACACGCCGTCCTGTGTGGTGATTTCGCGAACGCGGTCGCTGCGTGTGAAGTTCGGCTTGCCTGCCGTGATCGGCCAGAACATGTCGTAGGGATCGTAGTTCTGAGTGGTCATGTCATAGATGCGCTTGCTCGCGCCGACGACCAGTTCATGGGTGCGGCCAAATGCCTGGAACGGACCGCTGAGGAAGCCGTCCAGCCCGGTCTGATTCTCGTCATAAGTCGCCTGCCAGACCGTTCGCTCCAATGTGGGGCTGTTCCAGCGCGACTGGTAAGAGCCGCTGAACACGCCATTTTGCTCGGCGTAGTTGGCATTGACCTGCAGCTTCCAGTCGTTGGCCAGGTTGTGACGGATCTCGGCGAAGACCGTGTGGACCTCCTGATCCTTGTTCTCCCAGGACGTACCGGGGTTGTAGGAGCGAGGCAGGTTAAGGTGATGACCATCAAGACCGATCATCGATGAGCCCCAGAAGTAGTTGGTCTTGTCCTTCTGGTGCGAGAAACCCAAGGTCAAGGTGGTGTCCTCGCTCAGGTCGGCTTCGGTGATCGCATAGAACAGGCCGTGATTTTCCTCGACGTCATCGATGAAGCTGTTGGAATCCCGGTAAGAGGTCACCACCCGGCCGCGCAGGGTGCCGCTGTCGTTGAGCGGGCTGGAGGCGTCGACTTCGCCACGATAGTCGTCCCAGCTCCCGGCGGCGCCGGTGAGGGTGACTTTCTGCTCGGCCAGCGGGCGCTTGCGCACCAGGTTGATCGCGGCCGAGGGATTGCCGGCGCCCGTCACCAGCCCTGTCGCGCCGCGCACGATTTCTACCCGGTCGAACATCGCCAGGTTTGGCTGCACGCCCACCGACCAACCCTGGTAGCCGCTGGGAATGCCGTCGTACATCAGGTTGTCGATGTCAAAACCGCGTGCCGAGTACTTCTGCCGACCGGGGCCGTCGGAGGTGGAAAGGAACAGGCCGGGGGTATTCTTGACCACGTCGTTGACGCTGGTCATCGCCTGATCGTCCATGCGCTGGCGGGTGATCACGGTCACCGCCTGTGGGGTCTCACGCATGGTCAACGGTAGCTTGGTCGCGGTCGACATGGCGCCGGTGGTGTAGGAAGAGGTGCCCTCAGTGGTGCTGCCCAGTTGGGTGCTGGTGATTTCGGTCGCGCCCAACTCCAGGGTCGTCGGCTGGGACTTTTCCTGCGCCGCGCTGCTGTCATCGGCCATTGCCGGGGTCAGGGTCGCCATGCAAATCGCCATGGCCAACAAGTCTCGGGACGGGCGAAGGTAACGCGGCAGGGTAGGGTGTGACATCAACTGGGCTCCTGGATATTTTTAGTAATGATGATACATATGAGAATCATTACCAATTATTGTGTCAGGGTTTTTCGTTGCGCAGAAGTGGGGAAAGCTAAAAAATGACCGATGTGGTACATCTCACCTTAACTGCAGCGCACGCTGTAACGTTTTGAGCCGTCAGGGAATCCCCGAATGCTGTGGTCCGTATCCGTCAATGGCCAGCCACTTCCAACGCCCCACACTCAGCGGGTCGTCCCATGGTGGAGTTTCACCAAAACGGTGTTGGCGGTGGCAGCGTTGTCGCTGGTACGTGATGAGCGGGTCGGTCTCGACGATCACGTGGAAGAGGGGCCGTTCACCCTTCGCCAATTGCTCAAACACCAGGCCGGCTGGCGGACTACTCCGAGCTCAAGGACTACCACGCAGCGGTAGCGCAAAATCGCACACCCTGGCCTGCCGCCGAAATGATGCAGCGCCTGGACGGCACCCGGCTGCGTTACGCGCCGGGAACGGCCTGGCGATACTCCAACGTGGGCTACATGCTGGTGGCCAGGCTGATCGAACGGATAACCGGGCAGGATCTGCAGGCGGCGCTGACCCAACGGGTGTATGCGCCCCTGGGTCTGAAAGCGGTTCGGCTGGTAAAAACGCGAGAGGAGCTGGCCGGCCTCTATCCCCCATCGATGGCCTCCTATCACCCCGGCTGGGTGTATCACGGTTTGTTGGCAGGCCCGCTTGGCGAGGCTGCCCAATTGCTGGATCGAGTGTTGTCCGGGCAGATTCTTCCAGCCGCGCTGCTCGATGACATGCAGGACGCCATCGTGCTCGGCGGCCCCATTCCGGGAAGGCCCTGGGCCACGCCCGGTTATGGTCTGGGTCTGATGATCGGCGAGACGAACGATGGGCACGGGCTGGTCGGACATACCGGCGGTGGGCCTGGCAGCGTCATCGCGGTGTATCGGCTTGGCGCGGATGAGGGTATCGCGACCTGTGCGGTCTTCAGTGCGGGCAATGATGAGGGGGCGGTGGAGTCCGAGGCCTTGGCACGGCTGCTGGCGGCTGTCGGCAGTCGCGCAGTCTGAGCCAAGGGTGATCGCGGCAGCTCAGTGGGCTGCCGCGACCGGGACGGATCAGATCTGCGCCTGCCCGCCGTCGACGAACAACTCGATACCGTTGACGAAGCTGGCATCACTGGAAGCCAGGAACAGTGCGGCGCTGGCGATCTCCCCCGGTTCACCGACACGCCCCATCGGAATCTGCGAAGCGAGGTAATCGAGCAGCCCTTGCTGTTGAGCCGAGTCCGGCCCGGCCAGGTCCACGAGACCCGGGGTGCGGGTGGCGCCGGGGCTGATGGTGTTGATGCGCACATTGCGATCCTTCAGATCCAGGATCCAGTTGCGGGCGAACGAGCGGACGGCGGCCTTGGACGCCGAGTACACGCTGAACGCCGCCGTGCCGGAGCTGCCTGCGGTCGAGCCGGTGAGAATCACCGAGGCGTTGTTCGCCAGCAGCGGCAGGGCTTTCTGCACGGTGAACAGCACGCCTTTGACGTTGCGGTCGAAGGTATCGTCGAAGTGCTGCTCGGTGATTTCGCCCATGGGCACCATCGAGCCGCCGCCGGCATTGGCGAACAGCACGTCGATGTGGCCACGCTCGGCGCGGATTTTTTCATAGAGCGCATCGAGTTGGTCGAGCCGGGTGGAGTCCACTTGCACGCCGGTGGCATTGCCGACCCGGGCGACTGCGGCGTCGAGTTCGGCCTGGCGCCGGCCGGTGATGTAGACGTGCGCGCCTTCTTCGGCGAAGCGCTTGGCTGTGGCCAGGCCGATGCCGGTGGTGCCGCCGGTGACCAGCGCAATTTTGCCATTGAGTTTGCCGTTCATTGATCGTTCTCCAGAGAGGTGTGTAGGTGAGGTGTGGGAGAAGCGTATCGACGATCAGATGATTTCAAAATAGAATTGTCCGCAATTCATCGTTGCAGAAATGAAATGAGCAAGTTGCCGGATTTTGAAGGCTTGGCGATGTTCGCCAAGGTCGCGGAGGAGGGTTCGTTCGCGGCCGCCGCGAGGATCATGGGCGTGTCGGTGCCCACGGTGTCGCGGGCGGTGGCACGGTTGGAAGAGCGATTGGGCGGCCGATTGTTCAACCGCACCTCACGCCAGCTCTCGCTGACCGAGTTCGGCCTGAGCATGGCGGCCAAGGCCAGCGACCTTTATCGCCAGGCCGAAGAGGTCGAAAGCGAAGCCCAGGACCTCTCCGTACAACCGCGCGGCCAGGTGCGCCTGGCCATTCCGATGTCTTTTGGCCTGCGCTGGGTGGCGCCGCTGATGCCCAAGCTGCTGCGGTTGTACCCCGAGTTGTCGGTCGACCTGCATTTGTCCGACGCCTCGGTGGATCTGATTGCCGACGGTTTCGACGCGGCCCTGAGAATTGCCGCGCTGCCGGACTCATCGTTGGTGGCCCGGCGAATCTGTTCCGTTACGCAGTTTCTGGTGGCGTCTGCGGGTTACCTGGAACAACACGGCCGACCGGAACATCCGCGGGACCTGGCAAATCGGTCGTGCCTGAGTTATGCCTACCGCGCTCGCACTCAGGTGTGGCGGTTCACCCACCAGAGTGGCGTCGAAGAAGACGTGGTGCCCAACGGGCCACTGCGGGTGACCAACTCCGATGCGATGATTCCGGTGCTGCTGGAGGGGCTGGCAATCGCTGAACTACCCGAGTTCATGGCCAGTGAGTACCTGGCGGACGGTCGTTTGGAGCGCATCCTGCCCGAGTGGAGCATGACCCGCGGAGGCCTGTATTTCGTGACCCCGTCGGCGCGCACCCGCCCGGTGAAAATCAGGGTCCTTTCGGATTTTTTTGCCGAGCATCTTGCCGATCCAGTATGGCGCTGGCCGCGATAACCGACGGTTTTCGACTACGGCTGCCGACCCGGGCAAGGGGCATTTTCATGCTCATCTGAAGTGAGTGGGGAATCTTGCGACAAAGTTCGTTCCCGACTCGACGGTCGAAGAAACACTCAACGTGCCATTGTGGGCGGTCGCGATCTGTGCGGCGATGTAGAGCCCAAGCCCCAATCCTTCACCGCGCTGGCCCGCTTGCGAACGGGAGAAGGGTTCGAACAGAAGCGGCATGAGTTGAGGGGGAATGACGGGCCCCTGGTTGGTCAGCGACAGGACAATCTCATCATTCTCCGAATAGGCCTCCAGGAGGATGGGCTTCGACTTGGAACCATGAGTGACCGCATTGATGAGCAGGTTCGACAGCAGCTGGCTGACGCGCAGCGGGTCGCAATAGACACCTGGCGGCACGTCCAGTGTCTGAATGATTTCTGAGTGCGGATGGGCGTTCAGCACTTCTTCGACGGTCAATCGGATCGTGGACTCCAGGTCATCCACCTGCTTGCGCCGCACTGGAATGCCGCGACCCAGGCGTCCACTGGCGAAATCCAGGACGTTCTCGATCAATACGCCCATGCGCGTGGAGCTTTTGCGGATCGCTGAGATCAGGTTCAGTGAGCGTTTGTCTTCGGTTTTGGTTTCCAGCAGGTCAGCACTCATGCGGATGGCGCTCAGCGGTGTTCGCAAGTCATGTCCCAGGACCGCAATGAATTGCTCGCGCAGCCTGCCCAGTTCGGTGGCGCTGCTCAACTCGGCTTTCGTTGCCTGCAAATGACTTTGAGCGTCCAGGCTCATTGCGATCAACTGGGCAAAGAGGGTGAGCGTTTGCGCGATGGCGGGCTCATCCAGGTTGGCTGGAACGGAGTCGATGGCACACAGTGTTCCGAAAAACTCGCCATTGGCCTTGATGATCGGGATGGAGATGTAGCTTTCCAGTCCGTAGATCCTGGGCGTGTGATGAAGCGAAAACAGCGGATGCGAGCTGGCGTGGCCGAAAATGACAGGCTTTTTGTGCTGCCGGATCTCGTGACAGATCGTCGACTCGAGCACCAGCTCACCACCCGGTTTCAAGCCAAAATCGATGGCGTCGTCGACGGCGCAGGCGACCCAGTTTTGCTCGGTGACCCTGGCGACCGCCGCGAAGCGCATGCCCGTGAGGTGCTTGACCATGCTCAGGATCACGGGCACTGCATCGATGCTGCGGATGGCTTCAATATCGGGGGAAAAGCTTGTGTCTGACATGAGGGGGCGCTTCGCATGGTTTTGACGAGGCTATCCCTTATCTCGCGTCCTGACTAATGGCATTTGATGGCAGGCGGCGTCGTAACCCTTCAACCGGTGACCAGCGCCTTGGTTTCCAGAAACGCTTCAAGGCCAGACACACCGTTTTCCCGGCCGATACCCGATTGCTTGAAGCCGCCGAACGGCGCGCAGGGGTCGATCGTGGTCCGGTTGATCAGGACTCCACCGGCTTCGAGCCGCTGGGCAATCTGCTGAGCGCGATGGACGTCCGCCGAGAACACATAGGCCTGCAACCCGTAGATCGAATCGTTGGCCATCGACACCGCCTCGGCGTCCGTTTCGAACGTCAGGATCGACAGCACGGGCCCGAAAATTTCTTCCCGGGCAATGTCCATGTCGTTGCGTACATGAGCGAAGACCGTCGGTTTGACGAAATAGCCACGGTGCAATCCTTCGGGGCGTCCCTCGCCACCGGCGATCAGTGTCGCACCCTGTTCGAGGCCACGGCGAATGTAACGCTGGATACGTTCGTACTGCTCACGGCTGGCGAGAGGGCCCAGCACGGTTGCCGCGTCACGCGGGTCACCGACGGGCAGCGTCGCCAACTGTGCACGTACCAACCGCACCACTTCCTCCAGGCGCCGCCGTGGGACGAGCAACCGAGTGCCGGCAATGCACGCCTGGCCATTGTTCATGAACGCCACGGCCAACGCCTGGGGGACGACCACCGAAAAATCCGCATCGTCGAGCACGATCGTCGCCGATTTGCCGGTCAGGCCCAGGCTGACCCGCTTCATCGTTTCTACCGCGGCACGCGCAATCAGCTTGCCGGTCCGGGTTGAACCGGTGAAGGAAATTTTGGCCACGTCGACGCTGGTACTCAGCTCATCACCGACATCCTCTCCACGCCCGAGCAGCAGGTTGAAGCAGCCATCAGGCAAACCTGCCGCATGCAGCGCCCGGGCCGTCACCTGGGTTTGCAGCGGGCTGAGTTCACTGGGTTTGATCACCGAGGCGCAGCCGGCTCCGAGGGCCGATGCCAGTTTGTTGCAGATAGTGCCGGCAACGCTGTTCCACGGCGCGATCAGGGCTGAGACGCCGACCGGCACCTGCTGCACCACGGCGTCGCCCAGGCGTCGGGTGAAGTCATAGGTTTGCAGGATGTCGGCGGTCCGGGCAAAGCACTGCGAGGCGTATTGGCTGACCCACTGCGCACGCGAGGCCGGGGCTCCGTACTCCTCGATGGTGACGTCCCGGATGTCATCGGCGTGGGCGAGCACGGCGGCTTGCAGTTGCCTGAGCATCTCGATGCGTTCGGATTTGCCGGTTTGCCCCAAAGATCGTTGCGCTCGGTTGGCGGCGCTGATTGCAGCCTTGGCGTCGTCGCGATTGGCCAAGATGGCGGTGGCGATGACCTGTTCGGTCGCCGGGTTGACGCTGTGCACCACGGTTTCACCGTGGACCGGCACGAAACGACCATCGATGTAGGCCTGGTTGAACTGACGCATCACACGCTCCTCTGATTGAGCCCGAAGGGGTTGAGCGTCAGTTTAGGGCTGGGCTATTGTCTCGACTACGCGGGTAAAACCGCATGTTCCATTCGGAAAATCAGGACAATGCACAAGAGCGGACTCGTTGATTTGCATGTGGTGCTGGCTGTGGCTCGCCGCCAGAGTTTCCGCGCAGCCGCCGTGGAACTGGGAATGTCCAGCTCGGCGGTGAGCAGCGCCATCGCGGGATTGGAGGCGCGCCTCGGCTCGCGACTTTTTCATCGCACCACCCGCAGCGTGGCGCTGACCGATGCCGGGCGCCAGTTCGTCGAGCAGATTTCCCCGGCGGTCAAACAGATTGAAGAGGCCATGACGACGGTGAATGACCGGCGCCTGGTGCCCTCCGGAAACCTGCGGATCAACAGCTCCCTGGGGGCTGCTCTGATGAGCTGGCAGCCGTTCATGTCCGAGTTTTCCAGGCGCTATCCGCAGGTGACACTGGACATCGTGACCGAAGGCGAGCTGGTGGACATCGTTGCCGAGGGGTTCGATGCCGGCCTGCGGCCCAGTCATCTGGTGCCCAAAGACATGATTCGCGTGCCTCTGACCAGCGATGTGCCAATGGTCATTGTGGGGTCGCCGGCCTATTTCGATCAGCATCCCCAACCCACCCGGATCAGCGAACTGACCCACCATGCCTGCATCCGCGCGCGACTGCCCAATGGCAAACCATCGCCCTGGCAATTGAAGTCCAGGGGCCGGTCGATCTCGGTCGATGTGCCGGGTTCGCTGGTGCTGGATGCGCCATTGATGATGCGCGAAGCCGCCCGATCCTCCTGGGGACTGGCACACCTGGCCCGCTGGTATGTGGCCAGCGACATCGACAGCGGCACGCTTGTTCCCGTACTCGAAGATTGTGCCGTCCACTTGCCAGGCCTCTGCCTCTATTACTCGGGTCACCGTCATGTGCCCGCAGCGCTGCGCGCCTTTGTGGATCTGGTGCATGAGGTTCGTGGAGGGTAGGGCAGGTCTATCTGCGATCGGATCCATCGACCGCGTGATGGCGGGATATCGCCGGCTAGACTGATCGTCTAGTAACGAATAACATGCCGAGCATGAGCAGCCCAAAGACACGCGCAACCACCGACGTCCGCCAGGAAATCCTTGATGTAGGCCAACGAATCATGGCCGCCAAGGGGTATTCCGCCGTGGGCCTGAATGAAATCCTGGCCACCGCCGGTGTGCCCAAGGGGTCCTTTTACCATTACTTCGGTTCAAAGGACGCTTTTGGCGAGGCCATGCTGGAAAGCTATTTCGAGACTTACCTGGCCGAGCTCGACGAGGTCCTGGCGCTGCCCGGGCTGACGATGGCCCAGCGTCTGATGAAGTACTGGGACATCTGGCAGCAAACCCAGTCGTTCCACGACTGCCAGGGCAAATGCCTGGCGGTGAAGCTCGGCGTGGAGGTGGCTGACCTGTCGGAGACGATGCGCGCGGTGCTCAAGCGAGGGACGTCGGGTGTCACCGACCGCCTGGCGCAGGCGATCGAAACCGGGGTCGCCGAAGGCTCGCTGACGTGCGAGGCTGCGCCCCATGCGTTGGCGCAGAGCCTCTACCAGTTGTGGGTCGGCGCCAGTGTCATGGTCAAGATCACCAAGAGTGTCCAGCCCTTCGAGACGGCGATGTCGACGACTCGTCAGATTCTCGATCTTTCCTGAGCCACGGGGCAGGGCGGTGTAGAGCCGCTCACCTCGCGGTTACCCTCCCGGGCCCGTCAGCGGCAATCAAACACTGCCTGAACGCCTGCCTTGCGCCGGCTGATGACGACCTGCGCCTTCTTCCTGAACCGTCGAAACAACGAACGTGGAAGAAATTTCAAAAATTTACTAGACGACTGGTCTAATCGGGCATTAAGGTACTCACACATTGAAGGCATCGCAGCGGGGTAAAACGATGAACACATCGCACAAGGCGGACCTGATCATCGAGGCAGCGAACGCCTCTTTTTATTTGCCTGCGAACTAGACGACTGGTCTAATTTTCTCATTCCACACCCAATCCGAATCAGGAACATCAACATGAAAATTCTCATGGTACTGACCTCCCACGACACCCTGGGCAGCACTGACCGCAAAACCGGTTTCTGGCTCGAAGAACTGGCGGCGCCTTACTACGCCTTCCTGGACGCCAAGGCCGAGATCGTCCTGGCTTCGCCCGCCGGTGGTCAGCCACCGCTCGATCCCAAGAGCAACGAGCCGTCCTTCCAGACTGACCTGACCCGCCGTTTCGAAGCCGACGCCGACGCTACCGCGTTGCTTGCCAGCACCGTGCGCCTGGACAGTGTCTCGCCTGCCGATTTCGATGCCGTCTTCTACCCAGGTGGCCACGGTCCGCTGTGGGATCTGGCAGAAGACCCGGTCTCGATCCGCTTGATCGAATCGTTCCTGGCCGCCGGCAAGCCCGCCGCCCTGGTGTGCCATGCGCCGGGCGTGTTGCGCCACGTGAAAAAGCCTGACGGCACTCCCCTGGTCCAGGGCAAGAAAGTGGCCGGTTTCACCAACTCCGAAGAAGAGGCGGTCGGCCTGACCAACGTGGTGCCGTT
Source organism: Pseudomonas fluorescens (assembly GCF_041354075.1). Classification (GTDB taxonomy): domain Bacteria; phylum Pseudomonadota; class Gammaproteobacteria; order Pseudomonadales; family Pseudomonadaceae; genus Aquipseudomonas; species Aquipseudomonas fluorescens_CE. The sequence continues at coordinate 228,907 of NZ_JARZGC010000002.1, read as the reverse complement.
CCTGGTCGAGGACATGCTCAAGGCCAACGGCGGCCTGTATTCCAAAGGTCCGGACTGGGCGTCCTACGTGGTTCGCGACGGCCTGCTGATCACTGGCCAGAACCCGGGTTCGTCCAGCGAAGCGGCGAAGGTCCTGATCGACGTGCTGAACCACGCCTGAGCCTGCCATTGGCGGCAAACGCTCCGGCGTCTGCCGCTGCCTCCACCCCGGCGGTTTGCAAGCCGACCCGACAGACTGACGCAACAAGGAATCAATCATGCAACATCGCTCGCTGTTCGAGCCCACCTCGTTGGGCGCCATCACGCTGAAGAACCGCATCGTCATGCCGCCGCTCACGCGCCAACGCAGCGCTCAGCCCGGTGACATCCCAACGCCCCTCATGGCCCGGTATTACCAGCAACGCGCCAGTGCCGGCCTGATCATCAGCGAGGGCACCCAGATCGAACCCCGTGGCAAGGGTTACGCCTGGACGCCAGGCATCTACAGCCAGGCGCAGATCGAGGGCTGGCGCACGGTGACCGATGCCGTGCACGCTGAAGGCGGGGTGATCTTTGCCCAGCTCTGGCACGTCGGCCGGGTGTCCCACAATGCTCTGCAACCGGACAACGCCGCGCCCATCGCGCCGTCGGCGATCCAGGCGCAAAAGGCCAAGGCCTTTATCGAAACCGGCCCGGGCACGGGCACTCTGGTCGAGCCTTCCCTGCCGCGGGCGCTGAGCGTCGCCGAGATCGAGGCGCTGGTGGAACTCTACGTCCAGGCCGCGCGCAATGCCTTGAGCGCCGGCTTCGATGGCGTCGAGATCCACTCGGCCAATGGTTACCTGGTCAACCAGTTCATCTCGGCCCACGCCAACCAGCGCACCGATGAGTACGGTGGCTCGCTGCACAACCGCCTGCGTTTCCTGCGCGAAGTGGTGCAGGCGGTCGGCGCGGTGGTCGGGCCTGAACGCGTCGGGGTGCGCTTCGCGCCGCTGTTCACCAGCACCGATGAGGACCGCGTGTACATCGGCTTCGTCGAGGAGGACCCGCACCAGACCTACATCGAAGCCATCAAGGTGCTCGAGCAGGCAGGCATCGGTTACCTGTCGATTGCCGAAGCCGACTGGGCGAATGCGCCGGACCTGCCCGAGACATTTCGTCGCGAGGTGAGAAGCACCTTCAGCGGCCGGATCATCTACGCCGGCTTGTACACCGCAGACCGCGCGGCGCGCCTGGTCGAGGCGGGCCTGGCTGATCTGGTTGCATTCGGGCGGCCCTTTATCGCCAACCCCGATTTGCCCCGGCGCATCGCCAATGGCTGGCCGCTGAATGCCCTGAACGCCACCGGCCTGTATGGCGGCGATGAGCAAGGGTTCACGGATTACCCGACATATTCCCCTTCCAGATGTGAGGTGTTGTCATGAGTAAAGGTATCGAAGGCAAAGTCGTTTTGATCACCGGCGGCAGTACCGGTATCGGTGCCGAAGTGGCCCGGCTGCTGGCGGCACGCGGCGCCAGAGTCGCGGTGGCCGCGCGTCGGGCCGACAAACTGGAGGCGGTGGTGGCCGAGATCGCTGCCCAGGGGGGTGACGCCAAGGCCTACACCCTCGACGTCACCGACAAACGCCAGGTCGAGGCCGTGGTCGCTGCCGTGGTGACGGATTTCGGCAGGCTCGACGTGCTCATCAACAACGCCGGGTTGATGCCGATTCGCCCCATGTCGGAGGTCAACACCGATGAGTGGGACGCGATGATCGACGTCAACCTCAAGGGCACGCTGTACGGCATTGCGGCGGCGCTGCCCCGGTTCCTCGCGCAGGACAGCGGGCACATCATCAACCTGAGTTCGGTGGCCGGGGTGAAAGTCTTTGCCCCCGGCGGCACCGTGTACTCAGGGACCAAGTTCGCCGTCAGCGCCATTTCCGAAGGCCTGCGCCAGGAAGTGGGCGACAAGGTCCGCGTGACCTCCATCGCGCCCGGTGCGGTGGACAGCGACCTCAAGCACAGTACCTCCGGGACGGCCAGGGACACCGTGCTCGACTTCTACAAAAAGGCGATCCCGGCTGCTTCGGTGGCGCGCGCCATCGCCTTCGCAATCGAGCAGCCCGACGACGTGGACGTGAACGAAATCGTGCTGCGGCCGACTCACCAGGCGTTTTGACCCGGCGTCGAGTGGCCGAGCGGTTTCAATCGTCGTGACGGCGGCTGTGCTGCAGCAGCCGGTCGGTCTCGGTCTTGACCACCAGGTAGCACTCGCAACTCAGCCGTTCCAGGCGGGTCCGGTCCAGCACCGTGATCTGCCCACGGCTGTATTCGATGACGCCCTGGCGCTGCAGTTTGCCGGCCGCTTCGGTGACGCCTTCGCGGCGTACGCCGAGCATGTTGGCGATCAGTTCCTGGGTCATGTTCAGGCGATTGCCAGGCAAGCGATCCAGCGACAGCAGCAGCCAGCGGCACAATTGCTGATCGATCGAGTGATGGCGGTTGCACAGGGCGGTCTGCGACATCTGGGTGATCAGGGCCTGGGTGTAGCGCAGCATCAGCAGGAGCAGATCGCCGTGGCGGTTGAACTCTTTCTTGAGTTTTTGCCCCGGCAGGCGGAATGCGACGCCGGCGCTCTGTACCACCGCCCGACTTGAGGTGCTTTCGCCCCCCATGAACAGGGCGATGCCGATCAAACCTTCGTTCCCGACCACGGCGATTTCCGCCGACGAGCCGTTTTCCGTGACGTGCAGCAGCGAAACGATGGCATCGGTGGGGAAGTAAACATGCCGCAGGGTATCCCCCGGTTCATACAGCACATCGCCCAGTCCCAGGCTGACCTGCTCCAGGTGCGGGACCAGGCGCTGGAGATCGTCGGCGGGCAGCGCCGCGAGCAGGTGATTGTGGCTTGGCTGGTGTGAAGCGGACATGGGTGGGGCACCGTGGCGGAGGGGGGGTACCGGGTCAGGGTACACCCATGCACGCCACGGGCGGTGATCAATGCCTACTCATCGACGGCCTGCGCATACTCCAGCGCTTGGGGCCTGGGCGACCGGGCGCGGCAGTCCACCCGAACCCAGCGCTCCAGGCCGTCGTCTTCGAGCGTCAGCGTCGTGCCGCTCAACGGCTGGCCGTCGAGGGTCATCGAGGTGAGGGGCGAACTGCCCTGATGCACATCGAAGTGGTAAAGCGTGTTGCCGAAGCGGTAATGCAGTTTGAAACCCGGCCAGTCGACGGGTATCAACGGTTCGAGGCTCAGCGTGCGACCGCTGCGTTGGACACCCAGCAGTGACTCCACTATCAGCCGGTACATCCACCCCGCCGAACCGGTGTACCAGGTCCAGCCACCGCGCCCGGCATGGGGAGGCGCGCCGTAGACATCGGCGGCCATGACATAGGGTTCGACCTTGTAGGTGTCTATTCGCGCAACGTTGGCAAGGGCCGCCGGGTTGATCAGGTTCAGCACCTCCCACGCCTTGGCGGCATCGCCCAATTGCGCGAACGCCATGCCCGCCCAAACGGCAGCATGGGTGTACTGGCCGCCATTCTCGCGCACGCCTGGCACATAGCCCTTGATGTAGCCCGGGTCCAGAGCGCCCTTGTCGAACGGTGGGTCAAGCAGCAGCACGGCGCGGATGTCTCGCTTGATCAGATGCTCATCCAGTGCCTGCATCGCCTTGGCCTGGCGGACAGTGGAGCCGGCTCCGGAAAGCACCGACCAGCTCTGGGCAATCGAGTCGATACGACACTCCGCGTTGCTCGCCGAACCGAGCAACTGACCGTCGTCGAACCAGGCACGACGATACCAGGCGCCGTCCCAGGCACTCTGTTCAAGGTTGCGTTGCAGTGCCTCTGCGCTGTCGCTGCAGCGCCTGGCGAAGGCGTGATCGCCGTGCAGGCGAGCGGTCACCGCAAATTGTGTCAACACCTGATAGCCGAAGAAACCCAGCCACACGCTTTCACCTTCACCCAGATGGCCGACACGATTCATGCCGTCGTTCCAATCGCCGGAGCCCATCAGCGGCAACCCGTGGCGACCGCGCTGCAGGCTGTGCTCGATGGCACGTACGCAGTGCCGGTACAGCGACTCCTGCTGGGGCGAAACCACCGGCAGGTCATAGTAGGATTCTTCGCCACCCGTCAATGGGCGTCCTTCCAGATACCCGACAGGCACGTCGAGCACCGCCGCGTCTGCGGTCATTTCGACATAGCGGTTGGTGGCGGCCACCAGCCACAGGAAGTCATCGGAACAGGCGGTGCGAACCCCTCGATTCATCGGCGGGTGCCACCAGTGCTGCACGTCTCCCTCCAGATACTGATGAGCGGCGCACAGCAGCAGATGCGCGCGCACGGTCGCCGGATCGGCGTGGATCATGGCCATGCTGTCCTGTAGCTGATCGCGGAAGCCGATGGCACCACCGGACTGGTAGTAGCCGCTGCGGGCCTGGAACCGGCAGGCAATGACCTGATACATCAGCCAGCCGTTGACCATGACATCCACCTCGGGCGCGGCGGTTTCGATATGGATCGCCCCGAGCAACGAGCGCCAGTGCTCCCGCACCTTGTGCAACTGCTCGGCGGCGACCAGGCTGCCCCGATGGCGCTGCACCTGCTGGCTGGCGGCGTCGCTCGAGGCGGCCGCGCCCAGGCGCAGGATGACTTCCTTGCTCTCGCCATCGGCGAGATCGACCGCCACTTGCAGGGCGGCACAAGGGTCCAGGCCGCCCCCCAGGCGCCCGGACAACCCGGCGTGCCGCATCGCTTCCGGCGAGGCCAGGGTGCCGCCGCGACCCACGAATTCCGTACGGTCACCGCTGACCCCGTGATCGACCGTGTCGGTATCGAAGAACGCCACCCGCTCGGAAAATTCCACCGAGTAGGCGTTGCGGGCGAAGAGGGCGCCGGTGGCCGGATCCGATTGCGTGACCACATGCATCGCCGACTTGCTGCGCAGATCGCCCAGCACCCATTCCACATAACCGGTGACCGACAGCGTTCGGCTGCGCCCCGAGCGGTTGCTCAGCAACAGGCGCATGAATTTGATCGGTGCATCCAGTGCCACATAGATCCACAGTTCGCTGACAATTCCGTCTTCTTCATGTTCGAACACGCTGTAACCGAAACCGTGACGGGTCTGGTAGGGGCCTGTTCCGGGGCAGGGTTGTGGGGCGGCAGACCAGAAGTGCCCGGTCTCTTCATCCCGCAGGTAAATGGCTTCGCCGCCGCGATCGGTGACCGGGTCGTTGTGCCAGGGCGTCAGGCGAAACTCATGGGCGTTTTCGGCCCAGGTGTAGGCGCTGCCGGTTTCCGAGATGACCGTGCCGAATTGAGCGTTGGCAATCACATTGACCCAGGGCGCCGGTGTCGGATTGGCCGCCAGCCCGCTGATGATGTATTCGCTGCCATCGGCACTGAAACCGCCATACGCGTTGCCCAGCAGCAGCGCCGAAGGCTTGGGCACGGACAGGGTCGGCCTTGCCTGGTAGTGCCGTGTTGCCACGAATGGCGCATGTACCGGCGACACTTTGCGACGATGAATCTGTTCGGCCAGGCTGCCGGAACCTTCGTTCAAGACCAGCCTGGCCACCGAGAGCACCAGCACGCGATCTTCGTTCGACAGCTGTTGCACCGCACGCACGAAGATGCCGCCCGGACGATCCAGCAACGTGGCCTCACTGCCGGAGGTGATCAGCCCCATGATCGCGTCCTGCAGTTGTTGACGGTAACCGGCCTGGTCTTCGTTCCAGATCAACAGGTCGACCACCAGGCCTTTTTGCCGCCAGTAGGCATGAGCCTGAATCAGCTGTCGCACCATCGCGATGTTGTCCAGGCTCTGGATTTTCAGCAGGACAATGGGCAGGTCACCGGAGATCGCCTGGCCCCAGAGGCCCGACTGATTGCGCCGATTGGCGGTCAGTACGGTGTTATCGGCGCGCATCGAGGCGTTCGCATACAGCAGCGACGACGCCATCTGTTCGAACAGGCGGGCGTCGGCGAGCGAGATGTTGAGCTGGCGCAGCAGCACCTGGCTGTGGGTCCAGGACAGGTCGAACACCCGGTCGGCGAGGTGGCGGTCGCGGTATTTGTTGATCAGGTAGACGCAGTCGTCACGGTTATCGGCGACGCCGGTGACCAGGTCGATGGTCGCCTGCTGGCCGGGTTGCAGGGTAATCCTGCAGCGAATCGCGACCACCGGGTCCAGTACCGGGCCGGCACTGCCAGACAAGTGCGGGCAGTCGGCATCCAGGGCGGCGGGTGATACCAGGTTGCGTCCACGACCAACGAACCGGGCGCGATCGGTTTCGTACGAGATCGCGTCGATGTCCACGCCGTGTGCCGCCAGTAAATGGCACATCCACGGCGTCGATTCGTCGCTCGCCCTGGGACGGCGGCTGCACACGATGGCCTGGAGTGCCGGCAGCAGTTCGGTTTGCACGAACAGTTTGCTGAACGCCGGGTGCATGGCATCGCTGGCCGGGGACGTCAGCACCACTTCGGCATAGGTGGTGATTTCCAGGGTCTTGGCCGATGACGCCCGGTTGGTGACGTGCAGGCGGCGCAGTTCGATATCGTCTTCAGGCGAGACGACAATCTCCATGTGCGTGTCGAAATCCAGGTTGCGTGCGCGAAACTCTGCCCGGGAGTCGCTGAAGATCGCCTCGTGGCTTTCGGGCTGGCGCAACGTTGGCTGATGCGCGGCCGACCATACGGCATTGGACTGCACATCGCGCAGATAGCAGAACATCCCCCAGTTATCCTGGGAAATGTCTTCCTGCCAACGGGTGACGGCCATGTCGTGGCGGCGGCTGTAACCACCGCCACCGCTGGTCAGCATGACGTGGTAGCGACCATTGGAAAGCAACTGCACGGCAGGGCGTTTGCGGCCCGGGTCAGCGAACACCCGGAGCCCGGCGTCCTGGCCCAGCCCACCATCACCAAGCGCGGGCGACTGGGCGGTCTGCAGGTACGGAGCGGCGGATTTCGGCACTCGTTCCTGCAACAGCAGCAGGGCCGATTGCAGCGCCGGATCGGCGGCGAAGCGGCGTTGCATGGGCTGATCGAGCAAGCGGCTGGTCAAGGCCAGCAGGCTCATGCCCTGGTGGTGCGCCATGAAGGAGCGGACCACGACGTGGGGCTGGCCGCGGGGCAGTCGGGCCTCGGTGTAGTCCACCGCCTCATACAGACCGAAACGTCCCGCGCAACCTTGCAGGGCGAGTCGTTGCAGGTTCTTGCAGGCGGCATCGGCGTCGACCATCAACGCCAGGACGCTGGCGTAAGGTGCGATGACCACGTCATTGCTCAGACCGCGCTGGAGTCCCAGGGCCTGAACTCCGAAAGCGCGGTATTGATAATTGAAGTGGGCGTCGAGGGTGTAATAACCCGACTCCGAAACGCCCCAGGGAATGCCCAGCAGGTTGCCGTGTTCGATCTGTACCGCCACGGCGGCGCGGCACGTCTGGTCCAGCAGGCTGCCGTCGTAGTTGGGCATCACCAGCATCGGCATCAGGTATTCGAACATCGAGCCCGACCAGGACAGCAACGTCGGCACCCCGGCGTTTTCCCCCAACAGCCTGCCCAGGGTGAACCAGGCACGCTGGGGGATTTGTCCCTGGGCGATGACCACGTAATTGGTCAGCCGCACTTCGGAGGCCAGCAGGTCGTAGTAACCGCTGTCGAGCCTGCGGTCTTCGGCGTTGTAGCCGATGACGAACAGGTCCCGCTGATTGTCGTACAGCAGCGAGAAATCCATCTGCGCCAGTGACGTCGACAACAGGGCCAGGCGCTCCAGGGTCAGCAGGCGCGCGGCGGCGACGGCGCGCACCTGCTCGAGTCGAGGGTGATGCTCCGCTGCCCAGCCGGCCGGGTTCAGGCCTGCCAGTTGACGCAAGCTGCCATGTACCGACGGGGTGCCGGGCAAGGGCGCAGGGAGTCGATAGCGCTGCAACTCTTCGCTCCAGTCGATGCATTGGCGGTCGAACACCTCGCGCCAGTAAACGCTCTCTTCATCTAGGCCGCCAGGAGTGTCCGCGACGCTGATGCGTGCCGCGTGCAGCAGGTCTGCCAGCGCCTCGCGGGTTAACGATGGCGGGGCCTCATCCAGCCGTTTTCGCACGTCATTGCAGGCGGTTTCATCCACGCCCGCGGCACGCTGGGTTTCGCCAAGGATCTCCAGGGTGTCGCGCAGGCCCCTGATCACCGCAGGGCCGAACATGGGCGCGTCGGCAAGCTGCGCAAGGCCGGCGCTCAGGGTCAGCAGCAGACCCGCCAGGTTGCCGCTGTCGACCGTGGAGACGTAATGCGGTTTCAACGGTTCGAGGGTCTGCGTGTCATACCAGTTGTAGAAGTGCTGCCGATACCGTTCCAGGCCGTCCATGCTGTCCAGCGAGGCACCCAGGCGCGTCAGCAGTCGTTCGGTGCTCAGGTAAGCGAAATCGTGAGCGGCCAGGTGGGCGAGCAGGGACATGCCCATGTTGGTGGGCGAGGTGCGATGGGCAATGGCGGGCCTGGGTTCTTCCTGCACGTTGTCCGGTGGCAACCAATGATCCTGCGGTCCCACGTAGTGATCGAAAAACGCCCAGGTTCTGCGCGCCAACAGGCGCAGGAAGCGCAAGTCCTCCGTCGACGGGGCGAACACCGATTGTCGGGGCGGCGAACTGAGTCGCCAGGCGATCCAGGGGCCGGCCAACCATGCCAGCAGCAGGGGGCTGGCGATGGCCAGGGTCTGTGGGTCGTGCGCCAGCAGGGCCAGGGACACCAGCGCCGAGAGCGGCTGGACCCACATCTGCCGGTAGAGCCCGGAAAGCCGGTTTTCCGTGCTGCGCTCGACCTCGCGCGAAGGCTGCCATTGCAACAGCCGGCGCCGGCTGAAGCCGATTCGCCAGAGCGAACGCAAGAGCGCATCGACGCTGTAGAACATTTCGAACGGCAGCCAGGCCAGTGCCAGGCAAGCCCTGGCCAGGTCCTGGCCCAGATCGCCCAGTTGCGCTCGCACGTATTGCCCATAGGGCACATCGTCGGGAGGCTGTATCAGGTCGGTCACCACCCGCAGCAAAGGTTGGATGAACAGCAGGCCGATGACGGTGAGCGTCCAGTGGAGCGGCGCCGTGCTGGCAAACCACCCCCATGACAGCATCAGCAACAGCGCCAGCGGCTCCAGGCTGCGGCGCAGGTTGTCGAGGATCTTCCAGCGCGCCATGACGCTCAGCCGGTTATGGATCCAGTGGCCCTCGGCGTTGCGCACCCAGGGCAATGTCCACGGCAGCAACTGCCAGTCGCCGCGAATCCAGCGATGCCGTCGTTTGACATCGGCACCGAAGCGCGACGGGTATTGCTCGTACAGTTGCACGTCGCTGAGCAACCCGGACCGGGCATAGCAGCCTTCGATCAGGTCGTGGCTGAGGATCTGGTTATCCGGCAGGCAACCGTCCAGCGCGCAGGTGAACGCATCCACGTCGTAGATGCCCTTGCCGATGAACGAGCCTTGCTGGAACAGGTCCTGGTAAACGTCCGACACTGCCCGCGTGTAGGGATCGACCCCGGCATCGCTGCCGAACAGTCGGGCGTAGATCGAGCGCGTGGCGCTGGTCAGGCTGATGCCCACGCGCGGTTGCAACACCGCGTAGCCGGAGACGATCTGCTCGCCGGTGGCATCGAACAACGGGCGATTCAGAGGGTGCATCATCGCCGCCACGCACTGGCGGGCGACATCGCGGGGCAGCAGGGTGTCGGTGTCCAGGGTGATGACATAGCGCACGGCGCGCAACGGGGTGATGTCTCCGACAATGGCATCGAAACGGTCCTGCCCCCGGCCGCGTAACAGGTCGTTGAGCTCGATCAGCTTGCCGCGTTTGCGCTCGTGGCCCATCCACACCCGCTCACTGGCGTTCCAGCGCCGTGGCCGGTGCAGCAGAAAGAAGCGGTCGTGCAACCCGTCCGCATACTTCTGGTTGAGCTGGCTGACAGCACGGCTGGCCTGGTCGAGCAGCCCGGCGTCCTCGGGCTCGTTCGCCTGCGCGGCGTCCAGGAAGTCGCTGAGCAAGGCGAAATACAGGTTGCGGTCGCGGTTGGCGAGGAAGCGTACTTCCAGACCCTCCACCAGTTCGTCCACATCGGCCGGGCTGGCGATCAGCGTCGGGATCACCACCAGGCTCGTCGCGTCATCGGGAATGCCGTTGGCGTAATCCATTTTCGGCAACACGGCCGGCACCAGGCTGAACGTCACCAACCAATTGATCAGACCGATCGCCAGGCGACTGGTCATGATCAGGCAGGGAACCGCCAGCATCAGCAGGGCTGCCGCCGACATGCCATCGCGCTGTGCAGAGGCCAGCAGGGGCCAGGCGAGAACGAACGTCAGCAAGGCCACCGGTGACAGGTAGAAAACCAGCGGCGAGCGCTGCAGCAGGCGATTCCAGCGCTCATGGAACGGCACCCGGGCCTCGAGTCGGCGCTCCAGCGCCGGCAGGCCTGCGCTGATCAGGTAATACCCGACGTGACGGGCCAGCACCGGGCAGGACACGGTGGCCGTTGCGGCGATGGCGAGATCGATCGTGGCTTGGGCGACCTGGATTTCCGAGTGCCAGGGGCTTCGTCGGGCGAGGCGCTCGACCACATGCCGATAGCTGTCGCGCGTACTGAAATCCATCGCCTGATAAACGCCCGCCGGGTCTTCCCTGAGGATCCGGTCGACATGACTCATCGACTCGACGAACTCGCGCCAGTCGGTCGCGGACAGGAGCCGCAGGCTGCCGATGCTGTTGCTGATGGACACCTGGTCCGCTGCCTGTTGTTGCGCATCGAGCTGCACCTGGCGCTCGATGCTCGAGCCGCTTTCACTGAGCATCTGCTCGATCCAGTTCAACGGCAGGGCCAGGGCCGCGCTCTGACCCTGCAGGCGACGGGTGAATTCGGCGACAAAGGCGGCAGTGATCGGCGGTGCGGAGCGGGCCATGTCGGCGACGGTCAACACCACATTCTTGATGTCGCGCTCCGAGGTCTCGATCAGGCGCTCGGCCCAGTCATCGGCCAGATTGCGGTCATCGGCGTTGGCCATGACCCGCGAGGCCACTCGCCGCAGGTTCTCGATCAACGCCAGACGCAACATGATCGGTATCGCCCACAGTTCCCCCAGTGCCAGGGGCATCACGGTCTGATAGGAAAAGATGAAGCGGCTCAGGCTTTGTTCGTCGACCCGACCGTCGCCATGGGAGATGGTTTCCAGCGCGATGTCATAGACGCGGGGCAGGCCGGCGGAAGGGCCGTTGACCAGGCGTGGCAATTCGCGGCTGTAGCCTTTGGGCAGGTGTGATCGGGCGGTGCGAATGTTTTCCTCGACCAGAAAGTAGTTGTCCAGCAACCACTCCGCTGCCGGCGTCACTCGACGGCTGGACATTTGGGCATCGGCCAGCGCCGCACAACTGCGCTTGAGCAGTCGCTCGTTGTCATCGAGCCTGCGCAACATCGGGTCCCGGGCGGACAACGCCGTCAGGCGATGTTGTCCGGCAAGAGCGATGCCGTGAGTGGCCATCTGATCGGCGCTGAACAGCTCCGAGCGCAATATCGGCTCATATTCGAAGCGGGGTTTGGAGAACTGACCGGTTCGCCAAACGCCGGACGAGCGGGAAAACACCCTCAGCATGCGTGTCCATATACTGTTCATAAAGTCCCGAGCCTGAAACGCACGACTGCAATTGCGCGCTTTGAGAGGTGCGCCAACGCATCGCGCCAGCGCCGAGCAGCGCCTTCTGGACGTAGCTTTTCAGCCTTGAGTGTGAGGACTATGAGGGGCGTTCGTCTGTTCGCTGGCGAACATACAGCGAGCACAGCCTTGGCGAGTCAGTCGCCGCGTCGGGCTTGCTGATCGGGGTGTGGTGGGGTCGACGCATGATCGGTGACTACGTCAATCCGCTCGGCATGGCCCTGGAGTCCATCGCCGTTCTCGGTCTGGTCTGGCTCATCAGCGCGACGCCGACCGGTGTGCAGCCTGACTCCGTGCTGCTGGGCGTCCTTCTGTTCGTGATTGGACTGGGACAAGGGCTGGCGCTGCCGACCTTGATGCGTATGGTCACCGGCCGCGTCGCCCCCGCCTACTCGGGCATGATCGCCGGCATCGCCAGTTCGACCCTGCAGGTCAGCACCTCACTCAGCGTCGCCGTGATTGGCGGGGTGTTCTACACAGTGCTCGCCTCACGCACTGATCCGGCCGCCATCACCCAGGCGTTCACCGTCGCCAGCGTGTGCATTGCCGTCTGCCTGGCCACCGGCGCTGGATTGAGTTTGACGCTTGCCTGGCAGCCCGCCGCCAGTGCACCCGCTCGCCGCGTCAGCGACGGGGCCCGAGCAGGCAGGGGTACTTGAATCCGCCTTGGCTATGCCGAGGCGGTGCCGATCAGAAATCGTAACGCGTGCTGAGCATCACGTTACGCGGATCGCCGTAATAACCACTGTAGAACGTGGTATCGAGGGCGCTAAGGTACTTCTTGTCGAAGACGTTGTTGACGTTGAGTGTGGCCGATAGCTGGTCGGTGACCTGGTAGCGTGCCATCAGGTCAAAGACGGCGTAATCGTCCTGCCTGGCCTTGACCGCACCGGGCAATCCCGCCGGTGTGGCGCTGAAATGAATGCCACTCTGCCAATTCATGCCACCGCCCACGGTCAGTCGATCGAGTTCGCCTGGCAGGCGATAGGTGTTCCACAGCTTGACCGTGTTGGCCGGGCTCACGGTGTTGATGCGCTTGCCGTCGGCGTCCTTGGTTTTGCTGTGGTTATAGCTGGCGCTGAGGTTCCAGTCGGGCATCAGCTCTCCGTTGAGCTCCATCTCGAAACCCTTGGTCGTGGCGCCGCTCACCGCTCGATAGGCCGCCGTGGTGGTGCCGGGAATGACTTGACCCGGGTCGACTTCGGCGAGGTTGTCCTGCTTGATGACGAAGGCGGCAATACTGGTGTTCAAGCGACCACCGAAGTACTCGCTCTTGAAACCGACTTCGTAGTTGTCACCTTCACGGGGCTTGAGGGTGGCGCCGTCGCGGTCGCGCACGCTCTGCGGTTTGAAGATGTTGGTGTAGCTGGCATACACCGAGTGGATGTCGTTGAGGTCGTAGACCACCCCTGCATAAGGTGTGACGACGCCGGTTTCCTTGTAGGTAGTGACGCGGTCCAGGGCCGGTGTCAGTGCGTAGCTCAGATCGTAGGTGTAATCGTAGTCGCTGACCCGCGCGCCGAGGATCACCGAAAGGTCGTCGCTCGGACGCAGCCGGGTCGCAAAGTAGGTGCCGCGCTGGTAGATCGTGGTGTCGCCGTCGTACAGCTTGCCGAGCGAGGTGTTGGCCCTGGCGGTGTTGTTGTCCCAGGTGTAGAAGTTGACGACGCGACCTTCGACAGCGGTGCCGCGCAGCGGGCTGTGGCGGTTCTCGTATTTGGCGTAGTTGTAGCCAACGATGGCCTCATGGCGTCGGCCGAACAGTTCGAACGGGCCCTGCGCCTGCAGGTCGACGCCGGTCTGCTTCTGCCAGGTGCTGCCGGCGCCGCCATACAGACGAACGCCTGCGCCGGTGGTCTTGTTGGGGAAGCCCCAGCTGGCGGTGGCCAGTTCATAGTCGCTGCGGTCAATGTACATCTGGTTCAGCGATGCTTTGAGCGTCCAGTCGCGGGCGAGTTTCTGTTCCAGGCTGAAGAAGCTGTTGAGGGTGTTCTGTTCGTTGGAACTCCAGCGTGCGGCGCTGTTGGTGGAGCGAGAGAAGTCGGTCTGTTCGCCATTGCTGTAGAACAGGGGAAAGGCCACCGAAGAGGAACCCTGCGGCTTGTTCTTTTGATAATCAGCGCCGAAGGTCATCAGGGTGCTGTCGCTCAGGTCGGTTTCGAGGATGCCGTAGTAGACATCGCGTTCCTGATGGTAGTGATCCATGAAACTGTCGTTTTGCTGGTAAGCAACCACCGTACGCCCGCGCACGTTGCCGGTGGGCGTCAATGGGCCGGACAGGTCAACTTCGCCACGGTACTTGTTCCATGAGCCCAGCCCCCCGCTGATATGTCCTCGAAATTGCTCGGTGGGGCGTTTGCGTACCATGTTGATGGTGGCGGACGGGTCGCCTGCGCCGGTCATCAACCCCGTCGCGCCGCGCAAGACTTCGACGCGGTCGTAGATCGCCATGTCGGCCAGGCTCTGGGCCGAAACCTGGCTGACGATGTCCAGCGTGGTCGGAATGCCGTCGAACTGGAAGTTGTCGACCGTGTAGCCGCGCGAGTAGATGTTGAAGCGCTCGCTGCCCAGGTTCTGCACGGTGATGCCGGGCGTCTGTTCCAGTACTTCGGGCAGGCTTGCGAGGTTCTGGTCGTCCATCCGCTGGCGAGTCATGACACTGACCGACTGCGGCGTTTCGCGCAGTGACAGGTTCATTTTGGTGGCAGTTGCGGAGCTGCCGGTGGTGTACGAGCCGGTGCCTTCGGTGGTCGAGCCGAGTGCGGCGCCGGTCACGTTGGTCGCGCCCAGTTCAAGCACATCATCGCTGCCGCGTGGTGCCAGCAGGTAATCGCCCGACGGACCCTGTGTCACCGTCAATCCGCTGCCGGCCAGTAGGTTGGCGAAGCCCTGTTCCAGGGTATAGCGGCCCTGCAGGCCCTGACTGTGCTTGCCGCTGGTGAGGCCGGCGTCGAAGGACAGGACCACGCCTGACTCGTTGGCAAAACGGCCGATGACCGCGCCCAACGGGCCGGGCTGAATGGCGTAATCTCGCGTGACGGATTGCGCCATGGCTTGGCTGTTCGAACCCATCAACGGCTGGAGAAGAACGACCTGCAAGGCCAGCGTGGTGCCCAGGACGGCAATGGCCAGTGGTTTGCGCGGATGGGGCAGGGTGCGGTTGGGGCGATGCATGAAGACTCCTTCGAATGCAATAAGGCTGTTTTGCACAAGGAGTCGTACGAAAACCTGAAAATCGACAATCGTTAATGAGAATATTTTTCGAAAAGACTCAGGCGCGCGGTTCGACCCTGACCCAGAAGCGTGTGCGCGTTTCGATCCGTACCGGTAGCGCCTGGCTGATCGCTGCCATTGCACGGTCGGTGTCGTCCAGCGGGAAAGCGCCGGACAGTCGCAACCCGGCGACTTGTGGCGCGCATTGGATGATGCCCGGCCGATAGCGTTGCAATTCGCTCAGTGCGTTGTCCAGGCGCCAGTCGTCGATCACCAGTCGGCCGTTGCGCCAGGCGTCCCGTTCCGGGCTCAGCGATTGCGGTGTCGACAGAGGGCCCTCGCTAAAGTCGAGACGGTTCCCGGCCCGGACGATCAGCTCATTGTCGACAGGGTTGTTGCGTACCGCGACGGCATGTTCGAAAACGTTGAGTTCGGTGTGGGCGTCGTATTGGCGAACACTGAAACGGGTTCCCAGTGCACGCATCTCGCCTTGGGCGCTGCGCACCTTGAGGGGGCGCGGGTCCGTACCGGTTTGCACCCAGATTTCCCCCGCACGCAGGATGATCAGGCGTTGTGTCGCGTCGTAGCGGATATCCACGGCGCTTGCGGTGTTCAGGGTAATCAGCGTGCCATCGTCGAGGTTCAGGTTGCGACGCTCACCGGTACGGGTGCGCAGGTCGGCCATCCACACCGGCATCTCCCGGTAGCCGGACCAGGCCAGCCCGCACGCGCCTGCGCCGAGCAGCAGACTCTTGAGCACGGCCCGCCGGTCGAGGCGCGATTCGCCCGCCAGCAGAGCGCGGCGGGCCAGTGGGCCGGAGACGCCCTGAAGTTCGGCCTGAAACATTTCCAGGCGCTGCCAGGCCCACTGGTGCAGCGGATCTTGCTGATGCCAGGTGAGCCACTGCCGCCGAGTGTCCTCGCAGCCCGGTACCGCGCCGAGACGAGCGTGCCACTGCGCGGCATCGCGAAGGGCCAGGCGCTGCTTCGCGGCGTTCATGCCTGCGCATCCAGGGCAAAGAGCAGGCACTGCTCGGTGGCCTTGGCCATGTACTTGGTGACCGAACTGACCGATACCCCGAGGTGTTCGGCGATCTCGATATAGCCCAGACCCTCCAGCTGGGCGAGCAAAAACGCCTGCCGCACCTTGTAGCCGAGCCCGTCGAGCATGGCGTCCAGCTGCAACAAGGTTTCCAGCATCAGCATGTGCTGCTCGGGGGAACAGGCGAGCAGTTCCGGCTCTTGCGCCAGTGCATCGAGGTAAGCCTGCTCCACACTGCGCCGCCGCAAGTGGTCAATCATCACGCGCTTGGCGACGGTGGCGAGGAAATGCCGCGGCTCGCGCAAGGGATGGGCGATGGTGCCGGTCAGAAGACGAACGAAGGTGTCATGGGAAATGTCGGCAGCCTTGTCTCGATCAGCCAGACGCTTGCGCAGCCAGCCAGTGAGCCAACCGCCGTGGTCACGGTAAAGACTGTCCACCTGTTGATGCAGCGGCGAAGGCGGCAGAATGGCGGACATGACGGACTCCCTGTCGGTTTATTTGAGGATAAGAATTAATCGCAATTGTATGAAGGCTGACGCGGTTTGTGAATAGGTCATCGATGAAGCCGCGCACTTGCGCAATCCAATCGAATACTTGCCTGATCCTCTGAACATGCAGGGTGATGGATAGGAAAGCCGCTGGGCGCAGGCTAGAGTCTGGCCAATAGGAGCGAGCCGCCATGATCCATGTCAGTCCCTGCAAGGAGTCGCCTCTGGCCGCGAACATCGACCCGCGAACCTGTCAATCGGGTGATTTCGCCACGTCGATTCCCGGCCTGTCGCTGTTTCGCCGCGATCAGCCGGCGGCGCCGGCGGTCTGCATGGTCGAGCCGAGCCTGATCCTGGTGGCGCGTGGCGAGAAACGCCTGTGGGTCGGTGGCGAGGGTTATCGCTACGACCGCTCGGGCTTTCTGATCACCTCCCTGGACCTTCCGGCCAATTCCGAAGTGCTGACCGCCAGCGCCGGGCAACCCTGTGTCGGGCTGGTCCTGAAGCTGGACATCCCCATGCTCGCCGAGGCGCTTGCCAAGGGCGGTATGCCAGTCACCCGTGGCCGTGCAATCGACAGGGGTGTCGGGATCGGCACCATGACCCCGGCGCTGGAAGACGCGCTCAATCGCCTGCTGGCATTGCTCGATGAGCCGGAGGCGATCCCGGTGCTCGCGCCGCTGATCCTGCGCGAGGTTCACTACCGCCTGCTCAGGAGCGACCAGGCGACGCGGTTGCGTCAGATCACGGCCGTCGATGGTCAGGGCTATCGCATTGCCAAGGCCATCGACTGGCTCAAGCTCAACTACAGTGTCCCGCTGCGCATTGATGAACTGGCGGCGCGCGTGCAGATGAGCGCGCCGACCTTTCACCACCATTTTCGCCAACTGACCGCGATGAGTCCCCTGCAGTACCAGAAATGGCTGCGCCTGAACGAAGCGCGGCGGTTGATGCTCAGCGAACGCCTGGACGTGTCGCGGGCGGCGTTCGCCGTGGGTTACGAGAGCCCTTCGCAGTTCAGTCGTGAGTACGGCCGGATGTTTGGCACCGCGCCCAGAAATGACATTGCGCAGCTGCGTGGGCAGGTGCTGGATGCCGTTTGAAGACCCCATCGAATGCCGTGGAAGCGGCGAAAAAAACATAAATAAAGTACATCAACCGATGATCAGCGGGTGAGCCATGGAATTACGAATCAACCAGAAGACCTATCAAGTCGATGCCGACGCCGATACGCCCCTGCTGTGGGTGATCCGCGATGACCTGGGCATGACAGGCACCAAATACGGCTGCGGGCTGGCGCAGTGCGGTGCGTGTTCAGTGCTGGTCGACGGCAACGTGGTGCGTTCCTGTGTCACGCCGGTGGCCGGTGTGGTCGGTCGCGAGGTGACGACCATCGAGGCCATCGAGGCGGATGAAGTGGGCAAGCGGGTGGTGGCGACCTGGGTTGAGCATCAGGTGGCCCAGTGTGGCTACTGCCAGTCCGGGCAGGTCATGGCCGCCACGGCGCTGCTGAAAAACAACCCCACGCCGAACGACGCGCAGATTGAGGCGGCCATGGTCAATCTCTGCCGTTGCGGCACCTACAACGCCATTCAGGCTGCGGTCCACGACCTTGCTGGCCAGCCTGCGAAGAAAGGGGAAGCCTGATGAGCCCGCGTATCGATTCCGTGGAAGAAACCCTCCATTTCACACTGACTGACCCGGTGAATGTGTCCCGTCGGCGTTTTCTCGCCGGCACCGCCGTGGGCGCTCTGGTGCTGGGCTTCGGCCTGCCGCTCGGTTCGGCCAGGGTACAGGCGGCTGCCACCGCGGCAGCGGAACGCGGGACCCAAGTGCCGGCGTTTCTGGAAATCCGCCCGGACAACACCGTGCGCCTGCTGTGCCCGTTCATGGAGGGCGGGCAGGGCACCTACACCGCCATGGCGCAGATCGTCGGTGAAGAATTGGACGCCGATCCCGCGAGCTTCCGGGTCGAGGCCGCGCCACCGGGCGAGGCCTATGTGGTGCTGGAAAACGGCATGCGCATTACCGGCGGCAGCATGTCGGTGCGCATGAGCTACCCGACCATGCGTCGCCTGGGGGCGCTGGCCCGGGCCATGCTGCTGCAGGCGGGCGCCGAAAAGCTCGGCGTACCGGTGGGTGAACTGACGACCGAGCCGGGCAGGGTCGTGCACGCCGCCTCGGGGCGCACGCTCGCCTACGGTGAATTGGCCGAGCGCGCGATGGACCTGCCGGTGCCTGATCCGGCCAGTGTCCAGTTGCGTGATCCGAGTCAGTTCCGCTGGATCGGCAAGCCGGTCAAGCGCCTCGATGCCTACGACAAGTCGACCGGCAAGGCGCTTTACGGCATCGATCTGAAAGTCGACGACATGCTGCATGCCGCCGTGCAACACGCGCCGCGCCTGGGCATGACCGTCGGCAACCTGCGCAACGAAGAACAGGTCAAGGCCATGAAAGGCGTGCACTCGGTGCATCGCCTGCCCGGCGCAGTGGCGGTGGTGGCCGAGCGCTGGTGGCACGCCAAGCGCGCGGTGGAGGCGATTCAGGTCGACTGGCAGGAGCCGGGCGCCGACTCTCAGGTGCGGGCGATGCCGGCGGACTTTTCCAGCGATGCATTCGTCAAGCGCCTGGCCGCCGAACGGGGACCTGCCCGCGACGATGAAAACGAAGGTGATGTCGCCGGCGTCCTGGCCAAGGCCAAGACCACAATCGAGGCCACCTACCATAATCAGTACCTCAACCATGCTCAGCTGGAGCCGCCGTCGGCGCTGGCCCGGTTCAACCCGGACGGCTCTCTTGACGTCTGGCTGCCCAACCAGGCGCCGGACATGTTCCTTGCCGACATCGCCAAGCGGACCGGTCTCGACGCTTCGCGGATCAGCTTGCATTCACCGTTGCTGGGCGGATTTTTCGGCCGGCATTTTCTCTACGACTCGGCCAACCCCTACCCGCAGGCGATTGCCCTGGCCAAAGCGGTGGGACGCCCGGTCAAGCTGATCTGGACCCGCGAAGAAGAGTTCCTGCGCGATGCACTTCGGCCTATCGCCGCCGTCAACTTCCGCGCCGCACTGGATGCCGACGGCCTGCCGTTGGCCATCGAAGCGATCAGTGCCACCGAAGGCCCCACCGAATCACTGGCCGGCAAGCAGGGTGAAAAGCTCGACCCGACGGCCCTCGAAGGCCTGGCCGGCAAGTCCTACGCCATTCCCAACAAGCGGATCGCACAAATCTACGTCAAGGGCCCGGCCATGCTCGGTTACTGGCGCTCGGTCGGCAATTCGCTCAACGATTTCTTCTACGAAGCGTTCCTCGATGAAATCGCCGACAAGGGTGGCAAGGACCCGTTCGAATTGCGCCTGCACTTGCTGCGCGATAACCCGCGCCTGACCACGTTGCTGCAAGCGGTGGGCGAACTGTCGGGCGGCTGGAAGCGCGGCCCGTTCACGGCCGAGGACGGCACCCGGCGTGCGCGTGGCGTGGCCATGGCTTCGCCGTTTGGCACCCAGACGGCGGTGATCGCCGAGGTGTCGATCGAGAAGGGCCAGGTCAAGGTGCACGACATCTGGCAGGCCATCGACCCGGGCAGCATCGTCAACCCGGCCATCGTCGAAGCCCAGGTCAGTGGTGCTGTCGCACTGGGGCTGTCTCAGGTGCTGGTGGAGGAGGCGGTGTACATCGACGGCAAGCCCCGTGCGCGCAACTACGATTTGTACCCGATCCTGCCGCCTTCGCGGATGGCTCGGGTCCATGTGCGGGTGGTCGAGAGCGGGGGAAAAATGGGCGGTATCGGCGAACCGCCGTTGCCGGCCGTCGCACCGGCCGTGGCCAATGCGGTGGCGACCCTCACGGGGCAGCGCATCCGCAGCATGCCCTTGAGCCGCTACACCTTCACTTGAACAGCGCCGGAGCGTCCATGAGTAACCGCCGATTCGCAAGAACCGCTGGCTGGCTGGCCGTGCCGTGTCTGGTCGCGGCCGGCCTGCTGGCCTGGTATGTCACCTCTGAACCCGCCTCGCGCCTGGACAGCCAGCCGCTGGCCGCGGCCGAGATCGACGCGGCACTGGTCAGCCGCGGCGAGTACGTCGCCCGGCTCAGCGACTGCGTGGCCTGCCACAGTGTGCCCGACGGTGCGCCCTTCGCCGGCGGTCTGGAAATGGCCACGCCCTTGGGAGCGATCCACGCCACCAACGTCACCCCGGACCCCGAGACCGGCATAGGCCGTTACAGCCTGGCGGACTTCGACCGCGCGGTGCGCCACGGGGTGGCGCCAGGTGGGCGGCGGCTATACCCGGCCATGCCGTATCCGTCTTACGCCAAACTCAGCGACGACGATGTCCGGGGCTTGTATGCCTTTTTCATGAAAGGCGTGGCTCCGGTCAAACAGGTCAATATCCCCAGCGATATCCCCTGGCCGCTGAACCTGCGCTGGCCGATCGCGTTGTGGAACGGGGTGTTCACCGACACCGGGCCCTACGTGGAAAAACAGGCGCAGGATGCGTTGTGGAACCGTGGTGCCTACATCGTCCAGGGCGCGGGCCACTGCGGCAGTTGTCACACCCCGAGGGGGTTGGCGTTCAACGAGAAAGGGCTGGACGAGTCCGCCACGCCGTTCCTCGCCGGCGCCTTGCTCGATGGCTGGTACGCACCGAGTTTGCGCAACGATCACAACACCGGCCTGGGGCGCTGGAGCGAGCCGGACATCGTCCGGTTCCTCAAGACCGGCCGCAACCGGCATGCCGTGGTCTTCGGCTCGATGACCGAGGCGTTCAACAACTCCACGCAGTTCATGAGCGATGACGATCTGGCCGCGATTGCGCGCTATCTCAAGTCATTGCCCGGCGACCTCCAGCGTGACGGCGCTCCCTGGCAGTATCAGCCGGTGGCCGCCGCCGCCCTGCAGGAAGGCCCGGGTGCGCATACCTATGTGACCCGCTGCGCGTCCTGCCATGGCCTGGATGGCAAGGGGCAGCCCGAGTGGATGCCGCCGCTGGCCGGCGCCACCTCGGCATTGGCCAGGGAGAACGCTTCGGCGATCAACATCACCCTCAACGGCTCGCAACGCGTCGTCGCTGCCGGTGTGCCGGATGCCTACCGCATGCCTGCCTTCCGTGAGCAGCTGTCGGATCAGCAGATTGCCGAAGTCCTGACGTTCATGCGCAACAGCTGGGGCAACCGGGCTGAGGCAGTGACTGCCCAGGCTGTCGGCAAGCTGCGCGAACACACCGATCCGGCCAGCAGCAGCCCGATCATTCTGCAAATGCGTTGAGGAGGGGTTGATGGAAAGCATCGACGTGCTGGTCCTGCGTACGGCGCGCGATTGGCTCGCCGCCGGGGATCGCGTGTCGACGAACTGGCCTTGCTCGAAGCCTTGCACGGGCCGGCGTTCTATATCGGCGCCATCGGCTCGCGACGCAACAGCCAACTGCGTCGCGAACGCTTGATCGAGCATTTCGGCGAGACCGAGGCCTCGCTCGAACGCCTGCAAGGTCCCATCGGCCTCTACATCGGCAGCAAGACCCCGGCGGAAATCGCCGTGAGTGTGATGGCGCAGATTCTGGCGGCCAAGAATGGCGTGGGTCTGTCGGGGGGACTGAGCGTGGCGGCCGCCAAGACCCGCGAGTGTCTGGCGGCGACCTGAGTGCACACAGCGACAGTCAGCCAGCCGGTGCCAGTCCATGGGCCGCGAGGATCAGATCGGCCGCGCGCTCGCCGATCACCACGCACGGCGCCATGGTGTTGCCGACGGTGATTCGCGGCATGATCGAAGCATCGGCGATCCGCAGCTTCTCGATGCCATACACCTTGAGCTGGTGGTCAACCACCGACAGCGCATCCCGGCCCATTTTCGCCGTGCAGCACTGGTGCCAGTAGGTCACCGCCGAATCACGGATGAATCGTTCCATGGCCCGACGGTCACGCTGGCCGGGAACGACCTCCCGTTTGATCAGTGCTTCGAAGGCGTCGCTGTTGCCCAGTTCCCGGCACAATTCGATGGACGCGAACGCGGCAGCCATGTCCTGCGAAGTGCTCAGCGAATTCGGCTCGATGAGCGGGTTGTCCAGCGGGCCGGGGCCCGACAGGCGCAATCGGCCCCGACTGCCGGGTCGGGCGAGACCGGCGAACATCGTCCAGCCGTGTTGCGGCGGCTGAACGCCGACCTCGGGCGGGGAAGGGACCGGAAATTCGAGCTGGCACTGCAGCAGGTCGGGGGCGTCCAGGCGAGCATCGCTTTTCCAGTAGAGGGTGGCTTCGCAACCACCGCCGCCGACGGCCTGGGGCTGCCGATACTCCCAGGTACAGCCGAAAGCCACGTGGTCCTGGTAGTTCTGGCCGACGCCGGGCAGGGGATTGATCAGGTCGATCCCGTGGGGGCGAAGCTCCTCTTCCGGTCCGATTCCCGATTGCATGAGGACCTTTGGCGTGTTCACCGCGCCCATCGACAGCACCACTTCATTTTCCGCGTAGAAACAGCGGCGCCGATGGTCGATCAGCACTTCGACACCCGTTGCCCGTGTTCCCTGCAGCAGGAGGCGGGACACCCATGCCCCGGTGAGGACGGTCAGGTTGGGAGCGTGCAAGTGGGGCTTGATGTAGGAGTCGTACATCGATTCTCGCTGTCCGCGGTTGATGCGCAGGTCGGTGATGGCGACGCCGCCGGGACCTTCCATCATTTCGCCATTGGGGCTGTCGAACCGGGGAATGCCCAGGCGGCTGGCGGCTTCCAGGGTGGCCCAGGCGAGCGGTTGCGGCGCGGTTGGCTGCGCGACATGCACAGGGCCGCCGACACCCCGGCGCTGGGCGTCCGGCAGGCCTTGCCAGTTCTCGATCCGCGCGTAGTAGCGCAATGCGGAGTCGTAGCCCCATGCCGAATCGCCGGATTCGGCGGCAAAGTAATCCCAGTCCGATCGGTGCCCGCGTGCCCACACCATCACGTTGATGCTCGATCCACCTCCAAGCCCCTTGCCCATGCTCAAGGACAGGCGACGACCGTTCAGATGGGGATTGGGCTGCCCTTCGAATGCCCAGTCGCGCTCCGAGCCCAGGTTCAGCGGCCATTGCGAAGGCTCTGTGATCGCGGGGCCGGTGCTGCCATGACCGGCTTCGAGCAGCAGCACCCGAACGTCTTTGTGCTCGGCCAGGCGTGCCGCGACCACGCAGCCGGCCGTGCCGGCGCCGCACACGATAAAATCGTAATGGCTGTCAGGGGTGGGGCGATTCATGCGTCGCACCCGGCGAAGGCGCGGGTGATGGTGTTTGATGTAATTGTTTTCATTGGATCAGCTCCCTGGATGGAAGCCCGATTCTGCGGGTGGCCCTGTGCGCCAGGTATCGGTCAATTGTCCGACCCGGGGTCCTCCAGGCCCTTCAGGTTGGCGCGAGCCAGCGCGGTGAACGCCTTGAGCGCAGCGCTGGGATTGCGGCGGTTGGGGTAATACAGGCACAGGGTGTCCCGGGGCGGCGTCCAGTCTTCAAGCACCCGCTCGAACTCGCCGGCGGCGACTTCACCGAGCACGTCCTGCTCCATGAAAAAACCAAGGCCCACGCCGGCCTTGACGGCAGCCTTGGCCACACCGGACTCGTCGAGGGTGAGCGGGCCCTGCACATCGAGGCGCAGCACTTGTCCCTCCCGCTCGAACTGCCAGGGGTAAATCGCGCCGTTGGGCAGACGAATACGAATGCACGGATGATGGAGCAGATCCGCCGGCGTGCCGGGCCGGCCATACCTGGCGAAATACCCCGGCGTGCCGACCACCGCGTAGCGTTGCGGCTGCCCCAGGGGGATCACGATCATGTCACTGGGCACGAGGTTCGCGGAGCGTACGCCAAGATCGAAACCGTCAGCGACGATGTCGACCAGACGGCCTTCGGTCACCAGATCAATGTGCACCTGCGGATAGCGCCGCAGGTATTGCAGCACCAGCGGTAACAGCGCCGAGCGGGCGGCACTGGCGAACGCGTTGATGCGCAACACCCCCGACGGCCCGGCGCTGTGGGATTGCACGGCGTCGAGTGCCGCGCGGACATCCTGCAGGGCCGGGCCGACCTGTTCCAGGAACATCTTGCCGGCTTCGGTCAGGGACACGCTGCGCGTGGTGCGATTGAACAACCGCGTGGCGAGGTTCGCCTCCAGTCGGGCAATGGTGTTGCTCAACGCGGTGGTGGACATGCCGAGGTCGATTGACGCCTGACGAAACGAAGCCCTGCGCGCCACGGCCATGACGGCATCCAGCTCATTGAGGCTAACGCGAGGCTCGGGCATTGGATTGTCCTGGTTTGCGGGATGGGGCATTAATGTTTGTCCCAGTTGAGCAAACTATCAGGGTGGCGGCAAGATCCTTGTGTCCAACTACCGGACGCGAGACAGGAGACCCCGTCATGAGTTTTACCGGCCATATACCCGGCAACCCCATTCAGTTCGACTACGCGTTGGTGTTTGAGAATGCCCGTGCCCGCTCCCTGGAGATTGCGCCATGAACCTTGAGTTGAGCGGCAAACGGGTCCTGGTGACCGGCGGCACCCAAGGCGTCGGACAGGCTGTGGTCAAACAGCTCCTCGCCGAAGGGGCGAGGGTGCTGACCTCGGCCCGAAACCCGGGCAGCGACCTGTCGGATGCCCTGTTCATCCCGGCCGATCTCTCGACCGGCGAAGGTTGCGATGCGCTGGTGAGCGCGATCAGGCACAGCCTGGGCAGCGTGGACATCATCATCCATGTGCTGGGTGGCTCCTCGTCGCCCGGTGGCGGATTCGCTGCACTGGGCGACGAGCACTGGCAGCGCGAGCTCGACCTGAACCTGTTGCCGGCGGTGCGCCTGGACCGTGCGTTGCTCCCGGACATGTTGGAACGTGGGGCGGGTGTGATCGTCCATGTGACGTCGATTCAGGGCCGGTTACCGTTGCCCGAAGCCACCACGGCCTATGCCGCGGCCAAGGCGGCGCTCTCGACGTACAGCAAAAGTCTGTCGAAGGAAGTCTCGCCCCAGGGCGTGCGTGTGGTTCGCGTGTCTCCGGGATGGATCGAAACCGAAGCCTCGGTTGCATTGGCCGAAAGGCTGGCACAGGAGGCCGGTACCGATTACGAGGGCGGCAAGCGAATCATCATGAATTCACTGGGCGGCATCCCGCTCGGGCGACCTGCAAAACCATCGGAGGTGGCTGACCTCATCGCGTTCCTGGCTTCGCCTCGGGCGGCGTCCATCACCGGGAGCGAGTTTGTCATCGATGGCGGGACGATTCCGACGACTTAGTTGGGGGGTATTTGCAGGGAAGCGGTGGTTGCCGTTCGCTGACGTTCCGTGTGCAGAAGGTCCAGCAACTCGTCGATCAAGTCGATCAGTGCTTGCGCGCGGCCGGCAATCACCTCTTTCTCTTGCTTGTACCAGCCGAGCAAAACGCCCTTGAGCGTGCAACGCAGCGAAATGTCGCCGGCTGAAGGCCAGCGCTTCATGATCCCATGAACTTGAACGCCCAAAGCGCGCCCATCCCCACCGCCAGTGTCAGGATTGTATTCCGGGTCTTCCAGGCGACCCAGGCAGCGACCACAGCGGCGGGGATCTGCGGGTTGCCGAGCACCAATTCACTGTGCCCGTTGGGGTACACCACCGCTGGAAGCACCAACGCCGCCAGCACACTTGCCGGTACGTAGCGCAGGGCTCGATCGAGCACTTCGGGAATTCGCCATCGACCATAGAGTTCGACGAACGAAAGGCGCATCACGAATGTACCCACGCCGACTGC
This sequence comes from Pseudomonas fluorescens, assembly GCF_041354075.1. Taxonomy (GTDB): domain Bacteria; phylum Pseudomonadota; class Gammaproteobacteria; order Pseudomonadales; family Pseudomonadaceae; genus Aquipseudomonas; species Aquipseudomonas fluorescens_CE. The sequence continues at coordinate 202,767 of NZ_JARZGC010000002.1, read as the reverse complement.
CACAAACAGTCCCCACAACGCCAGGTCGCTCATGGTGTCTCCCGTTCGGCATTGTCAGCGTCCATCGTGTTCACAGTGCTTCGACGAAACTTCTCGATCAATAGTCCGGCAAGAACGCCACCTGTCGAAGCCATGACCAACCCGAGGTTGTAGGGCATATCGATTGCCAACACCGCGATCAACCCGCCAGCCGCTGCGGCTCCCAGGCTCGCGGCACTGCGCAGGTTGGGGACGAGAAGCGCCAGGAAAGACAGGGGGATGGCAAAGCTCAGGGACCACGACTCCGGGATGCTGGCGCCCAGAAAGACCCCGGCCAGAACCGAGAGCTGCCAGGCCAGCCACATGCCAATGGCGGTGCCGGCATAGAAGTAATGCCCGAAGCGATCGGGTTGCCCCGCTGAAAACCTCAGGCTGTAAAGCGCGAACGACTGATCGGAGAGCAGGTAGGACAGGGGCCATGTCCAGCGACGAGGCAAGTGATGCAGGTGAGGGGCCAGTGACGCGCTGTACATGATGAAGCGCAAGTTGATGATCAAGGCAGTGACCACGATGGCCACCGGCAAGACACCGTTGTGCAGCAGCTGCAGTGCAACCATCTGCGCAGACCCCGAGTAAAACAGCATCGTCATGCCCATCGCCGTACCGGGCGACATGCCCATTTCGATGGCCATCACGCCGGTCACCAGCCCGAAAGGAATCACCCCGGGGGTCAATGGCATGAGCGTTCGAATGCCGTGCAGAAAAGCGTCCGTACCCGTTCGATACTGCATGTCGTTTCCTTGTCGTTCCTGTGCTGGTGACGTCAATCCGGCTGCGTTATCAGGTTCCCGCCGGCACGGGATCTCACCGAAGCAAGTGCCCGTTTGACTGCATTCGGTCGCACCCCGGTGCCGATCAGGCATTTGGCCGGTACAATGCGCAGCTCAACCGTGCCAAACCAGATAAAAACATATGTCCTTGCCCAAGCACCACTTGGAACTGCTCAGCCCCGCCCGTGACGTGAGCATCGCCCGCGAAGCCATTCTGCATGGCGCTGACGCGATCTATATCGGCGGCCCGAGCTTCGGCGCCCGCCACAACGCCTGCAACGAGGTGAGTGAAATCGCCGGGTTGGTGGAATTCGCCCGTCGCTACCATGCCCGGGTGTTCACCACCATCAACACGATCCTGCACGACAACGAGCTGGAGCCGGCGCGCCAGTTGATTCATCAACTGTACGATGCCGGGGTGGATGCGCTGATCGTCCAGGACCTGGGGGTGATGGAGCTGGATATTCCGCCCATCGAGCTGCACGCCAGCACCCAGACGGACATCCGCACCCTGGAGCGGGCGAAGTTCCTCGATCAGGCCGGTTTCTCGCAGCTGGTGCTGGCCCGTGAACTGAACCTCAAAGAGATCCGCGCGATTGCCGATGAAACCGATGCCGCCATCGAGTTTTTCATCCACGGCGCGTTGTGTGTGGCGTTCTCCGGCCAGTGCAACATCTCCCACGCGCAGACGGGCCGCAGTGCCAACCGTGGCGACTGTTCCCAGGCCTGTCGTCTGCCGTACACCCTTAAAGACGAAAAGGGTGGTGTGATCGCCTACGAAAAACACCTGCTGTCGATGAAAGACAATAACCAGAGCGCCAACATCCGCGCCCTGGTCGAAGCCGGCGTGCGCTCGTTCAAGATCGAGGGGCGCTACAAGGACATGGGCTATGTGAAAAACATCACCGCCTATTACCGTCAGCGCCTGGACGCCGTGCTCGAAGATCGCCCGGACCTGGCCCGTGCCTCCAGCGGCCGGACCGCGCACTTCTTCGTGCCCGACCCGGAAAAGACCTTCCACCGTGGCAGCACCGATTACTTCGTCAGCGAGCGCAAGATCGACATCGGCGCCTTCGACTCACCGACCTTCACCGGTTTGCCGGTGGGCATGGTGGAGAAGGTCGGCAAGCGCGACATGCAGGTGGTGACCACTGAGCCTCTGTCCAACGGCGACGGCCTCAATGTGCTGGTCAAGCGCGAGGTGGTGGGTTTCCGCGCCAACATCGCCGAGCCCAGGGGCGAGTTCGAGGAGGAGGGCGAGAAGCGCTATCGCTATCGCGTCGAACCCAACGAGATGCCGGACGGGATGCACAAGCTGCGGCCCAACCATCCACTGAGTCGCAACCTCGACCACAACTGGCAGCAGGCCTTGCTCAAGACCTCCGCCGAGCGGCGCATCGGCGTGAGCTGGCTGGCGCAACTGGATGAACGACGCCTGCAACTGACCGCCACGAGCGAGGAGGGCATCAGCGCCAGTGTGACGCTGGACGGCCCGTTCGGCCTGGCCAACAAGCCGGAGCAGGCGCTGGAGCAACTGCGTGACCTGCTCGGTCAGCTCGGCACCACCGAGTATCACGCCACGGACATCAGGCTCGATGCGCCGCAGGCGTTCTTCATCCCCAACTCGCAACTCAAGGCCCTGCGCCGAGAAGTGATCGAAGCCTTGACTGCGGCGCGTGTGGCCGCCCACCCGCGCGGCAGTCGCAAGGCCGAGACCAGTCCGCCGCCGGTGTATCCGGAATCGCACCTGTCGTTCCTGGCCAACGTCTACAACCAGAAGGCCCGGGATTTCTACCATCGTCATGGGGTCAAGCTGATCGACGCCGCATTCGAGGCCCACGAGGAAACCGGGGAAGTGCCGGTGATGATCACCAAGCACTGCCTGCGCTTCTCCTTCAACCTTTGTCCCAAGCAAGCCAAGGGCGTCACCGGGGTTCGCACCAAGGTCGCGCCGATGCAGCTGGTACATGGCAACGAGGTGTTGACCCTGAAGTTCGACTGCAAGCCTTGCGAAATGCACGTCATCGGCAAGATGAAGGGGCACATCCTTGGCCTGCCATTGCCAGGCAGCGTGGCGGAGCCCATCGTCGGTCACATCAGCCCGGAAGACCTGCTGAAAACCATCCCTCGCGCGCCGCACTGACGTCGGCGGATAACGCCTGCAGCAAACACGAAAATGCCCGGTCGATCAGCCGGGCATTTTTGTCTGGGCGCGAGCTTGCTCGCGAGAGCTGTCCGGAGATTTTTCGCGAGCAAGCCCGCTCCTGCACCGGGTGCAGACGTAAAAAAGCCCGGCGGGTCAGGCCGGGCTTCTTGTCGAGTCCTGCGGTGAAACCCTGCATTCAGGCAACACGGCGTTCGATCAGACGGTCTGAACCACCTTCGGCAACGGCATCACTGAACAGCGAGTCGGTCTCAGTGGCAGCGACGGCGTCGCTGAACAGAGGGTCGGTTTCAGTGGCAGCTACGGCATCGCTGAAAAGGCGGTCAGTTTCAGTGGCGGCAACGGCATCGCTGAACAGACGGTCGGTTTCGGTCGCTGCAACGGCGTCGCTGAACAGACGGTCGGTCTCAGTTGCGGCTACTGCATCACTGAACAGCGGGTCGGTTTCGGTCGCGGCAAAAGCGTTCAGTGCGAAGATCGAGAAGGCGATGCCGAGGATGGTTTGGCGTTTCATGGTGGTGTGCTCCGTGTTGTGCTGAGTGGGTATGGAGCTGATGTTACGCCGCTCTAGAAATATGAAAACTTCATTGAATTAATGGTTGTTATTGACGCAGTCAATGATGAACTCGTATCAGTGGTTCTGCACGTTCAGCGACATGGGCTTGTCTCCGCCGTCCGGCAGACCGAAGCGACGCCTGACGAGGTTCAGGAACGCCCCGTAGGGCCGTCCCAGCGCCAGCATGATGACAGTCACGCCCAACGATCCGCGCAGCAATGCTTCGCTATCAGCACCGGATATCGCCAGGATGGCGGCATAGATGGGCACCTGGAAGCTCACCAGCGCCAAAGCGTCCCAGGCGATCCGCGAGCCTCGACGGGGCTTGGAGAAGCGCATGATCCAGTCTCGCCAAAGACCATAGGGGCGACCCGACACAACCATCAGTCCGGCGCCCAGAAGCCGTGCATCCAGTACCTGTTCCCAGGTCATCCCCGCAATGAACCGTTCGTTGAGAATGCCTGTGGCGGTAAAGAACACAATCAATGCCAGCGTATCGGCCGCGAATGATCGCCACCGGTCACTTGATGCTCGAGTTGAACTCGACAAAACGCGGGCCTCCAGTCTGTTTCATCCCGACAGGGTGGCATCGATCGGCAGGACCCAACGATTCAGCGGGACGATCAATGGCTCTGACCACGCCCGGTGTCCTTTTGTCCAAACGGTTTGCTCAAATGCCTCATCGAGCGGCCGATTGAGTGTTAAGCGAGACCCCGCACTTTGCAGGAGCTGTGACTGGTTGAACGCAGACTCGACAAAGCTCCCACCGTTGTAACTGACCTGCCCAGGTTGGCGGTCAAAAAAAAGCCCGGCATTTGCCGGGCCCGATACATCAAAACATCACGCCGCCAGTTTGCCGGCTGCGATCTTTTTCATGTGATCCGCTTTCATCTTTTCCATCTGCTGCCCCAGTTCGTCGAGCTTGGCCTTGCCCAGCAGCTTCTTCGCTTGAGGAAACATCTCCGTTTCCTCCTCTTCGATGTGGTGTTCCAGCAGTTCCTTGACCACCTTCACGCGACCGGCAAACTCCGGCGTTCCGGGGTCGGTCAGCTTCAGGTCAGGCAACACCAGGGAGTCCACGGTACGGTGTTCCTCCTTGGCTTCGAAGTACATGACGTCCTGTTCTTTACCACCGGCTTCCTTGAAGGCCGGGTAGAGAATCTCTTCTTCCAGGCGGGTGTGGATCGAGATTTCCATTTCCAGCTTGCCCAACAGGTCGGAACGTTTTTTCAGCGCCCGATCCGTCGATTCGCTCAGTTGGGTCAGAATCCCTTTTACTTTTTCGTGGTCGGCTTTCAGTAGGTCGATGGCGTTCATGGGTGTGGCCTCTGCTGTCACGGGGGTGAATACAGGCCGTTGTCTCACGGCTCTGTGCTATCCCTTAAGCCTCCGCATAGCTCGTGCCAACCAGGGGCAGAAAAATTATCTTGCCGGATCAAAAGGTTACGTGATTGAAGGCATATCGCCTTCGTGCAGCCTGCCTGAAAAGGGCACGGTGAGTAGTGCAGTTCACGGCCTGTGAGGTCTTCGACCTGCGTCGGTCGAGCCATTACAGGTATTCGTGCAGCGCCTGGCTCAGTACTTCGAAGGTCTTGGCGATACGCCTGATCCTGCGCAGGTCGTTATGCATCGCCAGCCAGACATCAATCTCGAAGCCAAAGCTGTCCGGCAGGATCCCGATCAGGCCATGGGCACGTGCAATGCTCGATGGACACAGACCAAATCCCAGCCCGGCCTTGAGTGCGGCGAGTTGAGCGAGGTGGTTGTCGGTGGCAATCGCAAAAGGCTGGTGGGCTTCGCACAAACCTGCCTCCACGAGTCGGCGCAAGTCCGCCGAGCGCCGGTCGGGGCCGATCAGCGGGCCACGGCGCACGGCTTCCAGGCTGTCCGGCCGGCCATGCCGCGCCAGGCACTCGGCGCTGGCGTAAAGACCGACACGCAGGGCGCCGACGCGCCTGGTGACGATATCGGCTTCGGTGGGGCGGACCAAACGCACGGCGATGTCCGACTGTTGCCGGGCGATGTCTTCCAGCGGGTCGTTGATGCTCAGTTCGAGCTTCAACCCCGGATGGCGATGGTGGAAGTCGCGCAGCAGGCCGGGCAATACCTCGACGCCCAGCAAGTCGCCGCAGGTGATCCTGACGGTTCCGTGTTCCTCATCCGTTTCGGCGCTGGCCATGCGGTTGAACGCTTGCGCGGCGATGGCCATCGCCTCGACATGCTGGATCAGTCGACGTGCCGGATCGGTGGGTGTCAGGCCGGCCGGGGTCCTTGTGAAAAGACTCACGTCCAGCGAGCGCTCCAGCGCCTCCAGTCGTCGTCGGGCCGTGGCCTGTGCGATGCCAAGCAGCTTCGCGGCCCCGCTCAGGCTGCCTGAACGCAGCACGGCGAGAAACACCCGCTGGTTTTCCCATTCGAGACCGCTCATACATTTGTGACCAACAGTTGCTCCATTTTTACGCTTTTACCTGGGCGATTGAACGGGGATCATGCGCCCCTGTTTTCCTGGGACGTCATTATAAGGAGTCACACCATGCGCTTCACCGGTCAGTGTCGATGCGGGCAACTCAAGCTTGAGATCATCGCTCAAAGCCTTCCGCCGTTATATGCCTGTCACTGCCTGAACTGCCAACGCTGGAGCGGCAGTGCGTTCGGCCTGCACATGCTGTGCGCGGCATCGGCCGTGCAGATAACGGGCACAGCCAGCACCCACGTGCATGAACACGCCGGGCAGGCCTCCACCCAGTACGCCTGCGGCACGTGTTTTACCCGGCTGTTCAATGAAACCACAGCGGCACCGGGCATGCGGGTGGTGCGCGCAGGCGTACTGGACGGGGCCGATCAGTGGACACCCCGGGCGCATATCTGGGTCCGGCGCAAGCAGGCCTGGCTGGTGTTGCCGGAGGACGTTCCCCAATGGCAGGAAAGCCCCACGCCGGAAGATTTCGGCAGGGCGCTGTTGGGGTGAGCAAAGAGTCGTTGAAGCTCGGGGGCACCGTCGGTGACTCACGGCAGATCCGACCCACCTGCCACGCACGCCACTAGTGCGAAGACACATACATCGAAGGCGTTGCCGGTGCGGGCAGCGCATAGGTGGCTCTCATCCATTCAATCTCGGCCTGTGGTGTTCGGCCAAAGAAGCGCTTGAACTCGCGACTGAATTGCGAGGCACTTTCGTAGCCGACGTTGAAGGCGGCGGCAGAGGCGGTCATGGACTGACGCAGCATCAACAAGCGCGCCTGATGCAAGCGTGTCGATTTCAGGTATTGCATGGGTGAAGTGTCCGTCACGCTGCGAAAGTGCAGATGGAAGTTGGGCACGCTCATGCTCGCTTCCCGGGCCAGTTGCTCGACATCCAGGTGCTGCTGGTAGCCGCTGTGGATCTTGCGGATCGCCCGCGTCACCTTGCCGAAGTGCCCCTGGCGATTGAGCGCGGCGCGCATGGAGCCGCCTTGCTCACCGATGAGGATGCGGTAATAGATTTCCCGCACCAGCGCCGGCCCCAGGATCTGCGCTTCGCCCGGTACGCTCATGGCCTCGAGAAAGCGCAGCGTCGAAGTGCGCAGCGAGTGGTCCATGGGCGAGGCGAACATGCCTTTGGGCGGGGCATCGCTGGGGCCATGCACCTCATCCACTTGCAGCATCAACTCGCTGGCCATCTGGAAATCCAGGCGCATGTAGATCGCGAGCATCGGCTCGTCCTCGCTGGCGTCGGTTTCCATGGTGAAGGGCAGGGGGACGGACACCACCAGATAGTGCTGCGCGTCGTACACGTAGACGTCGTCGCCCAGGTAACCGCGCTTGCGCCCTTGGCAGAGGATGACGATCCCGGGGTCATACAGCACCGGCGTTCGGGTCAGTGGCTGGTTGGAGCGCAGAAAGCGCACGTCTTCCAGGGCACTGAGGTTGTAGCCCTCGACCGGCGCGAGTCTTTCCAGCAGGTGCACCATGCGTGTGCTGTTCGCGTCGGCCGGGTCCATGTGGGCGCTCAATTGTCGGTGGAGCGAGTCAGTGCTTCCCATTGATCGATCTCGATGGCGGCGCGTTGCAGTTTGTCACGCACCAAGCCCAGTGCGTCACTGCCCAGCAGCAAGTGCGCCGGTGGGTTGGGGCTGGCGATGATCCGCAGCATCGCTTGCGCCGCCTTGTGTGGATTGCCGGGTTGCTTGCCGCTTTTCTCCTCGCGCGCCTTGCGCACCGGATCGAAACTGGCGTCGTAGTCCGCAAGGCTTCTCGGCGTGCGCTGCATCGAACGACCGGCCCAGTCGGTGCGAAACGAACCCGGTGCCACGGCAGTGACAAAGATGTTGAAGGGTTGCAGTTCCTTGCTCAGCGTATCGGAGATGCCCTCTAGCGCAAACTTGCTGCCGCAGTAGTAGGCGATTCCCGGCATCGTGATGGTGCCACCCATGGACGTGATATTGAGGATACGGCCCTGGCGACGCTTGCGGAAGAAGGGCAGGAACGCCTTGATCACCGCGACCGCGCCGAACACGTTGACGTCGAACTGGCGACGCATGTCTTGCAGTGGCGACTCCTCGAGAATGCCTTCGTGGCCGTAGCCGGCATTGTTGATCAGCACGTCGACCGGGCCGTGGGTCGCTTCGACATCGGCGATAACGCTGTCGATCCGTTCGAAGTCGGTGACATCCAGGATCACGCCGTGGGCGTGATCCGGGGACAGCGCCTGGAAGGCCTGCAAGTCGGCTTCACGGCGTACGGTGCCGATGACGCGGTGACCGGCCGCAAGCGCTTCACGGGCCAGCGCGTTGCCGAAGCCGCTGCTGACGCCGGTAATGAAAAGGGTCTGGATACGGGGCATGGCGAGTTCCTGTCGGTAGGTGTGAGGCCATGGTAGTGATCGGCCAACCGCTGCCCCATGCCGGTTCGTCTTTGAGCCTTGCCTATTCCTATCAGGTGAATTCGAAGGAGTTATTTCGCCCGGCTGTTGTCACTTGCAATACGAGCCAAGGTCCAGTGCCCCCAACGCACACCTTCGCAGTGCAATTCCCTTCACACAGAGAGGCAAGAACATGAACAGCATTATCTACATCGTCGGTCTGGTCGTAGTCATCGCGGTGGTCCTGTCCTTCCTGGGGCTGGCATAAGACGCACGGATCGAGTCGGCAAGGTCGACGCGATCCGCTCCTTCTCAGCTCTGCAGGGCGGGATTTGGGCGTGCGCAGGCGCCGCACTATTGGTGTGAGTAAAGCTTCAGCGCCTTGGCAAAGCCCTGTGCGCGGAAGATCGCGCTGCCTTCGCCCAGATCCCCGTCGCTGGCCACCAGATACACCTCGTTGGTTCCCGGCTTGAGCGCCATGCTGGTCGACCGCAGGAAATGGCCGTTCTCCCGTCCGGGAATCAGGATCTGTCCGATCGGCTGGCCGTTGGGATTGAGCACCAGCACCCGTCCCTGGCTGTACATGGCCACATAGAGATTGCCGTCTTCGTCGACGCGCATCGAGTCGGGGGAGGGGCCATTGAAGCGATAGACCACGGCCTCGCCAAACGGCGCGATCGTCTGCGCATCCTTCAGTTCGATGCGGTGCAGCAGGCCCGTTGCGAACTCGGTGACCCACAGGGTCTTGCCGTCGGGGGAAAGGGCAATGCCGTTGGCGATGGCCAGCTTGGGCAGGATCGGGACGATGGCCGTGCTGCCGGGCGCCACGTAGTAAACACCGCCAGTGGGCTCGGTTGAGGTGCCTTTGAAATCGGTGAAGTAGAAACCGCCCGCGTTGTCGAAAACCAGATCATCCACCAGGAAATTCCTGGCGCCGGCGATGATCGCCTGCGGGTCTGAGCCGTCGGCGTTGTAGGCCGTCAGGTTGCCCGTGTCCTTGAAATGACCCAGGCCCGCGACAAACAGGCGTCCGTCCTTGTGGATGGCCAGGCCAGCGGAGCCCAGCGGGTTTTTTTCGACGACGACGCTGAGCTTTTTCTGGGTGTCGAGTTTCAGCACCTGACCACCGAATACCTCGACGAACAGCAGGTTGCCGTCGCGATCAAACGAAGGTCCCTCCAGTTGCAGTCCCTTGTCCGACACCTTGAACCACTGTTGCGCGGTGATGGTGGGCAGGTTCTGTTCCGGACCGGGAATGGCTTGCAACTGCCGGCCTTCCCGGGCGTAGGCGAGTGTAGGAATGGGGGCTTGTGCCTGGGCAAGGGTGGTTGCGGCACTCAGCACGAAGAGCATGGAAACGAGGATGTTGTTCTGCACAGTGATCACCTGCCTGTTGTTGTTGTTGTTATGTTTGCGGAGAATCAAGCGCCCATCAGCGCAATCAATGCCGGCACCATGAGTACGGCGGTGTAATACCCCATGAACTGCACACCGATGTTGAAGCCCAGAAAACGTGACAGGAAACCACCCAACAGGCCGACGGTGATGATCACCAGCAGGCCCAACATGCCGCCTTCCCAGATGCCGATCACCAGGATCAAGCCGACAAACGTGGCGATCACGGCTTCATGGCTGATCTTGCGCGTCACGTACGAAGCCGCCCGGTGTGCGTAGTTCATGGTGAAGGGGTAGGCCACCAGGATCGCGACCACCACCGCCAGCATGCCGTAGCCGAAAAACTCCCAAGTGCTGAGCAGCGAATGCAGGTTGTGGACTTGCCCGGTGGCGGAGTCGACGGTGAAGCGCGGCGGCGCGTTGAACAGCGGCGCTGCCGGGCCCGCGGCCACCGGGCTCAATGGCAGGCCGAAGGCAATCAGCGGGATCAGGGCTTCGGCGATGTAGGTCGATTCGGTCACACCGTTGCGGGCGGTGATCACCGTCGTCAAACGATGGTAGACGTGCTTGACGCGAGCACCGACCACTTCGCCCATGATCACGGTCATGGCGACCGGGCTGAAGACAAAGGTGGCGCTGGAAACAGCTGCGGTGGCTGCCGTCCACAGGCTTTGCTTGCGATCCAGGACCTTGAGCGGGTTGGGAAAGAAGCCTCCCCAGCTCTTTATGTCGGGTGACAGGGAAAAGCTGCGAACCTCCTGGCGTTGCATCTTTGCCCGCTCGGCCGGCGCCAGCATCGAAAACAGCGCTGCGATCAACGGGCCGATGGCAATGCCGAGGAAGTAGCTGACGCTGAGCTTGACCCCGTACTGACCGGTGATGCTCTGCAGGCCGACGATGACCATCACGAACGGCACCAGGGCCAAGACGGCTGCCAGACGCCCCTTGGAGAACCAGGCGATGGCGATGGCGGCCGCGAGGAACACCCAGGGCGCCGCGTGTTTGATCATGTCGCCAAACGGCGCGAGCATCACGGCAAACAGGACGGCCATGGGCACCGCGATCAGCGCGGCGATCACCGCACCGGAAATCATCTTGCGCAGGGCAATGTGCGGCACACCGAGGTTGCGCAGGAAGTTGGCCTCGCGCATCAACGGCGTTGCCATGGTGTCGCCGGGGATGCCCAGCAGTGCGGTCGGCACCGCGTGGGTCATGTGCTTGGCGACGGCTCCGGCGAGGAAAAACGTCAGGACACCGGGCGCGGGCACCCCCAGCAACACCACCAACAACGTCAGCGGGGCAAGGGTGGTGGTTTCGTCGCTGCCGGAGATCAGGCCGATCCCGGCGAAGATCACGGCGCCCAGGATTCCCATGCCCAGGGCGATCAGGATTTGATCCAACAGGACGGTCATCATGACTTGCCCCCATTGATCGCCACGGCGGGCCGCTCGGCTGCGCTTGCCATGTCGCTGGCCCTGGCAGGTGCCGCGAGGGTTTTTTCGTGTTCTGCGAACAGGTCGTAGAGGTCCATTTCGCGCAGTTCGGCCAGTGTTTCCGGTGGCAGGTCCGACAGCCGACCGAGATCACCGAATTCGCTCTGCAGTTCCTTCAGCACTTCTGAACGCCAGGCGGGATCGGCCTGTTGTTCGACCACATGGCGCTTGGGTTTGAACAACGCAGCACTGATGGCGCCGCCTGCCAGGCAGCCAACGATGCCCACCAGCATGGCGTAGGCACGGGCCATCTGTGGCGAGGCAACCCAATGGGACAGCAGTTCCTGGGCCGCGAAAAAGGCACTCAGGCTGACCGTTGCGCCAATCGCGATGGAGCAGATCAGGTGACGACCGTCTACGGTGTCACCCCAGACTTCGTACAGTTCGGGTTTCAACAGAGTTCTCCCACCGCCCTTACGGGCTTTTATTGTTATGAACGTGAAGAGACAAGACGCTCGTTCAGCCTCCCGAACGACGTTTGGCGAGCACTGCGCGGGCGACGCTGGACGCCGTATCCCGGCCCAGTTGCGCGTCGATCCAGGTGCCGATGTCGATCAGTGCATCAAGGTTCACCCCATGCCGGACACCCATGCCGTCGAGCAGGTAGACCACATCTTCGGTGGCAACGTTGCCCGTTGCGCCCGGAGAATACGGGCATCCGCCCAATCCGGACACTGAGCTGTCGAACACGCGTACCCCGGCGTCCATCGCCGCACAGATGTTGGCGATGGCCATGCCGTAGGTGTCGTGGAAGTGACCCGCCAGTGCGCTGAGCGGGACTCCCTCGGCGCAGGCCTCGATCAAGGCCCGGGTGGCCGAGGGCGTGCCTGTGCCAAGGGTGTCGCCGAGGCTGATTTCATAGCAACCCATGCCATACAGTGCAGCACTGACGGCGGCCACATCGCGGACGTTGACCTGGCCGGTGAACGGGCAGCCCAGGACACAGGACACATAGCCGCGCACCCTCACGCCGGCCTCACGGGCCCGTACCATGACCTCCTGAAAACGGCTGAGGCTCTGGGCGATCGAGCAGTTGATGTTCTTCTGCGAAAAGGCTTCGGAGGCGGCGGCGAACACCGCGACTTCGCGGCACCCGGCATCGAGGGCCGCCTGCAGGCCTTGAGCGTTGGGCACCAGCGCCGTCCAGGTGACATCGGGGCGGGCAGGCAGAGCCTTGAACACCTCGTCGGTGCCAGCCATCTGCGGCACCCAGCGAGGTGAAACAAACGCACCGGCCTCCAGCGTCTGCAGGCCAGCGTCTGCCAGTCGGGTCAGTAGTTGTGCGCGGATCGCTGGCGGCAGGGTGCGTTGTTCGTTCTGCAAACCATCCCGGGCGCCGACCTCCACCAGCCGGACGCTGTCCTCAGGCCGGGTCATCACAACGCCCGCTTTTGCTTCAGCAGCTGAGCGGCATGATCGGAACGCACGTCCCGGGCTTCAACCATCCGCTTGACCAGCCAGTTCACTTCGTCGCCCCGCGCACCCGCCGACAGCGCGATGTTGCGGGCGTGCAGCGCCATGTGTCCGCGCTGGATGCCTTCAGTGGACAAGGCGCGCAACGCACCGAGGTTCTGCGCCAGGCCGACGGCCACGGCGATTTCGGCGAGCTCCTGCGCGGTCTTCACCCCCAGTATGCGCAACGACAATTGGGCAAGCGGGTGGGTTTTCGTGGCACCGCCTACCAAGCCGACCGGCATGGGCATTTCCAGGGTGCCGACCAGGTGGCCTTGAGCGTCCTTTTCCCAGGTGGTCAGGGAGCCGTAATGCCCATTGCGACAGGCGTATGCATGCGCTCCGGCTTCCACTGCGCGCCAGTCGTTGCCGGTGGCGACGATCAACGGATCGATGCCGTTCATGATGCCCTTGTTGTGGGTCGCGGCGCGGTAGGGGTCGACCACGGCAAAATTGTAGGCATCGAGGATGCCCTCGATCACGTCTTCGCCCTGGTACTCGGAGGTGGTCAACAATTCCGGTGCAATGCGCACCTGGGCGCGCGCCAGGCGCAGGTCCGCGAGGTTTGAGAGGATTCGCAGGCGAACCTTGCCACCGCTGATTTCCTCCATCAGCGGCGCCACGGCTTCGGCCATGGTATTGACCGTGTTGGCGCCCATGGCATCGCGGACGTCGACAATCAGGTGGGCGACCAGCATCGGTCCCCGTGGGCTTTGGGCGAAGGTGTAGACTTCGATGTCCCGGCAGCCACCTCCCAGTTTGTTGAGCAGCTGGTCCTTGCGGTTGGCCAGCTCGATGATTTCCTCCTTGCGGCGCATCAGGCTCAGGCGGGCGTTGTAGGGGTCGGCAATGTCGACGATCTGCACCTGGGCACGCATCAGTGGCAGGCTGCTGGAGGTCATGAAACCGCCGGCATCGCGGGCCAGTTTTGCCATGAAGGAGGCGGCGGCGACCACTGAAGGTTCCTCGACCACCAGCGGCACGATCACGTCGCGGCCATTGATCTGGAAATTGCTCGCCACGGCATAGGGCAGTTCGAATGTGCCGATGACGTTCTCGATCATGCCATCGGCAATGTCCAGCGGCAGGGCGCCGGCATCTTTCAGCAGGTTGACGTCCTCGCCGGGGAGCTGGAGCAACTGCTGCAAGTGTTCAAGGCGTTGGGCAGGGGACAGGCTGCGGAAGTTCGGGAGGCGCGAATCGATATTCATGGGTGATCCTGTGACGTTTATTGTTTTCGAATAGCGTCACCCTAATGCGCTCTGTGCCTGCAAAGAAGGTACAGTTTGGACAGACAGTACCCAAGCTGTACCCTTGTCTTCAAATCACTCGGGACGATGAGCCATGGTGCGCCTGACGCTGGCCCAGCAACTGACGGCCACACTGGTCGAGCAGATCGATAACGGTACCTACCGCGAAGGCGACCGCTTGCCTTCGTTGCGCGAATGCATGCGCTTGCTGGGGCATTCGAAAAATACCGTGATCAATGCGTACGAAGCGCTGGCGTCCCAGGGGCTGGTCGAGGCGCGGCATGGCCAGGGTTTCTTCGTCAAGCGAGGAGCCTGCAGCCAGCCCGAGCCGGAAGAGCCACCCCCCTATGCGCGGGCGATGGACACGATCTGGTTGATGCGTCAGCAGTTCGTTCGCGAGCCGGGGCACTCGCCCCTGGGCGAAGGGTTTCCCCCCGTGGACTGGCTGATGGACATGCGCCTGGACAAATTCACCCGCCAGATCATGCGTACCGGTGTCACAACGCTGTTTCGCTACGGCAATCGCCTGGGCAATGCCGGCCTGCGCCAACACCTGGCACAGAAACTGGCGAGCTATTCGATCACCGCCAGTCCACGCCAGATCGTCACCACCCACGGGGCCAATCACGCGCTCGACTTGATCATCCGCCGCTTCATCGGCTCCGGTGATTGCGTGCTGGTGGAAGACCCGGGCTATTACCCGCTCTTCGGCAAGTTGCAGTTGCAGGGTGCGCGGATGCTCGCCGTCCCGAGATTGCCGGACGGCCCCGACATCGAGGTGCTGGAGCGCTTGCTGCGCGAACACAAGCCCAAACTGTTCTTCATCCAGTCGGTAGGGCATAACCCCACAGGTTCCGACATTTCTCCGGCCAAGGCACATCGCCTGGTCCAGTTGGCCGAGGAGCATCACTTCATTCTGGTGGATGACGATGCACTGGGCGACTTCAAATCGGCATCGGCCATCAAGGTGTCCGCGCTGGACCAGTTGAAGCGCTCACTCTACGTTGGCAGTTTTTCCAAGTCGGTCTCGGCAGCGCTCAGGGTGGGGTTCATCGCCGGAAGCAAGGATGTGATCGACGAATTGGGCGATGTGAAGATGTTGCTGCACACCAGCAGCTCGGAGTTCTGCGAGCGAACGGTCGATGTGATACTCGGCGAGGGGCATTTCCTGCGCCATCTGGTGCGCTTGCAGGAGCGGCTGCGAACGGCGACCGCCGAAGGCTTGCAGATGCTCGACGACCTCGGCGCAGAGGTGTTTTTCCGACCGGAGCAGAGCCTTTATCTGTGGGCGAAGTTCACCCACATCGATGATGCCAGGGAATTGACCCGCCAGTTGCTGCCCAAGGGATTCATGATTGCCCCAGGGCACATCTTCTCTCCCGAGCAGTCGCGCATCAGTCCGTGGACGCGGCTGAACGTCGCTTATCTGAATGACCCTTTGTTGAAGGCGGTGTTGAAGCGTTGAGTTTCAGCTTTGCGCAGACCGGGCTTGCTCATTGTTCCTGTGCAAGGCCCCGGAGTGGCTGAGACAAGTTACCCGAAGTTTTCCTGCGTCTACTAGACTTGCGGCCAGAGTTCATCGACCGCGCTCAGTGAGACGCCATGATTGCCCATACCCCCACGCTGTTTGCCTGTGTCGCTCTGGTGGCGACGATCATGGCGTTTTGTCTGATCCTGGTTGGCCAGTTCAATCGGCGCGACGGTTTGCTCACCATCGGTTCGGGTTTGTTGGCGCATGCGTTGGCCTATGTCGGTTACACCCTTTATGGACATGCGCCGTTATGGCTGACCTACGGCGCTGCCAACACCTTGCTCTCGGTGGCTCTGGCTTTTTATGGGGCCAGCCTGTTCCGGATTGTCGACTTGCCGGTGCCGTGGTGGCGGGTGTTCGTGCCGGCGCTCTTGATGCTCGTGTCGATGGTCAGCCTGATCGACACCCTGGAGCCGCGCATGCTCGCGGCCACCCTGGTGTTGATGGTGCAATGCACCTTGATCATCTATTGGACGTGCCGCCACATCCCGGCCCAGGGCCGTGCGCGCATGTTGTTGATCATCGGCTCGAGCATCAGCCTGATCGGCCTGGGTATGCGCGTGGTCGCCATCCTCGGTGGCGGCGCTGCCGAGATGCGCTACGACGTCAGCAACCTCAAGCAAACCATTTCGGTAAGCATCGGCACGTTCACCGCAATGATGATCTCGCTCGGCCTGGTGCTGTTGTCCAAGGAGCGTAGCGAGTCGTTGCTCCAGCGCCTGGCTCTGCGTGACGTGCTGACCGGCATTCTCAACCGTCGAGCCATCCTCGAGCAGTTCTCCAGGGAGCTGGAGCGCTCGCGCCGGGACGGTTCGTTCCTGGCGGTGGCGATGGTGGACATCGACCACTTCAAGCAGATCAACGATGTGCATGGCCACCTGGCGGGCGATGAAGTGATCTGCCATTGCGTCAACCACCTGACCCGGCGACTGCGGCAGTCGGACAGTATCGGGCGTTATGGTGGCGAGGAGTTCTTGCTGCTCTTGCCTGGCACTCCTCCGGACGGCGCCTTCGCGGTACTCGACGACGTGCGCGCTTCGCTGGCCGACTCACCGGCCCGGTATGGTGAGTCGCTGATCGAGTTGCGCATCAGCATCGGCGTGTGCTGCATCGTGCCGGGTGAAGGCGACACCACTGCCAGCTTGCTGGCCAGGGCGGATGCTGCGCTGTACGAGGCCAAAGGCATGGGGCGCAACACGTTGCGAGTGGCCCCAGCGGCATCGGAACGCATCGATGCGCATGCCCGTGATGTGTCAGAGACGCTGAGTGGCTGAACCGTTCGATGGCGGCCAGCCTGATCGGATACATGTTGGTACGGATGAGCGCAGGACAGCTGGCGAGCACCGGATAGACTCTGAGGGGATCGAGTTTTCTTGCTGACCCGACCGCCAACGCTTCCGACGAACTGCAGTTGTCAAAAAACACAACCAGCGTAACATCAGACCAACGACAAGGATGCCAATGGACATACTCACGCCATCACGATTCGACGACGCCGGGTGTCTGCACCCGAACGACAGGCCCGGTCTCGAGCGCTGTTTTCGCTTGCTGAAAATGGCTCGTCCAAGGCAGTTCACGGACCTGCAAAAGCTGTTCGGCACGCATGGCATCGACCTGTTCAAACCCAGGGCTGCGATGAACTGGGTCGTGATTGACGTAGGTGGCAACAATTTGCGGTTGATCGGTGGGGTCAACTACAGCCGGCAGAAGTTCTACGTCAAACACATCTACACCCATGCCGAGTACGACGTCGCCAACGTCTGGTATGCGAGAAACAAAGGGGTAAGACGATGAAAACCACTCAAAACGATTTTGAAACGATGATCGCCACGCTGGGTGAATTGCAGGCGGTGATCGAGCGGCTGCGCGGTGAGTTCGTGCATGGCATCACCACGCCCGCCGATTACGAGCGAGCTACCTGGCTGCTGGATGAGCTCACCGACGGCCGTGAGTTGAGCAAGGTCGAGGAGAAGATTCTCATTGAACTGGAGGATGAAATGCTGGATTACCAGCGCACCTCCGAGCAGTTTCGCGAATCGAACGAGGCGTTCGAAGCCACCTGCACACCCGTGCAGTTGATCAAGGATCTGATGACCACGCTCGGCCTCACCGGCTCGGACCTCCCTGAAATCGGCGACAAAACCGCAGTGTCCAAGGTGCTCGGCGGCGATCGCCCCATCAGTCACAAGATGGCCTATGCGCTGGCGGAGCGGTTTGCGATGGACCCGACCGCTTTCGTGTCACCAACTCCGGCTAGGGCGGCAGTCGAAAAAGCAGCTCGGCCGGCCGTCAACAGCACCTCGGCTTCCTACGGTAGTCGTAGCAACGCGCTGGCCGCCTGCTCGGTGGAAGAGAGTGCAGTTGAATACAAGGCGCTCGACACCAAGAGCCGCCGGAAAACGGGTAAAGCGCCGGCCAAGGGGTAGGGCCTCGTCCGATTCGTTGGAAAACAATTTGACATATATGATTTGTGATCACATATTGGACGCATAAGAACGTCCAATGTGAGCCATTACTCATGACAGACCATCCAACGCTCCTGCCCACACTGCGCCAGGTTTCCCGGGACACCTTGCAGGATCAGGTCTACCGGCAGATCCGTGAAGCGCTGATGAGCGGGCGGTTCCAGCCAGGTCAGAAGTTGACCATCCGCGGTCTTGCCGAGGCGCTGGGCTCCAGTCCAATGCCGGTGCGCGAAGCGCTGAGCCGCCTTAGTGCAGAAAACGCCTTCGAAGTCACCGAAACCTCCCGTCTTCGTGTACGCATGATGACCCCGGAGCGACTGCGCGAGATTCGCGACGCCCGGGTAGCCCTTGAAGGTTTGTTGGCCGAAAAGGCCGTCAGCCTGCTCAAGGACAGTGACCTCGAAGCCATCAGCCTTCTTTGCGACCAGATGCAGCAAGCCGCCGACAGCGTCGATGTCGCCCGCTACCTGTGGACCAACTTTGCCTTTCACCGTCGTATCTACGCCGTGGCCAATGCGGAGTTGACCGTCGCCGCCGTGGAAAATTTCTGGCTGCACATGGGGCCCTGCTTTGCCTTGGTAGCGCCGGACAAGGCACACCTGCAACGCTCGATGGAGGCGCACAACCGAATCGTTCAGGCGCTGGTCGAACGGGACGGTGCGGGCGCCCGGGCGGCGGTGACCGATGACATCATGCAGGCCGCCGATTCTCTGGCGCGCCTGATCGTCAAGAGCGACCCTGCGCGGTCGCGTGTCTCAGGAGTAAAAAAAGCATGAGCGTTCTCAATCGACTGATTCCCTACAGCGGCTTGCGAGTGCTGATCTCGGGAGGAGCCGCAGGGATCGGCGAGGTGCTGGCCGCCGCCTATATGGAAGCCGGCGCCAAGGTGCATGTGTGCGACGTCAGCGAAGCCGCCCTGGCGGCGTTCCGTGACCGTTATCCAGACAGTGTCGCCACCCGTGCCGATGTCGGCGATCCGGCGCAGATCGAGGCGGTGTTCAAGGTTCAACGCGAGCAGTTCGGCGGGTTGGACGTGCTGATCAACAACGCGGGGATCGCCGGGCCGACTGCCGGCATCGATGCAATCACCGATGAGGACTGGCAGCGCACCGTCGACATTAATCTCACCGGGCAATACCGTTTTGCTCACCATGCAGTGCCAATGCTCAAGGCATCGCCCAACGCACACCTGATTCACATTGCGTCAGTGGCCGGGCGGCTGGGCTACGCGTGGCGCACGCCCTACGCGGCGACCAAATGGGCGATCGTCGGGCTGATGAAGTCCCTGGCGTCGGAACTGGGCGAAAGCGATGTTCGCGTCAACGCGTTGCTGCCAGGCATCGTCGAAGGTCCGCGCATGGACGGTGTGATTCGCGCCCGCGCCGAACAGATGAACGTGCCCGAGGCAGAGATGCGTGAAGAATACCTGAAGAAGATTTCACTCAAGCGCATGGTCACCGCCGAGGACGTTGCCGCCATGGCGCTGTTCCTTTGTTCGCCCGCCGCACGCAACGTGACCGGTCAAGCCATCAGCGTGGATGGCAACGTCGAGTACCTCTAAGCGTCTCGACCGCTCACTGCATTAAAACCAGCGGACATTTCCGCGTTCAGCGACCCCCGAACTTTCTCGTCAAGAACAAGAATGGAGAACACTCATGTCCAAAAAACGTCCGGTCATCATCACCTGCGCCGTGACAGGCGCTATTCATACGCCTTCGATGTCGCCTCATCTGCCGATCACACCCCAGGAAATTGCCGACGCTGCCATCGGTGCCGCCGAGGCGGGTGCTTCGATCGTTCACTTGCATGCTCGCGATCCATTCGACGGGCGGCCCAGCCAGGACGTTGATCTGTTCCGGCAGTTTCTGCCGCAGATCAAGGCCAAGAGCGATGTCGTGATCAACATCACCACCGGTGGTGCGCCGACCATGGGGGTGGAAGAGCGGTTGCAGCCGGTGGCGCAACTCAAGCCGGAACTGGCGTCGCTGAACATGGGGTCGATGAACTTCGGGCTGTACGAAATGCTTGATCGGTTCACGGAATTCAAACACGACTGGGAGCGGCCTTACCTCGCTGAAAGTGATGACCGGATCTTCCGCAACACCTTTCGCGACATCGCGCACATCCTCAATGCCTGTG
The DNA here is from genome assembly GCF_041354075.1 of Pseudomonas fluorescens. Taxonomy (GTDB): domain Bacteria; phylum Pseudomonadota; class Gammaproteobacteria; order Pseudomonadales; family Pseudomonadaceae; genus Aquipseudomonas; species Aquipseudomonas fluorescens_CE. The sequence goes on along the minus strand of NZ_JARZGC010000002.1, from coordinate 182,673 downwards.
CCGAGAACCGCACCCGTTTCGAAATCGAGTGCTACGACATCGGCCACCTGTACACCGCCGCGCACTTCCTGCAACGCGGACTGCTCAAGGCCCCGATCTTCATTCAGTCGGTGTTCGGCCTGCGCGGCGGGATCGGCGGACACCCTGAAGACCTCGCGCACATGCGCCGCACGGCCGATCGCCTGTTCGGCGACGCTTATCAGTGGTCGATTCTCGGCGCCGGTCGCAATCAGATCCCGCTCGGCACCATGGGCTTGTCGATGGGCAGTCATGTGCGCGTCGGCCTTGAGGATTCGTTGTGGGACGGGCCAGGCAAGCTGGCAGCTTCCAACGCCGATCAGGTCAAGCGCATCCGCACGGTGATCGAGGCCTTGGGCGGCCGTGTGGCGACACCGGACGAGGCGCGGGAAATGCTCGACCTCAAGGGCAAGAACCAGGTCGATTTCTGATCACGCCTTTTGTCCACGGCAGGACCGGCCCTCGGGTCGGCCGCTGCTGGCTGAATTACCGTCCCCTCCATAAAAACAAGAGAGAGGTGAACCATGCGTATCGAAATCGTTGTTGACGTGAAGACAACGCTGGGCGAGGGCCCCGTCTGGGATGTCGAGCAGCAGCGCCTGTACTGGATCGACAGCTTCGACGGTCGCGTGCTGCGTTGTACCGTGGACGGGCGCGAGCTGCGCGCCTGGGATGTCGGGCAGAAAATCGGCTCCATGGCCCTGCGTAAGCGAGGTGATGCAGCGATCGTCGCGTTGCAGAACGGGTTATACAACCTCGACTTGCCTAGTGGCGAGCTGCAACTGATTGTCGACCCCGAGCCTGGCCAGTTACACAATCGGCTCAACGACGGCAAGGTCGATCGCCAGGGCCGCTTTGTCGTCGGTTCAATGGATACCCAGGAAGAACAGGCCAGCGCCAGGCTCTATCGCCTGGACCCCGACCTGACTCTGCATACCCTGGAGGAGGGCATCATCGTGTCCAACGGGCCCTGCTGGAGCCCGAACGGCGAAACGTTCTATTTCGCCGATACCTGGTCCGGTGAAATCTGGGCGTATGACTACGACACGGGGACGGGTGCGGTCAGCAACCGACGTCGTTTCGCGCCGGTTGATACCAGCGGTGGTGGTGCAGCGGATGGCTGTACGGTGGATGCCGAAGGCTGCCTGTGGCAGGCCCTGGTGTATGCCGGAAAACTGGTGCGCTACACCCCCGATGGGCAGGTGGATCGAATCATCGACATGCCCGTGAAGAAGGTCACCAGCCTGACCTTCGGCGGACCCAACCTCGACACATTGTTCGTCACTTCCATGGCCAAGCCACCGTTACCGCGTTTCCCCGAGGATGGTCAGCAACGCGGGGCATTGTTTGCCATTACCGGGTTGGGCGTGAAAGGCATCGCTGAAAAGCGCTTCGCCGGCTGACCCGAAAAAGAAATCGGAGCGAACCGTCAAGGACAACCCACCTTTTCTCGACAGGGCGTGAGCGGCACGCCTGGAGATGTTCCCATGCCAAATAACAAGAACGCATCGCTGGGCAAGATTCATCGTTTTTCGTGGGTTTCGCTGTTGGTGTGCTGGCTGATCTGGATCCTCAATGCCTACGATCGCGAGATTGTGTTGCGCCTGGGACCGACGATCTCCAAGCACTTCGATCTGTCGGCTGACCAATGGGGCACGGTGGCGACGGTGGTGATGCTCGCCCTGGCCGTACTCGATATTCCGGGTTCGATCTGGAGTGACCGTCACGGCGGTGGCTGGAAGCGAGCGCGCTTCCAGGTGCCTTTGGTACTGGGCTACACCGCGCTGTCCTTTCTGTCTGGCTTCAAGGCGTTGAGCGGCCACCTGGCCAGCTTTATCGCGCTGCGGGTCGGCGTGAATCTGGGCGCAGGCTGGGGAGAGCCGGTGGGCGTGAGCAACACCGCCGAATGGTGGCCGGTGGAACGGCGTGGTTTTGCCCTCGGTGCCCACCACACGGGTTATCCCATCGGCGCGATGCTCAGCGGGATCGTCGCAAGCTTCGTGATCAGCACGTTCGGCGAGGAAAACTGGCGTTACGTGTTTTTCTTCGCTTTCGTGATGGCCCTGCCACTCATGATCTTCTGGTCGCGGTACTCGACCGCCGAACGGATCACCAAGCTCTACGTGGACATCGCCGCCAAAGGCATGACCCCGCCGGACAGCACGCCGTCGACTGATGTCAAAGGCCAGGCCTGGGACACGTTCAAGGCCACATTGCGCAATCGCAACATCGCCCTGACCGCGGGCAACACCCTGCTGACGCAGGTGGTCTACATGGGGGTCAACATCGTGTTGCCGGCGTACCTCTACAACATCCTCAACCTGTCGCTCGCCGAATCGGCGGGGATGAGTGTGGTGTTCACCCTCACTGGGATTCTGGGTCAACTGATCTGGCCATCGCTGTCGGACATCATCGGCCGGCGCGTGACGTTGATCATCTGCGGGCTGTGGATGGCCGCGAGCGTTGGCGCGTTCTACTTCGCCAACACCATGCTGATCATCATCGTCGTGCAGCTGCTCTTCGGTCTGGTGGCCAATGCGGTGTGGCCCATCTACTACGCGGTCGCGTCCGATTCTGCGCAGCCTGCGGCCACGTCGACGGCCAACGGCATCATCACCACCGCCATGTTCATCGGCGGTGGGATCGCTCCAGTTCTGATGGGCACGCTGATCAGCATGGGTGGCGGGTGGACCGCACTCGACGGCTACACCCTGTGCTTCTTCGTGATGGCTGGCTGCGCATTGGGCGGGGTGCTCCTGCAGATGTTCTCCCACCGGCCCGAAACGGTGGTGGCCCAGCTGCAACGCTAAACATTTTTTGCCTCCGGCGGCGCTGGCCGCCGAAGCGCTCGACAATCGCAACTGCCAAGAGGTTTGCGTGATGACAATAACAAGAACCATTGAAACACCTGCTGCTCCCCGGGATCCGGCGACGATCAACAAATTGTTGTTCGTCAAGTTGATGCCCTTGTTGATCGCGGCCTACGTGCTGAGCTTTCTCGACCGGACCAACATTGCCCTGGCCAAGCACCACCTCGATGTGGACCTGGGTATTTCCGCTGCGGCCTACGGGCTCGGTGCCGGGTTGTTCTTTCTGACTTACGCGCTGTCGGAAGTGCCGAGCAACCTGATCATGCACAAGGTCGGGGCGCGATTCTGGATTGCCCGAATCATGGTGACCTGGGGGCTGATCTCGGCGGCGATGGCGTTTGTCCAGGGCGAGACGTCGTTCTATGTGTTGCGCCTGCTGCTGGGCATTGCCGAAGCCGGCCTGTTTCCGGGGGTGATGCTGTACCTGACGTACTGGTTTGGCCGGGAACAACGGGCCCGTGCCACCGGCTACTTTTTGCTGGGTGTGTGTTTCGCCAATATCATTGGCGGGCCACTGGGCGCTGCGCTCATGGAGCTGGACGGTGTCTGGGGCTGGCGCGGCTGGCAGTGGATGTTTGTCCTCGAGGGGCTGCCGGCCGTATTCTTCGCGATGGTGGTCTGGAAAAAACTGCCGGACCGTCCGAGCAAGGCCCCCTGGTTGACGGTCAAGGAAGCCGAGCAGATCGAGCAGCGGTTGGCGGCTGAGTCCGAGGAGGGTGCAGGCCACGGCGGACACTCGTTCAAACAGTGCCTGACGCCTCAGATCCTGTTGGCCATCCTCGTCTACTTCTGCCATCAGATCACCATCTACACAGTGATTTTTTTCCTGCCCGGCATCATCGGCAAATACGGCGCGCTGAGTACCCTGCAGATCGGGCTGCTGACCTCCTTGCCCTGGTTGGCGGCGGCAGTGGGCGCTATCGCATTGCCCCGGCTTGCCACGACACCCGCGCGATCTCGGCAAATGCTGGTGACGGGTTTGCTGACAATGGCCGCCGGGCTGGGAATTGCTTCTCTCGCCGGGCCGGTCGTCAGCCTGCTGGGCTTTTGCATCTCGGCGGTGATGTTCTTCGTCGTGCAGTCGATCATCTTTCTCTACCCGGCTTCTCGCCTGAAAGGCGCAGCGCTTGCAGGGGGATTGGGGTTCGTCAACTCGTGCGGATTGCTGGGTGGTTTTGTCGGCCCCTCGGTCATGGGGGCGATCGAGCAAAGCACCGGCAATGCCATGGACGGCATGAAAGTCGTCGCCGTGATCCTGGTGCTGGCGGCCATTGCAGCCTTGCGTTTGCGCCAGGGGCATGAGGACAAACTGGAGAAACAGTCGTTGCAGGCCCGTCGACAGGCTGCATGATGGATGTGGCAGACGGGGTGGTTACACCCCGCCTGGCACTGTTTCACTGATTACGCGTCACTCGCCAAATCGTATTGGAAAGATCGTCCGCGATGATCAGGGCGCCCCGTGGATCGACTGTGACCCCCACAGGTCGGCCACGGGTCTTGCCATCGGAGCCTCGGAAGCCAGTGGCAAAGTCGACCGGATCGCCAGCCGCCTGACCATTGCTGAAGGGCACGAATATCACTTTGTAGCCCACGGGGTTATCCCGGTTCCAGCTGCCGTGTTCGCCGACAAACACCCCTTCGGCAAATTTCTCGCCCATGGCCGCGGTCGAGAAGTCGACGCCCAATGCCGCGACGTGTGAGCCCAGGCTGTAATCGGGCTTGATGGCCGAGGCGACTTTTTTCGGATCTTGCGGTTGCGCTCGCGTATCGACGTTCTGGCCCCAGTAACTGTATGGCCAGCCGTAGAACGCGCCTTCACGCACGGAGGTCAGGTAGTCCGGGACGAGATCAGGGCCCAATTCGTCGCGTTCATTGACGACGGCCCACAGGGTTCCGGTTCCGGGCTGGATCTTCAGCGCCGTCGGGTTGCGCAGGCCCGTTGCATACGGCTTGTGCGCGCCGGTCTGGGCATCGATCTGCCAGACCATGGCCCGATCCACTTCGACCTCCATGCCGCGCTCGGTCACGTTGCTGTTGGAGCCGATGCCGACATAGAGCGAGTTGCCGTCTTCGCTGATAGCCAGCGACTTGGTCCAGTGGTGGTTGATCGCCGATGGCAATTGGGTGACGGTGGTGGGCGCGCCGTCGGCCTTGGTCTGGCCTTCGGCATAGTCGAAGCGCACCAGGGCATCCTGGTTGGCGACATAGATTTTGCCATCGCTGTAGGCCAGGCCATACGGTGCATTGAGGCTCTCGGCGAACACCGTTTGCAGCTCGTACTTGCCGTCACCATCCGCGTCACGCAGCAGCGTCAGGCGATTGCCGCCCTTGACCTTGGTGTTGCCCTGAGCCTTGATGTAGCTGGCAATCACGTCCTTGGGCTTGAGCTTTGCCGCATTGCCGCCGCGACCTTCCGCCACCAGGATGTCGCCGTTGGGCAGTACCAGCGTCTGGCGCGGGATCTTCAGGTCGGTTGCAATGGCTGTAATACTGAAACCGTCGGGCACGGTTGGCTTCTGATCGCCCCAGGCGGCGGGTTCGGCGATTTTCATGCTGGGCAACAGGCTGCGCTGGGGTTCCGGCATTTTCGGGTCCGGGCCGCGTGCCTGTGGATTGTCCGCTTCACCGCCGCATGCGCTGAGCAGCATGGCCAGGGTCAGGGTGGCGACTGGATAGACAGGTCTCATCGTGCACCTCCCGAGCGCAGGTTGCTGAGGCCGGTCCATGCCGAAGCGGCGCTGAGCAAGGTGACGATCACCGACAGGACCAGGCCGCTGGGCATGACGGCGAAGGCATCCTTGGCATGCTCGAACGCGTTGACGAGGCCGAGCACCCAGGTCACCAGCAGGAGCAGCAAGTAGACCACCGGCCGGCCGGACTTCTGGTGCGCCTGCGCCAGATTCACCAGCGCAAAGATCAACGCCAGCCCACAGCAGACCAGGGCGCCCGCAATCAGCCAGGCGGCAAAATTGGCCCACTGGATCTGATAGGTATTGGAGTAAGCGATATCACTGAGCGTGGCCCCGAGAAACAGGGCAACGGTACCGCCGAGCAGGATTGCATGCAGCGGTCCCGGCGTGATCCGCACGGCAGGGTAAGGGGTGTCGTTCACGGCAAATCCTCATCGTTTATCGACCCGTTACTGATTCACAGCGCATCCACACTGATCCATCAGGCTCGCGCTGACTGCGCGCAGTTAAGGTGATTGCCAGAGTGGCAGCGAAGTTCAAAGAAATCGTCGGGGATTGCGCCGGTGCGTCTGCGGTGCCCAATTGAATTTCTCCGCGAGCCACGGTTCAACAGGAGAGCAACCAGACACGGAGAAGGCCCGATGAGCCATTCATTCAAGGTGGGAGACGCAGTGCGTTGGAACTCGGAGGCCGGGGAGATCCACGGCAAGGTGGCCAAGGTGCACGTCAAGGATGTCGAGTTCATGGGGCGACATCGACCGGCGTCCAAGGACGCGCCACAGTACGAAGTTCGCAGCGACAAAACCGGTCACCTGGCGATGCACCATGGTGAAGCGCTTCATCGCGTTTGATCGGGTGTATTCGACCGGCGTCGGATGGCAGCGCTTACAAGGTAGGGTTGAGCAGGGCCGGGTCCGTACGTTTGAACTTGATGCGTCGGCTCCAGGCGATGGCGGGGCGTTCGAACAGGATGTAGGCGATCGCGGCTGCGGCGATGCAAACCACGATGATGAGCACGGTCGCCAGGATGTCCGAGGCCAGTCCGTCCGGCATGATGCGCCGGTAAATACGCATGAACGTGCCGGTGACCGGTGAGTGGAACAGGTACAGACTGTAGGAGATCAGCGCCAATTTCTGCACGGGGTAGCTCGTCAGGAAACCCAGCGTGACGGAGCGGTTGAGCAGCAGGCAAAACGACAGCCCGGTCAGCCCGGCCGCCACCGCGAACGAGTCGTCGCCCAACACGCCGATCATCAGCACCAGTGCGCAATACCCCAGGGCCACCCAACGGCTTTGCGCGGTGCCCGACAGGGTCTGGGCACACAGCACGCCTGCCATGAAGCTGTACCAGAAGGCGATGAACCCGCCTTTCCAGCCAATGGAGTGAATGATTTCGGTGGGCCAGAGCAGTGCCAGCAATGCGCTGGCCCAGATGAAGTGATTGCGGGTCTTGAACAGTTCACTGCCGGCGGCCTGATCGGCCAGCCACAGCAGCAGGGCGAAGGCGATGTAGAACTGCACCTCGATGCACAACGTCCAGAACACCGTGATGATGTTCCTGATCCCCAGGAAGTCCTGAAGAAAAACCATGTGCGCCAGAATGTCGGTGAACCCCGGGATCTGGATGTCGGGCTGGCCAAACATTCGCTTGGTGGCAATCACCGCCACGCCCAGTGCAATGGCGGCGTAGTAGGGCGGCGCCAGGCGAACCAGCCGGCGCCCGACGAAGTTCGCCGCGTTGACATTGTTCATCGTCAAGCGCGACGTGGTGGTCGCCATGACGATGCCGCTGAGCACGAAAAAGATCGGGACGCCCAGGTGGCCGGCGTCGAACACCGCATATTTCAACCAGGGAGGAAGGGTCGCGAGCAGTGTCGGGATGTGGCTGCCTTCGGACAAGTGGAACAGCACCACCCAAAAGGCCGCGAAGCTGCGCAGGGCATCAACCAGGGCGAGACGATGCTTGTCGTCAGTGGTGATCACACTCATTCCCGTCACTCCCTTTTGCGCCACGGATATCGTTCATTCGGTAAGGCGACCACTGAGCCGAAAGCTTAGCAGCTGGCGGCACCTGTCAAGCGGACGAACCCGACCTTCAGCGCTTTTGTTTCAAACCTGCGCAGCTCGCCGATGACAGACCCGCGATACAGACGTATCTTGCCGGTTCGCCGATTCAAACAAGACAAACAACAAGGAGTCATTCAATGCTACCGATCCGTCTCGGCCTGGTGGGTTACGGCAAGATCGCCCAGGATCAACACGTGCCGGCGATCAAGGCCAACCCGGCGTTTGAGCTGGTGTCCGTCGCAACTCAGGGGCAGCCCTGTGCCGGGGTAGAAAACTTCAAATCCCTCGCTGAGTTGCTGGAAAACGGCCCGCACGTCGATGCGATTGCCTTTTGCACGCCGCCGCAAGGCCGGTTCGCGCTGGTGCAGCAGGCGCTCGCCGCCGGAAAACATGTCTTGGTGGAAAAGCCGCCCTGCGCCACCTTGGGTGAAGCGATGGCGCTGGCTGACCAGGCCGGCAGCGAAGGGGTGAGTGCCCTGTTCGCCTGGCATTCGCGTTACGCGCCCGGCATCGAAGCCGCCCGCGACTGGCTGGCCAGTCGCACCCTGCAAAGCGTGCGGATCGACTGGAAGGAAGACGTGCGCAAGTGGCATCCGGGTCAGGCCTGGATCTGGCAGCCCGGTGGCCTGGGTGTGTTCGATCCGGGCATCAATGCCTTGTCGATTGTCACCCATCTGCTGGCACTGCCGTTGTTTGTCGAATCCGCCGAACTGCGGGTGCCGAGTAACTGCCAGTCGCCGATCGCCGCTTCGATCAGGATGTCTGATGCGCGCCAGCTCGATGTGCGTGCCGAGTTCGACTTCGACCACGGCCATGATGAACTGTGGAGCATCGAGATTCGCTGCAGCGAAGGTGTCCTGCGGCTCGATAACGGTGGTGCCGTGTTGAGTATCGATGGTGTGCGCCAGGGTGTGTCGCAGGAGGGGGAGTACGTGGCGGTGTATCGGCACTTCCAGCAGCTGATCGTCGACAGGAGCAGCGACCTGGACCTGCAACCACTGCGTCTGGTGGCCGACAGCTTTTTTGTCGGCAGTCGCTCCCTGGTCGAACCGTTCTACGACTGATCGACACGCAGCACAGGCTGCGGCAGGCTCCAGCCTGCTGCGGCGCCTGTCGGGCTGGTCATTCGAGCCAGGTATTGATCACTCGACGATCCAGCTCCTCCCAATCCGCCATGCCCAGTACCCGCGTGGTGTTTAAACCGCGCAGGTAACCGCGTAACTGGTGAGCAGTGGCCTGGACAAGGGCGGGATCGGGCGCGCGCTCGTGCACCAGGATGGTTTCATATTGGACCAGGTACTCGGCCACCCGATCACGGTATTCGGGTAGAACGGCATCGCGGATCAGGTCGAAGGTTCTCAAGCAGCGTTCCTCATAGAATCTTGGTTTTATAGGCTGTGCGTTCGCGCCGACGGCGCGCGAGTACCGCTAGAAATAATCCGGGGGATGACGAAACGCAAGTTCTAACCAACGCGAAGGCCCGGGATGTGTTTGCAAAGGGGCTGTGCAAGTTCGAATAACGCGGGACAATGCCGGTTAGCCCACCGGCCTGCCACGCGGTCAAACCGAGTAGACAAGATGAATCGTCGTAAAAAGATCAAGCAACTGCTGGAAGCTCACGCCAAGAAGGCCAATGCCAAGTTGGCGCCGAAAAACAAACCCAGGTACATCAGCAAGGCTGACCGTCTGAAACAGGAGGCGGACAGCCCTGACGCCGCAAGCACGACGCCCGAGGCCTGATCACACCCGCTCCTGGATCGAATGGAAGGCCTCAGCGCCAGCTCCACGATACGCCAACATACGCCGCCAGACCTTCGCCCGGCGTCGATCGCGCGGCGTCCAGGCCTTTGTCGTCGTAGCCCGGCGTCACGGTGGCGGCGTAGCGTTTGTCGGTGAGGTTGCGGATGTCCAGCCAGGTCTGCCAGTCGTCCTTGGGCGCGTTGTAACCCAGGGTTGCGCCGAAAATGGCGTAAGGGTCGGCGTAATAACTGTTGGCGTAGTCGACCGCGACCCTGGACACCCACTGGGTGTTGAGCGCTGCAAAGAACCCTTGGGGCCAGTCGTAGCGCAGCTCGCCCTGGTAGTAATGCATCGGCAGACCGGGCAGGCGGTTGTCGCCGAAGCGCTCATCGTCCCGGTAATGGAAATCGCTGAAGGTGTAGCTCTGGCACAGGCTCAGCTTGCCGCCGTCATCCCGGGACCATAACGTGCTTTGCAGGCTGGCTTCCACGCCCTGGTGCACCGTGGGGCTGGCGTTGAGCTCGTAAGGCGTGGTGGCGTTGGCGTCCGGCAACACCGAGAGCAGCTCGTGACGCACCTGAGCGTAATACCAGGCCAGGCTCCACTGACCGATGGCACTGTCGCCGCGCCCGCCAAGCTCGAGGGTGGTAGCGGTCTGGTTTTGCAGTTCGATCGGGTCGCGCTGGGTGCCTGTGGCCGGGCCGCTGCCGAGTGGGAAGCGCTGGTTGGCGCTGTAGATCAGCGACCAGGGATGCGGCCCTTCGACCGAGCGGCTGAGGTTGCCGAACAGTTGCAGCTCAGGTGTCAGCTGATAGCGCAAGCCCAGGCGCGGGGCATAGTCCCAGTCACCCAGGCTGGTCTTGCCGCCACCGTCGGGGTAGGTCACCGCGCTTTCGCGACGGGTGTAGATGGCAGCGAGGCCCGTGGTCAGCCAAAGATCATCGGCGATTTCCAGGTCATTGCCCGCATGCAGGACAGTATCCGAACCCTGGTAGGTGAAATTACGCATGTGCGTGCCCGGCGCGTAACCGTTGGTGTTGCCGCCGGGAATGCGCACCAGCTCGCTGGCGCCGGCGTTGGGCAGGTGCTTGGTCACGCGCAGGCCCAGGGTGCTGCGACTTTCCAGCCCCCAGAGCGTATCGCGACGCTTGTAGTCGAAGGTGCCGCTGACATCGGTGTAGGCGACCTTCAGGCGGTTGGGTCCTTCACGCAAATCCATCGGGTAGTCGTGCCAGGCCAGGCCCGTCTCGATGCTGGAATCGTCATCGAGATAAAATATGGTCTTGTTGCCGATGAAGGTACTGCCCGGTTGCTTGCGACGGTCGTCCCGCGCGACGTAGGCCGGGTTCGCCGCCCGTGGGTCATGTTCGATGGAATGCTGGGTGACCCGGCCTGCGAGTTCGTTGTCGGTCTGGCGGTAGCGCAGATAGAAGCGCGTCTCCAGGTTCGGATTGAAGCGATAACCGACGTTGGCGATGACACCCTGGCTTTCGCTGGCCGTGTGATCCTGATAACCATCGGCCCGCGAATCGGTCAGGGACAGGTAATAGTCGAGATCGCCGAGCACCTGCCCGGAGCTGATCTGCCGCTGCTGATAGCCGTGGCTGCCCATGGCGTAGCGCACTTGCAGGCGCGGCGCGGTGTAGCCGGTATGGCTGACATAATCGATGGCGCCGCCCAGTGCCAGGGCGCCACGGTCGAAACCGTTGGCGCCACGTAGCACTTCAACATGATCGAGCCAGAGGGGTTCGAGCAATTCATAGGGTGTACCGCCCGGGCCGGTCAGCGGCAGGCCGTCGAGCATCGTGTACAGCCCCGACGCGTGGGCGCCCGGAGCGCGGTTGATCCCTGAACCGCGGATCGAAATCTTCACCCCTTCATTCCCCGCCGATTGCGCATAGACGCCTGGCTGATACGCCAGCACATCCTGGTTGCTGGCGACTCGGCCTTGCAGCGGGCGACGCATGTCCACGACGTTGGTGCCGCCGGGCACCTCGGCCAGCCGGGCGTTGGCGTCTTCGATGGATTGCGCCTGACTGCCCGGTTCTTCAGCCCCGATCAACACCTCGCCCAGTTCCATGCCGGCGGCTTGTGCCATGGCCGGGGAAAAAAGCGCCAGGCCCAGCAACGCGGCGGGCAAGGATTTGGGCGAGGGCATTGATGGAACTCCAACTTCTGGGAACGGGCAGTGAAGAACTGCGACGTAGGGAGGGACGAAGGAAACACATGGGAATTTTGGTTTTTTTGTCCGGCCAGGGTTGCCGTTTGCCGCTCTTCTCCCGGAAACGTCAGCAAGCGGCGGTTACCGGTCTGGCAGCGTGCGTCGAGTCGTTGTCCGAGGCCGGGGCTTCAATCGTGCAACCCAACCGTCTCATCCAGATGATCGATGTGCTTGAAACGGTCGACCAGAAAGTCGATCAGGCGGCGTACCCGGGCGGAAAGGTGCAACTGTTGCGGGTACACCGCGTAGACATCGGCGCGCGTCGGTGTCTGGTCTTCCAGGACCAGCCGCAGTCGGCCACTGCGTACGTAGCGGGCGATGTCCCATTCGGCGCGCAACAGGATTCCGTGGCCCTCCAGTGCCCAGTTCAGTGCCACCTCGCCGTCATTGCAACCCAGGGCACCGCGTACCTTGACGTTTTGCGTGCGGCCACCGTTGGTGAAGCTCCACACGCCGTAGGGCGTTTCGTTTTGTCGCAGAAAGATGCAGTTGTGTTGTTGCAGATCCGCCAGTCGTTGCGGCACTCCATGTTTTTCAAGGTAGAGCGGCGAGGCGCACAACAGCCGGCGGTTGGACGCGATCTTGCGGGCATGCAGGGCAGCATCCGGCAGCGTGCCGAATCTGATGCCCAGGTCGAATCCGTGCGTCGCCAGATCCAACGGGTGATCGCTGATTTCCAGCTGGACTTCAATCTCCGGGTACTGTGCGAAGAACGCGCCGAGGGCGGGGCCGATGTACCGACGACCAAAGCCCAGGGAAGCGTTGACCCGGATCAGCCCCTTGGGGGTGGCCCGAGTGCTGTTGATCAACTGCTCGACCTCATCGATCTGCGTCAGGATGCGCGCAGCGTGGGAGAACAGCAGTTCGCCTTCAGCGGTCAGGCTCATCGAGCGCGTGGTGCGATTGACCAGGCGGATACCCAGCCGTGCCTCCAGCGCGCTGAGGCGTTTGCTCACCGCCGGGGGTGTGATGCCAAGCTCACGGGCGGTCGCAGCGAGGCTGCCCTTGTTGGCCAGCAGATAGAAAAATGACAAATCCAGGGTCTGGCTCATTCGTAACTCAAAGTTATTTATGTAGTGATTTTGAGTAACTCACACCTATTTCTTCACTACATATACTCCGCTCACACCCTGCTTGAACAGCCCGTTCGACAGGTAAAACAAGAACGTCAAGAGAGTGGAGTTGAGCATGAGCGCATACACAATTGCAGCGGTTCCAGGTGACGGCATCGGTGTCGAAGTAATTGCCGCCGGTGTCGAGGTGCTGCAGGCCTTGTCGAAAAAATCCGGCTTCCAGATGGATTTCAAACATTTTGACTGGAATTCGGACAACTACCTCAAGAACGGCTTTTACATCCCAGAGGGCGGCCTGGAGGAACTGAAGACCTTCGACGCTATCTTCTTCGGGGCGGTGGGCGCGCTCAACGTACCGGATCACATTTCCCTCTGGGGCCTGCGCTTGCCGATCTGCCAGGGTTTCGATCAATACGCCAACGTGCGTCCGGCACGGGTGCTGCCGGGGGTGAAAAGCCCGCTGCACAACGGCGATCAGATCGATTGGGTGGTCGTGCGGGAGAACTCCGAAGGTGAGTACTCCGGCAACGGCGGTCGGGTGCACCGTGGCCTGCCGGAAGAAGTTGCCACTGAAGTCTCGGTGTTCACCCGTGCCGGGGTTGAACGCATCCACCGCTTCGCCTTCGAACTGGCGCAAAGCCGTCCACGCAAGCATCTGACCATGGTGACCAAGTCCAACGCCCAGCGGCACGGCATGGTGCTGTGGGACGAGATTTTCTACGAAGTGGCCAAGGATTTTCCGGACGTCAGGATCGACAAGGAACTGGTCGACGCGGTGACGACGCGCATGGTGCTCAAGCCCTCCACCCTCGACGTGATCGTTGCCACCAACCTGCACGCCGACATCCTCTCCGACCTGGCGGCGGCCCTGTCCGGCAGCCTGGGGATCGCGCCGACCGCCAACCTCAACCCGTCACGCCAGTTCCCGTCGATGTTCGAGCCGATTCACGGTTCGGCCTTCGACATCACCGGCAAAGGCGTCGCCAACCCGATCGCAACGTTCTGGACGGCGGCCATGATGCTGGAACACCTGGGCGAAAAAGCAGCCGCCAAGCAGTTGATGTCGGCGATCGAGGCGGTGACCGAAAGCGGTTTGCATACCCCTGATCTCGGCGGTAACGCCACGACGCGCCAGATCACGGAGGCAGTCATCGCGTTGATCAACCGCTGATCCGCTACCAACGATTCAAGCTGCGGCACAACGCCCCGGGGCAGGTCGCCTGACCTGGCCCCTGGGCATTTCCTGACAACAATAAAAAATCAGGGCCCTGTCATGAAAAGAATATTTGGCAAGCTTTACGTACAAGTACTGATCGCCGTCATCCTTGGCGCTGTCGTCGGCGTATTCGTTCCCGAAACCGGCGCGGCCCTCAAACCCCTGGGCGATGCCTTCATCAAGCTGATCAAGATGCTCCTCGCACCGGTCATCTTCCTGACCGTGGTCACAGGCATTGCCCGCATGGAAAACATGAAGGAACTGGGCCGCGTGGGCTTTCGCGCGTTGCTCTATTTCGAAGTGGTGTCGACCCTGGCGCTGGTGGTCGGCCTGCTGGTGGTCGATGTGTTCAAGCCCGGCGCTGGCATGAACATCGACGTCGCCACCCTCGACACCTCCAGCCTGGCCACCTACACCTCGGCGGTGAAACACGCATCGTTCATGGATTTCGTCATGAACATCATCCCGGACACCATCGTCGATGCGTTCGCCAAGGGCAACGTCCTGCAGATCCTGCTGTTTTCCATCTTGCTCGGCATCGCCCTGGCGCATGTCGGCCCGCGCGGCAAAGCGTTGGTCGATACGCTCGATAGCCTGATGCAGGGCATGTTTCGCATCGTCAATATGGTCATGCGCCTGGCTCCGATCGGTGCATTCGGCGCCATCGCCTTCACCATCGGCAAATACGGTTTCGGTTCACTGTTCTCGCTCGGCAAACTGATGGCCTGCGTGTACCTGACCTGCGCGGTGTTCGTGATTTTCGTGCTCGGGCCGATCTGCCGCTACAGCGGATTCAGCCTGTGGAAATTCCTGAAGTTCATCAAGGAGGAGCTGTTCACCGTGCTGGGCACCAGCTCTTCGGAGTCGGTGTTGCCGCAGATGATTTCCAAGATGGAAAAGGCCGGGGTGTCCAAACCCGTGGCCGGCATGATCATTCCTTCGGGCCTGACCTTCAATCCGGACGGGCAGGCGATCTACTACACCATCGCCGCCATCTTCATTGCCCAGGCCACCAACACGCCCTTGACCCTGACCGATCAACTGATCGTGCTGGCGGTGCTGATGTTTACCTCCAAAGGCTCGGCAGGTGTCACCGGCTCAGGGTTCATTATCCTGGCGGCAACCCTGTCGTCACTGGGCACCATTCCGGTCGCGGGCATGGTCTTGCTGCTGGGGGTCGACCGGTTCATGTCGGAAGCTCGGGCAATCACCAACACCATCGGCAATGGCGTCGGCACCCTGGCCATTGCCAAATGGGTCGGGGCGCTGGACGAGGTCAAACTGAACCGCGCGCTGAAAGGTGAAATCGAAGAGCCGAACAGCGCGGCGGTTCAGGTCGAGCCCATGTTCGTTCATTCGGCGATGGAAGAGGGGCCTGCGCTGCCCAGCCTGAAAAAGGCATCCCGGGCCTAGAGGCACCGACGGCACTGTTCAGCGGGGCGACCGGACAGTTTGCCGTTTTTACGTAGTTCTCGACGGGGCATTTACCGATCATGCGCTCGGTCACCCAGCCTTCGCTGCGGGGTGATCGGGATGAATGGTTGCGCAAGTGCCCCGAGAGGTCGCCCTGATGAACGACAAGAATCTCACCCATGCCACCGGCGCCCCGGTGGTCGACAATCTCAACAGCCAGACCGCCGGACCCCGTGGCCCGGCGTTGCTGCAGGATATCTGGTTGCTGGAAAAACTGGCGCATTTCGACCGGGAAGTGATTCCCGAGCGGCGCATGCATGCCAAGGGTGCCGGCGCTTACGGCACCTTTACCGTCACCGCAAACATCCGCCGCCACTGCAAGGCCAGCCTGTTTGCCGAGGTCGGGAAACAGACCCCGGCCTTCGTGCGTTTTTCCACCGTGGCGGGAGAGCGCGGTGCCGCCGATGCCGAGCGTGATATCCGTGGCTTCGCCGTGAAGCTGTACACCGATGAGGGCAACTGGGACATCGTCGGCAACAACACGCCGGTGTTTTTCTTCCGCGATCCTCTGCGGTTTCCCGACCTCAACCATGTGGTCAAGCGCGACCCGCGCACCGGGCTGCGTTCGGCGACCAACAACTGGGATTTCTGGACGCTGCTGCCCGAAGCGTTGCACCAGGTGACGATCGTCATGAGTGACCGGGGCATTCCCGCCAGTTACCGGCACATGCACGGTTTCGGCAGCCATACCTTCAGCCTGATCAACGAGCGCAACGAACGGGTCTGGACCAAGTTTCATTTCGTGTGCCAGCAGGCAATCACCAACCTGAGCGACGGTGAAGCGGCAGACGTTGTCGGCGGTGATCGGGAAAGCCATTTGCGGGATCTGTATGAATGCATCGAACGCCAGGAGTTTCCGAGCTGGAAGCTGTGCATCCAGACCATGACTGAAGATCAGGCTCGCACGCATCGGCATAATCCGTTCGACCTGACGAAGGTCTGGCCCCATGCCGACTTCCCGTTGCAGGAAGTGGGCATCCTGCAACTGAACCGCAATCCCGTTAACCATTTTGCCGAAGTCGAACAGGCGGCGTTTTCGCCTGCCAATGTCGTCCCGGGCGTGGGTTTTTCGCCGGACAAGATGCTCCAGGCTCGCCTGTTTTCCTATGGCGATGCCCAGCGTTATCGCCTCGGGGTGAATTTCAATCACATCCCGGTCAACGCCCCGCGTTGTCGTTTCCACAGCTATCACCGGGACGGCGCCATGCGCACCGACGGTAACCTGGGGTCGACGCTGTCCTATTACCCCAACAGCTTTGGCGAGTGGCAGGACCATCGACAGCTGCACGAGCCGTTATTACCCCTGGAAGGCGATGCCGGCCATTGGGATCAAAGCATCGTCGAGGATCACTACGAACAACCCGGCAACCTGTTCCGCCTCATGACGCCAGCGCAACAGCAGGTGCTGTTCGACAACACCGCGCGGGCGATGGGCGATGCACCGACGATGATCAAGCAGCGGCACATCGCCAACTGCGCCAAGGCGGACCCGGCCTACGGCGCCGGGGTGGCCAGAGCGCTGGGCATGGCGCTGGAGACGTCGGCTCTGGCGAGCAACTGAATCCGGGGCGTGCGGCTGGCCGGAAGGACCCGGCCGCCGGGCGCCTCATTCGTCAACCTCAGCGGGAGCAAGATCATGGGCAATGGTTTGAACAAGAAGGCTTTGGTGGTCGTTGATATCCAAAATGACTATTTTCCAGGTGGCAGGTGGACGCTCTCCAACGTCGAGGCCGCTGCCGCGCAAGCCGCTCGGGTCATCGACCGGTTTCGCGAGCAGGGCGACCTGGTGGTGCACATCCGTCATGAGTTCAAGGACGATAACGCGCCATTCTTCCGTCCGGGCAGCGAAGGCGCGCAAATCCACGACAGTGCGAAGAACCGCAGCGACGAGCCGGTGGTGCTCAAGCATTACATCAACTCGTTTCGCGAAACCGAACTCAAGGCGATTCTCGACCGGCATGAAATCAACGAAGTCGTGGTGGTCGGCAACATGAGCCACATGTGCGTGGACGGCATGACACGCGCTTCGGTGGATTTTGGCTATACCACCACTGTGCTCCACGATGCCTGCGCGACCCTGGATCTGGAATTCAACGGGGTCAAGGTGCCGGCCGCGCAGGTGCACGCCGCGTTCATGGCGGCGCTGAGTTTCGGTTACGCGCCCGTCATCTCCACCTCGGAGTACCTGGAACGCTGAGCCTCGCGACAGGGCGGGCGATGGACGGTCATGGGCGTTCATCGACCTGCCGAAGGCGTGGTCTATGCTGTCTGGCTGGACTCGTCCGGCATGGAGGCTGCCGCAACTGTTCGAGGTCAGTGAGGTGCGCCCATGCAACTGGTCTGCCCGGAGTTCGATGAATTCGAGGAAGCGCTGTACGGGGTGCAGGGCCGCTACGTGCTGCGCACACGGCAACAACGGGACTGGCAACTCAATGTGGTCGACCTCAACGGCGTGGCGCTGATGAGCGGCCGTGAAGGCGCCGGAACGGTGTATACCGGCGTCGGCCTGCAGGGCTATTTCAACATCTTCCTGCCCCTGACCGGGCATGAGTTCACCGCAGTGGACGGCCATGCCTTCAATCGCCGAAGCATCGGCTGGATGGTGCCCAATGCCATGTTCCATATCAACGCGAAGAGCCCGGCCAGTTGGCTGACGGTGGCCATGTCGTGCGAGCGGGTGTTGCGCTGGGCCGCAGTGCGTGAAGATGAGTTCGACTTTTCCGTGTTGCATCGCAACATGGTCAGCAATGTCCGACGCAACCCAGGCCCGTTGTTGTGGCTGGCCCGTCGTCTGTTTCAGATCGAAGCCAATGCACCTGCTGAACTGCACACCGAGAGTGGGGAGGAGGCCGCGCGCCGGGAAGTGATGGACGTGGTGTTTCGTGTGCTGTTGCCGGTCGACCCGTTGCAGGCTGCACCGCGACACCATCGCGATCACAAGGAAATCCTCAGGCGTGCACTCGAGTTGCTGGACACGTTGGAGAATCGGCCCGTCTATATCGAAGACATCTGCCGCGCGACCTGTACCTCGGAACGCACGGTGCGCAACGTCTTCAACGAATACCTGGGCATGAGCCCGCACCGCTACCTGATGATCCGCCGCCTGCACGGCATGCGAAACGCCATCCGCCACGCCGCTGCGCAGGACACGATCACCAGTATTTGTGCGCGCTACGGCGTATGGGACTTTGGCCGGTTCGCCAGCCTGTATCGTCAGTACTTCGGCGTGTTGCCGGCGCAATCGCTGAAAGCGGCCAAGGCGTTGAGGCACGTCTGAGCGACTCGGTTCAGGCCATTGAGCGCATCAGGGTAGCGCTGGGGTACTCGCCAAACAGCCGCTGGTAATCGGCCGCCATGCGGCCGGGGTCGGAAAAGCCGAAGCGCTGGGCAATACGGTTGACTGTCTCGGTGTGCGGGTTGGCAATCGACAGCGCCGCCCGTACCCGGTGCAGGCGGCGAACGTGCAGATAGCGCTGGGGCCCGACACCGAACACTTGCTTGAAGATCGAGCGCAAGGTGCGTTCGCTGACGCCGGCCTGGCGGCACAGTTCGGATAGCCGGATCGGTTGTTCGTCGTCGCGTTGCAGCAGTTCCAGCACGCGGGTGACATTGGCCCGGCGCTGCGCCCGCTGCCACTGGCCCGCCTCCGTGGTGGGTACAAGGGTCGGACTCGATGGCGGGGCCGGGGGCTTGATCATTTCAATCTGCTTTCAGGACGCGCTCAGGTCACTCAGATTCGCCCCAACCCGGTACTCGCACTACGTAAAACAGGCAAATTCATCCACTTCAGCCACCGTTCGGTCATTGCCGCTTCGAGTTTGCCGGATGGATGAGCGGGGCCTGTCGGCTTACCGGTGCTGTTCGGCAACCAACAGCAACGACTGCGGCAGGGCGCTTTGCGGGTGCTGCGGCTCCTGCAGGCCGGCCAGCCGGAAGCCGGCCATGTCCAGCGCATTGATCCAGCTTGAAAGGGTGCGCATGTACCACGGCATGGGTTGCCATTGGCCCTGGAAAGCGTTGAAGGTCTCCTCGCGCCAGCCATCCTGGTAATCGCCGCCGGCGACGGCCCAGGGGTGCAGCGTCTGGATCAGCAGTGTCCCGCCCGGGACGAGCAGGGCGTTCATCGCCGTCAGCAGCGGGATGATGTCCTGGTGCAGGAGGGCGAAGTTGGCGCAGATCAGGTCGTAGTCGCTGCCCACATCGACGGCCGCCTCCGCGAGCTGCTCGTAGGTGGCCAGATACACTGGCGAGGAGCCCGCCGCCCGAGCCGCCTCGACCAGCGTCGGGTCGCCATCCACCCCGTGCGCCGCGATGCCGCGATCGGCCAGCGCCCGCAACAACCAGCCTTCACCGCAGCCGAGGTCGAGGGCACGCGTCGGCTGTCGACCCATTATCGCCAGCAGGATCGCCTGATCGGTGACCTGTACGCGGCTGTCGATGGCGCCACCGCGCACCGCCTCGATCCAGGCTTGGGCGTTGCGCTGCCAGCTTTCAAGCAGGGCGGATTCGGGATCGCTCATGATGATGTCCGGTGGCGGGTATTGGGCACAGGATAGGCCAGAAATCCATGGCGGAACGCAAACATCTGTGGGAGCGAGCCTGCTCGCGAAAAACGCCCGGGCACCGCGGGCATTCAGGCAGCCCACGTCATCGTTGACGACCATCGCGAGCTTGCTCGCTCCTGCAGGGGAGCGCGGAGGCCGTGCGCACATAAAAAAAGCCCGCCACAAAAAATGCGTGGCGGGCTTTTGGGAAGTGCCGGTTCGGCCAGGTGACCGCCGAACCGCTTTACATCAGGCAGCAGCGCCGTTGACGGGCCCGAGCCCTTGCAGGCGCAACCGATTGAAGGACAGCAGGCGCATCACGTAGCCCAGCTTGATCGCGGTCGGGCCGAGGATGGTCAAGGCGTGGGCGCAGACCAGTTGCGGCAGGTTCAGGTAGGCGTCCAGTCCGTACGCCAGAATGATCCCGGCGATCAACATGAACAGCCCGCCAACCAGCAGCAGATGGGACAACTTCAACACGTGCTGCGGATTGTCGAAAAAATCAAACATGTCGAAGCCCCTGGCGCTGGACGCTCGGCAGATCGAGTGCTCACGGCAAGGGGCCTGACAGCTCCCATTGCCGTGGGCGCGCTTTACGACTCAGGCCACCGGAATTGATGGATCGGCCGCCGCCAGGGCCGTGGCGCGATCGGCCGCCGGTGGGTAGATCCAAACGGTGTTGATCTGGGTCTTGAGGTCCTTGGCTTCTTTCCTGACCAGCTTGACCTGGCGGTCCCAGCCTTCGGTGAAGACCGCGCCCCAGGCACCCAGGTCCAGGCAGGTCACGTATTTGGGCTGGCTGTAAGGGGTCGGTTCGACGCCCAGCAGGTCCGCCGCAACGTTGTTGCCGGCATAACGGCCCAGCGCAATGGCGTGCTGGCAGGACATGGCAGCGTAGTTGCCCAGGTCATCGGTGGCGGCGTACGCGGTGTCGCCAGCGGCGTAGACATCGGCATGGCCGAGCACCTTGAGGTTGCCATCAACGTGCAGACGACCCTGCGGATCACGGGTGCCGGTCACTTGTTCGGTGAGCGGGCTGGCGCGGAAACCCACGGTCCAGATCACGGTGTTGGATTCGATGCGTTGGCCGTCAGCCAGTGTCACGCCGCCAGCGTCTACGGCCGCGACCGAAGCATTGAGCACCCACTCGACACCCAGGTGTTCCGAGGCTTCGATCAGCGATGGGCCGATACCTTCGCCCAGCGACGCCCCCGGGGTCGGCGCACGATCGACCACAATCACACGGATCGCTGCGTCGTCGCCCAGCGCGGCACGCAGGCGCGCCGGCATTTCGGTCGCGGTTTCGATCCCGGTGAAACCACCGCCGCAGACGACGACGGTGTTGCGAGCCGGGCTGCTTGGCTGGTTCTTCAAGGCCTTGATGTGGGCTTCGAGACGGGCGGCCGATTCGATTTCATCGACGTCGAATGCGTGTTCGTTGATGCCTTGCAGGGCCGCCGGGCGAACCAGGCGGCTGCCGGCGGCCAGGACCAGGCGGTCATAGCTCAGCGTGCCCTGGGTGCCGAACACGTCGCTGTAGCTGACCTGCTTGTTGGCGGTATCGATGTTGTCGGCGGTGCCCTTGACGAATTTCACGCCCACGGCGTCGAACAGATCGCCCAGCGGGGCCATCATGGTGTGCACTTCCGGCTCGTAGAAGCGCGGGCGGATGCGCAGTTCGGCTTGTGGCGCGAGCAGGGTGATCTGTACGTCGTTACGGTCATGCTTGTCCAACAGACGGGCGGCGCTCAACGCGCTCCAGACACCACCAAACCCTGCACCAATAACTAGAATTTGCTGTTTCATCGGAAGACTCCTGAAGAAAAAAACGATCGTTTAACGGGTTGTCTGTTCAAGCGCGACCGTGTCCTGGCGGGTTGCAAGTGCATGGCTTGCCTGGGCAAGTGCAGGACTGTTCCGGTTCGATTCGCTGTAGGGAATGCTATCGGGCAGGTGCCGGCAGAACACTTCTACAAAGGGTCAGTGCCGACATGTCTAAGTGTGAGGCGGATATACCAAGGTATTAAAAGGAGCGGGTGATCCGCTCAGGCCTGGCCAACGAGCACGCCTTCGATGCAGGCGATCAGCTCGGCGCAGGAGAAGGGTTTTGGAAAGTAGGCAACCGGTTTGGGAGACGCGGCGCAGACCTGGGGTGGGGAGCCCTGGTACCCGGTGATGAAGATCACCGGGATCCGCAGGCCCCTGGCGGACAACTCGTCATACAGCTGAATGCCCGACAGGCCGGGCATCTGGATATCGGAGATCAGGCAATGGGTGTCCAGCGGCCCGCTGGAATCGAGAAAGGCTTCAGCGTCAGGATAGACACGCACCGTATAGCCGCTGGAACGCAACAGACTGTCGAGCGCAATGCGCACGGACTCGTCATCGTCGACGACGGAAACAACAGCGGTGAGGGACATTTTCCATACCTGAGCAAATGCAGGGTGGCCCATCGAGGGCGCCCGCCATTACCGCAAGATACGCTGTCCAGTCGCGGGTCATACTATACGTGCGTATACAGGCCTTACTGTGGCTGATCGAGCCCAAGTGCCTGGGCCATGCGCACCAGGTCGGCGAACGAGCGCGCGAACATCTTGCGCATCGCCTGGCCGCGATGAATCTTGACCGTGATTTCACTCAGGCCGATTTCCCCGGCAATCTGCTTGTTCATCAAGCCTGAGGCGGCCAGCGACATCACGGTTTGCTCACGGGGCGTCAGCGTCGCATAGCGGCTGCGCAGTTCATCATTGCCCCGTTCGGATTCTCGGCGCAATTTGTCGCGCACGTGAGCGGCGGACACTGCATCGATCAGATCCTGTTCGCGAAACGGCTTGGCCAGGAAGTCCACCGCGCCGGCCTTCATGGCCCGCACCGTCATGGCGATATCGCCATGACCGGTCATGAACACGATCGGCAGGTTGATGTTGGCGGCCACCAGTTCATGTTGAAAATCCAGCCCGCTGGTGCCTTGGAGCCGCACGTCGAGCACCAGGCAGCTCGGGATGTCGGGGCGGGTGAAGCTCATGAATTCGGCGACCGAGCCAAACAGCTCCACCTGCAAACCGATCGAGCGCAGCAGGCTGCCGAGCGCCTCGCGCAATGGGGCGTCGTCATCGACGATGAAGACCAGTGGCTCATTGTTGACGACTTTGTTCATCGGGTGCTGTTCGTTCATCGCAGTTCCATACAGTGCGGGTTCCTTAAAGAGGGTCATGCATCGGCGACGTCAGTGCGTACCACCGGTAGCGCGAACTTGAATGACGCACCCCGGCCGAGACTGCTGGTGGCCCATATCCGCCCGTCATGGAAGGTGATGATCGAGCGGCAGATCGACAGCCCCATGCCCAGTCCGCTCTCCTTGGTGGTGAAGAACGGGGTGAACAAGGCGGGCAAGACGTCGGAGGCGATGCCCGAGCCCTGATCGGCGACTTCCACCACGGCGGTGCCGTTGACGATCCAGGTGCGCACATGCAGCACCCGGTCACACGCGCTGACACCTTCCATGGCATGGCAGGCATTGATGATCAGGTTGATGATGACTTGCTGCAGTTGCACGCGGTCCACATTGACCTGGTCTGAACGTGCCAGCAGTTCCACCTTCAATGTGATCCGGTGATGGGAAAGCTCCTGCTGCACCAGGCCGAGTGTCTCGCTGACGATGTCGTTGACCGATTCGTGCTGAAGCAGCGGGTCGCACTTGCGCGACAGGGCCTTGATCCTGCCGATGACATCGCTGGCTCGACACGCGCTGGCGACGATCCGGTCGAGCGATTGCAGGGCTTCGGGCAAGTCTGGCTGCGGTCGGTCGAGCCAGCGGCGGCAGGCTTCGCCGCTGCTGGTGATCGCGGTCAGGGGCTGGTTCACTTCGTGGGCAATAGACGCCGCGAGCTCGCCCAGTGATGTGACGCGCGAAACATGCGCCAGTTGCGCGTGTGCGCTGACCAGGGCTGTCTCGGCTTCCTTGCTGGCGGTGACGTCCATCAGCGCGCCAATGTATTCGCAGCGGTCGTGGCGCGCGAACAATGGGCTGGCGATCATGTGCACGTGCTTGATGCGGCCATCGGCGAACAGCAGTCGATGCTTGATTTCGATCAGTGGCTCATGGCGTGCCGCTTTGACGAACACTTCATCGACCAGCTCCAGATCGTCAGGATGAGTACGTGCCCGAACCATGTCGGCGGTCGGCAACACGCCCGGTGGGAACTCGAAGATCCGCGATGATTGCTCCGACCAGGACATGGCGTTTCCTGCACCGCAGAAGCCAATGCTCCCGGTTTGGCTCAAGCGCTGGGCACCGAGCAGGTACAGTTCATTGTGGTGCAGTTGCTGCGCTGCATATTTGCTGCGCAGCGCCAGGAACGTGATGGCCGACAGCGCCGTCAGGCAGCGGAAAAAACTGGTGGTCGAATCCCAATGGGTGTAGCCGCCGTTGAACAGGTAGGTCACCGTCAGCAGCAGCATGCACATCAACGCAATGGAGATCACCACGTTGATCGAAAACAGGTTCGCGGCCATCAACAGCAGGGTGATGTAGAGGATCGTTGGCGCAATGTCGGTGGAGGTCTGGGAGTTGATCACCAGGATACCAGTGGCCACCACCAGGCCGACCATCCAGCCCAGCGCGTTCACCCACGGCGTTGGCCTGATGTTGATGAAAGGGTCAATGCCATTGGGCCTGGAGGCGCGTGGTGCTCCCGCGAAGAGGTTGAAGAAAAAGGCAGGTATTTTGCGCGCATCGGCAGACCGGTTGTTTTTCATTGTGGCCCTGCACATCTGATAGCGGGGGGACGGAGCATCGAGACCTATCCTAAAAGCAATGGTTCTCATCTGATAGGACATAAAACCCTGAAAAACGGCCAAGGCGCTTTCGCAAGGCCTCTACCCCGGTCGATTCGGTAAACCTCCCATACTCAGGTATGTAACGGCAGACCCCATGGATGAGTCCGCTGACCTCAGGTACGACATACGTTTGCCGGCCAACTGCTTAACCTGTTCATACACCGCGCATCGTTGCTCCGGATTGCTGAAGGGGCGAGGTGGCACGCCTGCTTTCCTACTTCAATGGCCTAATCGCCGGGCGGTTTCCATGATGAACAGAAATGATCTGCGTCGAGCTGACATCAACCTGCTGGTGGTCTTCGAGTCGATGATGCACGAGCGTAATGTCAGTCGTGTCGGCGAGAAGCTGTTTCTCGGTCAACCGACCATCAGCAGTGCCCTCGGGCGTCTGCGGCTGATGTTCGATGATCCACTGTTCATTCGCTCCGGGCGGGTCATGGAGCCTACTTCACGTGCCGAGGAAATTTTCTCCAACCTGGCGCCGGCGCTGGACGGTATCGCGGCGGCCTTGAGTCGCTGCCAGGCGTTCGATCCCGCCACCAGCGAGGCTACTTTTCATGTCGGCCTCTCGGACGATGTCGAGTACGCACTGCTGCCCTCGTTGTTGCGCCACCTGCGGGTGGAGGCGCCGAACCTGACGCTGGTGGTGCGGCGTGCGGACCACTGGCAGATGCCACAACTGCTGACCTCCGGGGAAATCACCCTGGGCATCAGCCACACCCTGGACTTGCCGGCCAACGCGCGGCGCAAGGCACTGCGGCCCATTCGCCCGATGCTGCTGCGCGCCGATGGGCAACCCGGCGAAATGGGGCTGGACGACTTTTGCCGTCGCCCGCACGCCGTCGTGTCCTCGATGGGCAATGTCAGTGAGGAGGCGGATCACGCGCTCAGTCAAATCGGCCGCCAGCGCAAGGTGGTGCTGACGGTGCCGCAGTTCAGCGCCTTGCCGATGCTGCTGGCCGACAGCGACATGATTGCCATCGTTCCGGACTACATCGCTCGCTCCATGGCGATGATCGAAGGGGTGCGAGCCGAACCGGCGCCGTTGGAACTGCCGCACCAGGAACTGTCGATGGTCTGGCGCGGGGCGACCCATGACGACCCGGCCGAGCGCTGGCTGCGTTCACGCTGCAGCGCGCTGCTGGCCGAGCAGCAGATGCCGGCTGTGCGCCAGATACCTGTCCAGACACGTATTCCATCCTATGCCTGATCCGAAGCAGACTGCCGGGAATCAAACATGCTGACGTTTTTCCTCGTTCACCCCTTGATCATCGCGGCCGTCCTGGTGATGGTGGACCTGTCTCTCTGGCGCTGGCTGGGCGTTGACCGGCCGGTGCTGCGCATGTGTTCACGGGTCGCCGTCTTCGCTGCGTTCTGCTGGGTGTTGACCGCTGCGGGCATCAGCCCCTTGCAGCCACCGTTGTGGCCCGAGGACGCGATTCTCAACCTGATGGCGACGATTGTCGGGATCGCCTGGTGGCTGTTCGCGGCGAGAACGCTGACGGTGGTGCTGGGCCATGGCCTGACCTCTCGCGGCGGGCACACCGCACGGCTATTGCATGACGTGATGGGCGCGGCGATTTTCCTGATGGCCGTCGTCGGGGCTGCCGCTTACGTCTTGCAACTGCCGGTCAAGGGATTGCTGGCGACCTCGGGGGCGATGGCGATCGTCGTCGGCCTGGCGTTGCAGAGCACCTTGAGCGATGTGTTCTCCGGCATCGTGCTCAACACCACCAAGCCTTATGAAGTGGATGACTGGATTGCCATCGATGGCGTCGAGGGCCGGGTGGTGGAAATCGATTGGCGTTCGACGCATCTGCTGACCAGCCTGGGCAGCATGGCGGTGGTCCCCAACTCGTTGGCGGCCAAAGCCAAGATCCTCAATCTGAGCCGACCGGGCAATGCCCACGGCGTGAGTGTGCTGATGGCGATTCCCAGCAACGTGCGGCCCCGACGGGCCATTGATGCGCTGGAGAAAGCCCTGCAAGGGACCCGCGCCTTGCTCCCGGGCTTCACGCCCAAGGTGTCGGTGAAGAGCTCGCACCTGGAATACAACGAGTACGAACTCAAAGGCTACATCGCGTCGCTGTCGCACAAGACCGAAGTGCGCAACCTGATGTTCGACCTGGCCCATCGTCACCTCGAAGCCTCGGGTATCAGTTGGGGCCTTGCGCCGGGTATCCAGGCCTGGAGTCGGCCGCGACGTCTGCTAGAAGACGTGCGGGTGTTCCGCTCGCTCGGTATTGAAGAGCGTGACCGACTGGCCGGGCACATGACCCCTGTGGACTACCAGGCCAATGAAGTGCTGCTGGCCTTCGGCGAAGTCGCCGATTGCCTGATGATTCTCAGTACGGGCGTGGTGTCGGTGTCGATCCACGATGGGGAACGCCTGGTGGAAGCGGGGCGCATGGGGCCGGGGGAGGTGCTGGGCGAAGAGGGCATTCTGGCCGAGGCGCACTCGCGAGGCGAGTTCCGCAGTTTGACCAGCGGCCGGCTGTTTCGCATCGAGCGCGGTCTGCTGGGTGCGCAACTGGAGCCGTCGAGCGATCTGCACCTCGCGCTGGACAACCTGGTGCACCAGCGCGAAGAGATTCGCGAAGCGGTCGTGGCGAAAAAACCGGTCAGCGCCAAGCGTGGTGGTTTCCTCGCCTGGCTGCAAAAGAAGCGTGAACCCTCAGCGTGAAAACCGGCTGCGGTATTCGCGCGGCGAGACCGACAGGTGGCGGTGGAAGGTGTAGCGCATGCGCTCCTCATCGCCAAACCCGCATAACTGTGCGACCTGGTCGATGTTTCGCTCGGAGTCCTCGAGCATCCGCCGCGCCGCCTCCATGCGAAACAGTTCCAGGGCCTTGGCCGGCGTGCGTCCGATCTTGCGTTTGTAGACCCGGGAGAAGTTACGCGGGCTCATCTGCGCCTGCCGGGCCAGCGCTTCGACGGTCAGGTTGGCATCGCTCAGGTTCGCGCTGATCCACAGATGCAGATCGTCGAAGGTTCCGCCGTCATCCATTTGCGACTGCAGCAATTGACTGAATTGCGCCTGGCCGCCAGGGCGCTTGAGGTAAACCACCAGCTCCCGGGCCACCGTCAGGGCCACCTCGCGACCGCAATCGGCCTCGACCAGCGCCAGCGACATGTCGATACCGGTGCTCACCCCCGCCGAGGTCCAGACGGCGCCTTGCTGGATGAAAATGGCGTCGATGTCGACATCGACGGTCGGGAATCCGTTCTTGAGCATGTCGCACATCGCCCAATGGGTGGCTGCACGCAAGCCGTTCAGCAAGCCCGCCTGGGCCATCAGGAACGTACCGCTGCAGACCGACGCCGTGCGTCTGGCGTTGGCCGAGGCTTCGCGTAGCCAGTCGACCAGCGCGACCTCGTCGATCATCGCCTGGGCAATGTTCGGCGCACCCGGCACGATCAGTGTATCCAGTGGGCGATCAGTGAAAGCGCCCAGGGTCGTGGTGTGTACGGTCAACCCTTCGGCCGTGGTGATCAATCCGCCTTCGAGGCTGGCCGTGTGCACTTCGTACCCGGGCAAGCCGCGTTCGGCCATGGCTTTGGTGGCCGCCCAGAACACGGTCTGCGCGCCGGTCAGGTCCAGCAGACCCATCTGTGGATAGGCCAGAAAAACCACCGTACGCGGTTGTTGCAGGCCAGTGGGAACGTCAGCACGGTGAGCGATTGAATTCATGTTGGCGTCAGACTCTATTACGCCAGCCTTGGCGATGGGTGGGCGCAGGTGAAACTACCGTGCGCGCAATACTTGTCAACCATGAGTGACAAGCGGAGTGTCAAATCGAGTGCTGCAAGCCGCCTCGGTCTTGTCGGTGGCTGGAAGGGAGGAGGGTGCTGGCTGCACGGCGAGCGAACTGGATACGGAAGCCGTGGGTGTTGCCAATGGCAAAACGAAGATGAAAGTCGCGCCTTGGCCTTTTTGACTGGTTGCCCAGATTTTTCCTTCATGACACTCAATGATCGAACGGCAAATCGACAAGCCCATGCCCAGGCCCTCGGCCTTGGTGGTGTAGAACGGATTGAACAAGGACGCCAGCTGGCAATCATCGATGCCTGGCCCGTTGTCCTCGAACGCTATCGATACGTCGCTGCCTGCGACCCACGTGCGGATCACCAGCGACCGCGCGCTGGTTGCCGACTCGCCCATCGCCTGGCATGCATTCATGATCAGGTTGATGATGACTTGTTGCAGTTGTACCCGGTCGCCGATGAAGCGCGCGCTTCCCGCCTCGAGTGTCAGTTGCAACTGTACATGCTGATGGCTGAGCTCATACTGAATCAGCAACAGGGTGTCGCGCACGAGGGTGTCGAACACTTGTTCCTGACGCTGCGGTACGCATTTTTTCGAGAGCGCCCGCACTCCGGTGATGATTTCATTGGCCCGCTGGGAGCTGTGAATGATGCGCCGCACGGAAAGCTTCGCTTCTTCCAGATTGGGCTCGTTGCGCTCGATCCAGCGCAGGCAGGACTCTCCACTGGCCACGATCGCCGCCAAGGGTTGATTCACCTCATGGGCGATGGAGGCGGCGAGTTCTCCCAGCGACGTCATTCGCGTGACGTGCGCCAGTTGCGCCTGGGAATCCAGCAGTGCTTCCTCGGCCTTGCGTGTGGCGGTGATGTCCATCAGCGCCACGACATACTCCCGGCTGTCAGGTTTGCTGGCGGGGTCGATGGCATTGATCACCACCTGCAAATGGCGCACCGCCCCATCTGGCATCAGCAAACGCCGCTCAAGCTCTATTTCCAGTTCGCCTTCGGCCAGACGGGCCAACAGTCTTTCTGAATGCCGGCGGTCATCGGGGTGAGTCCGGGCCGTCATCAGCGCCAGGGACGGTTCCACGTCTCGCGGATAACCAAAAATGCGAAAGGCTTCCTCGGACCAGTGGATCTCCTTGCAGCGGCCGCGATCGAAGCGCAAGCCGATGCTGCCGGTGCGGCTCAGGCGCTGGGCGCCGCTCATGAAGGCTTCGTTGCGCCGCAGTTCATCGGTTGACCATTTGCTGCGCAGCGTCAACAAGGTGATGGTGACCAGGGAGACGACGCATCTGATGTAGCCGGCAATGCTCCCCGTCGACTCGTAGAAGTACTCAACGATAAAACCACCGGTGATCAGCGCAAAACAAAAGAGCGCCACGATGAGAACGATCCGGATGGAAAAAACATGCGCCGACATGAACAGGAGCGTGATGTAGAGCACCGCGTGCGCAACATCCGAATCTAGCATGATGTTGATGCCGGAGATGGTCATAGCCGCTGAAAGAGAGGCGATGAACGCCAGCCGGTCTGACGCCAGAAAACGTTTGCACAGTCGGGTCAGCATCAGGTTTGGCTCTCTGAGTGGGAGTGGGTTGTCACGTTAAAAAAGATGCCGGGAGCTTGATAAAAAATGCGCTCTTCAATCGAAGAGCGCCAAGACCCACTTTGGAAGGAGTTGCCAAAACGGGTGGTTTGTCCGCGCAAGTGCCTGACATTCAGGTCGGTTCCTGATGACCGGTATCAGTCCATGGAAAAGTGGGTAGGGATGCTCATGCCTGAGCCGTAGGGGTTATCGATCGCCGCCACACGGCGTTCGATCAGGCGATCCGAGCCGCCTTCGGCCACGCGTCGCTCGATCAGGCGATCCGAGCCGCCTTCGGCCACGCGACGTTCAATCAGGCGATCCGAGCCGCCTTCGGCCACACGGCGCTCGATCAGGCGATCAGAGCCGCCTTCGGCCACACGGCGTTCGATCAGGCGATCGGAGCCGCCTTCGGCCACACGGCGTTCGATCAGGCGATC
>NZ_JARZGC010000002.1:0-152029 GCF_041354075.1 Pseudomonas fluorescens | reverse complement strand
TCGATCAGGCGATCGGAGCCGCCTTCGGCCACACGGCGTTCGATCAGGCGATCGGAGCCGCCTTCGGCCACACGGCGTTCGATCAGGCGATCGGAGCCGCCTTCGGCCACGCGGCGCTCGATCAGGCGATCCGAGCCGCCTTCGGCGATTCGAGTGGGCGCTGACCGTGTCCGGTATTGCTGCACCGGTGGCGTCGTCTCGTCCTCTGCATTGTTCTCACGTGCAGCAACCACATTCGGATCGGCGCAGTTTTCGCCAGCCAGTACATGTCCAGCGATCAAACCGCTCGCAGCAAGAAAAGCAATGGCCAGGCCCAAGTCGGAGTTTTTCATCATATTCACCCTGAATAATCGGTAGGCTCTTTCACGAAAACCTTGGAATAGTGGTGGGCTTTCATGTCATTGAGCGGTTGCTACTGTCTTTTTGTCTTTGGCGTCACGGGTTAAATATTAAAGGAATGAAATAGCACGTCACTTATGCGTAGGGTTTTCCCAAGGGTATCTAGGTATGGCGGATCCATACTTTGGTATAAGTAACCGTCGCAAACTTATTTGAGCGTTTGGATAACATTGTTGTCGTGAATGTTTAATGGTCAGACTTATACGCATGTATGTTGTAACCATTGATTGCCAGTGACAGTCTGCAAGTGCACGGGGCTTTATCAGATAGCTCCTATCATTGAAGGTTGAGCTAATTGTTAAACACACCAATCATTTCGATCGTCGATGACGACGACACCATCCGTGTTTCGTTGGATAGCCTCGTGAGATCAATGGGATATATTTCAAGAACATACGCCTGTGCAGAAGACTTTCTTGCGTCTGCCCCGGATGATTCGATCGCTTGTCTGATCTCGGATATACGCATGCCTGGCATGAGCGGGCTTGAACTGTTGGAGGCTTTGCAGGCACGGGGAGAACAATTCCCGGTTATTTTCATCACCGCTTGCATGGGCGATCATCCCGCATTGAAAGCGCGTGAACTGGGCGCTGCCGGCTATTTCAAGAAACCCTTCAGCGGTCGTCAGCTCATGGCGCATGTGCAGCAGGTGATAGGCGTTCAGTTGACCGACTAAGGCGTACCACGCCAGCAGAGCGCACTATTGCCGTGAGTAATAGTCACCATCACCAAACGCAAGTTCTCCTTTGTGCGCCAGTGCCAGATAATTGCCGGCATCAAGCGCACTGAAGTTCGGTGCGTAAATGGGCATTTTTTACCAGTCTTACGGCAGGCGCTCGAGGCGACCCCGTAGTCCGATCAACCGTTTTTTCAGGATGAGACCCATGCGCCTATCGTTTGCGCCAGTCGTGGCGTTTGCCGCTTTGTTGCTCGCAGGCTGCGCCTCCGCGCCGAATGATCCGACGCTGACGTTGCAGACCAGCAAGACGCCTGCGCAATACGCCGACTGCGTCGTCCCGAAATTGCAGGGTAATGCGTTGCACCCGATGGTGTCGCAGTCCCAGCGCAGCTATCGGATTGTCGTGCCAAGCAAGATTTCGGCGGACAACGTACTGGAGGCCTATAAGGACGGTAAAGGCGGCAAAGTGTTCATCTACGAACGGCAACTGCTGGCGTCGAACCTGCTGCCTTCAAGTTTTGGACGTGCCGCGCAAGATTGCATCTGATCCACCTGAACAGTTTTCCCTGAGCTCCTTTGGTTGGCCGCAACCAACCAATTCCTTGGCCCCACTCCTGACCGGACGTGGGGTTTTTTTTGGCTCAGGTTAAGGCAAAAGCCTGCGTCCAGCTTAATCATGGTGGGAGCGAGCCTGCTGGCGATAGCGGACTTCCACCCCCAGGATGTCGTCTGACCCAACGCCATCGCGAGCAGGCTCGCTACCACAGGGATCTGAAAATCCGGTCTTGTTGCGTTTACCCTCGCGTCAAACGAAAACGCCCCCGGCCTGCAGGCCGGGGGCGTTGTTTTTGCAACCGATCAGAACGGATCAGTAATCCCAGAACGCCGCCACCCAGCGGAAGGCATCGCCGTCAACGGCCACTCGCCCGACAGAGGGGAAGGGCAGGTGCGTGGCCACGAAGAGTTCGCCGCTCGCCGCCGCTTCCTGCATCAAGCGGACGCGAACGCGCACGGCTTCCTCGGGTTCGTGTTCGAAGCCGTTTTGCCATTCCGGGTGTTCGAAGGCGACGGGAAACAGGGCGTCACCGGCGAAGGTCAACTGTTCACCACGGGATTTGACATAGACCACGCAGTGCCCAGGGGTATGACCGCCGGTGAGTTTGGCGACCACACCCGGTGCGACTTCGTACTCGTCCTCGAAGGTACGGACATTGCTGCGGTAATCATTGATGAACTGCTTGGCCGTGGCCCGCAGTACGTCCGGAACGGGTTCGGGCATTTCGGTCTGGGTGAAATCCGGCGATTCCCAGAATGCCACCTCGGTGGCCGTCACGTGGATGCGCACGTCCGGACGCAGGCTTTTCTTCACCGAGTCGACGAGCAAGCCGCCGATGTGATCCATGTGCATGTGGGTGATGATGATGTCCGTCACCGACCCGAGCTCGATGCCGGCAGCCTCCAGGCGCTTGGGGAACTGACCGGCCCGTGGGAATCCGGGGAATTGCCCGCCCAGCCCGGCGTCTACCAGGATGGTCTGTTCGCCGCTGCGCACCACCAGTACGTTCAGAGCCCAGTCGAAGGCATCAGGGCCCAGGTACATGCTTTTGAACCAGGCGGCGCGGTCGGCCGGATCGGCATTGGTAGACATGGTCGAGGTCGGCAGGGGCAGCACGCCATCGCTGACCACCAGCACGTCGATTTCGCCGACGCGCACCGCATAGCGCGAGCCCACCAGCTCTTCGTATCCGTCACTGCCGGGGTTGAACGCGCTGGTGGGTTCGAGGGCTTGAAGTTGGGTATCCAGGTGCAAGGTCATGGTCGGTCTCCGAAGTGTCTGGCGTAATTTCCGGTGAAATGTCGCCGCTGCCCGACGGCTGTCCGGTGAGTTGCACAGGCAAGTTTTTCAACTGTTCAAGTGCAACTGACGCAGCCAGGGAGTTCAGGCGTTCTTATTGAAAACAGCAGTGGCCTGCTGTGATTTCATGTTATTGGCGCAGGACCCTGGGCACAGTTCTACCTCGGTTCAGAAAAACCATACGTCAGTGGCACAGGTCTATACGATGGTTTAACCAGGCGCTCAGCGCGGGATGAAATTACGCTTGATGCGTCGAATGAAGAGCGGTTTCGATACAGCTCAAGAGCTTGCTGGTTTCGCAGGGCTTGGGCAGGTAGGCAATCAACGTCGGCGATTCGGAGATCGAAGCAGGAAGCGCCTCGGGGTAAGCAGTGATGAAGATGGTGGGGATGTGATAGCCCATCGCGAGCAGTTGCTGATGCAGCTCCAGCCCTGTCATTCCCGGCATCTGAATGTCGGAAATCAGGCAGTGAGTATTGGCCGGATCACTGGTTTCGAGAAAGGCCAGCGCACTGGAGTAAGTCTTGATCTTGTAGCCGCTGGAACGCAGCAGATTATCAAGTGCACCGCGAACCGAATCGTCGTCGTCGACGATTGCAACAATCATGTAGTTGCCTGTTTGCGAGTCTTGATTCATCAGGGCGCTCATAAAGTTTGTCTCGTGGGTACAACATACGCGAAGTGAGTAGGGGGAAAAGGTATACCTATGTATGAGCGCATAAGACCAAAGCGTCGTTGATCGGCGGGAAAGCGCTATGGAATGATTATTTTCAAGTTTCATCCGCGGTTCATGCGTGCTTTCCCCAGTTGCCAGCTAACCTGAATGCTGGTGCCACGATTTACCCCCGGTTCGTCAGCAACCTCTCTATTGTTCCCGCCCCGATGGATAACCACATGCAGATTTTATGGAACGATGGTGAGCGCACGTTCTGTCGAGAGACAGTTTCAGGTGCGCAAGGCGACCGACCTGTCCTGGTGGCGCGACCGACCGCCGAGCAGCCGTTACCGGCCTGCCTTGGCCGCTTTTCCCATGAATTCGCCCTCAAGGACGAGCTGGATGGCGATTGGGCCGTGCGTCCGCTCGAATTGATGCGGGAGAGCGGACAGATCTCCCTGCTGCTGGAGGATACGGGCGGCACGCCATTGCTCCATTTGTTGAACGCGCCCATGCCGATCGCGACATTTCTGCACCTGGCCATCGCCATCGCCCAGGCGTTGGGCAGCCTGCACCAGCGCGGGCTCGTTCATAAAGATATCAAGCCTTCGCACATCCTGGTGAACTGTGCCGATGGTCGGGCCCGGCTGACCGGGTTCGGGCTGGCCTCGCGGCTGCCTCGCGAGCGCCAGGCGCTGGAGACCATCGCCGGCACCCTGGCCTATATGGCGCCCGAGCAGACCGGGCGGATGAACCGTTCCATCGACTTGCGCAGCGACCTCTATTCCTTCGGTGTCACGCTCTATGAAATGCTCACCGGTTCGCTGCCCTTCATGGCGTCCGATCCGATCGAGTGGGTGCATTGCCATATCGCGAAAAAACCGCAGCCACCGGGTGAGCGGGTCACGAGCATTCCCGACGTGCTGTGCGCCATCGTCATGAAGCTGCTGGCCAAGACCGCCGAAGAACGTTACCAGACCGCCGCCAGTGTCGAGCAGGACTTGCGGCGATGCCTGGCGGACTGGGAGTCCCAGGGCCGCATCAATGCCTTCGCGCTGGGCGAGCACGGCACTTCCGACCGGCTGATGATTCCCGAGAAACTCTACGGGCGCGAGCGGGAAGTCAGCGCCCTGATCGCGGCGTTCGACCGCAGTATCACCAGCGGGTCGCCCGAACTCATGCTGGTGACCGGCTATTCCGGCATTGGCAAATCCTCGGTGGTCAATGAGTTGCACAAGGCGCTGGTGCCACCGCGCGGGCTGTTCGCCGCCGGCAAATTCGACCAGTACCGGCGCGACATACCCTATGCCACGCTGGTCCAGGCGTTTCAAAGCCTGGTGCGCACGCTGCTGGGCAAGAATGACAGCGAGCTGGCGCAGTGGCGCGATGCCTTGAACCATGCCCTGGATGCCGAGGCGGGTCTGATGACCGAACTGATTCCAGAGCTGAAGCTGATCATTGGCGAGCCGCCGCCGGTGCAAGCCCTGGAGCCGCAGCAGGCGCAACGGCGTTTTCTCCTGGTGTTCCGGCGTTTTATCGGGGTCTTTGCGCGAGCCGAGCATCCGCTGGCCCTGTTTCTGGATGATTTGCAGTGGATCGACGCGGCCACCCTCGACCTGCTGGAGGACCTGCTCACCAGTTCCGATGTGCAGCATCTGTTGCTGGTGGGGGCCTATCGCAGCAACGAGGTGAGTGACAAGCACCCGTTGACGGGCAAACTCCAGGCGATTCGCAATGCGGACGGGCGTATCGACGAAATCACCCTGGCACCGCTGGCCAAGGTGCACATCGAACGGCTGATTGCCGATGCGTTGCATGACGAGCCCGCGCACGTCGAGCCCCTGGCGCAGTTGGTCCTGGAAAAGACCGCCGGCAATCCCTTCTTCGTGATTCAGTTCCTGCACGCCCTCGCAGACGAGAAGCTGCTGACCTTCGATCATCAGGCGAACCAGTGGCGCTGGAGTCCGGACCGTATCCATGCCAAGGGTTACACCGACAACATCGTCGACCTGATGGTCGGCAAGCTGAACCGCCTGCCCACGCAAACCCAGTACGCCCTGCAACAATTGGCCTGCCTGGGCAACGTGGCCGGTGCGTCGACGCTGTCGACCGTCCTGGGCATGAGCAAGGTGCAGGTCCGCGCCGTGTTCTGGGATGCCATCCGCCTGGAGCTGGTCCATCGACTCGAAGGCGCCTATGGGTTCGTGCATGACCGCATTCATGAAGCGGCCTATACGTTGATCCCCACGGCACAACGCGCCGACGCGCACCTGCGCATTGGCCGGATACTGGCGGCGCAGACGCCTGTGCATGAGCGCGAAGAAGCGATCTTCGACATCGTCGGTCAGCTCAATCGCGGGGCGACACTGATTGTCGACCCGGCCGAGCGCGAGCAACTCGCCGCGTTCAACCTGATGGCCGGCCAGCGCGCCAAGGGGTCGACGGCCTACGCCTCGGCCCACAATTACCTGACCACGGGCGCGCAGTTGCTGGACGCCGATGCCTGGGAGCGCCTGCACGAATTGATGTTTGCGCTGGAGCTGAATCGGGCCGAGTGCGAGCTGCTGACCGGTCAGTTGTCGGTGGCGGAGAAACGCCTGGCGGCACTCTCGGAGCGCGCCACGACCACGGTCGAACGGGGCAATGTCGTGTGCTTGCAAATGGATGACTACCTGCTCATGGACCGCAGCGATGGCGCGGTCGCGGTCTGCCTCGAATACCTGCGGCATGTCGGCATCGAGTGGTCGGCCCGCCCGGGCGACGATGAAGTACGCCGCGAATACGACTATGTCTGGTCGTTGCTTGGCGACCGGGAAATCGAATCCCTGATCGATTTGCCCTTGATGGAGGACGCCGCATCGCTGATGACGGTCAGCGCCTTGGGCAAGCTGTTCCCGCCAGCCTTGCAGACGGATGCGAACCTGGCGTGCCTGTCGATCTGCAAGGCCATCAGCCTGTGCCTGGAAAAGGGCAATTGCGACGCATCGAGCATTCACTATGCCAATGCCTTCAGGGTGTTCGGGCGGCGCTTCGGCGATTACCAGGCCGGGTTCCGCTTCGGTCAACTGGGCTGCGCGCTCGTCGAGCAGCGTGGGCTGAAGCGCTTCGAAGCCAGCACTTACCTGTGCTTCTCCATTTTTGCCGTACGCTGGATGAAGCCCGTCAGTCAGTGCCGTGACCTGATCCGCCATTCATTCGCAGCGGCCAACCGCACCGGTAACTTGCCGTATGGGGCTTATGCCGGCAACAGCCTGATCTCCGACTGCTTCTTTGCCGGCGAAACCTTGCCCGAGGTCCAGATTGAAGCCGAGCGGGGCCTGGCCTACGCGCGCAAGGTGCGCTTCGGCCTGGTCACCTGTTTCATGCGCACGCAGTTGGCATTGATCAGGATGCTGCGCGGGGCCGCCCCCATCTTCGGCTGTCTGGATGCGGGCAAGTTCGACGAGACCAGCATGGAAGCTCATCTGGCCAACAATCCCGACCTGGCGCTCGCGGAAGCCAAATACTGGGTGCGCAAGCTCCAGGCGCGTTACCTGGCCGACGATCTGGCGGCCGCCATGCAGGCGGGCGACAAGGCCAGGCGTTTTCTGTGGACGCTGTCGCTGTTTTTTGAAGAGGCCGAGTATTACTTCTATGACGCGCTGACTCGCGCCCGCTGGTGTGATTTGCTGCAGATTGGCGAGCGCACCCAGCACCTGGCCGTCATGACTGCGGCTCACCAGCAGTTGCAGGCCTGGGCCGAACAGTGCCCGGAAAACTTCGCCAGCCGCGCCGCACTGGTCGAAGCCGAAATAGCCCGGGTTGAAGGGCGGATGCTCGAAGCCGAGTTGCTGTTCGAACAGTCCATCCATAGCGCGCAGCAAAGTGGTTTCGTGCACATCGAAGCGCTGGCCAACGAACTGGCGTCGCGCTTCTATGCGGCCCGTGGACTTGGCAAAGTGGCCAGCGTCTACCTGCAGGACGCTCGCTACGGTTACCTGCGCTGGGGCGCCGATGGCAAGGTGCGCCAGCTCGAGGCGCGCTACCCGTCATTGCGCGCCGAAACCCAGGCACTGGCGGCAACGACGACGATGGTCGCGCCCGTCGAACACCTCGACCTGGCCACCGTGATCAAGGTGTCCCAGGCGGTGTCGAGTGAAATCGTCCTGGAAAAACTGATCGACGTCATCATGCGCACGGCCATCGAGCAGGCCGGGGCAGAGCGAGGCGTACTGATTCTTTCGGACACCGGAGAGCATCGTGTCGCCGCGCAGGTGACCATGGGCAACGAACCGACGCAGTTGCGCGACGAGCCGCTGGCATCGGCATCGCTGCCGGAGTCGCTGCTCTACCCTGTGTTGCGCACCGGTGAGAGCATTGCGCTGGATGATGCGATGACCGAGCCGTCGTTCGCCGACGATCCCTATATCCGCCAGCATCACGCCCGCTCGATCCTCTGCCTGCCGTTGATGAACCAGGCCAAGCTGACGGGCGCGCTGTATCTTGAAA
This sequence comes from Pseudomonas fluorescens, assembly GCF_041354075.1. Classification (GTDB taxonomy): domain Bacteria; phylum Pseudomonadota; class Gammaproteobacteria; order Pseudomonadales; family Pseudomonadaceae; genus Aquipseudomonas; species Aquipseudomonas fluorescens_CE. The sequence goes on along the minus strand of NZ_JARZGC010000002.1, from coordinate 143,953 downwards.
ACAACCTGACCGCGCGGGTATTCAGCCCCTCGCGAATTGCCGTACTGAAACTGGTGGCTTCGCAGGCGGCCATTTCCCTGGAAAATGCGCGCTTGTACCGCGAAGTCGCCGAGCGGGAAGGGCGGATCCGGCGGCTGGTGGATGCCAATATCATCGGCATCCTGGTGTGGAACGCCAACGGCGACATCGTCGAGGCCAACGATGCGTTTCTGCGCATGGTGCGCTATGAGCGTGAGGATCTGACTTCGGGTCGGCTGCGCTGGCGCGACCTGACCACCCCGGCGTTCCGGGAAATCAGCGAGCACCATCTGGCCGAAGCGGTGCGTACGGGCTATGCGCAACCGTACGAGAAGGAATATTTCACCAAGGACGGTGCTCGCCTGCCGGTGATTGTCGGCCTGGCCATGTTCGAGGCCAACAGCAAGGAAGGGGTGGCGTTCGTGCTGGACCTGACTGAACGCAAGCAGGCCGAAGAAAAAATCCGCGACAGCGAGCGGCGTTATCGCGAAGTGCAAACCGAACTGGCCCACGCCAACCGCGTCGCGACCATGGGGCAACTGGTGGCCTCGATTGCCCACGAGGTCAATCAACCGATTGCCGCCGCCATCCTCAACGCTGATGCCGCCTTGCGCTGGATGGGCCAGCAACCACCGCAGATCGATGAGGTTCGCAACGTGCTCGGCAGCCTGATTCTCGACGCCCGGCGTGCCGCCGATGTGTTGGGTCGCATTCGCCAGCACATCCGCAAGGCGCCGCCGCAGAAGGGCCCGGTGGACATCAACGGGGCGATTGGCGAAATGATCGAGTTGACCCGCGGCCAGATCATCAAGAATGGTGCGTCGCTGCTCACCGAGATCCAGGACGGCCTGCCGGCGATCGAAGGCGACCGTGTCGAGCTGCAACAAGTGTTGCTCAACTTGATCATGAATGCCCTCGAAGCCATGAATGGCGTAGAGGAGGGCGAGCGTCACCTGGTGATCGGCGCAACCCTGGACGATGCCGCAGGCGTGCTGGTCAGTGTGCGTGATTCCGGGCCGGGGTTCGTTGCTGAAAACACCGAGCTGATCTTCGCTTCGTTCTACACCACCAAACCCACGGGAATGGGCATGGGCCTGTCCATCTGCCGCTCGATCATCGAAGCCCATGGCGGACGGCTGTGGGCCAGTGCCAATCGTCCCCGTGGGGCCATCGTTCAATTCACCTTGCCGCTGCAACAGGCCGAAGGTTAATACTTAGGTTTGAACAGAGCTATATGAATGGTCGCTTGAAGTAGTCACAGGTACAAATGTAGCTCCGCAACCCCGGCGATATAGTCGTTATCAAGGTTTGCGGAGAACGTATCGTGAATACTCTGACGATGGCTTTGAGCAGTGAGTGTGATCTTCTGTCCGTTGCAGGGCAGGCAGACATGCTCCCGGCGGGCTCACACCTGGTGAGCCCACGAAGTTTCTACCTGCACCATGGCATTTATCTGGGAGGGGGAGAAGTCATCCATTATGCCGGGTTCAGCGGCTCGTTCCGGGCCGGCCCGGTCGAAGTGGTCGATCTCGAGCATTTCGCCGGTGGCAAACCCCTGTGGGTGGTGCAGGAATCGAGCGAGTATTCAGTCGACGAAGTGGTGAGTCGCGCCCGTTCACGGGTCGGGGAGCGGCAATACAGCATACTGTCCAACAACTGTGAGCATTTCTGCAGTTGGTGCATCACCGGTAGAAGCTGCAGTGCGCAAGTCCGGGCGTTTCTTCAAGGTCCACGTTACGTGCTTTCACTTTTGCGTGCGTTGGAGTCGTACTTCATTGCCTGAATGCCGGCGCAGTTTGAAAAGGCATCGTGGCTTGCGTGCCCGCCGATGTGAGATAAAGTGGTGTACGACACTTATTCTTATTGGGGCTGTGCATGAGCGAGCATTCACCATCCAGCAAGCAAGGCAATAAAAGCCCCACAGTCTTTGTGGTGGATGACGATGAGTCCATGCGCAACGCGTTGAGCAACCTTCTGCGTTCGGCAGGCATTCAAGTTGAAACCTTTGCCTCCACGGCCGAATTCCTTCAGCAGCCCAAAGGCGACAATGCCAGTTGCCTGGTCCTCGATGTCCGGTTGCAAGGTGCCAGCGGTCTTGAGTTTCAACGCCAACTGACCAGCACCAACTCCAGTATTCCGATCATTTTCATCACCGGGCATGGCGACATCGAGATGTCGGTCAAGGCCATGAAAGCCGGGGCGGTGGACTTCCTGGCAAAGCCGTTCCGCGAGCAGGATCTGCTGGACGCGGTTTCGGCGGCGCTGCAGACCGATGTCAAACGCCGGGAAGTCGAACATCAGTTTGCGGATCTGCATGGCCACTATCAGACGCTGACCGTACGCGAGAAGGAAGTCATGGCCCTGGCCGTCAAAGGCCTGATGAACAAGCAGATCGCCGGGCAGATGAACCTCAGCGAGATCACCGTGAAGATTCACCGTGGGCATGCCATGAAAAAAATGAACGCCAAGTCGTTCGCCGACCTGGTGCGCATGGCGGAGGCACTGGGCGAGCGCCTGGATCACTAGAACCAGGCGCGCTTCCACAGCGACGCCGCTATTTCGTTTTCCAATGCCCGCCGCCCGACTCGCAATCCACCTTCACTTGGCTCAAGTGCTCGGCGTCGTAATAGTAGGTAGTGACTTTGGCGTTATCCGGAATGTTGGGCGACCTGGCATTCTTGTCCTTGCTCGTCGAATGCGGGTTGGCCAGTGATTCCTGGGTCAGTGTCGCAACGCAGGTGGCCTGATAATGATCATCGCACTGGGCGACTTTTTTCTTGGTGGCGGTCAGCATTTCCTTGCTTTCATTGCTGCACGACCAGTCGATGGCGTTGACCGGCATGCCTTCGTACTCATAGCAGCTGTGGGACTCGACGACCGGCACCGAAGGGCTTTGGGAGCGGGTCAGCACGTCACAGCCTTCGGCGAATGCCAGGGTAGGGCTGAAACTGGCGATCAGAAGCAGCACTCGAATGTTCATCGGATGTTCCTCTCCAATGCGCTTCGCCCGGGAAAGGATCAGCGCTCGTAATCCTTCGAAAACACCGCAAGACCCCAGGTTCCATTGGATTTCCGGGCGGGGCAGCGTCACTTCTGCAGTAGATGGGTGAACGCCCGCAGATTTGCGATATCCTGACGGCCTGTTCGTTAACGTAACCGAGTGCCCTGAACCTTGATCGAACGTCGCCAATTCAGCGGAGGCATGAAGGGGAAAAACCTTCGCTACCTGAACGAAAACCCCAATTCGCCTGTTCAACACACGCGCACAGGCTTTCTGCTGCTCGAGCATTTCTCCCTGCCGGCCTTCACCCAGGCTCTGGATACCATCGTCACCGCGAACCTGCTGCGCCCCAAGCTGTTCTCATCGCGCACGTTCGGCCTGAACGACGGTGAAGTGGTCAGTGACCTGGGGCTGGTCATTCGCCCGGATGCGCGGATCGATGCACCGGCCATCCACGACCTTGATTTGCTGGTGATCTGTGGCGGCTATCGCACTGAACTCAAGGCCAATGACGAACTGATCAACCTGTTGCGAATGGCTGCCGATCAAAGCGTCAACCTCGCCGGACTGTGGAATGGCGGGTGGTTCCTGGGGATCGCCGGCTTGCTGGACGGTTACCGTTGTGCAATCCACCCCGAACATCGGCCCGCCCTGGCGGAAATCGCCAAGGCCACCCATGTGACCAGCGAACCCTACGTCATCGATCGCGACCGGTTGACGGCATCCAGTCCGTCGGGGGCTTTCCACATGGCGCTGGACTGGATCAAGGGCCTGCACGACAAGGCGCTGGTCGAGGGCATCGAAGACATCCTGGCGTTCGAGGAATCACGCTACCGGCGAATCAAACCCTCGGAAAACATCTGCGTGAGCGCGCCCCTGCGCGAAGTGGTCAAGCTGATGGACGCCAACCTCGAGGAACCGCTGGAGCTGGAGCAACTGGCTGTCTACGCCGGGCGTTCCCGCAGGCAGTTGGAGCGCCTGTTCAAGGAACAACTGGGGACCACACCGCAGCGCTATTACATGGAACTGCGCATCACCGAAGCGCGGCGTCTGTTGCAGCACACGGAGTTGTCCCAGGTCGATGTGCTGGTGGCGTGCGGTTTTGTTTCGCCGAGCCATTTCAGCAAGTGCTACAGCTCGTATTTCGGCTATCGTCCGTCCAAGGAAAAACGTCTGGTCAAGTGAGGCTTACCTTGATCGGGTCCTCATGACCGATACCACAATCGGTCGAGATGTGTTGTCGTACGACATATTCGCACCTCATCCCTCTATACGCCTACTGCCAGGGTGCATCGCGCCATGGCTCGTAGAGGTGTGCCTGAACGAAGGTTAATGCTGAGACGAACGGCCATTTTGCTGATTGACGGCGGGCAGGGGAGTCGCTATAAAAGGCGCAGTTGTACGACGACATATGATGTTACAAAACCCTATAACAAAAAACCGGGCCTCATCATGAACACCATCCGCCTACGCACCTCCCTCGACCTCGTTCCCTGTGGTCCGGTATCGATCGCTCGATCTTTCCTCTCGGCATCCCCGTTATCCCTGGCGACCGCGCCCATTTCCTGATGCACCTGCTGTTCGCCTGACGCGACGCGCCAAGCGGCGTGCTGCGCGTGAGCACCGATCTCGCTCGACCCCGAGCGATCATCACCCAACACCAACAACAAAAGTGATGCCATGAATCTCAACGAGCCCATCAATGCGCAACGTGTCGGCCAGGCCGTCGGTAAATACCGCTGGACCATCTGTGCGCTGCTGTTTTTCGCCACCACCGTCAATTACCTGGATCGCCAGGTGCTCAGCCTGTTGGCGCCCGATCTGTCGTCGCAGTTCGGCTGGAGCAACAGTGACTACGCGAACATCGCTTCGGTGTTCCAGTTCGTGTACGCGATTTCCATGCTGTTCGCCGGTCGTTTCGTCGACAAGATCGGCACCAAAAAGGCCTATGTGCTGGCGATCGGCATCTGGTCCACCGGTGCGATGATGCACGCCTTTTCCGTGCCGATGGGCGAGGGGATCGCCGCCGTGTGCAGCGCCTTCGGCCTGGCGGTGATCCCGGTGTCCATTGCCGGTTTCATGTTGTCGCGCGCCGTCCTGGCGATTGGCGAAGCGGGTAACTTCCCGATCGCAATCAAGGCCACGGCCGAATATTTCCCGAAAAAGGAGCGCTCGTTCGCCACCGGTATCTTCAACTCCGGTGCCAACGTCGGCGCTGTCCTGGCACCGATCTGTGTGCCGCTGATCGCCGGCCTCTGGGGGTGGGAAGCGGCGTTCATCGTGATCGGCATGCTGGGCTTCGTCTGGGTGATCCTGTGGATCGCGCTGTACGAAAAGCCGGAACAGCAGAAACGCCTCTCCGCCGAGGAACTGGCCTATATTCGCAGTGACGCCCAGACCCTCACCGCCCCCGAGCCGGGCGCTTTGGAGAAGAAGGTTTCGTGGTTCAAGCTGCTGACCTACCGCCAGACCTGGGCCTTTGCCTTCGGCAAGTTCATGACCGACGGCGTGTGGTGGTTCTTCCTGTTCTGGCTGCCCACCTACCTGTCGGCGCAGTACGGCATGAAGGGCGCTGCCATCGTCTGGCCACTGGCGGTGCTGTACAGCATGACCATGGTCGGCAGCATCGGCGGTGGCTGGTTCCCCAGCTATTTCATGGCGCGTGGCGATGCGCCGTATGACGGTCGCATGAAAGCCATGCTGGTGATCGCGTTCTTCCCGTTGCTGGTCCTGCTGGCGCAGCCACTGGGCTACATCAGCTTCTGGGTGCCGGTGCTGCTGATCGGCGTCGGTGCCTCGGCGCACCAGGCCTGGTCGTGCAACATCTTCACCACGGTGTCCGACATGTTCCCGCAGAAAACCGTAGCGTCGGTGGTGGGTATCGGCGGTCTGGCCGGTGGCCTGGGCGGTGTGGTGATGACCAAGATCGGTGGCTGGGTGTTCGACTACTACAAATCGGTCAATGACATTCACACCGGCTACATGATCATGTTCGCCATCTGTGCGCTGGCCTACCTGGTGGCGTGGAGCGGGATGAAACTGCTGGTGCCACGCCACAAGGAAATCACAGACCTTTAAGCCGGTCGCCATCGAGTCGAAGGCGCCAAGGGCGCCTTCTTCCGTTTACCGGGCATGAGCCTGAGCGGCCAACTGCCCGGTGTCCACACGGACAAACAGCGAATCCCCGACCGCCGTCAGCACGTCCCCCGCATACACCTCGCAGATGACCCGGGTCTTGCGTCCCACTTCACCTTCCACTTTCGCGCTCAAGGTCAGCGGCACACCCATGGGCGTCGGCTTGATGAACTTGATGCCCAGGTTGCCGGTGACGCAATTGATGCGCGGCAGGCTGTCGACTTCGCGATGCTCCTGGCGGTAGTGGTAGGCCATCGCCGTCCAGTTGGAATGGCAGTCCACCAGCATCGCAATCAGCCCGCCGTAGACCAGTTCCGGCCAGCCGCAATACTTCGCCTCGGGCAGGTGCTCGGCGATGACGTGCACCCCGTCTTCATGCCAATGGCTCTTGATGTGCAGTCCATGGGGGTTGCTGCCGCCGCATCCGTAGCAAACGCCATCGGGCGCGGCGCTGTCCTGCAGGGAAGTCTCGTGGCTGGCCATATCGGGCATCCTTGAAGTGATCCAAACCCGATGGATTCTAACGCTGAACAGCCCGGGGTGAGCAGCGTAAACCCGACGTCGGCGACAGATCACTCGTCGGTGGCGTGTGGCAGCCTGGCAATTACCTTGATCTCGAACTGGAAACCGTACAGCCAGGTGACACCGATGCCGGTCAGTGTCGGGTGCGGCGCGTGCCCCCAGAATTCCGGCACGATCTTCCAGATGCGCTCGAACGTCGATTGCGGGTCGACCATGAAGACGGTGACATCGACCACATCGTCGAAGGAGCAACCGGCCGCGCCCAGAATCGCGTTCAGGTTAGTAAACGCGAGCCTGACCTGGGCTTCCAGATCGGGTTCGGCTGAACCGTCCTCCTGGCTGCCGACTTGCCCTGATACGAACAGAAAACCGTTGGACCTGACGGCCGGCGAATAACGATTGCGTTCATAAAGCGCCTGGCGCCCCGGCGGGAAAACCACATCACGCTGTGTCATACAGTGCCTCCAGAAAAGGGTCCGACGCGACCCGAAACCTGCGATAGGGGCACTCTAGGGGCTTGCACTGGCGCGATAAACGAGCAACCTTGGTGCTCACTGTTTGGGAAAGCCAAACAATCCGCAGGCGACGAGGGGCTGTGATGGACCGTTTCGATGCGATGCAGGCCTTTGTGCGGGTGGTCGAGGCGGGCAGCTTTACCAAGGCGGCCGACACCCTGCACATGAGCAAGACGACGGTGACTCAGTTGGTCCAGCAACTGGAGGCGCGGTTGCGGGTCAAGCTGCTCAACCGCACCACACGCAAAGTCAACGTCACCGCCGATGGCGCGGTGTTTTATGAGCGGGCGATCAAGCTGCTGGCCGACATGGACGATGCCGAGACCAGCCTGTCCGCCGCGTCGTCGCTGCCGCGCGGGCGGTTGCGGGTGGATGTGCCGAGCCCGCTGGCGAGCCTGATCCTGGTGCCGGCGTTGCCCGAATTCTACGCGCGTTATCCGGATATCCAGATTGATCTGGGGGTCAGCGACCGCATCGTCGACATGATCGATGAAAACGTCGATTGCGTGGTACGCGGCGGTGAACTGGTCGATCAGTCACTGATGGCGCGGCGAGTCGCCGACTTGCCCCTGGGGATCTTTGCCGCGCCCGACTATCTGGCCAGGGTCGGCACGCCCACGCATCCGCGGGGCCTCGAAGATTCGGAGCATCGGGTGGTCGGGTTCCTGTGGGCGCGTACCGGCAAGCCCGTGCCCTACGCCCTGCAAAAACAGGGCGAAAGGGTGCTCGTCAAAGGTCGCTACGCGCTGGCCGTCGATGATGGCAACGCCTATCTGGCAGCCGGCCTGGCCGGGCTGGGCGTCCTGTGGTTGCCCAGATACATGTCCAGGGCCCATGAAGCCAGCGGCCAACTGGTACCGCTGTTCGAAGACTGGAGCCTCGATACCATGCCGCTCTACGTCGCTTTTCCGCCCAACCGCCATATCAGCCTGAAGCTGCGGGTGTTCATCGATTGGGTGGCCGAGTTGCTGGCTCGGCACGCGCCGGTGGCGAGTCGTCAGGACGCCTGAAAACACCCCATGCAAATGTGCATTGCCTTGGCTGGCAGGCCGTCTGGCTTGGGCTACACTGCGCGTCAGATCACCCGGGTTCCGGGGCGAAACTACCGCTTCGTATGGATCACGCGGAGTCAAAAAACACTATGCACGATCTTCGCCCAAACCCCGGACTCAGCCTTGAATACTGCGCTGAACGTCCGATATTCTCGGATTTCCTCGAGCAAGCGCGGCGTACGCCGGACGCCATGGCGGTCATCTCTGCACAGACGCAATGCACCTATGGCCAGCTCGAAGCCATCAGCGCCAGCCTGGCCGGTCTGTTGATCGCAAGGGGCGCCACTGAAACCGACCGGGTGGTGATCGTTGCGAGTCGCTGTGCAGGGCTGGTCTACGCCATGCTGGGCGCGTTGCGTGGCGGTCAGGTGTTCACCGTGGCCGATGCCGCCTATCCGAAGGCACGGGTGGATCAGATCATTCGCACGCTCGAACCTGCCTTCGTGCTGCTGTGCGGCGACGCGACGATTGACCTGGAAAGCGAGACGCCGGTCATTCGTATCCCGGAAGATCCCGCCGAGGCCTTGCAGGCGTTCGCCAGCGATGGGCTCCGCCTGCCGGACGTCGATCCCGGGCGACCGGCCTACATCACCTTTACCTCTGGCAGCACCGGGGAACCCAAAGGGGTGGTGACCCACCATGCGCCGCTCGTGCATTTCATCCAGTGGCATACCCGCCAGCATGGGTTTTCCAGAGACGATCGTTTCTGCCTGTTATCCGGCCTCGGACATGATCCGGTCTACCGCGACGTGTTCACGCCGCTGTCGATCGGCGCGACGGTGGTGTGCCCGGCCCAGTCAACCCTCATCGATCCGTCGGCGCTGGCCAACTGGATACAGGCGCAGAGGATTTCCGTCATCCACCTTACGCCGCCGCTGGGCAAGCTGATTGAAACCGGGGCAAAGCTCGGCGCATTGACGTTCAAGGCCCTGCGCTGGTTTTTCTGGGGGGGCGATGCCCTGAGCAAAACGCTTTACCAGCAAATTCGCGTGATCGCTCCGCACGCTGGCAACGTGAACTTCTACGGCACCACCGAAACGCCACAGGCCATGGCTTTTCACCGCATCGAGCCGCAAGCAGGCAATAACAGGATCCCGCTCGGCCAGGGCATAGAAGGCGCGCAACTGCTGGTGGTGAACGAATCCGGGCAACAGGCCGCCGAAGGCGAGGTCGGCGAGATCCTGATCCGCAGCCCTTATTTGTCACTGGGATACTGGAACGATCCGGCGCTGACCCGCGACAGGTTCGTGGTCAACCCCTTTACCCGGATCGAACAGGACATCTGCTACAAGACCGGTGACCTTGGCAGTTATCAGGCCGATGGCAGTGTCATGTTTCTGGGCCGGGGTGACAGTCAGGTCAAGATTCGCGGGCACCGCATCGAATTGAGTGAAATCGAGGCTGTACTGGCCCGGCATCCGCGCATCAAGCAGGCAGTGGTGCTGGCCCAGGTGGACTCATCCAGCCAGCGGCTGATTGCCTATTGCGTGGCCACGGCAGAGGTATCCCCGCTGCAATTGCGCGAGCACCTTGGCGAGCAACTGCCGGACTATATGGTGCCCGCGCAGTTCGTGTTCATCGACAGCGTTCCGCTGACACCCAATGGCAAGATCGACAAGCGCGCATTGCCCACCCTGGCCTTGAACCTGGGGGCAGCCGTTGCGCCCGCCCAGGAGCTGTCGCCCCTGACGCTGGAGCTGGTGGCGGCCTGGTCGGAAATCCTTGAAGTGCCGCAACTGGATACCAGCCTGTCGTTCGTCGAACTGGGTGGGGATTCACTGTCGTTCGTGCAGGCCTCGATGGTCCTCGAGGAGCTGATTGGCCATTTGCCAGATCGCTGGGAGCTGATGCCGGTGCGCGAACTGTGCGGGCTGAAGCAGAAAACCCGGTCGTCGAGCTTTTCCGTTCGAGCCATGGAACTGCCGGTGCTGCTGCGGGTGATTTCCATCCTGTTCATTGTCATCGGCCACCTTCACGTGTTCGCCCGATGGCCGATCGTGGGCGAGACCAAGGTGCTGTTCATCGTCTCCGGCATCGCCCTGGCGCGCTTTCAACTGCAAGCCATCAATGAACGCGGCAATGCGCGTTCGCTGGGCAAGTCGATTGCCGCGATTGCCGCGCCGACGATTCTCTACGCCATGCTGGTGCAGGTGGTCTTCGATAAATTCCACTGGCAAACCCTGCTGCTCATTTCCAACTGGTTTCCCGAGAGCGTGATCGGGGTGTTCACCTATTGGTACATCGAGGTGCTGGTGCAGATGATCGTGATCATCGGCTTTGCCCTGTCGTTCGAACGGGTCAGGCGAGTGATCATGGCCAATCCGTTTCAGAACCTGGTGATCGCTGCCTGCACGCTGGCCGTGATGGACCTTGCGATCAGTGCCTGGTTATTTGATGCGAGCGCCTTGTACAACCGGGTGCCGCAACACTACCTGGCGGTCATGGTGCTCGGCATGGCCATTCACTACGCCCATTCCAGCGTACAGAAGTGGGTGGTCAGCGCGCTGGCCGTCATCATCATGGGCGGGGAAGACTTGCTGTACCTGTACCGGCACGCCTCGGTCGCCAGGGAGTACATAGACATCGCCGTCCCGGGCGTTCTGGCGCTGATCTGGATCAAGTCGATTCCCGTGCCAGGCCTGCTGTCAAAAGGGCTGGCCCTGATCGCCTCATCGACCTTGTTCATCTACCTGACCCACTTCCAGTTCTGGTCGGTGGCAAAGCGCATCGCCGAACAGCCTGTACTGGGCGTGGTGTTGGCCATTGTCGGCGGCGTGGCGGTGGCTTACGCGTGGAACAAGGGGGTGCGGGTATTGGTGATGTTGTGGAGCAGGGGGAAAAAGAAAGCGGCAGTGGATTCACTGGAGCGGGTGGTCTGACGAAACACCGTCCCCTGTAGGAGCGAGCATGCTCGCGATGGTCGTTAACGATAACGCGTGTTTCCTGACGAAACGTGGCGTTCTTAAGTCCATCGCGAGCAAGCTCGCTCCTACAGGAGCAGGTGGGGCAATTACCGGTTGAAGCGCTCCACCAGCGAATACTGCGTCTGCGCCGTTTGCGTCAGTTCCTTGCTCAGGTCGGCAGAATGCCGGGCCTGTTCCGAGGTTTGGTCAGCCAGGGTCGCGATGGTGGTGATGTTGCGACTGATTTCCTCGGCCACGGCGGTTTGTTCCTCGGTTGCGGCGGCGATTTGCGTGGTCATCTCGGTGATGTTCGCCACTGCGTCGCTGATGCCCACCAGCGCCTTGTCCGCCTCCAGCACCCAGTTCACACCTTCTTCTGCCTGGCGTTGACCATTTTCCATGGTCTTCACCGCGTTGCTGGAAGAGTGCTGCAACTTGGAAATCAAACCGTGGATCTGCGCCGTGGATTCGGTGGTGCGCTGTGCCAGTTGCCGGACTTCATCGGCGACCACGGCAAAACCACGCCCCATCTCACCGGCACGGGCGGCTTCGATCGCGGCATTCAGGGCCAGCAGGTTGGTCTGGTCGGCAATGCCCTTGATGACATCGACCACCATGCCGATTTCATTGCTGTCCCTGGCCAGTTGCGCCACCGAATCCCCGGTCTCGCCGACCACCGCCGACAGGCGCTGGATGGCTTCGCGGGTGTCGCGGGCCACCTCGCGTCCGCGTCCGGTCAACACATTGGCTTCCTGGGTGGCATCGGCCGTGCGCTGGACATGGCTGGCCACCTCCTGGGTGGTCGCCGCCATCTGGTTCACGGCCGTCGACACCTGCTCGGTCTCGACCCGCTGGCGCTCAAGGCCCCGGGAGCTGTCGGCGGCCAGGCCGTCGGACCTGCCCGCCAACCCGTTGAGCTGTTCGGCGCTGTCCTGCAGGCGGGTCAGACAGGTCTTCAGGCGCGAGGCCTGGCTGACGAACGCCGTCTCCAGGCGTGCCTGGGGGCCGCGGGCGTCGCTGTACATCTTGGCGATCAAGCCGTCGGACGTGGTGGCTTCCGTCATCTGCAACACGTTCAGCGCACCTTGATTGCGCCGGCGCGACACCAGCAGGCCGATCGGTAGCGAAACGGCGACGGCGAGAATGATCGCCGGTGTGGTGCCCAGCAGCGCACCACCCAGTGTGCCCACCGCGCCCATCGCCAGCACGGGCAGCCAGTCGAGAAGGGCCGGCAGCCATTTATCGCTGGCCCCCAGCACCGCCTTGCCATCGCTGATGCGTTTGTAGAGGTGTTCGGCGCGGCGTATCTGGTCGGCGTCGGGTTTCACCCGTACCGATTCGTAACCGACGATCTTGCTGCCCTCAAACACCGGCGTCACGTAGGCGTTCACCCAGTAATGGTCGCCGTTGCGCGAGCGGTTCTTGACGATGCCCATCCAGGGCTTGCCTTGCTTGAGTGCGCTCCACATGTGGGCGAAAACGGCAGGCGGCACATCGGGGTGCCGAACGATGTTCTGGGGCGCGCCTATCAGGTCTGACCGGTTGAAACCGCTGATCTCGACGAAGGCGTCATTGCAATAGGTGATGTTGCCTTGAGAGTCGGTGGTCGAGATGAGTTTCTGCTGAGGTCCCAGGGCAACTTCGTGCTGCGTGACTGGTTGGTTGTTTCTCAATCTGTGTTGCTCCTTTTCCTGATGCACAGCCATCGGCTTCCCAGAGCGAAAGGTTAGCAAGGAGCACGAAAAACACCTGCTGTACGTCGGAAAATAGTTTGTCTTGTCGTTTAAAGCGTCGTCCAGCCCAACCATTGGTTTAATTGATGACGACCATCGATAAACGCAAGTTCTGTTTTTTCGCCAAGAGAGGAGGATAGCCACATACCGAATTCGCCTTCGAAGGAACCGTGCGATGAGAATCCCTACCTGGCTGACCCTCGTTGCTGTACTCACCGGCAGTGCTGCGTTCACCGCACCGGCCACGGCTGCCGAACCGTCGTGCCACTTCCTGCCGGTCGCCGACAGTGCCGTGAGTTTTCAGCCGGGCCAATCGGTGGGCGTGCTCTACAGCGAAAACACCCTCAATACCCTCGACTACCTCGAGCAATACCATTCGGTGGCGCTCAAGGGGGCGAACAACCCCGCACTGGACTCGCGCATCAGCAACGCCTTCGTCAACAGTTCCGACCCGAAACGGGCCATCGACTGGGTGCTGGGCTCGTTGCACAAACAATTCGCTTCGGTGACCGTTTACGACAACCTCGACGCACTGGTGCAGGCGCACCCGGACGTGGTAGTGATGCTCGACACCTACAGCCGACTGGTGTCCAAGCGCAATGACCAGGTGGAAGCCCGTGTCCTGGCGAAATTCTACGATTCGAACCTGCAATACATCGGCCAGGCGGAAGGCGCGCGCGCCCAGCAGATGCCGTCGGTGTGGCTGCAAGGCAAGGCAGCACCGGAGATTGCTGCGCAGATCGAGCAGCAAACCGCGCTGCAAGTGAATGCGTTGCAACAATTCGACGCCTCGCTCAAGGCCCTGGTGACGTCGGGCAACGTCGCCCAGATCGCGAGCAACTGATCACGCCGGGTCAATTGCCTTTGCGGGCGGGTTTGGCTAATCTCGCATAAACCCGCATATCCAGGCATAAACATGCAAGACGCGCATTCCTTCGCCGAGCTGCCGCACCTGCGTCGGCAAAAGATCCTGCTGATCCTCGAACGTGACGGCAAGGTCATGTCCGCCGAGTTGAGCCAGCATTTCAGCGTGTCCGAAGACACCATTCGCCGCGACCTCGCGGAGCTCGCTGCGGCCGGGCTGGTGCAGCGGGTGCACGGTGGGGCGCTGCCCCGGCCGAAGGATACCGGCAAGGATTATTTCACCCGGGTCAGCGAGACTGACGAGGTCAAGACCCACCTGGCGCAACTCGCTGCCAGCCGGGTCGAGGACGGCCAGATCGTGATGTTCGACTCCGGCAGCACCACCTTGCAGATCGCCCGTTCATTGCGCCCGGACATCCGGATCACGGCGGTCACTACGTCGCCGATGACCGCGATCATCCTCGCCGAGTACCCGGGCATCAAGGTGATCATGGCCGGCGGTGAACTGAACCTCACGACCCTGTCGGTCAGCGGTCACGAGACGCTGCGCCTGTTGCAGGGAATCAAGGCCGACCTGCTGTTCACCGGGGTCTGCGCGATCCATCCCGACGTGGGCATCAGCTCGCTGAATTTTGATGAGATGGCGGTCAAGCAGGCACTGATCGACAGTGCTTCCCAGGTGATCGCCGTGACCACGGCCGACAAGCTGGGGGCCGTCGAACCCTTCGTGGTCGCCCCCTGCAACCGCATCCATCTGCTGATCACCGAACGACATGTGGCGTCGGGCGATATCGACGATTATCGCCGGTTAGGCATCGAAGTGGTGCAGGCGCTGGTCTGAGATCCCGTCGTCAGCTCAATACGAAGTCCACGGGTTCCAGGACTGGAGGCAGCTGGGTTTCGCCCAGTGCGGTGAGCACCTCGCGTTCGATGTTGCGCACCATCGACTGGGTCGGCAGGTCGTTTTCATCGCGGCCGAACGGGTCTTCCAGTTCGTCGCCAATCGCGTCCAGGCCGAAGAAGGTGTAGCTGACGATTGCAGTAAACAGCGGCGTCAGCCAGCCCAGGGATTCAGCCATGGCAAAAGGCAGCAGGATGCAGAAAAGATACGTGGTGCGGTGCAACAGCAGTGTGTAGGCGAAGGGTAGAGGTGTGTGCTTGATCCGTTCGCACACCGCCTGAGCGTGGGTCAGGCTGGTCAGATGGCCGGCCATGATCGAGTAGCGCCATTCACTGATCGCGCCCGATTCGCCGAGTGCCGAGCATTGCTGGCCGACCTGATCGAGAATACGTCCGCTGAGGTTGGGAGCGTTGTCGTTCGGCTGGGGTTCGAGCCAGTCGCCCGCCGCCTGCAGTTCATCCTTCGCATGCAGCCTGGCGTTCAGCGCATGGGTGAATCCACAGAGGTTGCGCAGGATGGCCTGGCGCTGCACCGGGTCCTTGATCACCTGGGTCTCGCGGATCATCGAGCGGATCGCGACCATCATGTCGCCCCAGGCCTTGCGTGCTTCATACCAGCGGTCGTAACAGGCGTTGTTGCGAAAACTCATGAAGATCGACAGCGACAAACCGAGCAAGGTAAACGGCGTCGCGTTGACCTTGGCGAAATAATTCGGTTGCAGGGTTTCCACCAGCACGATGACCGAAGCCAGCAGCGTCACCATCAGGCAACGCAGCACGATCTTCTTGAAAATCGACCCTTTGAGCGACGTGAGAATGTTGATCAGGTTGGGTTTGGGGCGGACGATCATTGAGGCGCCCCGAACATGGTGGTCCAGTAGATGCCAGAATCACTTTTCGGGTCCACCGCATAGGCCGCCCCCAGCTCCTGATACTGCGGGTTCATCAGGTTGGCGCAGTGGCCGGGGCTGGCGACCCAGCCCGCCACCACGCGCGATACGGTGTCCTGGCCGGCGGCGATGTTCTCGCCCACCAATTGAGCGCTGTAACCTGCCAGCTCGGCGCGGTCACCCGGCGTGCGGCCGTCGCGGTCCTTGTGATCGAAGTAGTTGTTGTTGGCCATGGAGCGCGAGTGCTCTTCGGCGGCTGTTGCCAGTGTCGGGTTCCAGGTCAGCGGCGGCGCGGCGGCAAAGGATTGGCTGCCGCATTGGTGGGGCCGGCTGCGGGCGGCGTTGAGCTCGGCCAGCAGTTTCTGGCCTTCGGCCTGGGAGGTGCCCAGGCGCGCACTCAATAGCGGCCGGGCGACGACGATGCGCCAGTCGCGGTCGTCGCGGCTTACGCCGATGTCGACAAATTGCGGGTCGAGCACGATCTGGCAAAAACTCTCCTGAATCGCTTTCATCGCCGCCGCCGCATCCCGTGGGCCGGACAGGGTGATCGCCTGCACGTTTTTCATGGGATAACCCGCGCTGACCATGGCCTGCTGCAAATTGCCGATGCTGCTGGCAGACAGTGCCAGTCGAGGGTCGCCCGCCAGCGGCGGCAGTTCCGAGGACACCTGACCGGCGCAACGCTGCATCTGACTGCGGTAGTCGTTGATCGAATCGATCAGTTGTTTTTCATCGACCGCCAGCGCCTTCGTGGCGAACAACAGGCTGAGCGACAAGGTGGCAACGCGCAAAACGGAGGGCAGGACAGGCATGGAAATCTCCCTGGATCGGACTGCGCACATGATGCGCGATGACACCCCCAAGTGTGCAACTTTTCACGAGAAAAACAGTGGGGCGTGGTCTGCATCATGGCAATTGGCAACTACACTCAGGCGATGTCGCCCGAACCGTGCTGTGTGCCGACACTGTGTTGATTGATTCCTCCCCCACTTGAAAGGGTTGATCATGCGATCTATCTGGATAGTCGTTTGCATTGCGATCACGTTAGTCAGCGGCCAGGCATCGGCGACTGAACAGGAACAACAAAAGGAAACTGCAGAAAACAAGGCTGAAGTGCTGGAGCAGAAAGCGGCGGAGAAGGGCACCGATTTACCGGTCCCCAAATCCGAAGCCATTACCACTTCAGAGGTGCAGGCGGTCGATCCGGCGGGGGCCGCGCCCCTGGACGATGCGATCACCTGCCTGGCGCGCTCCATTTACTGGGAAGCCAAGGGCAAGTCGTCGGCCGACATGGAAGCGGTGGCGAGTGTGGTGATGAACAGGCTGGGGCACGAAGGCTTTCCGGACACGGTGTGCGCGGTGGTCAAGCAAGGGTCGGAAAGCAAGAACTGTCAGTTTTCCTGGTGGTGCGACGGGCGTCCCGATGATGTTCAGGAAGCCACCCAATACGCGATCGCCAAGGAAATCGCGCGCAAGGCCCTGAACAAGCAGCTCAATGACCGCACCAATGGTGCGATGTACTTTCACGACCGTAATGTGAAACCCGACTGGGCGAAAAAGTACATCAAGACGACCGAGACGGCGATGTTCCTGTTCTACAAACCCCGAAACGGCGACGCCCGGTAACACCCGTCCCCTGTAGGAGCGAGCATGCTCGCGATGGTCTTGATATCGCCGCTGGGTGTCAGGCACCCAGCGTAATCGTTGACGACCATCGCGAGCATGCTCGCTCCTACAGTTACCGCGTTACAGGCCCAGCCTGCCTATGGCAAATCCATCCCCAGCATGATCAACGAATTGCCATGGGCCTCGGCCGCCGCGCGCTGGTTGTAGCTGTCGCGATGGGAGCAGTTGAAGCCGTGCTCGGCTTCCGGGTACACCACGATTTCCACGTTTTCGTTGTTCTCGAAGCGTTCGGCGATTTTCTCCACGGCTTCCAGGGGAATGTGGCTGTCCTTTTCACCGAAATGCATCAGCAGCGGCACCTGGATGTCATCGGCGCGGTCCAGTTGGTTCTGGATGCCGCCGCCGTAGTAGGCGATGGCCATGTCCACCAGGCCGTTGGCGGCGGTGAGGTAGGACAGCAGGCCGCCGAAGCAGTAACCGATCGACGCGATGCCGCCGTCCAGGCCCGGCTGGGCTTTGAGGGCGTCGATGGTCAGTTCGATGTCTTTCTGTGCCTTGCCGATGTCGGTGGCGTTCATCAATTCGACCGCGCGTTTCCAGCCTGGCTCGTCGTAGGTCAGTTCGATACGGGCACCTTCGCGCCAGAACAGGTCCGGCGCGAGCACCAGGTAGCCGTCTGCCGCGTACTGCTCGGCGACGGAGCGGATGTGTTCGTTGACACCGAAAATTTCCTGGATCAGCACGATGCCCGGGCCCTTGCGGGTATGCGGAATCGCCAGGTAAGCGCCGAATTTACCTTCGGCGCTGTCGATCTCGATCCATTGGGTGGTCACGCTCATGGTGGCTCCTGTGTACTGCACAAGTGAGGTGGAACATACAGGCTGCCACGTTAACATTTCAGTGCGCGGCGCGGCGCCAGAAAATTCGGCTGAGCAATGCATCCAGGCTGAGCTTGCCGGGGCCGGACAGCAGCAGTGGCAGCATCGCGGCGAGGTAGATCAGCGGCAGTTTGAAATTGCCGTAGCCTTTGTTAGTGATGGCATAACCCCGGGCAAGTTCACTCAGGCTCGACCAATCGGCGGGCCAGTGCACGGCAGCGGTCGCGACCACGGTCACCACAATCAACACGAGGGTCGAAATCCGTGTGCCGAGCCCGACCAGGATGGCGAGGGCGCAGATCAGCTCGGCCCACATCGACAGCTCCCAGTTCAGCGTGGCCGGCAGTTGATCGAAGGGAAACGGAAAGCGCTCCTGGATATCGGCGAACCAGTTTTCGCCATTCCATTTTTCCAGGCCGGACTCGAAGAATTCCCAGGCGATGAACAGCCTCAGGGTGAGGGGGGCGAGCCAGGCACCGGCGCGGTCGAGATTCAGGTGAAGGCCTTTGACGGCCGTTGAGATTGCAGTGTTCATGGACCGGGTCTCCATTCAGTCAGGGATGCGGGGCCGGGCAGCCCCGCGCAGGGGTTACTCGCCGGCGCCGCACTTGCCTTCGCCGCATTTGCCTTCAGCCGGTTTCTCGGCGCTGTCGGCCTGGGCCTGGCTGTAGCCGTGGGCCAGTTGTTTCATGCTGAACGCTTCGGATTCGGAGGCGGATGCAACGTTGGCCAGGGCCAGGCCGCCAGCAACGATCAGGCCGAGTGTCAGGGAGGACGTCGAGAGTTTGAACATGGTGATACCCCGTGCATTGAGTGAGTTGAGTGCAGTGATCGGCTGAGCCGGTCGTTGGGCACATTTGAACAATCGGGTGTATCTGCGATGTGTCGCTGGCGCGGGGTTTTGTCGGCGAGGTGTGTCGGGGTCCGGGTTGTACACAGTGCGATACAGAGCCAGCTCGATCACACGCAACCTCGTAGGAGCGAGCAGGCTCGCCCCCACAGTCAAAGCGAGCCTGCAAGCGGAGCCAATTGGCGCTTTTACCCCGCGGGGATTTTGCTATACCTTTCCCAACCGCTCCCTGCATGGTGAAACCGCTTCATGTCTCTTGCGCTCGAACGTTTAATCGCTGGCACGCCAATCCCATTCGCGGGTAACCGCGTCACTGTGGTCAGTCCCGAACTGGCCTTGCGCTTCCAGCCCGGTGACCATCTGCTGGTCGAGCAGGTCAGTGGCGAATTGCTGTTGATTCCCGTGGCTGACCAGAAAGCGGCGGCGGTGGCGATCGAGCGGGCAGAAGCGGCCTTTACCGCGCTGTCGGCCGTGTCGGACCAGGCGATCAGCGAGTTTTTCGACCTGTTCGCCCAACGCCTCGAAGACCAGGACTGCTGGGACCTGATCGAGGCCGCCAACCTGGCCGACATCGAGTGGGCCAAGACCCGAGGGCGATCGACCACGCGCCTGCTGGCCGATGAACGCATGCGTCGCGACATGATCGCCGGCCTCCGGGCCTGGCGCGATGCGCCGCCCACGCGCGGCAAAGTCATCAGTTGCGTCGAACATGAAGGCTGGAAGGTGGAGCAAGTGGTTGCCCCCCTGGGCATCGTCGCTTTTGTCTTCGAAGGTCGGCCGAATGTCTTCGCCGACGCCGCAGGTGTGCTGCGCACCGGCAACACCGCCGTGCTGCGCATTGGCAGCGATGCCCTGGGCACGGCGCAAGCCATCGTTGCCCATGCCCTGAACCCGGCGTTGGAGGCGGCTGGCCTGCCCGTTGGCGCGGTGTCGTTGGTGGAAAGTGTCAACCACGCTGCCGGTTGGGCGATGTTCGCCGACCGCCGCCTCTCACTGGCGGTGGCCCGAGGGTCGGGACGTGCCGTCAGCCAACTGGGCAGCATCGCCCAACAGGCCGGCACGGCCGTCAGCCTGCACGGTACGGGAGGCGCCTGGCTGATCGCCGACCAGGACGCTGACGCCACACGTTTTGCCGCTGTAGTGCGCAACTCCCTGGATCGCAAGGTCTGCAACACCCTGAACGTCTGCCTGATCCACCGCGACCGTGCCGCAGAACTGGTGCCGCTGTTCCTCAACGCCCTGAAAGAGGCGGGCGCGGCACGGGATGAAGGCTGCAAGCTGCACATCGTCGAAGGCAGCGAGTCGTACCTGCCTTACGATTGGCGGCACGCGACCGTCGACGTCTGCCGCGCCGAAGGCTACCAGAGCGAAGCCATGGCCGAGCCGCTGCCGGAAGATCAACTGGGTCGCGAGTGGGAATGGGAAGAGACCCCGGAAGTCAGCCTGAAGATCGTCGACGACCTGGACAGCGCCATTGCCTTGTTCAACCGCTACAGCCCGCAATTCACCGTGTCGCTGATCAGTGAGACGGGCCCAGCGCATGAGCGTTTCTACAATGCGGTCAACGCACCGTTTGTGGGTAACGGCATCACCCGCTGGGTCGACGGCCAGTACGCGCTGAACAAGCCCGAGCTGGGCCTTTCGAACTGGGAAAGCGGTCGCCTGTTCGCCCGCAGTGCGATTCTCTCCGGAGACGGTGTGTTTACCGTACGCAGTCGCATGACCCAGACCGATCTGTCGGTCAAACGTTAAGAACAGGCTGCCGCCGTCCGCCGAGTCGTCAATCGTCGACGGACTGGCACACGCCATTCGGGGTCTTGCCGGTCGAGGAGACCTCCACCGAATCGTCATCGGCGAGCACGATGGACAGCGTGATTCCGGAACCCTTGGCCTCGAAGCGCCGCTCGGTGAGGGCCTTGGTGTTGGCTTCCTTGCTGTTGATCAGCACCGGCCCGTCCTGATCCGCCTGGACCAGGAACTGGCCGGGGCATTCGACGGCGAATGACGGGATGCCTTGAACGCTGTTGGCCTGGGCGCCGGCCGTCAACAGCAACAACATCGGAACGATCAGCTTACTTCTCATTGCATGTCTCCAATGAACAACTTCGCTGTGTTTAACCATAGCGGTGTTTGGCAAACATGACGCGAACAAAAAAGGCCCCGCTCGAATAATCGAACAGGGCCTTTTGTCGTGGCTGATAATTAATAGAACCGGTCAATCACCTTGACTTCGTTATTGTTCTGCATCGATTCCCACGCCTGTTTCAGTGTCTGCAGAACGCTGCCGATGTAGTCCTTGTCGGCCGCGGCTTTCTTGCCGACGTAACCCTGACCGCGCCGGTACATCTTCAGGCGGGCCGCGAGGTTCTGGTGGTTCTGGTCGAACTCGGCCTCGTGGGCATGCGGTGCCAGGCAGTCGATCTGAACCTGGCCCGATTTGCTGACCCACAGGATATGGCTGTCATGGCTGTCTTTTTGCGCAGCGAAGATACGAGCCAGTTCATCGATGGTGGGTTGATTGTTCAGGTTCATCATTAAAGCCCCCTTGACCATTTGGTAATCTTTCAAAGTTGATTCGCTAATACAGTTAGCCCATCGGTTAGTTGATCCCTGGCACCGAAACCAGGACGTCAGCGGTCGCCATCGAAATCGACGGGGTCACGCATCTGTTGCATGTAGTCGTGTTGAATAACTGCTACGCAAAAAGCGTCACAACGAAGAGAAGCAGCGAAAACCTTAAGGCCACTACCGACGTTTCAAGGTCGGCCACAAGCTTCATGAGGATTGATCGCCAGCGCTTCTCGTCCTTGTACTGGACGTTCGGGCCAGGTCAGCTTCTTCAATCTGCCTTGTGGGCAGCGTGTATCCGGGAAAAACAGCTCGGCGGTCAGACGAGCTTGCTCAAACATGTTGCCTTACTCCCGATCGGGGAGATGGCTGCATCATGCAAGGGCAAATCGAAGGCGTCAACGGTTTTGTAGTGATTATTTTCAGGCACTACATATTGTCTGACAAAGCTGTTTGGAATGAGGAGGGCGGTCCAGCGCTTGGGCGCAACCTTGCAGGGGGTCACCCCTTGCTCGCCGGTCTGGCCGCGCGTTTGTTGGCTGTGGCGGGTTTTCGCTTGCCGGTTTTGCGTTTGTTTTTCCACGGCGTCGCGCCGCGCCCGGCGGGGCTGGCCGGTCCGTTGATGGCCAGGTTCAGGCCGGCGCAGCGAGCGACCTGCTTGCTCATCCACGCGGCTTGCTTGGTGACGAATTCTTCCAGGCTCATTTCACCGCTTTGCACCATGTCCAGCGCCTGTTCCCAGATCGCCGTGGTGCCAGGGTCGGCAATCGCCCGTGGCACCGCATCGATCAGGCTGAACGCGGCCGGTGTGGCGGACAGCGCCTTGCCGTGCTTGACCAGGTAACCACGGTCGAGCAGGCCCTGGATGATCGAGGCGCGGGTCGCTTCGGTGCCGATGCCGGTGGTGTCCTTGAGTTTCTGCTTGAGCACCGGGTCCTGCACCAGTTTGGCGACGTTCTTCATCGCCTTGATCAGGTCGCCTTCGGTGAAGGGTTTGGGCGGTTGGGTCCAGAGGTCCTTGAGCTTCACGTCGGCCACCGCACATTCAGCGCCTTCGCTGAGTCTCGGCAAGGTTTGCGGCGCCGGCGCTTCGCGTCCCCTGGCCGGTGCGAGAGCCTCGGGCAGGGCGCGTTTCCAACCTGGCTCGACGATCTGCTTGCCGACCGCGCGCAGGGCTTGGTCGGCGCAGTCGAAGTCGGCCTGGGTCCGGTCGTATTCATGATCGGGCAGAAATTGCGCCAGGTAGCGTGCACGGATCAGGGTGTAGACCGCGCGCTGCTTGCCCGCGAGCCGCCCGAGGTTCTGTGCGGCAGCGGTAGGAATGATGCCATGGTGAGCGCTGACTTTTGCGTCGTTCCACGCCCGGGAGCGGCGCTGGGGTTGCAGGTGGTCGCGCAAGGCGTCGAGCGTCGGATCCGCCTGCCTCAACGCCGCCAGGATCGCCGGCGCTTCACTGTGCTGGCTGACCGGCAGGTAGCCGCAATCGCTGCGCGGGTAGGTAATGACCTTGTGGGTTTCGTACAGCGCCTGGGCGATGTCGAGGGTTTCCTGGGCACCGAGGCCGAGTTTTTTCGAACAGACTTCCTGCAGCGTGCCGAGATCGAACGGCAGCGGCGCCACTTCACGCAGGCGCTCGGTGCGCAGCTTGATCACCCGGGCACTCGCCGCGCCGGCCAGTGCCGTGGCGGCGTGTTGAGCCAGCGCCTGGTTGAGGCAGCGGTCCTGGTCGTCACACGCCTCGGAGGGCGCGCGCCACTGTGCGGTGAACGCGGTGCCCTGGTGGAGCAGTTGCACGTCGATGGCCCAATAGGCGACGGGGACGAAGTCAGCGATGCTGCGATCGCGATCCACCACCAGTCGCAGCGTCGGTGTCTGCACCCGGCCCACCGGCAATACCCCTTGATAGCCCGACTGACGCCCGAGCAGGGTGAACAACCGGCTCATGTTCATACCGATCAGCCAGTCGGCCCGCGAACGGCCCAGCGCGGAATGGTAGAGGCTGAAGGTCTCGGCCCCGGGCTTCAATGCCGCCAGTGCCTTGCGGATCGAGGCATCGTCCAGGGCTGACAGCCACAAGCGCTGGATCGGCCCGCGATAACGACAGTGGTCCACCAGCTCCCGGGCGATCATTTCGCCCTCGCGGTCGGCATCGGTGGCGATCACCAGCTCATCGGCCTCGCCGAGCAGGCGCTTGACTGCCTTGTACTGGCTGGCCGTGCGCGGTTTGACGGTCATCTTCCAGGTGTTCGGAATGATCGGCAGGTCCGCAAGCACCCAGCGTTTGTAGCGTGCGTCGTAGGCATCCGGCGCAGCGGTTTCCAGCAGATGGCCGATGCACCAGGTGACCGTGACACCTGTACCCAGCCAGCAACCTTCGCCGCGACGCCGTGCGCCAAGCACGGCCGCGATGTCTTTGGCCTGGGAAGGTTTTTCACAGAGGAACAGCCGCATAACCACCATCGTTCATCAACTGCTGGAAGGTGCACAGGATGGCGCGAGTACGGCGATGGAGCAATCTTTATCTGTATGGATGTACAGTTTTGTGTGTCCATGCTCTTCTGCAGGAGCGAGGGGGACGCCTAGTTCATGCTCGCGATGATGGACCAGACGCCGCTGGCATCCCGACACCCCGCGTTATAGTTGACGACCATCGCGAGCATGCTCGCTCCTACAGGGACTTCAATAATTCAGGTTCACCACCGGCTGCACCAGCTTCGTCCCCGCCGGCTGGCGCAGGATGGTCAGCAAGGTGGTGGTGACGACGTTGATGTCATTGTCGAAACCACCGTGGGAGGCATCGGCCTTGACCCCCGCGCCGTAGTTCATCTTCGCATCGTTGAAAACGTGCAGGGTCCGGGCGAACGCCTCCGGCAGCCCGTTGCCGGTTTTGGCGAAGCCGCTGGCGACATTCCCGCCCCAGTAAAACTGGTTCCATTGCTCGGTCATGTTGCGCGCGGCGATGTTCCAGACCGTCAGGTCCGGATCGCTGAAGTCCTGGCAACTGGCGTCCAGCGCCGTGGCCATGCCCAGCAGCGGCATGCGTTGCAGTTCTTCATAGGCACGCGATACCAGGTAGAGCAACGATTTGTGATAAACGCTGATGACGTTGTCTGCCTGTTCGCGCTGGTCCGACAGCAGGTGGATATGGAAATCCTCGCGCGCCAGCCCGCCGGCCTCGATGACCTTGCGATAGGTCTGATTGGCGAAATCGAGGGTGCAGGCCGGGGCGAGCAACGTCGATGTTTCGGTCGGCAGCCCCCGGGCCCACAGCAGGCGGATCAGGTGGCCGTTGATCAAGGAGCCGGCCGAGTGGCCGATCAGGTGCAGTTCGACTTTTTTCGGGCCCAGGTCGGCAACCAGGCTTTTCAGGTTGTCGGCCATCTCCACCAACCCCCGTGGAGTGAATCCCGATGAGGCTGCGGCCTCTGCGTTCTGCTTCATCTGGCTCCACTGATCGCCGCCGGGCTTTTTGGTCGCCATCTCGATGGTGCGATCCAGACCCTCCAAGGTCTTTTCCTTGATCAGCTTCAACACGTCGTTGATTGCGCCACCGCCAAACACGCCGGGCATGGCGTCCTGAAGAATATACGCCAGGGTTTCCAGGGCACCGGTGCGCCAGGTGACGAACAGCGGATAGATGCCGTTTTCGAGGAAGTAGGGCGCCATGGCGCAGATGCGGTTGATGGAGTCCTGTTCGGAGTTGAGCCCGCCGTGCGCCATGATCGCGATGCGCAGGACCGGCGGTTTGTTCGTTTTGGGCAGCTTGTCGTACCAGGCCCTGGGGGCTTCGTAGACGATTCTTTTGACCGCCGCGCGAACGTTTTGCACATCGGTAAGGCGCGGCCCGATGCTGCCGTTGTTTTCCATGACCACGGTCAGGCCATAGGCCTGGTCCTTGGTGAGCGGTGCAGGCCCCTTGCGATCGGCATCGCGGGCGTTGGCGCTGAACAGCGAAAAACCTTCACGCTTGGCACTGGACACCGCCAGCGCAGTGCGAAACACCGATTGGCTATCGGCTTTGCTGCGCGTGGGGCGGCACTCCGGGGAGAGCCCGCCATGAACCACCGGCACGCCCAGGCCCACGGTCCAGGCATCGGTGCCGTTGGCCAGCCAGTCCTCGTAGGGCAGCAGCGCGAAGCCCGAGTACCCCCAGTCGGTGGACCAGGAGTTTTGCACGATGAAACCCTGGCTGTTGTAACCGATCAACGCAAAGGCATGGCCGCCCTGGATGTTCGCCGACCCTTTGATCACCGGCAGTTGCGCCATGCTGGACAGCGCGGCCGCCGGGCTTTTCCGACCTTGCGGACGCATCAGCGCCCAGCCCTGATGCACATTGGCCGAGACGTACAACGCACCGGTTTCATACAGCGCCGCCATCATCGCGGTGACGTCGTCCTTTTCTACGCGGTAGTAGATGCCCAGCGGTCGGGTCACGGCGTCGGCGGCCCAGTTTTCGGCAGGCGCCTCGAACGCCGGGACCGAGCCATCGGGCCTGACGGTGTAGGGCCAGAGTGCTTCGGCACACACGCCATGTTTGTGCCAGCCCTTCAATGCACCTCGACAGCTCGACCCCGCGTAATCCTCGCCGGGCCATTCGTCATAGAGCTTGGCCAGGTGGTAGAGCTGGCGCGGGCTGGTCTTGATGGCCGCCCGGTCGCGGCGCCACAGCAGGTAGTTGACCACCGCCGCCAGGCCGAAGCCGGTGCAAGCGCCTTCGCTGCCCTGGAACAGCACCATGTTGTGCGCCAGGTAGCCCGAGAGTTCGGCGGCGATGTCCTGGTCGGCCGGCCAGGAGGGTGGGAGGGACTGCACCCGTGGCGTGAACAGGCGATCGCGCAGGTCTAGGCGATCGGGGCGGGCATCGAGGGTGATGAGGTTTTTGTCGAGGGCAAATCGGCTGGCCGGCATGTGGGTGATCCTCAGGTTTCCGAGACTCGGCCCCCTCGCCACGACGGCCCGGCTGCGGAGCGGGGATTTCAACGATGCTATTGATCGTAGACGACGTTCGGGCGGGCCCTGTGCCGATTGACGGATGGAAATTGCAGCGAACTTTTGGATTCCGTTCGGCTGCGAAGCCGTCGCAACGGCCAAATGTGGGTTATACCTGACAGGGTGTCGTCTCGATTGGCGGATGCCGCGCGGCCCATCGTGGCGATGCGACAAGCGACGCTACCCAAGTCCCACTTCGTGCCGAGGAACGCATTACATGAAGAGCTCAGGTCCCAGTCCTGTCATTACCATCGCCGAACAGCCGGGCTGCGTGATGGTGAAATTTCACGGTATCGAAGTGGCGGCTTCCACCCGTGCGCTGGTGTTGCTGGAAGCCAACTACCCGCCGGTGTATTACCTGCCTCGCGAAGACATCGAGCAGGAGTATTTCGTGCGCACCGATCACACCAGTTATTGCCCGTACAAGGGCGATGCCAGCTATTTCAGCTTGAAGGTCGAGGGGCATGAAGCGGCGAATGCGGTCTGGAGCTACGAAGAGCCCAAAGTGTCGGTAGAGCAGATCAGGAACTACGTGGCCTTCTATCCGGACAAGGTCACGTTCGAGCTGCTCCCGGATGTCGGTTGAGCGAGACGCCCCGCATGGGCAGGGCGTGATCATCAAGCCTTGAGGTCACGCACCGCCTGCACCAGGGTCGTTTCGTCGATCTGGTCAACCGACGTCACCCCGGTCAACGTCATCGCCACGCGCATTTCCCTGGCAAAAATATCCAGCATGTTTTCCACACCCCGTTGGCCATCGGCCGCCAGCGCGTAGGCCATCGACCGCCCGAGCAATACGCCTTTGGCCCCCAGTGCGAGCATCCGCACCACGTCCAGCCCCGAACGGATGCCCGAATCGACCAGCACGGTCAGGTCATTGCCCACCGCCTGCATGATCGGCGGCAAGGCCTTTGTGGTGGAGAGCACGCCGTCCAGTTGGCGACCGCCGTGGTTCGATACCACGATGCCATCGGCACCGAAGCTCACCGCATCCCTGGCGTCCTGGGGATCGAGAATGCCCTTGATGATCATCGGGCCCTGCCAGAACTCACGAATCCACTCCAGGTCGCTCCAGCTGATGGACGGGTCGAAGTTGTTGGCCAGCCAGCCCATGTAGTCTTCCAGGGTCACGGCTTTGCCCAGGTACCTGGAAATGTTGCCCAGATCGTGCGGGCGGCCCATGAGGCCGACGTTGAAGGCCCAGTCCGGTCGGGTCATGGCCTGAAGGATGCGGCGTGACGAGGCGAAGGGGCCGGACATCCCCGAATGCGCATCGCGATAGCGTGCGCCGGGGGTGGGCATGTCGACGGTGAACACCAGGTTTTTCACCCCGGCGGCCTTGGCCCGTTCCAGGGCATTTTTCATGAAACCGCGGTCTTTGAGCACGTACAGCTGGAACCAGATGGTCTGGTCGGTCTGGCTCGTCACTTCCTCGATGGAGCACACCGAGACCGTCGACAGGCACAGCGGGATGCCCTTGTTTTGCGCCGCCTTGACCGCCTGCACTTCACCACGACGGGCAAACATGCCGGTCAGGCCGACGGGCGCCAGGACGATCGGCATCGACAGCGGCTGGTCGAACAGGCGGGTTTCCAGGCTCAGGGTCTCGACGTTTTTCAGAATGCGCTGGCGCAGGCTGATGCTGGTCAGGTCGGCGCTGTTGGCCCTCAGCGTGTGCTCGGCATACGCGCCGCCGTCGATGTAGTCGAAGAGAAACCTGGGGAGCTTGCGACGGGCTGCCTCGCGATAGTCGGATGCGGATGAAATGATCATGGGGCCTCATGAGGGTGGAGGGCGGGGCGGTGGTGATCACATTAACGAAAAAAAGCCGAGCCCGCTCTCTGTAGGAGCGAGCAGGCTCCGGGCGGCGATCCGACGATGGAGTCACGGACACTGAGGAGTGTCATTCAGCCAACATCATCGTTGGCGACCATCGCGAGCATGCTCGCTCCTATAGGGGGAAATGCACCGATCAGTTGTTATTCAAATCCACCTGCTTCGTCTCACGCAGGCAGAGCATCCCCACCACCAGGCTCACGGCCGTGATCACCACCGGGTACCAGAGACCATAGAAGATGTCCCCGGTGTACACCACCAGCGCGAACGACACGGTGGGCAGGAAACCACCGAACCAGCCGTTGCCGATGTGATACGGCAGGGACATCGAGGTGTAGCGGATACGGGTCGGGAACAGTTCGACCATCAGTGCCGCCAGCGGGCCGTAGCACATGGCACTGATGATGATCAGCGCGACGATCAGCGCCACGATCATGGTTTTGTTGATCGACTGGGTGTCGGCCTGGGACGGATAACCGGCCAGGGTGATCGCGCCACGCAGGGCTGCTTCGTCGTAGCCTTCGAGTTTCACGTCGCCGACGCTGACCTGCACGCCGCTGCCGGCCGGTGCGGCTTCGCTGCTGTAGGGCAGGCCCTGTTTCACCAGGAAGGTCTTGACCTTGTCGCAGGGGCTGTCGAATTTCGCTTTGCCAACTGGGTCGAACTGGAAGGTGCAGGTGGCGGGGTCGGCCAGAACGGTGATCGGGGCCTGGCGGCTGGCCTGGTCGATGGCCGGGTTGGCGTAGTGGGCCAGGGTCTTGAAGATCGGGAAGTACAGCACGGTGGCCAGCAGCAGGCCGAGCATCAGCACCGGTTTGCGACCCACCTTGTCCGACAGCCAGCCGAAGAAGATGAAGAACGGCGCGCCAATGGTCACGCTGATGATCAGCAGGCTGTTGGCCAGCGCCGGGTCCATTTTCAGGAACTGGGTGAGGAAAAACAGTACGTAGAACTGCGCGGCGTAGAAGGTCACCGCCTGCCCGGCGTTGATGCTGAACAGGGCGATCAATACGACCTTGAGGTTTTCCCATTTGCCGAACGAGTCGCGCAGCGGCGATTTGCAGAGTTTGCCTTCCTCTTTCATTTTCACGAAGGCAGGCGATTCGTGCAGGCTCAGGCGAATCCAGGTGGAAATGCCCAGCAGCACGATGGAAAACAGGAACGGAATGCGCCAGCCCCAGACTTCGAACTGATCGCCGGTGAAATAGCGGCAGCCCAGCACCACCAGCAACGACAGCAGCAGCCCGAGGGTGGCGGTGGACTGGATCCAGCTGGTGTGGAAGCCGCGTTTGTCGATCGGCGCGTGTTCGGCGACATAGGTCGCGGCGCCCCCGTACTCGCCCCCCAGGGCCAGGCCCTGCAGCATGCGCAGCACCACGAGGATGATGGGCGCGGCAATGCCGATGCTGGCGTAGGTCGGCAGCAACCCGACGCAGAAGGTCGCCACGCCCATCAGTACGATGGTGGCGAGGAAGGTGTATTTACGCCCGATCATGTCGCCCAGACGTCCGAACACCAGGGCGCCGAACGGCCGCACGATGAAGCCGGCGGCGAAGGCCATCAGCGCGAAGATGAACGCGGTGGTGTCGTTGACCCCGGCGAAGAACTGCTTGCTGATGACGGCCGCGAGGGCACCGTAGAGGAAAAAGTCGTACCACTCGAACACCGTCCCGAGGGATGAGGCGAAGATGACTTTACGGGTATCGCGGCCGATGTCGGCGCTGCGCGTGACGTTGAGCGGCTGAACATGTTCTGACATATCGGTTCCCTCACAGTGATTGTTTTTGTTGTTTCCACTGTCGGCACCTGCCTTGTGGGCGGGTGCCGCGTCTTACAGATGCATGTGATCCTGTAGGAGCGAGCATGCTCGCGATGGAGGTAGTGTCACCGCGGGGAATCAGGTCTCCCGCGTTATCGTTGACCTCCAACGCGGACAAGTCCGCTCCTACAGGGTTTCGTGCTCCAGTTCAGTAACGGGTAATGCCGTCCTATCCCATTCAAGAATCATCTGCGCCGCCTTCTCGGCAATCATCAGCGTAGGCGAACAGGTGTTGCCCGAGGTGATTCTCGGCATGATCGAAGCGTCGGCGACCCGCAGGCCCGCAATCCCGTGGACCTTGAGCTGCGCATCCACCACTGCGTCCGCGTCATTGCCCATGCGGCAGGTGCCGACCGGGTGAAAAATCGTCGTACCGATGCGGCCGGCGGCCTCGTGCAGTTGTTCTTCGCTCTGCAGACTTTCACCGGGCAGGTATTCCACGGGCTTGAACGCCCGCAGGGCCGGAGCGGCGACGATGCGTCGGGTCAGGCGGATCGCATCGGCGGCCACGCGCAGATCCTCCGGGTGGCTCAGGTAGTTGGGCTGAATCAGCGGCGCCTGCTGCGGATCGGCCGAGCGGATGTCCACGCGACCACGGCTGTGCGGGCGCAGGTCGCAGACCGAGGCGGTGAAGGCGGGGAAGGGGTGTAGCGGCTCGCCGAAGCGTTCCAGTGACAAGGGTTGCACATGGTATTCAAGGTTGGCCGATGCCTGCTCCGGCCCCGAGCGGGCAAACGCCCCGAGTTGGCTCGGCGCCATCGACAGCGGCCCGCTACGGTCATACAGGTAGCGCAGGCCCATACCCATCTTGCCCCAGACATTGCCGGCAATCTGGTTCAGGGTCCGGGCGTTTTCCAGCTTGTAGATCAGCCGCAGTTGCAGGTGATCCTGCAAGTTGCCGCCGACGCCGGGCAGCGCATGCGCCACGCCAATCCCCAGTTTTTCCAGGAGCGGGCGAGGGCCGATGCCGGAACGCTGCAGGATGCCCGGTGAGCCGACGGCGCCGGCACACAGGATGATTTCCCGGCGGGCCCTGAAACTTTTTGCCTGGCCTTGCCAGCGGGCACTGACCGCCGAGGCCCGGCCGTTTTCCAGCAGGACGCGATCGACTTCCACCTCGGTCAATACGGTTAGGTTGGGTCGCTGGCGGATCGGTTTGAGGAACGCCTTGGCGGCATTCCAGCGAACCCCGCCTTTCTGATTGACCTGGAAGTAGCCGCAGCCTTCGTTGTCGCCCTGGTTGAAGTCTTCGATGCTGGCGATGCCGCTTTGCTCGGCGGCGCTGCGAAAGGCATCGAGAATCGGCCAGGACAGGCGCTGGCGTTCGATGCGCCATTCGCCGCCGGCGCCGTGGAAAGACGATTCACCGGCGAAGTGGTTTTCACTCTTCTTGAACATCGGCAGGACGTCGTTCCAGTTCCAGCCAGGGTTGCCGTCGGCGGCCCAGCCATCGTAGTCGCCGCGCTGGCCGCGCATGTAGATCATGCCGTTGATCGAGGAGCAGCCGCCGAGCACCTTGCCTCGCGGATAACTCAGCGCCCGGCCCTGCAGGCCCGGTTGCGCTTCGGTCTTGAAGCACCAGTCGGTACGCGGGTTGCCGATGCAGAACAGATAACCCACGGGAATATGAATCCACGGGTAATTGTCGCGGCCACCGGCTTCGAGCAGCAGCACCCGATGTTGCGGATTGGCCGACAGGCGATTGGCCAACAGGCAACCGGCCGGCCCGGCCCCGACCACGATGTAGTCGAATTCATCAAGGGAAGTCTGCATCCCTGACCTCTGTTTTTGTTCTTGTTGCAGGTCATCCTAGTTGTTAGCTTTCGTTAAAAGAATGTTTGTTTTTGCGCAGCCGCTGTGCGTTATTGAACAGCTTGGCCATGGGAGGGCTTCATGTTCGACTGGAATGACCTGCGGTTTTTTCTCGAGCTCCAGCGCAGCGGGCGTTTGCTCACGGCTGCACGCCGCTTGAACACGACGCACGCCACCGTGGCCCGGCACATCGAGGCCATCGAAAAGAGTCTGGGCAGCGCGCTGTTCGTCCAGCATGCCCAGGGCTATGAACTGACGCCCGCCGGCGAGGCGCTGCTCAAACATGCCGAGGCCATGGAAAACGTCGCGCTGCTGGCCGAGGAGGAAATCACCCAATCCACCGCGCCGCTGGGCAAGATCCGTGTCGGGGTGACCGAAGGGCTGGGCATCATGTTTCTGACCAGCCGCATGAACGGGCTGTTCGAACGTTATCCAGGGCTGGAGGTGGAACTGGTGGCGGTGCCGCGATTCGTCAGCATCCTCAACCGCGAAGCGGAAATCAGCATCCATCTCGAACGGCCGTCGGCCGACATGCTGGTCACGCGCAAACTGACGGATTACCGGTTGGCGTTGTACGCCAGCCAGGCCTATCTCGACCGGGCGCCGCCGCTGCGCAGTCGCGAAGACCTCGGCCGCCATGCCTGGATCGGTTATGTCGACGACCTGCTGTTCAGCCAGGAACTGATGTTTCTCAACAGCTTCTGCCGCAACCCCCAGGTGGTCTTTCACAGCACCAGCGTGATCGCCCAGCAACAGGCGGCGCGCGCAGGCATGGGCATTGCCGTGCTGCCCTGTTACATGGCCAGTGCCGACCCTGAGCTGGTGCCTTTGTTGCCGGATGAAAGCATCCTGCGCAGCTACTGGATCAGCACCCGCCGCGAACTGCACAAGTCCGTGCGGCTGCGGGTGATGTGGGATTATGTGGTCGAGCTGTGCGAACGCGAACAGGCGCTGCTGCTGGGCGCAGAGCCCACGTAGTTGCCCGCATGCTCTTCTGTAGGAGCGAGCATGCTCGCGATGGACGTCAACGATAACGCGGGTAACCTGACACCCATTGTTGTCTGGGAGTACATCGCGGACAAGTCCGCTCCTACAGGGGCTGTGCTGCCTCAGGGCAGAATCTCGAACGCCGTGCTCGCCAGCCGCTCGCCATTCACCAGAACATGCACCGCATGCCGGCCTGCATAATGCCGGCGGGTGGTCAGTTCCTTGATGTGCTGGCCCCGTGTGACGAGCTCGTGTGCCTTGCCCGGCAGGGTCAGGGCCTTGAGCTTGAACACCTTCGCCGAGGTGCTGCCGTTGGCTTTCACGTAATCGATGGCGTAGTCGATCACCAGTCGCTGGCTGTTCTCTACCCTGGACTTGAGCGTGAACGACAGGCTGATTTTCTCCCCGAGCTTGATGACCGCCGGTGTGACCTTCAGGTCGGTAATCTCGACTTCGGGCTTGCCGCCGGCGCCGATGATCGCCAGGGCGCGCGGATTGCCCTGCTTGATCAGGCTGCGCAGCGCGTGCCTGGCGATCCACGCGGTGTGTTTGTTGTCCAGTGACCAGCCTTCGAGGGTGTCCAGCACCCAGTCGGGGTGATCCTTGGTGATGTCGTTGAGGTGGTTGGCCACCGACTTGCGCACATAGAGGCTGTCGTCGGCCTTGAGGTTGTCCAGTATCGCGGCCGCCAGGCGTGGGTCGGCCTGAACCTGCTCGAGCCGAAACGACCACGGCAGGCGCGGCCGGCAACCCTCGCTGGCGAGGCGCCGAACGTGTTCGTTTTCGTCCAGCGACCACGCCTGCATGACGGCCAGGGTGCGCTCGAAATCACTGCGCAGGAAAAAACGGATGGCGAATTCCGCCGAGCCGAAGGTGGTGAAGTACTTCAGCGCCTCCATGGACGACTCGAAGGCATGGCGGCCGTAGGTCGCGACGTAATGCGGCAGCGAGACGCTGACGAAGCCGCTGTTCAGGCGCGGGGCAAGGGCGCGCAACACCTCGAGCGAAGCTTCGTAGCTCAACGGCAGTGTCGCATGCAGGCATTCGCTGACCCGCGCCATGCGCTGCATGATCGACAGTTCGGCCAGCCCCTCGTTGGCCATCTTCAGGAAGGCCTTGGCGTTGAACGTCGGGTAGACGGCTGTCATCTCGGTGGCGATGTGCTCGAGACGCTCGGCGTTGAAGATTTCCTTGAGGGCCGGAGCGGGTTGGTCAGTTGCCATGGGTTGTCCTTGAAAAATGCCGTAAACCTGTGTGGGAGCGAGCCTGCTCGCGATGGCGGCCTCAAGCATGCCTCAGTTCTTCGCCGACTGCTCCTCAAGCTGATCCGACTCGAACAGCTTCGCCAGCTCCGCCCGCGCTTCCTGCGCCGTTTGCAACACCTTCGCCGCATCGTCATACACCGCATGCTGGGCTTCCAGCACCTGTTCGTCGTGGTGTTTGAAGCGCTTGATCCGCGCATCGGCCTGCGCCTGGGTCAGGCCCAGGCCGACCAGGGTGCGCCGGCTCATTTCCAGGCTTGAGTAATAGGTTTCGCGAATCGCCTCGGCGCCCAGGTCGACCAGACGGTGCACGTGCTGACGGTTCCGGGCGCGGGCGATGATCTTGATGTGCGGGTACAAGCGGTGCACCACCTCGGCGGTCTTGATGTTGGCGTCCGGATCATCGGTGGCGATGATGAAATACTCCGCCTGTTCGACCTTCGCGGCGCTGAGGATTTCCGGGCGCATCGGGTCGCCGTAGAACACCGGTACACCACCAAAGCTGCGCGACAGCTCGATGGTTTCCACCGAGGTGTCGAGGGCCACGAACTTGATGTTCTGCGCCCGCAGGATACGGGCGATGATCTGGCCCATCCGACCCATGCCGGCAATCACCACGCGGGGTTCGTCGGTGTCGATCTCGCGGAATTTTTCCGGCACCACCACCGGCTGCACCTTGGGGCTGACCAGTCGCGCACACACCAGCAGCAACAGCGGCGTCACGGCCATGGACAGGGTGATCGTCAGCACCAGCAGGTCATACAGGCGAGCTTCGAACAGGCCTTGATCGCGACCGATCTTGAACACCACGAAGGCAAATTCACCGCCTGCGGCCAGCACGATACCCAGACGGATCGCGCTGACCTTGCCCAGGCCACCGGCCAGTCGGCCCACCACGAACACCAACGGCAGCTTGATCGCGATGAGCAACAGGGTCAGCCCCAATACGATGATCGGTGCGCTGAGCAACAGGCTCAGATTGGCGCCCATGCCCACGCTGATGAAAAACAGACCCAGCAGCAGGCCCTTGAAGGGTTCGATCTGCGCTTCCAGTTCGTGGCGATATTCGGAGTCGGCGAGCAGCAACCCGGCGAGGAAGGCGCCCAGCGCCATGGACACGCCGACCAGATCCATCAGCCACGCGGTGCCAATCACCACCAGCAAGGCCGTGGCTGTCGAGACTTCCGGCAGCCCGGTGCGGGCGACCACACGGAACACCGGCCGCAGCAGGTAGCGCCCGCCAATCACGACGACGGCAATACTGCCCAGCACCCGCAGGCCATGGTTCAAGTCCTCGGCGGCGCTGGTGGTGTGATCGCCGCCCGCCAGCAGCGGCACCATGGCGATCAACGGGATCGCGGCGATGTCCTGGAACAACAGGATCGCGAACGCCAGCCGGCCATGGGGGCTGGTGAGCTCCTTGCGCTCAGCCAGGCTTTGCAGGCCGAACGCGGTGGACGACAGGGCCAGGCCCAATCCAAGCACGATGGCGCTGTTCAACGGCTGGCCAAACAGGAACAGCGCGACCACGCCGATGATCGAGCCGGTCAGCAGCACCTGCGCAAGGCCCACGCCAAACACCGACTTGCGCATCACCCACAAGCGCCGTGGCGACAACTCGAGGCCGATGATGAACAGCAGCAACACCACGCCCAGTTCGGAAATATGACTGACGCTCTGCGGGTTGCCTACCAGCCCCAGCACCGACGGTCCGATGATCACGCCGGCAAACAGATAGCCCAGCACCGCCCCCAGTTGCAGGCGCTTGGCCAAGGGGACGGTGAGCACCGCCGCGAACAGAAACACGACAGCGGCTTGTAACAGGTTGCCTTCATGGGGCATGACAAAACTCCAGAACTCGGTGGGGCGGGGGCGCGCAAGGATAAAGGGTGAAACCCGGTGCGTCAGCCACTGCCAATCCCTGCAGGAGCGGGCGTGCCCGCGATGGCGGCAGCCGAGGCAACACAAATCCAGTTACATTCTGCATTAAAAAGTTACATTCATAGGATAAACTGATCAATCTTCCAACGCCCCGAGCCTGCCGCAATGGCCATCAATTTCGACCTCAACGACTTGCAAGCCTTTCGTGCCGTGGTCGAACAGGGCAGTTTCCGCAAGGCCGCCGACGCTGTGCGCATCTCCCAGCCCGCCCTGAGCCGGCGCATCGAGAAGCTCGAAGACGCCCTCGGCGTCAGGTTGTTCGAACGCACCACGCGCAAGGTCAGCCTGACTCAGGCCGGACGCGGTTTCATGCCCAGCGTCGAACGCCTGCTGGACGACCTGGACGTCGCATTGCTGGGCATCAGCGAAGTCGCCTCGACCCGACTCGGACATGTCACGGTCGCTTGCGTCCCGTCGGCGGCCTACTACTTCATGCCCCGCGTCGTCGCCCATTACCACCGCCAGTTTCCGCGGATCAAAGTCAAGGTCCTCGATTCCAGCGCCCACGATGTATTGAGCGCCGTGGTCAATGGCGAAGCGGATTTCGGCCTGAGCTTCATGGGCACCCTGGAAGCTGAAGTGGACTTCGAGCCGCTGGTGCAGGAGGGCTATGTCGTTGCCTGCCGCCGCGATCACCCACTGGCCGGACGCAGCAGCGTGACCTGGGACGAGTTCTACCGGCAGGATTACATCTCGCTGGACAAGACCTCGGGCAACCGCTTTCTGCTGGATCAGGCGTTGACCGGCATCGTGCCGCAGCGCCAGAGCATCTGCGAGACCCGACATGTGACGACCATGATCGGTCTGGTGGAGGCGGGTCTGGGGGTGGCGGCCGTGCCGCTGATGGCCATGCCGGCGGCGGATCACCCGATCCTGACCCGGGTGCCGTTGACTGATCCGCAAGTGATGCGCAGTGTCGGCATCATCAAGCGCCGGGGCCGTACGTTGACCCCGGCGGCGCTGGAACTGGAGCGCCTGGTGGTGCAGATGAAGGTCGAGGTCAGCGAGTGACCGAATCCAGCCCCGTCGCTTTGACATCGGCCTGCGCCGCAGGCGATGCCAGGTAGTCCAGCAGCGCCCTGGCTTGCGCCGGATGTTGTGCGCCGACCGGGATGCCGGCGGCGAAACGGGTGACCGACTGCAGCGACTCCGGAATCTTCGCCACGAAGCTCACCCCCGGCACCGGCAGCAGTTCACTGACCTGCTGGAAGCCCAGTTGATAGTCGCCAGTGGCGACCACCGAACCCACCGGGATTTTCGGCACCATCGTCGACTTGGGTTTCAACTGCTCTTCAATGCCCAGGCGCTTGAACAACTGATTCTCGATGTACACCCCGCTGGCACTGTCGGAGTAGGCGACGGATTTCGCCTCAAGCAGGGTTTGTTTCAGGCCCGCCTCAGAGCTGATGTCCGGTTTCGCCGCGCCTTCGCGCACCACCATGCCGATTCGTGAATCGGCCAGTTCGACGCGGGAGGCCGGGTCGACCTTGCCTTGCTTGATCAGGTCATCGAGGGCGTAGCCGACCATGATCACCACATCGGCTTGCTCGCCACGGGCCAGGCGATTGGGGATGGCTTCCGGCGCCTTGCCCATCGAGGGGCCGAGGGCGGTGTCGAGGGTATTGCCGCTGGAAGCGGCGAACTTCGGGCCGAGGACTTTGTAGGCGGCTGTAAAGCCGCCCGAGGTCATGACGCGGATTTCTTCGGCCTGGGCCGTGCTGCCCAGGGCGAAGCTGGCGGCCAGCGCCAGGGCGGCGATGTTCAAACGTGCATTCATGTTCTTTTTCTCGAAAGGGGCGGGTTCAGGACATCGCCGGTTGCAGACGGCCACTGGCGCGGCGATAGAGGTACAGCGTCGCGCACAGTGCACAGAGCGCGGCAAAGCACATCCAGTAGCCGGGCGCAGCCTTGTCACCGGTGTACTGAATCAGGAAGGTGGAGACCGCCGGGGTGAAACCACCGAACACCGCCGTTGCCAGGCTGTACGCCAGGGAAAAGCCGGCGACACGTACTTCGGTCGGCATGATTTCAGTCAGCGCCGGGATCATCGCGCCGTTGTACAGACCGTAAAGGAACGACAGCCACAGCAGCACCAGCAGCATGTGGACGAAGCTGGGCGCATTCACCAGCCAGGTCAGCGCCGGGTAGGCCGTCGCCAGGGTCAGCAGCGCCATGGCGATCAGCACCGGACGTCGCCCCACGCGGTCGGACAATGCCCCGCCAATCGGCAGCCAGAAGAAATTCGACACACCCACCAGCAAGGTCACCAGCAACGCATCCGAGGTGCTCAGGTGCAGCACGGTCTTGCCGAAGGTCGGTGCGTAGACGGTAATGAGGTAGAACGCGGTGGTGGTCAGCGCAACCATCATCATCCCGGCCAGCACCAGCGTCCAGTTCTGCGCCAGCGTGCGGAACACATCGCCCATGCGCGGGCGCTGCTGGCGTTTGGCGAACTCTTCGGTTTCTTCCAGATTGCGGCGCAGGAAGAAAATGAACGGCACGATCATGCAGCCCACGAAGAACGGAATACGCCAGCCCCAATCGGCAATCGCCGCCGGCGCCATCCACTGGTTCAGTGCGTAACCCAGGGCGGCGGCGACGATAATTGCCACTTGCTGGCTGCCCGACTGCCAACTGGTGAAAAAGCCCTTGTTGCCCGGCGTGGCGATTTCCGCGAGGTACACCGACACGCCGCCCATTTCCGCACCAGCCGAAAAGCCCTGCAGCAAGCGGCCGATCAGCACGATGGCCGGGGCAAACAGGCCGATGGTTTCGTAGCCGGGCACCAGCACGATCAGGATCGTACCGCTGGCCATGATCGACAGCGTAACGATCAGGCCTTTGCGCCGACCCACGTCATCGATGTAGGCGCCGAGCACCACCGCGCCCAGCGGACGCATCAGGAAGCCTGCGCCGAACACGGCAAAGGTCATCATCAATGAGGCGAATTCGCTGCTGGCCGGGAAGAACACCGCCGCGATCTGCGTGGCGTAGAAGCCGAAAAGGAAGAAATCGAACTGTTCGAGAAAGTTGCCCGATGTCACTCGGAAAATGGCCCCGGCGCGGGAACGCCCGGAAGGGATTGCTGCAGTCATCGACCTGTACTCCACCGCTGTTATGACGTGCACCGCCGAGTCGCGGCGCACGGTTCTTATTGGGGCGAATGGTGGAGCAGGGTGATCGATATGTTAATTGCATTGTTGGCATGGATTGATGCACCTTCTTGATCAATGCAATTTCGAGGAATGATTGAGCAGCCGCGCAGTCGGAGTTCAGTACCCACTGATACGAGGTTTATCCATGATCAACAAAACACTGATTGCCAGCTTTGCGCTTATGGCCGGTTTCGCCGCCGTCACGCCGATCGTTCAAGCCGATGAACCGCAGAAAACCGTCCAGCCTGGCGCCACCAACAACCGCGAACTGGTGGTCGGGGACCGTGCACCGGATATCTACCAGCGCAGCGAAAAAGCCATCACCAACTGGAAAGCCAAAGGCCTGAGCGCGCCCAAGGCCCAGGCACAATGGGTTCAGATCAACGGTAAATACATGATGGTGCTGGTCACCAACGGCACCATCCTGGATATCACGCCCGTGGAGCGATAAACGCGCGGTTGAAGTCAGATGGCCTGCTGCGCACCCAGGCGATACTGATTGTTGCCGCTGCGCTTGGCCTCATACATCGCCAGGTCGGCGATGTGGATCAGGCGGTCCATGCTGGGCGCGTGATCGGGAAAGATCGCGACGCCCATGCTCGTGCCGATGTGACGGTGCTCGCTGCCGATGGCGATGGGCGGCGAGAGTTCGACGAAGATCTTCTGGCAGATCACCCGGGCCTCGTCCTGCAGGTTGCCGGCCTGCGGCAGGCCCTGGAGGATGACCACGAATTCGTCGCCGCCGATGCGCGCCACGGTGTCGGTGGCGCGCAGGACGCGTTTCAGGCGCGTGGCCATGGTCACGAGCACGCGGTCCCCGGCGGCGTGGCCGAAACGGTCGTTGATGGCCTTGAAACCGTTGAGGTCGATGAATACCAGTGCGACTCGCGTATCGCTGATTCGCGCCTGTTCCAGCGCGTCGCAAAGCCGCTCTTCAAGCACCAGACGATTGGGCAGGCCAGTCAACGGATCGAAGTGGGCCAGGTGCTGCAAGTAGCTGGCGGAAGCCTTTTCCTCAGTGATGTCACGTACCACGCCCATCATCTTGATCGTTTCGTCATGGGCGTTTTTCACCACATTTCCGGTCTCGCGTAACCAGCGGATGGTGCCGTCGGGCCAGATGACGCGGTACTCCTCGTCATGATTCTCGCCGGTCTCCAGGCAACGCACCTCGCCGGCCCGCACCCTTTCCCGGTCCTCGGGGTGCACGCAGCTGCAAAATAGTGCGTAGGAGGGCACGACTTCGCCGATCTTGAACCCGAACATGCCGAAGATCGCATCCGACCAGTACAGGCGCTCGGTGTCGACATCCCAGTCCCAGGTGCCGATGCGAGCGAAATACTGGCTGCGCTTGTAACGTTCGACGTCGCCTTTCTCGCGGCTGGCTTGTCGTTCCGGCAAACCCGCCAGCAGCGCTCGGCATTCGCTCAACTGCCTGCGCAGCGAACGCTCGCGCCAGATCAACAGGGCGACCAGGAACACCACCATGGCGGCAAGTGCTGCGCTGATCCAGATGTAAACAGGTGCCATCATGGCGAGCCATCATTGCGGGTCATTGCGCTAATGGTAGACCAGACACCTGCGCAATTGCAGCTACGGCGCTGTCGGAATCCGCCCTGGAAGTGCACGTGACAGGTCGACAGTCATGGGCACAGGCTCATCGGCTCGGTTGGATGGATTGCCTTTGACGAAAAATTCTGCGAAAACCTGCGTCCGCGCCCGCCGCTGGGTGACAGTGAATGAGTAAACGCATGAACAACGAACTGCAGATCATCGACATCCAGCCGGGTGACGGCAAAACCGCCGTCAAAGGCGCGCTGATAACCACCCAGTATCGCGGCTGGCTGGAAGACGGCAGCGAATTCGATTCTTCCTACAGCCGGGGCAAACCCTTTCAGTGCGTGATCGGCACCGGGCGAGTGATCAAGGGGTGGGATCAGGGGATCATGGGCATGCAGGTCGGCGGCAAGCGCAAACTGCTGGTGCCGGCGCACCTGGCCTATGGCGAACGCAGCATGGGCAAGATCACGCCGAATTCGAACCTGATTTTCGAGATTGAATTGCTTGAAGTGCTGACGCGGGATGATTGAGTGCGTCATTGCATGGACTTGATCACTGATTTGCATTTACCCAATTGAGCACGGCCGGTGCTTTGCTGAGTTCAGGCGAACGTCTCGATATCGTCCAGGGTGTCCGCGACGACGCCTTCCAACTTGGGAAATCTGTGCTTTGCATTAGAGAGGGCGCCAAGCACAGTTTCGTTGTCAAGCTTTCGACATCTGCGCACCAGATGGCCCAATGCTGTGATCGCCGATGCTGCAACGGCTTCGGTCTCACTTGCCAGAAAATCAATGCAGACGTTCTGGGCCCAGATTCGGTCTGCCTCGTTCAGGCCGATGGAGGTCAATGCTGAAATGACATTGGCTTCCACGCCGCTGGCTAGCAGCTTTACTGCTTCATCGTGGCTCATCGACGGATCTCGATAGGTCAGGTTCATTTGCTGGCTCCCAGAATCTTGCCTTTGGTGTCGGTTTTCCTGGTTTTGATCAGTGCATTTTTCATGTCCTGATGAAGCTGATCCCACGACCTGACGTGGCCGTGATAGACGTCTCCTCCTGTGCGGTCGAATACCACGAATTCATCGGTCGCTTCATCGACGCCAATCCTTCGTGGTGAGGTCGATTTTACCTGGACCGAGTTGTCCAGGGTTGTCTGTCCGTTTGCAGGACCTTTGCTTTTGACTGGGGTATCTGTTTTACCGTGATAGCTCGCGGCGTCGAAAGTCAGACTCAGGACAATATAGAGTGGCTTGATCCCGGAGCCGGCGGGAAACACGAGAATAAAATCTTTGTACTCTGGAGGATAAATCGGGTCGACGATAATGTTATCCGCCTGCTGAGTAGTCGGATAAACCCATATGTGTGGGGTTCGTGGCGCACCTTCGAGCGGTGGAACCCCTGAACTTCGGGAGGGTGAAGTGGATGGCGTCCAAATCAGTGATACGCCATTGCCAAACTCGGCAACCTGTCGTGAATCCTGCTTTACGAACTGCACTACGGGGACCCATTCCCAGTCACTGCGACTTTGCGTGTGGAATGCATAGCCTTTGAGTGAGCCGTCAGGCTTTTGCTCGACATGCAACCTGACCCGAGTTCGACCTCTTTCAAGGGCCTTGAGCTGCTCCTCTGTATACAGGGCGCTGTCGCCAATGCTCGACGGCCAGAGCATCGCCACTATTCCCAAAAGTGCGCCAGCAATTACGCCGCCTGAAACCGCGCCGGCAGTGCCTGCGGCACTTGCGCTAGCGCCGGTGGTGGCTACGCCGCCTACAGCCAACGCTCCCATCTCAACAGGCAAGGGGCTTCCGCCGATTGTTCTTAGAGCCATCTCTCCCGCTGAATTCGATTCCCGTCCACCCAGCAAGCAAAATGAACCGAAGTCGGTGAGTTTTTCGACGGGAACAAACCCGGACGGGTTGTTATGGTTGAACACGCCTTCGGACAGGTTGCAGCTTTTGGCGAACACGCATCCGTGAGGAGGGACAAACTCTTTATTTGGAGAACGCCGTGTCAGGCGCTCTTCATAAGCTTGTTGTCGAGCCATCATCTCGTCATGGGACTTTTGGCGGGCCTCCCGTTTCGCCAACTCTGTGGAATTCAAATAACGATAGGTGATGTGATGTCCGTCGCCTGTTGGTGGATTTTGAATCCGAGGCACGTCTTTTCCATGAGCCATGAGCGTCCTTTTCATCGCATGAGAAGGATGCGGACGCTAAATCAAAGGGCTTCTGAAAGATGTAGGACTGGTCTGAATTTTGGCCGCGATCCATCCTGAGGTTTGATTGAGCGCTAGGCCTGAAAGGTGTCACGGTAGGCATAGAGCCCTGGCGTTCCGCCGGTCATGACGAACAGTACGTTGTCGTCTCGGCGGAAATGCCCTTGCCGCAGGTCAGCCAGCAGGCCGGCGAAGGCTTTGCCGGAGTACACCGGGTCGATCAGCAGGCCTTCGGCGCGGGCCATCAGGCGCACGGCGTCCTGCATGGCGTCGGTCGGCAAGCCGTAGCCGTCGCCCAACTGGCTGCCGTCAATGACGATGTCATTGGTCGCGAGGTCGCCATGGTTGTCCAGCAGCGCCAGGGTGTCGCGGGTCAGGTTCAGGGTGCGCGTGGCCGAAGACTCACGGTCCGAGAGCACCGAGTAGGACTTGACGATCGACGTGCCGCGTCCCAGCAACTGGAAAC
Organism: Pseudomonas fluorescens; assembly: GCF_041354075.1. Taxonomy (GTDB): domain Bacteria; phylum Pseudomonadota; class Gammaproteobacteria; order Pseudomonadales; family Pseudomonadaceae; genus Aquipseudomonas; species Aquipseudomonas fluorescens_CE. Next base: position 100,457 of record NZ_JARZGC010000002.1, on the reverse strand, counting down.
CGGCGGCCAGCCCGGCGTGGGTGCCGGCGCTGCCATTGGGCACCACGACCTGATTGAAGGTGGCGCCGAGCTCGGACTCCTGGCGCACGATCTCTGCGGCGCAGCGGGCATACCCCAGGCTGCCCAGCGGGGTCGAGCCGCCCATGGGGATCACTTTTGCCTGACGCCCGGCGTCACGCAACTGCGCGACGCGCGTTTCAGCCAGGGCGAGTGCGTCGCTGCCCGCGTTTCGCACCTGTAGTTCGGCGCCGAACAATTGATCGAGCAACACGTTGCCGTTGAATTCGTAATCGACATCGGTCTTGGGCACCGAGCGGGTCAGGATCAGTTCGCAGGCCATGCCCAGGCGTGCACAGGCCGCTGCGGTCAAGCGTGCATGGTTGGACTGGACGCCGCCGACGGTGATGATCGTATCGACGCCGGCCTGCTGCGCCGCGCCGAGGTGGAATTCCAGTTTGCGCAGTTTGTTGCCACCGCCGCCCAAAGACATGTGGTCGTCACGCTTGAGGAACAGGCCAATGCCCTGCTGGTCCAGACCGAGCAGCCGTTCCAGTCGTTCGGCCCGTTGGATGGGGGTCGAGCCTTGCAGCAGGTCAACTCGCGCAAAAGCGTTCAGGGGCTTGTCCAGTGGGGTGTGCATCGATGGTGCCTCGTTGGCCTGTATTCATGTGACTGTAGGGAGAATGGTGAAGGTGATAAACGCAGTGCCAGTCATTACAGCTTTAACCTGATGTAATGAATGAGCACTTTTGCATGAGTGGTGACCCGACCAAGGGTCGTCCGTCGGCTTGTGCGCAGGGGGTCGACACTATACTGTATATGCACACAGTATAGGGCTCATCCCATGGAACTCATCGACAAGCTCGGCATTCTGGCCGACGCCGCCAAGTACGACGCATCCTGCGCCAGCAGTGGCGCACCTAAGCGCAGCTCCGAAGGTAAGAGCGGGCTGGGCGCCACCGATGGCATGGGTATTTGCCACAGCTACACCCCGGACGGACGCTGCGTTTCGCTGCTGAAGGTGTTGCTGACCAATTTCTGTCTCTACGACTGCCAGTATTGCGTCAATCGCCGCTCCAGCGATGTGCCCCGGGCGCGGTTCACTCCCGAGGAAGTGGTGACGCTGACCCTGGATTTCTACCGGCGCAATTGCATCAGCGGGCTGTTTCTCAGCTCCGGGATCATTCGCTCGGCGGACTACACCATGGAGCAGTTGGTTCGTGTGGCGAAACTGCTGCGTGAGGAGCATGAATTTCGCGGATACATCCACCTCAAGACCATTCCCGAAGCCGACCCGGCATTGATCGAGGAGGCGGGGCGCTATGCTGATCGTCTGAGCGTGAACATTGAATTGCCCACCAATGCCAGCCTGCAGACCCTGGCCCCGGAGAAAGAGCTGGGCTCGATCCGCCAGGCAATGCAGACCATCTACACCGGCGAACAGACCGTGCTCAACGAGCCACGTGCGCCGAAATTCGCGCCAGCCGGGCAGAGCACGCAGATGATCGTCGGTGCCGACGAGACCGACGACAGCACCATTCTCCATAGCGCCCAGGCGCTGTACGGCAATTACCGTTTGCGCCGGGTGTATTACTCGGCCTTCAGCCCGATCCCCAACAGCCCGAAAAGCGTGCCCCTGGCCGCGCCGCCGCTGATGCGCGAGCATCGCTTGTATCAGGCGGATTTCCTGTTGCGCAGTTATGGTTTCAAGGCCGGTGAGTTGTTGAAAGGGCCGGGCCACCTGGCGCTCGACATCGACCCCAAGCTGGCCTGGGCGCTGGCCAATCGTGAAGTGTTTCCCCTGGACCTCAACCGTGCCGAGGCGACGCTGATCGCACGGATTCCCGGCATCGGCCTGCGCACCACCGAGCGTCTGGTGGAACTGCGCCGCCAGCGACGGATTCGTTACGAAGACCTGGCGCGGATGCGCTGCGTGCTGAGCAAGGCCAGGCCGTTTTTCATCACCAGCGACTACCACCCGCAACAGGCCGAGGTCACCAGCGATCTGCTGTATCAACAGATGCGTGACCGCCCGCAACCGCAGCAAATGGGCTTGTGGGGATGATCAACCTCGATTGCGACGACCTGTTCGTCACCTGGCGTCAGCAGGCGAGATGGCTGTTGAGCCATGGCGTCGACCCCAGCCAAGTGAGCTGGGCCTGTGAAGGTGTGACGGATCTGTTCACCAGTGACGAGCCCCTGCCCGAAGCCCTGGGGCCGTTCCAGGCGCGCATCCCGCGCATCTTGCTCGATACGCTCGAACAGGCGGCGCGGTATCGCGGCGATCAGCGCTGGAGTCTGCTGTACGAGGTGCTGTGGCGGGTGAGTCACGGGGACCGCACGGCCATGATGGCGGGTGACAAGCTTGGCAGTGAATTACAGCGAAGAATCAAACAGATACGTCGTGAATCTCATCATTTACATGCATTCGTGCGATTCGTTGCGGTGCCTGAAAATCCCGGGCCGCATTATGTCGCCTGGCACGAGCCGGCCCATGACATCCTGCACAGTGCCAGCGAACATTTCATCGGCCGCATGGGCCGTCACCGCTGGTTGATCGCCACGGCTCGAGACGGCGTCTACTACGATGGCGAGCAGCTGATCTACGAACGACACTGCCCGATAGAGTGGCAGCAACTGGCGCAAAACGTCGATGACCCCCATGGCGACATGTGGTTGACCTACTACAGCCATATCTTCAACCCGGCGCGACTGAACCCGAAGGTCATGCAAGGGCACCTGCCTGCCAGATTCTGGAAAAACCTGCCCGAAGGCGCATTGATTCCAGGATTGATCACCCAGGCACGGACCGGCAAACAACAGGATGGTCAGGCCAGCGGGGTCAGGGGCAGGGTGGGCAAGCAGATTGCGCGCGGTGGCCGCTGAAACCCGCTGTGAGTGCGTTTTGGCTTTTGATGTGGCTTTTGATCTTGATCTGCCCCGTCGGCAGGGCCGGAGCGAGGGTATGCCGAGCCTAGCCGAGGCACCGTACGTCAGGGGGATTAAAGCGCTTTGGTTACTTTCCGCCGGGCCGCGCAGGCTCTTCGAAAGTGACCCGCCGTAAGGGCGGAACACTAAGTGGCCGTTATCGCAGCAAAGGATATGTACACCCAAAAAACACGGGTGGATGTGAGGGCGCCTTCGCTGGCAAGCCAGCTCCCACCGTTGATCGTGTACACCCGGAGAAGTCAGGCTGGCCGCGAGGGCGCCTTCGCTGGCAAGCCAGCTCCCACCGTTGATCGTGTACACCCGGAGAAGTCAGGCTGGCCGCGAGGACGCCTTCGCTGGCAAGCCAGCTCCCACCGTTGATCGTGTGCACCCGGAGAATTCAGGTTGGCTTCGAGGCCGCCATCGCTGGCAAGCCAGCTCCTACAAGGGCCGCGTACATCCGCAGGAATCAGAGCCCGTCATCGTCGGAACGCCGCCCGGAGCCGGCTCGCACCCACAGGGGAAGAGGGCAGGCTGTTGGCGTTGGGCACAAAAAAGCCCCCGATCGCGTGAGCAACGGGGGCTTTTCGTGACAGCGGCGGGCTCAGATCAAACCTTGACGATCCAGCCTGCTGGCGCTTCGACGTCGCCAGTCTGCACACCCGTCAGCTCCTTGTAGAGCTTCTGGGTGATCGGGCCGACTTCGGTTTCGCTGTGGAACACATGCAGGTGGTCGTTGTAGCTGATACCACCGATCGGCGTGATCACCGCAGCGGTACCGCAGGCGCCGGCTTCCTTGAAGTCCGACAGCTTGTCGATCAGCACGTCACCTTCAACCACTTCCAGGCCCAAGCGCGATTTGGCCAGTTCGATCAGCGACAGGCGGGTAATGCCCGGCAGCACCGAAGGCGATTTGGGAGTGACGAACTTGTCGTCATGGGTGATCCCGAAGAAGTTGGCCGAACCGACTTCCTCGATTTTCGAGTGGGTCATCGGGTCCAGGTAGATCGCGTCGGCAAAGTTGGCCTTCTTGGCCTGGGAGCCCGGCATCAGGCTGGCGGCGTAGTTGCCACCGACCTTGGCGGCACCGGTGCCCTGCGGCGCGGCGCGGTCGAACGAGGAAATCACGAAGTTGTGCGGGGTCAGGCCGCCCTTGAAATAGGCGCCGACCGGGATGCAGAAGATCGAGAAGATGAACTCCGGCGCGGTACGCACGCCTATGTTGTCACCCACGCCGATCACGAACGGACGCAGGTACAGCGCGCCGCCGGTGCCGTAAGGCGGGATGAAGCGCTCGTTGGCGCGAACCACGGCCTTGCAGGCCTCGACGAACTGTTCGGTATCGACCTGTGGCATCAGCAGACGACCACAGCTGCGCTGCATGCGCAGGGCGTTCTGGTCCGGGCGGAACAGGTTGATCGACCCGTCCTTGCAACGATAGGCTTTCAGGCCTTCGAAGCATTGCTGGCCGTAATGAAGGGCCGTGGAGCCTTCGCTGATGTGCAGCACGTTATCTTCGGTCAGGGTGCCGGTGTCCCATTCGCCATTGCGAAAGTACGACAGATAGCGTTTGTCGGTCTTGATGTAGTCAAAACCCAACTTGTCCCAATTGATGCTTTCGTTACCCATGACACCCTCTATCACTTAACAGCCGCCGAAACGGTCAAGGCTTCTGACGTTTTTTGGATGGGCACAACAATACTTCATTCTTGGGCGGTTTCGCAGCCCGGACTATCGGATCACAGGCAGATAAATACCGTTGCCCTCAAGAATTCGCGAGCAAGCCCGCTCCCACAGGATCAGGGCACAGTCAATGTGGGAGCGGGCTTGCTCGCGAAGGGGCAGCCGCTACGCCGCCGATTTCCATGATTCACATATGCAAGGCATGCCCCAAAGCACGCAACGCCGCTTCCTGAACGGCTTCACCCAAGGTTGGATGGGCATGAATGGTGCCCGCGATGTCCTCCAGGCGAGCCCCCATCTCCAGGCTTTGGGCAAAGGCCGTCGACAATTCCGAAACACCCACGCCCACCGCTTGCCAGCCCAGGATCACATGATTATCCCGACGAGCGACCACCCGCACGAAGCCGCTTTTCGATTCCAGTGTCATCGCCCGGCCATTGGCCGCGAACGGGAAGCTGGAGACGATGCAGTCCAGGCCGGCGGCCTTGGCCTCGTCCGGGGTCTGGCCGACCACCACCAGCTCCGGATCGGTGAAGCACACGGCGGCAATGGCGGTCGGGTTGAATTCGCGGGTTTTACCGCTGATCAACTCGGCGACCATCTCGCCCTGGGCCATCGCCCGGTGCGCGAGCATCGGTTCGCCGCTCAGGTCGCCGATGGCGTAGACGTTGTGCATGCTGGTCTGGCAACGGTGGTCGATCTTGATGGAAGCGCCGTTCATCTCCAGATTCAGTGCTTCGAGATTCCACCCCTGAGTGTTCGGCTTGCGACCGACTGCGACCAGAACCTGATCGGTTTCAAGGTTCAGGGTACCGCCATCAGGATCGCTGACTTGCAGTGTATTGTTAGTAGAATCAAAGCCTTGAACGCTATGCTTCAAGTAAAGCTTCACGCCAAGCTTTTTCAGCTCATCGTGGACGGGCTGGGTCAATTCAGCGTCATACGCCGGCAGGATGCGATCCTGCGCCTCGACCACGCTGACCTCGGCGCCGAGCTTGCGATAGGCAATCCCCAGCTCCAGGCCGATGTAGCCACCGCCCACCACGACCAGCCGTTTGGGCAGCGACTTCGGTGCCAGGGCCTCGGTGGAGGAAATGACCGGCCCGCCAATCGGCAGCATCGGCAGGTTGACGCTTTTCGAACCGGTGGCCAGCACCAGATGTTCGCAGTGGATACGGGTGTCGTCGACCTCGACAGTCTTGCCGTCGATGATCTTCGCCCAACCCTGGATCACCTGAACCTTGTTTTTCTTCAGCAGCGCGGCAACCCCGGTAGTGAGGCGGTCAACGATGCCATCTTTCCATTCGATGCTCTTGCCGATGTCCAGGGTCGGCGCAGCGACGCTGATGCCCAGGGCCGAGTGCTGGCTGTGCTTTTGCGTCTGGTGGAACTGTTCCGCCACGTGAATCAAGGCTTTCGAGGGGATGCAGCCGATGTTCAGGCAGGTGCCGCCCAGGGATTGTCCTTCCACGAGAAGGGTCGGAATGCCCAGTTGGCCCGCGCGAATCGCCGTGACATAACCGCCAGGCCCGCCGCCGATGATCAGCAGGGTAGTGTTCAAAGTCTGCATGCCTTACTCCACGAACAGCGTAGCGGGTTGTTCGAGCAAGCCGCGCACGGCCTGGATGAATTGCGCCGCGTCCATGCCATCGACCACGCGGTGATCGAAGGAGCTGGAAAGGTTCATCATCTTGCGCACCACGATCTGGCCTTTGACCACCATCGGGCGTTCAACGATCTTGTTGACGCCGACGATCGCCACTTCCGGCAGGTTCAACACCGGCGTACTGACGATGCCGCCCAGCGCGCCAAGGCTGGTCAGGGTGATGCTGGAACCCGACAGCTCGTCGCGGCCGGCCTTGCCGTTGCGGGCTGCACTGGCCAGGCGGGCAATTTCACTGGCGTTGTCCCACAGGCTGCGCGCTTCGGCGTGACGCACCACGGGCACCATCAAGCCGCTGTCGGCCTGGGTGGCGATGCCCACGTGAACGGCGCCGAGACGGGTAATGACCTGGGCTTCATCGTCGTAACGGGCATTGATCTGCGGGAAATCGCGCAGGGCGACGACCAGCGCGCGGACCAGGAACGGCAGCAGGGTCAGCTTGCCGCGAGTTGCGCCGTGCTTTTCGTTCAGGTGCGCGCGCAGCTCTTCCACCGCCGTGACGTCGATTTCCTCGACATAACTGAAGTGCGCAGCCCGCTGGGTGGCGTCCTGCATGCGCTGGGCGATTTTGCGGCGCAGGCCGATCACCGGGATCTGTTCCTCGTCCTGGCGCTGGGCATAGGCGGCAGGCGCACTCGATGCGTTCGACTGGCCTTGCGCCAGATAGGCGTCGAGGTCGTCGTGCAGCACACGGCCGGCCGGGCCGCTGCCACGCACCAGGCGCAACGGGATGCCCAGATCGAGCGCGTGCTTGCGCACAGCCGGGGAGGCCAGCGGCCGCTCATCGGCTTCGCGAGCCACCCTCGGCCCTTGGCACACGGCCGCTTTCGCAGCGGGCGCGGCGACCGGTTTGCTGTCCATACGGGTTTCGACGACCGGTGCCGCCACCGGCGTTTGCTCTGCCGCTTCAGCTACAGCGGCTGGCTTGACGTTCCCCGCGCCTTCGACTTCGATGCTGATCAGCACGCTGCCGACCGCCATGACTTCGCCCGGCACACCGCCCAGCGAGATGACCTTGCCATGCACCGGCGAGGGGATGTCCACCATCGCCTTGTCGGTCATGACATCGGCCAGTACCTGATCTTCGACCACCATGTCGCCGACCTTGACGTGCCAGACCGACAACTCAACTTCTGCAATGCCTTCACCAATGTCCGGCATTTTAATGACGTGCGTGCCCATTCAGACCTCCATGACCCGTTGCAAAGCCGCGCCCACTCGGGACGGACCAGGGAAATACGCCCATTCCTGCGCGTGCGGGTAGGGGGTGTCCCAACCGGTGACGCGCTCGATGGGCGCTTCCAGGGAGTGGAAGCAATGTTCTTGCACCAGCGCCGCCAGTTCGGCGCCGAAACCGCAGGTGCGGGTCGCTTCGTGAACGATCACGCAGCGGCCGGTTTTCTTCACGGATTTGGTGATGGTTTCCAGGTCCAGGGGCCAGAGGCTGCGCAGGTCGATGACTTCGGCGTCGATCCCGGTCTCTTCAGCTGCCACTTGCGACACGTACACGGTGGTGCCGTAGGTCAGGATGGTCACGTCCTTGCCCGGACGGGTGATGGCGGCGACGTCCAGCGGTACGGTGTAGTAGCCGTCCGGGACTTGCGCGGCGGGGTGCTTCGACCAGGGCGTGACCGGGCGCTCGTGGTGCCCATCGAACGGGCCGTTGTACAGGCGCTTGGGCTCCAGGAAAATCACCGGGTCATCGTTCTCGATGGACGCGATCAGCAGGCCCTTGGCGTCGTAGGGATTGGAAGGCATCACGGTGCGCAGGCCACAGACCTGGGTGAACATCGCCTCGATGCTCTGGCTGTGGGTTTGCCCGCCATAGATGCCGCCGCCGCAAGGCATGCGCAGGGTCATGGGCGCGGTGAACTCGCCGGCCGAGCGGTAGCGCAGGCGTGCGGCTTCGGAAATGATCTGGTCCGACGCCGGGTACACATAGTCGGCAAACTGGATCTCGGCCACCGGGCGCAAGCCGTAGGCGCCCATGCCCACGGCGGCACCGACGATGCCGCTCTCGGAGATCGGCGCGTCGAACACGCGGGAGGTGCCGTACTTGCTCTGCAGGCCTTCGGTGCAACGGAACACGCCGCCGAAGTAGCCGACGTCCTGACCGAACACCACGACGTTATCGTCGCGCTCAAGCATCACATCCATGGCCGAGCGCAGGGCCTGGATCATGGTCATGGTGGTCGTGGTCATGGCGGTATCCAGCTGAATATTGTTGTTGTGATCGTTCATGTCAGATCCCCAACTGCTGACGCTGGCGCTTCAAGTGCTCCGGCATCTCTTTGTAGACGTCTTCGAAGATCGTCGCCGCGCTTGGAATGCGGCCACCGGCGAGGGTGCCGAACTGCTCGGCGGCTTTCTGTGCGGCAATGACTTCGGCTTCGAGTTCGGCGCTGACAGCGGCGTGCTCTTCCTCGGACCAGTGGCCGATTTTCACCAGGTGCTGCTTGAGGCGCGCGATCGGGTCGCCCAGCGGGAAACAGCTCCAGTCGTCGGCCGGACGGTATTTGGAGGGATCGTCGGAGGTGGAATGCGGGCCGGCGCGGTAGGTGACCCATTCGATCATGGTCGGGCCGAGGTTGCGCCGGGCGCGTTCGGCGGCCCAGCGGGACGCGGCGTACACGGCGGCAAAGTCGTTGCCGTCGACCCGCAGGGAGGCGATACCGCAGCCAACGCCGCGACCGGCGAAGGTGGTGGCTTCACCGCCGGCAATCGCCTGGAATGTGGAGATCGCCCACTGGTTGTTGACCACGTTGAGGATCACCGGGGCCCGATAGACGTGGGCGAAGGTGAGGGCGGTGTGGAAGTCGGACTCGGCGGTGGCGCCGTCGCCGATCCAGGCCGAAGCGATCTTGGTATCGCCCTTGATCGCCGAAGCCATGCCCCAGCCCACCGCCTGAATGAACTGGGTGGCGAGGTTGCCGGAGATGGTGAAGAAACCAGCCTCTTTGACCGAGTACATGATCGGCAGCTGGCGACCCTTGAGCGGGTCGTTCTCGTTGGACAGCAGCTGGCAGATCAGGTCCACCAGCGGCACGTCCCGGGCCATCAGGATGCTTTGCTGGCGGTAGGTCGGGAAGCACATGTCGTCGATGTTCAGCGCCAGGGCCTGGGCGCTGCCGATGGCTTCTTCGCCAAGGCTCTGCATGTAGAACGACATTTTCTTCTGGCGCTGGGCGACGACCATGCGGTTGTCGTAGATCCGCGTCTTGAGCATGGCGCGCATGCCTTTGCGCAGGATATCGACCGGGATGTCCTCGGCCCAGGGACCCAGGGCATTGCCCTCGTCATCGAGCACGCGAATCAGTCCGCGGGCCAGGTCGGCGGTGTCGGCAGGTTCGACGTCGATGGCGGGTTTGCGCACCGTACCGGCGTCAGTCAGGCGCAGGTAGGAGAAGTCGGTCTTGCAGCCTGGGCGGCCCGAAGGTTCGGGAACGTGCAGGCGCAGCGGTTCGTACGCTTGGTTCATGGCTTCTACGCTCGATCTTGTGAATTTCTTGTAGTGAGCTGACGGTCATTCCACGGTGATGGAAATCTTGTCCTACAAACATCATAGGCCCGGCGCAGGAGAATATTTATCTGTGTTTCGTTGCGTTGGCGATCATTTGGGGATAAAAAATCTGCACAACCATAAAAATCAGGTGATTTTGTCTCATGCGCAAACTGGACCGTACCGACATCGGCATTCTCAACAGCCTCCAGGAGAATGCGCGCATCACCAACGCCGATCTCGCCCGCTCGGTCAACCTGTCACCGACACCGTGCTTCAACCGGGTCAAGGCCATGGAAGAGCTGGGGGTGATTCGCGAGCAGGTGACCCTGCTGGACGCCGACCTGCTGGGGCTGCACGTGAATGTGTTCATCCATGTCAGCCTGGAAAAGCAGGTCGAACGGGCCTTGCAGCATTTCGAGGAAGCGATCTCGGATCGCCCCGAAGTGATGGAGTGCTATCTGATGGCCGGTGATCCGGACTATCTGATCCGGGTGCTGGTGCCGAGCATTCAGTCGCTCGAGCGCTTCATGATGGACTTCCTCACCAAGGTCCCGGGCGTGGCCAACATCCGCTCGAGTTTTGCGCTCAAGCAGGTGCGCTACAAGACCGCGCTGCCATTGCCGGCCAATGGTTTGACGTTGGGGGTTTAGCGCCGTGCGCAGATCCTGTAGGAGCGGACTCGTCCGCGATGGTGGTTAACGATGACGCTGGAAGCCTGACACACAGCGGTGTCCTCGCGTTTTTCGCGAGCATGCTCGCTCCTACAGATGCTCCTTGGGTCAGAGCTTGTTCAGCGGGATTTTCAGGTAGGTGACGCCGTTGTCCTCGGCGGGCGGCAAATGCCCTGCGCGCACATTGACCTGGATCGCCGGCAGCAGCAGCGTCGGCATGCCCAGCCCGGCATCGCGCCCGGTGCGCATGGCGACGAAGGCGTCTTCATCGATGCCGTCGCGCACGTGGATGTTGTGCTGGCGCTGTTCGCCCACCGTGGTCTGGCACTGGTGCTCGCGGCCCTCGGGCGGGTAGTCATGGCACACGTACAGCCGCACGCTGGCGGGGAAGGCCAGGAGTTTGCGGATCGAGGCAAACAACTGGTTGGCATTGCCGCCGGGAAAGTCGCAACGCGCCGTGCCGACATCCGGCATGAACAAGGTATCGCCCACCAGGATCACGTCGCTGTCGATCAGGTAGGCCATGTCCGCCGGCGTATGGCCGGGCACATGCAGCGCGGTGGCCTTGAGGTTGCCGATCATGAACGATTCGTCCGGCGCGAACAGGTGATCGAACTGCGAGCCGTCCACTGCAAATTCCGCTTCCAGGTTGAACAGGCCCTTGAACACCCCCTGCACCGCGCTGATCGACTGGCCAATGGCGATCTGGCCGCCCAGCAACCGGCGCAGATAGGGCGCGGCGGACAGGTGATCGGCGTGGGCGTGGGTTTCCAGCAGCCATTGCACCTGCAAGCGGTGTTCCCTGACGAACGTCACGATCCTGTCCGCCTGGGTGGTGGCGGTGCGGCCGGCGGCGGGGTCGTAGTCGAGCACAGGGTCGACAATCGCACACAGGCCGCCTTCGGCTTCGTAGATGACGTAGCTATAAGTGGATGACGCGGGGTCGAGAAAGGCTTCGATCAAGGCAGGCATGGTGGCCGTTTCTTCAGGGACAGGCATTGAGGGTAGTGTGATTTTCCCCGGCCTGACCAGCCCCGGCATCAATCAAAGGATGAAAAAAACGCCCGGGGCTCTATCCTGTCAGGCATCGATACCGGGCGTTCCCGGCTCTTTTCGCGGATTTCGAGTGTTTTATGTTGCTGGCAAGTGTGTTTGGCCTGGTCATGGGGCTGGTGCTCGGTTTGACCGGCGCCGGGGGCGGCATCCTGGCGGTTCCGGCGCTGGTGCTGGGGTTGGGCCTGAGCATGACGCAGGCGGCACCGGTGGCCCTTTTTGCCGTCGGCAGCGCGGCGGCGGTCGGCGCCATCGACGGTTTGCGCCATGGCCTGGTGCGCTACCGTGCGGCGTTATTGATCGCGTTGCTGGGGGCGCTGTTTTCGCCGCTTGGCATCTACCTCGCCCACCAATTGGCGGAACGGACGCTGATGATCCTGTTCAGCGGCCTGATCGTCATGGTGGCCTGGCGCATGTTGCGTCGCGAACGCCGCGACGACGGTCCCAGTGACCACGGTCACGCCAACTGGGGCCAGAAGAACTGCATGCTCGATCAACAGACCGGGCGCTTTTCCTGGACCGCCAAATGCACCGCGACCCTGGCGGCGCTGGGCGCGGTGACCGGCGTGGTCTCCGGTTTGCTCGGGGTCGGTGGCGGTTTTCTGATCGTCCCGGCGTTCAAGCAACTGACCGATGTGCAAATGCGCGGCATCGTCGCCACGTCGCTGATGGTCATCAGCCTGATTTCCGCCATTGGCGTCATCGGTGCGTTGCAGGCCGGCGTGCGTATCGATGGCCTGGGCTTTGCGTTCATCGCCGCGAGCGTGGTCGGCATGGTCATCGGCCGCAAGCTCTGCGCGCGGGTGCCCGCCCGGGCGTTGCAGGTCGGCTTCGCCACGGTGTGCGTGGTAGTCGCGGCCTATATGCTGCTCCGTTCGCAGGGCTAGACGGTCTTACATCCTTGGTTCCGGGCCCGGTCGCGGGCCGGTCCTGGGCCCAAGTTGCCAAGCGGGCAACGTCGCTCCAAAGCACTTCATAAACGCCTCCAAGGCAGCGTATGACGCCACCGGTCGCCTTTCCATAATCGCCTCCGACATCCAGTCCCCATGCTGCGGAGCGCGTCATGCACAACAATAAGAACTTCAAGCGTCGTTACTTGCCAGCCTTCATCGCCAGCCTGTCGGGCCTCGGTCTGAGTACCCTGGCCGAAGCCGAAATCATGCTGTACGACAAGGACCAGACCACGTTTTCCACCGATGGCTATATCAACGCCTTCTACGTGAACAGCGACGTCGACCGTGCCGGCGATCAGTACGACCGTCGACAGGCGCGGGTCAAGATGGGATTCCTGCCCAACTACCTGGGGTTCAACATGGGCAAGCAGGTCGACGACCTCAAGCTCGGCGCCCGGGCGTCGTTCTGGGTGACCATCAACGACAGCGAAACCAACGGCACCGACACCGCCATCGACGTCCGCCAGTTCTACGGCACCGTGGCCAATCCCGAATGGGGTGAAGTGCTGGTGGGCAAGGATTTCGGCCTGTTCGCCCGTTCCAACATCCTGCTGGACGAACTGCTCGCCGGTTACGGTCAGGTCAGCGACACCCTGGGCCTGGTCGATGGCGGGGGCGTCTCGTTCGGCAACATCGGCAGCGGTTACCCGTATCCGTTTCCGACGTCACAGATCACCTACCGCACTCCGGTGATGGACGGTCTGCGCGTGGCGGTCGGTATCATGGACCCGGTGGACACCAACGACAGCAGTCCGACGGGCAAGGCCTACCAGAAGAACCCGCGCACCGAAAGCGAAATCACCTACCAGTTCGACGTCGGCGGGGCGAAGATCTACAGCTGGCTCAACGGCAGCTACCAGACTTCGGACAACACCGACTCCACGGTCGAGTCCGTCACGTCCAAGGGCGTCGGTTATGGCGTACAGGCGAAGATGGGCGGCTTGTCGCTGACCGGCTCGGGGTTCCAGGCCAAGGGCATCAACCCGTTCTTCACCAACAACGCGGGCGAACCGACCCTGCGCAATGTCGACAGCGACGGTTACCTTTTGCAGGGTTCCTACAAACTGGGCAAGAACCGCCTGGCCCTGTCCTATGGCAAGACCAAGGATGACGGCAACGGTGCGGTCGGCACCGGCGCCGATTACGAGACCCGTGGCATCGCGCTGTTCCACGACGTCAACGACAACCTGAAGCTGGTGGCCGAGTACAACCAGTTCGAAATCAACGGCCATGACACCAGCGCGCAGAATGAAGACACCGATACCTTCGCGGTGGGGGCGGTGCTGACCTGGTAGCTCCCTCTCCTGAATAAAGCCAAGCCCCTGTGGGCTGTTCCCCCATCGGCTTGTCGCCACAAAACACTGTAGGAGCGAGCATGCTCGCGATGGTAGACGATGCACCGCTGGGCATCAGAGACCCCGCGTATTCGTTGGCCTCCTTCGTCGGAACGCCGCCCGGAGCATGCTCGCTCCTACAGTTGACTCCTCCCATCGAACCGCCAGACCGCTACCCAAGTAGCATACGGCGCACCCCACCGTCTTCGTACACTCGTGCCTCATACAGGCTTCTGCGGGAGGCGACGATGCAAGGGCTCAATAACGAAGGTATCGTCAGCGCCATGTCCCAGGCGACCGATGCCCAGCAAGCGGCACAGGAGCTGGCGCGCCAGCTGCTGCACCCGCACCTGGGCTTCGTGCTGTTCTTCTGTTCCGCCGAATACGACTTGCAGGCACTGGGGCAGGCCCTGCAGCAGAGCTTTGGCGGGATCCGCCTGGTCGGCTGCACCAGCGCCGGGGAAATCACACCGTCGGGCTACGGGCGCAATTGCGTGACGGCGGTGGGTTTCGATCATCGGCATTTTTCCATCGACGCCGAACTGATCGACGAAATGGAGCGCTTCAGCCTGATCGACGCCCAGCAGATGGTCGAACGCCTGGTCAGTGGCTGTCGCAGCAACACCCTGGCGCCGATCAAGGGCAACAGCTTTGCCCTGACCCTGCTCGATGGCCTGTCCAGCCGCGAAGAGATGGTCCTGGCGGCCTTGAGCGCGGCGCTGGGCGACATTCCGCATTTCGGCGGTTCGGCCGGTGACGACAATTACCTGACCCACACCCACGTCTACTTCGGCGGCGCGTTCCACAGCGGCGCAGCGGTGGTGCTGCTGGTCAACACCTGGCTGGACTTCGAAGTGTTCACCACCCACCACATCCTGCCGCGCGCGGAAAAACTGGTGGTCACCGGGGCGGACAGCACCTCGCGCCGGGTTTTCGAACTCAACGCCGAGCCCGCCGCCGAGGAGTATGCCCGGCACATCGGCGTGGCGGTGGCGGACCTCGATCACCGGATTTTCGCCGCCCATCCGCTGGCGGTGCGCATCAACGATCAATACTACGTGCGGGCGATCCAGCAGGTTCATGCGGACCTCAGCCTGGGTTTCTACTGCGCCGTGGAAAACGGCATCGTCCTCACCGTCATGACCCCAGGCCCGATGCTGCCCAACCTGCAAACCCTGTTCGACGGCTTGCAGGCGCGGCTCGGCGATCTGTTGCTGACCATCGGTTGCGACTGTTTCCTGCGGCGCATGGAGCTGGAAGACGACGGCAGCCTCGGGCAGATCGGCGACTTTCTGCGCGAGCGGCGGGTGATCGGGTTCAACACCTACGGAGAACAGTTCAATGGCATGCACATCAACCAGACCTTTACCGGGGTCGCCATTGCCAACGGTCGCTCCTCCGGACGCCGTTGAGCCCGACCTGCAAGCCCGGATCGCCAGCCTGCAGCACGAAAACCAGAAGCTGCGGCGGATCAATGCGGCGTTGATCGAGCGCATCGAGTCCGGTGTCACCCGTGGCAATGATCCCTATCGGGCGTTCCAGCACTCGGTGGTGCTGGCCGAGCAGGTGCGCGAACGCACCGATGCCCTGAACCAGGCCATGGCCGAACTGAAGTCGGGCAATCACTTGCTCAGTGAAGCACGACTGCGGGCGGAAACCGCCCATCAACACCTGATCGATGCCATCGAGAGCATTTCCGACGCCTTCGTGCTGTTCGACGCGGAGCAGCGCATCGTGCTGTTCAACAGCCGGTTCAAGGCGTTCTGGAGCAACAGCCGGGTGCGGATCAACGCCGGCATGCGCCTGGTCGAAGTGAAACGGTTGATGTTCGCCACCGACCTGTTCACCGAGGAGCCTCGGGGCCAGGCTGACGAAAACCTGCTGTATCGCCTGCACAACGGGCGTTGGCTGCAAGTCAGCGAGCGGCCGACCCAGGAGGGCGGGCGAGTGATCCTGTTTACCGACATCACCGACGTCAAGCACAGCGAGACCATGCGCCGCGAGCAGGCCGTGGCGCAGAAATCGCACCTGTTGCAACGGGCCGTGGACAACCTGTCCCAGGGCGTGGCCATGGTCAACGCCGAGGGTGTGCTGGAGTTGTGGAACCGGCGTTTCCTCGAACTCAGCGGCCTCGCCCCGGTGGCGGCCCATCGCCCGTTCGCCGAAGTGATCGGCGACAGCGAATTGAGCCTGCTGACCCCGGCCACTCGCGATGGCAACGGTCGCCCGATGCAGGAGCTGGAACAGCGGCTGTACGACGGCCGAGTGCTGGAAATCCGCACGCATCCGCTGCCCACCGGGGGGTTCGTCAACACCTTCACCGACATCACCGAACGCTATCAGCATGCCGAAGCGCTGAGCGAGAGCGAACGCTGGATTCGCCTGATCACTGACCACGTCCCGGCGTTGATCGCCTACCTCAACGCCGATCTGGTCTATGAATTCACCAACAAGGTCTACGAAGAGTGGTATTGCTGGCCCCGCGGCGTGATGCTCGGACAGAGCCTGCGCGAGGTGCACAGCGAGCAGCATTACCAGCGCCTGGAAGCCTATATCGCCCGGGCGCTGGCGGGGGAAAGCGTGACGTTCGAGTTTGCCGAAACCAACATCAACCACCAGGAACGCTACATGCTGCGCTCCTACGTGCCCAACCGGCTGGCCAGCGGGGAAGTGGTGGGGATTTTCGTGCTGATCCGCGACATCACCGAGCGCCGGCGCACTGCCGAGGCCCTGCACCAGGCCTACCAGAACCTGGAGCTGCGGGTACGCGAACGCACGGCGGAACTGACTACCCTCAACGATCAGCTGTTGAGGGAGATCGACGAGCGCCGGCGTGTCGAATCCCGTCTGCGCGAGGCCAAGCTTGAAGCCGAGCAGGCGAACCTGTCGAAGACCAAGTTCCTCGCCGCTGTCAGTCACGATTTGCTGCAACCGTTGAACGCGGCTCGGCTGTTCACCAGCGCCTTGCTGGAACGCGGCGAGCCGCTGGCCAACGAGATTCTGGTGCGCAACGTCAGCAATTCCCTGGACGACGTGGAAAACCTGCTGGGCACCCTGGTGGACATTTCCAAGCTCGATGCGGGTGTGATCAAGGCCGACATCGCCCCGTTCGCCCTGAGTGAGTTGCTGGAAAACCTCGCCGCCGAATACACCCAGGTGGCGCGCAGCGAGGGTCTGGCGCTGCATTTCATTGGGTGTTCGGCGCTGGTGCGCAGTGATATTCAATTGCTCGCGCGCATTCTGCGCAACCTGCTCAGCAACGCGATTCGCTACACCTACAGCGGTCGCGTGGTGCTCGGCTGTCGGCGTCGGCAGCAGAAACTGTCGATCGAGGTGTGGGACAGTGGCATGGGCATTGCGGAAAACCGACTGGAGGAAATCTTCCAGGAGTTCAAGCGCGGGGACGTGCAGCGCCCGGATCAGGATCGCGGCCTCGGCCTCGGGCTGGCCATCGTCGAGAAGATCGCCGGGATTCTCGGCCACCGCATTCACGTGCGCTCATGGCCGGGCAAGGGCTCGGTGTTCAGCGTCGAAGTGCCGCTGAGCGCCACGGCACCCAAAGCGCTGCCTTCGCTGCTGATGAGCGAGCCGATGCTTGAACGCCTTCGCGGCGCGCGGGTCTGGGTGCTGGACAACGACGCAGCGATCTGCGCCGGCATGCGCACGCTGCTGGAAGGCTGGGGCTGTCAGGTGGTCACGGCCTTGTCGGAGCAGGACCTGGCGCGGCAAGTGGACAATTACCATGCCGATGCGGACCTGCTGATCGCCGACTATCACCTGGACGACGAGCAGAATGGCGTCGATGCGGTGGCGCGGATCAATGCACGGCGCGCTTCAGCGATTCCGGCGATGATGATCACCGCTAACTACAGCAATGAGCTGAAAGTGCAGATCCGTGAACTGGGGCACACCCTGATGCACAAGCCGGTGCGGCCGATGAAGCTGAAGACGGCGATGAGTCATTTGCTGGGTAGGTCTTGAAGCATTGCGGCGCCGGTCAGGGCCCTATCGCGGGCAAGCCCGCTCCCACAGGGTTTGGCGTCGTACGCAAAATCTGTGTTCACTTCATTACCTGTGGGAGCGGGCTTGCCCGCGATAGGGCCAATTGAGTTTTCCCGCAAACCTGAAAATCAACGCCGCAGATAAGACCCGAAATCAATATCCCCGGCGCTCAGGATCGCCTGCACCCGATTGTGCACATTGAGTTTGCGCAGGATTGCCGACACATGGGCCTTGACCGTGGTTTCGGCGATTTCCAGGGTGTAGGCGATCTGCTTGTTCGACTCGCCCTTGGTCATGCGTTCGAGTACCAGCAGTTGCTTGCGGGTGAGGGCCTGGAGCAGTTCCGGCGGGAAGCTCGGGGTGTCGTTCATGCGTCGGCTGGCGCTGCTTTTCTGCGTGCGGATGATGTCCGGCGGCAAATACACGTTGCCATTGAGGATCTGCTGGATGGCATCGGTCATTTGCAGGCGCGGCGAGGACTTGGTGATGAAACCCACGGCGCCGTAGGTGATGGCTTGCAGCACGATCTGCTTGTCCTGTTCGGCGGACACTATCACCACGGGAATCGTCGGCGCCTCGTTGCGCAGGTTGATCAGGCCGTTGAGACCGTGCATGCCAGGCATGTTCAGGTCGAGCAGAATCAGGTCCAGGTCGT
The DNA here is from genome assembly GCF_041354075.1 of Pseudomonas fluorescens. Lineage (GTDB taxonomy): Bacteria > Pseudomonadota > Gammaproteobacteria > Pseudomonadales > Pseudomonadaceae > Aquipseudomonas > Aquipseudomonas fluorescens_CE. The sequence goes on along the minus strand of NZ_JARZGC010000002.1, from coordinate 82,013 downwards.
CGTGCGCTTCGGTCAGCGCCAGGGCGCTGTCGAGGTCGGCGGTTTCCATGACCTCGCTGCCGGGGAAACCATCGCTGATGACGTTGTGAATGGCTTCGCGAAACAGCGGGTGATCGTCGGCAATCAGAATTTTGTACATAGCCTTTCACCTCATTATTTTCGTTATGGTGTGGCAACAACACGCAGGCGTAAAGCTCAGGGGAAAGGTTCCGGCTGCGCGGGCGTCACCGGCAGGTTCGCCGCCTGCCACGCATCCAGGCCGTCTCGGTACCAATACAGGCGCTGGTAGCCCATCGCGGCAGCGCGCTTGACCGCGTTCCAGCTCAGCCAGCAATCGGAACGGCAGTAGAAGACCACGGGCTGCTGGCGATTGCCGTCGGTGAGTTTTTCCAGATGGCGCCTGAAGTAGGCCTGCCATTCGGGCGTCAGGTCGCCATCGCCGGTGTTGGCCAGCCAGTGGCTGCCGGGCAGGTTTTCGTGGGGCTGGTCTTCGATGAAGCGTCCTTGCAGCCATTGACGCCGGTAGACGTCGATCAGCACCGGTGCGGGTGTCTGGCGCAACAGGGCTTGCAGGGCCGGGGTGTCGAGACGGGTGGCGCCGTCGGCCTGTTCCGGCGTCGGGCTGCGGTACAGACTGATCCGATAACCTTCACTGGAAAACAGCGCGCTGTCGGCCTGGGCGTTGCCCAGCAGCAGAAGGCTCAGCGATAGCGCGGTGAGTGATGGGCGCAGCAGACAGCGTCGGGCACGCGGCATGGGTTCGATCCTTATAGTTATGCGCCCATTACATGCCAGTCGCGCTGCGTTGGGAATGCGACGATAGACAGGTGAAACCGGTACTAAAGTCGTAGATTTCCCACGGATTTCACCGCCACTCCCCTGTAGGAGCGAGCATGCTCGCGATGGACGTGAACGATGACACTGGCTACCTGACACCCAGCGGTGCCTTTGAGACCATCGCGAGCATGCTCGCTCCTACAGGGGGGCAATTTAATTAGTTTTGCGCAACGCCGCATGCTGCGGGTTGAAGGTGAACACCGCCAGCAGGGTAAACAGCAGCGTCAGGCCCATGCACACCGCCAGCGCCAGCGGGTTGAAACGTTCATACAGGGCAAAGCGCACCAGCTCCACCGCGTGGGTGAACGGGTTCAGCGCGCACAACCCGTACAGCCACTCGCTCGACTCGCGCATCTTCCACAGCGGATACAAGGCCGATGACAGGAAAAACAGCGGGAAGATCACGAAGTTCATCACCCCGGCGAAGTTCTCCAACTGACGGATCGCGTTCGACAGCAGCAAACCCAGGGCGCTGAGCATCAGCGCCACCAGCAACAGCGCCGGCAGGGCGATCAGCAGGCCCATGGCCGGCGGTTGCACGCCATACACCCAGGCAATCGCCAGAAACGCGTACACCTGCAACAAAGAGATCAACGAGGTGGCCAGCAGCTTGCTGCACAGCAAAAAGCTGCGGGGCAGGGGACTGGTGAGCAACACGCGCATGCTGCCCATCTCCCGGTCGTAGACCATCGACAGCGAGCCCTGCATGCCGTTGAACAGCAGGATCATGCAGGCCAGGCCCGGGATGATGTAGACCTCGTAGGGGATGTAGGTGTCGTACGGCTCGATGATCGCGATGCCAAGCGCCGCACGAAAACCGGCGGCGAACACCAGCAGCCACAGCAACGGCCGCACCAGGGCGCTGAAGAACCGCGTGCGTTGCAGCACGAAGCGCAACCATTCGCGCAGCACGATACCGCTGAAACATTGCCAGTAAGCGTTCATGGGCGGGCCCCCGCAGTGGTCAGGCGGCTGAACGCCGAGCCCAGGTCGCCCCCGTGTTCCTGGCTCAGGGCAGCGGCTTGTCCGCTGGCCACCAATCGTCCCTGATGCAGAATCAGCAAGTCGTCGCTGGGTTGCACTTCATCCAGCAGGTGGGTGGTCCAGAGCACGCAGATTCGCTGTTCGAGGCACAGGCTGCGCAGGTGCTGGTTGAGGGCCAGGCGGCTGGCGGGGTCCAGGCCGACGCTGGGCTCGTCCAACAGCAACAGGCGCGGCTCATGCAGCAGCGCCCGGGCGATTTCCACGCGCCGTCGGTGGCCGCCATTGAGGCTGCGGACAGGTTCGCGGCGGCGCTCGGTCAGCGCCTGGCGGGCCAGTTCGGCCTCGACCCGGATCGCGCTTTGGCCCCGGGACAAACCGTGCAGGGCGGTATGGTAGCGCAGGTTCTGCTCCACGCTCAGGTCCAGGTCCAGCGTGCTTTGCTGGAACACCACGCCCAGTTGCCGCAACGCCGGACGCGGTGCGTTGCGCAGGGAATGGCCACCGACCCGGATGTCGCCCCGTTGCAGATCGTAAAGGCGGGTCAACAGCGCGATCAGGGTCGACTTGCCCGCACCGTTCGGCCCCAGCAATGCAGCAAAACGCCCCGGGGCCAGGTTGAAACTGACCTGGCTCAAGGCCTGCCGCGCGCCGTAGGCAAAGCTCAGCTCGCTGACCTCCAGGGCGTTCATGGCGTGACCACCACGCCCCACGGATAGCGCCCGACCTTGACCGACTTGATCACCTTGAGGCTGTCGACATCGATCACCGACACATCGCCGCTGACCCCGTTGGTTGCCAGCAATTGCTTCTGATCCGGGGTGAACGCCATCTGCCACACACGGCGCCCCACCAGCAGGTAATCGAGAATCTCGTAGGTTTGCGCATCGATCACCGCCACATGATTGGCCGGCCCGAGCGCGACAAACGCATACTTGCCGTCGGCGCTGAGCTTGACGCCCACCGGTTGCACTTTGTCCGGGTGCACGCCCTTGATCTTGAAGGTCAGGGTCTTGAGGATCTGGCGGCTGGCCACGTCGAGGACGGTCACCGTGCCGCCGATTTCCGCCGAGGCCCAGAGCCTGGCGCCATCGGGGGAGAACTCGACGAAACGCGGCCGTTGATCCACCAGGGTGCTGTCGGCCAGGGTCTGGGTGCTGGTGTCGATCCAGTGCAGCATGTTGGTGGTTTCGCTGGTGTTCACCGCCCATTTGCCGTCGGGGCTGACGGCCATGCCTTCGGGCTCGACGCCGACGTTGATCTGGCCCAGCACTTTCGAGGTTTCGGTGTCGATCACCGTCACCAGCGCATCGTCCTCGTTGGAAACGTAGAGCCAGCGATTGTTCGGGTGCAGGGCGAATTGCTCGGGGTCCTTGCCCGAGGGCAGTTCCTTGATGATCTTGCGCGTGGCCACATCCATGACCTGCACCCGATCCGAGTCGCTGGCGCAGATGTACAGCAGCTTGTTGTCGTGGGACAACAGCAAGCCGCGCGGGCGCTGGCCAACGGGCAGCGTGTCGACCACCTGCAGGGTCTGCAGGTCGATCAGGCTCAGGTTGTTGTCCTTTTCGTTGGAGACCCAGGCGGTGCTGGCCACGGCGTGACCCGCAGCGAGGAGCAGGGCGCAGGAAAGCAGGGTGCGGCGCATGGCGGATTCCTTATTGTTGTGATGAGTCAGGGATAGCGGCAACTGACCTCGGGCTTGTCGTAGCCCAGGCTGTCCATTTCGTTGAAGGGGTGCAGGAAACCGTCCTGGGGCGAAGTGCTGACCAGCGCCCGCGGCTGCACGATCGGGATCGGCTGGCGCAACTCGCCGTTCCACGGGCGATAGCTGAGCTTGCGACCCTTGAAACCGTCGAGGGGCAATTGATCGCTGATTTGCAGGTCGCGGATTGCCATCGGATCGGTCTGGCGCAGCTTGCTCACGGCGCTGGCGATGCTGCGCACGGCCATCCATGCGGCGAAATCGCGATCATTCATCCAACGTCCGCTCAGGGCTTCGAAGCGCTTCTGCAATTGCGCGGCACCGAAGGTCTCGACGCTCTTGTGCCAGCCGACCGGGGTCAGGCCCTGGGTGCCGGCGACCGGGCGCGGATACCAGGTCTGGTAGGGCACGTATTCGCCGAAATCGCCGCGCTCATCGGCCACCAGCACCACATCGTATTCGGCGGTCTGGGTGAACAGCGGCATGTCGGCCTGGGCGCTGCGGCGCTGGTCGTTGTCGAAACGCCATGGCTTCTCTGCCACCAGTTGCAGGCCAAAGCGTTTTGCCGCCCGGCGCAGGGCGGCGGCGTAGGCTTGATCGTCTGCGGTCGGACCCACGATCAGCAGTGCCTTTTGCCATTTGCGCACCACCAGAAACTGCGCCAGCGCATCGGCGAGCATGGCCCGGCTCGGCAGGGTGTGCAGCACGTTCGGCAGGCAGTCGCGGGTGCGCACGGCGTCATCCGGGCTGCCGGCATTGAACAGGAGGCTGTCGGGCAGCGCAGCGCTGAGTTGGCGCAGGCTGTCTACCGGCGCATTCACCACGAACAGGCGCACGCCTTGCGCATGCTGCGCTCGCGCGGCTTCGAGCAATGCCGGCGGGCTGTCAACGCTGGCGGCCATCAGGCGGTAGCTGTGATTGAGAAAACGCCCGGTGCTGTTGCTGTCGGTGATCGCCAGTTCGGCACCGCGCAGCCCGGCATCAGTCGGCTCGGGAATGATGTTCGACAACAAAGGGCCTGGGTCGGGGCGATAACCCAGGTAGCCGATCTGCACCTGCAACGGCGCGTCGGCCGCCTGGCTTTGGGTCGCCAGCCCGGCGGCGCAGGCGATCGCCAGCAGATAGATCAGGGCGTAAGGGGCAAGCGGGCGCATAAGTCACTCCGGTACAGGTAGCGCCAGCATAGGAACCCCGGGGGAGGGTGGAAATATGCAGAAAGTACCAACGGGGCAGTACCAAGGTAGTAACTCATCTCGGGCGGCGCGGTTTTAGCATGGTGTTAACGGCCATCACCCTGGAGGAGATCGAACATGCGCATTCTCAAGGCGTTGCTGCTGCCGTTATTGCTGATCCTGAGCCTGATCGGCGTCGACAAGCTGCACGGCCCGCGCCCCGCGCCGCTGCACGTCATGCCCGCGATTCCGGGGCGCTAGGCATGTCCGCGCTGTGGCGAATCAACCTCTGGGTCTGCGGGTTTTTCACCCTCGTTACCCTGGCGTGCGTGGTGTTACTGATGCACCAGGCGCTGGCGGACGTGGAGCGCGAACTGCAATCGGCGCAAGCCGTGGTGCAGTACCTGAGTGAAACCGCCGAGCGCGACCCCGCCAGCCTGCAACCCCGACTGACACAAAGCCTGCGTCACGTGCGGGTGCGCTGGCTCAAACCCGGCGAGCAGGCCACCACTGTGGAGCAGGACAGCCTCGACGCCTGGCTCGGGCGGCTGTTGTTTGCCCAATCCCGGCACAATGCCCAGGTGCTCGATCTGCTGGACGGGCGGCGTGTGCAGATTGCGGTCGACCCGCGAGATGAAATCGATGAAGTCTGGGATTCCCTGCAACAACTGCTGAGCCTGTGCGCGCTGGCGTTGCTCCTCAGCCTGTTGACCATTCGCTGGGCCGTGCGCCGGGGCATGGGCCTGCTCGATGATTTGCTGCAGGCGTTGCAGCAAGTGTCCGGCGGCCAATTGAAGGTGCGACTGCGGGCGCAAGGTGTGCCTGAGGCGCGCCAACTGGCGGTGCATTTCAACCAGATGACCGAAGCGCTGGAGCAGGCGCGGGCCGACAACACTCGATTGACTCAGACCCTGCTGGCGTTGCAGGAGCAGGAGCGTACGCATCTGGCGCAGACCCTGCACGATGACCTCGGCCAATACCTGGCGGGCATCCGCGCCCAGGCCTGCCTGTTACCGCTGGTAGCGGATCAGCCGGTGGTGGTGGCGCGTACGGTGCGCGAACTGGAACACAATTGCGAACACTTGCAGCAGGGGTTCCGGGCGCTGGTCCGGGATCTTTACCCGGTGGTCCTGCAGCACTTGCCGCTGGCCGAAGCCCTGGGCCTGCTGGTGGAACAATGGCAGGCGCGGCAGGGCATCGATTGCCGGTTGCAGGTCAGCACGCAGTTGCCGGTGTTGTCGGTGCCGGACAAGACCCATCTCTACCGCCTGTTGCAGGAAGCCCTGACCAACATCGCCCGCCATGCCGGTGCCAGCCGGGTGAAGGTGCGCCTGCACCAGCGTGGCCGGCAATGGCGGTTGCTGATCCGTGACAACGGCTGTGGTGCGCAGCAACCGCAGCGGCCGGGAGTCGGTCTGTATTCGATGTTCGAACGCGCCCGCAGCCTGGGCGGTGAGCTGCGCATCATCAGCCGGCCCGGTGCCGGCTGGGCGCTGGCCTTGAACGTGCCTATGGAGGTGTCATGAATATTCTGCTGGTCGATGACCATGCGGTGGTCCGCCAGGGCTACGCGAGCCTGTTGCGGGCGCTGCTGCCGGCGATGCAAGTGCGTGAAGCGGCGACGGGCGAGGAAGCGCTGGCCAGGGTCCAGGAAGCGGTGCCGAACCTGGTGATCATGGATTTCGGCCTGCCGGGCATCAGCGGGCTGGAAACCACCCGCCGCTTGCGTCAGCGCCTGCCGCAACTGCGGGTGCTGTTTTTCAGCATGCACGATGAACTGCCGCTGGTGCGCCAGGCACTGGACGCCGGGGCCTCGGGTTACCTGACCAAGAGCTCGGCGCCACCGGTGCTGATCGAGGCGGTCCATCGCATTCTGGCGGGGCATGCCTACATCGAACAGCCGCTGGCCACCCAACTGGCCTGCCACCCGCAGCAGGAGGACCCGCGTTTGCAGAGCATGACCCAGCGTGAGCTGGAGATCTTTGTCATGCTCGCCAAAGGCACCCCTGTGCGCCTGATCGCCGAGCAACTGAGCATCAGCGGCAAGACCGTTTCCAACCACCTGACCCTGCTCAAGAGCAAATTGCAGGTCAGCTCCCATGCCGAGCTGGTGCATTTGGGGATTGACCTGGGGGTGGTGCGCAAGGCGGGGTAGTCCGCGATACAGGGTTCCTGCTCTGTGGGAGCGGGCTCGCGAATGCGGTGTACCAGTCACTTCACATGTCTCTGACACACCGTATTCGCGAGCAAGCCCGCTCCCACAGGGGGTACATTGCAGCTTATTTATCCCACGTCGTCGGACACCCCGAACACCCCTCCATATTCGCATCCTGAAAATTCGCATAATGCTGGCGCGAGCCGTCGAGTTTTGCCTGTTCCAGATTGCTTTCACCTAACTTGGCTTCCTGGAGATTGGCGTCACTGAGGTCGGCGCCCTTGAGGTCGGCCTTGCTCAGCCAGGTCATTTCCAGGTCGGCGGCCCGCAGGTTGGCGTTGTGCAGCTTCGCGCCCGACAGCCGGGCGAATTCCAGGTAGGCGGCGCTGAGGTTGGCGTTCTGGAATTGCGCGCCCTGGGCGAACAGGCCCCAGCCCTGGATCGCCATCAGGTTGGCCCCGCTGAAATCCGCCAGGCGGGCGTTGCTTTGTTGCAGGCTGGCGCGGCTGAGGTTGGCGCCTTGCAACTGGGCTTTCTCCAGGTTGGCCAGGTCCAGGCGGGCGTGGCGCAGGTCGGCATCGCGCAGGTCGGCGCCGCTGAGGTTCATGTTGCGCAGGTCCTGATTGCTCAGGTTGGCGCCCCTGAGATTGGCGCCGGGGCACTGGCTGTGTTCGGCGAGGGTGCAGCCGTTGATGATCAACGGGGTGTCGTCACCGTCGTCGGCGTAGGCCGTGGCGATGCTCAACAGAAGGAGTAGAGGCAGACATTTCATGGCAGGGTCTCGTCGGAACCCTGTAGGAGCGAGCATGCTCGCGATGGTCGTCAACGATGACGCGGGGCATCTGGTGCTCCACGGCGTTCTTGAGACCATCGCGAGCATGCTCGCTCCTACAGTAGAGGAGTGGATGGCCGTTTTACTTTTTCGCTACCGAACTGTCCCAACTCGGGATCTTGAACACCCAGAACGACCCGCCCTGGGCGACCGGTTTGGTCAGCTCGGCCATGTCGCCACCCCACAGCGGCACCGCGCCGCCGTAACCCACGGTCACGCCGATATACTGCTCGCCGTCCTGCTCCCAGGTGATCGGCGGCGAGACGATGCCGCTGCCGGTCTGGAACTTCCACAGCTCCTTGCCGGTTTTCGCATCGAAGGCCTTGAAGAAGCCATCGCCGGTGCCGGTGAAGACCAGGTTGCCCTTGGTCGCCAGCACGCCGGCCCACAGCGGCAAGTGCTCCTTGTGTTCCCACACCACCTTGCCGGTGGTCGGGTTCATCGCCCGCAAAGTGCCGACGTGATCGTCGTACATGCGCTTGATCCGGAACCCCATGCCCAGGTAGGCCGAGCCTTTCTTGTAGTTGACTTCTTCGGTCCAGTATTCCTCTTTCCACTGGTTGCCCGGAATGTAGAACAGGCCGGTGTCCTGGCTGTACGCCATGGGGTTCCAGTTCTTGCCGCCGAGGAAAGGCGGCGAGACTTCCACCGGCTTGCCCTTGGTTTCGCCTGGCAAGGGTTTGGCCGGGCGCTGGCCTTCGTTCTCCACCGGGCGACCGGTCTTGAGGTCGATGTGGCTGGCCCAGGTGATGTTGTCGACGAAGGGGAAGGCGTTCTGCAGCTTGCCGTTGTTGCGATCGACCACGTAGAAGAAGCCGTTGCGGTCGGCGTGACCGGTGGCCTTGACCGTCTTGCCGTCCTTGTCCTTGTAGTCGAACAGCACCAGTTCGTTGTTGCCGGAGAAATCCCAGGCATCGTTCGGCGTGTGCTGGTAGAACCATTTCACCTCACCCGTGCTCGGGTCGACGCCGACCTGGCCGGAGGTGTACAGGCTGTCGTAATCGTGCGGGTTGCCATCCTTGGCGGTGCGCGCCCAGGTGTTCCATGGGCCCGGGTTGCCGGCGCCGACGATGATGGTGTTGGTTTCGGCGTCGAAACTCGCGCTCTGCCACGGGGCTCCACCGCCGTGGCTCCAGGCTTCGACCTTGCCGGTTTCGGTGGTGGGGTCGTCAGGCCAGGACGGTGCCTTGACGTCGCCGGTCGGCGTACTGTCCTTGCCGTTCAGGCGGCCCATGTGGCCTTCGACGAAAGGCCGCATCCACACTTCGTCACCGGTGTCCGGATCGCGGGCAAACAACTGGCCGACCACGCCGAACTCATCGCCGGAGCTGCCGTGGATCAACAGCACCTTGCCGCTGGTCTTGTCCTTGATCAGCACCGGTGCGCCGGTCATGGTGTAGCCGGCGGCGTGGTCGCCGAACTTCTTGTTCCACACCACTTTGCCGGTGTTCTTGTCCAGGGCGATCAGCCGCGCATCGAGGGTGCCGAAGTAGATCTTGTCGCCGTAGATCGCCGCGCCCCGGTTGACCACGTCGCAGCACGGACGAATGTTGTCCGGCAGGCGATGGTTGTAGGTCCACAGGCGTTTGCCGGTCTTGGCGTCGAGGGCGAACACCCGCGAGTAGGAGCCGGTGACGTAGACCACGCCGTCGCTGACGATGGCCTGGGATTCCTGGCCGCGCTGTTTTTCGTCGCCGAAGGAGTAGGACCAGGCCGGGGTCAGCTTGAACACGTTCTTGTCGTTGACCTGGGCCAGCGGGCTCCAGCGCTGGGCGTTGGTGCCCATGCCGTATTGCAGCACGTCCTTGGTGGTCAGATGATCGTTGGCTATGTCTTCCCACGTCACGTTATGGGTCGTTGTGGCGGGGGCATTCGCCGCGTGGCTGACAGCACTCAGGCTCAGACTGCCCGCCAGCAGGAAAGCGAGGGTCAATGGGGAAAGGGCGGGTAGCGATCTTATTGTCATGGTTGCAGTTCCCAGTGGAGGTTTTGGCCTGCACAGGGTGGTGTGTCCGGCGGGGTGGCGCCTACGGAAAAAGTCCCGCCGTTGCCGGGAAGATTTCCCATGGGGCACCTGATTTGGTGGTGCACCGCAAGCCCTACTACCAAGGTACTAGGCCGCGACCACCAAAGCAGCATGGGGCGCTGGCGGGGGGCTTTCTAAGATGGCTGCCATAGCCTCTGCAAAGAGGTTTTGCGTGCAATCCTGAGGGCATAACAATGACAACTAAACGCAACGCCTTGCTCGTCGCCGGACTGCTGGCCGGTTTTATCAGTGCAGGTTCGGTCTGGGCCCACGGCAACGTGGTGCCGCAAGCCGTCGAAACCAAAGGGCTGACCCCGATCAAGGACGCTGGCGTACCGCTCGATGGCGACGGTTGGGCAGCGGTCAATCCTTACCGCAAATCCCCCGAGCACGACAAAGCCGTGGAAATCGGCTCGTCGGCCTACAACCAGAACTGTGCGGCCTGTCACGGCCTGGAAGCCAAGTCCGGCGGCATTGCCCCGGACTTGCGCATGCTCGACGCCGACGACGCTGGTGACGAATGGTTCGTCGAGCGCGTGCGCCACGGCGCCGTGCGGGACGGCCGGGTGTACATGCCGAAAATGGCCGACTACCTGAGCCAGGAAGCCTTGTGGGCTGTGCGCACTTACCTCGACAGCGTCCGCGTCGAGAACTGAGGCATGCGCCTGCTCGCGATGGTGATCAGTGCGGTGTTGCTGTGCTGCCCGGCGGCGCAGGCGCAGGTGCGCACCTATGACGAAATGATCGCCGCCGGCGAGTTGAAAGTGGCGGTCTACAAGGACTTTGCGCCTTACAGCTTCGAAGATGCCGGCCAACCCAGGGGGGTGGACGTCGAGCTGGCGGGTGCCCTGGCCAAGGCGCTGGGGGTGCGGCTCACACTGATCTGGGCGCCGCCCGGCGAAAAACTCGACGACGATCTGCGCGATTACATCTGGCGGGCCAGCCAGTTGCACAACCAGCAACTGGCCGACCTGATGATGCGCGTGCCCTACGACCAGGACTACGCGCGCAAGCGCAATGACGTGGGTGAACTGGAAAACGGCCATGTGGTGATGTTCGGTCCGTACCAGAATGAACAATGGCAAGTCGCCTATGACCGCCGGCGCCTGGAATCGGTGGCCAGCGTCGCGGTGTTCCAGCAACACCCCATCGGCGTCGAGGTCGACAGCGTGCCGTCGTTCTACCTGACGTCGGTGTTCAACGGCATGCTCGCCGGCACCACCCGTCACTATCCCGGCGTGCCCCAGGCGTTTGCCGCGATGAAGGCCGGGGAAGTCGATGCGGTGATGGCCATGCGCGGCGAGATTGACTGGCAGGTGCACGAAGCCGCCGACCCGCAGTGGGCGCTGGCGGAGAACGCTTACCCGAACATGGGCAAGCAGCGTTGGGAAATCGGCATGGCGGTGCACGAAAGCAACCGCCAATTGGCCTACGCCGTGGAAGAGGCGCTGGAGGGGCTGATCCGCGACGGTTCGGTGAATGCGCTTTATGCCCGTTATGGTCTGCGCTACGACGCGCCGGACATGTATCAACCATGAACCGGTTCGCAGGTTGGTTGCTGGCCTGTTGCTTGCCTCTGTTCGCGAACGGTGCTGTCGAGCCGGGCCCGGACCCGGTGCCCTCGGTGATGTGGGCCTTCTACCACAAGCAGATGTTGGGCGATGCGCCGTTCGTGTTCGATGACCGGGTCAAGCTGCTGGCGCCGCCGTTTGCCGAAGACGCGCGTCAGGTGCCGCTGGAAATCGATGCCCGGGCGTTCAAGGGCGAGGTGGTGAAGATCCTCGCCTGGGCCGAGCTCAACCCCTTACCGAAAATTGTCGATTTCCAGCCACTGGACCGCGTGCTGCCCTGGCTGTCGATCCGCATCCGCATCGAGCAAGCCACCCCATTGCGCGCGGCGGTACAGACCCGCGATGGCCTGTGGCATGTAGGTTCGACCCTGATCGATGCGGCGGGCGGTGGTTGCACGGCGCCCAGCGTGGTGCGCACCGAGCGGGGTTGGGAAGAACGCCTGGGTCAGGTGCTGGGCGGGCGTTACCCGCGCGGCGAGTTCAGCCGCTTGCGTGTCCAGGTGGCGCACCCGATGGACAACGGCATGGTCAGCGGCATTCCGGAATTCTTCATCAACCAGGCCGAGCTGCGCGCTCAGGATGATCGCCTGTTGGCGCGCCTCGAGCTGTTTCCCGCCGTCAGCGAGAACCCCAGCCTGGCCTTCGACGTCGAGGGGGCAGGGCAGACGCGCCTGACCTTGCGCGACAACAGCGGCAACGAGTTCGATGCGGCCATACCCTGACCTCAAGGAGCGCACGATGCGCTGGATGCTGCTGTTGTTCATGAGCCTGAGCCTGCCGGCGCTGGCGGATCTCGAATACACACTCACGCCCCGTCTGATCGCCGAGGACACCTGGTTGCTGGAGGGCAGCACCGACAATTTCGCCCGCAGCAACGGCGGCAACATCGTCAACACGGCGTTCATCGTCACCGAGCGCGGCGTGGTCGTGATCGACAGCGGACCGTCGCGTCGCTACGGCGAAGCCCTGCGCAAGGCGATTGCCGCGACCACCGACAAACCGGTGATCCAGGTACTGCTGACCCATCACCACCCGGACCATGTGCTGGGCAATCAGGCGTTCAGCGACGTGCCGATCGGTGCGTTGGCCGGCACCACCGACTTGCTCAGGCAACAGGGCGACGCCATGGCCGAAAACATGTACCGGCTGGTGGGCGACTGGATGCGCGGCACCGAGGTGGTGCTGCCCACCGAGACCCTGGCGCCCGGGGTACGAACTTTTGGGAATCACGATCTGCGCCTGCTGAGCCTGGGTGGGCATACCGGCGCGGATCTGGCTATTCTCGACCAAAAGACCGGCGTGCTGTTCGCCGGCGATCTGGTGTTTTATCAGCGGGCGCTGACCACGCCCAACAGCCCCGGGCTGTCGGTGTGGCTGGCAGACATCGACACGCTCCAGGCGCTGGCGTGGACATTGATCGTGCCCGGCCACGGACCGCTGGCCAGCGATGCCAGACCCTTTGCGCAAATGCGCGACTACCTCGGCTGGCTCGATCAACTGATGCGCGACGGCGCCGCCAACGGCAGCGACATGGCGGAGATGATCCGCAGCCCCGTCCCCGAACGCTTCGCCGCGATCAGTCTCAGCCGCTACGAGCTGATCCGCAGCGTCAGCCATCTTTACCCGCGTTATGAGCGGGAGCGGATGAAGCGCGTTGATGCCCATCGCTGATTCCCTCTGTATCTGTAGGGAGGCTGCGTTGTTGATCAAGACCCGCTACCAAGGAACTACAAATCTCAACACTGCGGGCAATTGTTGCAAGGCCTTCGGCGACCAAGAATCTGCACCAGACCGGGAAAATTTCCCGGTACAACAAAAACCCGCAGAGGTAGCCGCCATGACCCAACCCGCACGTCGCCAACCCTTCGTCCTGAGCGTGTTGCTCAGTGCCATGCTGCTGTCCGGCACGGCATTGGCCGCCGTCAGTGACCAGGACATTCTCCAGGACCCCAAGAACCCGGAGCAGATCGTCACCAACGGTCTGGGCGTCCAGGGTCAGCGCTACAGCCCCCTCGATACCCTCAACGTCAACAACGTGAAAGACCTGCGACCGGTCTGGGCGTTTTCCTTCGGCGGTGAAAAACAGCGCGGTCAACAGGCGCAGCCGATGATCAAGGACGGCGTGATGTACATGACCGGATCCTACTCGCGGGTGTTCGCGGTGGATGCGCGCACCGGCAGGAAACTCTGGCAGTACGATGCGCGCCTGCCCGACGACATTCGGCCGTGCTGCGACGTGATCAACCGGGGCGTGGCGCTGTACGGCGACCTGGTGTTCTTCGGCACCCTGGACGCCAAGCTCGTGGCGCTGAACAAGGACACCGGCAAGGTGGTGTGGAGCAAGAAAGTCGCCGACCACAAGGAAGGCTACTCGATCAGCGCCGCGCCGCTGGTGATCAACGGCAAACTCATCACTGGCGTGGCCGGCGGCGAGTTCGGGGTGGTGGGCAAGATCGAAGCCTACGACCCGAAAAACGGTGATCTGCTGTGGTCTCGCCCGACGGTCGAAGGCCACATGGGCTATGTCTACAAGGACGGCAAACCGATAGAGAACGGTATCTCCGGCGGCGAGGCCGGCAAGACCTGGCCGGGCGATCTGTGGAAAACCGGCGGTGCAGCGCCCTGGCTGGGCGGTTACTACGATCCGGAAACCAACCTGCTGCTGTTTGGCACCGGCAACCCGGCGCCATGGAACTCGCACCTGCGTCCTGGCGACAACCTGTACTCGTCGTCCCGCCTGGCGCTCAATCCGGACGACGGCACCATCAAATGGCACTTCCAGAGCACGCCCCACGATGGCTGGGACTATGACGGCGTCAACGAGCTGGTGTCGTTCAACTACACCGAGGGCGGCAAGGAAATCAAGGCGGCGGCGACCGCCGACCGCAACGGCTTCTTCTACGTGCTGGACCGCACCAATGGCAAGTTCATCCGTGGCTTCCCGTTCGTGGACAAGATCACCTGGGCCACCGGCCTGGATAAAGACGGTCGGCCGATCTACAACGAAGCCAGCCGCCCCGGTGCACCGGGCAGCGAAGCCAAGGGCAGTTCGGTGTTCGTCGCCCCGGCATTCCTCGGTGCGAAAAACTGGATGCCGATGGCCTACAACAAGGACACCGGGCTGTTCTACGTGCCGTCCAACGAATGGGGCATGGACATCTGGAACGAGGGCATCGCCTACAAGAAAGGCGCGGCGTTCCTCGGTGCCGGTTTCACCATCAAGCCGTTGAACGAAGACTACATCGGCGTGTTGCGCGCCATCGACCCGAAAACCGGCAAGGAAGTCTGGCGCCACAAGAACTTCGCGCCGCTGTGGGGCGGGGTGCTGACCACCAAGGGCAACCTGGTGTTCACCGGTACGCCGGAAGGGTTCCTGCAGGCCTTCAATGCCAAGACCGGCGAAAAAGTCTGGGAGTTCCAGACCGGCTCCGGCGTGCTCGGCTCGCCGGTGACCTGGGAAATGGATGGCGAGCAATACGTCTCGGTGCTGTCGGGCTGGGGCGGCGCCGTGCCGCTGTGGGGCGGTGAAGTGGCCAAGCGGGTGAAGGACTTCAACCAGGGCGGCATGTTGTGGACCTTCAAATTGCCGAAGGAGCTGGTGGCCAAGCACTGATCCGAAATCTTGCCCATCACCCCTGTGGGAGCGGGCTTGCTCGCGAAGCGGTGTGTCATTCAACGTCCCTCTCGACAGACACGGCCCCTTCGTGAGCAAGCCCGCTCCCACATTTGATTTGCACCAAAACTACTACCAAATAACGAGAGCCCCTCCTGCCAACGGCGCATTCGTGCGGCAGGCGGGGCTCCTTACTATCGGTGCATCGCCTGTCGGTCCGACAGGCCTCGACCCAGACAGAGGCTCACCATGATTTACGCACAACCCGGAACACCCGGTGCCGTCGTTTCCTTCAAGGCACGCTACGGCAACTTCATTGGCGGCGAGTTCGTTGCGCCGGTCGATGGCCAGTATTTCACCAACACTTCACCGGTCAACGGCGAAGTGATCGCCGAATTCCCGCGCTCGAGCGCCGCCGACATCGACAAGGCCCTCGACGCGGCCCATGCCGCCGCCGACGCCTGGGGCAAGACCTCGGCCCAGGACCGCTCCCTGGTGCTGTTGAAGATTGCCGACCGCATCGAACAGAACCTGGAAATCCTCGCCGTCAGCGAAACCTGGGACAACGGCAAGGCCGTGCGCGAAACCCTCAACGCCGACGTGCCGCTGGCGGCCGATCATTTCCGTTACTTCGCCGGCTGCATCCGCGCCCAGGAAGGCGGCGCCGCCGAGATCAACGAGCTGACCACCGCCTACCATTTCCATGAGCCCCTGGGCGTGGTCGGGCAGATCATCCCGTGGAACTTCCCGCTGCTGATGGCCGCGTGGAAACTTGCCCCGGCCCTGGCCGCCGGCAACTGCATCGTGCTCAAGCCCGCCGAACAGACGCCGCTGTCAATCATGGTCTTCGCCGAACTGATCGGTGACCTGTTGCCGGCCGGTGTGCTCAACATCGTTCAAGGGTTCGGTCGCGAAGCCGGTGAAGCACTGGCCACCAGCAAGCGCATCGCCAAGATTGCCTTCACCGGCTCCACCCCGGTCGGGGCGCACATCATGCATTGCGCCGCCGAGAACATCATTCCGAGCACCGTCGAACTGGGCGGCAAGTCGCCGAACATCTTCTTCGAAGACATCATGCAGGCCGAACCGGCGTTCATCGAGAAAGCCGCCGAAGGTCTGGTACTGGCCTTCTTCAACCAGGGTGAGGTGTGCACCTGTCCGTCCCGCGCACTGGTGCAGGAGTCGATCTACGAGCCGTTCATGGCTGAAGTGATGAAGAAGATCGTCAAGATCAAGCGCGGCAACCCGCTGGACACCGAAACCATGGTCGGCGCCCAGGCGTCGGAGCAGCAATACGACAAGATCCTCTCGTACCTGAACATTGCCCAGGAGGAGGGCGCCGAGCTGCTCACCGGCGGCGCGGCCGAGCGCCTGGAGGGCGACCTGTCCAGCGGCTACTACATCCAGCCGACGCTGCTCAAGGGCACCAACAAGATGCGTGTGTTCCAGGAGGAAATCTTCGGGCCGGTGGTGGGTGTCACCACCTTCAAGGACGAAGCCGAAGCCCTGGCCATCGCCAACGACACCGAATTCGGCCTCGGCGCCGGCCTGTGGACCCGCGACATCAACCGCGCCTATCGCATGGGCCGGGCGATCAAGGCCGGGCGAGTGTGGACCAACTGCTACCACCTTTACCCGGCCCATGCCGCGTTCGGTGGCTACAAGAAGTCCGGTGTCGGTCGCGAGAACCACAAGATGATGCTCGACCACTACCAGCAGACCAAGAACCTGCTGGTGAGCTACGACATCAATCCGTTGGGGTTTTTCTGATAGCAGCGGTGATACCTGTGGGAGCGGGCTTGCTCGCGATTACGGTCGAACATTCACCGCCGAATGTGCTGGCCTCATCGCGAGCAGGCTCGCTCCCACATTGGTTTTGCGGTTATCCAACGACCCGCTACCAACGCACCCCGCACCTTCGTTCCAAAGTAGCATTCGGGCCTGTCGCGGCCCGTGCATTAATGACCTGACCGGAATTGCCCGGCACAAGAAGAGGATTGACCCATGTGGACTAAACCCGCGTTTACCGATCTGCGCATTGGCTTCGAAGTGACGATGTATTTCGCCAACCGTTGATCGTTCACCCGGCCAGCCGTGGTGTTGGCCGGGCCTGCCTTCTGGAGCATTGCTCATGCACATCCGCGTTCTCGGCTCCGCCGCCGGCGGTGGTTTTCCGCAGTGGAACTGCAACTGCCGGCAATGCGCCGGTGTCCGCAGCGGCAGCCTGCGGGCGCAGCGTCGCACGCAGTCGTCGATTGCCTTGAGCGATGACGGTGTGAACTGGCTGCTGTGCAATGCCTCCCCTGACATTCGCGCGCAACTCGAGGGTTTCGCGCCGTTGCAACCGGCGCGCCGCCTGCGCGACACGGCGATTGCCGGTGTGCTGTTGATGGACAGCCAGATCGACCATTGCACCGGCCTGCTGAGCCTGCGCGAAGGTTGCCCGCATTCGGTGTGGTGCACCGCGCGGGTTCACGAAGACCTGAGCAGCGGGTTCCCCTTGTTCCCCATGCTCGAACACTGGAACGGCGGCTTGCAGTGGCGGCCGATCGGACTGGACCGCGAGCCCTTCCAGATTCCCGCCTGCGAGCATCTGCGCTTGCGCGCCATCCCCCTGGTCAGCAACGCGCCACCGTATTCGCCCAACCGTGGCAACCCGCAGCCCGGCGACACCATCGGCCTGTTCATCGAAGACCTGCGCTCCGGCGCTGCGGTGTTCTACGCCCCGGGCCTGGGCCGGATCGACGACGACGTCGCCCGCTGGATGGACCGCGCCGATTGCCTGCTGCTGGACGGCACCCTGTGGCGCGATGACGAAATGCGCGTGTGTGGCGTCGGCCAGAGCCTGGGCAGCGACATGGGCCACCTGCCGCAAAGTGGACCGGGCGGGATGCTCGAAGTGCTGGAAGACTTTCCCCGCCAGCGCAAGGTGCTGATCCACATCAACAACACCAACCCGATACTCGACGAGGACTCGGCGGAGCGGGCGTTGCTGGAGCGGCGGGGGGTTGAGGTGGCGTATGACGGCATGAGTATTGTGCTGTAGCTGATGGCCTCATCGCGAGCAGGGCTCGCTCCCACAGTTTTTTGTGGACACCACCGAACCCTGTGGGAGTGGGCTTGCCCGCGAAGGGGCCCTTCCAGACAACAAAAATAACCGGAGAAGCACCATGCCCCAGACTCCCATGACCCCCGCTGAATTCGAGCAAGCCCTGCGCACCAAGGGTGCCTATTACCACATCCATCATCCGTTTCACCAAGCCATGTACGCCGGTCGCGCCACGCGCGAACAGATCCAGGGCTGGGTCGCCAACCGCTTCTATTACCAGGTGAACATCCCGCTCAAGGACGCCGCGATCCTCGCCAACTGCCCCGATCGTGAGGTGCGCCGCGAATGGCTGCAACGGATTCTCGACCACGACGGCGCGCCCGGCAGCGAGGGCGGTATCGAAGCCTGGTTGCGCCTGGGCGAAGCCGTGGGCCTGGACCGCGACCAGATCCTGTCCCAGGAACGGGTATTGCCGGGCGTGCGCTTTGCCGTGGACGCCTACGTCAACTTCGCCCGTCGGGCCTGCTGGCAGGAAGCGGCCAGCAGTTCATTGACCGAATTGTTCGCGCCGCAGATCCATCAGTCCCGTCTCGATGCCTGGCCGACGCATTACCCGTGGATCGACGCCGGCGGCTACGACTACTTCCGCACGCGCCTGGGGCAGGCACGGCGTGACGTCGAGCATGGCCTGCGCATCACCCTGGCGCACTACGTCACGGTCGAGGGCCAGCAACGCATGCTGGAAATCCTGCAGTTCAAGCTCGATGTGCTGTGGAGCATGCTCGACGCCATGAGCATGGCCTATGAACTGGAGCGTCCGCCTTATCACACGGTCACCCGGGACAACGTCTGGCATCGGGGGATTGTGCTGTGAGCCTGATCGACCGAGGGCAATCGCCGGCATTGCGCCGGGGTTTTCGCCTGCAATGGGAGCCGCGCCAGGACTGCCACGTGCTGCTGTACCCCGAGGGCATGATCAAGCTCAATGCCAGCGCCGGGCAGATTCTCGGCCTGGTGGATGGGCAACGCAGCGTGGCTGCCATCATCGACGCACTGTCGGCGAGTTTCCCCGGCGTGCCGGGGATCGACGAGGATGTACTGGCGTTCCTGGAGGTGGCCCATGCGCAGTTCTGGATCGAGTGACGCGCTACCCGGCCCGCCCTTGTGGCTGCTCGCCGAGCTGACGTATCGCTGCCCCTTGCAGTGCCCGTACTGCTCCAACCCCCTGGACTTCGCTCAACAGGGCGCGGAGTTGACCACCCAGGAGTGGATTCGTGTGTTCGCCGAGGCGCGGGCCATGGGCGCCGCGCAGCTGGGCTTTTCCGGCGGTGAGCCGCTGGTGCGCCAGGACCTGGCCGAGCTGATCAAGGCGGCCCGGGACATGGGTTACTACACTAACCTGATCACTTCAGGCATCGGCCTGAGCGAAGAAAAGATCGCCGCGTTCAAGGTGGCCGGGCTCGATCACATCCAGATCAGCTTCCAGGCGGCGGACGAAACGGTGAACAACATGCTCGCCGGTTCGCGCAAGGCCTTCGCGCAGAAACTGGCGATGGCCCGCGCAGTCAAAGCCCAGGGTTACCCGATGGTGCTGAACTTCGTCACCCATCGGCACAACATCGACCGCATCGACCGGATCATCGAGCTGTGCCTGGAGCTGGAGGCGGACTTCGTTGAATTGGCGACCTGCCAGTTCTACGGCTGGGCCGAACTCAATCGCGTCGGGCTGCTCCCCACCCGCGAGCAATTGCAGCGCGCCGAAGGCATCACCAACGATTACCGCCAGCGCCTGGAAGCCCAGGGACATCCGTGCAAACTGATCTTCGTCACCCCGGACTACTACGAGGAGCGCCCGAAAACCTGCATGAACGGCTGGGCCAACCTGTTTCTCGACATCACCCCGGACGGCACCGCGTTACCGTGCCACAGTGCCCGGCAACTGCCGGTGCAGTTTCCCAATGTGCGCGAGCACAGCATCGAGCACATCTGGAACCATTCCTTCGGGTTCAATCGCTTTCGCGGCGATGACTGGATGAAGGAACCCTGCCGCTCCTGCGATGAAAAGCACAAGGACCTCGGCGGCTGTCGCTGTCAGGCGTTCATGCTCACCGGCGATGCCGAGAATGCCGATCCGGTGTGCAGCAAGTCGCCGCATCACGGCGTAATCCTCAAGGCCCGGGAAGAAGCCGACGCGCCGGGGCAGGGCATGGAACACCTGACCCTGCGCAACGAAAAGGCCTCGCGGCTGATCTATCGCGGCTAGCCCAGACACCACAAATCCCCTGTGGGAGCGGGCTTGCTCGCGATGGCGGTGTCAAACTTGACGAATAGGCTGGCTGACCCACCGAATCGCGAGCAAGCCCGCTCCCACAGGGGCCTGCGGTGAACCAGGTATTGAGCACACCCATCAATTGGTCTGATTGCATTCGCAGCCGGATGGGTTAGTGTGGCTTCATCTTCCAAAACAATAAAAACAGGCTTTCCGATGAGCCAGAGTCTCAGTCAGCTGCGTAAATTCGTTTCGCCTGAAATCATCTTCGGTGCCGGGTGCCGGCACAATGTGGGCAATTACGCCAAGACCTTTGGCGCGCGCAAGGTCCTGGTGGTCAGCGACCCCGGGGTGATTGCCGCCGGGTGGGTGGCTGATGTCGAAGCCAGCCTGCAGGCCATCGGTATCGATTACTGCCTCTACACCGGCGTGTCGCCCAACCCACGGGTCGAGGAAGTGATGCTCGGTGCCGAGCTGTACCGGGAAAACCATTGCGACGTGATCGTTGCCGTCGGCGGCGGCAGCCCGATGGATTGCGGCAAGGCCATTGGCATCGTCGTCGCCCACGGGCGCAGCATCCTCGAGTTCGAAGGCGTGGACACCATCCGCGTGCCCAGCCCGCCATTGATCCTGATCCCGACCACCGCCGGCACCTCGGCGGACGTCTCGCAGTTCGTGATCATTTCCAACCAGCAGGAACGCATGAAGTTTTCCATCGTCAGCAAGGCGGTGGTGCCGGACGTGTCGCTGATCGACCCGGAAACCACCCTGAGCATGGACCCGTTCCTGTCCGCCTGTACCGGCATCGATGCACTGGTGCACGCCATCGAGGCCTTCGTTTCCACCGGCCACGGGCCCTTGACCGACCCCCATGCGCTGGAGGCGATGCGCCTGATCAACGGCAACCTGGTGCAGATGATCGCCAACCCGACGGACATCGCCCTGCGCGAGAAAATCATGCTCGGCAGCATGCAGGCCGGCCTGGCGTTTTCCAACGCGATCCTTGGTGCGGTGCACGCCATGTCCCACAGCCTCGGCGGATTCCTCGATTTGCCCCACGGCCTGTGCAATGCGGTGCTGGTGGAGCACGTGGTGGCGTTCAACTACAGCTCGGCGCCGGAGCGGTTCAAGGTGATCGCCGAGACCTTTGGCATCGATTGCCGGGGGCTCAATCACCGGCAGATCTGCGGGCGGCTGGTGGAACACCTGATTGCCCTCAAACACGCGATCGGCTTCCATGAAACCCTGGGTTTGCACGGGGTCAGTACGGCGGACATTCCGTTTCTGTCGCAACACGCCATGGACGATCCGTGCATCCTGACCAACCCGCGCGAGTCCAGCCAGCGTGATGTCGAGGTCGTTTATGGCGAAGCCCTCTGACGACCAGCAACGGGCGCTGGCGGGGCTGTTGGGGCTGGGCAGCCACTCGGCGCGCAAGAGCCATTACCCGGAACTGGCGGCGCGCCTGGACGAGCTCGAAGCCGAGCGCAATCGCTACAAGTGGCTGTTCGAAAATGCCGTGCATGGCATCTTCCAGGCCAGCCTGAAGCAGGGCATGCGCGCCGCCAACCCGGCGATGGCACGCATGCTCGGCTATCAGAACCCTCAGCAAGTCTTGTTTTCCCTGGCGGACCTGGCGAGCAACCTGTTCGTCGGTGGCGCCGAGGAGCTGGAAAACATCGGCGAGATCCTGCGCCATCAGGGCAGCCTGCACGGCTACGAAACCCAGTTGCGCCGCCAGGACGGCAGCCACCTCGACGTGTTGATGAACCTGTTGCTCAAGCCCGGCCAGGAAGGGCTGGTGGAAGGGTTCGTTGCCGACATCACCGAGCGCAAGCTGGCGCAGCAGCGCCTGCAGCAGCTCAATGATCAGCTGGAACAGCGGGTCGCCGCGCGCACCGATGAGTTGCTCGAAGCCAACCGCAACCTGCAACAACAGATCACCCAGCGCAAGCAGATCGCCGAGGCCCTGCGCGATGCCCGCGACGCCGCCGAGGCCGCCAACCACAGCAAGGACAAATACCTCGCCGCCGCCAGTCACGACCTGCTGCAACCGCTCAACGCCGCGCGCTTGCTGATTTCCACCTTGCGCGAACGCAAACTGCCGGAGGACGAGCAGGTGCTGGTCGAGCGCACCCATCAGGCCCTGGAAGGTGCGGAGGACCTGCTCACCGACCTGCTGGACATTTCCCGCCTCGATCAGGCAGCGGTCAAGCCGGATGTGGCCTTGTACCGCCTCGACGAGTTGCTCGGGCCGTTGGTGTCGGAGTTCCAGTCGGTCGCCGCAGTCGCCGGGTTGGGCTTGCGTGTGCACATGGGCGACTACGCCATTCGTACCGACCTGCGCCTGGTGACCCGGATCCTGCGCAACTTCCTCAGCAACGCCTGCCGCTACACCGATCAGGGCAACATCCTGCTCGGGGCCAGGCGTCGCGGTGACTTTTTGCGGCTGGAGGTCTGGGACACCGGGCGGGGCATCCCGGCGGATCGCCTTGACTCGATCTTCCTCGAGTTCAATCAGCTGGATGTCGGCCGCGCCGCCGACCGCAAAGGCGTCGGCCTGGGGCTGGCGATTGTCGAGCGGATCGCCAAGATCCTCGACTACCGGATCCAGGTGCGGTCGCGGCCGGGGCGCGGCTCGCTGTTCAGCATCGAGGTGCCGATTTCCATGGAGGTGCCATTGCCCATCAGCCTCGCGCCGCCGCAACCGGGGGCGGGCAATCCGTTACCGGGCCGGCGTTTGCTGGTGCTGGACAATGAAGTGAGCATCCTGCAAAGCATGAGCGCGCTGCTCGGGCAGTGGGGCTGCGAGGTGGTCACCGCTACCGATGAAGCTGCCGCGCTGGCGGCGTTGAAAGGGCAAGCGCCGGAACTGATCCTGGCGGACTACCACCTCGACCATGGCGTGGTCGGCTGCGAAGTGGTGCGGCGTCTGCGTGAACATTTCCGCCGCACGATTCCGGCGGTGATCATCACGGCGGACCGCACCGATCAATGCCGACGCTCGCTGCAAAGGCTCGATGCACCGCTGCTGAACAAACCGGTGAAACCCGGCAAGCTGCGGGCGGTGCTGAGTCAGATGCTGGGGTAGACCAGGCGTCCGCATCCCCCCTGTAGGAGCGAGCATGCTCGCGATGGTCGCCAACGATGACGCGGGGCGCCTGGATGCCAGCGGTGTCAGTACCACCATCGCGAGCATGCTCGCTCCTACAGGGGCGCCATCGTCGGAACGCCGCCGGGGGCGAGTGGGCGCAGGGGGATCAGATAGGTGTGTATTGCAGACTGAAACCCAGCTCCGTGCTCTGGTCCTGCTCCAGTAACACCAGACCCGGGCGGCCCGGCAGATGGTGGGCATTGACCGGATGGCTGACCGGCTCGATGCAGAAGAAACCCAGGTCCACCGGGCAGTAGAGCAGGAAGTATTCGCTGCCGTGGGCCTGGCATTCCAGTTCATAGCCCAGGTCCGCCTGCTGGATCAGGCAATGCCCATCCCAGCCGCAGAAACCGTTGTCGACCAGGGTGTCGGGCAGGCCTTTGAGTGAGTGGAAATCCCAATCGGCGGGCACCGGACTGAGTCGGGTCGGCATTTTGGACGCATCGCACAACCAGACTTGCCCGGCCTTGGCCTGCAACCGTGTGCCGCGGGTGCGCGGCAGATAGGGGTGCAACCCCAGGCCATGCCAGGCAGCGCGTTCGGCCAGATGGGTGACGTGCAGGTCAATGCTCAGTTTGCCGCCGCTCAAGTGAAACCGTTGCCGGGCGCGGTAGGCGAACGGGGTGCTGCTGTCGAGTTGCAGCAGCACTTCATCGGTTGTCCGCGAGACAACCTGCCACGGCTGCTGCCAGGCGCTGCCATGGATGGGATAAGGATCGGTCAGCGTGTTGGGTTCCAGGGCCAGCCAGCCATCCGGGCGGTCGAAACCGTCGTCGGAAATGCGGTTCGACCAGGGCACCAGGGGAAATCCGCCGAGTTTGTTGGCAAGCCCGGTGTTCAGTGCCTCGGCGTCGCTGTGACGCAACAGCGGCTGTCCACTGCGCAGCACCGTCCAGTTGACGATGGCGCCACCGGTGTCGGGGGAGAGGGTGAGGCGGGTGAGTTCGTCTTCGAGTTCAAGCAGTGTGGACGTCATATTGACCAGCGATATGAAGGAGGACGTGGGATGGCTGCAGGAGCCGGCGAACCGGACCCCTGCAAGTCAACGAAGCCCGGTTACAACACCAGGTGCGGCAACCACAGCGACAGTGCCGGAATGTAGGTCACTGCCATCAGTACCAGGAACAGCACGGCGTAGAACGGCAGCAGCGCCTTCACAGTCGTTTCGATACTGACCTTGCCCACGGCGGACCCCACGAAGAGCACCGCGCCCACGGGCGGTGTGATCAAGCCAATCCCCAGGTTCACCAGCATGATCATGCCGAAGTGTACCGGGTCGACACCGATGCCCAGAATCACCGGCAGCAGGATGGGCGTGAGAATGAGGATCAGCGGGGCCATGTCCATCACGGCGCCGAGCAGCAGCAACATGACGTTGATGCACATCAGGATCACGTAGCGGTTGTCCGACAGCGTCAGGAACAGCGTGGTGATTTTCGCCGGGATCTGCATCAGCGTCATGATGTAGCCGAAGCTCGCGGCGAAGCCGATCAGGATCATCACGATCGAGATGGTCCGCACGGTGCGGTGCATCAGTTTCGGCAACTCGCTCCACTTGTAGTCGCGGTAGATGAACATGGTGACGAAGAACGCCCAGAGCACCGCGATGGCGGCCGACTCGGTGGCGGTGAATACGCCCGAGAGAATCCCGCCGAGAATGATCACCATGGCCATCAGGCCCCACATCGCTTCGCCGCAGATTTTCAGCGCCTGCTTGAGGGGAATGACTTCGCCCTTGGGGTAATCACGCTTCTTGGCGAAGATCAGGCACAGCACCATCAGGCACGCGCTCATCAACAGACCCGGGACGATGCCCGCCATGAACAGCGAGGCAATCGACACCGTACCGCCGGCCGCCAGCGAGTAGATCACCGAGTTGTGGCTGGGCGGGGTGAGCAACGCCTGCACCGAACCGCTGACGGTCACGGCGGTGGCGAACTCGCGGGGATAACCTTTGCGTTCCATTTCCGGGATCAGCACCGAACCCACCGAGGCGGTGTCCGCGACCGAGGAGCCGGAAATCGCGCCGAAGAAGGTCGAGGCCATGATGTTGACCAGCGACAGGCCACCGCGCACGAAACCCACCAGCACGCCAGCGAACGCCACCAGGCGCCGGGACATGCCGCCCTCGGCCATGATTGCGCCGGCCAATACGAAAAACGGAATCGCCAACAGGGAGAACTTGTTGACGCCGCCGGCGACCTGAATCATCAGCGCCTGGAACGGAATATCGATCCACCAGGCGCCAATCAACGCAGACAGGCCCAGGGCATACGCCACCGGCATGCCAATCAGGATCAACACGAGAAAACTGCCAATCAGAATCAGAGCGTCCATTTATGCGCCACCTTCGCTTTCTTCAACCAGGTCGAAACGCACGACCCGACGGTTGCTCTGGTCACCGAGCAGCAGTTTTTCCAAGACAAAAATCAGCGTCAGCAAACCGCCCACGGGAATGGGCATATAGGTGATGCCTACACGCAGGGACGGCAGGGCGGCCATGAACTGGTTCCAGGTGGACAGGCACAACTTGGTGCCCCAAATGGTCATGAACAGGCACACCGTGGCCATCAGCAGTTGCGAGAAAACGCCCACGGCCTGGCGCACGGACGGGTTCATGCGGTCGGTGAGCATGGCCACCGCCATGTGTGCGCCGGCGCGGTAGCTGGCGGCGGCACCGATGAAGGTAAACACCATCATCAGCAGGATGGCGGTGGGCTCAGGCCAGCTGGAGCCTGAACCCAGAACATAACGGGCGAACACGCCCCAGGGAATGATCAGTGCAATGGCGAGCACTGACAGGCCGGCGACCCAGATGCAGGACATGTAAATCCGGTCGTTGATGCGCAGCAGTTGATTCTTCATCGGGTTCCACCGTAACCGGGCGCGCACCGACGTACAGCAACGTCAGTGGCGCCGGGCCTTTCTTGAATGCAGGGAGGATTACTGGACGGCTTCGATGCGCTTGATCAGGTCAGCGTAAGGCGCGCCGTACTTCTCGCGGATCGAGGCGGTGGCCTCGTAGAAAGGCTTTTTGTCGACGGTGATGAACTCGACACCCGCCGCCTTGAGCTTCTCTTCGCTGCTGGCGGACTTGGCGTCCCACAGGGTGCGCTCCTGAGCCTGGGCAGCCTTGGCCGCTTTCTTCACCAGGGCCTGTTGGTCGGGGCTGAGTTTGTCCCAGGTGATTTTCGACATCACGATCGGCTCGGGCAGGATCAGGTGACCGGTCAGGCTGTAGAACTTGGCGTTCTGGTAATGGTTGTGCTCGAGCAGGGTCGGCGGGTTGTTTTCCGCGCCATCGATCACGCCCGTCTGCAGGGCGCTGAAGATTTCGCCGGTGTCCATGGCGATACCATTTCCGCCCATGGCGTTGATGGTTTCAATGAACATCGGGTTGCCCTGGACACGGATTTTCATGCCCTTGAGGTCTTCCAGCTTGCGTACCGGCTTTTTCGTGTAGATGTTGCGCGTGCCGCCGTCCATCCAGGCCAGGGCGACCAGGCCGAACTCGGAATCGGTGATCTTGTCGAGGATGGCGTCGCCCACTTCGCCGTCGATGACCTTGCGCATGTGCGCCTGGTCGCGGAACACGAACGGCATGTTGAACACGTTCACGTCCGGCACAACCGGCCCGACGATGCCCAGACTGACGCGCGCCATCTGGATGGCGCCGACCTGGGCCTGTTCGATCACTTCCTTTTCCGACCCCAGCACGCCGCCGGCGAACATCTTGAAGGTCAGTTTGCCGTCGCTTTCGGCCACCAGGGTTTTACCCAGTTGTTCTTCGGCGGTGACGGTCGGGTAGCCGGCGGGGTGGATGTCGGCGAATTTGATTTCCAGTGCCTGGACGGCACTGCTGAGGGTGAACACGAGGGGGAGTGCAGCAGCGAGCAGAGTGCGTTTGAAATCCATGGGGTGAGTCTCCAGTGTTGTTATTTTTTTTGTATTCAAGGCGCAGCGTTGCAGCAGAGTTGCCTGTAGCTAGGGGGTGAAGAGGGGTTCGGCCAGTCCTTTGACGCCGGGGTCGAGGGCGAATACGCCACCGGCCAGCGATTGCGGGTCCTGGTCATCGCCGGGGCGGATCGAGGTCACGAACAGCGTGTCCAGTCGACTGCCACCGAAGGCGCACATGCTCGGTTTTTTCACCGGAACGGTGAGGGAGCGGTCGAGGCGACCGTCCGGGGTAAAACGGTGAATCAGCCCGGCATCGTTGGCGCAGATCCAGTAGCAGCCTTCGGCATCGACAGCCGCGCCATCGGGGCGGCCGGGCAGCGGCTTCATATCGACGAACAGCCGGCGATTGGATGGTGTGCCGCTGTCGGTGTCGTAATCGAACGCCCAGATCTGCTGGGACAGCGGGTGGGAGTCGGACAGGTACATCGTGCGCCCGTCCGGGCTGAAACCCAGGCCGTTGGGCACGATAAAACCGTCCAGTTGCGCGGTGACGGGCCCGTGTTGCCCGGCGCTGTAACGATAGAGTTCGCCCTCGACCGCATTGGCGCCCATGTCCAGCACCATGCTGCCGGCCCAGAAACGCCCCTGGCGATCACAGCGACCATCGTTGAGGCGCATGTCCGTGCGGGCATGATCGATGTGGGCCAGCAACTGGCTGTCGATGCTGCCGTCGGCGTGGGGGTGCAGGCTGAAAAAGCCGCTTTCCATGCCGGCGACCCAATGGCCGTCACGGTGGCGGACGATGCAGGCGAGCATTTCCGGGGTGGTCCAGCGCTCGACGCGGCCGCTCTCGGCGCTCCAGCGCTGCAGCGTCCCGACCGGAATATCCACCCAGTAGAGGGCATTTTCCTCGGGCACCCAGACCGGGCTTTCACCGACCGCGTTGCGGGCGTCGACAATCAATTCGGCTTGCATGGCGCTTCGTTCCCCTGGTTTTTGTTATGGGATCTGCTCGACGCTCAGTCGCCGAACGGGCCGGCTGCGACGAAGGCGCCGCCCTGATAGACCATCGCCGGGTCATCGGCGGCCGGCATCGGCTGCGCCTCGACCTTGTCGCGGAACACTTCGGACGTGTCTTTCGGTGCATAACCCAGGGCAGTGGCGTAGCGGTTGTCCCACCAGACGTTCTTGTTGTCGGAGGCGCCGTAGACCACGGTGTGGCCGACGTTCGGCGCGTACAGCGAACGTTCGATCAGGTGAGTCAGGTCGCCGAAGCTCAGCCAGGTGCTCATCATCCGGCGGTTCTGCGGTTCCGGGAACGAAGAGCCGATGCGGATGCTCACGGTTTCGATGCCATAGCGGTCGAAGTAGAAAGTAGCCACGTCTTCGCCATAGGATTTGGACAGGCCGTAGTAGCTGTCCGGGCGGCGAGGGGAGTGGGCATCGATCACTTCATCCTGTTTGTAGAAGCCGATCACATGGTTGGAGCTGGCGAATATCACGCGCTTCACGCCGTGACGACGCGCCGCTTCATAAATGTGGAAGACGCCGCAGATGTTGGCGCCGAGGATGTCTTCGAACGAGTGCTCGGTCGAGACGCCGCCGAAGTGCAGGATCGCGTCCACGCCTTCGACCAGGTGATGCACGGCTTGCTTGTCCGCGAGGTCGCAGATCACCACTTCCTCGCGCTCATCGATGGCCGGGGCAATGTTGGCGATGTCCGACAGGCGAATCACCTTGGCATAAGGCTTCAGGCTTTCGCGCAGCACTTTACCCAGGCCACCGGCAGCACCGGTCAGCAGGAGACGATTGAAAGGGGCATTGGGCGTGGTGGTCATGGTGGTTCCTGTACGCGAAATCGTTATTGAATTTGTTGTAGGTTGTCGTACGACGATTCGGAAGTATCGTAAGGGTTTTCAGCTGTTGTCAACGCGACTTTGGTGGAAATTGGACGACTGGAACCTGTAGGAGCGAGCATGCTCCGGGCGGCCTTCCGACGATGGTCGTGAACGATGATGCGGGCATCCTGAATCAACGCGGCGCACTTGAGTCCATCGCGAGCATGCTCGCTCCTACAGAGGGGCGGTAGCTGGCAATCTGTTACAACAACGAAATCGGATAGCTGATGAAAATCCGGTTCTCATCGAATTCGTTGGTGCTGAAGCTCTTGCGGATGCTCGCGTTGCGCCATTTGACGTTGAGGTTCTTGAACGGCCCGCTCTGCACGGTGTAGGCCAGTTCCGACTCACGGCCCCACTCCTTGCCGTCGGTGATGGTCCCGGTGTGCACGTTGTCGCCGCTGATGTAGCGGTTCATCAATGTCAGGCCAGGCACGCCCAGGGCGACGAAGTTGTAGTCATGGCGAACCTGCCAGGATTTTTCCTTGGCGTTGTCGTAGCTCGAGTTGTAGCTGTCGTTCGCCAGGGTGCCGCCACTGGTGCCGTTGACGCGCATCCAGACGTCGTCGCCGCTGAGTTTTTGCAGGCCGACGTAGAAGGTGTTGCCACCGTACTTGGCCGAGAGCAGGGCGAACGCGGTCTTGTTGTCCAGGTCGCCGGCCAGGGCACTGCCGTCTTCCTTGCCGATGAAATAACCGAGGTTGGCGCCCAGGGTCCAGTCGCCGATAGGCTGGCTGTGGCTGAGGTTGAAATATTGCTGCTGGTAGATGTCTTTCAGCTCGGCGTACCACACGCCGACCTGGGTGCGCTTGTCATTGAACGCATACTCGCCGCCGCCGAAGTTGAAACGGTCGGAGGTGAACGACGCCGATTTGCCGTTCATGAACATGTCTTCCATGCTCGCATCGTTACGCGGGCTGTTCTGCCGGAACTGGCCGCCGTAGAGCGTCAGGCCGCTGATCTCGGTGGACGTCACCTGGCCGCCACGGAAGGTCTGCGGCAGCGAACGACCGTCGTCGGAGCGCAGGATCGGCAGCACCGGCATCCACTCACCGACCTTCAGTTCGGTTTTCGACACCTTGCCCTTGAGCGCCACGCCCAGGCGCCCGAAGTTGTCCGCCGGGCGACCGTCGTCGTGGATCGGCAGCAGTTGCGTGCCCCCGGTCCCCTTGCCGCCGTCGAGTTTTTGCGAGTACATCCCCAGTACGTCCACGCCAAAACCCACCGGGCCCGGGGTGAAGCCGGACCTGGCGTCGAGAATGAAGTTTTGCGTCCATTCCTCGGCCTTGCCCTGCGGGTACGCCGGGTTGGTGTAATTGCGGTTGAAGTAGGCATTGCGCAGATTCAGAGTCGCCTTGGCATCATCGACGAAACCCTCGGCGCTGCTGGTCATGGGCATAGCGAGCACAGCCAGGCTGCTGCAACCGATCAGGCTCAGGGTTTGACGGCGGGCGAAGTTAGGACGAGGGGTGCAGGCGGAGGAATTGCGGGCGAGTTTGCTCACAGTGACGTTCCCTAGGTTTTTGTTGTTTTTATTTTTTGTTATACGTCGTCGTACAACATTGGGCGTGATTATTCGCGAGTGCGTCGGGGATTGTCAATGGGGGTTATACGATGACTTCCTTCGGCTTCAAAGATGCGTGAAGTTTGTATATCTGCATGACGTTCGCCCGCACGCTGAGCAGTGAGGTTCCTGCAGCAAAGGCGGCACTATCGACAGCGCCAGTGGTCGACATTTTCACAGAATGCCGCCCCATGGAGAGCCAATGAGCCTGGACGTCCTCACCACCGAAACTAATCGCCGCCAGTTACAGCAGATCATCGCCGGGTTATCCGACGGCGTGATTCTGATCGAGCTCGACCAGACCATTCTCTGGGCCAATGACGCTGCGCTGGCCATGCACGGTGTCGGCCGGGTCAGCGATCTCGGTGCGAATGCCAGGGAATACGCCGAACGCTTCGATTTACGCTATCGCAACAATCATGCCCTCCCCAACGACAATTATCCGATTCACCGCGTCGCGCGTGGCGAGACGTTCGAGAATGTGTTGGTGGAAGTTTCTCCCGTCGCCGATCCGGAAGAGCGCACATGGGTACACAGCGTGCGCAGCCTTGTGCTGACAGGCCGTGACGGAGACGCGGAGTCGCTGGTACTGATCATGACCGACGTCAGCGAATGGGCGAGCGCCGAGCAGCGCTTCGAAAAGACCTTTAACGCCAACCCGGCGCCGGCTGTGATCTGTCGCCTCAGTGACTTGCGTTTCATCAAGGTCAATGCGGGCTTTCTGGAGATGACCGGTTATGCCCGCGAGCAGGTGATCGGCGCGTCCACCTATGAACTGGACGTGCTGGAGGGCGCCGAAAAAAAGGACCTGGCCATCCAGCGCTTGCGCGAGCGTGCCACCATCCCGCAGATGCAGGCAGAGCTGAAAATCGCCGACGGCAGTTTCCGGCAGGTGATCGTTGCCGGTCAGCCGCTTGAGATCAACGACGAAGACTGCATGCTGTTTTCCTTCGTCAACATGGAGCTGCGACACAAGGCCGAAATCGCGCTGCGCCAGAGTGAAGAGCGTTTTGCAACGGCGTTTCGCCTGAGCCCGGTGCCGATCCTGGTCTGCAGTGTGGACGATCACCAGGTGCTGGATGTCAACGAGGCGTTCCTGGAAACCCTTGTCTATTCCGCTGACGAGGTGCTGGGCAAATCCATCACCGACATCGACTTCATCCACGACAGGGCGAGTCGCAGCCAGTTGTTCAAGGCACTGCAGCACGAGGGCAGCCTGGACCGCATCGATGTGCAAGTGCGCAAGAAGAACAACGACCTGATCGATTGCGCCATCTCCGCCGACACCGTGAACATTCAGGACAACCCCTGCTACCTGATGGTGTTGATGAACATTTCCGAGCGTAAACGGACCGAACTCGAGCTGGTGAAGGCCATCGAGGAAGTGATGAAGGATGCGTCCTGGTTCAGCCGCACGCTCATCGAGAAACTGGCCAACGTCAAACGCGTGAATTCACCCAAGCTGCCCGCCGTGTCGTTTACCGACCTCACGGCCCGGGAGCGCGACGTGCTTGGTTTGATCTGCGAGGGCCTGGCGGACAAGGAAATTGCTGCTCGTCTGAAGCTGGCACCCAATACTGTGCGCAACCATGTGGCGACCGTGTATTCCAAACTGGATGTGCACAGCCGCAGCGAGGCGATTGTCTGGGCGCGGGAGCGAGGATTATTTTCGAGCGAGGGGAGGCTGAAGGGTGAGGGCTAAGGTGCAAATGCACTAGGGCCATTGATGCAAATATGGGTGTCGAGCAGGCAGGCAGGCTCTTAGGCTGGTTCGGTGCGACAGGTTTTAACTTGCCTGGCACCCCCTACGAAATAATTTGAGGACTGTTCCATGAAGCCTGTGCATACCCACCTGTCGGTGCCACCCCAATGATGTCTCTGACGCAGCTGCGAATGCAGATCGAACGCACGTTTTCGCCCCTGGCGTGCGAGTGCACCGTTTCCGGCGATCACTCATTGACCGTGAGCCTCTACCACCCTGGATCAGGTCAGGTGGATCTGGTCGTCAGCGGCCTGAACATGGCGCTGCTGCATTCACCTGACTCAGTGGCGGCATTGATTGAAGAGCTGCGCTACGAGTTGCAGAGCAATACCCTGATCGATTCCCGTCCTGCGGTGTAGCCCCTTCGCTTCCAAATATAGGACGGCGAGGATGATTTACCTGCGCACTTGACGGACTTTGTACGCCCGTTCCGTTGTCACACGACTGTGTCGATCACTTTTCGCGGGCTAACCTATGAAAAATTCCGGGAAACGCATCTGTACTTATCTGTCGATGATCTTCTGCGCGGCGATACTTGGCGGCTGTGCCAGCCCGCCGCCGCCTCCACCGCTGGCGCCACCGCCGGCTCCTGTGCGCACCTGCCAGGCCACGGACACCACCGACGTGCTCGGCGATGTGCGCGGCGCAGACGGGCAGGTGACCCGTGTGACCACGACCACGCGCTGCGTCACTCAGTAAGGGTATGAAAAAAGGCAGGCCGGGATGAATCCCGAGCCTGCCTTTTTGGTTCGCCGGGTCACTCAGGACAGGAAGCCACCGTCGACATTCAGCGACACGCCCGTGGTGTAGCTGGACGCATCGCTGGCCAGGAACAGCACGGCGCCGGCCATCTCGCTCGGATCCGCCACGCGCTTGAGCGGAATCTGCGCCAGCGCGGTGTTGAGGATCGCCTCATTCTTCACCAGCGCCGACGCGAACTTGGTGTCCGTCAGGCCCGGCAGCAGGGCGTTGCAGCGAATGCCGAACTGCGCGCATTCCTTGGCGAACACCTTGGTCATGTTGATCACGGCCGCTTTGGTCACCGAATAGATGCCCTGGAAAACGCCCGGGGAAACACCGTTGATGGAAGCCACGTTGATGATGCTGCCGCCACCGTTTTCACGCATCAGCTTGCCGGCTTCCACCGACATGAAGAAGTAGCCCCGGATGTTCACGTCGACGGTTTTCTGGAAGGCGCTGAGGTCGGTGTCCAGCACGTTGCAGAACTGCGGGTTGGTCGCGGCATTGTTGACCAGGATGTCCAGGCGGCCGAACTGTTCGCGGATGCCGGCGAATACCTGGCTGATCTGTTCCATTTCGCCGATGTGGCAGGCGACGGCAGTGGCCTTTCCGCCTGCGGCGATGATGGCGTCGGCCACGTGCTGGCAGCCTTCCAGCTTGCGGCTGGAGACGATCACATGCGCCCCTTGCTGGGCCAGCAGCTTGGCGATGGCCTCACCGATGCCACGGCTGGCACCGGAAACGAAAGCGATCTTGCCGTCGAGGTCGAACAACTGGGTCTTGGACATGGGTGTTCCTTATTGTTGGGCCAGATTATGGGGGCTGGATCAGAGGCTGGATTTCTGGATGACCTGCAGGCTCATCTGCTCCAGCACCTTGTTCACGTGAATGAACGAAGCGAAGCGTTTGTCCTGGGTCTGGCCGTGGAAGAAGCGGTAGTAGATTTGCTGCACGATGCCGGCCAGGCGGAACAGGCCGTAGGTGTAGTAGAAATCGAAGTTGTCGATCTCGATGCCCGAGCGCTGGGCGTAATAGTCGACGAACTCGCGGCGGGTCAGCATGCCCGGGGCGTGACTTGGCTGGCGGCGCATCATTTGCACCGGGGCCGGGTCGCTGGCTTCGATCCAGTAGGCGAGGGTGTTGCCCAGGTCCATCAGCGGGTCACCGAGGGTCGTGAGTTCCCAGTCGAGCACGCCGATGATCTGCATCGGGTTGTTCGGGTCGAGGATCACGTTGTCGAAGCGGTAGTCGTTGTGCACGATGCTTGACGTCGGATGGTCGGCGGGCATCTTGTCGTTGAGCCAGGCCTTGACGGTTTCCCAGTGCGGCGCATCGGGTGTCAGGGCCTTTTCGTAACGGTCGCTCCAGCCCTTGATCTGCCGCGCCACGTAACCCTCGGGTTTGCCCAGGTCACTCAGGCCATAGGCGTTGTAGTCGACCTGGTGCAGCTCGACGAAGCGGTCGATGAAGCTCTTGCACAGGGCTTCGGTCTTCGCTGAATCCAGGCCCAGTTCCGGCGGCAGTTCGGCGCGCAGGATGATGCCCTTGACCCGTTCCATCACATAGAACTCGGCGCCGATCACCGACTCGTCGGTGCAGTGCACGTAGGCCTTGGGGCAGTAGGGAAAGCCGTCACGCAGTTGATTGAGGATGCGAAACTCACGACCCATGTCATGGGCGGACTTGGCCTTGTGGCCGAACGGCGGGCGACGCAGGACGAATTCCTGTTCAGGGTATTCCAGCAGGTAGGTCAGGTTCGACGCGCCGCCCGGGAACTGGCTGATCTGCGGCAATCCACTGAGCCCCGGAATATGCGCCTTGAGGTATGGATCGATCAGGCTGGCATCGAGCTCTTCGCCGGTGCGGATGCGGGTGGACTTGTCGGTAAGCGTCATGCGTATCCCTGTTCTGCTTATTCTGGAGGCCTGAGATTGAAGCTAATCTAAAGCGCACACCCCGTCCCCACAACCTCGATCAGCCCTTATAGGCAGGCGTGTTGCCGGACAATCATTGCTTTTGATACACCTGTTTGAATTGTCCTACAGGAACGCCTTGTGCTCGGTCGCCGGCAATTGGATAGGGGTCAGTACCGGATGACCGGAAAAGTACGCCGTCAGGTTGCGCCCGACCAATTCGACGGTGCCCTGGGTCGCTTCGGGCGACAGGCCGGCGACATGCGGCGTCAGCACCACATTGCTCAGCACTTTCAGGGCATCGGAGACCTGCGGTTCATGATCGAACACATCCAGCGCCGCGCCGGCGATGCGCCGTTGCTCCAGGGCACTGATCAGGTCGACGGTGGACACCACGCTCGCGCGGGCGATGTTGACGAGGAATCCGTGGGGCCCCAGGGCGTCCAGCACCGACTTATTGATCAGGCTGCGGGTGCCCAGGCCGCCGGGCGTGGCCACCACCAGGAAATCCGAGGCCCGCGCCAGTTCGGTCGGCGTCGAGCAGAAGCTGTAGGGCACGTCGCTGCGGTGCTGGCGGTTGTGGTAGCTGATGCTCATGTCGAAACCATTGGCCGCGCGTTTGGCGATGGCCATGCCGACCGCGCCCAGGCCGAGGATGCCCATGCGTTTGCCGGCCAGGGAAGGGCGCATGATCTTCGGCCATTCGCCCCGGCGCACGGCGGCGTCGGCACGGGGAATGTCCCGCACCAGCGACAGCAGCATCGCCATGGCGTGGTCGGCGACCGAAGAGGCGTTGACCCCGGCGCCATTGGTCACGGTGATGCCGCGATCAGCAGCGGCTTGCAGGTCGACCTGTTCGTAACCGGCACCGATCACGCAGATGATCTTCAGCGCCGCCAGTGCCGCGATTTCTTCGGCGTACAAGCCCAATGGGCCACGGGTGAGCACCGCATCGATACGCGCGCCGTGGGTGGCAATGGCTTCGGCGCGTTCGGCGGGAGTGGGGGCCAGAATCAGGTGAAAGCCCTGATGCTCGAGAATCGGCAGGTAGTCATTGATGGTTTCAACCAAAACCAGGACGGTTGCGGGCATGCTGGGCTCCTGTAGCTCGAATATCCCTTGAAAATGCTGACTGGCAGGCGCGTTGGCAAAGCGAAAAATCGCCAGGCTGCCAGATGATCATAGCGGAACCGCAGAGAGTGGTCAGGGCGCCTGCAAAAAGCTGTTCGCCGCCGCCAGGAACTCATCGGACAGGCCGTCGCCACGGGTGGCACGGGCCAGGGTCAGCGCGCCAACCATCAGTGCATATTGCACCAGTGCCTGCTGACGAGCCTGCTCGGGATCAGCGCTGTCCATCAAGGGTGCAAAGGTTTCGAGCAGCGAATCGATGCCTTTGACGAAGGTCTGGCGC
Organism: Pseudomonas fluorescens; assembly: GCF_041354075.1. GTDB lineage: Bacteria > Pseudomonadota > Gammaproteobacteria > Pseudomonadales > Pseudomonadaceae > Aquipseudomonas > Aquipseudomonas fluorescens_CE. The sequence goes on along the minus strand of NZ_JARZGC010000002.1, from coordinate 45,463 downwards.
AAGCCGCTGTCGGTCGCCTCGTGACACATGTCGCCGACGAAGGCCGCCACCGGGCAGCTGTCGCCCGGATTGTCGCGGCTGGCGGCCGACAGGTAGGGTTCGATCACGGCCTGGCGGGCGGCTGTTTTATCGGTGTGCGCGGCCATTCGCTCCTTCCAGCGCTCGCCGGACTCCTTGAAGGCACGGCCGAAGGCTTCCTGGGCCAAGGCTTCCCGTGATTCGAAATGACCATAAAAGCCGCCATGGGTCAGCCCCGCTGCGCCCATGACTTCGACGACGCTGATGCCATGCAGGCCCCGTTCGCGAAACAGCCGCGTGGCGGCCTCGACGACGATTTCGCGGTTGAGTTCGGCTTGCTTGCGGGAAACACGGGGCATGGGTGGCTCACAAATAGACAGGGGTTGAAGTCAGAGGGCGTACTGGGCAATACCGTTGCCGAATGACCAGTTTTCTTTTTTCACTTCGACCAGATTAATGAAAATGTCCTCCAGGCGCACCGCCATCTGCCCGTGCAGGCTGTCGGCAATGGTCTTGTAGAGCAGTTTCTTCTGATCCACCGTGCGGCCTTCGCTGAGGGTGATCTGGATCACCACCAACTGGTCGCTGCGGTTGATCCCCAGGTACTGCGGGTCAAAGATGAAGTGCTGCTCGTCGTGCTCGGCGAGGATCTGGAAGTTATCGTTCTGCGGAACGCCAATGGCGCTGTGCATGGCGGCATAAACCAACTGCCCGACGCGCTTGGCGAAAGTCGGGTCCTGACGTTGCTTGATATCGATGCGAACCAGGGGCATGGCGAAACTCCGGGTGAGTGCAGGTCGGGTCAAAATACATGATGCCAATACGTTATTAAATCGGGAATTGCGAGATTAGCGGCGTTGAAAATTGACGAAAAGCATTGTGGACGCCGATTCGAGGCACCATTCCTCTGCTAAGTCTTTGCTTCTGTTGATTAATCCCGGACAATCGCGCCCCTGTTTCGGCCAGGGCGCTGCCTGTCGGGTTTTTCCGACTCGTCCTGGTCGGGTAGCAACCGACCGGAATGCGGAGATCCCACCGGATGAATGATCAGGCCAATAGCGTCAGCGAACGCTATGCAGCGGCGAACCCTGTCAGCCTCGAAAGCTGGAATCGTCATGACACCACCTGGATGCTGGGCCTGTTTGGCACAGCCATCGGCGCCGGCACTCTGTTCCTGCCGATCAATGCGGGTCTGGGCGGCTTCTGGCCGCTGCTGATCCTGGCACTGCTGGCGTTTCCCATGACGTTTTATGCGCACCGCGGGCTGACCCGCTTCGTGTTGTCCGGTCGCGAAGGCGCGGACATTACCGAAGTGGTGGAGGAGCACTTCGGGATCAAGGCCGGGGCGCTGATCACCTTGCTGTACTTCTTCGCGATCTTCCCGATCCTGCTGATCTACAGCGTGGCCCTGACCAACACGGTCGGCAGTTTTCTCGAACATCAACTGCACTTGGCGCCGCCACCGCGCGCCATCCTCTCGCTGGTGCTGATCCTCGGCCTGCTGGTGGTGGTGCGTTGTGGCGAACAGGTGATCGTCAAGGCCATGAGCCTGATGGTGTATCCGTTTATCGTGGCCTTGCTGTTCCTCGCGGTGTTCCTGATTCCGCACTGGAACGGCGGCATCCTGAGCACGGCCTCGACGCTGCCTGAGCCGTCGGCGCTGCTGCATACAATGTGGCTGGCGATTCCGGTGATGGTGTTCTCGTTCAATCACTCGCCGATCATCTCGGCGTTTGCCGTGGACCAGAAACGTCGCTACGGCGAGCACGCCGAGGCGCGCAGCTCGCAGATACTGTCCCGCGCTCACCTGTTGATGGTGGTGATGGTGCTGTTCTTCGTCTTCAGTTGCGTGCTGACCCTGTCGCCAGCGCAACTGGCCGAAGCCAAGGCGCAGAACCTGTCGATCCTGTCGTACCTGGCCAACCACTTCAACAACCCGACCATCGAGTTCGCGGCGCCGTTGATTGCGTTCGTGGCCATCTCCAAATCGTTCCTGGGCCACTACATCGGGGCCAGTGAAGGGCTGAAGGGCTTGATCGTCAAAAGCGGCAAGCGCCCAACGCCTAAATCGCTCGATCGTATGACAGCGGCCTTCATGCTGGTGGTGTGCTGGCTGGTCGCGACGTGGAATCCAAGCATCCTGCGAATGATTGAAACCCTCGGCGGGCCGGTCATCGCGGCGATTCTGTTCCTGATGCCGATGTACGCGATTCGCAAGGTTCCAGCGATGGCGCGTTATCGTGGTCAGGCGTCGAATGTGTTTGTGGTGGCGGTGGGGCTGGTGGCGATCACGGCGCTGGTCTATTCGCTGAGTTCCTGATAACTCAGGCGCGCTCCCACAAGGATCGCGTTGGCTTTTGATCCGGCTTCTGATCCGGTTTTTGACGTTTATCTGCCCCCTCGGAAGGCCGATGGCGGCGGGCCCACGGAGCAGGACCGGAGCGAGGGAACCCTGAGCGTCAGCGAAGGGCCGTACGTCAGGGGATTAAAGCGTTTTGGTTACTTTCCGCCGGGCCGCGCAGGCTTTTGCAAAGTGACCCGCCGTAAGGGCGGAACCATTGGCGGCCGTGACCGCAGCAACGGATATGTACACCCAAAAGACCATGGTCGGCTCCAAGACCGCCATCGCCGGCAAGCCAGCTCCCACAGGGCTCTGTTGTTGAAGGCATAAAAAAACGCCGCTCATCTCACGATGGGCGGCGTTTTTCATTGCGGGGTAGCCTTAGGCTTGAACGACCGGGATCTTGGCGTTCGCTGCCGCTTCACGGAACTCTGCAATCTGGTCGAAGGACAGGTAGCGGTAGACATCGGCCGCCATGCTGTCGATCTTGCCAGCGTATTCCATGTACTCCTCGACGGTCGGCAGGCGACCCAGGATGGAAGCCACGGACGCCAGTTCGGCCGAAGCCAGGTAGACGTTCGCGCCGTCACCCAGACGGTTCGGGAAGTTACGGGTCGACGTCGAAACCACGGTCGAGTTCGGCTCTACGCGTGCCTGGTTACCCATGCACAGCGAGCAGCCCGGCATTTCCATGCGCGCGCCAGCCTTGCCGTAGATGCCGTAGTAGCCTTCTTCGGTCAGTTGGTGAGCGTCCATCTTGGTCGGTGGCGACAGCCACAGACGGGTTGGCAGCTGACCCTTGACCTGATCCAGCAACTTGCCGGCAGCGCGGAAGTGACCGATGTTGGTCATGCACGAACCGATGAACACTTCGTCGATCTTCTCGCCAGCAACGCTGGACAGCAGACGGGCGTCGTCCGGATCGTTCGGCGCGCACAGCACAGGCTCGCTGATGTCGGCCAGGTCGATTTCGATGACTTCGGCGTATTCGGCGTCGGCATCGGCTTCCATCAGCTCAGGGTTGGCGACCCAGGCTTCCATCGCTTGAGCACGACGCTCCAGGGTACGAGCATCGCCGTAGCCTTCGCCAATCATCCAGCGCAGCAGGGTGATGTTGGATTGCAGGTACTCGGTGATCGATTCTTTCGACAGCTTGATGGTGCAACCGGCAGCCGAACGTTCAGCCGACGCGTCGGACAGCTCGAAAGCCTGTTCCAGCGTCAGGCCTTCCAGGCCTTCGATTTCCAGGATGCGGCCGGAGAAGGCGTTTTTCTTGCCTTTCTTCTCGACGGTCAGCAGGCCATTCTGGATGGCGAAGTAAGGAATGGCATGAACCAGGTCACGCAGGGTGATGCCAGGTTTCATCTTGCCCTTGAAGCGCACCAGGATCGATTCCGGCATGTCCAGCGGCATGACGCCAGTGGCGGCCGCGAACGCGACCAGGCCCGAACCGGCCGGGAACGAGATGCCCATCGGGAAACGGGTGTGCGAGTCGCCACCGGTACCGACGGTGTCCGGCAGCAGCATGCGGTTCAGCCACGAGTGGATGATGCCGTCGCCCGGACGCAGGGAAACGCCGCCGCGGGTCATGATGAAGTCGGGCAGGGTGTGGTGGGTGGTCACGTCGATCGGCTTTGGATAGGCTGCGGTGTGGCAGAACGACTGCATCACCAGATCAGCGGAGAAGCCCAGGCACGCCAGGTCTTTCAGTTCATCACGGGTCATTGGACCGGTGGTGTCCTGGGAGCCCACGGTGGTCATCTTCGGTTCGCAGTAGGTGCCAGGACGAACGCCTTTGCCTTCTGCCAGACCGCAAGCCTTGCCGACCATTTTCTGCGCGAGGGTGAAACCCTTGGTGCTTTCGGCCGGGGCTTCAGGCTTCTTGAACAGGTCGAACGCAGGCAGACCCAGCTCGGCGCGAGCCTTCTCGGTCAGGCCACGGCCGATGATCAACGGGATACGACCGCCGGCACGGACTTCGTCCAACAGCACAGGGGTCTTCATTTCGAAGGTGGTGATGACTTCGTCGGTACCGTGCTTGCAGACTTTGCCAGCATGCGGGTACAGGTCGATCACGTCGCCCATGTTCATGTTGGATACGTCGAACTCGATCGGCAGTGCGCCCGCATCCTCCATGGTGTTGTAGAAGATCGGAGCGATCTTGCTGCCGAAGCAGAAGCCACCGGCACGCTTGTTCGGTACGTAAGGGATGTCGTCGCCGAAGAACCACAGCACCGAGTTGGTCGCGGATTTACGCGAGGAACCGGTACCGACCACGTCACCGACGTAGGCGATCGGGAAGCCTTGGCCGCGCATTTCTTCGATCTGCTTCATCGGGCCGGTCTTGCCTTGCTCGTCAGGCACGATGCCGTCGCGAGCCATTTTCAGCATGGCCAGGGCGTGCAGCGGGATGTCCGGGCGGGACCAGGCGTCCGGAGCAGGGGACAGGTCGTCGGTGTTGGTTTCGCCGGTGACCTTGAATACGCGCAGGCTGATCTTGTCGGCCAGTACAGGGCGCTTCTTGAACCACTCGCCGTCGGCCCAGGATTGCAGCACGGCCTTGGCGTGAACGTTGCCGTTCTTGGCTTTTTCAGCCACGTCGTGGAAAGCATCGAACATCAGCAGGGTGTGCTTGAGTTCTTCGGCGGCCACTGGCGCCAGTTCGGCGTTGTCCAGCAGCTCAACCAGGGTCACGATGTTGTAGCCGCCCTGCATGGTGCCGAGCAGTTCTACAGCGCGCTTCTTGTCCAGCAGAGGGGAGGTGACTTCGCCCTTGGCCAGTGCGGAGAGAAAGCCGGCCTTGACGTAGGCGGCTTCGTCCACTCCTGGTGGTACGCGATTGGTGATCAGGTCAACGAGGAAAGCTTCTTCGCCAGCCGGGGGATTCTTCAGCAGCTCGACCAGGCCTGCAGTTTGTTCGGCGTTAAGCGGCTGGGGAACGATACCCAGTGCTGCGCGCTCTTCGATATGTTTGCGGTAGGCTTCAAGCACAGTTATTACCCTCATCAGTGGTCCCAAATGGGTGTCCGGGACGCTCATCCCGAAATGGCCGTACTCATGCGCTGCATGGCGTTGTGAGCCACTTAGCCAGAATTACCGGACATTCCTTACAGAAGCTGCTTTCAAAGTTTTACGCCTGCAGAACGGGAGCTGATGAGGGTTGGCGTTGGGCGTTTCCCCGCTGGAAAAACCCTTCGCCAACACCGCTCTGAAGGAACGACTGTGCTCGTGACGCTTTGAAAACAGCTTCTTACGGACATTGGCGCCTAAAAAGGCAGGCTGATTCTACGGTAAAAAACAATTAAAGGTAAGTTAGCCCCTGAACTTTGAGGGGTGATGAATGTTAGACAAAGGGCTAACATGCCCGCCTGTCCTGCCGCCCCTTGCTTTGTTGACCTATGCCCAATCAGACCATCAAGACCCCCTGCGTCGGCCTTTGCTCCACTGTTTACGGTGACCTTGTCTGCCGTGGCTGCAAGCGTTTCCACCACGAGGTGATCAACTGGAACGGTTACAACGAGGAGGAAAAACGCGCGGTCTGGCTGCGCCTGGAGCAATTGTTGTCTCAGGTGATGGCCGCCAAGCTGGAGGTTTTTGATCGCGATCGCCTGCGCCAGCAGCTGGAGCAGCGCAAGATCCGCTTCGTGCCGCATCAATCGGAATATTGCTGGGCTTACCAGTTGATCGCCCGGGGCGCGAGAGTGATCAACAATCTGGACGCCTATGGGATGGTCTTGCTGCCGGAGTTCCGCGACTGGAACCTGCCGGAGCTGCGTGATGCGATCGATCGGGAGTTCTTCCTGCTCTCCGAGGCGCATTACCAGCGCTACATTGCGCCCGGGTTCCTCAAGGATGCCTTCGGCGGCTGAGAGCATCGCGAGCAGGCTCGCTGCCACATTGGAACACCTGTCCCTGTGGAAGCGAGCCTGCTCGCCAAAGCGGTCGATCCGGCTCTGATGTCAATGATGGGAAACCACCTCTTCAAGATGGTCCATCACCTCATCCGGTTTCAGCACCAGCACATCGCTCTCCAACGCATCCAGCACCACTTCCGCGGTATTGCCGATCAACGCCCCCGATAGTCCGGACCGTGCCACCGTGCCAATCACGGTCACCGCCGCTTGCAGCTTGTGGGCCATGAACGGAATCAACACGTCTGCCGGACCTTCCTCGATGTGCAAGTGCGCATCGTCGATGTCGAACTCGGCCTGGAACGCCTTGCACTGCTCGCGATAACGCGCCTCGATGGTTTCGCTGAGCTGCAACGACGGATCGGCCGCCGACAGCATCGGGGAAGGGTGGGCACTGATCACGTGCAGGCTCGCCTTGGCCAGGCTGGCGATGTCGTAGCCGTGATCGATGAGGGTGGCGTGCAGGGTCCGGTGTTCGCCGTCGGTATTGCCCACGTCGACGGCCGCCAGGATGACCCCGCCGGTCCAGGGTTTCGAGGTTTTCACCAGCAGCACCGGGGTAGGGCAGGAGCGCAGCAGCTTCCAGTCCGCCGGGGTCAGCAGCGCCTTTTTCAACGGGCTGTCCGGGAAGTGCTGCTTGATCACCAGGCCGCAGCCTTCGGCCTGCTGCACATCGACGATGGTTTCCTGCAGGGTCTCGTTCCAGGCTTGCTCGGTGGTGACGCTGTAGCCGTCCTGGATCAGCGCCGCCTTCAGCACGCTGAGCATGGCGCTGTGGTCATGCTTGCGATCACAGACCAGCAGATGCAGGTGCGCCTGAGTCACGCCGGCAATCAATTTCGCCCGTTTGAGCGCCAGGCTTTCCGAGTGTTCGGGCTCGATGACCACCAGAATGCTGCGAATGGCTTGCATGATCGGGATCTCCAGGAAGTAAAAAGCGGCGTTGAACAACTATAGTTGCTGGTCGCGCATCCGGGACTTGATGCATATCAACGGTCACGGCTGGTGGTCTGTCGACGGGCCGGTATAATCGGCGCCCTTCGATTGAACCCTTTATCTGCGTGAACCCCATGATCCTTCCCGAAATTCACGAGTTCCTTGGCTGCCGCACCCCCGACGGCTGGGTCCGGGCCGCGCTGGCCGATCAGGAAACGCTGCTGATCGACCACAAGAACTGCGAATTCAAGGCTGCCAGCACGGCATTGAGCCTGATCGCCAAATACCATTCCCATGTCGACCTTATCAATATGATGTCTCGGCTGGCCAGGGAAGAGTTGGTGCATCACGAGCAAGTCATGCGCCTGATGAAGAAGCGCAAGGTCGAACTGCGTCAGTTGTCCGCCGGGCGCTATGCTTCGGGCCTGCGCAAAGTGGTGCGTAGTCATGAGCCGGTCAAGCTGGTGGATACGCTGGTGGTCGGTGCGTTCATCGAGGCCCGCAGTTGCGAGCGTTTCGAAGCCCTGGTGCCGCACCTGGACGAAGAACTGGGCAAGTTCTATTTCGGCCTGCTGAAAAGCGAAGCCCGGCATTTCCAGGGTTACCTGAAACTCGCCTACCAGTACGGTGACGCCAGGGACATCGCCCAGGTGATCGAGCGCGTACGCGCTGCCGAACAGGAACTGATCGAATCCCCGGACGTGGAATTTCGTTTCCACAGTGGCGTACCGGCCATCAACTGACCGGTTGTTTTTGGCCGCCCTCGCCGGCTTGCGGGCGAGGGCGGATTAGCCGACAACAGCCACTCAGAAATCCCAGCGCGTGGTCAGCATCAGGTTACGCGGCTCGCCATAGAAGGTGGTGCCGAAGTTGCCCAGGCCGCTCATGTATTTCTTGTCGAATACGTTGTTGGCGTTGGCCGTGAAGCTCAGGTGCTCGTTGTACTGATAGCGGGTCATCAGGTCGACGAGGGTGTAGCCGCCTTGCTTGAGTGAAGTGGCACCTTCGACGGGGCTGCTGCTCTGGCCGTAGAACGCACTTTGCCAACTGATGCCGCCACCGACGGTGACCTTGTCCAGCGCACCCGGCAAACGGTACGTGGTGAACGTACGCACCAGGTGTTCCGGTTTGGTGGTGGCCAGCGGATAACCGTAGATGCGCTGCGAATCCTTGTCGCGGGTGCGGGCATAGGTGTAGCCGGCCGACAGGTTCCAGCCATCGGCCAGCTCGCCGGCCAGTTCCAGCTCGATGCCCTTGGTCTTGGCGCCGGGGATGGCTTCGTATACGTCCTGCCCGGTGCCATCGGTGGTGACGTATTGCGCGACGTTTTCCTGTTCGATCTGGAAGTAGGCCAGGCTGGCATTCAGTTTGCCTTCGAGGTAGGCCGCCTTCAGGCCGGTTTCGTAGCTGTTGCCTTCAACCGGCTTCAGGGTTGAGCCCGCCGCATCCTTGTAGGTTTGCGGCTGGTAGATATTGGTGTAGCTGGCGTAGGCCGAGTAGGTCTCGTTCAGGTCATAGACCACACCGGCGTAAGGAGTGACCACGCCATGCTCCTTGTAGCTGGTCTGGGTGTCGACCTGACCGGCGCCGGGGTAGTAGCGGTAATCCTCGCTGTACTTGAAGGTGCTGACGCGGGTGCCGAGGATGAACGACAAATCATCGGTCGGGCGCAGGCGTGTGGCCAGGTAGGCACCGTTCTGGCTGGTGGTGCGCTGGTATTTGCCATTCTTGGGGAAATCCGGTTCCGCCACGTCGCCATTCCAGTCGTAAATGCTGCCGGGCACCCCGCCGGCACCGGGGATAAAGCTGTCGAATGTCGCGCCGGTCTGGCGTGCATGGGAGGTCATGAACCCGGCGACCAGTTCGTGCTCGCGCCCGCCCAGGGTGAAGGGGCCGGAGACGTTTACGTCCGCCGTATTCTGCACGCGATGACCTTCCCAGCGACCCCAATAGAACGACATGCCTTCACCGGTTGCCCGGTCGGGAGCGCCGCCGCTGGCAGACGCCAGCCGCGTATCGTGGTCGGTGGTTTTCTGGTTCAGGCTGACCTTGAGTTTCCAGTCGTTGGCCAGGGCCTGTTCCAGCGACGAGAAGTACGTCACGGTGTCGAAGTCCCGGCGGCTCCAGTCGGCGCCCGGGTTGAAACTGCGGGGGAAGTCGGTGCGACCACCGTCGGTGAAGTACACGCTGTTGCCGGTCCAGGAGCTGCCCCTTGGTGTGGTGCTGGACTTGTCGATGCCGAAGGTCAGCAAGGTGTCGTCCGTCAGGTCGGCTTCAAGAATGCCGTAATACAGGTCTTTCTTCTGGCTGTAGTGATCGATGTACGAGTTTTTGTCCTGGTACGAACCGACGAAGCGGCCCCGCACGCTGCCGCTGTCATTCAACGGCCCGGAAATGTCGCCGGTGGTGCGGTAGTTGTCCCAGGAGCCCACCGTGCCGCTGACCGACGCCTTGAACTCCCGGGTCGGTTTCTTGCGGATAAGGTTGACGGTGGCGGCCGGGTCGCCCGAGCCGGTCATCAGACCGGTCGCACCCTTGATCACTTCGATGCGATCGAGGCTCGCCGTATCATCGCCGTTGTTCGGGTTTTCCCCGTAGACGCCATCGTACGGCTGGTTGACCCCGTCGTACTGGAAGTTGGTGATGGCAAAGCCACGGGCGGAAAACTCGGTACGGTCGCTGTCGTACTTTTGCGTCGAGACGCCGGGGGTATTGCGCAAGGCGTCGCTGACACTCTGCACACCCTGGTCGTCCATCTGCTGACGAGTCACTACGGTGACCGATTGGGGTGTTTCGCGAGGCGACAGGGACAGGCCGGTGGCCGAGGAGGTCGCACCGGTGGTGTAGGAATGGGTGCCCTCGGTGGTCGCGCCCAGGGCCTGGGCGGAAATATTGGTCGCGCCCAGTTGCAGCGCGCCGTCTTCCCCGGTCGCCGTTTTGCTGTTCGCCGTTTCGGCGGCGTGGGCGGTGGAGGCGAGGCTCAGCAGGGCGGCCGGAAGGGCCAGCGCCAGGGGGCGCAGGGCAAAGCGAAAACGCGCGGCGAGAAGGTGCGACATGGAGGTCCCTTGGTATCGAATCGTTCGGAAAGTGAATGCTTCTGAGGGTTAACCGAACGAAAAACGCAAAGGGGAACTGCCGCGGGCGAAAAATCTGTTTTTCCTTCAATTGTTGCTGCGACCGGGCGGGAACTTGGGCGATCTAGGTGAAGCCTTCGCGGGCAAGCCCGCTCCTGCAGGGACGGCGCAGTCAATGCGGGAGTGGGCTTGCTCGCGATGAACGATAACCGGCTCTAGCGGTTGGGCACCCGCCACAAGTACCAGGCCGCCACCGTCCGATACGGTCGCCACGCCAGCCCGATCTTCTGCATCTGCTTGGGCGTGGGCTGCACGTCCAGGCCCTTCAGGCGCCGATAGCCCTCACGCACCCCGAAGTCGTCCGCCGGCAGAATGTCCATCCGCTCCAGGCTGTAGATCAGCAGCATCTCGACGGTCCAGCGCCCGACGCCGCGCAGGGGCACCAGGCGTTCGATCAGCGCTTCATCGTCCATCGCCCGCGCTGTCGCGTAGTCGGGCACCACGCCGTCCAGCGTCGCCTGGGCAATGCCTTGGAGGGTGGTGATCTTGCTCGCGGAAAAACCGCAGGCGCGCAGTTGATCGAACGTGGTCCCGAGAATCTGCTCGGGCCCGGGAAAGGTCAGCGCTGGAAACAGCGCCACTAGCCGGCCGACGATCGCGTCCCCGGCCCTGGCATGCAGTTGCTGATAGGCAATCGCCCGCACCAGCGACTCATAGGGCGCGCGGGCAGGGTGCGGCTGGTGCAGGCAGGGGCCGACGGCCGCGATGTGACGGGCCCAGTCGGTGTCGATGCTGGCCAGCCATTCGCTCGCTGGCTGATAAAGATCGGGCAGGGTGCTCAGACGCTATTTCCTTTCCGGTTGATTAGAACGCCAGTTGCCGGGTGACTTGCAGCGCCGCGTTTTCCAGCCGAAGCAGAAACGCCTTGCGCGCCTGTCCGCCACCGTAACCGGTCAACGAACCGTCGGCGCCGATCACCCGGTGGCAGGGCACGACGATGGAAATGCGATTATGTCCGTTGGCCAGGCCCACGGCACGGCTGGCACCCGGCTTGCCCAACCGTGACGCTAAGGTGCCGTAGGTGCTGGTCTGGCCGTAGGGGATTTTCAGCAGTTCAGCCCACACCTGCCGGGAAAACTCGCTGCCGGGCAGGTGCAGCGGCACCTTGAACCCGGTCAGTTGGCCGGCAAAATAACGTGCCAGTTCATCCTCGATTTGCTGCAAGTGGGTGTTATGCCCGGGCGCCACCGCATAGCCATGACGGTTTTGCAGGGCTTCGACTTCCCGGGTCAATGCGGGCCGGTCGAGAAACTCCAGCAGCACCAGACCGCGCCGTTCGGCCATGGCAATCATTGGCCCCAGGGGTGTGGTCAGGCGCGTGAACAGCAACGGTTCACTGTTGGCCGCACGGCCGGGTGTGATGTGGAAGGACTTCTGAAAGGCGTCGCGAAAACCGCTAAGGGACTCGTAACCTGAATCGAATGCCGCGCCATCGATGGAGTCGCCCTGTTTGATCCCGCCCAACGCCATGCCCAGGCGTCGGGTGCGCAGCCAGGCATGGAAGGTCATGCCGAAATGCTGCTTGAACCAGCGCCGCAGCTTCAAGGGCTCGATGCCCTCGGCCAACAGTTGGGCATCGCTCCAGCGCTGGTCGGGCTCGGCATCCACGGCCTTGAGCAGCGCCTGCACCCAGTCTGGCGCGATGGCGGCCGCGTCCAGCGGTTTGCAGCGCAGGCAGGCGCGGTAACCGGCGGACAGGCATTCATCGGCATGGGCGAAGAATTCGACGTTCTCCGGCTTGGGCTTGCGCGCCGTGCAACTGGGGCGGCAGAAGATGCCGGTGGTTTTGACGGCCGTGAAAAACACCCCCTCGTAGGTGGTGTCGCGCTCGAGCATGGCGCGAACCATCTCGGCGTGGGGCGGAAGCATCGGGTTTTGTAGGTTCATGGGTTGAGCATAAGCCGCGCCGGGGCACGCCTCCACCGGAAAATCGACAGGGAATTTTCCGATCCGGACCGTGCAGGGGGCAGGGCTCTGCCCGCCGTCATTGACCGATCAGCTCGGTGGCCGTGGCGGCCAGTTGATCCCCCACGCGCGATTTCAGGGTCTCGATAAACCGGGTGATCTTGGCATCGACGAACTGGCGCGAGGTGTAGACGGCATACACGTTGCGCTCGTGGGTGTGATAGTCGGCCAGTACACGCACCAGCTTCCCCGAGCGCAGATCATCGATGGCCGAGAAACCGGCCATCAAACCGATACCGGCGCCTTGCTGTACGGCGAACGACATGGCGTCCATGTCGTTCACGCTGAAACTGGGGCCGGTGGGCACATACGTCGCTTTGCCGTTGCGGCCCTCGAGCTGCCATTCATCGCGAGCGTAATCCACGGTGCCCAGCAACAGACACTGGTGGTCCCTGAGATCTTCCGGCTCCCGGGGCGCGGGATGCCGGGCCAGGTACTCGGGGGAGGCGACCAGCACGCAATGGCTGACCCCGATCTTCTGGCTGACATACGCCGAATCGGGCAGGGTCCGGGCAATCAGGATCGACACGTCCAACTGGTCTTCCAGCAGGTTCGGCATCCGCTGGGACAGCATCAGGTCGACGGTGACCTGCGGATGTGCCTTACGATATTCAAGTACCGCGCCGGTCACCAGTTGCCGCGCCAGGCCCGGAACGCAATGCACCCGCAGCGTGCCCCTTGGTTCAAGCAGCGCATTGCGCGCTTCGGCTTCGGCGTTATCCAGGTCGGCCAGGATCGCCGTACAGCGGTCGTAAAAGCGTCGGCCCGCATCGGTGACCGACAGGCGTCGGGTCGAGCGTTGCAGCAGACGGGTGTCCAGCATCTGTTCGAGCGCGGACACCGAGCGGGATACGTTGCCGACGGTCGAGTCGAGATGGTTGGCCACCGCCGTGAAGCTGCCCATCTCCACGACTTTTACGTACACCGACATATTCGAAAGCTTGTCCATCGCTACCTGCCCAAGGCTGCATTGATCGCACGGGTTGTGAGAATCCGCGGGTATTTAAATGCGATCTTCCCTCTGAGCACAACAATCATTCCCTCCAGGACCGCTAAATCAACAGAGCCTTCCTCCATAGACTGGATTGCACGGGCCGCCTGAGCCGGCACCGACCCTGACAACCCAATGAAGGACTCCTGTATGAACACGCCCTATGACTCGCTCTACCTTTTCATCGGCGGTGAATGGATCGGCACTGAAGGCCGCAACACGGCTGCGGTCGTCAATCCGGCCACTGAGAACGAAATCGGACGGGTGCCGCTGGCCACCGCTGGCGATCTGGATCACGCCCTGGAAGTGGCGCAACGCAGTTTCGACGTCTGGCGCAAGACCGTGCCTGACCAGCGCGCCAAAGTGTTGAAGCGCGCCGCCGACCTGATTCTGGAGCGCGTACCGCATATCGCTGCGCAGATGACGCTCGAAGAGGGCAAGCCGATTGGCGAGGCCATGGACGAAGTCACCCGGGCCGCCGAGTATTTCGAGTGGTTTGCCGAAAGCGCTCGCCGCATCGATGGTCGTGTCGTGCCGAGCAACCGCCCGGGTGTCCTGCAACTGGTCAAGCGCCAGGCGATCGGCCCGGTGGCGGCGTTCACGCCCTGGAACTTTCCGGCCATTACCCCGGCCCGCAAGTTGTCGGCGGCCCTGGCGGCCGGGTGCAGCGTGATACTCAAGCCTGGCGAAGAAAGCCCTTCCACGGCGCTGGCGCTTGCCCGTGCGTTGGACGATGCGGGCTTGCCCAAAGGCGTTCTGCAAGTGGTATTCGGCGTGCCGGACCAGGTGTCCAGCCACCTCATCGCGTCTTCGGTCATTCGCAAGGTGACGTTTACCGGTTCCGTACCGATCGGTCGCCTGCTGTCGGCCAGGGCCGCCGAAGGCGTCAAGCCGATCACCCTGGAACTGGGCGGTCACGGGCCAGTGCTGGTGTTTGCCGATGCCGACATCAGGAAGGCCGCCGTGGAAGGCGTTGCCAACCGCTTCCGTGGCACGGGCCAGGTGTGTATCTCGTCAACCCGGTTCCTGATCCAGCGCGGTGCCTACGAGCCCTTCGTCGAGCATTTTGTCGAGGCCACGAACGCACTGCGCATCGGTAACGGCCTGCACCCTCACACCCAGGTCGGCCCGCTGGCCAACCCACGGCAACTGGCCAAGATGCAGGAACTGGTGGATGACGCCGTCGCCAAGGGTGCGCGGGTGCTGGCCGGTGGCGAACGCCTGCCGGGGCAGGGCTACTTCTTCGCGCCGACCGTTTTGGCGGAGGTGCCGATGGACGCTCGGGTCATGCACGAAGAACCCTTCGGCCCCATCGCCATCCTGATGCCGTTCGAGGGGCTGGCAGACGGCCTGGCCGAGGCCAATCGGCTGCCTTACGGGCTGTCGGCCTATGCCTTCACCAGCAACGCCCGCACCGCCATCGATGTTGCCGACGGTCTGGAGGCCGGCATGATCGGCATCAACCAATACCGCATCGTCGCCACTGAACTGCCCTTCGGCGGCCTGAAGGAGAGCGGTCACGGCTCCGAGGGCGGCATTGAAGGTATCGAACACTACCTGACCCACAAATTCATCAGCCAGATCTGAGGACACCCACATGTCAGCCATCAACTTCAGCAGCCCTCGCGAAGCCGCCAGGGCGTTCACTCCCAAGCTCTCGCAGTTCGTCGACTCGACGCTGTACCCGCAGATCTGGAGCGATCCGGCGCTGTCGCCGCGCGACCGCAGCCTGATTACCGTGGCGGCGCTGATTGCCGGCGGGCACTCCGAAGAGTTGCCGGCGCATTTGCGTCGTGCCGTCAGCAATGGCGTCACCCTGAACGAAATCTCTGCAGCCATTACTCACCTGGCGTTCTACGCCGGTTTCCCCGCCGCCATCACCGCGTCGGCCATCGCCAACGCCACACTCAATGCATCGGAGGCCAATCAGTGATGAAAGCCATTACCTTTGCCGCCTTTGGCGACGCCGATGTCCTTGAACTGACGGACGTTGCCGCCCCGCAAGTGCGTCCCACCGACCTGTTGGTGCGCGTCTATGCCGCCGGCGTCAATCGGGCAGACCTGACCCATCGCACCGGTGGCTACGGCCACCCCAATTTCGGCGACTCGCTGATCATCGGCCTGGAGATCGCTGGCGAAGTGATCGAAAAGGGCAGCGCTGTCACGGGCTACGAAATCGGGGATCGCGTGATGGGCGTTGTCGGGGGTGGCGCTTATGCCGAGCTGGCACGCATCGATTACCGCATGGCCATGCCGATTCCCGCTGAGCTGGACTACGTGCATGCGGCGGCGATTCCCGAGGTGTTCGTCACCGCTCATGAAGCGATGATGCACCTGGCGCGACTCAAGGCCGGTGACTCGGTATTGATCCACGCCGCCGCAGGCGGTGTCGGCTCCGCCGCCGTGCAACTGGCCTACGCCACGGGCGCCACCGTATACGCGACCACCGAGGGCAGCAAGATTTCCCGTGTCGAGCACCTGGGAGCCGATGTGGCCATCGACTACAAGGCTGAGGATTTCGCCGAGGTCATCGCGAGCAAAACCAATGGGCGTGGTGTCGACGCGATCATCGACTTTGTCGGCGAACCTTATTTCGCCCGCAACATCGCTTCACTGGCCAACGGCGGCCGGCTGGTCCAGGTAGGGATTCTCGGTGGCGGCGGCAACGTGGCGCTGAAGCTGGAGGACATCCTGTACCGCCACCTGCAAATCATCGGCACGGTGATGAAGTCCCGTACCCAGCCGGAGAAACACGCCATGATCAAGCGCTTCCGCGAGCACTGGCTGGATCGCTTCGAAGGCGGTGGCAGCCTGGAGCCGGTGGTCGACAGCACGTACCCGCTTTCGCGTGCCGCCGATGCCCATCGCAAAATGGAGTCGGCGCAAAACGTCGGCAAGATCATCCTGACGATGCAGCCTCAGGACCTGGTTTAGGTGCTGCGCAAGGTGCCCCCGGATCCTGGGGGCACTGGCGTATTCCGCACGGGAATACGCCCATGAAAATCATCCATTTCATTTATAGCGGCGGATCTCGTAGCGTAGCGGGCTCATGCATATGGAGATGACCGCCGTGAACCATTCCCCGCTGCGCCTGTACGTAGACGCCCAACTCACCAGCCCTTATGCCCTGTCGGCATTCGTGTTGCTTCGCGAAAAGGGCATCGATTTCGAGATCAAGACACTGGACCTCGATGCCAGCGAAAACCAGACCGTGGATTACGCCAACCTGTCATTGACCCGGCGCGTGCCGACGCTGGTGCAGGGCGACTTCGCGCTGTCCGAATCCTCGGCGATCACCGAGTACCTGGAAGAGGTCTTCCCCCAGGTGCCGGTCTATCCTCAAGACCCCCGGCAGCGCGCAAAGGCACGGCAAGTCCAGGCCTGGTTGCGCAGCGACCTGCTGCCGATTCGCCAGGAGCGGTCCACCCTGGTGGTGTTTTACGGACAGACATACGGCCCGTTGTCGGCGTCTGCCGAATCCGCCGCGAACAAACTGATCGACGCCGCGCAAGCGCTGCTGGCCGGCAACCGCGAGTACCTGTTCGGTGAGTGGTCGATTGCCGACGTCGACCTGGCCGTGATGCTCAACCGGCTTATTCTCAATGGGGACACGGTGCCAACTGCGCTGGTGGCGTATGCAAAGCGCCAGTGGCAGAGGCCTTCGGTGCAGGAATGGGTGGGGTTGCAGCGGCCTGCGCTCTGATCGGAACGTCAGCCGGAACGCCATCGCCGAAGTCAGTCAGCCGACTGTCCGACTGAGCAAGCTCGGCCTGATGTTCGACTAAAGTTGCTTTATCTGCGCAACTTCGGCGCAGATATCTCGCGCACCGAGGTTGGAGGCAGAGCATGAGACCCTGCAAAACACTCCTGATCACAATGATCGCGGCAAGCCTGTGTGGCTGCACCCATTCATCCAGCCAATCGGTGAATCTCGCGCTGACGGGGATCCACAGAAATGCGGGTCAGATTGGCCGGGTCACCCTCACCGACGTGAATAACCAGACCAATCTGAATTTCTACATCACGGGTGTGCCGACTGGCACCCTGTTGCCGCCCCGGGTGTTTACCTTCATCCACAAGGGCAGTTGCCAGCAACCGGGCGCGGTGGCGTACGCCTTGAATGATCAGGTCAACACCAAAAGCAATGCGGGCACCAAGGGCTGGGGCTTTTACCGAAGTGCGCCAGTGCCGCTGGCGGCCTTGCTGGCCAGCCCACATTCCGTCGTCCTGCGCAGTGCGCCCTCGGATGGCGACGCCGACATCTTTTGCGGCGATATCACGGCGTCCACCGGAGGCTGATCACCAACCCTGCAGCACTCGATCCCTGCATCTCCTGTAGGAGCGGACTTGTCCCGGGCGGCGTTCCGACGATGGTCGTTAACGATGACGTTGGTTGCCTGACACCCAGCGGTGTCTGTGAGTCCATCGCGAGCATGCTCGCTCCTACAGACTGTGGGAGCGGGCTTGCCCGCGATGGTCGTCAACGCTAACGCTGACTGCCTGACACACCACAGTAGGGGGTGCTCTATCTGTTACTGTGATCGGCCGAACTGGCAACTGTCACCTGCGCATGAATCACCGCCCCAGCCTCCATCCCGTTACTGTCGCCGACATCCCCGAAGTCCTGGCCTTCGTCCTGCAGGCGCGCGCCGAGCTGTTTCCCACACTCGGCGCTGCCGGCCTGCCGGCAGACCTGGAACATTTCGAAAGCGTTTACCTTCACGGTGATGGCCAGTTCCTGGTCGCGCGTTTCGAGGGGCAATTGGTCGCGGCGGTGGGCTACCGGCCTTACGACGGGCGCTTCCCTCAATTGAAATACCAGGGTTTGAAGGTGGTGGAAGTGGTCCGCCTGTTCGTACTGCCGCCGTTTCGTCGCAGCGGTCTGGCGGCCGAGTTGTACCGCGCCCTGGCCGAGCTGGCGCACGCCGATGGGGTCCAGGTGGTCTACCTGCACACCCATCCGTTTCTACCGGGCGCGATCGACTTCTGGGTTCGTCAGGGTTTCGAGATCGTCGACATCGAAGCCGACCCGGTCTGGCAAACCACCCATATGCAACAGCGTGTGATCAGCTAGAGCGCAAGCGCAAGATCTGCGCGCCATCGAACGGGTCTGTCAGGTAGTGCGCCTGCACACCAAAAGTGTCTCCCAAGCGTTGCGGCGTCAGCACCTCCAGGGGCTTGCCGAGCGCCACCAGCCGGCCTCGATCCAGCACGGCCAAACGGTCACAGCTCAGCGCCTGATTGAGGTCATGCAAGGCGATCAGGGTGGTCACCGGCAAGGACTGCACCCCCTTCAGGATCGCCAGTTGATGTTGGATATCCAAGTGATTGGTCGGCTCGTCCAGTAACAGGATCTTTGGGCGTTGGGCGAGGGCCCGTGCGATGTGCACGCGCTGGCGCTCACCTCCGGAGAGGCTGCGCCAGGTGCGTTGGCGCAGGTGCGTGGCATCGACATCCTGCAAAGCCTGGCGCACGATGGCGTCATCGTCGTCCGACCACGGGCTCAAGGCTGACAGCCAGGGCGTACGGCCCAGCGCCACGGCATCGAACACCCGAATGGCTTCGTCCGTGTCGGCCTGTTGTTCCACCACCGCCAGTTGCTGCGCGATGCTGCGGCGCGACAATTCGCTCAAGCGTTGGCCACCCAGGCGGACTTCGCCGGTCGCCGGCGTGCGCAAACCGGCGAGCAGTTTGAGCAGGGTGGATTTGCCGGATCCATTCGGCCCGACGATGCCCAGGGTTTCGCCGAGTTGCACCTCAAGGTGAATGTCGTTCAGCAATTCGGCGTCACGCACGCGAAAGCCAAGGCCGGAACAGCTCAGTACCGATGCACTCATCGGGCATTCCTCCGACCGATCAGAATCAGCGCAAACACCGGCGCCCCCACCAGCGCGGTAATGACCCCGACCGGAATCACCTGGCCCTTGATCAAGGTCCGTGACAACACGTCCGCCGCAATCAGAAACAGCGCACCACCCAGGGCACTGGCCGGCAACAACCGCGAATGCCCGGTGCCGAGCATCAGGCGTGCGGCATGAGGAATCACCAGCCCGACAAACCCGATGGAGCCGACGATCGACACCATCACCGCCGTCACCAGTGCGGCACAGCCGATCAACACCAACTGCACCCGGCGCACCGCAATCCCCAGCGACGCTGCCGAGTCGGCGCCAAAGGTAAACGCATCCAACGCCCGCCGATGCCATAAACACACGACTAGGCCGGCGACGGCCACCGGCACCGCCAACCACACCGACGGCCAGCGCACGCCACTGAGGTTGCCCAGCAACCAGAACAAAATGCCCCGCGCCTGTTCGGAACTGGCCGACTTGGTGATGAGAAACGCCGTCAGGGCATTGAACAATTGCGAGCCGGCAATGCCCGCCAGAATGATCTGACCGGTGCCGTTGGCAGATCCGCTGACCCGCGCCAACACCACCACCAGTGCAAACGCCGCCATGGCCCCGACAAAAGCCCCGGCCGACAGCGTCAGTAACCCGGCCCCGACACCGAGCAATGCCACCAGCACCGCACCGGTGGAGGCGCCGGCACTGATCCCCAGCAAATACGGGTCGGCCAAGGGGTTGCGCAGCAACGACTGCAGGATCACCCCGCAGGTCGCCAGCCCGGCCCCGCAGGCGGCAGCCACCAGGGCGCGGGTCAGGCGGTAGTTCCAGACGATGCCTTCATCGATGGGGTTGAGCGTGTAACCCGCGCCCCACACTTTGTTAGCCAGCACCTGGAATACCACGCCCGGATCGATGGGCGTTTCACCGATGGCCACCCCGGCGAGCACCGCCATCAACAGCAGCAGCAACGCCAGCAGGGTGCGAATCAGGCTGGCGGTCATTTCGGCAGGTCGTAGCCGTCGATGGCGCTGGCCAGTTGCTCAAGGCCATCGAACATCCGCGCGCTGGCCTGCAGGGCCATGGCGTCGAGAATAATGATGCGGTTGTGCTTCACTGCGTCCATGTTGCGGGTGACCGGGTCGTTGCGCAGGAACGCCAGTTTCTTCTCATGGTCATCGGCCGGGAAACGGCGACGGTCCATGCGTGCAATCACCAGGAAGGTCGGGTTGGCCTTGGCAATGGTTTCCCAGCCCACGGTCGGCCATTCCTCATCGGACTCCACCACGTTGCGGATACCCAGGGTGCCAAGCATGAAATCCGGAATGCCCTTGTGCCCGGCCACAAACGGATCGACGTGCAGGTCGGTGCTGGAGAACCACACCAGCGCACTGGCCTGCTTCACGCCTTTTTCCTGCACCTTGGCCACGGAGGCGGCCAGTTTTCCCTTGAGCTGCGCGACCCACTGTTCGCCGCGCGCCTGCACGTCGAAAATCTGCGCCAGTTGCTCGATGCTCTTGTAGATCGTGTCGATGCGGAACGGCTCCAGACGCGTGCCGTCGGCGCCCACCCGGTTGTCCTTGCCTTCACAGTCGGACGGCAGCAGGTAGGTCGGAATCTTCAACTCGTGAAACTGCTCGCGGGTGCCCACCGCGCCTTGCGGCCCGACCATCCACTCGAACTCCACGGTCACCAGTTCCGGACGCTTGCCGATCACCGCTTCAAAACTCGGCTCGTTGTTCGCCAGGCGTTCGATTTTGTCGTTCTGCGCCTTGTACGCCGGCAACACGTCGTTGAACCACAGCGAAGTCGCAACCACCTTGTCGCCCAGGCCCAAGCCGTACAGCATCTCGGTGCCGGCCTGGCCGATGGTCACGGTGCGGGTGGGCGCCTGCGGGAAGGTGAGGGGGCTGCCGCAGTTGTCGATCGTCAGCGGGTACTGGGTCGGGGCGGCGTGCGCCAGGGCACACAGGCCCAAACCGGTGAACAGCGCGGCAAGGCGGGGCAACAGCATGATGCAATCTCCATGTGGACCGTACTTGAAACGGGCGCGGTACGGGTCTGGAAACACACCATCGAACGCTGCGGTTAATAAGCAGGGCAAGGCCGGTCGGCAACGGATGTCCTCCCCGGACACCCCGCCGGTTAGTGATTCAGCTGGCCGGCAGGTCTCCTGACTGATGCGTCGTCGCCGTGCTCCGGCCTTCCCGGATCTGATCCAGTGGCCATCGAGGAGCGGGCTCAGCACCTACAGTTGCGGGGGCAGTTTCGATTGACGCCGGATACGGCGTTTCGAATTCCCTATTAGTCCCGTTCGGGAACCGGCGGCGTATGGTAGTCGATCAGGCGGCCGAGGGGGAGCGTGGTTTTTTACTCCGGGCGCAGGTGAACTTTTTGCGGGTCGCCACGCGTCCAAGTTTCAAATAACCCCAGACAGGAAGCGACCATGACCTACACCTTTTTCATCTTTCTCCTGGCCAGCGCGGCGGCCGCCAGCACTGGCATGTTCTTCAAGCCGGGAGAGTGGTACCGATCGTTGGTCAAGCCGAGCTTTACACCACCCGATTGGTTGTTCCCGGTTGCCTGGACGATCATCTACCTGCTGCTGGCCTGGGCCGGCTACCGGTTGACGCTGATCCCCGGCAGTCAGGAAGTGCTGGCGCTGTGGGCGGCGCAGATTGCGCTCAACACGCTGTGGACGCCGGTCTTCTTCGGGGCGCAGCGCGTGTTGGCGGGCATGGTGATTCTGGTCTTGCTCTGGCTGGTCGTCGCGGCCATGGTGGTGCTGGCCCTGCGTCTGGACGTGATCACCGGCCTGATTCTGTTCCCTTATCTGGTGTGGCTGTGCGTTGCGGCCGCGCTCAACTTTTCCATCCTGCGAAACAACCCGCGATAGTGGATTGCGCGATGCCTCAGGCACGCAGTGACGGAAACGCCAGTCGCGACGACTTGAAGAACGCATTGATCCGGGCCGTCAGCCCGGTCGCCGCTGAGTCGCGGCGTTGGCTGACGACCATCCGGCCGATCTCCAGACCGAATACGATTGCATCTTCGCGGGACACGAACAGAAGCGAAGGGGTTTGCCGTGCGTCCTTGAGCTCTTGGCCATCGAGCCAGATGGAAATTCTCGCGGTGTGATGCGTTTGCAGACTGCCGGCAGTGCTCGGGTTGGCAGTCACGGGGCCGAAGGTTTCAACAAGGATGTCGTGGCCCAGGTAGGTCTCTTTCTCGATAACGCTTGCAAGCTGTGCGGTCATACGTGCTTTCCATAGCCTTAAAACAATCATGGGCGGAACGATACTGAAAAATCTGTGCAATGCCAAATTGATATCATTGCGAGCTGTGTGGAAATATCTAGTAAAATGACGAGCTCACAGCTTCCGCGCGCCCTCTGTGGGAGCGAGCCTGCTCGTGATGAACGGAAACACGTTGCGCCTGCCAACGAGCATTTTGATCGTTCCCACCGGGTGGGAACGACCCTGTCCACGCGTTACTCAACCGGATCCAGCTGATCCAGCGCCCGATTGACCGCCAGCTCCGCGAGCATGATGACCTGGGTAATACCCAGCAACGTATTGCGGTGGGTGCCCTCGGTATGGTCCGCCACATCCATTGTCATGACGCTGGCCGAGGCCAGTGACTCGCAGGCGCTGCCCAGCAGTGTCTGCGCATCCACTTCGGGATTGACGAAGTACATCGAGCAGAGGGTTCGCGGGGTGGCTTTGAAATCCGCACTCGACAGATGCTCCTCGTCGAATGGCGGAATGTGGGTGTTTTCGGAATCGGTGTCCGGCGAATGGGCTTTGGATTTGGACATGGATGGAACTCCTTACTCTCAAAAAAGTGAGCCATCACACTCGCTACCAAACAAGGGTGGCGGCCATGCTCAGGTTGGTAGACCGGACGTAAGGAAACCGGCGCGCCCGAAGACGCCCTGTGCATGACCACCATGATGCAGGTCCGAATGAACACTGCAAATCATGCTGCCTTGCACCTTACGAAAAGCCGGAGCTACCAAACCCCACCGCTGTCTCTCAGCGACGGGAAAACGATAAAACCCGGGCCCAAGGCGCACAAGCCGGCGGATTCTGGGCTGTCCGTAGGCATCGGCGCAAGGTCGTGTAGCTTTCAGGAAGTAAATTTGGCGGCGGTTAAACAGGGCCGGTTTTTGTGTTGAGCGGGCAGCATGACCGGCCACATTCTCACGCGGTGCGTGGGACGAACCGTCTTTTGGCGTAGGAAGATCAGTATCGATAACCGACATTGACCATGACCGCAGCACCGCCCAGGACCACCAGTTCGGCACCCATCGGCCCGTAATAGGTGCCAACGGAGGGAATGATCACCGGCCCGACGCCCAGGTTGTTCAATGGAATCCTGTCCTTGTATTTGCCTTTGTACCCGTGGAGCAGCCCGCCACTGAGCTTGACGTAGACCGGATACGCCTCGGCGACCCAGCGATGGCCGTAATACGCGTAGTAGGAGCGCTGGTCAAAGGAGTTTTTGAACGTCGCGCCTCCCCACAGCGAACCATCGGCCCGGTTGCGTTCGACGCTGATCAGCTGTTGACGGTTATTGTGGTCGGGGTCGCTTTTCCAGTGTTTGGTGTAGGCACTCGTCTGGAAATACCAGAAGTCGCTATCCTTGGCGAACGCGACGGGGCTGATGAAGAGGGTGCTGAGCAAGAGGATTGGACGTTTCATCGATCACCAGTTTTCTGAGGCCAGGGCGGAGTTACCGCGAAAGCTTGCCATCGAAAACGGTGAGCAACCGGCCGTTTGATTTACCGGGTATTGCTGTAAAGCCAGGATAGAAATGAGTTGTAACATACTGATTTATTTGGAAAACCTCTTGGCGCCCGCCACGCACAGAATGACCGCTACGGTCACCGCCACCATCCCCGGGCTGACCTGCTCATGCAGCAGTCCCGCCGCCAGCGTCAGGCCAAAAAACGGTTGCAGCAGTTGCAGTTGTCCCACCGCTGCAATCCCGCCCTGGGCCAGCCCGCGATACCAGAACACGAAGCCGATCAACATGCTGAACAGCGACACGTAACCGAGGCTGAACCACGCCGGCAGGCTGATCGCGCTGAACGAAGCGGGGGCGCGCCAGGCGCTCAACAGTGTCATGGCCGGTAACGACAGGACCAGCGCCCAACAAATCACCTGCCAGCCACCCAGTGTTCGCGACAGCTTTGCCCCTTCGGCATAACCCAGCCCGCAGGCGAGGATGGCCAGCAGCATGAGGATGTCGCCCAGGGGAGAGGCCGTCACGCCCTGGGCGAGCGCATAACCCGACACCAGCAGGCTGCCCAGCACGGAGAACAGCCAGAACGCCGGGCGCGGACGCTCGCCGCCGCGTATCACGCCGAACACGGCGGTGGCCAGTGGCAGCAGGCCGACGAAGACGATCGAATGCGCGGAGGTCACGTATTGTAGGGCCAGCGCCGTCAGCAGCGGAAACCCGACCACCACCCCCAAGGCAACGATGACCAGCGGCACGAGCTGCGATCGCGCCGGGCGTTTTTCCTTGAACAGCATCAGCAAGCACAGCGCGAGCACGCCGGCCAGGGTGGCGCGGATGACGGTGAGGAACACCGGGTCGAATTCCAGCACCGCGACGCGGGTGGCCGGCAGTGAGCCGCTGAAGATGATGACGCCGATCAGGCCGTTGAGCCAGCCGCTGGCGGACTTCTCCCGAGGCTGGGTATTGAGGTGGGTTGCTCGTTCCATGACACTCACTCGATGGGGGGTTGAGACGACGGGTTGCCTTGGGCGCATCGTATGACCGAGTATTAAGACAATCAAAAAATTGTCATGGATACATCGTCCTATGCCTCGTTTGCGCTACAAGTCGCTGGTCGACAGCTACGCCGCCGATATCCGAGCGGGACGCCTCGCGCCCGGCACGCGCCTGCCGACTCACCGGCAGCTCGCCGCCGAACACGGGTTGGCGCTGGTCACCGCCAGCCGGGTTTATGCCGAGCTGGAGGCGATGGGGTTGGTCAGTGGTGAAACGGGGCGGGGTACTTTCGTGCGGGAGATGTCCCTGCCGGCCGGTCAGGGTGTCAGCCAGCATGTGGTGGCGGTGGGCATGGCCGATCTCAATTTCAACTACCCGTCGTTGCCGGGGCAGACCGATCTGTTGCGCACGGCGTTGCGCCAACTGGCGTTGTCCGGTGACCTGGAAGCGCATCTGCGTTACCAGCCCCATGGCGGGCGTTTGCATGAGCGGGCATCGATTGCCCGGCACCTGCTGTCACGCGGCCTGAACCTGACAGCGGAGCAGGTGCTGATCGTCAGCGGCGCGCAGCATGGCCTGGCCGTGGCGATGATGGCGTTGCTCAAGCCGGGGGATGTGATTGCGGCGGATGCCTTGACCTATACCGGGTTCAAGGTGCTGGCCGAGTCGCTGCATCTGGAGATTGTGCCGATTCCGGTCACGGAGAACGGGCCGGACCTGGCGGCGCTCGAGGCGCTGTGCCGGCGGCGTTCGGTGCGGGCGGTCTACACCATGCCGACGCTGCACAACCCCTGCGGGTGGGTGATGGATGTGCCGTGGCGGGGGCGTCTGGTGGCTATTGCGCGCCAGCATGATCTGTTGATTATCGAAGACGCGGCCTATGCGTTTCTGGTGCAGGAGGCGCCGGTGCCGGTGGCCGAGCTGGCGCCGGAGCGGACGGTGTATGTGTCGGGGTTCTCGAAGAATGTCGCCACGGGGCTGCGTGTGGGATTTGTGGCGGCGCCGCTGGACAAGGTGCCGGCCCTGGAGCGGGTGATTCGGGCCACGACCTGGAACACCCCCGGCGTGATGACCGCCATTGCCTGCGGCTGGATCGACGATGGGACGGTCAGCCAGCTCGAGGTGCAAAAGCGGGCGGATGCCCAGGCGCGCCAGACGCTGGCCGCTGAGGTGCTGAAGGGACTGCGCTGCATGACTCACCCTTTTTCGTATTTTCTCTGGTTGCCGCTGGGCGAAGATGCACGGGCCGATCAGATCGCCGTGGAGCTGATGCATGAGCAGGTCGCGGTGTCGACGGCCGAACCTTTCGCCACCTCGGTGCACGTACCCCATGCGATCCGCCTGGCGTTGGGTTCGGTGGACATGGATGCGCTGCGTGAAGCCTTGATCAAGGTGAAGCGGGTGGTGGGCGTCTATGCCTGATTCACCGTTATCGGTCCGACTCCGATCCCTTGTAGGAGCGAGCATGCTCCGGGCGGCGTTCCGACGATGGTGGTTAACGATGACGCTGGCAGCCTGACACCCCTCGGCGCACTCGACCATCGCGAGCATGCTCGCTCCTACAGGAGCTGAGGTCGTCCGTCACTGGGTAGTTTTCTTCAATACGTCCACCAGCCCGCCCTTTACCTTGAGCCCCTGGTTCAACTGAAGGGAAGAAAACAACAATGAGTCTGATCATGTCGATGGCAGCGTTCGCCCTGGTGGCGTCGATCACGCCGGGGCCGGTGAATATCGTGGCGTTGAGTGCCGGGGCGCAGTTCGGGTTTCGCGCCAGTCAGCGGCACGTGGCCGGAGCGACCCTGGGTTTTGTGCTGCTGCTGGTGTTGATGGGGCTGGGGTTGCATGAGGTTCTGCAGCGATGGCCGCAGCTGACGCGGATCGTGCAACTGGCCGGGGTGGCGTTTCTGTTGTTCATGGCGTGGAAACTGGCGGCGGACAACGGTCAGCTCGATGCGAAGGATTCGGCACGGGCGCCGTCGATGGTGTACGGCGCGGTGATGCAGTGGCTCAATCCCAAGGCTTGGCTGGCCTGCGTGGCGGGCATGGGCGCATTTGTCGCCGATGGCGAGGCCCGGCTGGTGTGGCAATTTGCGGCAGTGTACCTGGTGATCTGCTATGCGTCTGTCGGGTGCTGGGCCTATGCCGGGACCTTCCTGCGAGGCTACCTGAACAACCCGGCGGGCATGCGCTTGTTCAACCGACTCATGGCGTTGTTGCTGGCTTTGAGCGCGGTGTATCTGTTGCTGCCCTAGCCGCGATATTGCCCCGGCGTTGCCGCCAGGTGCTGTTTGAACGCGCGCTGGAAATGCGCCTGGTCGGCAAACCCGGCTTCCAGCGCGACGTCCGCGATCAACTGGCCGCTGCGCAGGCGCTCGCGGGCGAACTGGATGCGCCGATTGACCAGAAAGGCGTGGGGTGTCATGCCGTAATGCTGCTTGAACGCGCGGATCAGGTACGACGGCGACAACTGCGCCGCCTCGCAGATGTCTTCGAGCTTGAGCAGACGGGTGCAGTTGTCACGGATGAAGTCGGCTGCGCGCTCGAGTTTGAAATTCGGTTCGCGCCCAGGCTGATCACCGGGGTTGAGGCGTTGCTGAACCTCGGTGAAAAACTCGACCGCAGCGCTCTGCTTGCGCAGCACATCCTGCTGGTGGTCGACGAGGATGTCGTACAGGGCGGCCAGGCCGGTAAACAGGCCGGCGTCTTCAGTGTGGGTGCCGGCGAAGCGACGAAACGCCAGGTCGTGGCTGAACCCGAGCTGATGCTGCAAATCGGTCAGCCAGGCCGTGTCGACATACAACATCAGGTACGACCAGGGTTGGTCGTTGATCGGGTTGCACGCATGGACATCGCCGGGGTTCATCAGCACCACCGTGCCGGCGGCGACCTCGAACGACGATTGCTCATGCAGGTAGGTACTGCGCCCGGCGGTGATCGCGCCGATGGAAAAGTGCTCGTGGGAATGCCGGGTGTAGCAGACCTCGCGGCCGTCGGCGATGGCCCGGGCCTCGATGAAGGGCAGGGCGTCGTCGCGCCAGAAGCGCGGGGCCTTGTCGGTGTCTTTGGCGGTGATCTTCATCGTCGCTGTCCTCGGCAGATCCGTGGTGCAGTGTAGGCGCAGCGCCTCGAAATGCCGATCAGAAATCTCGGTGCGCGAAGGTGTGCCAGCTCCGATTCTGAATGCCTGGCAAAATTCGTGGTCGTGCTGTCAGACCGGGTCAGGCTGCTGTCACTATGACTCTATTAGGAGTCATAGTGACTTGATCGTAATGAGGTCAAAATGACCTTGTTCGACATAAGTCCTTGATTCTACGGGAGTGTGTAGTTGGCACGAATGGTGATATAGCCTAAGTACAACTGGTCTGATTCAGGAGTACGAAAAATGTTCGCCTACTTCAACAATCCACATAAAGTCCTTCACCTGTCGAGCGAAGTCCTGATCGCGGGGCTTGCGATGTTACTGGTGGGAATCTACGGCGCCTACCTCTACAGCGGTCACCTGTCGATCGTGGTCCAGGTCGCACTGCACGCCATGACCATCGTCGGCCCAACCCTGATCAAGATCGGCTACGTCATGCGCCTGTTGTCGCAACACCGGTTGGGTAAAGGCCCGGTCAGCAAGATTGCGGCGTAAGCAGTCTGATTCGAGCCGGATCCTGCGGGAGCGAACCTGCTTGCGATGGCAGTCATGAGGTTTTCCTACACGAGTGGGGATTTTGCTCACTTGATGACAGGATCTGACCGATAGAAGACGCAGAAATGGTGAAGGGTGAGAGCTGCTATTTTGAGCACTTCAAAAAGCGCTTCTGGAACACTTCATGCCACATATCGCGCTCTCGCAAGTTGTCGCAAGCATATCGGAACTGAAGAAAAACCCGATGGGCACCGTCGCAGCAGGGCGAGGTTCTTCTGTTGCGATCCTTAATCGTAACGAACCGGCCTTTTACTGCATTCCGGCCAAAGAATATGAAGCGTTGATGAACCGGCTGGACGATCTCGAGTTGGTCGCATTTTGTAAGGAAAGAGAAAACGACCCGACCATCACGGTCTCGATTGATGACCTATGAGTTGACGTTCTCTGAGAAATTCGATGCGCCGCTGGGCTTACGGATTTACACAAAAAGTGTGAGCGAGCCTGCTCGGGCGGTGCTTCGACGATGGTCGTCAACGATAACGGGTAAAACCTGACACCCAGTAACGGCCCTGTTCTTTTTCGCGAGCAGGCTCGCTCCCACAGGGTTTCTTGCCTCGCCGCGACTCGATCGCACAGCGATCATCGAGTCGGCGAAGTGTTGCGCTGACGGGCAATCCACTCTGTCGCCAAATCAATAAACGCCCGCAACTTGGGCTGCGTCTGCGTGCGGCTGGGGAAGTACAGATACAGCGCCGTGCTCAGCGGCACAAACGGCTGCAACACACGCTCCAGGCGGCCATCCGCCAGTTCATCGGCAATCTCCAGGTCGCAGGCGTATATCAGCCCGCAACCGCTGCGGGCTGCCGAGACTAGCAGTCCTCGATCATTGACGATCACACCGCCCTCAACCCCCACGGTAAAGTCGCGGCCATCGCGGCGGAATTCCCAGCGGTGCGGGTTGCCCGAGGTCGAAAAACGAAAGCCGATGCACTGGTGGTCGGTCAGGTCCTCCGGGCTCGCCGGCCTGCCGGCACTGGCGAAGTACGCCGGCGCGCCCACCACCGACCATTGCAGGTCCGGCGTCAGGCGCACCGCGACCATGTCTTTTTCGATGGACTCTCCCAACCGGATCCCCGCATCGAAACCGCCGGCCATCAAGTCCACCGTGGCGTCGTCCAGGCAGATGTCGAGCGTGACCTGCGGATACACCTGGCGAAACAACGGCATCAGCGGCTCGAGCAACAACGCCCCCGACAAGCGCGGCGCCGTCAGGCGCAGGGTGCCCATGGGCTGGTCGCGAAAGCCGCTGAGGACCGCCAGCGCCTCATCGATTTCGCTGGCCGCCGGGCGTAATCGGGCAAACAGGCTGGCGCCTGCTTCGGTCAGGGCGACCCGGCGGGTGGTGCGCTGGAACAACAGCACGCCGGTGCGTCGCTCCAGCAATTTGATGGCGTGGCTGACGGCCGTGGGCGTCACCGCCAGGCGGGTCGCGGCGAGGGTAAAGCTCTTGTGTTCGGCCACTGCCAGAAACTCGGTCAGGCCATCGAAAGGATCGTGATTCATCGAAGTCGCCATTATGAAAGAGCGTTTCATAGTGCTTGTAACACGAGGGCATTTTTCCAGGCAATCTTCCTGCGTACCTTGTGCCTACCCCAACGTAAACAAGGAATCACGCTCATGACCACTTCCAACACGTTCAATCGTATCTGGCTGATCACCGGCGCTTCCCGTGGCATCGGCGCCAAGATTGCCGCCGCTGCCCTGGCCAACGGTGATGCCGTGGTTGCCACCGCTCGCGACGCCAGCAGCATCAGCCAGCGTTTCGGCGAACACCCGGGTTTGCTCGCTGCCAGCCTCGACGTCACCAACGAAGCCCAGGGCATTGCGGTCGCCCAACAAGCCATCGAGCACTTCGGACGCATCGATGTGCTGGTCAACAATGCCGGTTTCGGCGTGCTCGGCGCTGTGGAAGAGGCCAGCGCCGACGAAGTGCGCCGGGTGTACGAGACCAACGTCTTCGGCCTGCTTAATGTCACCCGTGCCGTCCTGCCACACATGCGGGCGGCGCGCAGCGGGCGCGTGATCAACCTGTCTTCGGTCGGGGGCTACAAATCCGGGCCGGGGTTTGGCGTCTACTGCTCGACCAAATTCGCCGTCGAAGGCCTGACCGAGGCCTTGCACGCCGAACTGGCGCCGCTGGGAATCAAGGTGACCGTGGTCGAACCAGGCTACTTCCGCACTGAATTCCTGGAGGGCAACTCGCTGGTTGAATCCCCGGCGTCTATAGCCGACTACGACAGCACCGCCGGTGAAGTGCGCAGAATCGCCAAGGCCGTGACCCTGAACCAGCCGGGCGATCCGGACAAACTGGCGCAGGTGATGATCACCCTGGTTGAAGCGAAGGACGCACCGCTGCGCCTGCCGCTGGGCAGTGACTGTGTTGCCGCCATCGAGGCGAAGAACGCTTTCGTCGCCGGTGAACTGCAGGCTTGGCGTGAGGTGTCGGTGTCTACTGATTTCAAATAACACCGACCCTGTAATGCGATGGACTTCCCCCACCCCAACGCGTCTATGCGCCGATGGGCATCATGTAGGAGCATGCTCGCTCCTACAATGGGGTGGTGTTCACGACCTTCGGTCCGGTACAGGGGAGTCAAAGGGGTTCCCGGGGCATCTAAAGTACACGCCCACCACCGGAGCCACTGATGCTGATCCCAGGCAAACCGCTCAAACACGGCGCCAGCAGCGCCCCTTCGCTTTCACCGCAGCAAATCCGCACGACCTTGCGCGACATGGCCCGCGCCGCCGAGCAGCAAGTCATCGGCGTGACCATGGCCAGCATGGACGAGCTGACGCTGCTGTCCAATCGCCACGGTTTCACGGCACTGGCGCAGTTGGGGCTCGATGCCTGCCAACAGCTGGAAATCCCCGCCACGCTGCTGTTTTTCGACCTTGATCACTTCAAGCACATCAATTATCTGTATGGCCGCGCAGAGGGCGACGATGCGCTGAAGACGTTCGCTGACGTGTTGCGCATCGCCTTCCGCGAAAGTGACGTGGTCGGCCGGCTCGCCGACGATGAATTCGGGGTGTTGTTGACCGGTTCGAGTGCGGTGGAGCTGGGCGCGATCAAGGCGCGGATCGAGGAAATACTCGATGAACGCGATGCCACGATGCGCCGCAGTTACGAGATTCGATTCAGTATTGATCAGATCGAATACGAGCCGGCGCTGCATGGCTCGGTTGAAGGGATGCTGGGTGCGAGGGATCGCGGTTTCTCCAGTTAGGCCCTCATCGCGAGCAGGCTCGCTCCCACAGATTGGAGTGCCAAAAACTGTGGGAGCGAGCCTGCTCGCGATGGCGTGCCCGGCATTGCGCACTATTTCGCAAACAGTTGGCCAATGTCCTTGAACGCCTTGAACTCCAGCGCGTTGCCGCAGGGGTCGAACAGGAACATGGTCGCCTGCTCACCCACCAATCCCTTGAAGCGAATGCCCGGCTCGATCACGAAGCGGGTTTCGCGGGCCTTCAGGCGTTCGGCCAGTGCTTCCCATTGCGCCATCCCCAATACCACACCGAAATGCGGCACTGGCACGTCGTGGCCGTCTACGGCATTGGTGTGCGCAGCTTCCTGGGAAGCGTTTTTCGGCGCCAGGTGAATCACCAATTGATGGCCGAAAAAGTTGAAGTCGACCCAGTGGTCGCTGGAACGACCTTCCTCCAGGCCGAAGACTTCGCCGTAAAAGGTGCGGGCCGCTTGAAGGTCGTATACAGGGATGGCCAGGTGAAAAGGGGACAGTTGCATCAGGGAGGCTCGCAGGCAATGGGTCAGTAACACTGAGTTTAGCGCTGTGATTTTTGATTGAAAGACGATATTTTTCGCTTCGAGCTCAAATAATTTCGATCAATGGGGGCATGATGCTGCGTGAACTGAAAACCTTCCTGGCGGTGGCGCGCTACGGAACCTTCGCAGCGGCCGGCTTGCACATTGGCCTGACCCAATCGGCGGTGAGTGCGCAGATGCGCAATCTGGAGCAGGCGCTGGGCATTCGGCTGTTCGACCGCACCGGCCGCCAAGCCATTCTCAATGCGGCGGGCCAACGCGCATTGCCAATGGCCCGGGACATGCTCGAGACCTTCAGCCGCATGGCCGTCAGCGACGATGTCAGCGAGTACCGAGGCGAATTGAAGATCGGCGCGGTGGCCACGGCCCAGACCGGCCTTCTGCCTCAGGCCCTGTTGCGCTTGCGTCAACAGGCACCACTGCTGGAGCCGAAGCTGGTGCCCGGCGTGTCGCTCAACCTGCTCAGTCAAGTGGACACTGGCGAAGTGGACCTGGCTATCCTGATCAAGCCACCGTTCGAGCTGCCCAAGGAGCTGTCGGCCCAGGTCATTCGCCGCGAGCCGTTCGTTCTGATCGTCCCGGCCGACCTGGAAGGCGATGATCCGCTGCAGTTGCTGGCCGAACACCCCCACGTGCGCTATGACCGCAACTCGTTCGGCGGGCGGCTGGTGACGCGCTTTCTGCGCGAGCAGCAGATCGACGTGCAGGCGGCGCTGGAGCTGGATGAACTGGAAGCCATTGTGAAGATGGTCGAATGCGGACTGGGGATTTCACTGCTGCCCGAGGCCGGGTTGTGGCTGGAGCATGGTGCGAGGGTGAGGATCATCCGCTTGGGCGAATTGACGTTTCACCGCGAGATCGTGCTGTTGCAGCGTTACAGTCAGCGCAACCTGCCGATTCAGCAATTGTTTGCCGAATGCTTGCAGGCATAAAAAACCCGCCAATCAAGGCGGGTTCTTTTATTCGGCGCGCCGAAGATTACTCTTCGATGTTGCCCATGGCCGTGGTGTTGAAACCGCCGTCCACGTACATGATTTCGCCGCTGATGCCGGACGCCAGGTCCGAGCACAGGAAGGCGCCGGCGTTGCCGACTTCGTCGATGGTGACGTTGCGACGCAGCGGGGTTTGCGCTTCGTTGGCGGCCAGCATTTTGCGGAAGTTCTTGATGCCGGAGGCGGCGAGGGTGCGGATCGGACCGGCCGATACGGCGTTGACGCGGGTGCCGTCCGGGCCCAGGGAACCGGCCAGGTAACGTACGCCAGCTTCCAGCGAAGCCTTGGCCATGCCCATCACGTTGTAGTTCGGCATGGTGCGCTCGGCGCCCAGGTACGACAGGGTCAGCAGGCTGCCGTTGCGGCCCTTCATCATTTCGCGACCGGCCTTGGCCAGGGCCACGAAGCTGTAGGCGCTGATGTCGTGAGCGATGCGGAAACCTTCACGGGTGGTGGCTTCGGTGAAGTCGCCGTCCAGTTGGTCGCCCGGGGCGAAGCCGACGGAGTGCACGATGCAGTCCAGGCCGTCCCACTTCTTGCTCAGCGCTTCGAAGACCTTGGCGATTTCTTCATCGCTGGCCACGTCGCACGGGAAGCACAGTTCCGGGCTGGAACCCCAGCCTTGGGCGAACTCTTCGACACGACCCTTGAGTTTGTCGTTCTGATAAGTGAAGGCAAGCTCAGCGCCCTCGCGATGCATGGCGGCGGCGATGCCGGATGCGATGGACAGCTTGCTGGCGACACCGACGATCAGTACGCGCTTACCGGCGAGAAAACCCATGTGTTGCTCCTCTTTCAGGTTATTGCGCAGTGGCTGGAGCCAGGAAAGCGGCTTCCAGCAACTGCTGTGTATACGGATGTTGGGGGGCGGCAAAGATACTTTGCGCGTCTCCCTGTTCGACCACTTGGCCATGCTTGACCACCATCAACTGGTGGCTCAGCGCCTTGACGACAGCCAGGTCATGGCTGATGAACAGATACGTCAGGTTGTACTTGCTTTGCAGTGAACGCAGCAGCTCCACCACTTGGCGCTGCACTGTCCGGTCGAGGGCTGAGGTCGGCTCGTCCAGCAGGATCAGCGCCGGTTTCAACACCAGTGCCCGGGCAATGGCGATTCTCTGCCGTTGCCCTCCGGAAAATTCGTGGGGGTAGCGGTTCCGGGTGTCCGGATCCAGGCCTACCTCCTTCAATGCCGCAATAATCGCTTGTTCCTGTTCCGCCTCGGTGCCGATCCCGTGGATCCGCAGGCCCTCGCCGACGATCTGGCTCACGCACATTCGCGGGCTCAGGCTGCCGAAAGGGTCCTGAAACACCACCTGCATCTCCCGACGCAGCGGCCGAACCTGTTGTTGCGTCATGCAGTCTAGCTGCTTGCCTTCGAACCGGATCGCCCCTTGGCTGCCGATCAAACGCAAAATCGCCAGGCCTAACGTCGATTTGCCGGAACCGCTCTCGCCGACAATGCCCAACGTCTGCCCCTGGGGCAGGCTGAAATTGATCCCGTCCACTGCCTTGATGTGATCGACGGTCTTTTTCAGCAGGCCTTTCTTGACCGGGAACCAGACTTTAAGGTCCTCGACCTGCAGCAGCGGCGGCCCGATAACGTTGGTTGCCGGCTTGCCGCTGGGCTCCGCTGCCAGCAGTTCCCGAGTGTACGGATGCTGCGGCGCGCGGAACAACTCTTCGCACGATGCCTGTTCGACGATGCAACCGCGCTGCATGACACATACGCGATGCGCAATTCTTCGAACAAGGTTCAAATCGTGACTGATCAGTAACAGCGCCATGCCCAGGCGGGCCTGCAATTGCTTGAGCAATTCGAGGATTTTCAGCTGAACGGTAACGTCCAGCGCGGTGGTCGGTTCATCGGCGATCAGCAGTTCTGGCTCGTTGGCCAGGGCCATGGCGATCATCACCCGCTGGCGCTGGCCGCCGGACAGCTCGTGGGGCAAAGCCTTGAGGCGTTTCTCGGGCTCGGGAATGCCGACCATCTCCAGCAATTCCAGGGTCCGCCTGGTCGCCACTTTACCGACCAGGCCCTTGTGGATGCCCAGCACCTCATTGATCTGCTTTTCGATCGAGTGCAGCGGGTTGAGCGAGGTCATCGGCTCCTGGAAGATCATCGCGATCCGGTTGCCACGGATGTGCCGGATGGTTTTCTCTTTCAGGTCCAGCAGGTTCTGCCCGGAATACTCGATGGTGCCCGAGGGGTGGCGGGCGAGCGGGTAGGGCAGCAGGCGCAGGATCGAATGCGCGGTCACCGATTTGCCGGAGCCGCTTTCACCCACCAGCGCCAGGGTTTCGCCGCGCCTGATATCGAAACTGACGCCTTCCACCACGCGCTGGCTGTGCTCGCCTACGACGAATTCGACGGCCAGGTCGCGCACTTCGATCAGATTGTCCTGATTCATTTCACTTCCTCGGGTCGAAGGCATCGCGAGCGGACTCGCCGATAAACACCAGCAGGCTCAACATCAGGGCCAGCACCGCAAACGCGCTCATGCCCAGCCACGGCGCCTGCAGGTTGGATTTGCCCTGGGCCACCAGTTCACCCAGCGACGGCGCGCCCGGTGGCAGGCCGAAACCGAGGAAGTCCAGAGCCGTCAGCGTGCCGATGGCGCCGGTGAGGATAAAGGGCATGAAGGTCATGGTCGAGACCATGGCGTTGGGCAGGATGTGGCGGAACATGATTGCGCCATTCTGCATCCCCAGCGCGCGGGCGGCGCGCACGTATTCAAGGTTGCGCCCGCGCAGGAATTCGGCACGGACCACGTCCACCAGGCTCATCCAGGAGAACAGCAGCATGATCCCCAGCAACCACCAGAAGTTGGGCTGCACGAAACTGGCGAGAATGATCAGCAGGTACAGCACCGGCAACCCCGACCAGATTTCCAGGAAACGCTGGCCGGCCAGATCGACCCAGCCGCCATAGAAGCCCTGCAAGGCCCCGGCAATCACGCCGATGATCGAGCTGAGTACGGTCAGCGTCAGGGCGAACAGCACCGAAATACGGAAGCCGTAGATCACCCGCGCCAAGACGTCGCGCCCCTGGTCGTCGGTGCCCAGCAGGTTGTCCGCCGAGGGCGGGGCGGGGGCCGGGACTTTCAGGTCGTAGTTGATGCTCTGGTAGCTGAAGGGAATGGGCGCCCACAGCACCCAGGCGTCCTTGGCCTTGAGCAGCTCGCGGATGTACGGGCTCTTGTAGTTGGCCTCCAGCGGAAATTCGCCGCCGAAGGTGGTTTCCGGGTAGCGCTTGATCGCCGGGAAATACCAGCTGTTGTCGTAATGCACCGCCAGCGGCTTGTCGTTGGCGATCAGCTCGGCGCCGAGGCTCAGGCCGAACAGGAACAGGAACAGCCACAATGACCACCAGCCACGCTTGTTGGCCTTGAACAGTTCGAAACGTCGGCGATTGAGTGGGGACAGGTTCATCTCAATGCTCCCGGCTTTCGAAGTCGATGCGCGGATCGACAAAGGAGTAGGTGAGGTCGCCGATCAGTTTCACCAGCAGCCCCAGCAGGGTAAAGATGAACAGTGTGCCGAACACCACTGGGTAATCGCGGTTGATCGCCGCTTCAAAACTCATCAGGCCCAGGCCATCGAGGGAGAAGATCACTTCCACCAGCAGCGAGCCGGTGAAGAAAATCCCGATGAATGCAGAGGGGAAACCGGCGATGACCAGCAACATGGCGTTGCGGAACACGTGACCGTAGAGCACGCGGTTTTTGGTCAGACCCTTGGCTTTGGCGGTGACCACGTACTGCTTGTTGATCTCGTCCAGGAAGCTGTTCTTGGTCAGCAGGGTCATGGTCGCGAAGTTGCCGATCACCAGCGCGGTCACCGGCAATGCCAGGTGCCAGAAGTAGTCGAGAATCTTGCCGCCCGTGCTCAATTGATCGAAGTTGTTGGAGGTCAGGCCACGCAACGGGAACCAGTCCAGGTAGCTGCCGCCGGCAAACACCACGATCAGCAGGATGGCGAACAGGAACGAGGGGATGGCGTAACCGACGATGATCGCCGAACTGGTCCAGACGTCGAAGTGGCTGCCGTGCCGCGTGGCCTTGGCGATCCCCAGCGGAATCGACACCA
This sequence comes from Pseudomonas fluorescens, assembly GCF_041354075.1. GTDB lineage: Bacteria > Pseudomonadota > Gammaproteobacteria > Pseudomonadales > Pseudomonadaceae > Aquipseudomonas > Aquipseudomonas fluorescens_CE. The sequence continues at coordinate 8,020 of NZ_JARZGC010000002.1, read as the reverse complement.
GGTACATGATCAGCGTGCTCCACAGCCCGAGGGAGATCGACACCGGCATCTTTTCCTTGATCAGGTCGATGACCTTGGCGTCGCGGAAAAAGCTGTCGCCAAAGTCCAGGGTCGCGTAGTTCTTGATCATGATCCACAAACGTTCCGGCGCCGATTTGTCGAAGCCGTACATGTGCTCGATTTCCTTGACCAGCGCCGGGTCCAGGCCCTGTGCGCCGCGATAGGAACTGCCGGCCACCGACACCTCGGCGCCACCGCCGGCAATCCGGCTGGTGGCGCCTTCGAAGCCTTCGAGCTTGGCGATCATCTGCTCCACCGGTCCACCGGGAGCGGCCTGGATGATCACGAAGTTGATCAGCAGGATGCCGAACAACGTCGGGATGATCAGCAGCAGTCGTCGAAAAATATACGCCAGCATCTATTACTCCGTGCCCGCAGGGTCGGCTTGCAGTTTGGTTTCGACTTCTATTGCCGGCGCCACGTTCGGCTTGATCCACCAGGTGGCGATGCCGATGTCATATCGGGGCGAGGTTTTCGGGTGCCCGATGTGGTTCCAGTACGCCACGCGCCAGGTCTTGATGTGCCAGTTGGGGATCACGTAATAACCCCATTGCAGCACGCGGTCCAGTGCGCGGGCGTGGGCCACCAGGCTTTTGCGTGAATCGGCGTTGATCAGCTGTTCGACCAACTGGTCCACCACCGGGTCCTTGAGGCCCATGGAGTTGCGGCTGCCGGGACGGTCGGCGGCGTCTGTTTTCCAGAATTCCCGTTGCTCGTTACCCGGCGAGTTGGACTGCGGGAAGCTGCCGACGATCATGTCGAAGTCCCGGGAGCGAACGCGGTTGACGTATTGCGAGACGTCGACGCGGCGGATCACCAGGTCGATGCCCAGGTCGCTGAGGTTGCGCTTGAAGGGCAGCAGCACCCGTTCGAACTCGGTCTGGGCCAGGAGGAATTCAATGGTCACCGGTTTGCCGTTGGCGTCGACCATCTTGTCATCGACGATGCGCCAGCCGGCTTCCTGCAGTAACTGGTAGGCCTTGCGTTGCTGGGTGCGGATCATGCCGCTGCCGTCAGTGACCGGGTTTTCGAAGGCTTCGGTGAACACCTGCTCGGGGATCTTGCCGCGAAACGGTTCGAGGATCGCCAGTTGCTCGGCATCGGGCAGGCCGGTGGCGGCCATTTCCGAGTTTTCGAAGAAACTGCGGGTACGCGCATAAGCGCCATTGAACAGTTGCTTGTTGGTCCATTCGAAGTCCATCAACAGCGTCAGGGCGTGGCGCACCCGCACATCCTGGAACACCGGGCGGCGCATGTTGAAGACAAAGCCCTGCATGCCGGTGGGGTTGCCGTTGGGGATCTGTTCCTTGATCAGCCGGCCTTCGGTGACTGCCGGGATGTTGTAGCCATTGGCCCAGTTCTTGGCGGTCATCTCCAGCCAGTAATCGAACTGGCCGGCCTTGAGGGCTTCCAGGGCCACGGTGTTGTCGCGGTAGTAGTCGGTGAGCATCACGTCGAAGTTGTAGAAACCCCGGTTGGCCGGCAGGTCCTTGCCCCAGTAGTCCTTGACCCGCTCATAGCGTACCGAACGGCCGGCCTTGACTTCGGTGACCTTGTACGGCCCGCTGCCCAGCGGCATTTCCAGGTTGCCCTTGGTGAAATCCCGGGTCGCCCACCAGTGCTTGGGCAGCACCGGCAACTGGCCGAGGATCAACGGCAGTTCGCGGTTGTTGGTGTGCTTGAACTTGAACAGCACGGTGAGCGGGTCTTCGGCGACGGCCTCTTCGACATCGCTGTAGTAGCCACGGTAGAGCGGGGCGCCGTCCTTGATCAGGGTCTGGAAGCTGAACACCACGTCTTCGGCGCGTACCGGATGGCCGTCGTGGAAGCGTGCCTCCGGGCGCAGGTAAAAGCGCACCCAGCTGTTGTCCGGGGCTTTCTCGATCTTGCCGGCAATCAAACCGTACTCGGTGAACGGTTCGTCCAGGCCTTGTTTGGCCAGGGTGTCGTAGATCAGGCCGACGTCGTCCGCCGGCACGCCTTTGCTGATGAACGGGTTGAGGCTGTCGAAGCCGCCAAACCCGGCCTGACGGAAAATCCCGCCCTTGGGCGCGTCCGGGTTCACGTAATCGAAGTGCTTGAAGTCCGCCGGGTATTTTGGCGGCTCGTTGTAAAGCGTGACGGCGTGTTGCGGAGCGGCGCAGGCCAGTCCGCTGAACAACAGGCCGCCAGCCTGCAGGAGCAGGGCGCGTACAGGTTTCATCGATCTTTCTCCGAAGATTTCAACCACCACGCGCTCAGGCCCAGGGTGTAGGGCGGCGTGGTGACGAAGGCGAACCGGTTGCGGTACGCCAGGCGGTGATAGTTGAGATACCAGTTGGGAATGATGTAGTGCTGCCACAGCAGCACCCGATCCAGGGCCTTGCCGGCGGCCACCTGTTCGTCTCGGGTCCTGGCGGCGAGCAATTGATCAAGCAGGTGATCGACCACAGGATTGGCGATGCCCGCGTAGTTCTTGCTGCCCTTGATCCCGGCCTGGCTTGAGTGAAAGTACTGCCACTGTTCCAGGCCCGGGCTCAGGGTCTGGCTCTGGGTCATCAGGATCATGTCGAAGTCGAACTGATCGAGGCGCTGCTTGTACTGGGCGCGATCCACGGTACGCAGCCGGGCATCGATACCGATGCTGGCGAGGTTCTCGACGTAAGGCTGGAGAATGCGCTCCAGGTTCGGATTGACCAGCAGGATCTCCAGGCGCAGCGGCTGGCCGGCGGCATTCTGCAGTTGCTGGCCATTGAGTTTCCAGCCGGCCTCGGCCAGCAGGCCCAGGGCGGCGCGCATGGTTTCACGGGGAATGCCGCGCCCCTGGGTCTGCGCCAGGGTGAACGGCTCGGTGAACAAGCGGGCAGGCAACTGCTCGCGGTACGGCTTGAGCATCAGCCATTCGTGACCGACCGGCAGGCCGCTGGCGGAAAACTCGCTGTTGGGGTAATAGCTCATGGCCCTTTTGTAGGCGCCGCTGAACAGGGTGCGATTGGTCCACTCGAAGTCGAACATCAGACCCAACGCTTCACGCACCTTCGTGTCGGACAACGTCGCCCGACGGGTGTTCATGAACAGCCCCTGGGTCTGGGTCGGGATCTGGTGGGCAATCTGTGCCTTGATCACCTCACCCCGGTTGACCGCCGGGAAGCGGTAGCCGGTGTCCCAGTTCTTGGCCTGGTGCTCGATGTAGATGTCGAACTCGCCGGCCTTGAACGCTTCGAACGCCACGTCGCTGTCGCGATAAAACTCCACTTCCATGCGGTCGACGTTGTACTTGCCGCGATTGACCGGCAGGTCCTTGCCCCAATAGTCCTTGACCCGTTCGAAGACGATCTGCCGGCCGGGCGTGACCGAAGTGATGCGGTACGGGCCGCTGCCCAGCGGCGGCTCGAAAGTGGTTGCCTTGAAGTCTCGACCTTTCCAGTAATGCTGCGGCAGCACCGGCAATTCGCCCAGGCGCAGGATCAGCAGCGGATTGCCGCTGCGCTTGAAGACAAACCGGATGCGATGCGGGTTGAGCACATCGACGCGCAACACTTCCTGCAGGTTGGTGCGGTATTGCGGGTGGCCTTCCTTGAGCAGCAGGCGGTAGGAGAACGCCACGTCGTAGGCGGTGATCGGCACGCCATCGTGGAAGCGTGCTTCCGGGCGCAGGTTGAACACCACCCAACTGCGGTCCTCGCTGTACTCGACCGATTGGGCGATCAGGCCATAGCTGGAGGTGGGTTCGTCTCCGGACGGTGCGTACTGGCCAGTGCCAACCATCAGCGGCTCATTGAGTTCGTTGATGCCGTATTGCAGGAAGTTCGGCGTGGAGACCGGGCTGGAGCCCTTGAAGGTGTAGGGGTTGAGCGTATCGAAGGTGCCAAACGCCATCACCCGCAACGTGCCACCCTTGGGGGCTTGCGGGTTAACCCAGTCGAAGTGGGTAAATCTGGCCGGGTACTTGAGTGTGCCGAACTGCGCATAACCGTGACTTTCGCTGATCGTCGCGTTTGCAGAGGAGCTCAAGACCAGGCTGATCAGCAGAGTGAGGAGGGGACGCGTCAAGTCAGAAATCCGATCCATGCGGCTTGGGCTTTTATGGCTCGTACAGTAACAGCTTGTATGGACAGGAAAAAGACAGGGCGTTAATGCGGGGTTAATTGTTGGCGCAAGGCCGCTTGGCGAGCTCGCGCTCACATAAAAAAATCCCCTGAATTCAGGGGATTGTCATTAGCGCGGCGATGCGACGGTGAGCATCTGTCCAGGCTTGAGGGCCTTGCCGACCCGTGGGTTCCAGCGCTTGAGGTGTTGCATCTCGACGTTGAAACGCTTGGCGACGATGTACAGCGAATCGCCCTGCTGAACCTTGTACTGGGTCTGCTCTTTCTTGCCTTTGGCCTTCGTTTTGCTGTTGGCCGCGACCACGGTGTCAACTCGCCCGCTGCTGCGCTTGCTGTTGCGTTGGCTGTTGCGCTCGCTGTTGTCCTGCATCACCAGCGTCTGGCCGACCTTCAGATTCTGCCCGGTCAGCTTGTTCCAGCGTTGCAGATCCTTGACGTCGACCTTGTTGGCCTTGGCGATGGTGCCCAGGTTGTCGCCACGTTTGACCCGATAGCTGCGCTTGGCGCTGGCGATCCGGGGGCTGTCGGCACCTTCGAAGACCGGCTTGAGCGGGCGCTTGCTGATCAGTTCTTCCGGACGCATGGTCGACAGGCTGGTCGTCAACAGCTGCGCCTTGGACGTTGGCACCAGCAGGTGCTGGGGCCCGTCGATGGTGGTGCGCTGCTTGAAGGCCGGGTTGAGCTGGAACAGCTCGTCCTCGTCGATATTGGCCACGGCGGCGACCTTGGACAGGTCCATGCGCTGGTTGATCTCGACCACCTGGAAATACGGTTCGTTGGCGATCGGGTTGAGGTTCACGCCATAGGCTTCGGGAGCCAGCACGACTTGCGACAGCGCCAGCAACTTCGGCACATAGGCCTGGGTTTCAGATGGCAGTGGCAGGTTCCAGTAATCGGTGGGCAGGCCCAGCTTTTCGTTGCGCTCGATGGCACGGCTGACAGTCCCTTCGCCGGCGTTGTAGGCCGCCAGGGCCAGCAACCAGTCGCCGTTGAACATGTCGTGCAGGCGTGTCAGGTAATCCATCGCGGCGGTGGTCGAAGCGGTGATGTCGCGACGGCCATCATAGAAGCGGGTCTGGCGCAGGTTGAAGTAACGCCCGGTGGACGGGATGAACTGCCACAGGCCAACCGCATCGGCCCGGGAATAGGCCATCGGGTTGTAGGCGCTTTCAATCACCGGCAGCAGCGCCAGTTCCAGCGGCATGTTGCGTTCTTCGAGGCGTTCGACGATGTAATGAATATAGAGGCTGCCGCGTTCGCCGGCGTTCTCGAGGAAGGAGGGGTTGCTGGCGAACCACAGGCGCTGTTGCTCGATGCGCGGGTTGACGCCCAGGCCTTCCTGCAGCTGGAAGCCCTGGCGCATGCGTTCCCAGACATCCTGCGGAACTTGCGGGCTCGGCTTTTCGCTGAGCCAGATCGGCTTCTGTTTGGCCCGCGCGGCAATGTTCGGCGTGTGAGTCGCTTCAGTCTGGGGCACATGGCTGGAACAGCCCGCCAGCGTGGCGGACACAGCCACCGCTATGGCTTGCGCCAGGCGGGTCAATGCGTCTGAATGGACGGACTTACGAATAGATGACGACATTGGCTGGAAGTAAGTTCCGGGCAAAAATGTCGGGCGATTCTAGAAAGCGCACCCCCTGCGGTCAACCATTGCGATCGGCCCCAGTGACGCAGGGGCCTCTCAGAAGGTGTCTTTCCACGCCCTCAGAGCCGCAAAAACCGCACTGGGAGCCCGGTCTTGCGGGCCATTCCGTTCGTCCACTTTATCTTTAACGGATGTTTCACCGGTTCTCAGAAACGGGTTCGTCAGCTTTTCCAGGGCCAGGGTCGATGGCAGGGTAATGATCCCGGCCTGACGTTTTTGCGTGACATCGGCCAGGCGTTCGGCGGTGTGCCGGTTGCCGGGCTCGACCGCGACGGCAAAGCGCAGGTTGCTCAGGGTGTATTCGTGAGTGCAGTAGACCCGCGTCTGCTCGGGCAGGGCCGCGAGACGGCGCAGCGAGGCGTGCATCTGCTCGGGTGTGCCTTCGAACAGGCGTCCGCAGCCGGCGGCGAACAGGGTGTCACCACAGAACAGCACGCCGTCATGATAGAAGGCGATGTGGCCCAGGGTATGGCCGGGAACCGCGAACACTTCAAAGTCCCAACCCAGGACGTTGAGGCGGTCATTGTCCTTGAGGGCAACGTCGCGCGCCGGGATTTTTTCGCTGGCGGGGCCGTAGACCTTCGCGTCTGTCGCTTTTTTCAGCTGTTCGACACCGCCCACATGGTCGTGATGGTGATGAGTGATCAGAATGTCACTGAGCACCCAGCCCGGATTATCGGCCAGCCAGGCCTGCACCGGTGCGGCATCGCCCGGATCGACCACGGCGCAACGTCGGGTGTCGGGGTCTTGTAACAACCAGATGTAGTTGTCTGTGAAGGCGGGCAGGGCTGTGATCTGTATCATCGTCGGATTCGCCAAGCGGTAAACAATGGCGCATCTTAGAACTTCCTGGCGCGTTGGAGAATGCAATGACCGATAAAGCGTTCGCTCAGGCTGATCCTGACTGGCTGGCGTTGATCAGCGCGGCCCGTGAATGGCTGTCCGGCCCGCTTGGGCAATTTTTGCTGGACGAAGAGCGGCGCATGCTCGAAGAGGAGCTGGGGCGTTTCTTCGGCGGCTACCTGGTGCATTACGGTCCGTCGGCCGAAACACCGCCTTCGGCACCGCAGGTGCAGCGCAATGTGCGACTCGGCGCGCCGTTGCCGGGAGTCGAGATCGTCTGTGAAGAACAGGCCTGGCCGTTGAGTGAACATGCTGCCGATGTGGTGGTGTTGCAGCACGGCCTGGATTTTTGCCTGTCGCCCCACGGTCTGCTGCGCGAGGCAGCCAGCAGCGTGCGGCCCGGCGGGCATTTGCTGATCGTCGGGATCAACCCCTGGAGCACCTGGGGGCTGCGGCATGTATTTGCCCATGACGCCTTGCGCAAGGCCCGTTGTATTTCCCCGTCACGGGTCGGTGACTGGCTTAACCTGCTGGGTTTCGCGCTGGAGAAACGCCGCTTCGGGTGCTATCGTCCGCCGCTTGCGTCGCCCGCCTGGCAAGCACGGCTGGCCGGTTGGGAACGCAGGGCCGGTCACTGGCAGCTCTCGGGTGGCGGCTTCTATTTATTGGTGGCACGCAAGATAGTCGTCGGCCTGCGCCCGCTTCGCCAGGAACGCCGCGAGCCGATGGGCAAGCTGATCCCGCTGCCGATGGCCAAGGTCAACCGGCGCAATATCGAACCGTAAAACCTGTTTCATTCCCGGCCGGGCGCGTCCCGGCCTCGGGCTTCGTCGAGCGCGGCTCGGCGGGCCAGCGCATTTTCTGGATAGATTGGCATGAGCGATAGCGTAGAACTCTTCACCGATGGCGCCTGCAAGGGCAATCCCGGCCCCGGCGGCTGGGGCGCTTTGCTGGTGTGCAAAGGCGTCGAGAAGGAACTGTGGGGCGGCGAAGCCAATACCACCAATAACCGCATGGAACTGATGGGGGCGATCCGCGGGCTGGAAGAACTCAAGCGGTCCTGCGACGTGCTGCTGGTGACCGACTCGCAGTATGTGATGAAGGGCATCAACGAGTGGATGGCCAACTGGAAGAAGCGTGGCTGGAAAACGGCGGCGAAAGAACCGGTGAAAAACGCCGACCTGTGGAAGCAGCTCGATGAACAGGTCAACCGTCACAACGTCACGTGGAAGTGGGTGCGCGGGCACATCGGGCATCATGGCAACGAGCGGGCCGACCAGTTGGCCAACCGGGGGGTGGATGAGGTGCGGGGTTACAAGCAGGGCTGAGCACAGCGTTGACCTTATCGCGAGCAGGCTCGCTCCCACACTGGACTCTATGTGGG
>NZ_JARZGC010000001.1:0-466769 GCF_041354075.1 Pseudomonas fluorescens | reverse complement strand
ACTGAGCAGAACCAGCGACTCCGCGTTCAAGGCCTGCAATCCAATTGATCTTTGCTTTGCCAGAGGGTGTCTGCGGCGGTCCGGCTGCACCTCGCGCCACGATGCGCAGGCCAGCCGTGATCTCGACCTGTCACAAATCCCCTCACCCCAGACAGAAACGGGACTATTTTGAAGGTTGAACACTAAACAATCCTGACCGGGATTTTTTTGGTTTAACCAGGTAGTTAACTATCGATATACTGCCGCCCTCTTTGTAACGGGACATTCAACGTGAAGCAGGGTCAACGCCTTTCGGGCCTATCAAAATTCATTCTCTTGGGACTCGGCGTGATCATCGCCCTCCTCGGCTTGGCATTAGCTGCAGGTGGCATGAAATTGGTCAGCCTGGGAGGCTCCTGGTATTTCCTGGTGGGTGGAGGGGTGATGGCCGTTTCCGGCCTGCTGATCGCTCGCTTAAAGCTGGCGGGTGCCTGGTTGTTTGCGGCGTTCCTGGTCGGGACAGCGATCTGGGCGGTCAGCGATGCCGGCTGGGTTTTCTGGCCGGTGTTCTCGCGCCTGTTCATGTTCAGCGCGGTCGGTTTGGCGGTGACGCTGGTCTACCCCTTGCTCCAGCGCGCCAACGGTGGCGTTCCGGGTCGTGGCGCTTACGCCGTGGCCGCCGTGCTGACGATCGGGCTGGCTGTGGCGGCCGGCAACATGTTCGTCGCCCACCCCACTGTAGCTGCCAGCGGCACCGGCCCGGGCCTGACACCGGTCGACCCGGACCAGGCGCAAAAGGACTGGGCTCACTACGGCAATACCGAAGGGGGCAGCCGCTTTGCCGCACTGGATCAGATCAATCGCAGCAACGTCGATCAGCTGAAAGTCGCGTGGACCTACCATACCGGTGATGTCGCCGAGAGCGATGGCAACGGCGCCGAAGATCAGCTCACCCCGCTCCAGGTCGGCAACAAGGTGTTCATCTGTACCCCGCACAACAACCTGATCGCATTGGATGCCGACTCGGGCAAGGAGCTTTGGAAAAACCCGATCAACGCCCAATCGAAAGTCTGGCAGCGTTGCCGGGGCATGGCGTATTTCGACGCTACCGGCACCATCGCGCAACCGAGCCATTCGACGATCATCGAAGCCAGACCGGTGCCGGCTGCCAATTGCCAGCGGCGTCTGCTGACCAACACCATCGACGCCCGCCTGATCGCGGTCGATGCCGACACCGGCGAGTTCTGCCAGGGTTTTGGCAACAATGGCCAGGTCGATCTCAAGGCCGGTCTGGGTGATGTTCCGGACAGCTACTATCAGTTGTCCTCTGCCCCGCTGATGGCCGGCACCACCGTGGTCGTGGGTGGTCGCGTGGCCGACAACGTGCAAACCGACATGCCTGGCGGCGTGATCCGTGGTTTCGATGTGATGACCGGCGCCATGCGCTGGGCGTTCGATCCGGGCAACCCGCAGGCGCGTAGCGCACCGGCCGACGGCAGCAGTTATGTGCGCAGCACGCCGAACAGCTGGGCGCCGATGTCCTACGACCCGGCGACCAATACGGTCTTCCTGCCGATGGGCAGTTCTTCCACCGACATTTACGGCGTGGAGCGCAGCAAGCTCGATCACACCTACGGCGCTTCGATCCTGGCACTGGACGCCACGAGCGGTGAAGAGCGCTGGGTCTACCAGACGGTGCACAACGACCTCTGGGACTTCGACCTGCCAATGCAGCCGAGCCTGATCGACTTTACCAAGGACGGCAAAACCGTTCCTGCGCTGGTCATCGGCACCAAGGCCGGGCAAATCTACGTGCTCGACCGTGCCACTGGCAAACCGCTGACCGAGGTTGAAGAAGTACCGGTCAAGGCGGCGAACATTCCTGACGAGCCTTACTCCCCTACCCAGCCAAAATCGGTGGGCATGCCGCAGATCGGTGCCCAGCACCTGAGCGAATCGGACATGTGGGGCGCGACCCCGTACGACCAACTGCTGTGCCGGATCGACTTCAAGTCGATGCGTTATGACGGTCTGTACACCGCGCCGGGAACGGACAAATCCTTGAGCTTCCCGGGCTCGCTGGGCGGCATGAACTGGGGCAGCCTCTCCACTGATCCGGTGCACGGTTTCATCTTCGTCAACGACATGCGCCTGGGTCTGTGGATCCAGATGATCCCGTCGCAGAACAAGGGACAGGCCGCGGGGGGTGGTGAAGCGCTGAACACCGGCATGGGCGCCGTGCCGCTCAAAGGCACGCCCTACGCGGTGAACAAGAACCGCTTCCTGTCGGTGGCTGGCATTCCATGCCAGGCGCCACCGTTCGGCACCCTGACCGCCATCGACATGAAAACGCAGAAAATTGCCTGGCAGGTTCCCGTCGGCACCGTTGAAGACACCGGCCCGCTGGGCATCCGAATGCACCTGCCGATCAAGATCGGTCTGCCGACCCTCGGCGGTACCCTGTCGACCCAGGGTGGCTTGATCTTCATTGCCGGCACTCAAGACTTCTACCTGCGCGCCTTCAACAGCGGCAATGGTGAAGAAGTATGGAAAGCCCGCCTGCCAGTGGGCAGCCAGGGTGGCCCGATGACCTACGTTTCGCCGAAAACCGGCAAGCAATACGTCGTCATCACGGCCGGTGGTGCGCGTCAGTCGACCGATCGCGGCGACTACGTGATGGCCTACGCCTTGCCGTAATCCGCTGCGCCCGAGTTCAACACGGGCGCTTCTCAAGCGCGGCACCTGCGGGTGCCGCCTCACGCCGTTAGAATCCATCCCCCCTGATCCTGATTGGCGTGAAGTGTCCTGATTCCGTCCAGTCCTGGCATTTCGGGCGCTATAACCCCTGGCTAACCTAGTGGCCTATCAACCCACTGAGGAATGCCACAAATGTCCGCTCAGAAAACTGCACTGATTGTCATCGACGTACAGGAGTCGTTTCGCGCTGCGCCTTACTGGAACGAAGACAGTTTGCCGACGTTTCTTTCGCACCTGCAACCGCTGATAGATGGCGCGAAAGCCGCCGGCATTCCAGTGCTTCAGGTGTTTCATGCCGAAGGCACCGGTCCGTTCTCGGAGGCGTCCGGCCTCGTCACCACCATGGCGCCACTCAAGATCGAGCCCGACGTGGTCTTCAAGAAGCCGCGCCACAGTGCACTGGTGGGTTCGGGCCTGGATGTCTGGCTGAACACGCACGGCATCCGCCGCGTCATCATCTCTGGCATTCGCACAGAGCAATGCTGTGAAACCACCGCTCGCCACGCCTACGACCTGGGCTACAACGTCGACTTCGTCAGCGAGGCGACGCTGACCTTCCCGATGATCGACGAGGCTGGCCGTGAATGGAGCGCCGAGGAACTGCATGCCCGTACCCAACTGGTGCTGAGTGGACGCTTCGTACGCCTGGCCACCGTCAAGGAAGCGCTGGCGGGGGCCGCAGAACCACTGCCTAGCCCAGGGGGCACAGCGGAGGCATAAGCCGTTGTGCACCATCACGGCCGCCACAAGGAATTCGAGCAGCGGGCCCGTTGTCTTTTGCAGTAAGGGAACGGCGATCAGGATGACCTGTCGACACGTCCTGATCGTCCGCACATCGAAACTGTTGGGAGCAAAGGGTGGTTTATCTGGACTGGATTCAATGGCCGGCGATGCTGGTGACGGTGCTCGCCGCCTGGCTGATCGGATCGCAGCGGCCAGCCCGGCGGATGACCGGGTTCGTGTGTTTCAGTTTGAGCAATGTGTTGTGGGTGATCTGGGGCGCCCATGCACAGGCGTATGCATTGATCGTCTTGCAGGTGTGTCTGTTCCTGATGAACCTCAGGGGACTCAGGAAAAACGCGAAGGGCAAGCAAACCCAGAAGCCTCGAGACTGACGCTGACCATCGAAATTTTTCTTTAAGCCTCCAAAGAGACTCCCGCAGTCGACCTTCCCCAACCCAGCAGGTTTAAAAAATCGCCGGCGTTCGTCCAGCGCCGACCGCTAGTCATTCGCGCCGCGATCACTCTGAACTTACGTCCCCCGAGACTCCTCTCCCACTAACAGCCATCGAGTCAGGGGTAAGACATCATGAGAGCACTCACGTATCACGGCGCGCACAGCGTCAAGGTCGACAACGTTCCAGATCCGGTCATCGAAGACAGTGACGACATCCTTCTTCGCGTCACGGCTACGGCGATCTGCGGCTCTGACCTTCATCTCTACCGTGGAAAAATCCCCACCGTCGAGCATGGCGATATCTTCGGTCACGAGTTCATGGGGATCGTCGAAGAAACAGGCTCGGCGGTGACCGCGGTACAACCGGGCGACCGGGTCGTCATTCCGTTTGTCATTGCCTGCGGCAGTTGCTTTTTCTGTGCGATGGATCTGTTCGCTGCCTGCGAAACAACCAATACCGGCCGTGGCGCGATCATCAATAAAAAGGCGATACCTCCTGGGGCCGCGCTCTTCGGCTTCAGTCATATGTACGGTGGCGTGCCTGGCGGCCAGGCTGAATACGTGCGAGTGCCGAAAGCCAATACCGGACCTTTCAAGGTGCCGGGGACGCTCTCGGATGAAAAGGTGTTGTTCCTCTCGGACATTCTCCCCACGGCCTATCAGGCAGTGACGAACGCGGGCATCGGCCAGGGGTCGAGCATCGCCATCTACGGCGCCGGCCCGGTCGGTTTGTTGAGCGCCGCCTGTGCGCGGATGCTCGGCGCCGACCAGATTTTCATGGTCGATCACCATCCTTATCGCCTGGCGTACGCGCAAAAAACCTATGGCGTGATTCCGATCAATTTCGATGAAGACGATGACCCTGCCGACACGATCATTCGCCAGACCAAGGGCATGCGAGGCGTTGACGGTGTGGTGGACGCCGTCGGATTCGAAGCCAAGGGCAGCACCACGGAAACGGTGCTCGCCACGCTAAAACTCGAAGGCAGCAGCGGCAAGGCGCTGCGCCAATGCATCGCAGCCGTCCGACGCGGGGGCGTTGTCAGCGTCCCGGGTGTCTACTCCGGATTCATCCACGGCTTCCTGTTCGGCGATGCCTTCGACAAGGGCCTGACGTTCAAAATGGGACAGACTCACGTGCACCGCTTCCTTCCCGAGCTTCTCGATCACATCGAAACAGGTCGCCTCTCACCGGAAGTCATCATCAGCCACCGCCTGTCCCTGGAACAGGCCGCCGAGGGATACAAGATCTTCGATAAAAAAGAGGAAGACTGCCGCAAAGTCATTCTGACACCTGGCGATAACCACATCGCGTTGCCGGAGACCGATGGCGGCGCGACAGTGTTGGCCACGTAAAAAGTCGACCACTGAAGAGGACGAGAATCCGGTTCTCACCGTGTTCTCTTCCTTTTCATGTTTGGCAGAGCAAAGCGTCAACCCAAGGCCGTATCGAGGAACATCATGACCCCGAAACCGAGCATCAGCCCCAGGGTCGCCGGGGTCTCGTGACCATTGCGATGGGTTTCGGGAATGACCTCGTGGGACACTACGAAAATCATGGCGCCGGCTGCCAGGCCCAGGGCGATGGGATAACCCAATGCAAAGCTGCTGGAAATGCCCAAACCAACGATGGCGCCAATGGGTTCCATCAACCCCGATCCCACCGCAATCAGCGCCGCACGCAGCGCGGAAATGCCGGTCACCCGCAATGCCAATGCGACCGCCAGGCCCTCGGGAATGTCCTGGATGGCGATGGCCGTGGTAAGCGGCAGTCCGACCTTCATGTCGCCATTGGCGAAACTCACGCCGATGGCCATGCCTTCCGGCAGGTTATGCAGGGTGATGGCCAGAACGAACAGCCAGACACGGCTGATGCGCCGCTCTTGAGGCCCGCGACGGCCGCTTTTCTCGTGTTCGTGAGGGACGAAGCGATCCAGGCCGACCATCAGCGCCACGCCCAGGCCCAATCCTGCAACCACCACGCAGGCGGCGAGCAGCCGATTACCGCAGAGCGCCTGAGCCGCTTCAATACCCGGGAGAATCAGCGAAAAGGAACTGGCCGCCAGCATCATCCCGGCGGCGAAGCCGAGCATGATGTCCTGTGTTCGGGCGGCAATATCGCGCAACGCAATCGCGATGACGGCTCCCACCGCCGTCGCTGCGAAACCTGACAGGCCACCGAGAAAGGCGAAATGGAGGTTTTGTTTGTTGGCGCCAACGAACGCGCCATAGCCGCTGACCATCAAGAGCAACGTCACGCCCATCAGAATTGACCAGAAGATTCGTCCACCCCAGCCGGAACCTGCGAAGCGGGCGAACCAATAACGAAAAGATGCGCCAGATGAGGTCAGCGGCTCGGGCATGGCAATCTCCTGTTTTCTCCGGATGGTTGTTTTTGGCGACGCTGCTCAGCCTTTGCTGTGCTCAGGCGACGATGGCCCCTCCTTGATGCCACGCGGCCCGGCGATACCCCACACGATCAGCCCAAGCACCGGAAAGACGATCAACCCGATGGCCCAGGCGGCCTTGATTCCCACTGTCTTGTCGCTGCGAAACACGCTGACAATCGCCCACAGATCAACCAGCAAAATGATCACCGCGACAGCCATCGCAAAATAACTGGTAGCTTCCGACATGATTGCGCCCTCCTGAAGTGATATGGCTTAGGCCCCCCATCACTGCGGGCGTTCAAGGATTCTGCGTTTGCCCATCGGAAAACTGGCGATGAACCCTCTGAACCAGACAACCGATCGTCTGCCAAAGGTCACTCCGCCCCTGGAGCCCCGGCGACACAAAGCTCGCTAGAAGCTGTAGCGCGCCGTCAGTTTCAAATTGCGTGGATCGCCGTAGATGTCATACGGACTATAGGCTCCGTTGGCCACGCTGCTGTAGTAGGTACGGTCGAACAGGTTGTTGACGTTGAGCTGCAGATCCAGTTGCTCGCTGGCCTTGTAGCCGGCCACCAGGCCGACCACCGTGTACGAGCCCTGCTGGTTTTTCCAGGCCGTGGCACCGGTGCCTCCGGAGGTGCGGATGCGGCTCTGTTGGTAGACATCACCGCCAATCCGCCAGCGCTGCAGCTCATCGGGGAGGTTGTAGATCGTGGCCAGTTTGAACAGCTGACGCGGTTTCTTGCGGTCGAAGTCTTCGCCTTCCAGGGCGGCATTGGCGTCGCTGACGTACTGGGTCTGGGTGTAGGTGTAGCCGGCAGCCAATTGCCAGTTGTCGGTCAGGGCGCCCTGGATTTCCAGGTCGATGCCCTTGCTGCGCACCAGCCCGGCGGCCTCGTAGCACGCACTCGCCGGGCCTGAGCCGCAGCCTTTGGAGTCAGGCAAATCCTGGGCGCGATTCTTCTGGTCGATCTGGAAGACCGCCATGCTGGCGTTCAGTGCGCCATCGAAGTATTCGCCCTTGATGCCCACTTCGTAGTTCTCGCCCACCACAGGCTCGATCACTTTTCTGTCCAGGCCCTTGCTGGTCTGTGGTTTGAAGATATCGGTGTAGCTGACATAGACCGAGTGATTGTCGTCCAGGTCGTAGACCAGGCCGGCGTAGCGGGTCAGATTGCGAGTGACCTTGAAGTTGGCTTCACTGCTGGCCTTGTCCTCGAATTCGTACCAGTCCAGACGACCACCGAGAATCAGCGACAGTGGCTCGCTCAAGCGCAGTCGGGTGCTGGCATGGAAGCTGTCCTGAGTGGTGGTCTCGGGGAGGCCGTCATCGCCCGTGACGTAATACGGTTTGTCATGATCACGTGGATCCCACTCGAAGAGATTGCTGCCCGCGTCGGTGTAAGCGCTCCAGGCGTCGCCGGAACGATAATCCAGCTCGCGCCGGCTTAGGCCCAGCGTGACGTCATGCACCTGACCGAGCATCTGGAAGGGACCGCTGAGTGCCAGGTCGTAGCCGGTTTCCTTCTGCTCCATGGCTTCGGTCCACAGATAGTGCCGATCGTATTCCCACACCGATGAGGCCAGCACGTCGGTGTCGGTCGTGGTCTGCATCGCTGCCAGGCGCAGCGTCCAGTCATTGGCGAGGCCTTGCTCCAGGGTGGCGAAATACCCCGTGGTGCGGTTGTCCGAGTATTCCCAGTCATTGCCCAGGAAGGTATCGCGTGGCAGCCCGAGATGGCCACCGCCACGGGCCATGGGCAATCCACCCCAGATATAGTTGGTATGGTTTTTCTGCCGGTAGGCGCCGAGGGTCAGGGTGGTGTTTTCGCTCAAGTCGGCGTCGACCACGCCATAGAACAGTTGCGCGTCGCTCTCCACCGAGTCCCGAAAGCTTTTGGCGTCCTGGCCCGAAATCACGGTACGAGCGCGCAGGGTCCCGCTGTCATTGAGCGGGCCTCCCACGTCCAGCGTACTGCTGTAATCATCCCAACTGCCGGCACTGCCGGTGAGCGTGCCCTGGAATTGATGGGTCGGACGCTTGCGCACCAGGTTGATGGCGCCGGCCGGGTTGCCGGCACCCTGGGTCAAGCCAGCGGCACCGCGAACGATCTCCACCCGGTCATACATGGCCAGGTTGGCTTCTCCGCTGGGCAGGTACGTCAGGAAGCTGGTGGGAAAGCCGTCGTACAGGATGTTGTCGATGTCGAAGCCGCGCGAGCTGAACGTCGGCCGCCCGACCCCACCGGCGTTATTGAGGAAGATCCCCGGCGCGCTTTTGGCGACGTCGCTGATGCTGGTCATGGCCTTGTCGTCCATGCGCTTGCGCGTGACCACGCTGACCGACTGCGGCGTTTCGCGCAAACTCAAGGGCAGCTTGGTGGCGGTCTGCATCGTCCCGGTGGTGTAGGAACCGCTGTTCTCGGTCGTCGCCGCCAGGTGTTGTCCGGTGATGCTGGTAGCGCCCAGTTCCAGGCTGGTGCCCGCCGTCTGCGGTGTCAGCAGGTAGAGGCCATTACCCTGCGGCGCAGCCTCAAGACCGGTGCCTTGCAGCAATTGCTGCAGTCCGCCCTCTACGCTGGTAGCGGCATCCAGACCTGGGCTGCGCAGCCCTTCCACCAGGCCCGGTTCGATGGGCAGGGTGATATCCGCCTGGCTGGCGAACTCGGAAAGGGAGGTGCTCAGGTTGCCAGCAGGCACGTGATAGGCACGGTTGTGTTGCGCGCCCTGCTCGGCTGCCTGGGATGAAACAGCGTTCAGGATGCCGCCCGCGATGATCAGCCCCAGTGCGGCGGCGTGTACTGCCCGCGCCAGTGGTTGCATGCTCTGCGTCGTTGCCATGTGTTCTTCCCTACCCTGTGAAAGTGATGTGCTTACAGGAGGGACACGCAGCCTGAGGAAAACACGACAGAGAAGTTGATCAAGCGTTTGCTCGCGCCGTAATGGTGACCCAGTAAGGCGTGCGGTAGTGGACATTCACCGGCAGCGTCCGACTCAGGGCGCGGAGAACCTGATCGGTGTCGCGCAACTGAAAGGCGCCAGAGATCAGCAGGCCTGCCACCGCCGGATCGCAACGCAGCAAGCCAGGCCGATAACGATCCAGCTCGGTAATGAAATCATCGAGACGCATCTTTTCTGCGCGCAGGAGGCCGTTGAGCCAATCCAGACGATTCTGCGCCAGCGCCGTCGAGGGCTCTGCCGCCCGACTGTTGACCCGGGTCTGCTGGCCAGCCGCCAGACGCATAAGGCCGCCGTCACCCGACAGCCGCGGGCGTACCTCGACAGTGCCCTCCAGCGCGGCGAGGTAAGTGCTCTGCGGGTACTGACGCACCAGCAAGCGGCTGCCGAGCAGCGTGATTTGCGCATCGACGGTATCGAGGATGAATGGCCGCCGGGTCATTTCGCTGGGCACTGCCTCGACGAGCATCTCGCCGGCGATGAGGCGCAAACGGCGAACGCTGTCGTCGTAGGCGATATCCACGGCGCTGCCGGTGTTCAGGCGAATCTCTGCGCCATCCGGCAAGCGCAGGGTGCGCTGCTCGCCCGTGGCAGTGCGTTCGTCCGCCTGCCACTCGCGCCACGGCAGGCTGCGCTGTGCCGCCAGCCCAAGCGGCGCGGTGACGATCAGCAACGCCAGGGTCTTGAGCACCTGTCGCCGATCCAGGCTACGTGGACGCTCCAGCGCTGCCCGTCCGGCACCACCGGCAAGCTGCCGGGCCTGGTCGCTGAAGCGCTGCGCCAATTGCCAGGCCCGTTCGTGATCCGCGTGCCGCGCCCGCCATTCGGCACCGGCGGCATGCTCGGCGGCGCAAGCGCCGCTGTTCTGCAAGCGCACGAACCAGTCAGCTGCTTCACGGGCGATGCGTCGGTCAATCGGCTTATCAGTCATAGCGCGCTCTGACTGGCGAGCACGATGCACTCTTCGAAAGCCCGTGCAAGGTAACGCTGCACCGAACGCACGCTGAGATTGAGGCGGCTGGCGATCTCTTCCTGCGTGTAACCCTCCAGTTGCGCCATCAGGAAAGTCTGCCGGGTTTTGGCCGGCAATAGCGCAAGGACCTGATCAATCTCGTCAAGGGCCTCCAGCACCAGCGCCTGATGCTCCAGCGACGGCGCCAGTTCCTCCGGCGTCTGCGCCAGCGCCGCCAGATAGGCTTGCTCCAGCGAGCGACGGCGATAGAGATTGATGCTCAGGCGATTAGCGATAGTGGCCAGATAAGCGCGCGGTGTGGTGAAGCTCAGCGGCTCGTCGGGCGCACTGCTGAGCAGCCGCACGAACGTATCCTGGGCCAGGTCCGCCGCGTCGGCGGCATTGCCCAGACGCTTGCGCAACCAGCCTTGCAGCCAACCATGGTGGTGGCCGTAGAGCTGATCGATGGACCGATGCGGGTGGGGGTTTGCCGATGATATAGAGTGCACGGGAGGTGATAAATGCAAATGGGAATTTATCGCATTCTATCAGGGCATGCGCGGGTTGTTACAAGTAAAAGGATAGCGTTCAACAGAAACAGTCTTTCAGTCCGCTGGGATGGGATCGCCGGCAACGCGATCCTTTCGACCCCGAAGCATTTAAACAGAGGATGCTGAAGGTCGATGGCTGAGTGGTGCCTTTGCTTCTAACCGAACTCAAACTCCAGACGAAAAAAAGCCACTCGTTTGAGTGGCTTTTTCTGAATCTTGGAGCGGGAAACGAGACTCGCAACTAGAGTCCTACCCATTGAAATCTAGGGGTTCCTGAAGCAGGAATGGACTTGATTCTGGACTTATTTTCGGGGTGTATCACGAGTCAAAAAGGGGTCGCCCAGATATGACGACCCCTCACATTTCAAGGTGGCACGATCCATTCATGGCCTCTCAGCAGCCTTCAGCCAATCACTGACACCTGTAACTCCAAGCGACAGCAACCCATCCTGCACCGCCACTACACGCCGCAACATCAAACCTTTGTCGGTTTCCTCCCATTCCTCTGCCTCAGCAAACAACCGCGTTAGCAACTGAGTGAGATTGCCCCCGTAGTCATAGATATGCTCTTCTCCGTCGCGGACATAAGCCAGATAAAGCTCCATGATTGTCAGCGCCTCACCTGGATCTCGCTGCGCAGTAGCACTCAACCACTCACCCAATCCATAGATGTGAGCGCTCCCACGTTTGCTCCCGGCGACTCGAGAAGCAAAATAGCTACGAACTAGACTAGAAGGAACGGCAGCAGCTTCGCTACGGAATAGCTGACTCATCCGCTCCGCAACAACAGCTGAATGCGGGCCAGAGGAAAGTCCGTGCTCAAGTCCTGCAACGCATTGAGCACGATGCCTATTGAAGTTCTGGGCGTACGCCCACACAACCGATGCTCCATGCCATGCAGCAGAGTCATTGATAGACGTCAAGTCATTTAGAAGCTCGGAAAAATCAAGACGATCTGACAAAGCGGCCAAGGCCGATATTCTTCCCCATGTCTCCAGATCCTTGCCCGCTCCCTCTAGACGAAGGCGCTCCAACCAAAACGATACTCGCTCAAAATGATTGTAATAGGCGTAGTAGAGGCAAGGCTCGGCAATCCCCCATAGCCCTAAAGTGCTACCTTGCATGCAGCGCTCGAACAAGTCCCAACCTACATCAGGATCTTGACTCTGCAGATACGCTAGGCGGCGGATGATCACGGCGTTAATAGCCGGATTCCCGTCATCCGAGAAGCGGCGCAGAAGAGGCAACAGAGTATTTGGCAAGGTCACGCCATGTTCGTAGACGTTGCAAAGTACGATTACCAGAGCCTCGACAACATGCCCGCGAGCCATGTTGATTCCAACTTCAAGAGGACCGACTCCATCACCACTTATAGATGCCTCCTCTTGCATCTCAAAGAATTCCGATACCAGACAGACCAGGCGCGCAGCATCCTTAGAGCCGCCAATCACACGCGCACATGCGTTCAGTGCATTGGATGCTGCGCGGTTCTGCTTCCAGTAGCCTGCATTCCGCTCAAGCTCATCAATAATCCGCCCGACCAACAACGGGCTATCGATCTCGACAACTGGTGCCCAAGAGGTGCTGGACTGCAAGTTGCCGTGGATATGCGCCAAGTAGTTACCAACTCCATCCATGATGGCGTCACAGAAAACAGATGAAATATCAGACCAACTCTCGCGCAAAATTCGAAGGAATCGCTCAGGATCACGAGAAGAAGCCTCGCGAAGCTCAGATGCAACTTCGCTCTCGCCGCCGATTAAATGATCTTCAAATCCACGTTCATACCCCGTGTAGTGCTTCAAAAGCCGCAACACTCCGAGGTTACTCACCTCAAGAAAGACCAGATACGAAAATGGTGCGGCGACCATCCCACCCCATGACCGTATCGGGGGCGTATCGATCAACACCCCTTCTCTTTCTAAGACATCGTCCAGTAACTGGTGCGCTTCGATCGGACGCAGATGGCAAGGGATACATGCAATAAGCCGCGCTTGAGCTCTTCGTCTCCAGAGCGCTTCGTGCTCGTCCAGACCTTTATCGCCCTTGATGGCAAATATTGCAGCCACTGCGGCTTCCTGCTGGCCCACATCAAAGTGGACAAACGCGGACTTGGTAAGGCAACCAAGCTCATATAGGAACTCGGAATCCGCCAGTGGAGAATCACACAGCAAGCGCAACGCAAGATCAGCATTGCAGCCCGAAAATCCTTTACACGAAAGGATGCCAAAATAGCGTAGCGCCCCCTCATGACTGAAACAGAGTCGCGCTCGGTTGTCCCGCCACCAATCCGAATCTAGTGACGCATGATTGAGCACAGCGGCCTCAATCGCATTCATCAGCAAATTATCGGGCTCTACATACTGGTGATCATGCTGACTGCGAACAGTATTGTACGAAGTGCTCCGCAAAAAACCATAGCTTTCCGCAGCCCATCCACCAATTGCGGAGATTCTGGCCCGACTCCAATCTTCAATAGATTGAAGTGCAAGATCTAACAACTTCGAAGATTTTTTCATTCTCGCAACAAGGAAGCTGTCGTGGTGATCGCCAAATTCATGGTCACGACAACGAAGCTTGCTGCCGAGGCGATGAAGGTCAAGAACATCATCTGGCCCAACATCACCAATCACAAACTGCCAGAGAACTTCATCCGACATCACGCCGGCGTCAATACAATGCGCAATTGAACGCCCAAGAAAGCTGTGCTCCTGTACCGGCATACGAAGCAGCGACTCGACCAAGCTTCCCATGCGATCGGCATGTACAGGCTCAACATCGGACAACGAGAAGCTCAGCCTCTCTGCAACAGCGCCGCGATCCATCCAGTCAGCTTCCAGCAACTCTGTCCAGAATGGCAGAACCAGATAAGGCTCTTGATTGACCCATGCAGAGGATCTATGCAAATGCGCCATCAACCCTTCTTGGTCTCGATCATCCCTCAATGCGGGTACTAGGTACTTGAACCAGAACTGGTTCCACTCGATCGATTTGGCTTGCAAATATATGACCTGGAACACATCAAGGAAGTCCCTGCGCAGGTCACGAATTAGCGGCCAATCATCATCGTGAGGCAAGCCCTCTGCAAATGATTCGGCCACCAAGCGGCGAACGTGAAATGCACAACTCCCCATCAGCACCGCCCGCAACTGAGCCCTGAATGCTCGACGATCGCCGGAAGCCAACTGCGCGACGAAACTACGAATACTGGGCCTCACAAATGGCGCAGGAGACAAGCTCTGGATGAAGTCATTCAACGTCATTCCCTTTCGAATGGCGGAACTAATCACCAATACATCAAGCAGCGTCTGGTGTCCAAAGCCTATCCTTCCATCCTGGACTTCATAAAGAACGTTGTGACTGAGGAGTACACGCATCACGCTTGGCGACTCGGAGAACCTCTGAACAGGGATCGTGAGACTACGGGACTTGAGCATTTCGTCGGCAACTGACTCTATTGCTTTCATTGCCGCATCGCCCAACTTGACGTCAGCGCGGACCAAGGCATCCAAGTAGCGCTGCGCCAGCGCTTGACTGGTCACAACACTAAAGCCACCTTCCAACTGCGCCAGTTCGACAAATAGAGCTAATTCTCTCGGGTTCTGAAGAAGTTCACGAGTCGGATGGTCAATACGTGCGACGTCAATATCAAGCGACTGCATAAACGGCAGCAGCTCACCATCCCAATCCAACGACTGACACTTTAGCTCACAGTCCCACACACGCTCAGAAATACGACGGTCATAGCGTCGGTCGAACTCACGACAAGCGGTTAACACCGTGACGTTGGCAACCAACAAAAGCCTGTCGATCTGCGCCAAGAAATACGTAAGTGCACCATGCTCACGCGAGATTGACAGCACGTCGAGCGAATCAATAACAACAACGACATGAGCTTCGTCAGCCAAACGAGCGACCTTCTCTACCCACTCTTCGTGCAAACCCTGAGCCTGCCGGTCCTTCGCGGTAGCTAGGTCAGCGAACTCTCGAGATTGAATGAACAGCGGCACCAACCTACTATCGCTTTCGGCTCGCAACTCCAGCGCCTCTTGCACAGCCAGAAGCACACAAGTTTTGCCAGAACCAGGCAATCCGGTGAGTAGGATAGAACGCTTCTTCTCATCAACAGCAGATAGCAAATCATCGATGACTCTAGCTGGCATACGTCGCCCAGCGATCTCCCGGCGCCATGCACGCCCGACTACGGAAACTTCAGAGAGCGAGGCACGGATTTCTGACTGCTCCATATCCGGCGCCAGCATTGACCCTGACTTCCTGAGCAGCGCAATGAGGTCATCTTTTGTCAATCGGTGCTGAACCGACATAGACTCTGAACCTGAATCTGGCATCCGTGAACCGAGTTGATCAATACGCCGCCATAGGGCGTTATAGGCAGTGCGTGCATTCGTCGCTAAAAAGCGAAGCCGCTCCAACTGCTCCTCTTCAACATCACTGAACTCAGCAGTGCCATGGAAAGTTGTACGAGAAAGGAGCTCGTAGGTCGAAAGCGACACGGCGCTGTTGAATGCAGCAGCCAGGGCGGTATCTGTTCCCGTATGTTCAGCTGTCAGGCTTTTCCGGTAGCTACACTCATCAGGTTGCGTAACGCTGTGTTCCCGCAGCTTGGCAACAAGACCAAAGGTATTGCGCGAATAGAAGCGAATCTCCGCTTTTGGAGTGGCCGCTAGCAGGCGAGATGCCTTGTCCAACTCATCAGCCAGATCGGCAACAGTCCAAGGCTTAAAGTCAGGCTGATTTTTTTTGCACTGACAGCAGATTATGGATCCATCGACCCTCCCGACCACAACGTCGTCCACCAACCAACGAGTTGAGTCAACCTCCAGCCATTCGTACTCAGGATCAGACAGAATTGTTAAAGCCCATCTCATAGCGATCAGTGTCTGATAGCTATCCCCTCGATTTGAACGAACGCCAGCAAGACTCATTGTTTACCCAAGGAATGAAAATAGGACATCGAAGAGATCACGCATAACAAAATAATCGCGTTCATCTGTTTTTACTGAACGATGCTGCGCACTCACAAGGCTCCTGCCTGCTCATCGCCCCTCCCCACAACCGCTTCAATTTCGAGTCCCATTGCAAGCCGGATACCGGGAACAACCCCAGAACTGACGTCCCGCTCGTTTTCCCTTACGAGCTGTCCGACGCACCATCGAGGCACCACACCTTGGACAAACCCCAGCCCCTGAATAATATGTTGGACTAGGCGATGACGAGACTCTGACCGCTTGAGCCGGCGCTTGTCTTGGCATCTCAATGGAGACGACCGCAGCAGGTGGTACAGCGATGCTCATGGCAACGCAATCCCGTTGCGCCTGTGCCCGCTCAGCAAGAGCCTGCACAAGAGATGGATCTGGCGTAGATTTAGCGGATATACATCGAGGGACCGCAGCTTGCAAAGCCGCGAGGCCCGACCGAAGTTTGTTCTGCAGATCAATCTGTTTAGTCGCGGATGCGGAGCGCACTGCATTCTCAGCTTGGATATCAGACGGGTCTGGCGAGGCGTTGTAGCGAAACTTGGCCTCGTGACTCTGGCGCCACACAAGCATTTTGCCAGTCAGCGCTTCACCGAATCCAGGTACCGCCCGAACTGCCGAAGCCGTGATGTCAGCAGCTGTCTCGATACCAAAGGACGCCAGTGTGGCAGTTTTAGCAGGCCCTATGCCTGGTATGGTCGCGCGCCTGATCAGAAACCGATCCAAGAAGTCTGTTCTCTGACGAGCCTCTCGTGTTGACTTCAGCTTCATCAGCGCCTGTACAAGATCTCCCTCCACCTGCCGATATCGGGCAACACCATCCTCTAGGTCGGCACGCAGGACAAATATTTCCTTGAGGCCGATGCGCTGCAGGTATGCCTGCGATGCCAAACGCACTCGATTGTCCGCATCCTTATAGGCATTGAGAAATGGTGTTGAGTCCACCTTGGCCTTAGTGAATATTCCGAACAAGCCGTAGATTACGAAGCATCCCCACAGAAGCGCTAAGAACGGTGCATTTGCAAAGCCGATGATTGCCACCAGCATGGCAAGAACACCGAATACAACTTGGTTAGAACCTTTGCTCTTCACCCGAGTAAGTGTCGTACTGGGCGGACCGGTATCGCCGCTCCAAGTGGGAAGGACTTCCTCCGGCCGTGGGAGCCGCACCGCTTGGATGGCCGCCCATATACGCTCCAGATCGAAAGGTCCTGCCGTCGGGATATTCCCCACGACAAGCCCCAACGGAAACATTTCGACGCCTGACTGACTGGCGAGCCGACACCAAAGACAACTTCCCGCCGCGCCAGGAAAGTAGTGGGTCGGCACATTCGCACATTGACGCAGGGTGGTTTCTAGTCCCTGAAGCAAACTCACCCAGGCCGCAGGATCCGGACGAGAAACGGCCACTAGACCGAACGCAGCCTCAAATGCTGCGGCGATCTGCGGAGGGAAGTCCCCCAGCAGAACCGAGCCCGGCGGCGGTGTGGTGCGTGTTTCGTCACGTCGCGCAACGGAAAAGGCGAAGCGGTTCTGTGCAATCGACTGACCCAGGCTGAGATCCGACCCACTAAAACGGCCGGCATAGGGATGCTTGCCCATGATCAACAATTGGAAGGTGGCGACTGCAAGACCAAAGTTGTCATGCGCTTGAGTGCGCTTGACGTTACTAAGGCTGACACCATGGAGCTCTGGAGGCGTGAAGTCCTCGGTGCCGACCACACAAGGGTAGGACTGCCCGTTCAAACTGAACTGAAAACTGTCGGCATCAATCAGTGCAACAGTTGCGTCTTGCGCTACCAGAACCCCAGAATGATTGAGGTCACCGATAATACATCCCGCTTGATGCACCGTCGCGACAGCACGGGCGACGTTCTGGGCCACACGAACCAGAAACCGGTAGTCCGCTTTTGGAAAATGAATTTTGCGCGACTTGGGGCTGTATAGCTCATGGAGTGGTCGATATCCCGCAACCAGCCGCATAGAAAAGCCAACAAAGTTTCCCGATGAGTCAGTGACCACTTCAGACGGGAAGGCGACTAGAGTGGTCGCGTCTGCCAATCGGCCCTCGACCATCGCTCGGACCTTACTCTCGCGGGATCGCCTAAGCTCCGTTTTGTAGATCTTGACTGCTCGATCTGCACGTCCCACTAGGGCGTAAACGTCTCCCTCACCGCCCTTGCCAAGCCGCTTATCGAGTTGTTCATTCTTACCGGCGATCCTAACCGGCGAGGTGTTCATTGGCATGAGATAAGGATGAGAGTTTTGTCGTCATCCGTGCGCTCGCAGAACGCTGGACTGTCCAGGTAGCGCGCGAGCGCGCCCGACAATTCGACGAGGCGCCCCTCTCCTTCAACCTGATCGACCGGTTTAATCATCGGATCAAAGAACCGAGCAAAAGGCCGTTGCGTTGCGTGCTCCAAAGCGACTGACTCTAATCCATCGGAAAACAAAGCAAAGGCGTCATATTCGAGATCTAGATGGAACGTATGCAGACGAACCTCTGGGTCGTCCGTGACGAAATAGGTCGTCGATGCGAACTCTCCGTTCTCCGGCCAGCACAGCGCTTCCCAAACCCCATCTTTACGAGCCACCAACGCACTGTCGCCAATCTGCAAGGCCAAGACACAATTCTTGAATACCACCAGCATGACCAACGTCGCGGCGAACTGCCGCCGTGTCACCCCGCGCCGCGCCGCGGCCTCGGAGAGTCGATCTCGCACTTGGTCAATCCAGCACAGAATCACTTCGCCGTCTGGCAAGTCGTCGTGATGTTCAAACCATGTGCGGAAGTCGGCCATCAGACTACGGCAGAGCAAGGAAGCGCCTTGTCCACCATAACTAGCGCTACCCGCGCCGTCGGAAACAACCGCGCAAAATGTATGCGGGCTGATCCGCATAACGGTGTAGGCATCCTGCTTTCGCGTGCCCATTCGCATATGAGAAGTACCGACGCACGATGCAGCCGCCCAACGCCAGCGTGGACTATCCCGCAACGGCCCACCCCTCTGGAGCGGTCGGATTGACCAGAGGAACAGCGTCGCCAGGATTGGACTGCGATACGGCACTTAGCGAGCTGGACAGCCAAGCGAATAACTCCCGAAATGCGAGGCCCTTTAACTTCAGTGGCTGACGGGTGCCAATCTGGGAAAGAGTCGACATGTCTGCGCCAGCAACGCCCACGGAGTAAAACATGAACTCCTTACGTTCCTCACCTTCATGGACCCGTCGACGTGCTTCCTGCCAATCGTCAGTCGGAGCACCGTCGGTAATTAGAAATACCCACGGACGGTAGTACTTAACGCCATTGGCTCGGTAGCGGTCCTTACGTTCGCGCAACAGATCCAGCACTCGCACGACGGCTTCACCCATTGGCGTGACGCCACTGGCCTCTAGTACCTCAGGGAAAAAGCCATCGACTGTCGTGAACTCGGTGCGCACGTTGACAGGACCAAAGGTCACCACTGCCAACTCCACGCGCTTTGCTGCCATCGCGTCAGCGTGTAGATCCTCTTTGAAGAATTGCAGAGCATCATTTAACTGTTGAATCGGTGCACCGCTCATAGAACCAGAAGTGTCCAACAAAAGAATGCAGGGACACCGTTGCTCCGGATTCTCAGCGAACTCTGCGTCCGCAAAGGGTTGTTGCTCGAAATCGTTCATCTTGCTCCCTTCTATCCTTTTTCCATGGCGATGCTACATAATGGCACGATACCAGTACGGATCATGAACGCACAAATTTCCTCAGTGCTGGCTCCCAACCCTCTTCTCAAAATCGAGTAAACAAGAACGGTCTGTTGCGCTTAGCGGAATGATAGAAGGTGCTGAAGCCTATGCTTCCAGTACTAAACATAAATTTCAGGCACAAAAAAAGCCACTCATTGAGTGGCTTTTTCTGAATCTTGGAGCGGGAAACGAGACTCGAACTCGCGACCCCGACCTTGGCAAGGTCGTGCTCTACCAACTGAGCTATTCCCGCGTCTTGGTGAGGCGCATTTTATAGAATCCAGATGGCCCGTCAACCCTTTGATTCAAAAAAGTTTATTTCTTTTCCACATCGATCTTCAGATGCGGCCACGCGGCTCGCAGGTATTGAACCATGGACCACAGGGTCAGGCCGGCGGAGATCATCAGCAAGGCATAGCCGAGCAGGACCCAGAAGGTGAAATGCGACGGGTTGGCCAGCAGGATCACCAGCGCCAGCATCTGCGCGGCGGTTTTCCATTTGCCCAGGTTGGACACGGCGACATGGGCACGTGCGCCAATCTCGGCCATCCACTCGCGCAGTGCCGAGACCACGATCTCACGGCCGATGATGACCGCAGCCGGCAGCGTCAGCCACAGGTTGGCGTGCTCCTGCACCAGCAGGACCAGGGCCACGGCGACCATCAGCTTGTCTGCCACCGGATCGAGAAACGCTCCGAACGGAGTGCTTTGCTCCAGGCGGCGGGCCAGGTAGCCGTCCAGCCAGTCGGTGGCGGCGGCGAACGCGAAGACCGAAGCAGAGGCCGCGTAGCTCCATTGGTAAGGCAGATAGAACAGCAAAATGAAGATCGGGATAAGCAGAACGCGTAGAACGGTAATCAGATTAGGGATATTCATCGGCACAACTGGCTACGAGGTAAGTGGGGCATTCTACTCGCTGTGCAGATTTGCATAAATCAACTCTGCGAGCTTTTTACTGATCCCCGGTGCTTTGGCGATCTCTTCGATGCTGGCACGAGACAGCTCCTGCAATCCACCAAAATGTTTCAACAGATCGCGCCGGCGTGTCGGCCCGACCCCGGCGACGCCTTCCAGTGTAGACGTGCGGCGCGTTTTGCCACGGCGGGCGCGGTGCCCGGTGATGGCGAACCGGTGGGCTTCGTCGCGGATCTGCTGGATCAGGTGCAGCGCCGGAGAATCACCGCGCAGGGTGAATTCGTGGGCGGCATCGTTGAGGTACAGGGTTTCGAAACCGGCCTTGCGCGTCGCGCCCTTGGCCACGCCCAACAGGATCAGGTCGGGCACTGCCAGTTCGTTGAGCACATCGCGCGCCATGGACAATTGGCCCTTGCCACCGTCCACCAGCAGAATGTCCGGCAGCTTGCCCTCCCCGTCCTTCAGCTTGCTGAAGCGCCGGGTCAGCGCCTGGTGCATGGCGGCGTAGTCATCGCCGGCGGTCACGCCTTCGATGTTGTAGCGGCGGTAATCGGCCTTGATCGGCCCCTCAGGGCCGAATACCACGCAGGACGCCACGGTCGCCTCGCCGCTGGAGTGACTGATGTCGTAGCACTCCAGGCGCTGCGGCGGTTCATCCAGTTTCAGCACATCGGCCAGGGCGTCGAAACGCGCGGCCACGTGTTGCCGGTTGGCCAGGCGCGCACCCAGCGCCTGCTCCGCATTGGTCACCGCCAATTGCTGCCAGCGGGCCCGCGTGCCACGCACCCGGTGACTGATGCTCAGTTCCCGGCCCCGCAGTTCGTGAATGGCCTCGATCAGCGCCGGGAAATCCTCATGCACCACGTTGACGATCAGCTCGCTGGGCAAATCGCGTTCGGGACTGCTGACGAAGTACTGGCCGAGAAACGCCGCCATGACCTCGGACACGTCCTCCTCGATACCCACCTGCGGGAAGAAATTCTTGCTGCCCAGCACCCGGCCACCGCGCACGCTGATCAAGTGCACACAGGCGCCACCCGGATTGACGAAAGCCGCGATCACGTCGACATCCCCCGACCCGCCCTCCATGCTCTGCTGGTCCTGGACCCGGCGCAGCAGGGAAATCTGGTCGCGCAACTCGGCGGCGCGCTCGAACTCCAGATTGATCGCCGCCTCTTCCATGCCCGCCGATAGCTCATCGGTCAGCGCATTGCTGCGCCCTTCCAGGAACATCACCGAGTGCCGCACATCTTCGGCGTACACCTGGGGCTCCACCAGCCCGACACAGGGCGCCTTGCAGCGCTTGATCTGGTACTGCAGACACGGCCGCGTGCGGTTCTTGTAGTAACTGTCTTCACACTGGCGAACGAAAAAGGTCTTCTGCAAAAGGCTCAGGCTCTCGCGGATCGCCCCGGCGCTGGGATAGGGCCCGAAGTATCGGCCCTTGGCCTTCTTCGCCCCCCGGTGAATGCTCAGGCGCGGAAACTGGCCATCGGAAAGAAACACGTAGGGGTAGGATTTATCGTCACGCAGCAGGATGTTGTAGGGCGGGCGCCATTCCTTGATCAGCGTCTGCTCGAGCAACAGGGCTTCGGTTTCGTTGGACGTGATGGTCGTTTCGACCTGGGCGATGCGGGCCACCAGGGCGGCGGTCTTCGGTGCGAGGCCGGACTTGCGGAAGTAACTCGACAGGCGATTCTTGAGGTTCTTGGCCTTGCCGACGTAGAGCAGACGCGCCTCGCTGTCGAACATGCGGTAGACGCCGGGGCGCCCACTGACCGTTGACAGGAACGCGCTTGGATCGAAAATTTCAGTCATGTTCAGAGGCTGGCATCAACCATGCCGTGACGAACCGCCAACAGCGTCAACTCGACATCGCTGCTGATCGAAAGCTTTTCGAAAATTCGGTAACGGTAGGTGTTGACGGTTTTGGGCGACAGGCACAGCTTGTCGGAGATGATCTGCACTTTCTGGCAGCCGACGATCATCAACGCGATCTGGATTTCCCGCTCGGACAAGGCATCGAACGGCGAATCGTTGGTCGGCTGGAAGGATTTGATCGCCAACTGTTGGGCGATCTGCGGGCTGATGTAGCGTTGCCCGGCGAACACCAGGCGAATGGCCTGGACCATTTCCGGCAGCCCCGCGCCCTTGGTCAGGTAGCCAGCGGCACCGGCCTGCAACAAACGGGTGGGAAATGGGTCCTCCTCGCACACGGTGACCGCGACGACCTTGATGTCCGGGTGACTGCGCAACAACTTTCGGGTGGCTTCAAGACCGCCGATACCGGGCATCTTGACATCCATCAGGACCACATCGGGTTTCAACTCACGCGCCTTGAGCAGGGACTCTTCCCCGGACTCGGCCTGGCCAACCACTTGCAGGCCATCGATGTCAGCCAGCATTCGTGTAATGCCTGTACGAACGAGATCATGGTCATCGACCACTAGCACCCTAATCAAGCAGACACCCCGCGATATGGTCTTATTGAGTTGCCGACACCTTAGCAAAAAGCGACTGGCAGACCTAGCGGCAAGCGCCAGATAAAAAGTTTCAATACATCTTGAAAGGCTTGTCTTGTATGTGTTTCAGCGATTTTGGCACGCAATGTCGCACTGCATTCTCAGAAAACACTCGTCCGTGCCAACCACCCTCAGGCCCTTTCGCTCGTAGAGCCTTTTCGCCGGATTGTTCTCGAACACCGTCAAGCGCAAGGCCGGGCGTCGCTCCTGGCGCGCCAGGGCCAATACCTGATCGATCGCCCAGGTTCCGGCCCCCTGCCCGCGACAGGTCTCGATGATCTGCAACTCACGGATGTACAGCGCTCTGCCGTCACGACTCAGGCTGACAAAGCCCAGCCGGACATCGTCGCGTACGATCAAGCGGTTGTCCCGGCCCGCCCAGGCCACATCAAAGGCCTCGTCCTGCCACAGCAGTTCGTGCCGAATGTAGTAATGGAGCATGTTCTGACAGGTCAGATCGCGGGCGAAAGCCAGGTCGGCCGCTGTTGCAGGGCGCCAGTCAAATCCGTCGTCTGCGGGCGATGAAGTCATGGTGAGTCTTTGAATGGCTTGATGAACCCCCAGTGTGTCACAAACGTCGACGCGCTCGGGCGATAGACAACATCAGCGGCCCTTGATAGCAATTTCTGATTGAATCCGCGTACCGCCCTCTAGTAAGCTCGGGGCATTCATCGGAGACACAACATGTTCAACGTCCGCTCATCGCTTCTTGCCACCCGCGCCTCGCGCTCGGTTGCGGCTGCGCGGGCGAACGGTGTTTGTGCTTCGGTCAGCTTTTATTTTGGGTATTGGTTTAGCCACTGGCGCGCCTGATACCCACACGGCGCCCACTTTGAACGGGTCGCCACCAGAGAATTCTCAACCCCCGGTCGGCCTCCCGACCGGGGGTTTTGTTTTTTCAGCCCTGACACTTTTACGCAGCAACCTGACAATTTGAGGATTTACCCCATGAACTACGCCACCTATTACCGTTACGACACCTCCACCGCCTGGCGATTTAGCAGCCTCCGCTCGGGACAGCCTGCCGCCTCCGATCGGTCACCCACTGGTGGCAAGCACACACACGCAGCCAATCCGGCCAATTGTCGAACACCCCTGTAGGGCCGAGTGCGCGGGAAGAACCCGCCGCTCGCCCAGGAAGCCTGAATATGAACTCGTCCGTCTCTGCCTTGCCGCTGTCCAGCCTGAGCCCAGCCAACGAAGCGTTGACCCTGCGTCTGCCCAGCTCCCTGCAACTCAAACAGCAGTTGCCCCTGAGCAACGATCTCACCCGCCAAGTCGCCGCCCATCGCGACGCCGTGCGTGCCATTCTCAACGGTGAAGACGCCCGATTGCTGGTGGTCGTCGGCCCCTGCTCGATTCACGACCCCCACTCTGCCCTCGAATACGCCGGCCGCCTCGCCCGACTCGCCGCCGATGTCAGCGACGGCATGCTGCTGGTCATGCGCGCCTACGTGGAAAAACCGCGCACCACCGTCGGCTGGAAAGGCCTGGCCTACGACCCGCACCTGGATGGCAGCGATGACATGGCCGGTGGCCTGACCCTGTCCCGCGAGCTCATGCGCGAAATGCTCCGCCTCGGCCTGCCGGTGGCCACGGAGTTGCTGCAACCCATGGCCGCCGGCTACTTCGACGACCTGCTCAGCTGGGTTGCCATCGGCGCCCGCACCACCGAATCGCAGATCCACCGGGAAATGGCCAGCGGCCTGAACCTGCCGGTCGGCTTCAAGAACGGCACCGATGGCGGCGTCGGCGTGGCCAGTGACGCCATGCGCTCGGCCGCTCATCCCCACCGGCACTTCGGCGTCGACAGCCAGGGCCACCCGGCGATCATCCAGACCCCGGGCAACCCTGACACCCACCTGGTCCTGCGCGGCGGCCATCGCGGTCCGAACTACGATCGCGCCAGCGTGGCCCAGGTGAACAGCGACTTGAACAAGCTGAAAATCCCGGCGCGGATCATGGTCGATTGCAGCCACGCCAACAGCGGCAAAGACCCATTGCGTCAACCCTCGGTGTTCAACGACGTACTTGAACAGCGCCTCCAGGGCGACCGGTCCTTGATCGGGATGATGATCGAAAGTCATTTGTTCGAGGGGTGCCAGCCGTTGACACCTTCCCTCAAGTACGGCGTATCGGTGACCGATGGTTGCCTGGGTTGGGAGGGGACGGAAGATCTGTTACGGTCGGCGGCACAAAGGTTGCGTGCGACTCGCAGCTGACAGCTAACGACTCCCGGGAGGTAGGGCATTACAGACGACTGCGCTACCTCCGCTTAAAAGGCCTCCTGACATTCCGAAAGAGGCCTCCCGCCGATTCGAAGATTCGCGTCTTACCTATTCCGTTTTCACCCGTTTACAGCGGCTTTTTCATACATCGCGCCGCCGGGCGAGTGCTTTAGAGTGGGCCCCACGCACACCCACGAACTCCTGCGAAAAGGTATGAACATGCAACGGAATGCAAGCACTCTCCATCCCATCCTGCTGGTTCACGGCCTGTTCGGTTTCGACCGGATCGACCCCTTCGGACTCTTCCAAGACATCAAGCAAGCCTTGCGCAGTGCGGGCGCCAGGGTGTTCATCCCGTACCTGACGGCAACCTGCACCCACGAAGCACGGGGTGAGCAGCTCCTGGCGCAGGTCGAGCGGGTACTCGAGGGCACCGGTGCACAAAAGGTCAACCTGATCGGCCACAGCCAGGGCGCCCTGACCGCACGCTACGCCGCCGCCGTCGCACCCGGGTGTGTCGCATCGGTGACCTCGGTCAGCGGCCCCAACCATGGCTCGGAACTGGCCGACTACCTGCGCAAGGCGCTCACGCCCGGTCGACTGCCGGAGCGTGCGGCGGAGACGGTCGCCAACCTGTTCGCCGACTTCCTGTCGTTGTTGAGTGGCGACCCGGCGCTGCCGCCTCACGCGATTGCCGCGTTGAATGGGCTGACCACTCAAAGCGTCGGCGCTTTCAATGAGAAGTACCCCCAGGGCCTGCCCAAAAGCTGGGGTGGCAAGGGCCGTGAGCTGGTCAATGGGGTTCGTTACTACTCCTGGAGCGGCATCCTGAGTCGCGTCGGCGACGAAGGGTTCGACAAACAGGATCCGCTGCACGGTTTTTGCCGAGCCTTCTCCCGCTATTTCACCACCGAGGCCGATCAGAACGACGGGGTGGTCGGCCGTTTCAGCTCCCACCTGGGGACCG
Organism: Pseudomonas fluorescens; assembly: GCF_041354075.1. GTDB lineage: Bacteria > Pseudomonadota > Gammaproteobacteria > Pseudomonadales > Pseudomonadaceae > Aquipseudomonas > Aquipseudomonas fluorescens_CE. Next base: position 440,650 of record NZ_JARZGC010000001.1, on the reverse strand, counting down.
TCATCCGCTCCGACTATCCGCTGGATCACCTGGCCGTCATCCATCAGAACACGGGGCCGGTGCGTAAGGGTGTCGACCCCATCGAGCTCTATGTGCGCCATGCCGAACGTCTGCGAAAGGCCGGCCTTTGAGCCAGGCCAGGAACTTTGAGAAGAAATGGGCCACTGAATCCGGTAGGCTCGACACTTTACTGAACGTTGAAGGAGTATTTACCCATGGCAAAAGCCACTGCCCGTCACATCCTGGTTGCCAGCGAAGACAAGTGCAACGAACTCAAGAGCCAGATCGAAGGCGGCGCTGATTTCGCCGAAGTGGCCAAGGCCAACTCTACTTGCCCGTCCAGCCGCCAAGGCGGCGACCTGGGCTCGTTCGGTCCGGGCCAGATGGTCAAGGAATTCGACACCGTGGTCTTCAGCGCACCACTGAACGTGGTGCAAGGCCCGGTCAAGACCCAGTTCGGCTACCACCTGCTGGAAGTGACCAGCCGTCAGGACTGATCAAATCCCGCTTCATGCATCGCGGCCCGCCTCTGGTGGGCCGTTGTGTTTGGGATGCGCGATACGACTGGCGAGGGAAGCGCCGCTAGCGTACAACTTGCGAATATCGATCACCCGGCTCTAAGGCTGACAATGCGACTGGCTTTCCCTACCTGGCTGTTCACTGCCGCGACACTGCTGTTGAGTGCCGCCGGTGCGAACGCCGCACCGCAACACGCACTGACCGTCTACGGCGAACCCGCGAAATATCCCGCTGGCTTCAGCCATTTCGAGTACACCAATGCGCGGGCCCCCAAGGGCGGGACGATGCGCCGTTCGGCGGTCGAAATCGGCCACTTCGACCACGTGCTGCCTTATATAGACAAGGGCATCGGCGTGACGCAGATCGATGGCTTGATCTACTCGCCGCTGGCCCAGCGCTCGCTGGACGAGCCCTACACCGTCTACGGCCTGGTGGCGCAGAAGATGGAACGCTCGGACGACGGTTTGTCCCTGCGTTTCTACCTCAACCCCAAGGCGCGCTTTGCCGATGGCAAGCCGATCACCGCCGAAGACGTGCGCTACAGCTTCGATTTGCTGATGACCCAGGGCAGCCTGCGTTATCGCACCCAGTTCGCCGACGTCAAAGGCGTGGAAGTGGAGTCACCGCTGAAGGTGCGCTTCGACTTCAAAAGCAACGAAAACCGCACCCTGCCCCTGGATATCGCGACATTGCCGGTATTCCCCGAGCACTGGTGGAAAACCCGCGACTTCGCCGGCGGCGGTGGTTACGAGCCGCCGCTGGGCAGTGGCCCGTACAAGGTCAGCAAGATCGACTCCGGGCGCAGCATCACCTTCGAACGCAACGCCGACTGGTGGGGCAAGGACCTGCCCGTCAGCCGTGGCCTCTACAACTTCGACCGGTTCAGCATCGAGTACTTCGGCGACACAGACGTCGCCCGTCAGGTGCTGCGCGGCGGTGCCTATGACTACAACCGCGAGTTTTCCGCCACCGGCTACTCCATCGGTTACGACAGCCCGGCGCTGAGCGACGGTCGCCTGCAAAAGGCGCATCTGGCGCAAAACGCACCGCAGTCGGCCCAAGGTTTCGTGTTCAACCTGCAAAACCCGCTGTTCCAGGACCGCAGGGTGCGCCAGGCGCTGGTGATGCTCTGGGATTTCGAGTGGAGCAACCGGCAGATGATGCGCAACGTCTACATCCGCCAGCAGAGTTTCTTCTCCAACACCGAACTGGCGGCACGCGCGCTGCCCGACGCCGCCGAGTTGGCGATTCTTGAGCCCCTGCGCGGACAGATTCCCGACGAAGTGTTCACCCAGGTCTTCGAAGCGCCGAAAACCGACGGCAGCGGCGTGATCCGCGACAAGCAACTGCAAGCCCTGGATTTGCTGGAGCAGGCCGGCTGGAAACCCGATGGCGATCGTCTGGTGAACGCCGACGGCCAGCCGCTGAGCTTCACCTTCCTGGTCAGCCAGAACGGCATGGATCGCCTGCTGCTCCCCTACAAGCGCACGCTGAAACAGATCGGCATCGAACTCAACATCCGCCGGATCGACTCGTCCCAGTACGTCAACCGCCTGATGTCCCGCGATTACGACATGATCGTCACCGGCTACCCGGTCACCACCTCGCCGGGCAACGAGCTGAACAACTACTTTGGCTCGGCCTCCGCCAACGACCCAGGCTCCAACAACTACATGGTGCTGAAGAACCCGGCGGTGGATACCCTGGTCGCCGGCCTCGTGCGCGCCAACACCCAGGCCGACATGCTGCGTTATGCCCATGCGCTGGACCGGGTGCTGCAATGGAACTACTACTGGATTCCCAACTATTACCCGCCCGGCAGCTCGACCGTCTGGTGGAACCGTTTCGGTATCCCCAGCGTGCAAGCGGCGAATGACGAAGCCATCGAGAGCTGGTGGGAAGTCAGCACCACGCCCCTGACCAACCAGCAGATGACCGCCGAACTGATCAAGCGCGGCCAACCGGGAGGGCCGCATTGATGTGGGCTTACATTCTGCGGCGTCTGCTGCTGATCATCCCGACGCTGGTGATCATTCTTCTGGTCAATTTCGTCATCGTCCAGGCCGCGCCGGGCGGTCCGGTGGAACAGGCCATTGCGCACCTGCAAGGCATCGGGGGCGCCAGTGTCGGTGGCGGTTCCAGCGACATCGCCAGCGGCAGCTCTCGGGCCAGTCGCGGCCTCGACCCGCAACTGATCAAGGAGATCGAAAAACAGTACGGCTTCGACAAACCCGCGCCGGAACGTCTGTGGCTGATGCTCAAAAGCTATGCGCAACTGGACTTCGGCAAAAGCTTTTTTCGCGGCGCCACGGTCACTGACCTGATCCTGCAAAAAATGCCGGTGACCATTTCCCTCGGCCTCTGGGCCACGCTAATCACCTACCTGGTGTCGATCCCCCTGGGCATCCGCAAGGCCGTGCACCATGGCAGCCACTTCGACATCTGGAGCAGCACCGCGATCATCATCGGCTACGCGATGCCGGCGTTCCTGTTCGCGATGTTCCTGATCGTCGTGTTTGCCGGCGGCACCTCGCTGAACTGGTTCCCGGTGCGCGGCCTGGTCTCGGACAACTTCGAGTCGCTGTCCACCCTGGGCAAGATCGCCGACTACTTCTGGCACCTGGTACTGCCGGTGACCGCCCTGGTCATCGGCGGGTTCGCCACCCTGACCATCCTCACCAAGAACTCGTTCCTCAATGAAATCACCCGCCAGTACGTGGTCACCGCCCGCGCCAAGGGCATGAGCGAGCGCCGGGTGCTGTACGGCCATGTGTTCCGCAACGCCATGCTGCTGGTGGTGTCGGGCATTCCCCAGGCGTTCATCAGTGTGTTTTTCGCCGGCTCGCTGTTGATCGAGGTGATCTTCTCCCTCGATGGCCTGGGCCGCATGAGCTACGAGGCGGCCGTGTCCCGGGATTACCCGGTGGTGTTCGGCTCGCTGTTCATCTTCACCCTGTTCGGCCTGCTGATAAAACTGGTGGGGGACCTGTGCTACACCCTGGTCGACCCGCGCATCGACTTCGCCGCGAGGAACGCCTGATGTTCAAGCTTTCACCGCTGGCGCGTCGGCGCTTCGACCGTTTCAAGAAAAACCGCCGTGGCTGGTGGTCGCTGTGGCTGTTCGTCGGCCTGTTCCTGCTGACCCTCGGCGGCGAACTGATCGCCAATGACAAGCCCCTGGTCGTCAGCTACCAGGGTTCGCTGTACTTTCCGGTGTTCAAGCGCTACACCGAACAGGAATTCGGCGGTCAGCTGCCCTTCCAGGCCGATTACCGCAGTGACTATGTACAGAAGCTGATCAAGCAGGACGGTGGCTGGTTGCTCTTCCCGCCGATCCCGTTCAGCGATGACACCCCCAACTACGACCTGAACAAACCCGCGCCGAGCCCACCGTCGAGCGTCAACTGGCTGGGCACCGACGACCAGGCGCGCGATGTCATGGCCCGGGTGATCTTCGGTGCGCGGGTGTCGATCCTGTTTGCGTTGATGCTGACGTTTGTCAGCGCGTTGATCGGCATCGCCGCCGGCGCCCTGCAGGGCTACTACGGCGGCTGGGTCGACTTGATCGGCCAGCGTTTGCTGGAGGTCTGGTCGGGGTTGCCGGTGTTGTACCTGCTGATCATCCTGTCGGGGTTCGTCGAACCGAACTTCTGGTGGCTGCTGGGGATCATGGCGCTGTTTTCCTGGCTGGCACTGGTCGACGTGGTGCGCGCCGAGTTCCTGCGCGGACGCAACCTGGAATACGTCAAGGCCGCCCGGGCACTGGGCCTGACCGACCGCAAGGTGATCGTGCGGCACATCCTGCCCAACGCGATGAACGCGACCTTGAGCTACTTGCCGTTCATCCTGACCGGGGCGATCTCGACGCTCACCGCCCTGGACTTCCTCGGTTTCGGCATGCCGGCCGGCAGTGCTTCGCTGGGCGAACTGATCGGCCAGGGCAAACAGAATCTGCAAGCGCCATGGCTGGGCCTGACGGCGTTTTTCACCCTGGCGCTGATCCTGTCCTTACTGGTGTTCATTGGCGAGGCATTGCGTGATGCATTCGACCCACGATCCTGATCACAGGCTTGATTCGCGACCTTCAAGCGAGCATTTGACATGAGCAACCTCATCGAAATCCGCGACCTCTGCGTGGCCTTCAGCGGCCAGACCGTGGTGCGCAACCTGTGCCTGGACATCCACCCCGGCGAGTGCCTGGCGCTGGTCGGGGAATCGGGCTCCGGCAAATCGGTGACCGCACACTCGATCCTGCAATTGCTGCCCGAGACCGGCACCCACTCCACCGGCAGCATTCGCTATCGCGGCAAGGAACTGCTCGGCGCTTCCTCGAAGGTGTTGCGCGAGCTGCGCGGCAACCGCATCGCGATGATCTTCCAGGAGCCGATGACCTCGCTCAACCCGCTGCACAGCATCGAAAAGCAGATCGGTGAAACCCTGCTGCTGCACAAGGGCATCACCGGCAAGGCGGCCCAGGCACGGATTCTCGAGCTGCTGCACCTGGTGGGCATCCAGAAACCCAAGGAGCGGCTCAAGGCCTATCCCCATCAGTTATCCGGTGGCCAGCGCCAGCGGATCATGATCGCCATGGCCCTGGCCTGCGAACCGGAACTGCTGATCGCCGACGAGCCGACCACGGCGCTCGACGTCACGGTGCAGCGCAAGATCCTGATCCTGCTCAAATCCCTGCAACAGCGTCTCGGCATGTCGCTGCTGCTGATCAGCCATGACCTCAACCTCGTGCGCAGCATCGCCCAGCGCGTGTGCGTGATGAAGGCCGGGGAAATCGTCGAGCAGGCGCCTTGCGAAACCCTGTTCACCGAACCGCAACACCCTTACAGCTGCGTGCTGCTCAACGCCGAGCCGGAAGGTGAGGCCCTGGCCCGGGACGAACGCGAGAAGGTCCTGGAAGTGGACAACCTGCACGTCCGGTTTCCCCTCGGCGGCGGACTGTTCCGACGCAAGACCTGGCTGCACGCCGTGGACGGCATCAGCCTGGACGTTCAGCGAGGCAAGACTCTGGGCATCGTCGGTGAATCCGGGTCCGGCAAGTCGACCCTGGGCCAGGCGATCCTGCGACTGCTCGACTCCGAGGGCAGCATCCGCTTCCAGGGCACAGCGCTGGATGGCCTGACGCAGAAACAACTGCGACCCTGGCGCAAGACCATGCAGGTGGTGTTTCAGGACCCGTTCGGCAGCCTCAGCCCACGGATGTCGGTGGCGCAGATCATCAGCGAAGGCCTCGAGGTTCACAGCGACTCCAGCGCCGGCGAATGCGACGCCCAGGTCATCCAGGCCTTGCGCGAGGTGGGCCTCGACCCCGAGAGCCGGCACCGCTACCCCCACGAGTTCTCCGGTGGTCAGCGCCAGCGCATCGCCATTGCCCGCGCCCTGGTGCTGAAACCGGCGCTGATCCTGCTCGACGAGCCGACCTCGGCCCTGGACCGCACCGTGCAAAAACAGGTGGTGGCCCTGCTGCGACAGCTTCAGGAGAAACACGGCCTGACCTACCTGTTCATCAGCCACGACCTGGCGGTGGTCCGCGCCCTCGCCCATGACATGATCGTGATCAAGGACGGCAAAGTGGTCGAAAGCGGCGCCAGCCACGACGTGTTCGACTCGCCGCAGCACCCGTACACCAAGGAATTGCTGGCGGCGGCGCATCAGCGCCCCCACCTGTAGGAGCGGACTTGCCCGCGATGGTCGTCAACGATGACGCTGGATGCCTGAATGCCCGCGGTGGCTGGGCGTTCTTCGCGAGCATGCTCGCTCCTGCAGAAATGCAAAACAGGCATATCAACAGGATCAGCCCCCCATGAACACCACCGAAAGCCTCAAGGATTACCAGCGCGTGCGCCTGTTGGCGATCCGCTCGCTGTTCGAGATCATCGAGCAGTCGAGTGAAGGTACAGTGATCGTGGACCGCGACGCCAACATCGTCTGGATGAACGAGCGCTACGCTCGGCGCTTCGGCCTGGAGTCGGCCGAAGGGGCCATCGGCAAGGCCTGCGAGAGCGTCATCCCCGGCAGCCTGCTGCGCGAAGTGGTGCGCACGGGCCGGCCGATCCTGCTGGACATGCAGGACACCCCCAAGGAACCGCTGGTGGTCATGCGCCTGCCGATCCACGACGATGCCGGCGTGGTGATCGGCGCCATCGGCTTCGCCCTGTTCGACGAGCTGCGCAGCCTCTCGCCGATGCTCAAGCGCTACATGAGCATGCAGGAAGAACTGGCGTCCACGCGCTCCTTGCTGCGGGCGCGGCAGACCAAGTACAACTTCGCCCACTTCATCGGCACCAGCGCCGCCAGCCTGGAAGTCAAACGCCGCGCCCGACGCAGCGCCAGCGCCGACTCCCCGGTGTTGCTGCTGGGAGAGACCGGCACCGGCAAGGAGCTGCTGGCGCAGGCCATCCACGCGGCGTCGCCTCGAGCGCACAAGGCCTTCGTCAGCATCAACAGCGCGGCGATTCCCGAAGCGCTGCTGGAGGCGGAGTTCTTCGGCACCGCACCCGGTGCCTTTACCGGCGCGGATCGCAAGGCGCGTGCCGGCAAGTTGCAGATCGCTCAGGGCGGCACGCTGTTCCTCGATGAAATCGGCGACATGCCGCTGCCACTGCAAAGCAAACTGTTGCGGGTATTGCAGGAAAAGGAATTCGAACCGGTCGGTTCCAATGAAGTGATCCAGAGCGACGTGCGGGTGATCGCCGCGACATCGACCGACCTTGAAGCGGCGATCAAGCGCGGCGAGTTTCGCGCCGACCTGTATTACCGGCTCAACGTGCTGCCGATCCAGGTGCCGCCGCTGCGTGATCGCCTCGATGACCTGCCGGCCCTGAGCGAGGCCATTCTCGAAGAACTGCGCAGCCAGCACGAAATGAACCCTGAAGCGCTGGCCCTGCTGGCCCGGCACGCCTGGCCGGGCAATATCCGCGAATTGCGCAACGTACTGGAGCGTGCGGCGTTGCTCAGTGATGACTTGCAGCTCAATGCCCAGGACATCCGCGCAGCGATCGGGACGTTTGCTCCCGTGCAGCGCGCGGCGCCCCTGGCCCTGGAGGCGGTTACCCACGAAACGTTCAGCCAGGCGCGGGAGCGTTTCGACCGGCAACTGATCGAGTCTGCCCTCGCGCAATGCGGCGGCAAGGTGACCGAAGCGGCGGCACGGCTGGGGCTGGGGCGGTCGACGCTGTACAAGAAGATGGTGGCGTTGGGAATGGCAGAGTCTCAATAAGGAGACATCAGTCTCCATTTGTAGATAAGCCATCGCGAACCGGCTCGCTCCCACAGCAAAACGAAATCCATGTGGGGGCGAGCCGGCTCGCGATAGTCCGGCCTGACCGAAACGTCTCAAATCAGAGACAAATTTCCGAAAACGCCACCTATCCAGACAAAATATCCTTATATTTCAATATGTTGCCGCAATGGCACGAAACTCGCTATAGCCTCTCCCCACAGCTTCACCCCACAAAAATAACAATCCCAGGAGACACACCATGAGTGTGATCATTGCCTTGGCAGCCCTTGCGCTGCTGATGCTCGCTGCCTACCGCGGCTACAGCGTTATCCTTTTTGCCCCCATCGCCGCCCTCGGCGCCGTGCTGCTCACCGACCCTTCCGCCGTCGCCCCTGCCTTCACCGGGGTGTTCATGGAGAAAATGGTCGGCTTCATCAAGCTGTACTTTCCGGTGTTCCTGCTGGGCGCGGTGTTCGGCAAGCTGATCGAACTGTCCGGCTTCTCGCGTTCCATCGTGGCCGCCGCCATTCGACTGCTCGGCACCCGCCAGGCGATGCTGGTGATCGTGCTGGTCTGCGCCCTGCTGACCTACGGCGGTGTCTCGTTGTTCGTGGTGGTGTTCGCGGTTTACCCGTTCGCCGCCGAAATGTTCCGCCAGAGCAACATCCCCAAGCGCCTGATCCCGGCGACCATCGCCCTCGGTGCGTTCTCGTTCACCATGGACGCCCTGCCCGGCACCCCGCAGATCCAGAACATCATCCCCAGCACCTTCTTCAACACCACCGCCTGGGCGGCGCCGTGGCTGGGGCTGATCGGGACGATCTTCGTGTTCTGCGCCGGCATGCTCTTCCTCCAGCGTCAACGCAACAAGGCCCAGCGCGCAGGCGAAGGGTATGGCACCGAGCTGCGCAACGAGCCGGAAACCGCCGCCGACATCAAGCTGCCCAACCCCTGGATCGCCCTCTCGCCCCTGCTGGCCGTGGGCATCATGAACCTGCTGTTCACCCAGTGGATTCCCCAGTGGTATGGCAAGACCCACAGCCTGGCGCTGCCGGGCATGGCCGCCCCGGTGACCACCGAAATCGCCAAGCTCACGGCGATCTGGGCGGTACAGGCGGCGTTGCTGGTCGGCATCCTCATGGTGCTGGTGTTCGGCTTCCAGGCCATTCGCAGCAAGCTGGCCGAAGGCAGCAAGAGCGCGGTCGGCGGTGCCCTGCTGGCGGCGATGAACACCGCCTCGGAATACGGCTTCGGTGCGGTGATCGCCTCGCTGCCGGGCTTCCTGGTACTGGCCGACTGGCTCAAGAGCATTCCCAATCCGCTGGTCAATGAAGCCATCACCGTAACCCTGCTGGCCGGCATCACCGGCTCGGCGTCAGGTGGCATGAGCATCGCGCTGGCCGCCATGGCCAATGACTTCATCGCCGCAGCCAATGCCGCCAACATTCCGCTGGAAGTGCTGCACCGGGTGGCCGCGATGGCCAGTGGCGGCATGGACACCCTGCCGCACAACGGCGCGGTGATCACCTTGCTGGCCGTGACCGGCCTGACCCACCGCGAAGCCTACAAAGACATTTTCTGTATTACGCTGATCAAGACCCTGGCTGTATTTGTGGTGATCGGTGTTTTCTACGCCACTGGCATTGTGTGAGGTATTCATGACCACTCTTTCCGGCAAGACCGCCCTGGTTACCGGCTCCACCAGCGGCATCGGCCTGGGCATCGCCCTGAGCCTGGCCAAGGCTGGCGCCAACCTGATTCTCAACGGTTTCGGCGATGCCTCCAAAGTGATAGCCGAGGTCGAGCAATTCGGCGGCAAGGTCGGCCATCATGCCGCCGATGTCAGTGACCCGGCGCAGATCGCCGACATGATCGCCTACGCCGAGCGCGAGTTCGGCGGTGTCGATATCCTGGTCAACAACGCCGGCATCCAGCACGTGGCGTCGGTGGAAGACTTCCCCGTCGAGCGCTGGGACTCGATCATCGCCATCAACCTGTCGTCGGTGTTTCACAGCACCCGCCTGAGCTTGCCGGGCATGCGCAAGAAAAACTGGGGCCGAGTCATCAACATCGCCTCGGTGCACGGCCAGGTCGGGTCGGTGGGCAAGGCCGCATACGTTGCCGCCAAGCACGGGGTCATCGGCTTGACCAAGGTGGTCGGTCTGGAAACCGCCACAACCAACGTCACCTGCAACGCGATCTGCCCCGGCTGGGTGCTGACGCCCCTGGTGCAAAAGCAGATCGACGACCGCATCGCCACCGGCGTTGAGCCGCAACAGGCGCAGCATGATCTGCTGGCAGAAAAACAGCCATCCCTGGAGTTCGTCACCCCGTCGCAACTGGGCGACCTGGTGCTGTTCCTGTGCAGCGAGGGCGGCAGCCAGGTGCGCGGCGCGGCGTGGAATATCGATGGGGGATGGTTGGCGCAATAAGCAGCTGACTGTTATCCCTCTGTGGGAGCGGGCAAGCCCGATCCCACAGGGCACCCAGCACCTGCAAACAAATAACAAGAGGCAACCCATGTCCGACATTCTCTGGCAACCCGACGCCACACGCATCTCCGGATCCCGCATGGAAGCCTTCCGGCGCTTGATCAATGAACGTCACCACCTCGACGTCACCGATTACGCCAGCCTGCACCAATGGTCCATCGACCAGCGCGAAGACTTCTGGCAGGCCGTCGCGGACTTCTTCGACATCCGCTTCCACACCCAGCCGGATGCCGTGCTGATCGAAGGCCAGCAGATGCCCAGCGCCCAGTGGTTTCCCGGTGCTACCCTGAATTTCGCCGAACACCTGCTGCGCCGTCGCGACGATGCGGTGGCCATCGTTGCCATCGCTGAAAACGGTCAGCGCGAACAGCTCACCTGGGCCGAGCTGGCGGAACATGTGGCCGGCTTGCAGAACAGCCTCAAAGCCGCCGGCGTCGGCCTCGGCGACCGCGTGGCCGCGTGCATGCCCAACACCTGGCAGACCCTCGTCGCCATGCTCGCCACCACCAGCCTCGGGGCGATCTGGTCCTGCTCTTCGCCGGACTTCGGCACCCAGGGCGTGATCGACCGTTTCGGCCAGATCGAACCCAAAGTGTTGATCACCTGCGCCGGCTACCGCTACGCCGGCAAGGACAACGACCAGCGCGCCAAGGTCAACGAAATCCTCGAACGCCTGCCGACCCTGCAACAGCTGATTGTCGTGCCGTACGCTTGCCCCCAGGCGCGCATCGACGACTTCCACACCCCCGCCGACGTTGCGCTCTGGGACGATTTCTACGCACCAGGCGGCGAGCCGGATTTCGTCGCCGTGCCCTTCGCCCATCCGCTGTACATCCTCTATTCCAGCGGCACCACCGGTGTACCCAAGTGCATCGTCCACAGCACCGGCGGCGTGCTGCTGCAACACGTCAAGGAACACGGCCTGCATTGCGACCTCGGCCCCGGCGACCGCCTGTTCTACTACACCACCTGTGGCTGGATGATGTGGAACTGGCTGGTGTCAGCCCTGGCCGTGGGCAGCGCAGTGGTGCTCTACGACGGCTCACCGTTCCACCCCGGCCCCGAGCGTTTGCTGGACCTGATCGACGACGAGCGCATCAACGTGTTCGGTACCAGCCCCAAATTCCTTGCAACCCTGGAAAGCGCCGGCGTCAAACCCCGGCACAGCCATGATCTGGGCAGCCTGAAAACCCTGCTGTGCACCGGCTCCGCGCTGTCGCCACAAAGCTACGACTACGTCTACCGCGACCTCAAGACCGACCTGTGCCTGGCGTCGATGTCCGGCGGCACCGACATCATCTCGTGCTTCGTCAACGGCAACCCGTGGCTGCCGGTACGGCGTGGCGAGATCCAGGGCAAGAGCCTGGGCATGGCGGTCGAGGTCTGGAACGATGCCGGTCGTGCGGTGATTGGCGAAAAAGGCGAGCTGGTCTGCGCCCGGCATTTCCCGGCCATGCCCGTTGGCCTGTGGGACGATCCGAACGGCGAAAAGCTGCGGGCTTCCTACTTCAGCCTGTTTCCGGGCGTCTGGGCCCAGGGCGATTACGCCGAGCAACTGGCCCATGGCGCGATGATGATTCATGGTCGTTCGGACGCTGTGCTCAACCCCGGCGGTGTGCGCATCGGCACGGCGGAGATTTACCGGCAGGTGGAGAAAGTCCCGCAGGTGCTCGACAGCGTCGCCATCGGCCAGCAGTGGCAGGACGACGTGCGGGTGGTGCTGTTCGTGCGCTTGCAGGACGGCGTTGAACTCGACGAAGCCCTGCAACAGCAGATCCGCCAGGTGATCCGGGCCAACACCACGCCCCGGCACGTGCCGGCGAAGATTGTCGCGGTCAGCGACATCCCTCGCACCATCAGCGGCAAGGTGGTCGAGCTGGCGGTGCGCAATGTGGTGCATGGGCAGCCGGTGAAAAATACCGACGCCTGGCCAACCCCGAGGCACTGGCGCAATTTCGCGACCGCAGGGAACTGCTTGAATGAAGCCCTTTCAGCACCGCCAGGTTTGACTCACGGCCCGGCCTGACCGAAGCTGGCAGCCTTGTAACAGCCTGCCAGCTCCCGGAACCTTGCATGCCCCAGTCCCGCCGCCTCCTGATCATCGCGCTCTGCGCCCTGCTTGCCCTCGGCCTGGCCTGGTGGTTCCTGCGCAGCACCGCGCCTGTGGTGCCGGAAGCGATCAGGCGCGGCTACAGCGAAGCGCTGACCCAGGCGCGCGCTGGTCAGCCGGGGGCGGCGCGGGTGCTTTATCAGCAACTGGGCCGTCCCGACCTCTCGCCCAAGCGCCGGGTGTGGCTGCACGCCGAACTGCCGAACTACCCCAGCTCCGTGGCCTTGAAACTGGCGGACGCCGACCTGCAACACCCGGCACCGGAAGTGCGGATCGCCGCCATCAAAAGCATCAGCGCCCTGGTGCCCAACGGCCAGCGCAGCCTGCTGCTGGGCCCCATGCTCGATGACAGCGAACAGAGTGTCCGGCTGGCGGCGGTGAACGCCTTGCTCGGGTTGTCGCCGGATGAGCTGGGTTTGTATTTCGGGCCGCTGGAACAAGCCATCGATGCCTGGGAACAAGTGCTCCTGCAAGCCCCCGAGAGCGCCGACAACCAATACCAGCTCGCCCGGTTGCACCTGCACAACGGTGAATACCAGGCGGCGCAACAGGCGCTGGACAAGACCTTGCAATTGGCGCCGGACAACCTGCCGGCGCTGGTGATGCAGATCGAAGTGCTCGACAAGCAAGGCCAGAGCGAAGCGGCGCGCCTGTTGCTGGCCAAACAGCTGAAAGCCCAGCCCGATTCCGCGTACCTGCAACATGCCCTGGGCCTGTGGCTGTTGCACCATGGCCAGAGCGAGTACGCCCTGCTCGGCCTGTCCAAGGCGGTGGAACTGGACCCGGACAACAAGGATTACCGCTACGACCTGGCAACGACCCTGCATGGCGAGCAGGAACTGGAAGCCGCGCAGAAACAACTGCAAGAGATCGTCCAGCGCCACCCGGCCGATCGCAAGGCGCGGGTGTTGTTGATCAATTACTGGAAGGAAAGCGGCCAACTGCAGAACGTGCAGATCCTGCAGGCGCAACTGGAACAGCTCAACCCCGACGACCCGGCCCTGCAGCAAGGCCTGTAACTTGTCGGAGCGAGCACGCTCCGGGCGGCGTTCCGACGATGGTCGTCAACGATGACGCGGGCGGCCTGAATGCCCGCGGTGGCCCGGCGTTTTTCGCGAGCATGCTCGCTCCTACAGGTAAAGTGGCGCCCGCGAAAGCCATCACCCTCGCAGCGGCTGCGATTGACCCGCAAATCTCCCGCTAAACCTTGGAACCCCTGTCACGGCCAATGGTCAAGACAATCAGACAGTCTTTCAGGCGCATCACGCCTGCTGCCTCGCTTCCCCTAGTCATCAGAGGGCGTTTTTTGAATACATCTAACGAGTTGACCAGTGCAAAAGCCGCTACAGGCATCGAAGGCCTGGATGACATCCTGGCCGGTGGCCTGTCACGCGGTCATGTGTTTTTGCTGGAGGGTGAACCCGGTACCGGCAAAACCACCGTCGCTTTGCATTTTCTCCTGGCCGGCGCCCGAGCCGGCGAGCGCTCGTTGTACATCACCCTGTCCGAAACCGAGCGCGAATTGCGCCAGGGAGCGTTGTCCCATGGCTGGGATCTGGATGACAACATCCATATCTTCGAACTGACGCCGCCGGAAAGCCTGCTCAATGCCGAGCACCAACAAAGCCTGTTGTACTCCTCGGACCTGGAGCTCGGTGAAGCCACCCGGCAGATCTTCGAAGTGGTCGAGCGGGTCAAGCCGACCCGCGTGGTACTCGACAGCCTGTCCGAAATCCGTTTGCTGGCCCAAAGCTCGTTGCGCTACCGCCGGCAGATTCTCGCGATCAAGCACTACTTCGTGCGCTATGACGCCACGGTGGTGCTGCTGGATGACCTGACCACCGAGTCCCTCGACAAAACCGTGCACAGCGTTGCCCACGGGGTGATTCGCCTGGAAGAACTGACCCCCGACTACGGCGCGGAACGGCGCCGGCTGCGGGTGGTGAAATATCGCGGGCAAAAGTACCGCGGCGGTTTTCACGACTTCACCATCATGGGTGACGGCGTGCACGTGTTCCCGCGCCTGGTCGCCGCCGAACATCGCGGCAAATACCTGCGCACGCAACTCACCAGCGGCATCAAGGAAATGGACGCGTTGCTGGGCGGCGGTATAGAAACGGGTTCCAGCACGCTGATCCTTGGCCCGGCCGGTACCGGCAAATCGCTGATCTCGATGGTTTTCGCCGCCGCCGCCGTGGCCCGTGGAGAAAAGGCTGCGCTGTTCATTTTCGACGAAGAGCTTGGCTTGCTGTTCGAGCGCATGAACAACATCGGCATTGATCTTCAAGCCCTGCAGGCCACTGGCAACCTGCTGATCGAGCAGGTGGACGCAGCGGAGCTGTCCCCCGGCGAATTCTCCCACCGGGTGCGCCGTGCCGTGGACGAACGGGGCATCAAGACGGTCGTCATCGACAGCATCAACGGCTACCAGGCGGCCATGCCCGAAGAGAACGCCCTGGTGCTGCACATGCACGAATTGCTGCTGTACCTCAATCGCCAGGGTGCCGCGACGTTCATGACCGTCGCCCAGCACGGACTGGTCGGTGACATGCAAGCGCCGGTGGACATCACCTACCTGGCCGACACCGTGATCCTGCTGCGTTACTTCGAAGCACTGGGCAAGGTGCGCCGGGCCATCTCGATCATCAAGAAACGCACGGGCAGCCATGAGTCGACCATCCGCGAATACCGCATCAGCTCCCATGGCATGACCATTGGCGAGCCATTGGAGGCCTTCCAGGGTGTATTGCGCGGCGTGCCCACCTACGTTGGTGAGGGCCAGCCCCTGCTCCAGAGTGAATCGTCTTGACTATCCTTGGCGCGACCTCCGAGCGCGCGATCATTCTCGCGCCGCTGGGACGCGACAGCCAGATTGCCCTGATGATGCTCAAAGAGGCCGGGTACGACGGGGTCATCGCCCGCGATCTGGCGGGCCTTTGCGCTGAACTGGAAAATGGCGCCGGCCTGCTGTTGATCGCGTCCGAAGCGTTGCTGGGCAGCGACATCGAACCGCTGTTCGGCCTGATCGAACAGCAACCGGCATGGTCCGACCTGCCCATTGTGTTGATGACCCACCACGGTGGTCCCGAACAGAACCCTGCATCGCGCATGGGCCCGCAATTGGGCAACGTCACGTTCCTCGAACGTCCCTTTCATCCTGTCACCCTGATCAGCCTGGTGACCACCGCCTTGCGCGGACGTCGACGACAGTACGAGGCCAGGGACCGGCTGATCGATCTGAGCCAGAGCGAGCTGCGCCTGCAAACCACCCTCGAAACCCTGGAACAGCAGGTCGAGGAGCGCACCACCGAACTTCGCCACAACGAAGAAGCGCTGCGCCAGTCGCAGAAAATGGAAGCGGTCGGCCAACTCACCGGCGGCATTGCCCACGACTTCAACAACATGCTGACCGGGATCATCGGCAGCCTGGAGCTGCTGCGCCGACGCCTGGCACGCGGGCGCACCGAGGATCTGGATGGCCTGATCGACCTGGGCGTGACCTCGGCCAACCGCGCGGCGGGCCTGACCCACCGATTGCTGGCCTTCTCCCGACGCCAGTCGCTGGACTCCAAACCCCTGGAAATGAACGCACTGGTGCAGTCCATGGGCGAACTGCTGCAACGCAGTATCGATGAAAGCATTCAGTTGGAGATGCAGCTCAACCCGACGCTCTGGGTCGCCGAAGCTGACCGCAATCAACTGGAAAGCGCCCTGCTCAACCTCGTTATCAATGCCCGGGACGCCATGCCGGACGGCGGCAAGCTGGTGGTCAAGACCGATAACCGGCACCTGGACCGTCACTTCACCGATGCCCACACCAACCTCGAACCTGGCGACTACGTGCTGCTCAGCGTCACTGACACCGGATGCGGGATGCCCCAAAACACGATCAGCCGTGCTTTCGACCCGTTTTTCACCACCAAGCCCATCGGCCAGGGCACAGGCCTGGGCCTGTCGATGATCTACGGTTTCAGCAAGCAATCGCGCGGGCATGTCGCCATTGACAGCGTCGTGGACGAAGGCACCACGGTCAGCCTGTTCCTGCCGCGATCGCGTGACGCCCTGCATCAGGACAGTCCACCTGATGCGCACAACGCCTTGTTCGCCCAGGATGGCGAAACCGTGTTGATTGTCGAGGATGATCCGGCGGTACGGGTGCTGGTGGGCACCGTATTGAGTGATCTGGGTTACGCCTTCGTCGAAGCCGCCGACGCCGATGGTGCGCTGCCGATCCTGGACTCCGAGCAACGCATCGACCTGATGATCAGCGACGTCGGCCTGCCCGGCATGAATGGCCGACAACTGGCGGAAATCGGCCGGCAATACCGGCCCGACCTCAAGGTGCTGTTCATCACCGGTTACGCCGAACACGCCGCCGTACGCGGCGGTTTCCTCGACCCCGGCATGCAGATGATCACCAAGCCGTTTACCTTCGATCTGCTGACGGCGAAGGTGCGGGAGATGATTCGGGTTTGAGTGAAGGGCGCACGGACCAGGCGGCGCCCTCGGGTTCAACGCGTCATGCCAGGATGAATGGAGAAGCGGCTGACGATCCTCAGCCGGCTTACTCCAGCATGTCCTGCATCAATTCCTGCAACACATCCAGATCAAACGGCTTGGCCAGAATCGGCGCCCTGCGGGTGATCGGGCTGTCGGTCTCGCGGATTTCCTGCGGATAACCGCTGATGAAGATCACCTTGAGCTCCGGTCGCAGCTTCACGGCAGGCTCGGCGATCTGTACGCCGGAGATCCCGCCCGGCAGGCGGAAATCGGTGATCATCATGTCCAGGTGCGGCTTGCTCGCCAGGATCTCGAAGGCCTGCTCGCCGTTTTCGGCCTGCAGCACGCGGTAGCCCTCGCCCGATAGATAGGCCGCCAGCACCATCAGGATCGAGGGGTCATCTTCGACGATCAGTACGACGTCTTGTGCATCTTCACTCATGGGAAGCCTTTGTTCGGTCAATAGCTGCTGATACGACCGTGGGGTCGATCAGAGGTTGCGTTCATTCGGCTGTTTTCCTACAGCGGCAGACAAACGCGAAACAGGGCGCCTTCGCCAATCCGGCTGTCGACGGTTATGGTGCCGCCATGGGCGGTCACAATCTGTTCTGAAATAAACAACCCCAGGCCCAGCCCGGCGACGGCGTGCTTGGCCGTCACCCGCTCGAACTGCTGGAAGATACGCTTCTGGTTCTCTTCGTCGATACCGATGCCGGCATCGCGCACTTCCACCCGCGCCTGGTTCTGCTCACTGTACACCTTCACATGGATCGGGCTTTTGGCACCGTAACGCAAGGCGTTGGTCAGCAGGTTGGAAATCACCTGTTCAATGCGGAATTCGTCCCAGTTACCCAGCACAGGCTGCTCGGCGTCCAGAGAAACCGTGCATTCGGCGGCATCGATCTGTGGCGCGAAATTCTGTAACAAGTTGCGAACCAGCACCGCAAGATCAAAGCGTGTCGGTCGAATCGACAGTTTGCCGGTGCGAATCCGCGACACATCGAGCATGTCTTCGATCAAGCGGATCAGGCTCTTGATCTGCCGTTCGTCGCGATCGACCATCGCCTGCATCTTGTCCAGGGTGAACGCCCCGGCGTTATCCCGAGCCAGGTGCATCTTGCGCAACTGGGTTTCGAGGATCAGGCCATTGAGCGGTGTACGCACCTCGTGGGCGACAATCGACATGAAGTCGTCACGCATGCGCACCGCCTGCTGCAACTCCAGTTGCGTGCTTTGCAGTTGATTGAGCAGCGCCTCCTGTTCCCGACGACTCCGCTCCAGCGCTTCGACCTGCAGGTTCATCGCCTTGCGCTGACGGTACAGTTCGACGAAGACACTCACTTTGCTCTTGACCGCATGGATATCCAGCGGCTTGTGCAGGAAATCCACGGCGCCACTTTCGTAGCCCTTGAACGCGTAGTTCAGTTCACGGCCGGCGGCACTGACGAATACGATCGGGATGTGCTTGGTTTTCTCGGTGCCGCGCATCAATTCGGCCAGCTCGAAACCGTTCATGCCAGGCATCTGCACGTCGAGAATGGCCATGGCGAAATCGTGTTGCAGCAATAACGACAGCGCCTCGTCGGCGGACAAGGCCTTGTAGACCTGACGGTCTTCGCGCTTGATCAGCGCCTCGAGGGCCAACAGGTTTTCCGGCAGATCGTCGACGATCAGCAGTTTGGCTTGGATGTCACTTAACATGCGATTCGTTCCAGCTCTGCGAGCAGACGGCCAATGCCGTGGATAGGGAGAACATGGTCAGGCTGATGGGTTTCCAGCGCCGCCAGGGGCATGGTTGCGACCTGGGCTTCGCCAGGGTCCTGCACGATGGTCAGGCCACCGCGCTGTTTGACCTGCGCCAGCCCCCGGGCACCATCGCGGTTGGCACCGGTGAGGAGCACCGCTGCCAGAGACGGGCCATAGGCATCGGCCGCTGACTCGAACAGAAAGTCGATGGCCGGCCGTGAATAATGCACCCGGTCTTCCTGGCTCAGGGAAAAACTGCGGTCCTGCTCCACCGACAGGTGATAACCCGGCGTGGCGAAATACAGCGTGCCGGCTTCGACCGGCGTCTTGTCGCCGGCCTCCTCGACGCGCATCGACACCCGCCGGGAAAACACCTCGGCCAACTGGCTGCGTCGTTCATCGGGCAAGTGCAGCACCACGATGATCGGCAACACAAAACCCTCGCGCAACGGGCCGAGAATGCCCAGCAAGGCTTCCACGCCGCCAGCCGAGGCGCCGATCACGATCGCCTGCACCCGTGGCAAATCCGCTGCACTGCTCATGATTTACGGTAGATCCGTTCTTGTTTGACCAACGGTTCGAACTGGTTGCCGAAGCTGGAAAAATCCGGGGTTTCCTTGCTGCCCAACACCAGGAACCCACGGTGGCACAGGGACTCATGGAACAGTCCGAAGGCCCGATCCTGTAGCTTTTTATTGAAATAAATCAACACGTTACGGCAAGAAATTAATTGAGTCTCAGAGAATACGCTGTCAGTCGCCAGGCTGTGGTCGGCGAAGGTCACGTTTTCACACAGGCTCTTGTCGAAAATTGCGTAGCCGTAGGCGGCAGTATAGTAGTCGGCGAATGAGCGCTGACCACCGGCCTGCTGGTAGTTGGCCGTGTAGGCGCGGACATTCTCCATGGAGAAAATCCCCTGCTTGGCCTTGTCCAGCGAGCGCGGGTTGATGTCGGTGGCGTAGATGATGGTGCGATCGAGCAGGCCTTCCTCGCGCAGCAGAATCGCCATCGAATAGACCTCTTCGCCGGTGCTGCAACCGGCGATCCAGATCTTGATCGAAGGGTAGGTCCTGAGCAGCGGCACCACTTCCTGGCGAATGGCCAGGAAGTGCGAAGGGTCGCGGAACATTTCGCTGACCGGAATCGTCAGCAATTGCAGCAGTTGCATGAAGGCCGTCGGGTCGTGCAGCACTTTCTCTTGCAGCGCCGAAATGGTGGCGCACTCGAACTGACTCAACGCATGCAGGACGCGGCGTTTGATCGACGCGCCCGAGTAGTCGCGAAAGTCGTAGCTGTATTTGAGGTAGATCGCCTCGATCAACAGCCGCAGCTCGATTTCGCCGCTGGGCTCCACTGAGTAAATCCGCTCCACTAGATGCGTTCCATTTTCGGTAACCACACGCGAATCAGCGAGAACAGGCGATCCAGGTCAATCGGCTTGGCCAGGTAATCGTTGGCGCCCGCCAGCAGGCAGCGCTCCTGATCGTCCTTCATGGCCTTGGCCGTCACCGCGATGATCGGCAGCTTGCGCCAGCGCGGGTCCTGGCGGATCAGGCGAGTCGCCTCGTAACCGTCCATCTCCGGCATCATCACGTCCATCAACACCAGATCGATGTCCTCTACTTCATTGAGTTTCTCGATTGCCTCGCGACCGTTGCGGCCAATGACCACGACGGCGCCCTTGTGCTCCAGCGCGCTGGTCAGGGCGAAGATATTGCGCACATCGTCGTCCACCAGCAGCACCTTGCGACCCTCGAAGACCTTGTCGCGGCTGCGCGCGGTCTTGAGCATCGTCTGCCGTTCATGGGACAACTTGGATTCGACTTTGTGCAGAAAGAGTGTGACCTCGTCGAGCAAACGTTCCGGCGAACGTGCGCCCTTGATGATGATCGAGCGCGAATACTTGCGCAGCTCGGCTTCTTCGTCGCGGGTCAGGTTGCGACCGGTGTAGACGATGACGGGCGGGAACGAGCAGATTTCCTCGGTGGACATGCGCTTGAGCAAGTCATTGCCCAGCATGTCCGGCAGCTTCAGGTCGATGACCATGCAGTCGTAGACGGTCGTGCGCAACAACTCCAGGGCATCCTGGGCCAGGCCGACCGCGGTGATTTCGATGTCGTCGTCGCCGATCAGGCGGGCGATGCTGTCGCGCTGCAAGTCGTCGTCTTCCACCAGCAGCACGCGCTTGACCTTCTGCGTCAGCTTCGCTTCGAGGCGGCCAAACACGTCCTTGAGCTCTTCGCGGGTGGTCGGTTTGACGGCATAACCGATGGCGCCCATGTGCATCGCCGCCTCGACCCGGTCCTCGACGGAAATCACGTGCACAGGAATGTGCCGGGTTTGCGGGTTCTCCTTCAGACGATGCAGGACGGTCAGGCCGGAGTGATCCGGCAGGCGCATGTCGAGCAGGATGGCGTCGGGCACATACTCGCTGGCCAGGTCATAACCTTCATCGGCGCCATGGGCCACCAGGCAGTGATAACCCAGCTCGTGCGCCAGGTCGAAGAGGATGTGCGCAAAGTTCGGCTCATCCTCCACCACCAGGATACAGCGGCTGTCGAACGGCGCCTTGTCGCGATCGTCTTCGAAACGCGGGATATCGACTTCCGCGATCAGTGGCGCCACGGCGACCACAGGGGCCCGTTGCACACTGACGGCCGGCACCGCCACCGGCAGCAACGGCTCGCGCGGCGTATCCCCCGATTCGACGTACTGCTGCGGCAACACCAGGGTAAACACACTGCCCTGCCCCGGCTCGCTGGTGACACTGATGGTGCCACCGAGCAAGGCCGCCAGGTCACGGGAAATCGACAGGCCCAGGCCTGTGCCGCCATAGCGGCGGTTGGTGGTGCCATCGGCCTGACGGAACGCTTCGAAAATACTCTCCTGCTGATCGGCGGCAATGCCGATCCCGGAGTCCCGGACGACAAACGCAATCGCGTCGTTCGGCTGGTTGGCCACGGTCAGGCTGACCGAACCGTGCTCGGTGAATTTCACCGCGTTCGACAGCAGGTTCTTGATCACCTGCTCCAGACGCTGGCGGTCGGTGAAGATCAGCGTCGGCGAACCGGGCTGCACATCGATCTGGAAGTCCAACTGCTTGTCCGCTGCCAACGGCTGGAACATGCCGTGCAGCCCCTCCAGCAGGCGCGTCACGCTGGTGTTCTCCGGACGCACTTCCAGCTTGCCGGCCTCGACCTTGGAAATATCGAGAATGTCGTTGATCAGGTTGAGCAAATCGTTGCCGGCCGAATAGATCGACTCGGCGAACTTGACCTGTTCGGCGCTGAGGTTGTCCTGAGGGTTTTCCGCCAGCAACTTGGCCAGGATCAACGAACTGTTCAGCGGCGTGCGCAGCTCGTGGGACATGTTGGCGAGGAATTCGGACTTGTACTTGCTCGAGCGCTGCAACTCTTCGGCGCGTTCTTCCAGTTGCGCCTGTGCCTGGTTGAGTTCGGTGTTCTTCAGGTCCATGGCGTCGCGCTGGTCGGCCAGGGTCTGTGCCTGTTCGGCGAGCTGTTCGTTGGTCTGTTCCAGCTCGACCTGTTGGGTTTCCAGGTGCGCCTGGGACTCCTTGAGAATCCGCGACTGTTCTTCCAGCTCTTCGTTGGCGGTCTTGAGTTCTTCCTGCTGCACCTGCAACTCTTCATTGAGCTGCTGGGTCTCGGCCAGGACTTCCTGCAAGCGCTGGCGATAACGCGCCGCTTCGATGGAGGTGCCGATGTTGCCGGCGATCAGGTCGAGCAATTCGGTGTCACGCTCGGCCAATGGGCGCAGGAAGCCCAGTTCGATGACACCATTGACCCGTTTGTCGTCGCTGGTCGGCACCACCAGTACGCTGCGCGGCAGGCCTTGGCCGAGGCCGGAGCTGACTTTGAAATAGTCGCCCGGCACCGAATCCAGGCGGATCAGCCGGGCCTGTTGAGCCACCTGACCGACAATCCCCTCGTCGCTGTAGAGCTGCTGATCGCGCTCTTCCTGTTCGCGGGATAACCCGTAGGACGCCACACGCTTGAGCCCGCCGTGCTCCTCGCGGACATAGAGGGCACCGACAGCGCTGCCCAGGTATTGCGCACAAAACTGCAGGATGTTGCGGCCCAGTTCCGTGAGGGACAGTTGCCCCAGCACCTGCTCGGCCAGCTCGGTCTGGCCATTGCGCAACCACGCCTGTTGTTCCAGGCGCTGGGCGCTGGCGTGTTGCGCGGCGAGGTTGGCGGCGTAGTTCTGCGACAGGCCGATCAGATCCCGGCGGCCGATGTAGGCCAGCAAGGCGCTGATTGCGCTGATGAACAGTAAATAGAGGACGATGCTCCAGATCGTGGTGCTGCGCACATCCGCATTGCGCGCGGCGCGCAATTGTTGCTCGGTAGCGACCACTTCTTCGAACTGCTTGCGCACTTCATCGGTCAGCCGCTTGCCACGGCCCGCCTGCACCGCGCTGCGGTAATCGCCCGATGAACGCTGCAAATCGATCATCTGCTGGGCGTAATCCCTCCATTCCTTCTGCAAGGCCTGGATCTGGTGCAGGCGATCGGTCTGCACCGGGTTGTCCGCCGTCAGCTCCAGCAAGGTATCAACCACCACCACGAGCTTGGGCCTGGCCGTTTCGTAGGGTTCGAGAAATTTCTCGTCGCCACTGAGCAGGTAGCCGCGCATGCCGGTTTCCTGGTCGACCGTCAGCTTCAGCGCCTCATTGGCGTTGTTGATGACCCGGTCGGTGTGTTCGACCCATTGGATCACCGACAGCAAATAGCTGATCAGCGCGACGAAGAATACGGCGCTGAGCGCGCCAACCCCCAAGGGCAGGCTGACGTTGCGGCTCAGCAGTTTACGGAAGCGTTGTTCATCAACCGAAGACGCTGTGGTCATGGGAAGGCCTGTCGTCTGTTCGAAACCGGTGAGTTTGCCCGAAATGAGCGATGTGGATCCATTTTTCTGACGTATTTGAGCGCAAAATCCTACATTTCGACTGTTACAGCGACGGGGAGCGGTTATCCTTCATAGCGTGCCAGCCACAATTCTTTTCCCGTGCACACGGGAACTTGTCGGGTCGCGCAACTTACTCATGCTATAGCCCGGCGTTTGTGATCGACCGGACACCGCGAATTCAACTTTGAGAGCCCCGATTATGTCCACCGAAAAATCCACCATCCTGGTCGTCGAAGACGACGACATCGTGCGCATGCTGATCGTCGATGTGCTGGATGAGCTGGAATTCAAGGTGCTGGAGGCCGATGGCGGGGAACAGGCGCTGGCGTTTCTCAACAACAAGAACCAGGTCATCGACCTGATGATGACCGACGTCGGACTGCCGGTGATGGACGGTCGTGAACTGGCCACCCAGGCACGCGCGATACGCCCCGCACTGCCGGTGCTGTTCGCCAGCGGCTATGCCGAGAGCATTGACGTGCCCGCCGACATGCATGTCATCGGCAAGCCGTTCTCCATCGACCAGTTGCGCGACAAGGTCACCGGCATCCTCGTCAACCCTTGAACCGCTTCGAGCAGGGCCGGGAATTGCTCGCGGTTATGGTTTAATTGCGCCCTTTTCTCCGCCCTGCCCCAGCTTCAAGGAACTCTGTGCA
Source organism: Pseudomonas fluorescens (assembly GCF_041354075.1). Taxonomy (GTDB): domain Bacteria; phylum Pseudomonadota; class Gammaproteobacteria; order Pseudomonadales; family Pseudomonadaceae; genus Aquipseudomonas; species Aquipseudomonas fluorescens_CE. The sequence goes on along the minus strand of NZ_JARZGC010000001.1, from coordinate 416,464 downwards.
TGAATCAGCCCCGCGCCACCCGCGTTCTGGTCATCGGTTACGTCTGGCCCGAACCCAAGTCGTCGGCGGCCGGCGGCTATGTGATGCAACTGCTCGGAACCTTCCTCGAACAAGGCTGGGACGTGACCTTCAGCAGCCCGGCGGGCCCCGGCGAACATCAGGAAGACCTGACTGCCCTGGGTATCCGCGAAGTGCCGATCGAGTTGAACAACAGCAGCTTCGATGCCTTTGTCAGCGAACTGGCCCCGGATATCGTGCTGTTCGAACAATTCATGATGGAAGAGCAATTCGGCTGGCGTGTCGAACAGCACTGCCCCGACGCCTTGCGCGTGCTCGGCACCCAGGACCTGCAAAGCCTGCGGCATGCCCGGCATCAACGGCTCAAGGATCGCCTGAAGGCCAGTGACGATGACAATGACTTCAGCGACCTGTTCGCCCCGGCCCTGCGCGAAGAATTCGAGCTCATGGCCGAGACCGACCTGGCCCAGCGCGAAATCGCGGCACTCTACCGCTGTGACCTGAACCTGATGATTTCCGAAGTGGAAATCGAGCTGCTGGTCGAGCAGTTCAAGGTGCCACGTAGCCTGCTGCACTGGTGCCCGCTGATGGTTGAACCACCGAGCACGCCACCGGCGCCCTTCGAAGCCCGTGCGCACTTCCTCAGCATTGGCAACTTTCGCCACGCGCCCAACTGGGATGCAGTGCTCTGGATGAAAACCACCGTCTGGCCGTTGATCCGCCAACAGTTGCCGACCGCGCAGTTGCACATCTACGGGGCTTACACGCCACCCAAGGCGACCGCCCTGCACAACGCCGCCCAGGGGTTTCATGTCATGAACTGGGCCGAGGATGCGCTGCAAGTGATGACGGCGGCGCGGGTGCTGCTGGCGCCATTGCGCTTCGGCGCGGGCATCAAGGGCAAGATTGTCGACGCGATGATCTGCGGCACGCCGAACGTCACTACCCCCATCGGCGCGGAAGGCATGCATGGCGAGGCGGCCTGGCCCGGCGCGGTGACTCGCTCGGCCCAGGCGTTCGCCGACCAGGCGGTGCAGCTGTACCGGGATGAAACCCGGTGGCAGAACGCTCAGCAACTCGGGCTGGCACTGTTGTCCGCTCGGTATCGACAGTCGATCCACGGCCCGGCCCTGATCGAGCGGCTGCTGCATGCCCGGCAACACCTGGAACAACTTCGCCGGGACAACTTCACCGGCAGCATGCTGCGTCACCACCAGCACAAAAGCACCCGCTACATGGCCCAATGGATCGAGGCCAAGAACCGCCCGGTGTAACGGATACTTCCTGTAGCAAGCGGATGCTTGGCTTTGGCTGTTGCAGTGCTTATACCTGTGCACGCCCTACCCCTGTAGGAGCGAGCATGCTCGCGATGGTCGTCAACGATGACGCTGGGCATCTGACACCCAGCGGCATCCTCAGGTTTTTTCGCGAGCATGCTCGCTCCTACAGGGGGGGCGGTGCCGTGCTTACTCATTTTCCCAAGGCCGGGAATCTTCGAACAAAGGAATGTATATGCCACTCAACAAACAAACCTGGATGAGTCACGTCCCCGACATCGACAAGCTGCGGCTGACCGACATCATCTGGCCCGGCGCGCACAACGCCGGCATGGACAAGAAAGCCCCCAACCATGAAGTGGTCTTCGGCAACTGGGCGACCTGCCAGAACGACTCCTTCGCCTGGCAACTGGACAACGGCGCACGGGCGCTGGATCTGCGCCTGGGGTTCAAGCAGGCCAGGGACCAGCCGATCTTCTATTTCCATCACAATGGTCATCAGTCCCATCGGGTGCTCGACGATCTGATCGAAGCCGTCTTGAACTTCCTGGAGCGCAACAGCGACGAATTCATCGTGCTGGACTTCCACCAGTTGGGCGACAACAAACCCTTCGACTCGGTGCAACTGGGCGAGGTCCTGCTGCGCCGGCTCGGGCACCGCGCCATTTCCTGTTACGACGCGGTCAAAACCGTGGGCGAACTCAAGGAGGCCAGCGCGCTACGCCGCATCGTCATGGCCGCGCCACCGCTGTTTGGCCTGGACGGCGAATACTTCTGGCCGCGCATCCCGCACAAGTGGTCAGGCAAGCCGTTCACCGACACCGAACAGTTGCATCGCCATATCACGAACACCCTGCAAGACGCCTATTACGAGCGGTTCCTGTGGTCGCTGTCGGCGACCAGCTACACCTTCCTCGGCGGGCCGCAACACATCAAGACGCAGATCAACGACTGGTTCAACTCCTCAGGGGAATGGATCCTGCGTTGCAGCATCATCAACACCGACTTCTTCGACGAATCGCAGATCGTGCGCTATTGCTGGAGCGCCACGGCGGAGAAGGCCCTCGAGGCCGATAGCCTGCACGAAGTGCGCTGAGGTTGCGCGCCTGCACTGGCGCAAGGCGTCGGGTAACAGGCATGATCGGCGGGCGATAACAAAAAAAGCGCCCGCCATGACCCGAACCGCCCGCGTCACCGACCCCTCCTACGAACTGATGGATGACCACAACGGCTTGTCCATCATTTATCGCCAGCACGGTTTCCCCTGCCCGCTGGTGCGCTGGCACTTCCACAAGGAATACGAGTTGCACCTGATCGTCGCCAGCTCCGGCAAGGTGTTCATTGGCGACTACATCGGCAACTTCCATCCACAAACCCTGTTCCTCACCGGCCCCAACCTGCCCCATAACTGGATCAGCCAGGTCGGCGAGGACGAAGTGGTGCCCAAGCGCGACATGCTGGTCAACTTCACCGACGAGCTGTTCGAGAGCGGCCATCAGGTGTTCGCCGAGCTCAAGACCCTGGCGCCGCTGCTGGAACGCGCCCAGTACGGTATCGAGTTTCGCTGCAAGCACACGATCAGCCAGGCCATGACCTTGATGCAGCGCATCGCCGACACCCAGGGCGTGACCCGGCTTGGGCATTTTTTCATTCTGCTGGAGCTGCTGGCCAGCACCGACGATTACCAGTTGCTGTCCGGCGCGACCACCGCGCAACTGGCGGACGAACACAACGTCGACCGCACCAACCGTGCCGTGGATTACATCTTCGCCCACTACGCCCGCGAGCTGCCGCTGGAGGAAGTCGCCGAGCACCTGGGCATGAAGCCGACCTACTTCAGCCGCGTGTTCAAACAGGCCACGGGCCGCTGTTTCATCGAATTCGTCAACCGGCTGCGCATCAGCAAGTCCTGCGAGTTGCTGGCCGACGGCGACAAACCGGTGACCGACGTGTGCTTCGAGTCCGGCTTCAACAACATTTCCAACTTCAACCGGCGCTTCCAGCAGCTCAAGGGCATGACGCCGTCGCACTATCGGCGCTTGGCGGTGCAACGGCTGACCGAGCAGAATCTGGGCTGATTCATCGCAATCTCCGCCTCTCTGCCCACAAAACCTGTACAGATCCGATAACGTTGTCACGCCGCAAACCCCTCCCCTGCGTCTACCCCAATAAACCCCCAGTGCAAAAAAGTATCAATCGAAGTGCGATGAATGATTTGTTTCATCATCAATTGAACGCTGTAATCAGCCCAGCTTCTTGCAGCACCGCAAGACACAAAAACAATAACTGTCCTTCTGTGACCCGCCGGGCGCAGAAAAGGAGTGCACGATGCAATCTTCTGTAAAAGCTCTGCTCGCCCTCACCTGCATGACCCTCAGCAGCGTCAGCCTTGGCGCCCAGACCCTGACCATCGCCACCGTCAACAACAGCGACATGATCCGCATGCAGAAGCTCTCGAAAACCTTCGAGGCCGAGCACCCGGAGATCAAGCTCAATTGGGTGGTGCTGGAAGAAAACGTCCTGCGCCAGCGCCTGACCACCGACATCGCCACCCAGGGCGGGCAGTTCGACGTGCTGACCATCGGCATGTACGAAGCCGCACTCTGGGGCGCCAAGGGTTGGCTGGAGCCGATGAAGGATTTGCCCGCCACTTACGAACTCGACGACGTGTTCCCGTCGGTGCGTGAAGGCTTGTCGGTCAAGGGTACGCTGTACGCCCTGCCGTTCTACGCCGAAAGCTCCATCACCTATTACCGCACCGACCTGTTCAAGAACGCCGGCCTGACCATGCCCGAGCGCCCGACCTGGACCCAGATCGCCGAGTTCGCCGGCAAACTCACCGACAAGAGCAAGGAGCAATACGGCATCTGCCTGCGCGGCAAGGCCGGCTGGGGCGAGAACATGGCGCTGATCACTACCGTGGCCAACGCCTACGGCGCCCGCTGGTTCGATGAAAAGTGGCAGCCGGAATTCAGCGGCCCCGAGTGGAAAAACGCGCTGAACTTCTATGTCGACACCATGAAGCAATCCGGCCCGCCCGGCGCCTCCAGCAACGGCTTCAACGAAAACCTCGCGCTGTTCAACAGCGGCAAGTGCGCGATCTGGGTCGACGCCAGCGTCGCCGGCTCGTTCGTCACCGACAAGACCCAGAGCAAGGTCAGCGACCACGTCGGCTTTACCTACGCGCCTCATGAAACCACCGACAAAGGCTCGGCCTGGCTATATTCCTGGGCGCTGGCGATCCCCACCAGCTCCAAGGCCAAGGACGCGGCAAAAACCTTCAGCGCCTGGGCCACTTCCAAGGAGTACGGGGCCCTCGTCGCCAAAACCGATGGCATCGCCAACGTACCGCCCGGCACGCGCGCCTCGACCTACAGCGATGAGTACATGAACGCCGCGCCGTTCGCCAAGGTCACGCTGGAATCGCTGAAAGCGGCCGACCCGAGCCACCCGGGCGCGCGCCCTGTGCCTTACATCGGTATTCAGTTGGTGACCATCCCCGAGTTCCAGGCGGTGGGCACCCAGGTCGGCAAGCTGTTCTCCGCCGCACTGATCGGCCAGACCACGGTCGACCAGGCCCTGGCCGCCGCCCAGCAAACCACCGAACGCGAGATGAAGCGGGCGGGTTATCCGAAGTAACCCGCACGTCCCGCTCTTGCCTTGGGTGGGAGCGGGCTTGCTCGCGAAGACGGTGTGTCATTGGACATTGATGAACCTGACACACCGCTTTCGCGAGCAAGCCCGCTCCCACAGGGGATCTTCGTAGGTCTGCACGACTCGGATTTAATTCATGAATACTTCCACCGCCAAAGCCCAAATGGACCTCGCCCCACCCGCACGCAAAACCCGGGTGGCCAACCCCGGCTGGTTTCTGGTCAGCCCTTCGGTGGCGTTGCTGCTGTTGTGGATGATCGTGCCGCTGGGCATGACCGTCTATTTCTCGATGATCCGCTACAACCTGCTCTACCCCGGCGAAAACGAATTCGTGGGGCTGGAGAACTTCAGCTACTTCCTCACCGACTCGGGCTTCATGCCCGGTGCCACCAACACCCTGTTGCTGGTCGGCAGCGTGCTGCTGATCAGCGTGGTGCTGGGGGTGCTGATCAGCGCGTTGCTGGAGGCCAGCGACTTTTTCGGGCGGGGCATCGTGCGGGTCATGCTCATTTCGCCGTTTTTCATCATGCCCACCGTCGGGGCGCTGATCTGGAAAAACCTGATCTTCCATCCGGTGTCGGGGATTCTCGCCTACGTCTGGAAGCTGTTCGGCGCGCAACCGGTGGACTGGCTGGCGCACTACCCGCTGCTGTCGATCATCATCATTGTCTCGTGGCAATGGCTGCCCTTTGCGATCCTGATCCTGATGACCGCCATGCAGTCCCTTGACCAGGAACAAAAGGAAGCCGCGCGCCTGGACGGTGCCGGGCCCATCGCGATCTTCTGGCACCTGACCCTGCCGCACCTGGCGCGCCCGATTGCCGTGGTGGTAATGATCGAAACCATCTTCCTGCTGTCGGTGTTCGCCGAGATCTTCACCACCACCAACGGCGGCCCCGGCTACGCCTCGACCAACCTCGCCTACCTGATCTACAACCAGGCGCTGGTGCAGTTCGATGTCGGCATGGCGTCGGCGGGCGGTTTGATCGCGGTGGTGATCGCCAACATCGCGGCCATCGTGCTGGTGCGCATGATCGGCAAAAACCTGACAGACAAAGCCTGAGGCCTGCGCCATGACCCTTCAACAATCCCGTCGCCTGCAAAGCCTGCTGCTGGGCACCCTGGCCTGGGCCATCGCGATCCTGATCTTCTTCCCGATTTTCTGGATGGTGCTGACCAGCTTCAAGACCGAGATCGACGCCTTCGCCACGCCGCCGCAGTTCATCTTCACGCCGACGCTGGAGAACTACCTGCACATCAACGAGCGCAGTGATTACTTCAGCTTCGCCTGGAACTCGGTGGTGATTTCGTTCAGCGCCACCGCCCTGTGCCTGCTGATTGCAGTGCCGGCGGCCTACTCCATGGCGTTCTACGAAACCCAGCGCACCAAGGGCACGCTGCTGTGGATGCTCTCGACCAAGATGCTGCCGCCGGTGGGCGTGCTGATGCCGATCTACCTGCTGGCCAAGAGTTTCGGCCTGCTGGACACGCGCATCGCCCTGATCGTGATCTACACGCTGATCAACCTGCCGATCGTGGTCTGGATGGTTTACACCTACTTCAAGGACATTCCCAAGGACATCCTCGAAGCCGCCCGCCTGGACGGCGCCACCCTGGCCCAGGAAATGCTCCGGGTGCTGTTGCCGATTGCCAAGGGTGGCCTGGCTTCCACCGTGCTGCTGTCGCTGATCCTGTGCTGGAACGAGGCGTTCTGGTCGCTGAACCTGACCTCCTCGAAAGCCGCACCACTGACCGCCCTGATCGCCTCGTACTCCAGCCCCGAAGGCTTGTTCTGGGCCAAGTTGTCAGCGGTCTCGACCCTGGCCTGTGCACCGATCCTGATTTTTGGCTGGATCAGCCAGAAGCAGCTGGTGCGGGGGCTGTCGTTTGGTGCTGTCAAGTGAATATCGCCCAATCTCTAATCGGTCACAAAACCCTGTGGGAGCGGGCTTGCCCGCGAATACGTCGGCACATCCAACATCAATTTGACTGACACGACGCTTTCGCGGGCCAGCCCGCTCCCACAGGGTACAGCGTCGTTTCCGGCAGCCCGGTTCAATTGAATAAAAACAAGCGGAGGCCCACCCCATGGCCAACCTGAAAATCAACAATCTGCAAAAAGGCTTCGAAGGCTTTTCCATCATCAAGGGCATCGACCTGGAAGTGAACGACCGCGAATTCGTGGTGTTCGTCGGCCCGTCGGGCTGTGGCAAGTCCACCCTGCTTCGGTTGATCGCCGGGCTCGAGGAAGTCAGCGACGGCACCATCGAGCTCGATGGCCGCGACATTACCGAAGTCAGCCCGGCCAAGCGCGACCTGGCCATGGTGTTCCAGACCTACGCCCTGTACCCGCACATGAGCGTGCGCAAGAACATGTCGTTCGCCCTCGACCTGGCGGGCGTGCCCAAGGCTGAAGTGCAGAAGAAAGTCGACGAAGCGGCGCGCATCCTCGAACTGGGGCCGATGCTCGAACGCAAGCCCAAGCAACTGTCGGGGGGCCAGCGTCAGCGAGTCGCGATTGGCCGGGCGATTGTGCGCAACCCGAAAATCTTCCTGTTCGACGAACCGCTGTCCAACCTCGACGCGGCGCTGCGCGTGCAGATGCGCCTGGAACTGCTGCGCCTGCACAAGGAGCTGCAGGCGACCATGATCTACGTGACCCACGATCAGGTCGAAGCCATGACCATGGCCGACAAGGTGGTGGTGCTCAACGGTGGCCGGATCGAGCAGGTCGGCTCGCCCCTGGACCTCTACCACCACCCGGCCAACCTGTTCGTGGCGGGCTTTCTCGGCACGCCGAAAATGGGTTTCCTCAAGGGCCAGGTTACCCGCGTAGACAGTCAGAGCTGCGAAGTGCAACTGGACGCCGGCACCCGCATCAGCCTGCCGTTGAGCGGTACCAGCCTGAGTGTCGGCGGCGCGGTGACCCTGGGCATTCGCCCGGAACACCTGGAGCTGGCTAAACCGGGGGACTGCACCCTGACCGTCACCGCCGACGTCAGCGAACGCCTGGGCAGCGACACCTTCTGCCACGTCCTGACCGCGTCCGGCGAACCCTTGACCCTGCGCGTGCGCGGCGACCTGGCCAGCCGTTACGGCGAAACCCTGAGCCTGCACCTGGACGCCGACCACTGCCATTTGTTCGATGCCGACGGCGTCGCCCTGGCCCGCCCGCTGCGCGTTGCCGCCTGATCTAGAGAACCTGCGATGAAACTCAACACACACAACCTCGATCACCTTGCCCCCGACGTGGCTCTGCCGGCCTACGCCCTCAGCGACACCCGTCAGGGCATCGCTCACATCGGCGTCGGCGGATTTCACCGCGCTCACCAGGCGTATTACACCGACGCCTTGATGAACACCGGCTTCGGGCTGGACTGGGCAATCTGCGGCGTCGGCCTGCGCGCCGAAGACCGCCGCGCCCGCGACGACCTGCGCGAGCAGGATTACCTGTTCACCCTGTTCGAACTGGGTGACACCGATGACACCGAAGTCCGGGTGATCGGCTCGATTCGTGACATGCTCCTGGCCGAGGACGGCCCGCAGGCGTTGATCGACAAACTGGCGAGCCCCGAGATCCGCATCGTTTCGCTGACCATCACCGAAGGTGGTTATTGCATCGACGACAGCAACGGCGAGTTCATGGCGCACCTGCCACAGATCCAGCATGACCTGGCCCACCCCGACGCCCCGACCACCGTGTTCGGTTTCCTCTGCGCCGCCCTGGCCAAACGCCGCGCCGCCGGCACACCGGCGTTCACCCTGATGTCCTGCGATAACCTGCCGCACAACGGCGCCGTGACCCGCAAGGCGCTGCTGGCCTACGCCGCCCTGCAGGACGCCGACCTGGCGGACTGGATCGCCCGCCACGTCAGTTTCCCCAATGCCATGGTCGACCGCATCACACCCATGACCAGCACCGCCCATCGCCTGCAACTAGCCGACAAACACGGCGTCGACGATGCCTGGCCGGTGGTCTGCGAACCATTCGTGCAATGGGTGCTCGAGGACAAATTCGTCAACGGCCGCCCGGCCTGGGAACAGGTCGGCGTGCAATTCACCGACGACGTCACGCCCTACGAGGAAATGAAGATCAAGCTGCTCAACGGCAGTCACCTGGCGCTGACGTACCTGGGGTTCCTCAAGGGGTATCGCTTCGTCCACGAAACCATGAACGACCCGCTGTTCGTGCGCTACATGCGCGCCTACATGGACCTGGACGTGACACCGCAACTGTCCCCCGTGCCAGGCATCGACCTGGGCGATTACAAGAACACTCTGGTCGAGCGCTTCTCCAACCAGGCGATTGCCGACCAGTTGGAGCGCGTGTGCTCGGACGGTTCGTCGAAGTTTCCCAAGTTCACCGTGCCGACGATCAACCGTCTGATCGCCGACGGCCAGGACACCAGAAGCGCGGCGCTGGTGGTGGCGGCCTGGGCGCTGTACCTCAAGGGGGTGGATGAACAGGGCCAGACCTATGCGATTCCCGACCCACGGGCGGCGTTCTGCCAGGCACTGGTGGCGGATGATGCGTTGATTACACAGCGGTTGCTGGCCGTCGAAGAGATTTTCGGCACGGCGATTCCACGCTCGGCCGAGTTCGTGGCGGCGTTCGAGTGGTGCTGCAACAGTTTGCGGGAGGTGGGGGTTTCTCGGACGTTGGAGCGGGTGTTGGCTTAGTGGCGGCGGTGAATGTGCCGCCGTCTTCGCTGACAAGCCAGCTCCCACAGTGTTTGGCAACGAACCACAAACTTGTGAACGGCGTTGATCCTTGTGGGAGCTGGCTTGCCAGCGAATACGGCAGCACATTCACCAAACAGTTTGAACCTGAACCACCGAGGACCCTAACATGCCCACCCAACCCCTCTACCTAGGCATCGACTGCGGCACCCAGGGCACCAAGGCCATCATCCTCGACGCGGCCAGCGGTCAGGTCCTGGGTGAAGGCGCCGCCGCCCACACCCTGATCACCGCCGCCAATGGCCGGCGCGAGCAGGACACCACACAATGGCTCGAAGCCTTCAAACTGGCCACGCGCCGTGCGCTGCTCGACGCCAACGTCGACGGCCAGGCGATCCTCGGCATCGGTGTATCCGGCCAGCAGCATGGCCTGGTGCTGCTCGATGATCAGGGCCACGTGCTGCGCCCGGCCAAACTCTGGTGCGACACCGAATCCACCCCGCAAAACCAGCGCCTGCTGGCCTATCTGGGCGGTGAAACAGGCTCGCTGGAGCGCCTGGGCGTGGTCATCGCGCCGGGCTACACACTGTCCAAACTGCTGTGGACCAAGGAACACCACCCCGAGGTATTTTCCCGAATCGCGCATATCCTGTTGCCCCATGACTACCTCAACCACTGGCTCACCGGCCGCAGCTGCAGCGAATACGGCGACGCGTCGGGCACCGGTTATTTCAACGTGCGCACCCGCCAGTGGGATCTGCAGCTGCTGCGCGACATCGACCCCAGCGGCCACCTGGAGGCGGCGCTGCCGCAACTGATCGAGGCCCATGAGCCGGTGGGCACCCTGCTGCCGGCCATCGCTCAAGAGCTGGGCCTCAACCCGTGGGCGCGAGTGTCCAGCGGGGGCGGCGACAACATGATGGGCGCCATCGGCACCGGCAACATCCAGCCCGGCGCCATCACCATGAGCCTGGGTTCCTCCGGCACCGTCTACGCCTACGCCGATCAGCCCCGCGTCAGCCCCGATGCCTCGGTCGCGACCTTCTGCTCCTCCAGCGGCGGCTGGCTGCCGCTGATCTGCACCATGAACCTGACCAACGCCACCGGCGCCGTTCGCGAGCTGCTCGACCTCGACATCGCCCAGTTCAACGCACTGGTCGCACAAGCGCCCATCGGCGCCGAGGGCGTCAGCCTGCTGCCGTTTTTCAACGGCGAACGCGTCCCCGCTCTGCCCCACGCCACCGGCAGCCTGACGGGCCTGACCATGACCAACCTGACGAAGGCCAACCTGTGCCGCGCCGTGGTCGAGGGCACCACCTTCGGTTTGCGTTACGGCCTGGACCTGCTGCGCAACAATGGCCTGCAAAGCCGCAGCATCCGCTTGATCGGCGGTGGCTCCAAAAGCCCGGTGTGGCGCCAGATCGTCGCCGACATCATGAACACCCCGGTGGTCTGCACCCGCCACAGCGAAGCCGCTGCCCTCGGCGCGGCGATCCAGGCGGCGTGGTGCACGGCGCGGGCCAACGGCGGTGAAGACAGCCTGGAGGATTTGTGCGAGCGTTGCGTCAGCCTCGATCCGGCCAGCGAAACCCTGCCGGTGGCCGCCAACGTGGCGGCGTTCCAGCAGGCCTATGAACGCTATCAACAGCATGTCGCAACCCTTTAAAGAGCGAACAACTATGTATCTGGTGTGTGGCGAAGCGCTGTTCGATTTCTTCAGTGAAGAAGATGCCAGCGGCCTGGCTTCAAAAGTGAATTTCAAGGCGATTGCCGGGGGCTCGCCGTTCAACGTCGCAGTGGGCCTGCGCCGCCTGGGGGTGGACTCGGCGCTGCTCGCCGGGTTGTCCACCGACTACCTGGGCCGGCGCTTGCAGCAGGTGCTGCACGAGGAAGGCGTGCGCGCCGACTACCTGATCGATTTCGCCGCGCCCACGACCCTGGCCATGGTCGCACTCGGCGCCAACGGTTCGCCGCAATACAGCTTCCGGGGCGAAGGCTGTGCGGACCGGCAGTTGCGCATCGAACACCTGCCGGCCCTCGGCCCGGAGGTGCGCGGTTTGCACATTGGCTCGTACTCGCTGGTGGTGCAGCCGATTGCCGACACCCTGCTGGCGCTGGTTCAGCGCGAAACCGGCAAGCGCCTGATCAGCCTCGACCCGAACGTGCGGCTCAACCCCGAACCCGACATCGACCTGTGGCGTTCACGGGTGGCGGAACTGGTGCAACTGGCCGACCTGATCAAAGTCAGCGACGAGGACCTGCACCTCCTCTACCCCGAGCAGGACCCGGCACAGGTGATCAATGGCTGGTTGCAGCATCGGTGTCAGTTGGTGTTCCTGACCCGGGGCGGTGAAGGCGCGACGGTGTTCAGCCGTCAGCATGGCAGCTGGTCGGTGCCGGCCGCTGCGGTGAAGATTGCCGACACCGTGGGCGCGGGCGATACCTTCCAGGCGGCGTTGATTACCTGGTTGACCGAGCACGGAATGGATTCGGTGGAGGGTGTGCAGTCGCTTGAGCGCGAGCACATCGACGCCATGTTGAAGTTTGCCGTGCAGGCTGCGGCGCTGACGTGCAGCAAGACCGGGCCGGATCTGCCGTATCGGCGGCAGCTGGATCTGAGCTGAGCCATAGGGCCCCATCGCGAGCAAGCCCGCTCCCACAGTTGACCGTGTTCGTCCTGATACAACTCGGTCAACTGTGGGAGCGGGCTTGCTCGCGATAGCGATCCAACTAACACCACAGCAATATCAGATCGGCGCCTGCCAGCTCAGCAGCCGCTGTTGCGCCACCTTGAGCAGGTCGCAGCCATCCTGGGTGAGCAGGTAGAGCGCATGGGTCAGGTGCGGGATGTCTTCGACGCCACCGTCCCTGAAGGAATGGATGTGCAGGGTTTCCAACAACTCGCTGGAGGCGCGGATGCGTTGCAGGGCGGCTTCGAGGATGTCTTGAGGGTCGGCCTGGGTGTCAATGACCAAGGGTGATGAATCGGTGACGCTGGTTTGGACGGGACGATAACGATGAGGGAAAGCGTTTAGTGTAGGCATATTTATTTACCTGAGATGTCGCTGATTAATCTCCAACACCTTGACCAAAGGGTGGGAGGCGGACTGTGTACAGGTTTGGTCAACCGATCTCAAGCAACTCGGCTCGCCCGAAGGCGTCCGGCACACAGCCGCCATAACGACACAGACGTAGAACCGCGTCTGCGGCGCGATGATGCCACATTGCTTGATTAATCAGGTGACCAAACCTGTTCGCTGATTTTGCGGCGAGCCCAAACCTTAATCGCCGCGCCCTTTCCGGCGATAGCAGACAAAGGCAACCCGGTTCGTAGGACGAAGCCGAGGCTGGCGAAGAATTTGGTTTCAGCGAATTACCTGACAAAAACACCCTACACGACAGGCGGCATTCAGCCGGCTTAACCATCGCTTAAGGCTGCGGTCCAACACTGTATTGGACCGCACGCCCTCAGGTTCTTCTGATGCCCAGTGCGGATGGCCCGACGCCCTCGTCGGGTTGACTCGCCACTGCACCGGAGAACACCCATGAACATGCGCACCTTGCTCGCCACCACCGCCCTCGCCTGCACAGCGTTTACCGGGCTCGCCCAGGCCAACGACACGCAAGCGGTACCTTATGAATACGGCATGCCGTTGCACGTGGCCAAAGTGGTGTCGCTTAGCGAACCGGCCACCCTGGAATGCAAGGTCGTGACAGCGGACATGAAATACATCGATGGCGCGGGCAAACCCGCAGAAATCAGCTATCGCAAGCTGTCACAGGCGTGCACGGATCACGATTGAATGGCGCTACGGCGTCGGGGTCTGGCGGCATGGCCAGACCCGAGGGAGACAGGTGCTGATCAAACGGCTTTCTGTTGAGCGTGCTGCAAGTGGGTCTGGGCCTGCATGTCCGAGCGCAGCCCGGCAATGAGGTTGTTGATTTCCCGGCAACTGGTCAGCGAGCGGGCGTTGATACCGGTGGCCAGCAGGTCGACCTGATCCGTCTGGGCATCGGAGAAGACCCTGACTGTCATCGACAGATCCGGGGATAGCGTGCATTGGCAGCGTTTTGGCAGAAAACTGCTTTCGATGATGTTACGAAGTTCCAAGGCAGATAAAAACATGACAGCTCTCCTGAGCGTGCGAAAACGAGACGACAAGCTATGACCGGCTCGGTGGCCAGTTCTGTAAAGACATCTACAGCATAAAACGTGCCTGGAGTTTCGCCGTGCAGCTCATCGGTAAATCAATGAGTTAGCCAACCCATTTGTTATTGCGCCCATGCAATTTGCAATAACGCCGGTTTTTACGCCTGCAAATTGCAACGCCCCTCCCCTGTAGGAGCGAGCATGCTCGCGATGGTGGCGCAGACACAGTTGGCTTACAGGTAGCCAACGTTATCGCTCACGACCATCGCGAGCATGCTCGCTCCTACAGGGGATTTGTGTCGATTATACGGCCTGCAACGCCGCCCGCTCAGCCACATGCCGCAAGCTGTCGAAATTGATGTTGGCCCCTGAATCGATGGCGATCAGGGTTTGCCCTTTGACGCCGGTCTGCGCAACATACTTCTTGATCCCCGCCACCGCCAATGCCCCGGAAGGCTCGGTGATCGAGCGGGTATCGTCGTAGATATTCTTGATCGCGGCGCACAGTTCGTCGTTGCTGACGGTCAGGACTTCATCGACGCAGAAGCGGCACACCTCAAAACCATAAGCGCCGATCTCCGCGACCGCCACGCCATCGGCGAACGTGCCGACGCTGGGCAGGACGGCCCTCTCGCCTGAATTCATCGCCGCTTGCAGGCACGCGGAATGCTCGGACTCGACGCCGATGATGCGCACCTCCGGTCGCAGGTATTTGACGTACGCGGCGATGCCGGCGATCAAGCCGCCACCGCCCACCGGAACAAAAATCGCATCCAGCTCGCCCTGGTGCTGGCGCAGGATCTCCATGGCCACGGTGCCTTGCCCGGCAATCACGTCCGGGTCGTCGAACGGGGAAACAAAGGTGCGGCCGCTGCGCTCGGCCAGTTCCAGCGCATGGGCCAGGGCGAAGGGAAAACTCTCGCCGTGCAACACCGCCTCGGCGCCGCGACTGCGCACCCCGAGCACCTTGAGTTCCGGGGTCGTCGAAGGCATGACGATGGTTGCACCAATCCCCAGCTCTCGCGCCGCCAGTGCCACCCCTTGAGCGTGATTGCCGGCGGACGCCGTGATCACCCCGCTCGCCTTCTGCTCATCACTGAGCTGCACCAACTTGTTGTAGGCGCCACGGATCTTGAAGGAGAAGGTTGGCTGCAAATCCTCACGCTTGAGCAGAATCCGGTTGCCTAACGCATCGGACAACGCCGGCGCCGCCTGCAACGGCGTGCGCACCGCCAGCTCGTACACCGGCGCGGCGAGGATCTTTTTGACGTAATGCTCAAGCAAGGTCTGCTGGGCGGGCGAGTGGTTCATGATCGTCTCCTGACGCTGATCAAAAGCCCGGAGACAGAAAGTGAAAACCCGCCTCTAGGGCGGGTTGGGTGCTGCAGTCGTGAGCTAGCCCGCCAAATGAGGAATGGCGGTAATAATGCTTGGCTGGCAGCGCAGTACGGTGAAAGTCATGACTGGAAATTAGCCGGGCGCGCCGGGCAAGTCAATGATCAATTGCAGATCGCCTTCGCGAGCAAGCCCGCTCCCACAGGAGATTGGCATGCAGATCACTTCGCCAGCCTCCGCAGCCCCAGCACCATCACTCCGGCGCCTGCCATCATCGCGCTGAGGAACAACGGGTACGACACCCACCACGGCGTGCCGGCGGTCATCATGCTGAATTCGGACATGCCGCCGATGCTCGCGATCAGGTTCAGCGGCAGGAACACCACGTTGATCAGTGTCAGCTTGCGCAGCAGGTTGTTCATGCTGTTGTTCATCAGGTTGCCACGGGCCTCGATCAACCCGGAGAACACCGTGGAATAGATTTCCGCCTGTTTGTAACACTGGTTGTTTTCGATGATCAGGTCGTCGATCAGGCTGATGGCCTCGGCGCTGAAGCGCTGTTTTTCCGCGTGGTTGCGCAAACGGGTCAGGACCGCGCCGTTGCTGTGGATCGCATTGATGTAATAGATCAGGCTCTCGCTGAGATTGAACATCTGGATCAGGTGCTGGTTCTGCATCGAGCGGTTGAACTTCTGCTGCAACTCCCGCGCGACCAGTTTGATCACCTTGAGGTGGCCCAGGTAGTGATGGATGTTGTTGAACAGCAGGTCCAGCAGCACATCCAGTGGCGTATTCAGACGTTGCCGGGTGCCGAGACCGTGCAGCGGCGAATCGTCGGTGGCGATCACCAACAGACGCTGGGCGCAGAACAGCAGGCCGCAGGACGACACTTCAAAGGCCAGGCTATCGGCACCGGAATAGTTTTCCGGGCGCTTCCAGATCAGGAACAGATTGTCGGGATGAAACTCGATACGCGACACCTCGTCCGGGTCCAGGGCCGAGGCCAACGCGTGTTCATCGAGCTTGAAATGGCTGTGCAGCAGGTCACGCTCGGCGGCATCGGGGTTGCTGAACAGCATGACTTCAGCGTCCAGCCGCTCGACCGCCTGCAACACCCCGTTGTTCAGTTGAAAGCTCTTGATCATCGGCCACTCACCAGGCCTGGCCGCGACGTTTGAGTTCCAGCCGACGCACGAACTCCTCAAGCACCAGCGAGTACAAGTCGTCCTGCAAATAGGCGTCCTCGATGCCGGCGTCCATGTTCGGGTTGTCGTTGACTTCGATCACCACCACCTTGTCGCCGGACTGTTTGAGGTCCACGCCATAGAGGCCGTCGCCGATGAGATTCGCGGTCTTCACCGCCAGCTCCACCACGGCCCGCGGCGCTTCGTGGACCGCCAGGGTGCGGCATTCGCCGTTGATGTCCTGGCCCTTGGCCTTGTGGTTGTAGATTTGCCAATGGCCCTTGGACATGAAGTACTGACAGGCAAAGATCGGTTTGCGATTGAGCACGCCGATCCGCCAGTCGTATTCGGTGTAGAAAAACTCCTGAGCCAGCAACAGCACCGAGTGTTCGAACAATTCGGCGGTCGCCTCAAGCAAGGCCTGCTGGCTTTCCACCTTGATCACCCCCCGGGAGAAACAGCCATCGGGGATCTTCAACACCAATGGGAAACCCAGGCGCTCGCCCACACGTTCAAAGTCCTGTGGTCGTTCCTTGTAGAGGATTTCGGTGGCCGGCATGCCCAACTGATGGCTCTTGAGCAGGTCGGTGAGGTAGACCTTGTTGGTACAGCGCAGGATCGAGGTCGGATCATCCATCACCACCAGCCCTTCGCTCTCGGCTTTCTTGGCAAATCGGTAGGTGTGGTTGTCGACACTGGTCGTCTCACGGATCAGCAGACCGTCGTATTCGGCGATGCGCGCATAGTCCTTGCGCTCGATCAGCTCGACATCAATGCCCAGTGTCTTGCCGACACGAACAAAATTGTCCAACGCTGCGGGGTTGGAAGGCGGCAGTGCTTCCTGCGGGTCGTGCAGGATCGCCAGGTCGTAACGGGCCACCCGTCGTGAACGCGGCAGGCGCCAGATCTTGCGACTGAAACTGTCGAGCGAGTGGGCGAACTGATCTTCCTGATCTTCCCTCAACTTATGCAGCGCGCCTGACTTTATGCCCTCGATGTGCCAACCGTTAGTTCGACGAAACTCAACCAGCAATATCGGACAGGCGAATACTTCAAATAACTGCCGCGCCAGATCCTGCAGCGGCCCTATATGGGTCTGGCCAAAGTAAAGCGTCAGGGTAAAGCCTTCTGTATCACTGTAAAGATGATGACTGAGGGCCTTTTCCAGGGTTTTGTCCAGGTCGTCCAGGGCGAGGCCGTACAACGACTTGCGGGTCAATTCACTGATGGTACGCACCGACGGAATGACCTTGTGCCCTCGCGCCTCGGCCAGCAGCGAGCAGTAATAGCCGTGTCCCAGGTACTTGTAGCTGCGGCACAGGTTGATGACCTGAACCCGCTTGCCCTGCTCGTTACCGCGTGTTTGCTCAAGGTATTCCTGGGCGCTGACGATGTCTTCGCTGGGAAAATAGGACGCCCAATCTTCCTTGCGTTCGACGATGATTATCAACTGACTGGAAGTTCTGCCACCCGGATTTAAATAAGTTGCCGCCGGCAAACTTTGCTCGGATACTTCGCGCCAATGACCCTGTACCGCTGACATAGAGATTGATCCGTTGGAGAACAAGACCTTTTCTATTAAGCACGAACTTTTTCGAAAGTCCCGTTTCGTTACGCAACTTTTACGGCGGTCATATGAATACTGTCTTTCGCCTGGCGGTAGTTGAGGATTTACCTGAACTGCTGGCCCTTGAACAGCAATGCTTCACCACGGACCGGCTCACCAGTCGCAGCTTTCAATGGATGATCAACCGCGCCCATGGGCAGCTCTGGGTGGCTGACCGGAACGGGCAATTGCTGGGTTACGCCGTGGTGCTGTTTCATCGCGGCACATCGCTGGCCCGCCTGTACTCGCTGGCCATCGCCGAAGAGGCCCGCGGCAGCGGGTTGGGCAAACAGTTGCTCGCACGCATCGAAGCCTGCGCCCTGGCCCATGACTGCGCGTACCTGCGACTGGAAGTGCGCATCGACAACCCGGCGGCGATTGCCCTGTATGAACGCAACGGGTATCGACGCTTCGCCCTGATCCACGACTACTACCAGGACCACGCCGACGCGCTGCGCCTGGAGAAGCGCATCCTTGAGCACCGCGATTCGCGCAACATCAATGTGCCCTGGTACGGGCAGACCACCGATTTCACCTGTGGCCCGGCATGCCTGTTGATGGCCATGGGCGCATTGCAGGCTGCCCGCGTGCTGGAGCGACGAGAAGAGCTGCAGATCTGGCGCGAGGCAACCACCGTGTTCATGACCTCGGGCCATGGCGGGTGCAGCCCGCAGGGCCTGGCGCTTGCAGCCGCGCGGCGTGGCTTCCGGGTGCAGCTGCAAGTCAGCATGGCCGGGCCGTTGTTTCTCGAAGGTGTGCGCGACGCGCATAAAAAAGACGTCATGCGCCTGGTACACGATGAGTTCATGGCCCAGTTGAACGTGACACCTGTCGAACAGTTGATCGGCGTCCCGCTGGACCTGCCACGCCTGCTCGCTGATGGCGGCCAGCCGCTGGTGCTGATCAGCAGCTATCGGCTGACCCGCTCGAAATCGCCCCACTGGGTGGTCGTTACCGATTACGACGAAGAATTCGTCTACCTGCACGACCCCGATGTGGATCATAGCCAGCATCGTCAGCCGATGGATTGCCAGCATTTGCCGGTCAGCCAGGCCGAGTTCCAGAAAATGTGCAGCTTCGGACGCGGCAAATTGCGGGCGGCGGTGGTGCTCTACCGCCCTGAGAACGATTGACCGCAACCCTGTCGCCACAGGCCTGCCCGCGGCGACAGGGCTCGGGTCGGGGCGATTACTTCAGACCGACCTTGTACAACACGCCGTCACTGTCATCGGTCAGCACATACAGATACCCATCCGGGCCCTGCCGCACGTCGCGAATGCGCTGGTTCAACTCACCCATCAGGCGCTCTTCGTGAACCACGCGGTCGCCGTCGAACTGCAGGCGAATCAGTTCCTGGGTCGCCAGTGCGCCGATGAATACGTTGTGCTGCCAAGGCTTGAAGCGGTCGGCGTCGTAGAACGCCATGCCGCTCAAGCCAGGGGATTTTTCCCAGACGTGGTGCGGCGCCAGGGTGCCCTCGGCTTTCTTGCCCTTGGCCTCGGGGATCGGTTGCCCGGAATAGTTGATGCCATGGGTCGCCAGCGGCCAGCCGTAGTTCTTGCCGCGCTCGATGATGTTGAGTTCGTCACCGCCCTGGGGGCCGTGCTCGTTTTCCCAGAGCACGCCGGTCCAGGGGTTGAGCGCCATGCCTTGCGGGTTGCGCTGGCCGTAGGACCAGATTTCCGGGCGCACGCCGGCCTGGCCGACGAAGGGGTTGTCGTCCGGCACCTTGCCGTCGGGGTAGATCCGCACGATCTTGCCTTGCAGTTTGTCCAGGTCCTGGGCGGTCGGCCGGTCGTTGTTTTCACCCAGGGAGATGAACAGGTAGCCGTCGCGGTCGAACACCAGCCGCGAGCCGAAGTGATTGCCGGTGGACAGTTTCGGTTCCTGGCGGAAGATCACCTTGAAATTGCGCAGGGCAGTCAAGTCTTCCGACAGTTGTCCGCGACCGACCGCCGTGCCGGCCGTGCCGCCTTCACCACCGCCCTCGGCGTAGGACAGGTAGACGGTGCGATCCTGCTGGAAGTCAGGCGACAGCACCACGTCGAGCAAGCCGCCCTGGCTCTTGGACCAGACCTGCGGCACTCCGCTGATGGGCGCCGACAGTTTGCCGTCGGCGCTGACCACACGCAGGTTGCCGCGTTTCTCGGTGACCAGCATGCCCTTCTGATCCGGCAGGAATGCCAATGCCCAGGGATGATCCAGGCCTTTGGCAATCGGCGTGACCTCGAGGGTGCCCTGCTCGCTTTTCAGTTCCTGAGCGGGCGCGGCGAACGCGGGCACGGAGGCGCCCGTCAGGACGCTGGCGCAGAAGGTGGCCAGCAGGGTTTTACGCAACATGCACGATTCCTTATGTCGTTGGGAAGGCGGACCGCTCAACGGGTTTTCGCATCGCGAGGCGGTGGGTTGGGAATGAACTTCGGTGGGCTGGCGGGCGCCGTCCGATCCTGAGGATAGCGGTTGCCAATGCCGCCATTGTCCAGCGTCGGAGGCCTGGGCACCGGCACGGTATTGGGCCCGCGAATGACCGGCGCACTGGGCTGCGTGCCCTGCATGCTGTTGGGGTTGGCCCGGCGGATCGGGCTGTTGTAAGGGTTGCTGGCGGCGCCTGTCGGGCTTTGGGCCAACAACAAGGCGCTGGCGGGCGGGCGGACTTCAGCCAGGGCAACCTGGCCCAGCACGCCACTCAATGCCATCGCGACAAGGCCAAGCGTCAATCGGTTCATGGGCGGGCTCTCCAAGGCGGCTTCTCCCGGTGTACAGCCTTCGATTGCACGCTACGCCCAGGGTTCGCATTTGTTAACCCAAACCTGCGGGCCAAGATGTAACACGAAGTTGAGCCCACGGCCGCAAAGGCCTTCACGTCACTGAAACTTTTGCGGTGGGGCTCGGGTCACCTGATCATCACTCGGGAGGCGGCGAACATGGCACGGGCAATCTGGAAAGGCGCAATCAGTTTCGGGCTGGTGCATATCCCTGTGGCACTGGTTTCGGCGACGTCTTCCCAGGGCGTCGACTTCGACTGGCTCGACAGCCGCAGCATGGAGCCGGTGGGCTACAAGCGTGTGAACAAGGTGACCGGCAAGGAAGTGACCAAGGAGCACATCGTCAAGGGTGTGCAACACGAAAAGGGCCGCTACGTGGTGCTCAGCGAAGAAGAGATCAAATCGGCGCACCCGCTGTCCACGCAGACCATCGACATCTTTTCCTTCGTCGACAGTGATCAGATCCCGCTGCAGAACATCGACACGCCCTACTACCTGGCGCCGGACAAACGCGGCGGCAAGGTCTATGCGCTGCTGCGGGAAACCCTGAGCAAAACCAACAAGGTTGCCCTCGCCCACGTGGTGCTGCACACCAAGCAGCACCTGGCGGCGCTGATGACGGTGGAGGATGCGCTGGTGCTGGTGATGCTGCGCTGGCCTGCGGAAGTGCGCAGTCTCGATACCCTCGAACTGGGCGCTGAGGTCACCAAGCCAACGCTGGCCAAGGGTGAACTGGACATGGCCAAGCGCCTGGTTCAGGACATGAGCGGTGACTGGAACCCGTCGGAGTACCGCGACAGCTTCCAGGAAAAGATCATGGCGCTGGTGGAGAAAAAAGCCAACGAGGGCCAGATCGAGGACGTGGAAACGGCCACCGGCGAGGAAGAGCGCAAGTCGGCGGATGTGATCGACTTGACCGAGCTGCTTAAACGCAGTCTCGGCGGCAAGGCGGCGGCCAAACCGAAAGCGAAAGCGCCGGCCAAACCCGCTGCCAAGAAAACCAGCAAACGCTCAAGCGGTTGACCGTTCATGCTTTCCTGTAGGAGCGAGCATGCTCGCGAAGGGCGCCCGGACACTGCGTGTATCCTGACGCCCCGCGTCATCGTTGACCACCATCGCGAGCATGCTCGCCCCTACCGGTATCGCCTGACTCTGATGCTTAGATCAACACAAACACCGCCAGCAACCCCGCAAAAATCGCCCACTTCTCCAGGTAATACAGCTTGCGGTTACGCTTCTTCAGCGCCTTGCCGCGCAGGCGGATCTTGTAGATCCGGGCGAACAGACGATTGAGACCGCCGGTGCGATCCCCGACATCGTTGGGTGCACCTGCCGCCGACATCACGTTGCGGCTGAACCAGCCGTTGAACGCTGCCGCCCAGCGGTACTTCATCGGCCGCTCGATGTCGCAGAACAGGATGATGCGGTTCTGGTCGGTGGTGTTTTCCGCGTAATGAATGAAGGTTTCGTCGAACATCACCGCTTCGCCATCGCGCCAGTGATAGCTCTCGCCATCGACGTTGATGTAGCAACCGGCGTCGTTCGGTGTTTCCAGGCCCAAGTGATAGCGGTAGGAGCCGGCGTACGGGTCACGATGGCGGACCAGTTTGGAGCCGGGCGGCAACTCGGCGAACATCGCGGCCTTGATCGAGCCGATGCCCTGCACCAACTCGGTGGTGCGCGGGCAGAGTTTCATCGCCGACGGATGGCTGTCGCCGTACCACTTGAGGTAGAAACGCTTCCAGCCGGTCTTGAAGAAGGAATTGAAACCGACATCGTCATACTGGTTCGAGCGCTTGATTTCGCCGGCTCGCAGCAGGTTCTGCCCCTCGGCACGGATCTCTTCCCAGTGAGCCTGCAAGGGGCTCAGGTCCGGAAACTCGGCCGGGTCGAGAAACGGTTTGTTGGGCTTTTTCGAGAACAGATAAAGGAAGCAGTTGATCGGCGCCAGGAACGACGAGTGGTCGCTCAACTGGCGGCCCAGCTTGTGCCGCACACGGCCACGCAGGTGGACGTAGGCGATCGAGACTACATAGATAGCGGCAATGATGAGTTTCACGGAATCGTCACACGTCAAAAGTGAACAAACTGCGTCCGCGCTTGTCGGCCAGTCGAAAGCGGCATTTTAGCCACTATTTGTAACTAATAGTGAATTACAGATGTGAAAATCTGCCCGCTGATACCGCCAACGCATTCCAGGGCCTCAACGCCCTATCGTTTAAGGAGCCAGACCAGTACAATCGCCGCCAAACTTTGCGCCCCGTTGGTTGATGACGGGAATGATCCCCGCCTCAGCGCACTTCGACTCGGGCCAAGCGCGGTACTGCCGCCACCCTGGCTACTCTGAATGCTTCGCAGGAAAAACCTTTGATTTCTACAGCTAACATCACCATGCAGTTCGGCGCCAAGCCGCTTTTCGAAAACGTTTCGGTCAAGTTCAACAACGGCAACCGCTACGGTCTGATCGGCGCCAACGGCTGCGGCAAGTCGACCTTCATGAAGATCCTCGGTGGCGACCTCGAGCCGTCCGGCGGCCAGGTCATGCTCGAGCCGAACGTGCGCCTGGGTAAATTGCGTCAGGACCAGTTCGCCTACGAAGAGTACAGCGTGATCGACACCGTGATCATGGGTCACGAGGAGCTGTGGAAGGTCAAGGCCGAGCGCGATCGCATCTACTCGCTGCCGGAAATGAGCGAAGCGGACGGCATGGCCGTGGCCGAGCTGGAAACCGAGTTCGCCGAAATGGACGGTTACACCGCCGAATCCCGTGCCGGTGAACTGCTGCTGGGCCTGGGCATTCCCCTGGAACAGCATTTCGGTCCGATGACCGAAGTCGCGCCGGGCTGGAAACTGCGGGTGTTGCTGGCCCAGGCACTGTTCTCCGATCCGGAAGTGCTGTTGCTCGACGAACCGACCAACCACCTGGACATCAACACCATTCGCTGGCTGGAAACCATTCTCACGGCGCGTAACAGCACCATGATCATCATTTCCCACGACCGTCACTTCCTCAACAGCGTCTGCACCCACATGGCCGACCTGGACTACGGCGAACTGCGCCTGTTCCCGGGCAACTACGACGAGTACATGACCGCCGCGACCCAGTCCCGCGAGCAATTGCTGTCGGACAACGCCAAGAAAAAAGCCCAGATCGCCGAGCTGCAGACCTTCGTCAGCCGCTTCTCGGCCAACGCCTCGAAAGCCAAGCAGGCCACCTCCCGCGCCAAGCAGATCGACAAGATCCAGTTGGCCGAGGTCAAGCCGTCGAGCCGCGTCAGCCCGTTCATCCGGTTCGAACAGACCAAGAAGCTGCACCGCCAGGCCGTGACCATCGAGCAGATGTCCAAGGGCTTCGACGGCAAGACCCTGTTCAAGAACTTCAGCTTCACCGTCGAAGCCGGCGAGCGCGTGGCGATCATCGGCCCGAACGGTATCGGCAAGACCACCCTGCTGCGCACCCTGATGGGTGAGCTGAGCCCGGACGCCGGCACCGTGAAGTGGACCGAGAGCGCGGAGCTGGGCTACTACGCCCAGGACCACGCTCACGACTTCGAAGACGACGTCAGCCTGTTCGACTGGATGGGCCAGTGGACCCAGGGCGAGCAAGTGATTCGTGGCACCCTGGGCCGGATGCTGTTCTCCAACGACGAGATCCTCAAGTCGGTCAAGGTGATCTCCGGTGGTGAGCAAGGTCGCATGCTGTTCGGCAAGCTGATTCTGCAAAAGCCCAACGTACTGGTGATGGACGAACCGACCAACCACCTGGACATGGAATCCATCGAGGCGCTGAACCTGGCGCTGGAAAACTACCCGGGCACGCTGATCTTCGTCAGCCACGACCGTGAGTTCGTATCGTCCCTGGCCACCCGCATCATCGAGTTGAGCCCGAACGGCGTGACCGATTTCAGCGGCACCTATGACGACTACCTGCGCAGCCAGGGTGTAGTGTTCTAAAACACATTCCCCTGTAATGGTCGTCAACGATGACGCGGGGTACCTGATGCCCCGCGTCGTCCGGACGACCATCGCGAGCATGCTCGCTCCTACAGGGATGGTCGTCGGCTCACAGGCGGTATTTTAATCGTTAGCCTGCTTTCATTTATTTCCCGCTCGCGCCATGATGCAGGTCTCCCACCGCCGCCCGCGAACGAGCCCTCATGTCTGCGCAGCAACTGCCACCGCAAAGCTCCCTGGCGATCACCCTGCAGATCGTCTCCATCGTTTTTTATACCTTTATCGCCTTCCTCTGCATCGGCCTGCCGATTGCGGTGTTGCCGGGCTATGTCCATGAACAACTGGGTTTCAGCGCGGTGGTGGCGGGCCTGACCATCGGTTCGCAGTACCTGGCGACGCTGCTCAGCCGTCCGATGGCCGGGCGCATGTCGGACACGGTCGGCACCAAGCGCGCCATCATCTATGGCTTGTGGGGCATTGTGCTGAGCGGCGTGCTGACCTTGTTGTCCACGCTGCTGCAAGATTTTCCGCTGACCAGCCTGTTGATTCTGATTGCCGGTCGCTTGCTGCTGGGCGTCGCCCAGGGGCTGATCGGGGTCGGCACCATCAGTTGGTGCATGGGCCAGGTGGGCGTCGAGCACACCGCGCGCTCGATTTCGTGGAACGGCATCGCGTCCTACGGGGCCATTGCCATCGGTGCACCGCTGGGTGTGGTGATGGTGGCTGAATATGGCTTTGCCAGCCTCGGCAGCGCCTTGACCCTGCTGGCCGCACTGGGATTGCTGCTGATCCGCAACAAACCCTCGGTGCCAGTGGTTCGCGGCGAGCGCCTGCCCTTCTGGGCGGTGTTCGGGCGCATTGCGCCGTTCGGTGCCAGCCTGAGCCTGGCGTCGATCGGCTACGGCACCCTGACCACCTTCATTACGCTGTATTACGTCAACCGTGGCTGGACCGGCGCCGCCTACTGCCTGACGGTGTTCGGCATCTGCTTCATCCTGGCGCGCCTGCTGTTCGTGTCGAGCATCAGCCGCTTCGGCGGCTTCACCTCGGCCATCGCCTGCATGACCGTCGAAACCCTGGGTCTGGTACTGCTGTGGCTGGCACCGTCCACGGGCTACGCATTGCTGGGCGCAGCCCTGGCCGGCTTCGGACTGTCGCTGGTCTACCCGGCGCTGGGCGTGGAGGCGATCAAGCAGGTGCCCAATTCAAGCCGGGGGGCGGGGCTGGGTGCCTATGCGGTGTTCTTCGACCTGGCGCTGGCGATCGCCGGGCCGTTGATGGGGGCGGTGGCGTTGAACATGGGGTATTCGTGGATTTTCTTCAGTGCGGCGATGTTGTCGGTGACCGGGCTGGCCCTGACCCTGTTGCTCAAGCGTCGCGCGATGGCCTAGCAACGCGGCACTCCGTCGGCCTGTTGATGCCGAGGTTGGCTGACAGGACGCCTTCGCGAGCAAGCCCGCTCCCACAGGGTGTCTGATTACTGATCGGCCGTCTGCATCCCGGCGCGGGTCGGCTTGCCCAGGGTCCGGGAGAAGAACCGCCCGGCCTCCGAGATCATGTTGCGGTGGATGTCTACGCGATCCACGCCTTCGGCATCGGTGCACAAGCCCGGCATGGTGACGATCTGCTCGTCGTTGCACGGGGCCATGAACACGAAATGCCCGGCCCCGGCCAGCAATTTGAAGTCCGGCGCAGTGGGCAGTTTGCGCGCCAGCGCCGCCGCATTTTTGTCGAACGCCACCAGCTTGTCGCCGTCACCGCTGTACAGCAGCACCGGCACATGCACATCGGCCAGGGTATGGCGGCCGAACTTCAGGCTCAGCGGCGCCATCAGCAACAACGCACGCACCCGGGGGTCCGCGACCGGTTGCAGGTCATCGCGATCGACAATCACCTCACCCCGGGTATTGCACGCGTCGTGGTCATCCGGGCGCTCCTGGCAGTAGCGGCGCAGGCGATCCAGGTCCGGCGTCGCCCCGGACAGGATCAACGCCGTCTCCCCGCCCGCCGAATAGCCGATCACACCGACCTGATCGGCGTTGACGAACGGCGCGAGCATGCGGTCGCCCAAGGTGGCGGTAATGGCTTCGGAAATCTGGATCGGTCGACCGTACAGGTTGCTCAGGGTGCCCAGGCGGCTGTGGTCCCTGGAGTTGTCGCCGGGATGAATCACCGCCACCACCACGAACCCTTTGCGTGCCAGCGAGGTGGCCAGGTCATGCAGGGCCAGCGGCGTGCCGGTGTTGCCGTGGGACAGCATCAGCATCGGAAACCGTCCCATGGCGACGCGGGTGTCCTCCCCCGCCTCCACGGTATAACCCTCGAGTTTGCTGACGTGCTCGCGGTCGCTGGAAGGATAGAAGGCGATGGCCCGCATCGGTTGCAGGTCCAGCGGGTCGAGAAAGCTCAGCTCATGGAAGCCGACGCTCCAGTGAGGGTGCGGCGCAGGCGCGGCGTGCACTGAATTCAGGCTGCTGAGCAGGCAAATCAGTAAAGTTGCACAAAGACGCACCATCGGATGCCCCACCTCTGTTACCAGTCCGGAAAGCCCGTTCTCCTGCACCGCCTTAAGGCGGCGGGCTTGTACCGCGATGGCGGCCACCTGCAGAACGGGACGTTAAACCCTGGACTGCATAACCTGGGCCACAACACGAAGTATTCAGAAACAAAAAACTCCGTATCTGATACTTGCGCAATCAGAATACAGAGTTTTTTGAGGTGTTGCCCGAGCAGATTCAGATCTTTACGCAGGCCTTACGCAGCGGCAAACAATTGCTCGCTGATCTGCGCGTGAGCGTCGCTCATGGCTTTGTTGCGCACTTCCTCACCGTAGGCCAGGCCGTGAGCACGAACGAATTCGATGTCGGTAATGCCGAGGAAACCGAACATCACCTTCAAGTATTCTTCGTGGGCCACACCGGTGGCCTGACCGGCGTGCAGACCACCAGAGGTCGACACAATCACCACCTTTTTGTTGCCGCACAGGCCTTCAGGGCCGGCCTCGGTGTAGCGAAAGGTCTGGCCGGCGACGGCGATGCGGTCGATCCAGGCCTTGAGCTGGGTCGGGATGGTGAAGTTGTACATCGGTGCGGCAATGACCACAGCATCGGCGGCGAGGAACTCAGCCAGGGTCGAGGCGCTCAGCTCGGCCTCGTGCTGTTGGGCGGCATCGCGCAACTCGGCGGTGGTGCCGGCAGCGACCAGGGTGGTGGCCGAGAAGTGGCTGATGGCATCGCTGGCCAGGTCGCGGTAGGTCACCACGGCAGTCGGCTCGGCGGTTTGCCAGGCTTTGACAACTTCGCCGCTCAGCAAGCGGGAAGCCGAGTTGTCGCCAAGAATGCTCGAATCGATGTGCAGCAGTTTCATGTGGAAGCTCCAAGTGAGGACCGCTACGGGGCGATCTGATGGAGAGAATCCTACAATCGAAACCAATAGATGATTAGACGGCAACAATGCGATAGTTTGTCTCACTGATAGAACAATCGAGCGATCACATGCAGGACCTCAACGATCTCTTCTATTTTGCCAAGGTGGTCGAAGCCGGCGGTTTTGCGGCTGCCGGCCGCGTGCTGGGCATTCCCAAGTCACGGTTGTCGCGACGAATTGCCGAACTGGAAGAACGCCTCGGCGCGCGCCTGTTGCAGCGCACCACCCGGCAACTGAAGTTGACCGCCGTGGGCGAGCGTTACCTGCGTCACTGCCAGGCCATGCTGCTGGAAGCCGAAATGGCTGACGAGGCCGTGGCCAGCATGTCCAGCGAACCTCGCGGGCGCTTGCGGGTGTCGAGCCCCGTGGGCCTGGCCCATGAAATACTGCCGTTGGTGATCAGCCGGTTTCTCGACAAATACCCGCAGGTTCAGTTGGAGGTGATGCTGGTCAACCGCCGGGTCGACCTGGTGACCGAAGGCGTCGATGTCGCCCTGCGGGTTCGCGAACCCGGCGACGAAGATCCGTTGCTGGTGACCCGACGCCTGCGCCAGGCGCAGATGCTGCTGGTGGCCAGCCCGGACTTCCTTCAGGGCCGGACAATCAGTCATCCCGACGACCTGAAGGGCTTGCCGGCGCTCGGTGCCCTGGAGGCCGATCGCATGGTGCACATCCGCCTGCTCGACCAACAGGGCAAAAGCCACGAGATGTCCCTCGAGGCGCGGCTGGGTATCGACGACTTCATCGTGCGCAAGGCCTGCACCCTGGCCGGCCAGGGCTTCACCATGCTGCCGGTGATGTACTGCGAAGAGGAACTGCAAAGCGGCGCGCTGGTGCAGTTGCTGCCCGACTGGTCGCTGCCCGGTGGCTGGTTGCAGGCGGTGTACCCGCATCGACGCGGGGTGATGCCCGCCGTGCGCGCCTGGCTCGACCATTTGATCGAATCGTTCAATGCCTGCGGAGACCGATTGATATGAAGGCTGGACGAATGAGTGAAGAAGACGTCGCGCAATTCTGCCTGGCCCTGCCCGGCGCGCGGGAAGACTACAAATGGGGCGGCGTGCGGGTGTTTTCGATCGCCGGAAACAAGATGTTCGCCCTGCAGAATCTGCGGGGCGAATCCCTGGCCTTCAAGGTCGACAAGGACCTGTTCCTCGGGCATTGCGATCGCCCTGGCATTCATCCCGCGCCCTATCTGGCGCGAGCGCAGTGGGTGATCATGCAAATGCCCTACCCGCTCGGCGCCCAAGAGCTGCAAGCACTGTTGCAGCGTTCCCACCAATTGGTGGTGAGCAAATTGCCCAAGCGTACGCAGGTGGGGTTGTTGCTCTAAAATTGCCTGAGGTCCAGGCGGCCTTCTGTGTGCAGCAGTAACAGGGCATTGAGGATCAAGACCGTGTAGTCGTCAGCATTATGAGAATCGCTGCTTGACAGACTGGCTGTTGAATAGACGTTAAACTCACTTACGCCTTTCGTGCCGGCAAACACATAAGCGCTGTCAGTAGTATGACGCAGCAAGTGCGTAAGTTCGTGCAGCACCAGATACATGAAAAACTCATTGGTAAAACCTGTCACCCTGGGCGTGTAAATCTGGTTAACTCTCAGGCCGGCGGAATGAATCAACAGACATGACTCAACCCCCATGAACATCGGAAACGCGAGAGCAAATGGCGCCTCGAAACCTTTCACGAATTGATCGATTACCGGAAAATACACCGCATTATAAGTCTTGGCATCCGTGCGGATGATTTCGCAGACCAGTTCCGGCTTTTGAATCGCCGAGCGAAGGAGTTCAAGCTGCTCCCGCAAATATTGCCGATCTGTAAATAGCGCATCGATGACTTTGTTTAATGCGTCGCCGTCAGGGGTCACCGCAGCATCCCCAGGCTGCAGTGCCCGCAGGATGAAATCGACGCCTGCCGGTACGGCGATATTGATGAATTCATTGGTTTTCGCGAGCAAGGCGCTGTCGAGGGTCAATTCCGGTGTGACATCGCACTTGACCTTCTGGAACCGTTCAACATAGAGCCGCATACGGCTCTCGGACGGCGCGAAAGAGTCCAGTATGGCGTCATCGGAGAACTCATCCAGATTTTCGCCCCTCACTATCAGGGAGCGATTTTTTATATACGCGACTTTCTTTGCAGGCGAATAAGCCATGAATGCCGCCAACTTGTTCATGGCACTTTCGGTGGTGATCGTTTCTAATTTCATTGCCAGTCTCCAGACTATTGAGTTGCCGGAAACTAGCACGCACACCTGTCAGACGCTAAAGCGCAGTTGTAAGCCGATTTTCCGGCTTTGATAATCTTTCAGTGGAACCACTGGGTTTGCAAAAACAACTGATCAATCCAGAACACCTGGTGCAACACAACGATGGTCCAGAACAACACCTGAAACGACACTTTGCGCGTCTTGTGCCTGAACAGCTGCTGAGCCAGCAAGGCCCCGGGCCAGCCACCGGCGAGTTCCACCGCGTGCAGGACATTTTCCGGGGTGCGCCAGCCGTCGCGGCGGGCCTTGCGCTTGTCGCTCCAGTAGAGGAAAAACGCAACGACGCTGATGAGGCCGTAGGCCGTCAGCGGCACCCACGAAATCCCCTTCAACCCGAAGGACAACGAGCCGTACAGCGGCAGCGCGCACACCAGTGCAAACACCAGCAGTTTCAGCCGCAGGTGTTGCACCGGCCCGCCTGCGGGACGACCGGGCTGGCGAGGCGCGCGCGGGTTTTTCATCCCTGGGCGGAAGTCCAGTCAACCCAGCCGAACTGCCAGGTGGCCAGGATCAACAGGCCGAACGCAATGCGATACCAGGCGAACACCGCATAACTGTGGCTGGCGATGAACTTGAGCAAACCCCTGACGGCAATCATCGCGAAGATGAACGCGGTGACGAAGCCGATGGCGAACACCGGCAGGTCAGCCGGTTCGAACAGGTGACGGTACTTGAACCCCGAATACACCGCCGCCGCAACCATGGTCGGCATGGCCAGGAAAAACGAGAACTCGGTAGCGGTCTTGCGCGACAGGCCGAACAGCAGGCCGCCGATGATGGTGGCGCCGGAGCGCGAAGTACCGGGAATCATCGCCAGGCACTGGGCAAACCCGACTTTCAGGGCGTCTTGCCAACGCATCTCGTCCACGGTGTTGGCGTGCACCTTGTGCTCACGCTTTTCCGCCCAGAGCATGATGAGGCCACCCACCACCAGCGCAGCCGCCACCGTGATCGGGTTGAACAGGTAGTGGTGGATCAGATCGGAGAAAATCACCCCCAGCACCACCGCCGGCATGAAGGCGACCAACAGGTTGACGGTAAAACGCTGGGCGCTGGGTTGCGTGCGCAAACCGGTGACCACTTCCAGGATCTTGCGGCGAAACTCCCACACCACCGCCAGGATCGCGCCCAACTGGATGATGATGTTGAACGCGATGGCCCGTTCGCCACCGAAGTTGAGCAAGTCGGCCACGATGATCTGGTGCCCGGTGCTGGAAATCGGCAAGAACTCCGTCAGCCCTTCCACAACCCCAAGTATCAATGCCTGCAAGGCGGTCCAAAGATCCATCAATCCCCCAAAAGCGATGCGCGACGGCATGCCTCGATAGTATTTATTGCCAAACGTTGACTGTAATCAGCGCGGCTAGCAGCCCGCGCGCACAGAATCCCGACGGAGCCGTAAAAAATCCGTGAAAAATCAACTTGAATTCAGGTTTTTCCGCGCGGGGCCGAAATCCTATCAGACAAGCCTCGATAACGCTGCCACGTTATTGGACTTGGGTCGGATATGCCCGATCGACAAAGTGTGATGGGATTCTGGCGATCATTTATTACAAGAAGAAAAACACCGGAGTGACAGTGCTATGAACAGCTTGCGCAGTATGTCGATCAGCCGCCGCTTGTGGCTCATCTTGGTCGTAGCCGTCGTGATGCTCCTGACGCTCGGCGTGTTGATGCTCAAGCAGATTCACGATGACCTTTATTACGCCAAGGCGCAGAAGACCCAGCACGTGGTGCAGACCGCCAGCGGGATTCTGAGCTACTACCACGGCCTGGAAACCGCCGGCACCCTCACCCGCGAAGCGGCCCAGAAGCAAGCCTT
This sequence comes from Pseudomonas fluorescens, assembly GCF_041354075.1. Taxonomy (GTDB): domain Bacteria; phylum Pseudomonadota; class Gammaproteobacteria; order Pseudomonadales; family Pseudomonadaceae; genus Aquipseudomonas; species Aquipseudomonas fluorescens_CE. Next base: position 384,319 of record NZ_JARZGC010000001.1, on the reverse strand, counting down.
GAATGCCGTGCGCGGCCTGCGTTATGACCAGAACGAGTACTTCTGGATCAACGACCTCACGCCCGTGATGATCATGCACCCGGTCAACCAGAAGCTCGATGGCCAGAACCTCTCGGCCATCCGCGATCCCGACGGGTTTGCCGTGTTCAATGAAATGGTGGCGCTGGCCAAGGCCAAGGGCGCTGGCGCGATCGATTACCGCTGGCCGAAGCCCGGCGCCAGCGATCCCGTGGAAAAAACCTCCTACGTCAAGCTGTTCGAGCCCTGGGGCTGGGTGATCGGCTCGGGCGTGTACATCGATGACACCCAGGCCGAATTCACCGCCCAGGTGTGGAAAGCTTCGGGCGTCGGATTGGGGATTGCCGCCATCATGGCGTTGCTGGTAATCCTGATCGCCCGCAGCATCGTGCGGCCTCTTCAGGAGACCGTGAATGCCATGGCCAACATTGCCAGCGGCGAAAGCGACCTGACCCGCAGCCTCGATACCCACGGCCAGGATGAAGTCACGCAACTGGCTCATCACTTCAACGCCTTTACCGCCAAACTGCGCGGGGTGATCAGTCAGTTGCAAGTGTCCGCCGGTGCCCTGGGCCAGTCGTCCAGCGAACTGGGTAACGATGCCGCCCAGGCCCAGCAACGCAGCCAGCAGCAGTCCCAGCAGATGGAACTGGTGGCCACCGCCATCAATGAAGTGACCTACGGCGTACAGGACGTGGCGAAGAACGCCGAGCAGGCCGCGAGCGAAATGCGCGATGCCGAATCCCAGGCGCAACAGGGCCAGGTCAACATCGACAGCAGCCTCGAACAGATCGACAAGTTGTCGTCCACCATTGACCAGGCCGTGGAGGTCATCCGCACCCTGGCCACCGAAAGCACCCAGATCGGCAGCGTCCTGGAAGTGATTCGCTCCATCGCCGAGCAAACCAACCTGCTGGCGCTCAACGCCGCCATCGAGGCTGCCCGGGCCGGCGAGCAAGGTCGCGGATTTGCCGTGGTGGCCGACGAGGTCCGCCTGCTGGCGCAGCGCACGCAGAAGTCCACTGCGGAGATTCAGTCAATGATCGAGCGCCTGCAAAGCCATTCCGAAGCGGCGGTCAAGGTGATTGGCGACAGCAGCCGTGCCTCCCAGTTGACCATCGAGCAAGCCGGCCTGGCCGGTGCAAGCCTGAATGCCATCGGTCAGGCGTTGCGCAATCTCAACGGGCTGAACACCTCCATCGCCAGCGCGACCCTGCAACAGGCCCACGTGGTCGAGGACATCAACCAGAACGTCACCCAGGCCGCCGGTCTGTCACACAGCACCGCACTGGCGGCAGAACAGTCGAGCGTGGCCAGCGTTCGGCTCAAGGACCTGAGCGAGCAGTTGAACGGCCTGCTCAAGCAATTCCGGGTGTAACCAGCGCCAGCAACGGGGCCATCAACTGTAGGAGCTGGCTTGCCAGCGATGAGGCCGGCACAGCCAGCATCACCAGCGCCTGACACTCCGCCATCGTCGGATGGCCGCCCAGACCAAGCCCGCTCCTACAGGTTCTGCGAGCAGGCTCGCTCCCGCCTGCGGCTGTCGGTACAATCCGCCTCCCTCTCTGCTGCCTCCAGGGTTCCTGTATGTCCGGGCTTGAACTGTTTGCCGCCACCCTCGGCGTGATCGCCGTCTGGTTGACGGTCAGGCAGAACCCTTGGTGCTGGCCGATCGGCCTGGTCATGGTGCTTCTTTATAGCTGGATCTTTTTCGAGGTGAAGCTGTACTCGGACATGCTGTTGCAGGTGATCTACGCCGCCCTGCAGCTTTATGGCTGGTGGCAGTGGACCCGCGCCGGCCACGCGCATCAGGGGCGCGATGTCAGTCGGCTGGGCGCATCGGCGCTGGTGTGCGGCCTGACCCTCGGCACGATCGGCAGCCTGCTGCTCGGTGCGGCCATGGCCCACTGGACCGACGCGGCCCAACCCTGGCTGGACGCCGCCCTCACCGCCTTCAGCCTGGTGGCGCAATTCTGGATGGCGCAAAAGCGCTTGCAGTGCTGGCCGCTGTGGATCGTGCTGGATTGCATTTTCGTCGGTCTGTTCATCTATAAGGGGATGTACCTGACGGCAGCCCTGTATGGCGTTTTCACCTTGCTGGCCATTCAAGGCTGGCGAACCTGGCGCAGCGATCCGCTGCTGCGCTCATGAAGGTTTTGGTGCTGACAGGGCCGGAATCGAGCGGAAAAAGCTGGCTCGCGGGGGAGATTCACGCCAATTTTGGCGGCATAGTGGTCGAAGAGTACGTTCGGCACTTTATCGAGAGACACGCTCGGGAAACCTGCTACGATGACATTGCATCAATAGCACATGGCCAGCTTACCTGGGAGGACGAGGCGCGGGGCAAACGACCGCCACTGCTGATTCTCGACACGCACCTGTTGAGCAACATCCTGTGGAGCCGCACGCTGTTTGGCGACTGCCCCCACTGGATCGAGCAAGCCTTGCGGGCACGGCATTACGACCTGCACCTGCTGTTGAGCCCTGAATCCGTTGGCTGGCATGACGACGGGCAGCGCTGCCAACCGCAACTGGCCGAACGCCAGGCATTTTTCCAGGCTGGCCGCCAATGGCTGGACCTGCACCGGCAGCCCTATCAGGTGCTGCAAGGCGATTGGACAGAGCGCAAGGAGGCAGCCTTCGCGGCGGTGAAACGCTTGCTCAAGGCCTGAGTCGGACGCCCGATCCTGCAAAAGCGTCCATCCCTGTAACACATGACACCACGCAAACCCGCGAATCAGAGCGGTCCAGGCATTCCCCCGAACATTTGTTGCGCCATTGATACAGCCTGGCTGCATCGATTTCGGCGAGCAATACCGCCCGTATTGACCCGCTTACCCCCCGCCTTTGTCTCAATGACGTTACACAGATTCCTCCCTCTCTCGAATTAATAAATCCAACCCCCTGTTTTCAAAAGAAAAAGCAAACACGGCACAGCTTCTGCTCTCTCCTTGCCAACGCTCGTTAGGGCCAGCGATCCAACCACAGAAGGAATTGCGCCGTGGTGAAGCTTGATAGAGGCATCTTCAGCCTGCTGCTGGTGGGGTGCGCACTGGGTTCAACCCTCACCCTCAGTCTGCCCGCCCAGGCCGACAACGGCCTGATCACGATCACACGCGACGTTCAACCCAGGATGGCCACTCGGGCACCCGTGATTCCCGACCCGAACCCGACGACGGTCAACGCCAACCCCTCCCAGTATGTTCTTCAGCAGACCAACGAGTTGAGTGACGGCGATTTCGCCAACGTCGCCAGCGGTGCAGGCATCACTCGCCTGGTCAACCTGGGCGGCACCAACATGGGCGGCAATATCAGCACGCAGAACCAGTTGGCCAATCAGCCCGCCGGACGCTCGGCGGGCGGCGGCAACGGGATCGCCAACATGGTCAATTCCAGCGTCCAGCAAGGCATGGGTGCGCTGAAAATCATTACCGGGGGCCAATAAGATGAAACGCACACTGCTGATCATCGCCCTGTCTGTCAGTGCATCCTCTTTTGCGCAATCACCAGTGGTCAATAACGCCAGCATCGACAACTCGGGTGCAAGGTACGAAGGCAACTTCGGGGTCAACCAGGCCGCTGGCGATCAACAGCAGCAGGCGAATGCCCGAGCCATTGCCATCGGCCATGACGCCAGCGCGACCACACAGATCCGCCAACGCCTGAACACGCCCGTCAACCCCGCCATGGACGCCAGTGCCAGCATCCAGGGCAATTCCTTCAGCAACGGCAGCGGCGCTCTGGGCGTCAACCAGAGCGCGGGCACCGGAACCCAGCAAGCCAACGCACTGCGCATCAGCATCAGTGCCCAGCCGCAAAGTCTCGACGACAGCGTCCTCATGCAACAAAACGTGGCGCTGCTCAACAACTCCGGTCCAACTGACTCCATCCCAGGCTCTCGCCAGGTCTCTACCAGCGACCAGGCTTTCACCGGGAGCCGTGGAGTCATTCAGTTGAACCAGAGCGCAGGGGTGGGAAACCGAATGGCCAACACCTTCAGCGTACGGGTCGCGGATTGACCCTAAACAGGTAAAAACAACACTTAACCTAAATAAGTACGGAGAATCACCATGAAACCTTCGATGGCACTCAAGCCTCTGGTTTTCGCAATTGCTGCGCTCATGGCTGTTGCTGTACAAGCTGGGCAGGACGATCGCCGTGGCCACGGCCACAACGGCAACAACAACCCACCGCCTCCAACCAGGATCAATGTTTCGGCAGACGCCACTGCCAACGACAGACAATCCAGCACCGGCAACCGCATCCTCAACCAGGGCACTCAAAACTCGGCGGAAATGAGCAGTTCCGCTTCCGGTGCCAGCGGTAACGTGGGTGTCAACGTGGCTGCCGGTAACGGCAACCAACAAGACAACGCAGCGGCCATCGCCAACGCCTCCTCCGATTCGAGCCTGGATAACAGTTTCGTCTTCGGTACGGCCACCGCCACTGCCAGGGTCTCGCAACACAGCGACAACAACATCGTCCACAATTACTCCACCACCAACTCTGCCGTGATGAGCGGATCGGGTAACGGTGGCAGCGGCAACATGGGCATCAACATTGCCGGTGGCGACCTCAACCAACAGAAAAACACCATGGCGATTGCCAACTCCAATTCGCCATTGGGTAACGCATCCGCCACCGCATCCGCCAACCAAAGCGGACCAGGCCTGGTTGTGAACAACAACGCCGATCGCACCTACAGCCTCGATACGGTGACGTTGACCACTACCCTCAGCGGCACGGCGTCCCGCAGCCACGATTCGAACCTGAGCGTTGACAAGAGCGCTTCGAGCAACTGGGCTGCCAGCGGCTCCAACGCCTTTGATGCCAGTGGATCAAAAAGCCACGATTCCAGTGGTTCCGCCAGCACCGATGCGAGCGCCAGCAGTGCGGCTTCCATTACGGCTGACCTGACCGCTGCAGCGGCTGCGGGTGGCTATGTCACCTGGAACAATGGCAATGGCGACCGCACTCGCAGCGCCGGTGTCGGTGGATCGCTGGAAGCCTCGCTTGATGCGTCCGTAGAAACCTCCAGCGAAAGCGCCACCGATTCGTCGTACACCAACGCGCACGACTCCTCGTTCACCAAGTCGTTCGAGTCTTCGTACGCCAAAGCTGGCGAGAAATCGTCCGCCTCGTCGAAAGACATCACGAAGAGCTACAGCGAAAGCAGCGCGTTCGAGCTGAGCAACACCGTGTCCTATCAGGTGCTGACTCCAATCGGCTGGGCTAACCCTGTGACCAACACCGCAACCCTGAGTGGTTCGGTCAACGGCGGCAGCGGCAACCTCGGTGTCAACGTGGCGGCGGGTGTAGGCAACCAACAAAGCAACTCGTTGGCCATCTCCAACCAATCGTTCTAATCGCTGTCTGCGGAGGCCCCCTGATGGGGGCCTTCTCTTCCACGCAACCGGAAGGCTCCGACCATGCGCATGATTGCCTTGGCTTTTTTGCTGTGCGTGACCAGCGTAATCGAGGCGGCCCAGATGCCGCTTTCCGTGTTACCCGGTGGCGCAGTGATCTACAAGCCGATCCAGAGCGTGCGTGAACGGAAATTCTCGGATCTGGTGCAACAGAAGACCGACTTCAGTTGCGGCGCCGCGGCGCTGGCAACCATCCTGCGTCAGGCCTATTGGCTGGACGTGAACGAAGATCAGATCATCGAGGGCATGCTGGCCCACGCCGACCAGGATCTGGTACGTGTGCAGGGCTTCTCGATGCTCGACATGAAGCGCTACGTGGAAAGCCTTGGCATGCGCGCCCGTGGTTACCGGGTCGCTCCGGAAACCCTGAACGACATCAAGATCCCCGTCGTGGTACTCATGGACATCCGTGGCTACAAGCATTTTGTGGTCTTGCAAAAAGTCCAGAGAGGCTGGGTGTACATCGGCGATCCGGTGCTCGGTCACAAACGCTACAAGGTGGACGACTTCGTCAAAGGCTGGAACGGCATCATCTTCGCCGTGATCGGCCAGGGCTACGACAAGGCCAACGCGTTGCTCGACCCGCCCCTGCCCCTGACCGCCAAACGGAACATCGACAGCTTCCACCCGGTGCAAGACGCAGAGTTGTTGGATTTCGGCTTTATCCGAAGTGACTTCTTCTAATAAAAAGGGAGCACGAGGCTCCGGGAGCATTCAAATGAAAACTCCAGCCTGGCTAGCGGTGGTCTGCATGGCCGCCAGCCTGCCGATCCACGCAGAAATTTTCAAACCCATCGAACTCAAGGATCAGGAACTGGCCAACCTGCGCGGTCGCTTCGTGATGCCGGGACGGATCGTCAGTTTCGGCATCGTCATGACCAGCACCTGGCAGAACGCCAACGGTTCGGTCATCGGCGCCAAGTCTTCGCTGATCGTCCAGCAAAACACCATCAAGCCGCAGTTCTATGTGTCGATGATCAATGAAAACGGCAACGGCACATCGACCGCGCAAGGCACCGGCAGCGTAACCGGCGGTGGCGGCCTCAACAGCACCAATGGCGTCACCCAGGTGGTGCGTGCCGCCGGCGACAACAACAGCGCCTACAACGACGTCGGCATCAACGTCAGCCGGGGTAACGAGGCGCCTGCGGCGATACCGCAGGGCGAAGTGCTTGCCGCAGGTTCCACCTTGTCGGGCGCCAATGAAGCGGGTTCGCTGAGCGTTTCCTCGACCGGCAGTGGCGTGCAACTCAACATCGTGGCCAACCACAACCAGGGCAGCACCATGCAGCGTCTGGCCCAGGGCGGGCTGATGCAGAACACCACGCTGCTGGGGGGTGGCAACCAGGTCCGCAACATCACTTCGCTCAATGTGGTGATGCGCGACAACGTGGCCACGGGCGCAGCGCTGAACGGAAATCTGGACCAGCTCAAAGGTCTTCGCACTCTCGGTTTTTGATCTACGCTGAGTTTCATCAGCGATAGTCAGAACGATGTAGTCAGAAGGGACGGCTAAACCCATGCACCGATCTTCAACGCTCAAAGTTGTCGTTTGTCTGAGTAGCCTGGCCCCGGCCACATTTCTATACGCAGCACCGGACCCCCAGGTCGAAGCACTAAAACAAGAACTCATGGAGCTCAAGCAACGTTACGAAGCACAACAGAACGCCTTGATGGTCCTCGAGCAGCGCGTACGCCAGGTCGAAGAAACTCCGGCGACGCCTGCTCCCAAACGCCTGGTCAAATCCCCTGCCACCCCCAGATCCGGGCAAACGGTGGCCGCTGGCGCGCCGGGCACCACAGGCAGCTCCTACGGCGAGTCGCTCAAGGATGATTCGGAACCGGCGCAAAGCGTGTCCAACCTGTATGACGAAGCCAGCGGATTCTTCGGTGGCGGCAAGTTCAGTGTCGAGACCGGCCTGACTTACACCCATTACGATACCCGGGCATTGACCCTCAACGGCTTCCTGGCACTGGATTCGATTTTCCTCGGCAACATCAACCTCGACCGGATCAAGGCGGACAACTGGACCCTGGACCTGACCGCTCGCTACAACCTGGCCCAGCGTTGGCAGTTCGATATCAACGTGCCTGTGGTCTACCGCGAATCGACGTATTCCTCAGGGGGCGCCGGTGGCGCTGGCCCGGTCACGTCAGACGCCACCGTCACCCGCGACCCGACCATTGGCGATGTCAACGTAGGCGTGGCCTACAAGTTTCTGGACGAGACGGCCGACCTGCCGGACGCCGTCGTGACCTTGCGGGTCAAGGCACCCACCGGCAAGGACCCCTACGGCATCAAGCTGGTCGAAGACCCGAACAACGACAACCTGGCGGTGCCCGAGGACCTGCCCACCGGCAACGGTGTCTGGTCGATCACCCCGGGCATCTCGCTGGTCAAGACGTTCGACCCCGCCGTGCTGTTCGGCACCCTGGCCTACACTTACAACGTGCAGGATTCTTTCAGCGACATCAGCCCTCAGGTCGGCTCCAAGGTCAAGGGCGACGTGAAACTGGGGGACTCCTGGCAAATCGGCGCCGGCATCGCCTTCGCATTGAACGAGAAGATGAGCATGTCGTTCTCGTTCACCGACCAGTTCGCCAAGAAGAGCAAGATCAGACCCGACGGCGGCGATTGGCAATCGATCACCAACAGCGACTACAACTCGGCCAACTTCAACATCGGCATGACCCTGGCCGCCACCGACAACCTGACGATCGTCCCGCAACTGGCCATCGGCCTGACCGAGGACGCGCCAGACTTCTCCTTCAGTTTGAAATTCCCGTATTACTTCTGAAACGCCACCCACAAAAAAAACCGCCGTCCTGGCGGTTCTTTTGTGGCCGCTGGATCAGCGGATCTGGTGTTTGTGCAACAGCCGGTAGAACGTCGGCCGGGAAATCCCCAGCACCTTGGCGGCAATGCTCAGGTTATCGCTGTGACGGTTGAGCACGTCACACAGCGCCTGGCGCTCTGCTCGCAGCTTGTAGTCCTCCAGCGTGCTCATCGGTGTCGCCACCGCCTGATGGCTGATCAGCCCCAGGTCCCGCGCCTCGATCTGCCGGCCTTCCGCCAGCACCAGCCCGCGTCGCACCCGGTTGGCCAGTTCGCGGACATTGCCGGGCCAGTCATGGTTACCCATGGCGATCAAGGCGTCTTCGCTGAAGCTGCGCGGGCGGCGGCCGGTTTCGTGGCTGTAGAAATGCGAAAAGTGGTTGGCCAGCATCGCCAGGTCGCCATTGCGTTCACGCAGCGGCGCGGTCACGACCTGCAACACGTTCAGGCGGTAATACAGGTCTTCGCGAAAACGCTGCTTGGCGATCGCCGCCTCCAGGTCGACGTGGGTGGCGGCCAGCACCCGCACATCCACCGGAATCGGCTGGCTGCCGCCCACCCGTTCGATATGCTTCTCCTGAAGAAAACGCAACAGGTTGGCTTGCAGCTCCAGGGGCAGGTCACCGACCTCGTCGAGAAACAACGTGCCACCATTGGCCGCTTCGATCCGTCCGATCTTGCGCTGATGGGCGCCGGTAAATGCCCCCTTCTCGTGGCCGAACAGTTCGGACTGGATCAGTTGTTCCGGAATCGCACCGCAATTGATGGCGATGAAGGGCTTGCTGTGACGCTGGGATTGCCGGTGAAGGGTGCGGGCGACCAGTTCCTTGCCGGTGCCGCTTTCCCCGCGAATAAGTACGGGCGACTCGGTAGGCGCCAGTTTGCTCAGCAGTTTGCGCAGCTCACGAATCGATTTGCTGTCACCGAGCAGCTCATGTTCGGGCTGCTCGATGTGCACCGTGCCCTGCCCGCGCAGGCGCGCCATGCCGAACGCCCGGCCCAGCGTCACCTGAACGCGGGACACATCGAACGGCAAGGTGTGGAAGTCGAAAAACCACTCGCAGACGAAATCCCCGACATTCTGCAGCCGCAGGACTTCCTGATTGAGCACGGCGATCCACTCGGCACCGCTGCGGCTGATCAGTTCCTTGACCGCTTCAGGGCGCTCCAGATGAAACGGCTGCAAACGGAGCAGGCCGACGTCACAGGGTCGGTCGCCGGCATTTTCGAGGCTGCAGCTGTCAACGTCCCAGCCGATGGAGCGCAAACCAGGCAGCAAACGGTGGCAGTCGTCACAAGGATCCACCACTAATAGACGTCTTGATGCGGGCGCTTCAATCATGACTATTCCTTGGCGCCAAATCATAGGATTTTTATAAAAAACAGCCATTTGGCAAGCCCGACTGTAACGTTAGCAAGAATTTGACGCGGGCTCGGACCGTTGGTCTAAAGGTCTTGGATTCAACACTTATAAAAGGACACTCCACGAGTTAACCGACGAGTTGAAGCTTTCATCCAGCTTTCAAGAAACCGCCTGAACACCCAACCCGGAAAAAAAGTTTTAAATTTCGTTTAATTATATGTGACCCACCCCCCGGTAACGGGCATCAGTACAAGTAACCAGCCGAACGGTAAGCCCAACCGACGGCACATCACTTGATTGGGCATACAGAGAGAAGACCCCATGACAGCCCCGCTCCGTATCAACGAAGCTCTTTTGATTGCCGACCGCGCGTTCAAGCCATTTCAATGCGTGGCCTGGGCCCCACAAGACGGTAACGGCGAGCTCAGCCTGACCGTCATCGACCGCACCAATAATCGCATCGGCCGCACGCAGATTCCTTGCAGCGCCTACACCGACCCTGCGCAACTTGAACATGTTCTGGAAGAGGCTCGCAAAGAGCTGAGCCAGGAAGGTTACGCACTGCAATCGTGGTCCATGCCGCACTAAGTGTTTCGCGGATTACTTCAAAGTAATCCGCGCCCTCCTCCCGATCGTTAGTTGCCCGGCGTTATGCGCCAGCGCAACTCCGATCGCCGTTGATTCGAACTTTTAAACGCGCGTTTTGTTTACCTCGCTTGGCATTGGTTCGAAAAGACATCGTTCTGGCACACAGTGACCCTCCGCCTGTTAATTCTGCCAGTTGTGCATCCGGCCATTCAGGCGTTGAATGTCTCCCCAGTCGCCACACCCAGTCCTGGATCACGACGACTCGCAAGGAGATGCGTGCATGTCAGTCCAGACCGCTGTTGATTTACCCCCGGCGCAGACCGAGGCCGGCGAGCTCGATACAACGTTTGCCGGCGCAGGCGTCACCCAGGTCTATTTCGCCGGCAGCATCAGCAGCATGACCAACGGCGTCGCGCTCGATTCGGCCGGACGCCTGCTGATCGCGGCGAAGGTCGGCATGCCGGGCGGCAGCCGCTTTGGCTTGGCCCGCCTGCTGGCCGACGGCTCGGCGGACCTGGCGTTCGGCCAACAGGGCAGCGTCATCAGTCAATTCGAACCGGGCTTCGAAGCGATGGCCGGCGCCGTGCGGGTGCTGGCCGATGGCTGCATTTTGCTGGCGGGTCTGCACTATGAAGACGCCCACCACACACTCCCGGCCCTGGCACTGTTCGATCAGCACGGCAAACCGGTGCAGTCCTTTGCCGACAATGGCCGCTGTGTGGTCCGTCTGCCCGGCCATCTGTCCCGTGGCGCACGGGATGTCTGGTTGCCGCCAGGGGTGCCCGGAGCCGAAGTCTGTGATGTCCAGGTGCAGGCCGACGGCAAGATCCTGCTGCTGGCCAACCATCATTTCGAACAGGCCGATCACGTTGGTCTGCTGATCCGACTCACCGCCGACGGCGCGCCGGATGAGAGCTTCAACGGTCGCGGTTTCGTGCTGGTCCGGCACTTGCTGATGAACACCTGGCTCGGCAGCCTGCTGCTGCAGCGCGATGGGCGGATACTGGTGGGCGGCTCGATCAACTTCCCTGAAGAAGGCCTGCTCGCGCGCTATCACAGCGACGGTTCGCTCGACGACCGCTTTGCCGTAGACGGCTTCATGAGTTTCATGGCCCAGGGGCGTAGGGCCCAGGTCAGCCAGATCGTCCAGCAGAACTACGGTGACCTGCGCTGCTTCGGCAGCAGCCGCGACCCGATGCATTGCATGGCTCTGACGCTCCACAGCAACGGCCGCCCGGACATTCACGACAACGGCGGTCAGCCGCGATTACTGGAGATTGGCCGCAGTGGCTGCCAGTGGACCGCCGCTCACGCCCTGGCGGACGGCAGCGTGCTCACCGCCGGAGCCACGATCGGGGGTGTCGAAGCGGATTTCATCCTGGCTCGACACTTGCCCGACGGGCAACTCGACAAGCATTTTGGCAATGGCGTGGGCTGGGTCCGCACCCGCCTGAGCCGCAGCCCCGATACCGCGACATCGCTCGCCGTGCAGGCCGATGGCAACATTGTCGTGGGCGGCTTTTCCCTGGATGGCAATTACCGGGCGATGGTCGCGCGGTATCTCGGGTAATCACTCCGATTCTTCCTACGCTTGATCTTACCTTCGGCTTACGGCAACTTGCGCGCTTCTAACGATAAGGAGTCGCCAATGTCCGGTTCAATGGCCCAGGCGTTCGCGCATAATTTTCTCGGGCAATCACCTCGCTGGTACAAGATCACCCTCATCGGCTTTCTGGTGCTCAATGCCTTGGTGTGCTGGACCGTGGGCCCGGTGGCTGCCGGTTGGCTGCTGGTGCTGGAATTCATCTTCACCCTGGCCATGGCGCTCAAGTGTTACCCGCTGATGCCCGGCGGTTTGCTGCTGGTCGAAGCCCTGCTGCTGAAGATGACCACACCCCAGGCGCTCTACGACGAACTGCTGCACAACTTCCCGGTGATCCTGCTCCTGATGTTCATGGTAGCGGGCATTTACTTCATGAAAGACCTGCTGCTGTTTCTGTTTTCCCGTCTGCTGCTCGGCGTTCGTTCCAAGGCGATGCTGGCCCTGATGTTCTGTTTCCTGTCGGCGTTCTTGTCGGCATTTCTCGATGCGCTGACGGTGACCGCCGTGATCATCAGCGCGGCCGTGGGGTTCTATTCGGTGTATCACCGGGTCGCTTCAGGCAACGACCCACGCCAGGACAGCGAATTCAGCGACGATCAGCACCTGCCCAGGCTGCACCATGACGATCTGGAACAATTTCGCGCCTTCCTGCGCAGCCTGCTGATGCACGGCGCCGTCGGCACCGCACTGGGCGGCGTCTGCACCTTGGTCGGCGAGCCGCAGAACCTGCTGATCGGTCACGAGATGGGTTGGCATTTTGCCGAATTCTTTCTGAAGATTGCCCCGGTCTCGCTGCCGGTGCTGGTGGCTGGCCTGGTGACCTGCGTGCTTCTGGAAAAATTGCGCTGGTTTGGTTACGGCACACTGTTGCCGGACAATGTGCGCGCCGTACTGGCCAATTACGCCGCCGAAGACAATGCCGAGCGCACCTCGCGCCAACGCGCGGCGCTGATCGTGCAGGGCCTGGCGGCGCTGATCCTGATTGCCGGCCTGGCCTTGCACCTTGCCGAGGTCGGCCTGATCGGCCTGATGGTGATCGTGCTGATCACCGCCTTCACGGGCATCACCGACGAGCATCGCCTCGGCAACGCCTTCAAGGACGCCATGCCGTTCACCGCGCTGCTGGTGGTGTTCTTTGCCGTGGTGGCGGTGATTCACGATCAACAGCTGTTCAAGCCACTGATCCAGTGGGTGCTGGCGCTGCCAACCGAGCAACAGCCGGGCATGCTGTTCATCGCCAATGGCTTGCTGTCAGCCATCAGCGACAACGTATTCGTGGCCACCATCTACATCACCGAAGTCAAACAGGCCTTCCTGTCCGGGCACATCAGCCGTGAGCATTTCGACACCCTGGCGATTGCCATCAACACCGGCACCAACCTGCCGAGCGTGGCGACACCGAATGGCCAGGCGGCGTTCCTGTTCCTCCTGACGTCGGCGATTGCACCGCTGATTCGTCTATCCTATGGGCGCATGGTGTGGATGGCGTTGCCTTACACCGTGGTGATGGGCGTGCTGGGGTGGTATGCGGTGAGTTACTGGTTGTAACCCGCTGTTGAAAAGCGATCGGTGGGAGCGGGCTTGCTCGCGAAGAGGCCTGCAGGCTCGACATCCATGGTGACTGACTCACCGCTATCGCGGGCAAGCCCGCTCCCACAGGTTTTTTGGCGATATTCAAGATCTGGGTTCGCCATCACCCTCTGTGGGAGCGGGCTTGCTCGCGAAGAGGCCTGCAGGCTCGACATCCTTGGTGTCTGACTCACCGCTATCGCGAGCAGGCTCGCTCCTAAAGGGGGCTAACGAGGCAGGATATACCGCTCGATGGCCTGCGCTGCGCCGTCTTCGGTGTTGGCGGCGGTGACGACGTCGGCCTGACGCTTCACCGCGTCTTCCGCCTGCCCCATGGCGATCGACAGCCCGGCACGATGAAACATTGCCGGGTCGTTGCCGCCGTCACCCATGGCCGCCGTCTGCGCCAGCGGCACGCCGAGGAACGCCGCCAGCGTGGCCAATGCCTCGCCCTTGTTGGCTTGCATCGCGGTCACGTCCAGGTAGACCGGCTGCGAACGCGACACCTGCGCCTGGCCCTCGACCTTGGGCAGCAATTGCGCCTCCAGTTCGATCAGCAACTGCGTGTTGTTGCTCGCCGCAACGATCTTGTCGATGTGCGCCAGGTACGGCTCGAAACTGTCCACGACCACTGGCGGATACCCCAGACCGTGTTGTTCCCGAGGCACCATTGGCCCCTTGGGGTCCTTCACCAGCCAGTCGCCCCCACTGAACACCCAGACCTCGATGTCCGGCAGATCGGCAAACTGCGTCAGGGTGGTCAGCGCCGCCGTGGCCGGCAGGTAATGCGCAATCAGCAGGCTGCCGTCGGGATGGACGATCGTGCCGCCATTGAACGCTGCGGTCGGCAGGTCGACGCCCAGGGCTTCGATCTGCTGCAACATGGCCTTGGGCGGCCGCCCGGTGGCCAGGCTGAACAACACGCCCGCCTCGCGCAACGACCGCACCGCGTTGATGGTCCGCTGGCTGAGGCTGTGGTCGGGCAGCAACAACGTGCCGTCCATGTCACTGAGCAAAAAACGGATGGGTTGTCGCGTGGCGTCACTCATCCGAGGCCATGCCAGACGCGGCCATCGCGGGTCAGCAGCTCTTCGGCGGCGCTCGGCCCGTCTTCGCCAGCGGCGTAGCTCTGCACACTCGCGTCCTGTTGCCAGGCATCGAGGAATGGCTGCACCGCGCGCCAGCCGTTTTCGATGTTGTCGGCGCGCTGGAACAGCGTCTGATCGCCCGTCAGGCAATCGTAGATCAGGGTTTCGTAGCCGGTGGACGGCTGCATTTCAAAGAAATCCTTGTAGGCAAAACCCAGTTCGATATTGGCCATTTTCAACGCCGGCCCAGGCCGTTTGGCGAGCAGGTCGAACCACATACCTTCGTTCGGCTGGATCTGGATGCGCAGATAGGTCGGCTGCAGCTCATCGACCTCGGTGTCGCGGAACTGAGCATAGGGCGCCGGCTTGAAGCAGATGACAATCTCGGTATCGCGCACGCTCATGCGCTTGCCGGTGCGCAGGTAGAACGGCACGCCGACCCAGCGCCAGTTGTCGATCAACACCTTGAGCGCCACGTAGGTTTCGGTGGTGCTGTCGGGTGCGACGTTGTTTTCCTGGCGATAACCCGGCAATGCCTTGCCGTCGACTTCGCCCGCCGCGTACTGGCCGCGCACCGAGTTGGCCCGCGCCTCTTCGGTGGTCCAGGGACGAATGGCCCCCACCACCTTGGCTTTCTCGCCACGCACCGCATCGGCACCAAAGGCCGCCGGCGGCTCCATCGCCACCATCGCCAGCAACTGGAACAGGTGATTGGGCACCATGTCCCGCAGGGCGCCGGTGTGCTCGTAAAAACTGCCACGGGTTTCCACGCCGACGGTTTCGGCGGCGGTGATCTGCACGTGGTCGATGTAATGATTGTTCCAGAACGCCTCGAACAGGCTGTTGGAGAACCGGCTGATGAGGATGTTCTGCACGGTCTCCTTGCCCAGGTAATGATCGATCCGGTAGATCTGGTTTTCCGTCATCACCTTGAGCAGGCAGGCGTTCAACGCCTCGGCGGTGCGCAGATCGGAACCGAAGGGTTTTTCGATCACCACCCGCCTGAAGGCATCCGGGGTTTCCTGCAGCAAACCGGCGGCGCCGAGACGCCGCACCACTTCACTGAAGAAACGCGGCGCAGTGGCCAGGTAGAACACCGCGTTGCCGGTGCCGCTGGCGGCGATTTTCTCTGCCAGCGCCTGATAGGTGCTGTCGTCCAGGAAATCGCCCTGGACGTAGCTGATGCCCTTGGCCAGTTTGGCCCACAGTTGCGGATCAAGAGCTTCGTCACCCTTGCCGACCTTGCTCGCCACTTCGGCGCGTATGAAATCCTCGAGCTTTTGCGCAAAGGCCTCATCGGTGATGGCGTTGTGGTCAACACCCACGATCCGCAACCCATCCCCCAGCAGGCCATCACGACTCAGGTTGTACAGCGCCGGCATCAGCAGTCGCTTGACCAGATCGCCATGGGCACCGAACAGGAACAGCGTGGTCGGTGGTGCAGGTTCTGCCTTGGATTTGTTGCGGATCAGTCGGGTCATTTTTTCGCGGTCTCCACATGGCCGCCGAAGCCGAAACGCTGGGCCGAGAGGATCTTGTCGCCAAAGGTGCCCTGCCCGCGCGAGCGGTAGCGGGCGAACAGCGAGTTCGACAGCACCGGCACCGGCACCGCCTGCTCCATGGCGGCCTCGATGGTCCATTGACCTTCACCGCTGTCGGCCACGGAGCCGGAGAAATTGTCCAGTTGCGGATCGGCCGCCAGCGCGTCGGCGGTCAGGTCGAGCAACCAGGACGACACCACGCTGCCACGGCGCCAGACTTCGGCGATGTCGCCGACGTTCAGGTCGAAGCGCTGATCTTCCGGCAACAGAGTGCTGGATTTGGTCTTGAGGATGTCGAAGCCCTCGGCGAAGGCCTGCATCATGCCGTACTCGATACCGTTGTGAATCATCTTGACGAAATGCCCGGCGCCCGCAGGGCCGGCGTGGATGTAGCCACGCTCGGCACGGTCGTCGTCGGACTTGCGGTCCCGGGTGCGTGGAATATCGCCCATTCCGGGCGCCAGGCTGGCGAACAGCGGATCCAGGCGCAGAACGGTCTCGGCATCACCGCCGATCATCATGCAGTAACCGCGCTCCAGGCCCCAGACGCCGCCCGAGGTGCCGACGTCGATGTAGTGCAGGCCTTTTTCCGACAACGTTTTGGCACGGCGGATGTCGTCCTTATAGAAGGTGTTGCCGCCGTCGATGATGGTGTCGCCAGGTTCGAGCAAGGTGCTCAGGGTGTCGATGGTGTCCTCGGTCGGCGCGCCGGCCGGCAGCATGACCCAGACCGCTCGCGGCTTGGCCAGGCCCGCCACCAGGGCCGGCAGGTCGGCGACGCCCTTGGCGCCTTCGGCGACCAGGGTATCGACAAAGGCGGTATTGCGATCGTAAACCACGGTGGTGTGCCCGTTGAGCATCAGGCGCCGCGCAATATTGCCGCCCATGCGGCCCAGTCCAATAATCCCGAGTTGCATGTGCTGATGCTCCCTACTACAAATAAAGTGTGTCAATGGTTATAGCCCAACGCGACTAATGGGGGTTAGTCCAGAGCGTCGGCATGAAGTTTCCGGGCATTGTGCCCGATCCCGATGGATAACGTCGGGAATCGTTCCAAAGGCACAGCGACCGTGAAAAATAAAAAAGTTCCCTTCCAGGGCAAAAGAAATCAAAATTGGCGCCGATAGTAGAACTGCACCCGATGTCGGGGCAGATTTACAGTTGATACCGCCATTTGCGAGGTGAGCAATGGGCACAGTCCAAGCAGCACGGCCAGCACAAACCCTTTATGTCACGATCCGCCGCGATGAATTGCGCCAGTTGAAAGACGAGCGCGACCAGTTGAAGCAGGAAGTTGAACAACTGCGCCTGCTGACGCAAGGACTCCAGGCCCCCAGGCCGGTGACCCTGCGCGCTCCTCACGCCTGATCCCCCCTGCATCGGAAACAGCCCCTGAGCTGTTTCCGAAAACGCCGTTACATCTCATCCACACAACGCTCACGAAACTTTCACATCTGCTTGTCGATACTCCGGCCCTTCAAGGCCGCCAGGTATCCGAGCGGCGCCCGTTCGTCGGTGACTTTCCAGTCCAGACGATGGAATGTGATTCTGGATGGAGCGCGCAATGCCTTTGTTTCAACGCAGCATTTCGACCGAGAAAGGGTTCGATTGGGCCGGGTTTCTCTGGCTGTTCCTGTTCTTCTGGTATTTCTCCGGCATCACCCAACTGCTGATCCAGTTGACCGGCACCTCGGGTTTCACCGGATTTCGCCAGGCCTTCGTGATGAGCGCCGTGTGGCTGGCGCCGATGCTGATGTTCCCGAAACACACCCGGATCATGGCAGCCGTGATCGGCGTCGTGCTGTGGGCTTGCTCCATGGCCAGCCTGGGATATTTTTTCATCTATCAGCAGGAATTTTCCCAAAGCGTCATCTTCATCATGTTCGAGTCGAACGTCGCTGAAGCCGGCGAGTACATGACGCAGTACTTCGCGTGGTGGATGGTCCCGGCGTTCCTCGCCCATACGCTATTCGCGTACTTTCTGTGGACCCGGTTGCGCCCGGTGTACCTGCCACGCGGTCGCGCACTGGTGGCGGCGACCGCCATCGTGGTCGCCGTGGTCGGTTATCCCCTGATCAAGCAGACCCTGCGCACGGGCAGCCTGGCCGATGGCTTCGAGAAATTCGAAACCCGCATCGAACCCGCCGTGCCGTGGCAGATGGCCGTGGCCTATCACCGCTACCTCGAGACCCTGGTCGGCATGCAGGACATGCTCACCAGCGCCAGCCAGGTGCCCCCGTTGCGCAACTTGAAGGACTCAATGGCCAACCAGCCGGCCACCCTGGTGCTGGTGATCGGTGAGTCCACCAATCGCCAGCGCATGAGCCTCTACGGCTACCCGCGCCAGACCACACCGGAACTGGACAAGCTCAAGGATCAACTGGCGGTCTTCGATAATGTCATCACCCCGCGCCCTTACACGATCGAGGCGTTGCAGCAGGTGCTGACCTTCGCCGACGAAGAAAACCCCGACCTGTACCTGTCGACTCCGTCGCTGGTGCGCATGATGAAACAGGCCGGCTACAAGACCTTCTGGATCACCAACCAGCAGACCATGACCAAGCGCAACACCATGCTCACGACCTTCTCCGAACAGGCCGACGAGCAGGTGTACCTGAACAACAACCGCAACCAGAACGCCGCCCAGTACGATGGCGATGTGATCGAGCCGTTCAACAAGGCGCTGGCCGATGCGGCACCGCGCAAGCTGATCGTTGTGCACCTGCTGGGTACGCACATGAGCTACCAGTACCGCTACCCGTCGAGCTTCGACAAGTTCCAGGACCGTAACGGCGTCCCTCCCGGCGTGCGTGACGATCAGTTGCCAACCTACAACAGCTACGACAACGCGGTGCTGTACAACGACTTCGTGGTTTCGAGCCTGATCAAGGACTACGCCAAGGCCGACCCGAACGGTTTCCTGCTGTACCTTTCCGACCATGGCGAGGATGTCTTCGACTCGGCGGGTCACAACACCCTGGGACGCAACGAAGCCAAGCCGACGGCGCCGATGTACACCATTCCGTTCATCGCCTGGGCCTCACCGAAATGGCGTGAAACCCACGACTGGGATTTCGCCGCCGACCTCGGTCGCCCCTACAGCAGTTCGCACCTGATCCATACCTGGGCCGATCTGGCGGGGTTGAGTTTCGATGAACTGGACCGCAGCAAGAGCCTGGTCAGTGCTCACTTCAAGGCGCGCCCCTTGATGATCGGCGACCCCTATGCACGCGAGCAAAAGGCGTTGATCGACTTCAGCCTGATCAAGCCCAAGGTGAAGCCGAACCCCGCGGAAGTGGTGCTCAAGTAATCCCTTCAGGGGCCGATTCCGGCCCCTTTTTTCTGCGTCTGTTGCCGATCATCCGAACGTTGTTGCCGTTAATTCCCGTTTAACCGAGTCGGGCGGAGAATTGGCTTTCGACATGGCTTCATGGATCGAAGGCACCCGTTATCCGTTATAGGAGACGCACCATGAAAAGCACACCCGTGATCATGGCCGGCCTGATGACCTTCGTTTCGGTCGGCGCATCGGCCGAAGGCGGCGCTGAACGCATGCGCTATTACTACGAAAGCCTGAGGGCGGCCCAGCAGATGAATCAAAGTCAGCAAACGGCCGAACTCAAGGTGCCGGACGATCAAACGGCGCAGGTGACGGAGCGATATAAGCCCTGATGGGTTGATGCTTGCCGCGAGGTGCCTGACTTCCCGCGTTATCGTTGACGTCCATCGTCGGAACGCCGCACGGGACAGCATGCTCGCGATGGTCGTCAACGATGACGCGGAGTACCAGGCTCCCAGCGCTACCATCAATGCCCCCAGATCAGCGCTTCCGTCCAGCCCAGTTCGGCAAAATCCGCCGCGCGCAGGCCTGACTCGCCGGCGCAGAAAAACTCGTCCAGCTGTGGTGGTGCAATCGACGTTCCACTGAGCATCGCGTGCACCTGGCCTCGGTGATGGATCTGGTGTTCGAACAGGTGCGACAGCAGGCGCAGGCGGCTGTCATGTTGCGAGGTTTCCCGGGCGATGGTCACGATCCTGCCCAGGTCGGCGTCGCGCAGTTGCTCGCAATAGGCGATCAACCGGCGGTCCACCTGGGCCTGTTCGTGTGCAAGACCTGCGGCGTCGGTACAGGGTTCGTCGTCCGTGAAGAACACCTGGCAATCAGGATGCGGCTCATCCGCGCGCAACTCACGCTCCAGCGCATCCACATAAAACCAGTCAACGGTCAGGATATGGTTGAGCGTCGCCCGCAGGCTGGGAAAGAAACTCACCCGTGGCGCCGCCAGGTCGTCCGGGCTCAACTGGCGCCAGGCCGTGGCCAGTCGATGATTGGCCCAGGCGTTCTGATACGCCATGGTCAGCAAATGATGGGACAAGGGCTGGTTCATCTTCGCGCTCCCTGAATTCAAGCGTCGGCGAAACGTTGCAGCTGCATTTCCTGAAGTCGGCTGAGGGTACGGCGAAAGGCAAACTCCAGATAGCCTTCGGTGTAGAGCGATGCCATGGGCACATGGGCTTCGAGGTACAGCGGCACCTTGCGGTCGTAGCATTCGTCCACCAGGGCGATGAACCGCCGCACGCCGTCGTCATGCACCGACAGTTGCGGCAACTCACGATCCCCCGCCGCCACACGCTCGGCACCGTCTTCCGTGCCGCGGGCGATGCGCCCTTCGCGTTTTTGCGCGCTGAGGTTGGGCACATCACTCAACAGGATAGCCCTGAAGGTGTCGCACAAGGCCATGAAGTCCATGGCCGCCAGCGGCTGCTCGCACAGATCGGCGTAACGGGTCCAGAGGACGGTGTCACTGGCCTGCACGACCTCAAGCGTACGGTAACCGACCGCTATCGGCTCGCCCGAGATCGACTGGCCGGCGGTCAGGCTGTTGAACACCTCGGCGAGCGCACTGGGTTTGCCGGATTCGGCCACCCAATAGCGCTGCAAACCGGCGCCGGGGTGCAAGCGATGGTCGTCGCCGCCATCGACGGCGATTACCTGCATGTGTCGCTTGATCGCCTCGATGGCCGGGGTGAAACGGTCCCGGTTGAAGCCATCGGCGTACAGCAGGTCTGGCGGCTGATTGGAGGTGCAGACCACCACCACGCCCTGGTCGAACATTTGCTGGAACAGGCGCCCGAGGATGATCGCGTCGCCAATGTCATTGACGAACAGTTCATCGAAACACAGCACCCGCACCGCTTCGCTCAACTCCCGGGCGAGGGCCTTGAGCGGGTCCGCCGTACCGGTGAGCTGAAAGGAACGCTGGTGCACCCAACCCATGAAATGGTGAAAGTGCTGGCGCCGGGCGGGCACCCGCAGGCTTTGATGAAACTGGTCCATCAACCAGGTTTTGCCCCGCCCGACCGGGCCCCACAGGTAAACGCCCACGACCGGCGGATGACCGTCGTCATGCAGTGCTTCGTAGCATTTTTGCAGTGCCCAGACAGCCCGCTCCTGGGCCTCGTCCTGGACGAAACCTTTTTGTTCGACGGCGTGCTGCCAGGCGCTTAATGGGGAGTCGGCATTCATGCGCGCCAGTATTGCACGCCGTTCGTCGGGCGCCCTATCCATCGCCGAAGAAAAATTGCCTTGACCAAATAGATTAGTGACAACATATTTAATAGATGTCACTGAAAATTTAAACAACCCCTTCGTGCTGTTCTGGAGCTGCTCATGCATTACAAAGTCTTCGGCCGCAAAAGCGGCCTGCGTGTATCGGAACTGGCGCTGGGCGCTGGCAACTTCGGTACCGGCTGGGGCCACGGCGCCGAGCGTGATGAAGCCAAGCGCATCTTTGACGGTTACCTGGAAGCCGGCGGCAACTTCATCGACACGGCGAACGGCTATCAGGCTGGCCAGTCGGAGGCCATGCTCGGCGAACTCATTGCCACTGAACGGGACCGCCTGGTCGTTGCCACCAAGTACACCCTGGGGACCACACCGGCAGCGGGCATTTCCCACACCGGCAACAGCCGCAAGAACATGGTGCGCGCCGTGGAAGAGAGCCTGACACGGCTCAAAACCGACCACATCGATCTGTTCTGGGCGCACATGAGCGACGGCGTGACGCCGATGGAAGAAATCCTCCGGGGTTTTGACGACCTGGTGCGCGCCGGCAAGATTCATTACGCCGGGCTGTCGAACTTCCCGGCGTGGCGCATCGCCCGCGCCGACGTATTGGCCGAGCTGCGCCATTTCGCGCCGATTGCCGCCGTTCAGGTCGAGTACAGCCTGGTGGAACGCACGGCCGAGCGGGAAATGCTGCCGATGGCCGAAGCCCTGGGGCTGGCCGCCACGCTGTGGTCACCACTGGGCGGCGGTTTCCTCACGGGCAAATATCGCCAAAACGGCGACGACACCCGCGCAAGCAAACTCGGCGTGCTGGTTCACGCTGAAAAAAGCGCCCGGGAAACCGCCCTGCTCGACACCTTGCTGGCGGTCGCCGAGGAAGCGAACGCCAGCCCGACCCACGTGGCCATTGCCTGGCTGCTGGAAAAGGCCCGGCGCTCGACCACCGCACTGATTCCGATACTGGGGTCGCGTACCCGTGAGCAGTTCGATGCAACGCTCGGGGCGCTGGACCTGCGGCTGACTGCGGAGCACGTGGCGCAACTGGATGGCATCAGTGCGGTGGCGATGGGTGTGCCCCATGAATCCATCAGCGGTTCATATTCAAGGTTCAGCGGCGGTGAGACCCTCCACCTGCCCATCATCCCCGTCGCCTGACGCCCCCCCCTGTAGGAGCGAGCATGCTCCGGGCGGCGTTTCTACGAAGGTCGTCAACGATAACGCTGGTAGCCTGACACCCAGCGCTGCCCTCGAGTTCTTCGCGAGCATGCTCGCTCCTACAGTGGATCGCGTTTACCTTGCAGGAGCGAGCGAAGAACGCAAGGCCGGCGCGGGGTACTTCCGCGTCATCGCCTGCAGATCAGGCCCGCACCTACCTGTCCACCTTGTGCCTGGCGGCATACAGGCACAGCATCTCCATCCCCAGGGTGGCTGCCGCCAGCGAAGTTATGTCCGCGCTGTCGTAGGCCGGGGCCACTTCCACCAGGTCCATGCCCACCAGGTTGATCCCGCGCAGGCCGCCAAGGATTTCCAGGGCCTGCACCGTGCTCAGCCCCCCGCACACCGGTGTTCCGGTGCCGGGGGCAAAGGCCGGGTCGAGGCAGTCGATGTCGAACGTCAGGTACACCGGGCGATCGCCCACCCGCGCACGAATGGCTTCCACAATCGCGTCCACGCCACGGCGATGCACCTGCCGCGCGTCCAGCACCTGAAAACCCTGGTGGTCGTCATTGGTGGTGCGCAACCCGATCTGCACCGAACGCGACGGATCGACCAGACCTTCGCGGGCCGCATGCCAGAACATCGTGCCGTGGTCGACACGCTTGCCCTCCTCGTCTGGCCAGGTGTCACTGTGGGCGTCGAAGTGGATCAACGACAAGGCACCATGCTGGCGGGCGTGGGCCTTGAGCAGCGATAAGGCACGCCATAGCGGTTGCCGGGATCGACCGCCGCGAGTTTTTCCAGCAGATCCGGGTCAAGGTTGGCGTAACCCTTGAGGCCTTCGTGGGCAATCGGCTTCAGCGCTCCGGCCGCCAGGCCACGCGCCAGTACACTGGACGAGGGCACCACGACGTCATAACCGCTGCCACCGGTGAGCAACTTGGTTTCCAGCACCTCCGAAGAATCGAAGGTGTCGTAGCGCACGTGAATCCCGGTCTCGGCCTCGAAGCGCTGCAAGGTTTCGGGGGCCACGTAATCGGCCCAACTGTAGAGATTGACCACCTTGTCCGCTGACTGGGCCGACACGGCCGCGGCGAGGAACAGCGCGGGCACGCACCGCTTGAAGGAAGGAGCCATGACGAATACCTGACCAGAGGAAGTGGTTGCAGGATGCCGCGTCCGATACATTGGAAAAATACCAAGTCAGTTATCCTGACATTATTGCGGAGTAATGTTTGATGCTCGGCCAGCTTCACGATGTGGATCTGCAACTGCTGCGCCTGTTCGTCAGCGTGGTGGAGTGCGGCGGTTTCAGCGCGGCCCAGGGCGAACTGGGCCTGAGCCAGTCGAGCATCAGCCAACAAATGGCGCGGCTGGAAACCCGGCTCGGCTACCGACTGTGCAGCCGGGGCAAGGGGGGGTTCCACATCACCCCCAAGGGCGAACAATTGCTGCTCGCCACCCGTGACCTGTTCCAGTCCATAGAGGCGTTCCGTCATCAGTCCAACGGTGTCGCCGGGCGCTTGCTCGGCGAAGTGCGCCTGGGGTTGTCCGAGGCGCTGGATCAGGCGGTGCTGCAACGGGTGGCCGAGGCCATCCGGCGCTTTCGCGAGCGCGACGAGTCGGTGCGCATCGAACTGATCAGTGCCATGCCCGGTGAAATGGAGCGTCTGCTGTTGCAGCAACGGCTGGACCTGGCAATCGGCTATTTCTCACAGGTGCAAAGCGCTTTCGACTACCGCGAACTGTTCATCGAAACCCAGCACCTGTATTGCGCCGCAGGCCATCCGCTGTTTGCAGACGACGCCCCGGACGATCAGGCCTTGCAGGCGTGCGACCGGGTGGATCATCCCTATCGCTTCCTGCGCAGCGACGAGCCGTTCAAGGGCGCACGGTGCTCGGCACGTTCGGAACAGGTCGAAGGGACCCTCGCGTTCATTCTGTCGGGCAGGCATGTCGGGTACCTGCCCAGCCACTTTGCACGCCGTTGGGAAGAACAGGGTTTGCTCAAAGCGGTGCGGCGCAATGACCTGAGCTTCGACGTGGCGTTCCACCTTGCGCGCCATCGTGCCCAGGTGCCTGGGGAGGCGCAAAAGGCGTTCGAGGCGGATCTGCTGGCGGCCTTCGCCTGAGAACGCCGCGTTCAGGCGGGTTTTGTGTAACTCGAGTTTTCTGGCATCCTGCGCCTCCCTTTTCCGACCCTGCCCCCTTTTCGGCACGCCTATCACCATGACCGCCTCTGAAAAAGCCTCAACATCGCGCCACAGCGACCTGCTCTACGGCCTCGACGACCGCCCACACCTGACCGCCACGGTGTTCGCCGCCCTGCAACACGTGCTGGCCAGTTTCGTCGGGATCATCACCCCGACCCTGATCATGGGCAGCGCCCTGGGACTGCAAAGCGAAATCCCCTACCTGATCAGCATGGCGCTGTTCGTGTCCGGGCTCGGCACCTTCGTCCAGGCGCGACGCATCGGCCCGATCGGCTCGGGATTGCTGTGCCTGCAAGGCACCAGTTTTTCCTTCATCAGCGTGATCCTCAGCGCTGGCTTCATGGTCAAGGCCCGGGGTGGCGGCACCGATGAAATCCTCTCGACGATCTTCGGCGTGTGTTTTTTCGCCGCGTTCATCGAAGTGGTGTTGAGCCAGTTCATCGGCAAGCTGCGGATGCTGATCACGCCGGTGGTGACCGGGACGATCATCACCCTGATGGGGTTGTCGCTGATCAAGGTGGCCATGACCGATATCGCCGGCGGTTTCGGCGCCAGCGACCTGGGCGCGGCCAGTCATCTGGGGCTGGCGGCTCTGGTGCTGGGCACCATCGTGGTGTTGAACCGGGTGGATGTGCCGTTCCTGCGCCTTGGCGCCATCGTCATCGCCCTCACGCTGGGCTACTTCGTCGCCTGGCTGATGGGGCAAGTGGACTTTGCCAGCCTGCCCGAAGTGCCGCTGATGAGCGTGCCGGTGCCGTTCAAGTACGGGTTCAATTTCGACTGGGTGGCGTTCGTGCCGGTGGCGGTGATTTTCCTGGTGTCGCCGCTGGAGGCCGCCGGTGACCTGACCGCCAACTCGATGATCTCCCGGCAGCCGGTGAAAGGCCCGGTGTACATCCGCCGGATCAAGTCCGGCCTGCTGGCTGACGGGCTCAATTCGGCCATGGCGGCGGTGTTCAACAGCATGCCGATGGTCACCTTCGCCCAGAACAACGGCGTGATCCAGCTGACCGGCGTCGCCAGTCGCTACGTCGCGCTGTTCATCGCCGGCCTGCTGGTGGTGCTGGGGCTGTTCCCGATGATAGGCGCGGTGCTGCAACTGATGCCCAAACCAGTGCTCGGCGGTGCTGAGCTGGTGATGTTCGGCACCGTGGCGGTAGCCGGCGTGAAGATCCTGGCCGAAGCCGGCCTGCACCGGCGCAACATGCTGATCGTGGCCATTTCCATCGGCATGGGGCTGGGCGTAGCGGCGGTGCCGGAGGTGCTGCGCGAGTTGCCCAAGGCGCTGCACAACATCTTCGAATCGCCGATCACCGTCGGCGCGTTGTGCGCTATCGTGCTGAATATCTTCCTGCCCGAGGAATTCATCGAGCTGGAAGAAGACGATTTCGACCCGGAAGCCTCGATTCTGCAGGTCATGGAAAACCCGGATGTTCCGGCCAAGGGTGAACCCGCGTCGCCCGAGGTTGTCGCACAGTTGAACCGCTAGGCAAGCTCAAGGCCGAGCCCCCGGGGGTTCGGCCTTTTTCCTTGAGAGAGCTTGCCCATGCGCCGCATCCCCGCCGTCATCCTGTCCCTCCTGCTGCTGACCCTCAGCGGCTGCGCGCTGCTGCCCGACCGCGACCCGCTGAACATCAACGTGGTGGGTTTCGAGCCGCTGGCCAGCCAGGACATGGAAGTGCGTTTCGCCGTGAAGATCCGCGTGCAGAACCCCAATGAAACGGCCATCGACTACAACGGCGTGGCCCTGGACCTGTCCGTCAATGGCCAGCCCCTGGCCTCCGGTGTCAGCGACCAGTCGGGATCGATTGCGCGTTTTTCCGAGACGGTGCTGAGTGTGCCGGTGAGCGTCTCGGCCTTCTCGGTGCTGCGCCAGACCCTGGGCCTGACCCAGACCCAAACCCTGAACAACCTGCCCTACGTGTTGCGCGGGAAACTGGCGGGCGGGTTGTTTGGCACCAAGCGTTTTACCGACAGCGGCAAACTCAGCTTGCCGGGTGCCGCGACAGGCACCTGGTAAGCGCCCTCCCACAGAGGGCATGTGTCATTTGTTGAAGATGACCCCCGGCTTGGGGCGCTCATCCACCGTCAACTCAAACACGTCCGGCCGCGCGTAGTGGCCCACCACGTCGTAGTCATACCGCGCGCGAACCAGCTCGTCGGTGTCGATTTCAGCACTGATCAATCCAGCGCCACCGCGCAGCGGCCCGGCCAGGATGTCGCCCATCGGCCCGACGATCACACTGCCGCCGGCGATCAACGGGCGGTCCGCCGGCCAGTTGGCAACCTCCACGCCCAGCGCTTGCGGGGAATCCTGGACCTGGCAGGCACTGACCACAAAACACCGGCCTTCGTGGGCGATATGGCGCATGCTGACCTGCCACATGTCACGCTCGTCGACCGTCGGCGCGCACCACACTTCGATGCCCTTGGCGTACATCGCGGTGCGCAGCAGCGGCATCATGTTTTCCCAGCACACCACCGCGCCGAGGCGCCCGACCTGGCTGTCGATCACCGGCAGGGTCGAACCATCGCCCTTGCCCCAGATCAAGCGTTCCGTACCGGTGGGCATCAATTTGCGATGCTTGGCCACCAGCCCCGCCTGCGGATCGAAATACAGCGCCGTGCAATACAGGGTGCTGCCGGCGCGCTCGATCACCCCGATCACCAGGTTGGCCCCGGTTCGCGCGGCGAGCCCGGCCAGCGCTTCGGTTTCCGCGCCGGGCACGTCGATGGCGTTGGCAAAATAGCGGGCGAAGGCTTCACGACCTTCGGGCAGTCGATAACCCAGTTGGGTGCCGAACCCCTCGCCTTTCGGGTAACCGCCAAGCAACGCTTCGGGCATGACCACCAGCGCCGCACCCGATTCCACGATGGCGCCTTCGTACGAGAGAATCTGTTCCAGGGTATCGGCCTTGCCGCCAGGCAAAGCGCCGATTTGCAACGCAGCAACGATTGACTTGGGCATTGCGACCGCTCCATTCATTTAAGGTGTTGCTCATTCTCAGGCCCCACGGGATCATGAATAAAGCCCGTCTCGCTGCTGAATGATATGAAGCCTATGAATATCGCGACCCTGGATCTCAACCTGCTCAAAGTGTTCGAAGCCTTGCACGAGGAGTCCAGCGCCAGCCGTGCGGCGCTGCGCCTGGGCGTGACGCAATCGGCCGTCAGCGCGGCCTTGCGCCGGTTACGCGAGGTGTATGGCGATCAACTGTTCGTGCGCACCGGTCGCGGACTGGCGCCCACCCTCAAGGCCAACCAGTTGAAACCGGTAGTCAGCGAAGCCCTGAATAAATGCCGGCAGAGCCTGGCGATGGTCGATCCTGCGGCACATCAATACGACGGCCGTTCGGTGACGGTCGGGTTGTCGGATGATTTCGAGATCGCCTATGGCCGGCGCCTGATCGAAGAAATTGCCCGCTGCGCGCCGAAGCTGCGCCTGATCTTTCGCCAGACCCACAGCCAGATCGTCGCCCAGGCGCTGATGGAGCGCAGCATCGACCTGGCGATCACCGCCGGCGGATTTGCCGAACGCCTGCTCAGCCGGCAGGTATTGGGCGAAGGCGATTACCAGTGCCTGGTCGATCCGATCAGCCTGGCCGAAGGACAACAGCGCTTGAGTCTGGAAGAGTTCGTCGCGCGCGAGCACATTCTGGTGTCCTCGGGCGGTTTTATCGGGATCACCGATGAGGGGCTGGCGGCGCTGGGCTTGAGCCGGCGCGTGTGCGCGTCGACCACGCATTTCGCGGCGCTGCCGCATCTGCTCAAGGGCAGTCAGGCCGTCGCGACCATCCCGACCCATGCCGCGCGCAGCATCGCCGCGTTGAGCGGCCTGGCCTTGCTGCCCTGCCCCTTGGCGCTGCCGCGCTATCCGGTCGAACTGGGCTGGCGCACCAGCGCACAGCTGGATCCTGTGGTGTTGAAAGTTCGTGAGGCGATCATTGCCTGTTTCGCCTGAGGGCCGACCTTACTTGCTGGCCGCCATCAAGCGATTGACTTCGCTGCGCACCATGTTGGCGTATTCCGGAGGCGACATGCCGTCGAGCTCGGCGCGGACCCATTCAGCCCATTTGCCTTTGCGCTTGGAGCGCTCGCCGAACAAGCGTGCCGCTTCGCCCTTGGCTTTGCCGAGGTTGTTCTGCCAGAGTTCGAACAGGCGCGACTTCTCGTCTTCCAGCGCCGCACGTTCGGCTAGGGGTTTGTTGGCCAGATTGAAGCTCATGGGAATTTCCTGCTGCGTAAATAGCCGTCATCTTACACTGTAGGAAGAAATCCCCCGCGCTGGATTTTTCCAGGATCGGGCCTGCCGGCAAAATCACTGCAACTTTTACCGTCAACACAGACTCCATTGCTCACTGCCCATTCATCCTCAAGGAGTAAACCAATGGCCCGAAAAACCATCGCACAAGCCGCCGAAGATCAAATCAAGGATCAGGCTTTCAGCGAGCTTCAGGCGTTGATCGAAGAATCGGAGAAACTGCTCAAGAGCAGCGCTTCGCTGGTCGGCGAGGAAGCCGACACATTGCGTGGGCAGATTGCCCAGAAACTGCAGCAGGCACGCGATTCGGTGACCAGCGTTCGCGACCGTACCCTGCCGGCGGTCGAAGCCACCGAGACCTACATTGGCGGCCATCCGTGGCAGACCGTGGCGATTTCCGCCGGGTTTGGTCTGGTCGTGGGCCTGTTGCTGGGCCGCAAGTAAGACGAACCTCCCCGTGGAACGAGCCCGCTCGGTTCCACGGGGAGTGCCCCCTGTGAGCGGATTTGCAGCCTGTCAGTCGCCCGCCAATTCACGCAGATTCGCTAACGTCGCTTCATCCAGCGCAATCCCCTGTGCCACGGATTTCGCCCGCTGGTGATGCCGACGATCCCCCGGCAATCGCTTGAGCCCCACGCCATGCATCTGCCGCACCAGTTCCTGGCTGCGCTCGGCGAAGCTCTGCCCTGCCGCCTTGCTCGGGTCGATCACGATCAACAGTTGTCCGGTCCATGGCGTCCTGGCGCCAGGGTGGTTAGACCAGTCGAACTCGAAAGAAAAATGGCCGCCGGTCAACGCCGCCGCCAGCAACTCCACCATCATCGACAGCGCCGAGCCTTTGTGCCCGCCAAACGGCAGCAACGCGCCGCCCTCGAGGATCGCCTTCGGGTCCTGGGTCGGCTGGCCGAGGCCGTCCACCCCCATGCCTGCCGGCAGGCGTTCGCCCTTGCGCGCGGCGATCTGCACATCGCCATGGGCGATGGCGCTGGTCGCCAGGTCGAAGACGATCGGGTCGCCGTCGGCCCGTGGCGCGGCAAAGGCAATCGGGTTGGTGCCGAACAGTGGACGGTCGGCGCCGTGCGGCACCACGCAGGTCATGCTGTTGACGACGCTCAACGCCACCAGCCCTTCATAGGCGAACGGTTCGACGTCCGGCCACAACGCCGCGAAGTGGTGGGAATTACGAATCGCCAGCACCGCGATGCCGGCGCTGCGGGCCTTTTCCACCAGCAGGTCGCGCGCGGCCGCCAGGGCTGGCTGGGCGAAACCGTTGCCGGCATCGACACGCACGAAACCGGACGCCACGTCCTCGACCACCGGTACGGACTGGCCGTTGACCCAGCCGCTCTTGAGGGTCGACACGTAACCCGGGATGCGGAAGACACCATGGCTGTGCGCTCCGTCCCGCTCGGCCCCGGCACAGTTGTGCGCCAGCACCCGGGCGACCTCTGGCGAGGTGCCATGGCGCAGAAAGATCTTCTCAAGCAACCCCGTCAGCTCGTCGAGGGCCAGGTTTTGCGAGACAGCAGTAGACACTTGATCGTGTGGCGCAGACATCTGAAGCTCCAGACTGATTATTGGAGGGGGCAACAGCGTGTGAGACCGCTGATTTACCACGCCAGACCGGCAGCCTGTCAACCTCTGCCCGCTACCGGAACACCACGCGATCCATCGAGGGTGCATTAACTATCTACCGCCTGCACGGCGGCGGCAGCTTTTAGTCTCGAGGCTCACCCCAACGGCGCATCCAGCGGCGCCCTGCACGAGACTCGACCATGCCTGCACCTGACACCCCTTTGTTGTTCCCCCAGGCCTTGCAATCACCCGGCGCCTGGACTGACCTGGGCAAAATCCACGGGCTGACACTCAAGGATTTCCAGTGGCTCAGCCACGTGAAGCTGGCCAGCCACACCCTGCGCAGCCAGCAGACGCAGCCGATGCTCGCCGAGCGTATCCGGGTCAGCACCGGTTCGCTGTCGCAACCGCTTGCGGGCTGCTTCGTGTTGAGTTCGACGCCGGACGACAAGGGCGAAATCCTCTACACCCCCCACGGCGGTATCCGCAAGTTCGCCAGCCGCACCCTGCTGACCGAACACCTCAAGCGCCAGCTCGACGGCGCCGGTGAAGACGATGACCTGCTGGCGTTCATGAGCTTGTCGGCGCGCAAGACGCTGGCGGCGTCCAATGACCTCAAGGTCGGCGTCGAGACCATCGACGGGGACGTTTTCAGCGACCAGCAGGCGCTCATCACCCGCAACCAGCACGGCAACGACCAGGCAATGCTCGACGAACTGTTACAGCTGCCGAGCCTGGACAAGATGCTCGATACGCTGCTGGACGAAGCGTTGAAATCGACGTTCCCTGACCTGGATCAGCGTCGCACCCGGGTCGATTTCTACGCCGAAGCCACCCCGCGCCATGTCCCCACCCGGCGCTGGATCGGCTCCCGGTCTCTGAGCGAGGCGCTCCTCTCGTACTACCGCCACCGGCGCTGGCCGATCGGGCAGCGCCCGGAGTTCAACCATCCGCTGAGAAAGGCCCAGACCACCGACCAGCAGCAGTGGGAATCCCTGATCACCCGCGCCGCCGACAACCTGACCGGTCATCTGGCGGCACACCTGCAGCGCTTCTGGAATGACGTGAGCCTGGACGGCGCCACCCGCCGCGCCTTTTTCAGCCGGGCCTTGCGGGAAAAGGCCCGGGCGCAGTTGCTGCTCAAGCGCGAAACCCAGGCCATCTCCGCCGAACAGGCCCGTGCCCTGCACCCCCTGATCGACGACAGCACTGGCTCGGTCTCGGCACTCACCCTCGAAACGGTGCGCCTCTGGGAATACCCGGCCAACTACGTCGAACTGGCCGGTTCGCTGATGATCAGCCCGGACAGCGCCAACGCATTTCTCTACACCCCTGCGCAAGGCTTGCAGGTGCTCAAGAATTATCAGGACCTGAAAAACACCTTGCAGGAAAAGTCGACGACGGCCGGCCACGACGATGAGCTGTATGAACTCCTGAGCCTGGAAGAGCGCGCGCGTTTCATCGGTTTCGAACAGGCGCAAGTGTCGGGCGCGGTCCTGACCGGCGCGGTGTTCACCCGCCTCTTCGAGGCGATCCTTGACAAGCAGCGGCAAAACCTCGAGTACGCCTTTCAGGTGTTCCGCCACAGCGACGGCAGCGTCGATATCCAGGCCTTTTTCGACAAGGCGCTGGATATCCGCTCCATGGTCAGCGACCACTTGCTGTCGCTGGACGCCAAGGGCCGCTGGAGCACCCGCCCGGTACTGTCGGGCGAGCAACCTTCCAGGGTGCTGGCGGATACGGCGACGGTTCATGCCAAGACCTATCGGGATGTCGAGCTGCCGGTGCGCAGCGAATTTGCCGCACAACCGGTGGCAGCGCCGGCGCCGCAACGGGCGTACCTGGAAAAGATGAAGCCACGCTTGGCCCATGTGCTGTCCGTCGGCCTGCGCGGTGAAGCCGCTCTTCGCGAGCTCAGCGCCCACCTGCGCAACCCTGACTGGTTCCTCGTGGATACGGTCTTCAACCCGGACCGGCCAGATCGAAAAAGCCGTCCCGCCATTCGCGGCTTCTACCCGGATGCCTTTTCCCCGGTCCTTGAATGTTCCGGCGAGCACAGGCTGCTGCCAGTGGCCCAATGCGTCATGCTGACCGAGCGGGGCGGCCTCGATGCGCAGCACTCCGGACGCGCCATTCTGTGGACACCGGCGGCAGGTCTGGAAGTCTTCGAATCCTTTGCCATCGCCCGCCAGCAACTGAACCTGCGCCTGCTGGACCCCGACCAGCGCCTGGTCCTGCTGGAAAACCTCGCCCCGGACCAGCGCCTGTTCCATCGCCGCTACTCGCTGCACTCGTTTCAACTGATCTCGGGTAACGTCTTGCACCACCTGATGCAATCGGCCATTGACCTGTTCCTCGCGCGCTGCGCGCAACTGCGCTCGTTGAAGCTGAGCGCCGCCCGGCAAAACAAGGCGTTCTACGCTCTGACCCAGACACTCGTCGACACCAACCTGCACCGGGCGAAGTGGATCGCCGACGCCATCAGCCACCAGCAATCTCTGCCCGCCTGGCTGGGTCAGGCACCGGTCGACGAGCAGCAACTGCACATCGAATTGCTGGAGCAGTACCGCCACAGCGTGGCCGATGACAAGGATTACCTGCACGGTCTGCCGACATTGGAAGATCATGTTCGCCAAACCCTCAAGGGCTTGCTGGCGAAGCGGTTCCCCGGGCACCCGCTGACGCCTGACGAGATCGCGATCACACCCAACCTGGCGCTGGCCGGAGCGGCGCAGCCCCTGACCGAATTCGCCCTGAACCACATCAATATCGCCCAGGGCACCGGTTTCCGGGTCACCTCCAACACCACGCGAGCTCTGCCGGAAAGCCTCAATCCGGCCACCGTCCGCCAATTGCTGCTGTCGCTGAGCATCCCCGGTGACTATGCAAAAACCATCACCGACGCGCTCTCCGGCGCCAAGGCCGCCCCACGCCAGTTACGTTTCGTTCAGCAACTGCCCTGGCAACTGCTGCATCACGCCCACAGCCTGAAACTGCAGCAACACCTGTCTTCCAGCGCTTTCGACCTGATCACCCAGGTGCTGGACATGCCGGACGCCACCGCCCGCGCCGCCGTGGCGGGTGCCCACGCGATAGTGCGGCCGCTGGAGCTGATCAAGACCACCGGGGCCAAAGCCGTACGGGCCCTGGGCCTGTACCTGATCAGCACCAGCGCTGGGAAAACCGGGCCGCACATCCTGTATGCGCCCTACCACAGCGGCCCGCTGTTCAGCGAATTCGCCAATGAAGCTGCCGTGGTCGCGGCGATCAACACCCCGGGCGCCCTCCAGGACCTGGTGCTTCGCCGCCTGCCGGACACCGACCAGTCATCGTTCCGCAACCTGTTGGCGTCCAGCGTCGATGAAGTGAGCGAGATGACCCTGGGCAGCACGCCCATCGACGGTCATCTGCTGACCCACTGGTTCGGCGACAACACCCGCCTGCTGACCCATCTGCTCGGCAGTCAGTCCCGGGCTTCCGGCCAGTCGGACTGGGAGGCTGCCAAGCACCTGTTCAGCGCCGGCATCAAACTGATCGCCGGCATTCTGCCCGGCAAGCTGGCCTACCTGCGGTTTCTATGGGGTGCCTACAAAGACTTCAAGGATTCGGCCGAGGCCCTGCAGAATCGTCACTGGCGGCGCGCCCTCAAGTCATTCATCGGCGGTGGCGCGCAAATGGTATCGCTGGGGAAACTGTCGCTGGATGCGCCACTGCTCAACCCTGCGCCGACGTCCAGCCCACCGGTGGAAACGCCCCCGGCCGATCGACCCTGGTCGGACCTGCGCCCCACCGCACCGGCACGCACCGCGCTGCAGCCCTTCGAAGTGTCGACCGTGGCGCTGAAAGACCTGAAAAAAGACCTCAGCGATGGCACCTATGTCCAATCCACGACGAAAAACCGCTACGCCGCCATTGCCGGCAAGGTCTATCGCGTAGCCAAACCAGGTGTCGCCTGGCGCCTCCTCAACGACGAGGCGAACGGACCTTTCCTGACGCACACCCCGAGCCGGCAGTTGGCGATTGACCTGGACGCGCACACCGTGCACTACGGCAAAGCCTTGTCGACCTTGCTCAACCGCTACGCGAACGACCAGCAGACCCGCAGGGTTTTAAACGTTGAAGCCCGGGGCAT
The DNA here is from genome assembly GCF_041354075.1 of Pseudomonas fluorescens. GTDB lineage: Bacteria > Pseudomonadota > Gammaproteobacteria > Pseudomonadales > Pseudomonadaceae > Aquipseudomonas > Aquipseudomonas fluorescens_CE. The sequence continues at coordinate 349,379 of NZ_JARZGC010000001.1, read as the reverse complement.
GGACGAGATCCGCACCCTGCACCCGAAAAAAGCCCGGATGATCATGCAGGCCATCGACATGGCGCGGTTTTACGCGTTCAACAGCCTGCACAACCTGGCGCAACTGCGCAAATTGCTCCCGGGCACACGGCTGGATACCTTCCTCAAAGGTTTCTTCGATGTTTCCCGCGTCGATGTCGACCTGCTCGACAGGATCAAACGAGCCATCGTGCCGATCTGCGACGCCCTGGTGGACCCCGGCGAAGACCTGTTGAACTCCGAGCGTTTTGTGGTCGGCTCGACCCGACACCTGGGCAGCGACCTGATTGCCTTCGTTCTGGACGATGACGACCGGCGGTTGGTGCATTTCACCGAGCGTTTTTTCGATCAGGGTCTCGACTGGTACAAGTCGTGTCTGACCGAGTCTTTCAACGTTGACGGGCATAGCCAGGCTGCCACCCTGATCCATGAATTTGCCCATATCTACTCGAAGGCGCTGGACATCGCGACGCTGGAGGCCAGGCGCCCGTTCAGCGACCTGATTGCCCCCATCACTGGCTATGGCGCCGCGATGAAACAGACTCAGGAGGATTTTCAGCGCGCCGCCCTGTCGCTGGCCTCCCCTCGCGAAGAGCTGTTTGCGCAGTGGAACAGCACGCTGAGCAAATGGATCAGCCTGGATTCGATCCCGGGGCTGGAGCATGTAGGCAAGGCAATCCTGACCCTCACCAAGAGTAAAACAATGAATGAGGCGCGCAGCGCGTTCTTGAACCGGGTCGATCCCTCCTCCCGAATCGATGTCATTTTGCGCAATGCCGACTCGCTCGCGTTTTTGATCTGTGCCATGGGACGCCAGCTCGACCCCACCTGAGGCTCGTCTTCAACACCCTCAACAAAAATGCGCAGACCTGATGGCCTGCGCATGACTTTTTTTTCACTGTGTTTATGGATAATGCCTGGAAAGCCCGGTTTTCATCGCCTGCAGCGAAAATAAACAGCTGTTTGATGGGTAAATGCCATGACGGCTGTTCTCGCCGACTTCCTCTCAAGGGTAGAATGTAGGAAATCAGGAAGAGTCAATGACCGACAGCCCTCTCTCAGAAGCCGAATACGACGCCATTACCGATGCCGCTGCGCATTGGTGCATGCGTCTGCACGCCTGCGACTGTACCGAGCAAGAGCGCCAGGCGTTCGAGCAGTGGCGTGACGCCCACCCGCTGCATGCGTTCGAGTACGAGGCCATGCTGGAGATCTGGGTGGTCGCCGAAGACTTGCCGCGCACGGAAACCATTGCGCCTGTGCTTCCCGTTACGCAACGTCAGCCCGCCTCGTCCTGGCGTCCGCTCGCCATGGCCGCCGCCGTCTGCGCGCTGGCCTTGCCCCTGGCGGCCTACACCGGCTGGAACCTGGGCTGGCTGCCCAATGCCTACGAGCATTTCGAGGCGAGCAATTCAACGCGTCAGGTGACGCTGGGCGATGGCAGCCAGGTCGAACTCAACCTGGGCACCGAGCTGACCTACAGCAATTACAAGGATCAGCGCCGGGTCACGCTGAAGAAAGGCGAAGCATTCTTCCGTGTCAGCCACGACGCCAACCATCCGTTTATCGTCAGGGCAGCCGAAGGCAAGATCCGCGTCACCGGAACCCAGTTCAATGTCTGGATGTATGAAGACCAGGTGCGGGTGAACCTGATCGAGGGCTCGGTCCTGGTCAGCAGCAACGATGACCTGCCGGGCGACGGTTTGCGCCTGGAGCCGTCGATGCAGGCGCGCTACAAACACGGTGATTTCATCCCGCAAATCAGCCAGACCTACGCCAATGACACGTCACTGGCCTGGCGCCAAGGCAAGCTGGTGCTCGATGACCTGGCGTTGTCCGACGCCCTGCCGCTGATCAATCGCTACCTGAACAAGCCGTTGGTCCTGGCCGACAACAGCACCGGCGCGATCCGCCTCGGCGGCATCTACAACATCAAGGAACTCGACAACCTGGTGGGCATGCTGCCCAAGGTGTTGCCGGTGTACCTGACCCGCAACAAGGACGGCAACCCGGTCCTCAATTCCATTCCGCAGCAAACCCCTAGAAGCTGAAAGGCCGCCACCCTTATGGGGTGCGGCCCTCCTGTATCACACCATCACAAGTCGCCTTACTGCCGGGCTACCTTCGCGGCCGGATCATCCTGCTCGCGGATCGTCTGGACCTGATAGTGCGGGTCCGACGTGATCTGCTGTTCGGTAAAGGGCAACACGCTCAGTTGCTTCCTGGAAAAGGCCTGAGTCTGGTCGCTGGCATGTTTCGACGCCGGGTCGCTGGACAGCGAGAACGCCAGCAGTCCCTTGGCCTGGGGGCCTTTGTCGTCGAAGGTGACGATCTGAAGATAACTGGTGCCACTGACCACCTCGCGCTTGCCGTCGCTTCGCGGCACGCTCTGAATCGCGTTGTACACGCCCAACGTGCCCGGCCCGCCATGGATCGGCGTCTGCTGGCCGCCACTGCTGACCACCTGGATATCGCCCCAGCGACTGTCAGCCGCCAATCCCGAGGTTTTGACCTGCTCGGCGGAGGCCAGCATCGCCTCGCGCAAGGCCTTCGCCACCTCCGGGCGATCGATCGCCAGGCCGCGTGGGGTACGTTGCGGGTCCTGCGGATCGAATGCCACTCGCCAGACATCCGGTGTTTCCTGCAGGGCAGCCATGAGGTTCTGGAAATGCACGAAGCCCAGGCCGCTGTCTAGGTTGGCGTGGCGATCCCAGCGTTTGAGGCTGGTGCACAACCCGCCCAGTGCCGGGGCATCGGCGCCCAGCCCCTTGTCGCAGAATTGCAGCAGGTCCGGCATGACCTGCCCGGCCTGATACACCTGATCGTCCATCACCATGTGCAGCAGGTCCGCCGCCGCCATCTTGCCGGCGGTGTTCAGCGTGGCCAGGCGATCCAGCGCAAAGCGTGAACGCAGGCCCAGCGGCTGGCCGTCCTGGCTGATCAGCGGCGAGAAACCGGTGAGCGGCTGAGCCGGGTTGGCCATCCACGCCGAGTCGTTGGAGTGCTGCACGAAATCCTTGCGCAGCAGTTGCGGCAACTGGTCGGCCGCGTAGATACCTTTCTGCGCGGCCTTCGGGTCGATGTCCCAGGCGCAGGCGCTGTTGGAGCCGTCGAGCACGATGAGCTGCAACCCGGCGCGTGGATCGCTGCATTGCGCCAACTTGGCCGCATTGACGTTCGGCACCACCGACAGGTTCATGTACAGCGTCTGCCCCTGGTCATCCGCCGCCAGCGTATTCACCCACGGAATGCCCTGGATGCTGTGGACCGACGCCTGCAATGCCTTGAGGCTGCTCGCCCGGTTCATCGCGTACCACTGCTGCAACACCCGGTCGTTTTCCAGGTTGGCATCGCGCAGGCTGTAGGCGTATTGGTGATCCCAATCCAGTTTCCCCGGCCACTGCACGATCGGCCCGAACTGCGAGCTGTAGACCACGCGCGAAACCGCCTGGGTCTGCCCGTCAGGCTGTTTGACCTTCACCGTGACGGTCTGCTGCTGCATCGGCAGGGATTGGCCGTCGAGCAGATAACGGGTCGCATCCTTCGGATCGAGTTGCAGGCGATACAGGGTGAAGTGCTTGGACGAATCCACGGTGTGGGTCCAGGCCAGGTGCTGATTGAAGCCGATGTTGATCATCGGCAGGCCGGGCAACGCGGCGCCCATCACGTCCAGTTTGCCGGGAATGGTCAGGTGCATCTGATAGAAACGCATGCCGCCGACCCACGGGAAATGCGGATTGGCCAACAACATGCCGCGCCCGTTGAAGGAGCGCTCGCTGCCCACGGCGACCGCGTTGCTGCCGCGATCGAGGGCAAAACGCTGAATGCGCTGCTCGGCCACCTGAAACGCTGCGGAGGCGCCGGCATTGCTCGCGGCCGCCTTGGGGGGCGTGGCGCCGGCCAACGCCTCGGCGAACTGCCCCACGCCGCCTTCGACCAACAGCCGACGGGTCAGTTTGACCAGGTCCTGGACGCTGATCTCCCGCACCCATTCGCCCTGGCATTGCTGCGGCAACCCCTGCGCGCGACGCTCGGTCAGCCCGCGGTTGTAGCCCGCCACATAGCCTTGCATCAGGTCGCGCACCTCGGTGGATTGCGCCTGCCAGAAGGCCTCGACGGCCTGCGGCGTATTCAACCAGTTGAAAAACACATCGCTGACCTGGTTTTCACGCTCCTCGACCGTGAACTGTTCCGGGCCGAAGTACCGCGAACGCTCTCCGTTCACCGTGACCACTTCATTGGCCAGCAGGCACAGGTTGTCCTGCGCGTAGGCGTAGCCGATGCCGTAGCCCAGCCCCCGCTCGTTGTCGGCGCGAATATGCGGTACACCGAAGCTGGTGCGGCGGATATCGGCCGTCGCCTGTTCCGGCTGGCTGCGCGCAGGGGCGGCAAGGCTCAAGCCCGCCAACACGACGGCAAGGCTCAATCGGGTGAATTGCCTGGTAATGATCACGCTCGCTCCTGATTCAGATACATGCCAGAAATCTGGTTTTGTTGTAACTGTAGGAGCGAGCATGCTCGCGATGGACGTTAACGATAACGCTGAATGTCTGGATGCCCGGGGCGTCTGAACTTCCATCGCGAGCGTGCTCGCTCCTACAGGGAAACAACGAAATCAGGAGGAAAAATTTAGGGCACCGCAGGTCGATTCTGCGGAGACTTCACGGGCTTTCGACGTGGCAACAACGAAATTTCTACATGCCGCGCTTCATGATTTGCCTGACTCATACGTCTTATTGGTAAGAGCACCCAATAAATCAATCCGGTTCAGGCTCTGACAAAGGAGTTTTTGCATGTACAACTCGCAACTGCCAACGGACGGTAGCGCTGCACTGATTGGCACTTCCATGGCGCCGCGCCTGTTCGATTCGCGCACCGAGCGAAACGGCAATGAGCGCATTCGCGTATTGCTCAAGCACTTTGGCCTGCGCACCAGCCTGATCCGCCTGAAAGTCATCGACGCCTTGCTCAACGCCGCTGAAAACGACCGCAGCCTGGGTGTTCGCGGCGTGCACAGCCAACTGCTGGACCTGGATATTCCCCTGTCCTTTCTCAGCGTGCGTGAAGTGTTGAAAAGGCTGTGCAGCGAAGGGGTGATCGTCCTCCATGCGGACAAGAGCTACAGCCTGCATCCGCAGGCTGCCGCCATTCTGCACGGCGAGTAATGCGCTGCGGGGCGTCGCTCAGGGCTTGACCTTGCGACGCATCACGCCATTGATCACCACCACGACCACCGCCACGCCAATGGCGATGTACTGGAACAGCTTCTCGCTGATGACCCCGGTATTCTGCAAATACGACAAGCCAAACATGATCGCCAGGACCACCAGGGAGATCAGAATCGAGTATTTCAAACGTTGCGACTGGGTCATTGCCTTTCCTCAAACCAGAACATGCAGCTGAAAATGTATCCGCTGTGTATCCGCATGCATGCCAAATCCCTACCTTTTTCCGGGGATGGCGAGCAGCAAGCGGGGCCTCATGTTACAGCCGATGACGCGTTTTAGCTTCACGGCGTCAACCATGAGGATTCACACATGTTGCGTCGAATCACACTGCTGATTCCCCTGCTCGCCATCCTGTCCCTGAGCGGCTGCATCATTTTCCCCCACGGCGGCTGGCACGGCGGCCATCATTATGACGACCAGCGCTGGCATCGTTAGGGATTGATCTGGGGGGCTTTGTTGCGAGGCTATGGAGGCGCGAGCTGCTCGCGCCTGCAGAGCCTGAGGAACCGTCAGGCCTTGGCGGAGAGGTTCTTGTCGGTGGGGGTCGAACCGTTGCCCTTGCCGTAGGCGGCCAGGTTCTGCAGGACGTAGATCGCCTTCTTGTACTCGGGGATCAAGTAGTTGGCGTACTTGTTACCCTTCAGGTTGTTGTTCTGAATGGTGTCCAGCTGCGTGGCGAAGTACTCGAGCGCATTGAACTTGGCTTCCGGGTCCTTCGGCACGCCAAACCGGTCAAACTTGTCGCCGGCATTGCTCAAGGTCACGGCCGTCACATCGCTGATCAAACCGCGATCGCGCAGGAACGAGGACAAGTTGCCCAGTGAGGCGCCGGAGACGTTCTCCGGATCGAACCCCTTGAGCTGCTTGTGAATCTGCAACTTGTCCATCTTCGTCCGGTCGAGGACGTTGGGGTCGTTGCCGACCAACGCCAGCATCTGCTTGACCTTGACACTCTGAGACACGGGTTTGCCGGTCGTGCCGGTGTCTTGAACAAGCAGGCCTGCCTTGGATGTCCAGGCACCGGTATAGCCGATAGTCATGACCAGATTCCTTGTGGGGCGATCATAAAAACTCCTTGTTTAAACAAGTTGGGTGCGCGGAGTATCCGAGCCTTGTAGACGCTTCTCCAACAAGTATTTCACGTTTTTACAATTTTCGTACATCTCCGATACAAACCCGAAGTACCCGTATTCATTGGCCTACAACGCTTTCGTATGATTGGTATATACCCAGGTATGGGTCATTTTTACGGTTCAGCCGTATCATTTGTATGAAACCCGACACCTCACCTCGCAGCATCACTTCGATACAATTTCTCCCGTCGTCTTCGACCGAAAAAGTCAAAATGTCCTCCCGAACCTCCTGACGAGAGCATCCATGCGAACCCACCTGCGCCTGCTCGCCCTGAGCGCACTGTTCATTTCCTCCCTGGCCCAGGCCGCCGACCTGATCCCCATCGAAGTCCATCGCGACGCCAATTGTGGCTGCTGCAAAAAGTGGATCAGCCACCTGGAAGCCAACGGCTTCAAGGTCGAGGACCATGTCGAGAGCGACATGAGCGCCTTCAAGCAACAGCACGGCGTGCCCCCGCGCCTGGCCTCATGTCACACCGGTTTGATCAACGGCAAGTTCGTCGAAGGGCATGTGCCGGCCGATCAGGTGCTGGCCCTGAGCAAGCGCAACGACCTGCTGGGCGTCGCCGCTCCCGGCATGCCGATGGGTTCCCCGGGCATGGAAATGGACGGCATGAGCGACGCCTACCAGGTGATCGGCCTGAAAAAGGACGGCACGGATGTCGTGGTGGCGGACTACCCCGCCCGTTGATGGCCGGCGCGTACCTCGGGCTGTTCTTCGCGGCTTTCGGGGCGGCGACCCTGTTGCCGTTGCAGTCCGAGGCGGTGCTGGTAGGGTTGTTGCTGAGCGAGCGCTATGGGCTCTGGGCGTTGCTGGCAGTCGCCACCCTGGGCAATGTCCTGGGCTCGCTGCTGAACTGGTGGCTGGGGCGCGGCATCGAGCGCTTTCGCGAGCGCCGCTGGTTCCCCGTCAGCCCGGCGAGCCTGGAAAAGGCCCGCACGCATTATCAGCGTTATGGGCACTGGTCGCTGTTGTTCAGTTGGGTGCCCGTCATCGGTGATCCCCTGACCCTGGTGGCCGGGGTGATGCGCGAGCCCATCGGCCGCTTTCTGTTGATCGTGACCCTCGCCAAAGGGGCGCGCTATGGCGTGCTGGCCCTGGCGACACTGGGCTGGATCGGTTGAACGATCCTCCGTCACGGTTGCCTGTGTTTAATGTCGCCCTAATCGGGCCGATCCAGCATCGACTGATTTCTTCCGGAGTTTACCCATGTCGCTCTCCCCATCTTTCTCCCGCTGGCTGCCCGGCCTGCTGCTGACTGCCACGCTGCCCGCCCTCGCCGCCGAAGGCCCGGCCTATGGGCCCGAGTTGCAAGGTTTCCAGTACCCCTACACGGTCAAGCATTTTGCCTTCGAGTCTCAGGGTCAATCCCTGCAAATGGGCTACATGGACGTCGCCGCCAACGGCAAGGCCAATGGTCGCAGCGTCGTGCTCATGCACGGCAAGAACTTCTGCGGTGCGACCTGGGACACCTCGATCAAGGCCTTGAGCGACGCCGGTTACCGGGTCATCGCCCCGGACCAGATCGGATTCTGCACCTCCAGCAAACCCGACCACTATCAGTACAGCTTCCAGCAACTGGCCGCCAATACCCAGCAACTGCTCAAGGCCCTGGGCATCCAGAAGGCGACCTTGCTCGGGCATTCAACCGGCGGCATGCTCGCCACCCGTTATGCCTTGCAATACCCCGACCAGGTCGACCAGTTGGCCATGGTCAACCCGATTGGCCTCGAGGACTGGAAGGCCCTGGGCGTACCGTATCGCAGCGTGGACCAGTGGTACCAACGCGAGCTGAAGGTAACGGCCCAGGGCATTCGCGAGTATGAACGCAACACCTACTACGACGGCCGCTGGAAGCCTGAATTCGACCGTTGGGTGGACATGCTCGCCGGCCTGAGCAAAGGTCCGGGCAAGACGCAGGTCGCCTGGAATTCGGCGCTGATCTACGACATGATCTTCACCCAACCGGTGTACTACGAGTTCAAGGACTTGAAGATGCCGACGCTGCTGGTGATCGGCACCTCCGATACCACCGCGATCGGCAAGGACATCGCGCCGCCCGAGGTCAAGGCGAAAATCGGCCACTATGACGTCCTCGGCAAGCAGGTGGCGAAGTTGATTCCGCAGTCCACGCTGATCGAGTTCCCCGGCATGGGCCACGCGCCACAGATGGAGGAGCCGGCAAAATTCCACCAGGCCCTGCTTGACTGGCTGGACAAGACCCACCCTGTTAATTGATGAGGTAAGGCTGATGGCTGTGCAGATTGCGGTGCTCGATGATTGGCAGGATGTGGCGCGTGGCGTGGTGGACTGGTCGGTGCTGGAGCCGATTGGCCAGGTGACGTTCATCCATGATTACCCCGCCGATACCGACACCCTGGCGCAGCGTCTTGCCGGGTTTGAAGTGATCTGCGTGATGCGCGAACGCACCCGCTTCGACGAAGCCTTGCTGCGGCGCTTGCCCGGACTCAAGCTGCTGGTCACCGGTGGCATGCGCAATGCCGCCCTCGACCTGAAAGCCGCAGCCGCCCTCGACATCCAGGTCAGCGGCACGGACAGCTACAAGCATGCCGCACCGGAACTGACCTGGGCGCTGATCATGGCCGCGACGCGCAACCTGGTGGCGGAAGCCAACGCCCTGCGTGCCGGGCAATGGCAGCAAGGCCTGGGCGGCGATCTGCACGGCAAGACCCTGGCGATCCTCGGCCTGGGCAGCATCGGCAAGCGGGTTGCCCAGTTCGGCCAGGTGTTCGGCATGCGGGTGATCGCCTGGAGCGAAAACCTCACCGCCGACCGCGCGGCCGAGGCCGGCGTGACCTACGTCGGCAAACAGCAGTTGTTCGAGCAGGCGGATGTGTTGTCGGTGCACCTGGTGCTCGGCGACCGCAGCCGAGGGCTGGTGGATGCCCAGGCGTTGAGCTGGATGAAACCGACCGCGCTGCTGGTCAACACCGCCCGGGGGCCGATCGTCGATGAAGCGGCGTTGATCAAGGCCTTGCAGAAACAGCGCCTGGCCGGCGCGGCATTGGATGTGTTCGAGCAGGAACCTCTGCCCGAACATCACCCCTTTCGCACGCTCGACAATGTGTTGGCCACCCCCCATGTCGGGTACGTCAGCCAGCAGAACTATCACCAGTTCTTTTCGCAGATGATCGAAAACATCCAGGCGTGGTCGACGGGCACACCGATCCGGTTGATCAACTGAGCCCCCTGTAGGAGCGAGCATGCTCGCGAAAAACGCCCAGGCACCGCTGGCATCCAGACAGCCCGCGTCATCGTTAACGACCATCGCGAGCGTGCTCGCTCCTACAGAGTTTGCATGCTCCACTGAATAAAATCTTCACTTGCGGTGTTCACCGCTTAGAACTCTGAGGCTACGCCGGGAATTACCCGGAATTCGATGGGTCAACCGGTTACGACCCGCAACGGAGACGCCTGCCATGAACATCCGTTTAGCCGTTTTCACCACTCAACTGCTGCTCGCCGTAGCCCTGTGCAGCACCCTCGCCCTGGCCAACGGTGAGGACGAAGAGCCCGCCAAACCCAATTGCCCCAAAGGCCAGGTCTGGGACAGCAAATCGCAGCGCTGCGTACTGCAAACCAGCCGTCTGGTGCCGGACGCCGACCGCACCGAGTACGCCTGGCGCCTGGCCAAGGACAGGCGATATGAAGAAGCGCTGGCATTACTCGACACGCTGGACAACCCAAACACCGCCAAGGCACTCAACTATCGCGGTTACGCCACGCGCAAACTGGGGCGCACCGACGAGGGTATCGATTATTACCTGCAATCGGTGAAGCTCGACCCGCAGTACGCGCAGGTCCGCGAGTACCTCGGCGAAGCCTACGTGACCCAGGGCCGGCTGGACCTGGCACAAGAGCAGTTGCGGCTCATCCAGTCGATCTGCGGCAGCAACTGTGAGGAATACCGCGACCTGGCCACAGCGATTCAGGGCTCATCGAACAGTTGAACCAACGGAGGTTGCCATCGCCACCGACCAGGCAATACGGGCAGAGTTGGGCCAGCATCTGGCGCGTTTATGGCGTTACGGCCTGCTGCTGTCCCGCCAGCGGCATATCACCGAGGACGCGGTCTGGTGGCCGAATACATGGCGTTGTACGTGCCGCAAACCCTCGAACACCTGCCCGTCGATGAAGCGACCCACAGCGCCCAGCTGCGCACCATCGATGCGCGACTGGGTGTGAACCTGGTGCCCGCGCAACTGGCCCTGCCTCGGGTGCAGCTCAAGCGCGCGCAGATCCGCGAGTACGACGGCGTGCCCATCGCCCAGATTACCTACCTGGACCCGGCCCATGGCGCCATGGCGCTGTGCGTGACCCTGTCCCATAACGGCAGCCGAGACCTGGCGCACGAGCGGCGCTACGGCATGAATGTGGTGTATTGGGCGGACATGGAGCATGCCTGGATGCTGATCGGGCATAACCCGGCGGCCGAACTGGAGGAGATGGCGAAACGGTTGAAAAGCCGACTCAATGCCTGAGGGCCGGCGGCGCTGGCGAAATGGCCCGGGCGTTGATCAGCTGCGCTGGCGATCGTTGGTGAATTTCTGCAGGTCCTGGGCTTTGGGAAAGGCACCCGCCCCGTCCATCAGCACCGTGTAGCGGACGCGGTCGCCGACCAGGAAATAGTCGTCGCCTTCGGCCGTGATGTTCAACCCGATGCGAACCGCCATCGTGGGATACCCGTCATTGGGCATGACCATGGCGAATTTGGTCGGCATGTCATCCACCCTCACATGCCGGATCGCACGGATGGTGCCCTCGGCGTGTCGTTTCACGATCTGTGCTGCCATTTCTGCCCTCCTGCCGTGCATGGCCCTTAAGGCTTGACGGCGAAGGTTCATGAAACGCCGAAATGGTCAGCGTGACTACTGTCAGGTTTGACAGGTCTGCAAAAAAAAAATCAGGCCGCCGTCGGCAACCACAACCGAAACCGCGCACCACCCAACGGCGAAGGTTCGACCGTGAGCGTGCCACCCTGCGCCTCCAGCGCACGACGACTGATCGCCAGGCCCAGGCCGAAGCCGCCCGTTGCCCGGTCGCGGCTGCGGTCCAGGCGATAGAACGGCTCGAAGATGCGCTCGCGTTCGTCATCCGGAATGCCGATGCCGTCGTCGTCGACCCAGATCTCACAGCCTTTGGGGCACACCTGGACACTGACCTGGATACGTTTTTCGCAATAGCGCATGGCATTGCGCAGCAGATTCTGAACCGCCCGGGCGGTCAGGCGCGGGTCAAGGATGAACCGTTCGAGCTGGCCGTGCAGCATCACGTCGATGACGATCTGCGGCGACTCCAGTTCTTCGTCGATGCTGCCCAGAATGCTGTCGATGAACTCATCCAGCGCCACCTCGACCCGCTCCGGCAGCCGCGCCGGGTTTTGCAGGCGGCTGTAGGACAGCAACTCCAGCACCAGTTCATCCAGCTCGCGAATATGGGCAATCAGCCCCTGCAAGCGCTCGCGGCTGGCGCTGGGCAGATCGTCGGACAACGCCAGGGCCAGGCCGAAATCCAGACGGGTCAGGGGCGTGCGCAATTCATGGGACACCGCGTTGAGCAAGTCGCGCTGCTGGTTGAGCAGGTTCTCGATGTCGCCGGCCATGGTGTCGAAGACGTGGGCCAGGCTGCCGATGTTGGAACTGGGGGCAATTTGCGTGCGTTCACCCAGGTGGCCCTTGCCGAAACGTTCCGCCGTTGCCTTGAGGCGTTCCAGGTCATGCCAGTGCGGACGCAGCCACACCAGCAGGCAGGCGAGCATGGTCGCGCCGATCAGCACGTTGATGCTCCAGTAGAGCAAGCTGACGTCCATCGGGTCCGGCGGCACCACCATTTGCACCACGGTGTGCTCGTTCAGTGGCGCCACGGCCAGCGTGCGCCAGCCCCAGTCGCCGACGCGCACCACGTTTTCGCCGCGCTGCAGACGCTTTTGTTCGGCCAGGGTCAGGCCGTCGTCGTCATTGCGGCTGAGGACAATGTGCAGCGGATCGAACTGCTTGTCCATCTCGGCCGCCAGGGCCGGCCACTCGGTTTCGGGCACGGCCTTGAACTGCTTGACCATGAGCGTTTGCAAGCCGCGCGAGTAATCGAGGTTGTAGGTGACGAAACGTTCCTGGAACAGCTTGACCACCACGTCCGGCACCAGATAAATCGCCGCGCTGTAGGAAACGATGGTCACCAGGTACAGGCGAAAGAGGATTCTGAACATCGCGTCAGCATTCCCATTCGGAGCGGCTGAACAGGTAGCCCTTGCCCCACACCGTCTTGATCTTGCGGGCTTCGCCGGCGTGGTCGTCGAACTTGCGCCGCAGCTTGGAGATCGCCACGTCCACCGAGCGGTCGGTGCCGTTGAATTCGATGCCGCGCAGGCGTTGCAGGATCTGGTCGCGGCTCAGCACTTCGCCGGCATGCCGGGCCAGCACCACCAGCAGGTTGTATTCGCCGCTGGACAACTCGACCGCCTGCTGGCGCCAGGTCACCGTGCGCTCCGACAGGTCGATGCACAGGTTGCCCATCAGGATGCGGTCGTTGGCGGTCTGCGGCTCGCTGAAGCTGCTGCGGCGCAACAGGGTACGCACACGGGCCAGCAAGACCCGGGGCTCGCAGGGTTTGGTGACGTAATCGTCGGCGCCCATTTCCAGGCCCAGCACCTGATCGTGACTGTCGTCACGGGCGGTGAGCATCAGGATCGGCAGCGTCGCGGAGTCGGCGCGCAGCAGGCGACAGACCTGCAAGCCATCGAGCCCCGGCAACATCAGGTCGAGGATCACCAGGTCCGGCGGACTGACCCGCGCGCGCTCGCGTACGTGATCGCCACGGCTGATGACAGTGACGCAGTAGCCGTTGCGTTCCAGGTAGCTGGCAATCAGTTCGGACAATGCGCTGTCGTCTTCGACCAGGAGGATGTTGGGCATGGGTGTTTCCAGAGAGTGCTGTGGCGCCGGTGAGACCGCCATCGCGAGCAGGCTCGCTCCCACATGGGATTTGCGAACACGATGACTTGTGGGAGCGAGCCTGCTCGCGATGACGGCTTCGAGGACGCGATAAATTCAGGCGGTAAAGGATATACGCCCTCACCCGTCCATGAGTAAAACCCTTACACAATTTCACACAGCACCAACAAAGCTTAACCGCTAACCTCGCGGGCGACCCGTAGGATGCGGGTGTTCATCATTGGGGTATTCGCATGTCCAACCACTTGCTCGCCAAGCTCAGCCTGCTGGCGCTGGCATTAACGCTGAGCGCCTGCGACAAGGCCTCGACCGCCGAGGAACCGGCGCCTTTGGCCACCGTGCGCATCGAGACCCTCGAAGCCCGCCCGCTGTCGATCACCAGCGAGTTGAGCGGGCGGATTGCCGCGCCGCGCATCGCCGAAGTCCGCGCCCGGGTCGCCGGTGTGGTCCTGCAACGGGTGTTCCGCGAAGGCAGCGACGTGAAGAAAGGCGACGTGCTGTTTCGCATCGACCCGGCCCCGTTCAAGGCTGACCTGGACAGCGCCGAAGCGGACCTGCGCAAGGCCGAGGCCAACGCGTTCCAGGCGCGACTGCAAGAGCAGCGCTACGCCCAACTGACCGAAGGCAACGCCATCAGCGCCCAGGATTACGACAACGCCCGCGCCGCCTCGCGGCAGACCGCAGCCGAAGTCGCCGCCAAAAAAGCCGCCGTGGACCGCGCCCGTCTGAACCTTGGCTATGCCACCGTCACCGCGCCGATTTCCGGGCGCATCGGCCGTGCGCTGGTGACCGAAGGCGCGCTGGTGGGGCAGAACGAAACCACGCCGCTGGCGTTGATCCAGCAACTGAACCCGATCCATGCCGACCTCACCCAGTCGACCCGCGAACTCAATGACCTGCGCCGCGCCTTCCGCTCCGGGCAGTTGCAGGAAATCGGCCAGGGCGAGGCCAAGGCCACGCTGATTCAGGATGACGGCAGCCTCTACCCGCTGCCGGGCAAGCTGTTGTTCGCCGACATCAGTGTCGATCCCGGCACCGGCCAGATCATCCTGCGCAGCGAGTTCCCCAACCCGGACCTCGACCTGCTGCCCGGCAGTTTTGTCCGGGTCCGCCTGGAGCAAGCGGTCAACCAGCAAGGCATCAGCGTGCCGCAGCGGGCCATCCAGCGCGACAGCGCCGGGGTCGCCCAGGTGCTGCTGCTCGACGCCGAGCAACGGGTCGGTCAGCAACCGGTCGAGCTGGGTGCGGTGCAAAACGATCGCTGGGTCGTCACCGCCGGCCTCAAGCCGGGTGACCGCATCGTCGTCGAAGGTCTGCAACACGCAACGCCGGGCGAGAAAGTCCAGATCGACAACACCCCTCTTCCACTCGCCCAGGCCATCGGCCAGTAAGCAGGACGCTTTTCCATGCCGCAGTTCTTTATCGACCGCCCGGTGTTCGCCTGGGTGGTGGCCCTGTTCATCCTGCTGGCCGGCGCCCTGGCCATTCCACAACTGCCGGTGGCGCAGTACCCGGACGTCGCGCCGCCGCAGATCGAAATCTATGCCGTGTACCCCGGCGCCTCGGCACAGACGGTGGACGAGAGTGTGGTCAGCCTGATCGAGGAAGAGCTCAACGGCGCTGATCACCTGCTGTATTTCGAATCCCAGAGCAGCCTGGGCAGCGCCACGATCAAGGCCACCTTCCAGCCGGGCACGAACCCGGAAATGGCCCAGGTCGATGTGCAGAACCGCCTCAAGGTCGTCGAATCGCGCCTGCCGCAAGCGGTGAACCAGCAGGGTTTGCAGGTGGAGAAAGTCTCTGCCGGGTTCCTGCTGCTGATCACCCTGACCTCCACCGACGGCAAGCTCGACGACGTGGCGCTCAGCGACTACCTGGCGCGTAACGTGATGAACGAGATCAAGCGCCTGGACGGTGTCGGCAAGGCCCAGTTGTACGGCGCCGAGCGGGCGATGCGGATCTGGATCGACCCGCAGAAACTGCTCGCCTTCAACCTGACCCCGGCGGACGTCAACGCCGCCATCGTCGCGCAGAACGCCCAGGTCTCGGCGGGCAGCATCGGCGATCTGCCGACGCGCACCACCCAGGAAATCACCGCGACCATTCTGGTCAAGGGCCAGTTGTCGACCCCGGAAGAATTCGCCGACATCGTGCTCAAGGCCAACCCGGACGGCTCCACGGTGCGCATCGGCGATGTGGCGCGGGTCGAGATCGGCAGCCAGGAGTATCAGTTCGGCACGCGCCTGAACGGCAAGCCGTCCACCGCGGTCGCCGTGCAATTGTCGCCCTCGGCCAACGCCTTGAACACCGCCACCCTGGTGCGGGCGAAGATGGATGAGCTGTCGCGCTACTTCCCGGCCAACGTCGAATACAAGATCCCGTACGACACCTCGCCTTTCGTCAAGGTCTCGATCACCAAGGTGGTCTACACCCTGCTGGAAGCCATGGTGCTGGTGTTCGCGGTGATGTTCCTGTTCCTGCAGAACATCCGCTACACGCTGATCCCGACCCTGGTGGTGCCGGTGGCGCTGATGGGCACCTTTGCCACCATGCTGGCGCTGGGGTATTCGATCAACGTGTTGACCATGTTCGGCATGGTGCTGGCCATCGGCATTCTGGTGGACGACGCCATCGTGGTCGTCGAGAACGTCGAGCGGATCATGGTCAGCGAAGGCCTGTCGCCGAAAGAGGCGACACGCAAGGCGATGCAGCAGATCACCGGCGCGATCATCGGCATCACCCTGGTGCTGGTGGCGGTGTTCATTCCGATGGCCTTCATGCAGGGCTCGGTCGGGGTCATCTACCGGCAGTTCTCCTTGTCGATGGCCACCTCGATCCTGTTCTCGGCCTTCCTCGCCCTGACACTGACCCCGGCACTCTGCGCCACGCTGCTCAAGCCGATCGCCAAGGGCGAGCACCACGAAAAGCGTGGTTTCTTCGGCTGGTTCAACCGGCGCTTCGAGCAACTGACCGAGCGTTATCAGGGCTGGGTGGCCTATGCGCTGAAACGCAGCGGCCGCTACCTGTTGATCTATGGCGTGCTGCTGGTGGGTCTGGGCCTGTGTTTCAGCCGCCTGCCCTCCTCGTTTCTGCCGGTGGAAGACCAGGGCTACACCATCACCGACATTCAACTGCCGCCCGGTGCCAGCCAGAACCGCACGGTGCAGGTGGTCGAACAGATCGAAGCGCACAACGCCGGCGAACCCGGGGTGGGTGACAGCACGGTGATCCTCGGCTTCAGCTTCTCCGGCAGCGGGCAGAACGCCGCCCTGGCCTTCACCACGCTCAAGGACTGGTCGGATCGCGGCAGCGACGATTCCGCCGCCTCGATTGCCGACCGCGCCAACGCCGCGCTGAGCCAGATCAAGGACGCCGTGGCGTTCGCGGTCCTGCCGCCGCCGGTGGATGGCCTGGGCACCTCCAGCGGCTTCGAGTTCCGCTTGCAGGACCGGGGCGGCCTCGGCCATGCCACGTTGATGCAGGCGCGTACCGAGTTGCTGGCCGCCGCCGAAAAAAGCCCGATCCTGATGAACGTACGCGAGAGCGCCCTGGCGGAAGCGCCGCAGGTGCAACTGATCGTCGACCGCAAGCAGGCCAATGCGCTGGGGGTTTCCTTTGCCGACATCGGCGGTGTGCTGTCCACGGCGGTCGGGTCGGCCTACATCAACGACTTCCCCAACCAGGGACGGTTGCAACGGGTGGTGGTGCAGGCGGAAGGCGATCAACGCAGCCAGGTCGCCGATCTGCTGAAGATGCATGTGCGCAACAGCAGCGGCGACATGGTGCCGCTGTCCGCATTCGTCCAGGCCAGATGGACCCAGGGCCCGGCGCAATTGACCCGCTACAACGGCTACCCGGCGATCAGTATTTCCGGCGAGCCAAAACCGGGGCACAGCACCGGTGAAGCCATGGCCGAAATCGAACGGCTGGTGGCGCAGGGGCCCAAGGGCCTGGGCCAGGAATGGACCGGATTGTCGTTGCAGGAACGGCTGTCGGGTAGCCAGGCGCCGATCCTCCTGGGGTTGTCGCTGCTGATCGTGTTCCTGTGCCTGGCGGCCCTGTACGAGAGCTGGTCGATTCCGACCTCGGTGCTGCTGGTGGTGCCCCTCGGCGTGCTCGGCGCCGTGTTGGCGGTGACCCTGCGCGGCATGCCCAACGACGTGTTCTTCAAGGTCGGGCTGATCACCATCATCGGCCTGTCGGCGAAGAACGCGATCCTGATCATCGAGTTCGCCAAGAGCCTGTACGACGACGGCCACGACCTGATCGACGCCACCTTGCAGGCCGCGCGCCTGCGCCTGCGTCCCATCGTCATGACCTCCCTGGCCTTCATCCTCGGCGTGGTCCCGCTGGCCATCGCCACCGGCGCCAGCTCGGCGAGCCAGCAGGCGATCGGCACCGGGGTGATCGGCGGGATGATCACCGCGACCCTGGCGGTGGTGTTCGTGCCGGTGTTTTTTGTGGTGGTGATGAAATTGGTGCGCAGAAAACGCTGAATTACCCCTGTACCTGTAGGAGCGAGCATGCTCGCGATGGTCGTTAACGATGACGCGTGAATCCTGATACCCCGCGGTGTCTGGGCCACCATCGCGAGCATGCTCGCTCCTACAGGTACAGGGGCGGTGTGGTCACGACCCTCGCCATTGGGCTATGTTGTTCCCACGTCCACCACTGCCGAGCCGCCATGCCCTTCCTCGCCCGCACCCACCCGCGCCTGTCCGCCGCTGCCACCTTTGGCGTCGCGGTGGGCATCCTGGCGCCGTCCGAATCGATCATCAGCAAAATCCTCATCGGCTGGAACGCCGGGGTCTGGACCTATCTGTTGCTGATGATCTGGCTCGCCGCCCGCGCCAAGGCACCGGACGTGAAGCGCATCGCCGAGGTCGAGGACGAGAACGCCGGGCTGGTGTTGCTGGTGGTGTGCATCGCCGCGATAGCCAGCCTGGCGACCATCGCCTTCGAGCTGGCCGGCAGCAAGGAACTGGCCACTACTGCCAGGCTGCTGCATTACGGGTTCACCGCCCTGACGGTCATCGGTTCCTGGCTGCTGATCGGGGTGATTTTCAGCGTGCATTACGCCCGCCTGTTCTACACCTGGAACGGCAAGGACCCGGCCCTGCGTTTCGCCGAAGGCCTGACCACCCCCAATTACTGGGACTTCCTGTACTTCTCGTTCACCATCGGCGTGGCGGTGCAGACCTCCGACGTCGGCGTGGCGACGCGGGAGTTGCGCAAGATCGTGCTGGCGCAATCGTTGATCGGCTTTTTGTTCAATACGGCGATACTGGGGTTTTCGATCAACATCGCCGCCGGCCTGTTCAACTGAAACCTGCACAAACGTTCTAGCCATTGCCGGCGCCACTGGCGTTAAATAACCCGGCAATCCGTCTCACAGGTGCAGCATGACGAGTCGAAACTGGATCGACCTGGCCCAGGATGCCGACACCGGCATCGAGACCCTGCGCGCGCATTTCGAGGGGCACGCCTACGATCCGCACTGGCATGACAGTTATCTGGTGGGCGTGACCGAGCAAGGGGTCCAGCAGTTCAACTGTCGCCGGGCCAGACACCAGAGCACGCCGGGCAAGGTGTTTTTGCTCGAACCGGGTGACATCCACGACGGCGAGGCGCCGACAGTCGAGGGTTTCACCTACCGCATGCTGTACCTCGACCCGCAGTGGCTGACCCGGGAAATCAGCGCGATGTTCGACAACGCGCCCGCCCATGGCGAACTGGGTTTCGCCCACACCCTGACCACCGACGACGCCCTGGCCCGGGCCACCTCACTGGCCTTTGCAACCCTGCATCACGGCGAGCTGAAGATCGTGCGCCAGACCGCCCTCGACGGCCTGCTCGAACGCCTCACCACCCACCTGCACTGGCGCGCCCGCTATGGCGAAGACCCGCGCCTGCCGCTGGTGGCGCAGAAGGCCCGGGAATACCTGCACGCCCATGCCCACGAAGACATCGGCCTCGACCAGCTTGCACTGGCAACCGGGGTTGATCGCTTTCGCCTGACCCGCGCGTTCAAGGCCGCCTTCGGCATCGCGCCCCATGCCTATCTGGTGCAATTGCGCCTGGCGAGCGCCCGGCGAATGCTGGCCCGTGGCGAGCAACCGGCAGCGGTGGCCATGGCCCTGGGCTTCGCCGACCAGAGCCACCTGGGCCGCTGGTTTATGCGCGCCTACGGCCTGACGCCCGCGCTGTACCGCAAGCGCTGCTCAAATCTTCCAGACAGTTGAACCCTGGGCTGGTGAAGATCGACCTCACAGATCTTTACCGGAGTTGCCCGCGATGTTCGCTACGTTCCCGACCTTCCTGCCCTTTCTGTTGTTTGCGTTCGTGGCGTCGATCACACCGGGCCCGACCAACATTCTGGTGTTGAGCAACAGTGCCCGCTACGGCCTGGCCGCTGCCGTGCCGATCATTCTCGGCGCCTGCTCCAGCGCCGCGACCATCGTGTTGCTGGTCGGCACCGGCGCCGGTTCCTCGCTGGCCGCCTGGCCCGGGGTGCAAGTCGCGATGCAATGGATGGGCGTCGCCTGGCTGAGTTACCTGTCGTGGCAGATTTACAGCGCACCCGCCCAGGCGCTGGATGCCCAGGATCCCAATGGCCGACTGGGCCTGGTCGGCGCGGCGGGCCTGCAACTGATCAACCCGAAAACCTGGATGATGGCGCTGGCGGTGGTCAGTGTGTTTGCCGTTGGCGGCGAACAGCGCCTGAGTCACGTGCTGTACCTGTCGCTGGCGTTCTTCCTGATTGCCTTGCCGTGCCTCGGGGCCTGGGCGCTGCTCGGCGCCGGCGCCGTGCGCTGGTTGCGCTCACCCCGCGCCGTGCAGCGTTTCAACCGCTGCATGGCCCTGCTGCTGCTCGGTTCGACGTGGTTGAGCGTGCTGGTGTAAGCGCCCGCCCGTCGGCCCTTGTCGGACAATCTACCTGACAGGGCTTGACGATCCCTGCGCTTCTGGTGTCTTCTGAAACCGGTTTCAGCGACACCTCACGATACGCTGCAACCCTATAAATCCAATAACAAGGTTTGAGCCCGTGAACGATTTTTCCGCCGCCCAGCGCAGCCGCGTGACCATGCTCGATGTCGCCGAGCACGCCAAGGTATCCAAGGCCAGCGTCTCGCGCTTCATCGGCGACGACCGCGCCCTGCTCTCCGAGGCCATCGCGCTGCGCATCGAACGCTCGATCGCCGAACTCGGCTATCGCCCGAACCAGATGGCCCGTGGCCTGAAACGCGGGCGCACCCGCCTGATCGGCATGCTGGTGGCCGACATCCGCAACCCTTATTCAATTGCCGTGATGCACGGGGTGGAAACCGCCTGCCGTCAGCACGGCTACAGCCTGGTGGTGTGCAACACCGACCGCGATGACGAACAGGAACGCCAGCACCTGGCGCTGCTGCGCTCGTACAACATCGAGGGGCTGATCGTGAACACCCTCGGCCATCATCGCGACGAATTGCACGAACTGCACCGCGAAATGCCGATGGTGCTGGTGGACCGCAAGGTCGAACACCTGGACAGCGACCTCGTCGGGCTGGACAACCCGGCCGCAGTGGAACTTGCGCTCAGCCATCTCGAGGAGCGCGGCTACCGGGATGTGCTGCTGGTCACCGAACCCTTCGACGGCACCAGCTCGCGGATCGAGCGGGTCAGCAGTTTCAAGTCGGGGATCGCCCAGCGCCCGGCCCTGCGTGGCGCGCTGAGCGAAACGGGAAGCGACCTTGCATTCAACCTCAAGCACTTTCTGTCCACCACCGGCGCCGGGCCCAAAGCGTTGTTCTGTGCCAACGGCGTGGCCGCGCTGGCGAGTACTCAGGCCTTGCGTGACTTGAATTGCAACCTGTTCGAAGAAGTCGGCCTGATTGCCCTGGATGATCTGGATTGGTATCCGTTGGTGGGCAGCGGGATTACCGCGCTGGCGCAACCGACGGCGGAAATCGGCGCGAGTGCGTTCGAGTGTCTGCTCAAGCGGTTGCGTGGCGATGTCGGGCCGGTGCGAACCCTGGATTTTTCAGCGCGGTTGATGGTCAGGGGCTCGACCCTTGGGAATCCTCAGTGAACGCAGGGCCTCTTCGCGAGCCTGCTCGCGAAGAGGCTCGCAGGATCACCCTCATCCTTTTTTTTGCACAAAAATGAAACCGGTTTCAGAGGTAGAAAAACAATGAACAAACCACCCGTTGCCATCAGCCTTTCCAGTTACGGCGCCGACCTCGTGCGCCAGCGTGGCCAAGGCAGTTTCATCGAACTACTGGCCGCCGCCGGCGCCACTCGCATCGAATGGCGCGAAGAGCTGCTGACCACTGAAGACCCCGCGCAACTGGCCAGTGCCACCCGGGCCCAGGGTCTGCAAAGCATCTACTCCTCTCCCATGGAACTGTGGCTGGCCGGCCAGTCGAAACCCAATCCCGAATTGATCACCGCCCTGAAACGCGCCCAGGCCTTCGGCAGCCAATGGCTGAAAGTCTCGCTGGGCTATTTCACCGACAACAACGACCTGCAAGCCCTCGCCCAGGTCTTGAAGGAAACCCCGGTGCAGTTGCTGGTGGAAAACGACCAGACCCTGCACGGCGGACGCATCGAACCCTTCCAGCGTTTTTTCGCTGCGGTGGAACAGCACGGGCTGCCGATCAGCATGACCTTCGACATCGGCAACTGGCACTGGCAGGACCAGTCGGCCAGCAGCGCCGCGCGCCTGCTCGGGCGCCATGTCGGTTACGTGCACTTCAAGGCCGTTTCGCGGCGGGCCGACGGCAAGCTGGTGGCCATCCCGCCGGCGGTCAGCGACCTGCACCTGTGGGAACAACTGCTGCGGCACATGGCCCAAGGCGTGATGCGGGCGGCGGAATATCCGTTGCAGGGCGACGACTTGCTGCTGCTCACCCGCGCCCACGTCAGTGACCTGGCCCGCCTCGGTCACACCCGGCTGGAGAACGCTCATGCCTGAGTTCGATATCCTCTCGTTCGGCGAAACCATGGCGATGTTCGTGGCCGACCACAATGGCGACCTGGCCCAGGTCGACCACTTCCACAAGCGCATCGCCGGGGCCGACAGCAACGTTGCGATCGGCTTGTCGCGCCTGGGTTTCAGGGTGGCGTGGCTGAGCCGGGTGGGCGCCGATTCCCTCGGTCGGTTCGTCGTCGACACGCTGCAGAAGGAAGGCCTGGATTGCCGCCATGTCGCGGTCGACGCCGCGCATCCGACCGGCTTCCAGTTCAAGTCGCGCACCGATGACGGTGATGACCCGCAGGTCGAGTATTTTCGTCGTGGCTCGGCGGCCAGCCATCTGGCGCCGGCCTCGATTGCGCCTGATTTGCTCAGCGCCCGGCACCTGCACGCCACCGGCATTCCACCGGCGCTGTCGGACAGCGCACGGCAGTTGTCATTCGAATTGATGACCCGCATGCGCGAGGCCGGGCGCAGTGTGTCGTTCGACCCGAACCTGCGCCCGAGCCTGTGGGCCGGCGAGCGGCAGATGATCGCTGAAATCAACCGCCTCGCCGTCCTCGCCCACTGGGTGCTGCCGGGGCTCAGCGAAGGTCGCCTGCTGACCGGCTACGACGACCCGGCCGACATTGCCGCGTTCTACCTTGATCAGGGCGTTGAAGCCGTGGCGATCAAACTCGGGCCGCACGGCGCGTATTACCGCACCCAGCAGGATCAAGGGTTCGTTGCCGGGGTGCCGGTGCACACCGTGGTCGACACCGTGGGCGCCGGTGACGGTTTTGCCGTGGGCCTGATCAGTGCCCTCCTGGAACACCACAGCTTCGCCGACGCCGTGAAGCGCGCCAACTGGATTGGCAGCCGGGCGGTGCAGAGCCGGGGGGACATGGAGGGGTTGCCGACCCGGACTGAAATGTCGGTCGAATTCGAGGCCGCCTATCGCGAGCAGGCTCGCTCCCACATTAGATCGGAGTCGCCCAGCCATTGTGGATCAGACGCCGATTCAAATGTGGGAGCGGGCTTGCTCGCGAAGAGGCCAGCTGAATCGATGAAGATTTAAACGCGTTACCTGCTGCGACAAAAACAACAAGCTCAGGAGCCTCACCGATGAAAACCGCAACCCTCGCCACCCGCCGCTGGTGGTACATCATGCCCATCGTGTTCATCACCTACAGCCTGGCGTACCTGGACCGCGCCAACTACGGTTTCGCCGCCGCCTCCGGCATGGCCGCCGACCTGATGATCACCCCTGGCCTGTCGTCGATGCTCGGCGCGCTGTTCTTCCTCGGCTACTTTTTCTTCCAGGTGCCCGGCGCGATCTATGCGCAAAAGCACAGCGTGAAGAAGCTGATCTTCGTCAGCCTGATCCTCTGGGGCAGCCTGGCGACCCTGACCGGGATCGTCTCCAATGCCTACTGGCTGATCGTCATCCGCTTCATGCTCGGCGTGGTCGAGGCGGCGGTGATGCCGGCGATGCTGATCTACCTGTGTCACTGGTTCACCCGCGCCGAACGCTCGCGGGCCAATACCTTCCTGATCCTCGGCAACCCGGTGACCATGCTCTGGATGTCGGTGGTGTCGGGCTACCTGGTGCAGCATTACAGCTGGCGCTGGATGTTCATCATTGAAGGTCTGCCGGCGGTGCTCTGGGCGTTTATCTGGTGGCGCCTGGCCGATGACCGTCCGTCCCAGGCCAAGTGGCTGAGCGACGCCGAAAAGCACGACCTGGAAAGCGCGCTGGCCGCCGAGCAGGTCGGCATCAAGGCGGTGAAGAACTACGCTGAAGCCTTCCGCTCGCCGAAAGTGATCCTCCTGGCGCTGCAATTTTTTTGCTGGAGTATCGGCGTCTACGGTTTCGTGCTGTGGCTGCCGTCGATCCTCAAGGCCGGGGCGCAGATGGACATGGTCGAGGCCGGCTGGCTGTCGGCGCTGCCTTACCTGGCGGCGGTGATCGGCATGCTGCTGGTGTCCTGGGGGTCGGACAAACTGCAGAAGCGCAAACGCTTTGTCTGGCCGCCGCTGCTGATTGCCTCGATCGCGTTCTACGGCTCTTACGCCCTGGGCGCCGAACACTTCTGGTGGTCCTACACCCTGCTGGTGATCGCCGGCGCCTGCATGTACGCACCTTACGGGCCGTTCTTCGCCATCATTCCGGAGATTCTCCCGGCCAACGTCGCCGGCGGCGCCATGGCGCTGATCAACAGCATGGGTGCGCTGGGTTCGTTCGGCGGTTCGTATCTGGTGGGCTACCTGAACAGCGCCACCGGTTCGCCGGGGGCCTCGTACCTGTTGATGAGCGGTGCGCTGATGGTCTCGGTGCTGCTGACGATTGCCCTCAAACCCGGCGCCAGTGATCGCGAGCGTCCCTCGGTCGCCCTGAACCGCCCCGCCCACCCTTGAATTGAACAGAGGCTGACGATGAAAAAGCAGGTTGTGCTGTACAAGAAACTCTCGCCGTATTTGATGGCCCGCCTGCAGGCGCAGGCCGAGGTGACCCTGATCGACAAGCTCGATGCCGATGGCCTGGCGCAACTGCGCGCAGCCCTGCCCCGCGCCCACGGGTTGCTCGGCGCCAGCCTGAAACTGGATGCCGGGCTGCTCGACCTGGCGCCCCACCTGCAAGCCATCGCCAGCGTCTCGGTGGGCGTCGACAACTACGACATCGACTACCTGACCGAGCGGCGCATCCTGCTCAGCAACACCCCGGACGTGCTCACCGAAACCACCGCCGACACCGGTTTTGCGTTGATCCTGGCCACCGCCCGGCGCGTGGTGGAACTGGCGAACGTGGTGCGTAACGGCCAATGGAAAAGCAACGTCGGCCCCGCGCAGTTCGGCACCGATGTGCACGGCAAGACCCTGGGCATCATCGGCATGGGGCGCATTGGCGAGGCGGTGGCCCAGCGCGGGCATTTCGGCTTTGGCATGCCGGTGATCTACCACAGTCACTCGCCAAAACCGGCGGTGGAGCAGCGCTTCAACGCTCACTACCGCAGCTTGGCCGAGCTGTTGCAGCAAGCGGATTTCGTCTGCCTGACCTTACCCCTGACCCGGGAAACCGAAGGCCTGATCGGCGCGGAGCAGTTTGCCTTGATGCGCCGGGAAACCATCTTCATCAACATTTCCCGGGGCAAGGTCGTGGATGAAGCGGCGATGATCGAGGCGTTGCGTTCAGGACAGATTCGCGCAGCTGGGCTGGATGTGTTCGAGCGCGAGCCGCTGGACCCGGACTCGCCGTTGCTGCGGCTGGACAATGTGGTGGCAACCCCGCATATCGGCTCGGCGACCCATGAGACGCGGGAGGCGATGGCCACGTGTGCCGTGGACAACCTGCTGGCGGCGCTGGCGGGAGAGCGGCCGAAGAATCTGGTGAATGTCGGGGCGTTCAGAGCCTGAGGCTTTCGTGCCTGCCCTTCAGCCATCGCGAGCAGGCTCGCTCCCACAGGGACGGCGCTGCACTTGTGGGAGCGAGCCTGCTCGCGATGACTGACGGATAGACACCGAAGATGCTCAGGCCCGCCGCGCCTCCAGCCTGTCCATCGTACACAGCGCAATCCGCCGACAGGCATCCGCCAGTTGCGGCAGATCGACCACCAGCCCGAGGCGGATATGCCCCGCCGCACTCGGCCCGAAGGCTTCACCGGCCAGCACCGACACCCCATAACCTTCGAGCAGCCGTTCGGCAAAGTGCTGCGCCGACCAGCCGGTCGGGCGCACATCGACCATCACGAACATCCCGCCATCGGGCCGAATCGCCCGCAACCCCGGGCATTGGTTCAGGCTGGCGCACACCAGGTCGCGGCGCTGGCGATACGCTTCACGCATCTGCGCCACTTCCGGCACGTCCTCGTCCAGCGCCCGCTGTGCCGCGTTCTGGATGAATTCGGGAATGCCGAACAGCATGCACAACGACAGATGCTCCAGATGATCGACCAGGCGCTTCGGCCCGACCACCCACCCTACCCGCCAGCCGCTCATGGCATGGGACTTGGACAGGCTGTTGATCGTCGCGGTCCGCTCGGCCATGCCGGGCAGGCTGGCCGGGCTGACATGCTGGCCCTCGTACACCAAGTCGCTGTAGACCTCGTCACTGATCAGCCACAGCTCATGGCGCACACAGAGCGACGCCAGCTCCTGCCAGACCAGCAACGGCAGGCAGGCGCCGGAAGGATTGTTCGGGCTGTTGAGCAACAGGGCACGGGTTTTCGGCGTGATAAGCGCCGCGACGTCGGCCGGATCGACGCGAAAACCGTTCTCCGGACGGACCGCCACCGGCAACACCTTCGCGCCAATGGCACCGAACACGCCTTCATAGGTGACGTACATCGGTTCGGCGACAATCACTTCATCGCCGGGGTCGAGCAGGCATTGCGCCACGGAGTACACCGCGCACTGGGCGCCGGGCATGACGATGACTTGCTCGGCGCTCACCGCCTGGCCACTGCGCTGTCGATGACGACGGGCAATGCTGTCGCGCAGGCCCTGGGTGCCACGGACCGGCGGGTAGTGGGTGTCGCCCGCCTCCAGGCTGTCGATGGCTGCCTGGACGATGGGGCGAGGGGTGTCGAAGTCAGGATCGCCAATCGACAGCAACAGGACATCGACACCCTGCTCGCGCAAGGCCAGCGCTCGATCATGGATGCGCCAGGCTGCCGCGCCGTCACCGGCAATTCGTTGGGTCAAGGCCGAGTAACGCATGGCACCTCCTTACGCGCGGTCGCTCCTAGCCTCAACCCTATCTCAATTCTGCAAACACGCCAGCCGGGCGAGTCAATTCCCTTGCCTGTTCAACCGTGGTGTGGGGCTCAGATGACGAACCGCGCCACCATCGCGTTCAGATCCACCGCCAGGCGCGACAGTTCATGGGTCGCCGCGCTGGTCTGGTTGGCACCGGCCGCAGACTGGGTGGCCAGGTCGCGGATGTTCACCAGGTTGCGATCCACCTCGCGGGACACCTGGGCCTGCTCTTCCGAGGCGCTGGCGATCACCAGGTTGCGTTCGTTGATCTGGTGGATCGACTGGGTGATCTGCTCCAGCGCAATGCCCGCCGCTCGGGCCATTTCCAGGGTGCTTTGGGTTCGCTGATTGCTCTGCTGCATCGACGACACCGCCTCGCCCGTGCCGTTCTGGATACCGGCGACCATCTTCTCGATTTCCTGGGTCGATTGCGCCGTGCGATGGGCCAACGCGCGAACCTCATCCGCCACCACGGCAAATCCGCGTCCGGCTTCACCGGCACGCGCCGCTTCGATCGCGGCGTTAAGTGCCAGCAGATTGGTCTGTTCGGCAATGGCGCGAATCACGTCCAGCACCTTGCCGATGTCCCGCCCCTGCGCCGCCAGGCCTTCGATCATCACCGAGGTGTTCTGCACGTCGTGGGTCATGGTCTGGATCGCATCGACGGTTTCCACCACCCGGTCGCGGCCTTCGCGGGCGGCCTGGGTCGACTGGTTCGAGGCTTCGGACGTCGAGACGGCGTTGCGCGCCACTTCTTCCACGGCGGCGGTCATCTCGTTGACGGCAGTGGCCGCCTGTTCGATTTCGTCGTTCTGCTGTTGCATGCCACGCGACGCTTCTTCGGTCACCGCGCTCAGTTCTTCGGCGGCGGCGCCCAGTTGCGTGGCGGAGCCGGCGATCTGCTCGATGGTCTGGCGCAGGTTGCCCTGCATGGTCGACAAGGCACTCAGCAGACGAGCCGGTTCATCCTTGCCATCGACTTCGACGGGTTTGCTCAGGTCGCCGCTGGCAATGGTTTCGGCTGCCTTCACCGCGCGGGCCAATGGCGTGACGATACTGCGGGTCAGCAGCCACGCCAGCAGCACGGTCATGAGGGCCGCCAGGACCGCCACCGCAATGATGCCGTTGATGGCACCGCTGTAGTTGTCGGCGGCGGAGACCCCGGCCGCCTTGGCGGCTTCGGCATTGAACGCCACCAGCTTGCCGAGCTGCTCACCCATCAGGTCGGTGCCGTCCTTGATCCGGGTGTTGATCAGGCTGCGCAACTCATCGACCTTGTTCTGCCGCGACAGGTCGACCATTTCGCGCTGGGCCTGCATGTAGTTGTCCAGGGTCGTGCTGAACACCTTGTACAACGCGGCTTCGTCCGGGCCCGCCGGCAACGCGGCATAGTCGGCCTGGGCCTTGCGCACCTTGTCGCTGAGCACAACGATCCGGGCATCGGCTTCCTGCAGGCTGGCCGGCTCACGATTGACCAGGATGCGGAACGACAGGATGCGCATGCGCAAGACGTTCTCGGTGATGGTGCCCAGGTAGCCGACGCTGGGCAGTTGGGTATTGCCCATGTCGATCGACGCCTGGCGGATGACCGTCATGCGGTTGACCGCAAACACACCCAGCACGATCACCAGCAAGGCAATGAAAGCGAACCCCAGAAAGGCTCGCGGTGCGATATTCAGATTACGCAGAGACATAGGACGATACTCGGGTGATGTAGGCTTCGAGCATCCTTGCCGCGAGCGGAATGGGGCGATTGGGTTTGCCGCGCAAGTGTCTGCGCGCCTGACCTTTGTATCGGCGGGGCTTGAGGTTTTTTGCGGGGATTTATGAAATATTTTTCATGGGCTTAGGAGTGTTTCATGGGTGAAACACTCGAGGTGTCTAGCTCGGAGTGGTGTGTCAGGAGCCGGGGATGTTGGCTGTGCCGGACCCTTCGCGGGCAAGCCCGCTCCCACAGGTTCTGTATGTGTCTGCAAATCTTGTGAACACCCCTAATCACTGTGGGAGCGGGCTTGCCCGCGATGGCGGTGTGTCAGGCACTGGGAATGTTGAATGTGCCCCGCGAGGCATTCATTCAGGCGCGCACGGCAATCCGCCAGACCCGGGCAATATCGCTCGCCCGCTCTGCCAGCAATCGCGGGGCTTCAGCGCAGGCTTGCTCCAGGGTCATAGGCCCGCTGGTCAGGGCAAACGCGGCATCGATGCCGTGCTCGTACAGGTCCTGGTAACCCTCGCCCAGGGTGCCGGCGATCACGATCACCGGCACGCCGTGCTGCCGGGCGATGCGCGCCACGCCGAACGGGGTTTTGCCGCGCAGGGTCTGTGCGTCGAAACGGCCTTCGCCGGTGATCACCAGGTCAGCGCCCTTCACTGCCTCGGACAGCCCCACCAGTTCCGCGACCACTTCGACCCCGGCCTTGAACTGCGCACCGAGAAACGCCTTGGCGGCGAAGCCCAGACCACCGGCCGCACCGCTGCCCGGTTCGTCGCGTACATCATGCTTGAGGACCTGCGCGCACTGATCGGCGAAATGCCCGAGCGCCTGGTCAAGCTGTTCAACCTGCTGCGGCGACGCGCCTTTTTGCGGGCCGAAAATCGCCGAAGCGCCGTGGGGGCCGCAGAGCGGATTGTTGACGTCGGCCGCGATGTCGAAGCGCACGTCGGCCAGGCGTGGATCCAGCTCGCTCAGGTCGATGCGCGCCAGTTGCGCCAGCGCCAGTCCGCCCGGTGACAGGGTTTGCCCCTGAGCGTCCAGCAACTTCACGCCCAGCGCCTGCATCGCCCCCGCGCCGCCATCGTTGGTGGCGCTGCCGCCAATCGCCAGGATCACCCGTTGCGCCCCGGCGTCCAACGCAGCGCGGATCAGCTCACCCGTGCCGTAGGTGCTGCTGACGCAGGCGTCACGCTGACCCCGCGCCACCAGCTGCAAACCACTGGCTTCGGCCATCTCGATGATCGCGGTGAGGCTCTGGGGCAACCAGCCCCACGCCGCATCGACCGAGGTGCCCAACGGCCCGCGCACGCTGGTGCGGCGCAACTGGCCTTCACAGGCGGCGAGAATCGATTCGACCGTACCTTCGCCCCCGTCCGCCATCGGGCATTTGACCAACTGTGCATCGGGCCAGACAGCCGACCAGCCGAGGGCGATGGCGTCGGCTACGCCCTGGGCACTGAGGCTGTCCTTGAACGAATCGGGGGCGATGACAATCTTCATGGGGATTCTCCTGTTCCAAGGCTTTCATGCTGCCAGCCGCCTTGAACAATAACGCCGGGCCGCTGCACAAGGGGCGATGGCGTTTATTGTTCATTTCCACAATGGGGCATTCGCCTGTGACGCAGGCTGCAAACACCTCAGCTCTGCGGCAACAACTGCACCCCCAGGTACAGCGCCAGCATCCCGTCCAGTCGCAACGGGTCGACCCCGCTGATCTCGGCAATGCGCTCCATCCGGTACCGCAGACTGTTGCGGTGAATGCCCAGCGCATCGGCGCAGGCCTGGCTCTGGCCGTCGTGGTCGCACCAACTGCGCAGAGTCGCCAGCAACTGGCCGTTGCCGTCCCTGGCGATGAGATCGCGCAGGGGCTTGAGCAGTTCGTCCAGCGCATCGTCGTCACGATAACGCCAGAGCATCACCGGCAGGCGATAGCGCTCCAGGCTCAGCAATCGCACATCGGGCAGCACCTCACGGCCGTAAGCCAACAAGTCGGCCACCCGTTGCTGACCCCGGCGCAAACCGGCCAGGCCCTCGGCCTGCCCGCCCACGGCCACGCGCAAAATGCGGCCGCCGAGCTCGTCGAGTTTTTCCAGCAGCCGCTCATGGTCGATGGACGGGCTTGCTGCCCGGCACCACAGCAGCGATGACTTCGCCGGACTCACGCACCAACTGTCCGGGTAACGGGACGTCAGCCATGCACCCAGCGTCTCGACCGTTTGCCCCGTGCCCCCGTCCAGTTCGAACAGGTAGGGCACGCGCGCCAACTGCGGCTTGAGGCCCATCTGCTGCGCTTCGTCGATCAGCCGTGGCGAATCCCCCGCTTCGCTCAGCAGCAGGGCCAGCAGATCGTCGCAGCGCTGACGCCGCCATTGCTGCTCGGTCTGTTGATTACGCTGGGCCACCAGCATCTCTGCGGTCATGCGCACCAGTTCGGCGTAGGTGCGCAGCAGCTCGGGTTCGCCGGTGATGCCCAACACGCCAATCAAGCGCTGATCGAGCCACAACGGCAGGTTGATCCCCGGCTGCACACCCTTGAGGTGCATGGCCGTTTGCACATCGATCTCCACCACGCGCTCGTTGGCCAGCACCAACTGCGCGCCTTCGTGCCGGGTGTTGACCCGCTCCGGCTCGCCGCTGCCGAGGATCAAGCCCTGGCTGTCCATGACATTGACGTTGTAGGGCAGGATGGCCATGGCCCGGTCGACGATGTCCTGGGCCAGGTCGTGATCGAGTTCGAACATTGAGGGATCCTTGCATACATGAGGGTTGGGCAGCCTTCGCCCGCCTGGGCGATTCACGTTAACCCAACCCAAACGGTTTGCCACGCGCGAAATTTCTGCTATTTGATTGAAGCTCCCCCACCGGCAAAAGGACTTCATCATGAGCTACCGCACCTTGGGTCATTCCGGCTTGCAAGTGTCCACCCTGACCCTGGGCACCATGATGTTCGGCGAACAGACCAGCACCGAAGATTCCCTGCGGATCATCGACAAGGCCTGGGACCAGGGCATCAACTTCATCGACACGGCGGACGTTTACAGCGGTGGTCGCTCCGAGGAAATCGTTGGTGAGGCGATTGCCGGCAACCGCCACGAATGGGTCCTCGCGACCAAGGTCGGTTTCGGTCCGGTGGATGGCGTGCCGAATCGCACGGGCTTGAGCCGCAAGCACCTGTTCAACGGCATCGACGCCAGCCTGACGCGCCTGGGCACCGATTACCTCGACATCTATTATCTGCACCGCGAGGACCACAACACACCGCTGCAGGTGACCGTGTCGGCGATGGGCGACCTGATTCGCCAGGGCAAGGTGCGTTACTGGGGGTTGTCGAACTACCGTGGCTGGCGGATCGCCGAGGTGATTCGCCTGGCCGATCAACTGGGGGTCGACCGACCTGTCATCAGCCAGCCGCTGTACAACATCGTCAACCGCCAGGCCGAACCCGAGCAGATCACCGCCGCGCAGAGCTACGGCCTGGGCGTGGTGCCCTTCAGCCCGCTCGCCCGTGGCGTGCTCAGCGGCAAGTACGCCCCGGATGCCAAGCCCGATGCCAACAGCCGTGCCGGCCGCGCCGACAAACGCATCATGGAAGTCGAGTGGCGCGCGGAATCCCTGCGTATCGCCCAGCAGATCCAGCAATACACCCAGGAGCGGGGCGTGGGCATCGTCGAGTTCGCGATTGCCTGGGTGCTGAACAACAACGCCGTCAATTCGGCCATCGTCGGACCGCGCACCGAGGAACAATGGGACGCCTACACCAAGGCACAGGCCGTGAAGATCAGCGCCGAGGATGAAGCCTTCATCGATTCGCTGGTGACGCCGGGGCACGCCTCGACGCCGGGGTTCAATGACGTGGGGCATTTCGTGTCGGGGCGCACGCCGCGTTCGGCTTGAAATGATCGCGAGCCGGCTCGCTCCCACCGGTTTGATGCCAGCAAGGGAAACCGTGCCGGGCCGCGAGCTGGCTACGCCCACGATTTAGGCTAGGCTCTGAACTGTTGTGAATTTTGATCACTCGGCCAATATTCACAACAAAAAACCACGTATCCTCCGCCACCCGTTCAAACGTTCAATTTCGCGAGGACAGATTGTCTAAAGGTATCGCTCTATCGGTTTCAGCCTCGGTGCTGTTTGCCGTCATGTATTACTACACCTCTTTGCTCACGCCGTTGAATGGCGTGGAGATTTTCGGTTGGCGCATGTTGCTGACGGCCCCGTGCATGACGCTGTTCATCCTGCTGTCCGGTGAATGGAAGCGCGCGGTCGAGATTATCCGGCGCGTGGCGGCGCAGCCCCGGCTGATCGTCGCCCTGATCCTGTCGTCGGCCCTGCTGGGCGCGCAGTTGTGGCTGTTCATGTGGGCGCCGCTCAACGGCTACAGCCTCGATGTGTCCCTGGGTTATTTCCTGTTGCCGCTGGCCATGGTGGTGACCGGGCGCCTGGCCTATGGCGAACGCCTGTCGTACCTGCAAAAAGTCGCGGTGTTCTTCGCCAGCCTGGGCGTGGTCAACGAGCTGTACCAGGTCGGGGGCTTTTCCTGGGCGACGCTGGTGGTGGTCGTGGGTTACCCGCTGTACTTCGTGCTGCGCAAATGGCTGAAGTCCGACAACCTCGGCGGGCTCTGGGTGGACATGTCCCTGATGCTGCCGGTGGCCTACTGGTTCGTGCACGGCGGTGCTCAAGGCTTCGGCGTGTTCGACCAGCACCCTGCCCTGGTGTGGCTGATTCCGCTGCTCGGGCTGATCAGTGCCTCGGCGCTGGTGGTCTACATCATCGCCAGTCGTTTGCTGCCGTTCAGCCTGTTCGGCTTGTTGAGCTATGTGGAACCGGTGTTGCTGCTGGGCGTCGCGCTGTTGCTGGGCGAAAGCATCAAGCCCGGTGAATGGCTGACCTACATTCCGATCTGGATGGCGGTGCTGGTGCTGGTGTTCGAGGGGTTCAAGCATTTGATGCGCCAGCGTCGGCCTTGACCACACACAAAAACAATGTGGGAGCGGGCTTGCTCTGGGCGGCATTCCGACGAAGGCGGTGTGTCAGACGCTATTGACTTCGACTGACACACCGCCTTCGCGAGCAAGCCCGCTCCCACAATTTTACAGTGGTATCAGTTACTCCGCGTTCAACACCCCACGCCGCACCTGATCCCGCTCGATCGACTCGAACAACGCCTTGAAGTTGCCTTCGCCGAAACCATCGTCGCCCTTGCGCTGGATGAATTCGAAGAACACCGGCCCCATGAGGGTTTCCGAGAAAATCTGCAACAGCAGGCGCTTGTCGCCCGCTTCGGAAGAACCGTCGAGCAGGATGCCCCGCGATTGCAACGCGTCCACCGGTTCGCCGTGGTTCGGCAAGCGGCCTTCGAGCATTTCGTAATAGGTGTCCGGCGGCGCGGTCATGAAGCGCATGCCGATGTTCTTCAGGCGATCCCAGGTGCTGATCAGGTCGTCGGTGAGGAACGCCACGTGCTGGATGCCTTCGCCATTGAACTGCATCAGGAACTCTTCGATCTGCCCGGCGCCCTTGGACGATTCTTCATTCAACGGAATGCGGATCATGCCGTCCGGGGCGGTCATCGCCTTGGAGGTCAGGCCGGTGTACTCGCCCTTGATGTCGAAATAGCGGATCTCGCGGAAGTTGAACAGTTTCTCGTAGAAGTTCGCCCAGTACGCCATGCGCCCGCGATACACGTTATGGGTCAGGTGGTCGATGATTTTCAGGCCGGCGCCGACCGGGTTGCGATCGACCCCTTCGAGAAACACGAAGTCGATGTCATAGATCGAACTGCCTTCGCCGAAACGGTCGATCAGGTACAGCGGCGCGCCGCCGATGCCCTTGATGGCCGGCAGGTGCAGCTCCATCGGGCCGGTTTCGATATGGATCGGCTGCGCGCCGAGTTCCAGTGCACGCTTGTAGGCTTTCTGCGAATCCTTGACGCGAAACGCCATGCCGCACACCGAAGGACCGTGCTCGGCAGCAAAGTACGAAGCGACGCTGTGGGGTTCGTTGTTGAGGATCAGGTTGATCGCACCCTGGCGGTACAGGTGCACGTCCTTGGAACGATGGGTCGCGACCTTGGTGAAGCCCATGATCTCGAAGATCGGCTCCAGTGTGTTGGGCGTTGGCGATGCGAATTCGATGAACTCGAAGCCCATCAGGCCCATTGGGTTTTCGTATAAATCTGCCATGGTTGGCGCCTCATCATGCTGGTCAATTAACAAACGTTAGCTGCTCAAATGCTGAGGTCGGCGGGTGGCGCGCAGGAGATGCCCCGCACGCTGCGGGCGAGGAAGTCACCGTAGATCAGTTGAAACCCGAAGCTGTTCATGGTCGACCCAAGGCTCTGGCAGGCAAGACTTCTGCTGCCAGAAGATTATTATTGTATGCGTAAACCGATTCTACACAGCGTAAACAGGTTTGTCCGCCTCCTGTATCAAATCCCCTTTTTCGCGGCGCATGCAAGGCCTTTGTACCTGCACGCCGTTCGTCGTAGCCACGCGACGGGCGACACAGCCATGCACGCCAACTATCATGGCGCCTGAGCAAACTCTTCATGGAAGGCGTGTTTCAGCCCTGCCAGTCTTTGAGAGCCCACTTTCATCCTGACAGGTTGCGCGCATGCCCTTGACCGTCAAACCCCGCCGTACCCGCCTGGCGGTGACCGTATTGAGCGCTTTGCTGCCCATCGCATTGGGCACTGCGATTCTTTACCTGCAAGCGCAACGAGCCCTTGAGCACAGCACACGGCTGACCGCCGAAGAGGCCCTGCGCCAGTTCGAGCTGATGCTCGACAACACCGCCCAGGCCGCTCACGAATTGTTGCCGCTGGCCGGCCAACCCTGCGAAGAGGCCAAACTGGCCCTGCGCGAACAGGTGACCCGCCGTCCGTTCGTGCGCTCGACCAACCTGGTGTGGGAAGACAACCTCTATTGCAGTTCGTTGTTTGGCGACTACCAGGAAAAGGTCAACGCCGGCGACTACACCCAAGGCACGTTGTGGCTGATGAACGGCAACCCGGTAACGCCAGACACCGCGCTGCTCGTTTACCGCCTCAGCGAAGGACAACGGGGCGCACTGACGACGCTGGATGGTTATCACCTGAGCAACGTATTGCGCTTGATTGGCCGCCAGACCCTGCTGTTGCTGCGTGTCGGTCCGGATTGGCTGTCCGCCGACGGCCAGGTTCACCAGGGCCCCCTGCCCGCATTGCCCGTCGCCGAACACCAACTGAGTTCCAGCCGATACGACTTCAGTGTCGCGGCCGGCTTCCCCAAGGGCCAGACCTGGCGCTACATGCGCAGCGAGTACCCGTCCCTGTTCAGTCTGCTGATCTTTTTTGGCGCCGTGTCCGGTCTGATCGGGCATGTCCTGCAAAAGCGCTCGTCCTCACCCAGCCATGAGCTGCAACGGGCACTTGAGGCGGCGGAGTTCGTGCCCTATTTCCAGCCGGTGGTGCATGGCGCGAGCAAGCAATGGTCCGGCGCCGAGGTGCTGATGCGCTGGAATCATCCGAAAGAGGGCCTGGTACGACCCGACCTGTTCATCCCGTTTGCCGAGCACTCCGGCCTGATCGTACCGATGACGCGCTCATTGATGCAGCAGACCGCGCAACTCTTGGCTCCCCTTTCGCCCTCATTCAAGGAACCGTTCCACATCGGCATCAACATCACGGCCAGCCACTGCCAGAACCTGGAGCTGGTCGAGGACTGTCGGGCGTTTCTCGACGCTTTTGCGCCAGGCTCCGTGCACCTGGTGCTGGAGTTGACCGAACGCCAGCTTGTCGAGCCCACGCCCGTGACCCTGCACCTGTTCGAGCGGCTTCACGAACTGGGCGTGATGATCGCCCTCGACGACTTTGGCACCGGTCATTCAAGCCTGGTCTATCTGCGCCAGTTCAAGGTGGATTTCCTGAAAATCGATCAGACATTCGTTGGCATGATCGGCGTCGATGCCCTGTCCCGTCACATTCTGGACAGCATCATCGAACTCTCGGCCAAGCTCGATCTGGGCATCGTCGCCGAAGGTGTGGAGACGCCCGAGCAGAGTGATTACTTGAGCGCCCACGGGGTCAACTACCTGCAAGGTTATCTGTTTGGCCGGCCGATGCCCGGGGCGGACTTCATTAACGCATTAACGCATCATTAACTAGCAGCCTTATGCGACGGAACAACCAAACCGCGCCCCGTCTAGAATCTAGACAGCCCATCTTGTTACATGAAGAAAAAGTCAGGATTTACTCTTCGGCCATTAACTACTACAATTTTTCGTGCCTGCGGTAGATTGGCAGGCGAGCCACTTATCACCGAGTCGCTTCAAGGCTCTTGGCTTATAGCTTTGTTGGCGGTTGGTATCAGCCGAACACACTATTGGAGTAAAGATATTGTCCAGACTCGCTGAATTTCGTGCAGCTGAAAAGGCCCTTCAAGAGCAGCTCAAACAGCTGGAGTCCCTGAAGAATGATGCCGGGCTCAAGAAAGAAATCGAATTCGAGGAAAAGCTCCAGGCGCTGATGAAAACCTATGGCAAGGGCTTGCGTGACATCATTGCCATTCTCGATCCGAGCCCGCGTTCCGGCTCGCAACAGGCTGCCGCACCGAAAACCCGCCGCGCTCGCGTGGTCAAGGTCTATCAGAACCCTCACACCGGTGAACTGATTGAAACCAAGGGCGGCAACCACCGTGGCCTGAAAGCCTGGAAGGAACAATACGGTGCCTCTACCGTTGATTCCTGGGTACGCCGCTAAGCGCACCCGGTAAAAACAAAGCCCTGCTTCAAGCAGGGCTTTTTTTTGGATACTCAACAAATGCAACGATTTCAATCCCGGCAACAGGCTACTTGCCTGCTAACTTTGGGCTTAATTCCTTTGGGTATCTAACATCGCCGAAAGCGCGATATCACAACGGCGCCAACTAAAGTTTCAGACTGTTACGAGCGAGTGCTATTTCCTCCTCGCTGGCCTTATAAGCTTCGGCTTGCCCCGCGTAGGAAAAAACATACGCCTTATTGCCATCCACCGCCGCGACCAATGTTTGCGAGAGCACATGTCGCCCATTCTGGGTAATCGTGCAGGTGGTTTCCAGCGCCGTCAGCCGGCTCAAGGTCGCCGGGTGGATTTTATTGCACACGCTCTGGTAGCCGCCCTGGAAGAAGTCCTTTTGCACCGATTTGCGCATCTCCAGCAGCACGCCCTGCAAATTGACCTGGTGTCCACTCTCCAGCGGTGTAGCGGTCAATTCCATCACCATGACCGGCCCTCCGTCCTGATCGTGTTTCACTGCGCGCTGGCGTGACACCTGGGGCCTGGCATCGTCCTGGGGGACCGCTTCGATTTCCCAACCCTGCGGCCAGGTGACGCCGGGCGCATCGGCCTGTGCCAACGTGACAGCGGATAGCAGCCCAACCAGAACGAACAGCGATTTACAGGATCGGATCATTGCAATGAACACTCGCGGATTGAACCGCAAAGTGTGAGCCCAGGCCGTCGCGCAGGCAATAGACGACGCTTTGGGTTTGGTGATGCCTGCACCCTTGCGTATCATTGGCACCATTCAATAGCCCCACTTGTTTACGGAGGGCCCATGAGCCTGCACGAATTGAACACCTTCCCCGGCGTGACTGCCCAACCGGATACCGCGACCAGCCAGTTCGTCTTCAACCACACCATGCTGCGGGTCAAGGACATCACCAAGTCCCTGGACTTCTACACGCGTATCCTGGGTTTCTCGCTGGTGGAGAAACGCGATTTCCCGGAAGCCGAATTCAGCCTGTACTTCCTCGCGCTGGTCGACAAGGCCCAGATCCCGGCCGATGCGGCCGCCCGTACCGAATGGATGAAATCGATTCCCGGCATCCTGGAACTGACCCACAACCACGGCACCGAAAACGACCCGGACTTTGCCTACCACAACGGCAACACCGACCCGCGCGGTTTCGGCCATATCTGCATCTCGGTGCCGGACATCGTCGCCGCGTGCGAACGCTTCGAAGCCCTGGGCTGTGATTTCCAGAAACGCCTGAGCGACGGCCGCAT
Source organism: Pseudomonas fluorescens (assembly GCF_041354075.1). Taxonomy (GTDB): domain Bacteria; phylum Pseudomonadota; class Gammaproteobacteria; order Pseudomonadales; family Pseudomonadaceae; genus Aquipseudomonas; species Aquipseudomonas fluorescens_CE. The sequence goes on along the minus strand of NZ_JARZGC010000001.1, from coordinate 310,597 downwards.
GAAAAGCCTGGCCTTCATCAAGGACCCGGATGCGTACTGGGTTGAAATCATTCAGCCAGCGCCGCTCTAAAACCCCGTCCAAAAAACACCTGTGGGACCTTCTTTTGTGGGAGCGGGCTTGCTCGCGATTGCGGTGGTTCAGTACATATTCAAGGTAACTGACACACCGCAATCGCGAGCAAGCCCGCTCCCACATTTTGGAATGTGCGAAGCATAAAAAAACCCCATGATCGCTCATGGGGTTTTGTGTTTCAGGCGCTGGCGTTACGCCGGGGCCGAGGTGCGGATCAGGTGGTCGAAGGCACTGAGGGAAGCCTTGGCGCCCTCGCCCACGGCGATCACGATCTGCTTGTACGGCACGGTGGTCACGTCACCGGCGGCGAACACACCCGGCAGCGACGTCTCGCCACGGGCATCGACGATGATTTCGCCACGTGGCGACAACTCGACGGTGCCTTTGAGCCAGTCAGTGTTGGGCAACAAGCCGATCTGCACGAAGATGCCTTCGAGGTTGATCGTCTTGAACTCGCCTGAGTCACGGTCCTTGTACACCAGACCGTTGACCTTCTCGCCGTCACCCTTCACTTCGCTGGTCAGCGCGCTGGTGATGACATCGACGTTCGGCAGGCTGAACAGCTTGCGTTGCAGCACGGCATCGGCGCGCAGCTTGCTGTCGAACTCCAGCAGCGTGACGTGGCTGACGATACCCGCCAGATCGATGGCCGCTTCGACGCCGGAGTTGCCGCCGCCGATGACCGCCACGCGTTTGCCCTTGAACAGCGGGCCGTCGCAGTGCGGGCAGAAACACACACCCTTGGCCTTGTATTCCTGCTCGCCCGGCACACCCATTTCACGCCAGCGGGCGCCGGTGGCCAGGATCAGCGCCTTGGTTTTCAGGCTGGCGCCGCTTTCGAAGCGGACTTCGTGCAGCTCGCCGGGGTTCTTCGCCGGAATCAGCGCAGTGGCCCGTTGCAGGTTCATGATATCCACGTCGTACTGCTTGACGTGTTCTTCCAGGGCGCTGGCCAGCTTCGGTCCTTCGGTCTCCTGTACGGAGATGAAGTTCTCGATGGCCATGGTGTCGAGCACCTGACCGCCAAAACGCTCGGCCGCGACACCGGTACGGATGCCCTTACGGGCCGCGTAGATCGCCGCCGACGCACCGGCCGGGCCACCGCCGACCACCAGCACGTCAAAGGCGTCCTTGGCGCTGATTTTCTCGGCCTGGCGCTCGGCACCGCTGGTGTCGATCTTGGCGAGGATCTCTTCCAGGCCCATGCGGCCCTGGCCGAACACTTCGCCGTTGAGGTAGATGCTGGGCACGGCCATGATCTTGCGATCATCGACTTCGGCCTGGAACAACGCGCCGTCGATGGCGACGTGGCGGATGTTCGGGTTCAGTACCGCCATCAGGTTCAACGCCTGGACCACGTCCGGGCAGTTCTGGCAGGACAGCGAGAAGTAAGTCTCGAAGTTGAACTCACCCTTGAGCGAGCGGATCTGTTCGATCACTTCGGCACTGGCTTTCGAAGGGTGGCCACCGACTTGCAGCAGGGCCAGCACCAACGAGGTGAATTCGTGGCCCATCGGGATGCCGGCGAAACGCAGGCTGATGTCCTGACCGGGGCGATTGATCGAGAACGATGGCTTGCGTGCATCGTCACCGTTGTCGAGCAAGGTAATTTGAGTGGAAAGACTGGCAACGTCTTTCAGCAGTTCGAGCATTTCCTGGGATTTCGCACCGTCGTCGAGAGAAGCAACGATCTCGATCGGTTGGGTGACCCGTTCCAGGTACGATTTCAACTGGGCTTTAAGATTGGCGTCCAACATACGGGCGATTTCCTTTGATTGCGTGCATAAAAAAACGCCCGAGCGAATCTCGCCCGGGCGTCTTTACTGGGCGGTGCAGCTTACTGAAGAGGTGCGGAGTACCGCCCTGTGAAGCGTGTCACGGACTTAGATCTTGCCGACCAGGTCCAGGGACGGAGCCAGAGTGGCCTCGCCTTCTTTCCACTTGGCTGGGCAGACCTGACCTGGGTGAGCAGCGACGTACTGAGCAGCCTTGATTTTGCGCAGCAGCTCGGAAGCGTCACGGCCAACGCCGCCATCGTTCAGTTCAACGATCTTGATCTGGCCTTCAGGGTTGATCACGAAGGTGCCACGGTCAGCCAGGCCAGCTTCTTCGATCAGCACGTCGAAGTTGCGGGAGATGGCGTGGGTCGGGTCGCCGATCATGGTGTACTGGATTTTGCCGATGGCTGGCGAAGTGTTGTGCCAGGCAGCGTGGGCAAAGTGGGTGTCAGTGGAAACGCTGTAGATTTCGACGCCCAGCTTCTGGAACGCGTCGTAGTTGTCAGCCAGGTCTTCCAGTTCGGTCGGGCAGACGAAGGTGAAGTCGGCTGGGTAGAAGAACACCACAGACCACTTGCCTTTGAGGTCAGCGTCCGAGACTTTTACGAAGTCGCCGTTCTTGAATGCGTCAGCTTTGAAAGGTTTAACTTGGCTGTTGATGATAGGCATCGTTGACTCTCCGTCAGGGGTTGTGAAGTTGATGGAGAGAACTTTACCGGGTCGGTGGACGGTTGGCTCATTGGCAAACCTGATGCTGCTGATCGGTTTTGGCTATTAGCGGACGTTATTAATAGAAGAAAGGAATCTGAGGGCATCCGCTTCTGTGGGAGCGGGCTTGCTCGCGAATGCGGTGTGTCAGTCAATTTTCTGTATCTGACACACCGCATTCGCGAGCAAGCCCGCTCCCACAGGTTTTAGATCGAGGTGGTGCTTCAGACCGGCGTACGCATGGTCACGAACTCTTCAGCAGCCGTCGGGTGTACGCCGATGGTGTCGTCGAAGTCGCGCTTGGTCGCACCGGCCTTCAGGGCAATCGCCAGGCCCTGAACGATTTCGCCGGCATCCGGCCCGACCATGTGGCAGCCCAATACCTTGTCGGTCTTGCCGTCCACCACGAGCTTCATCAGCGTGCGCTCCTGGCAGTCCGTCAGGGTCAGCTTCATCGGGCGGAAGCGGCTTTCGTAAATCACCACCTCGTGCCCTGCGTCGCGGGCTTCTTCTTCGGTCAAACCGACGGTGCCGATGTTGGGCAGGCTGAACACCGCCGTCGGGATCATCTTGTAATCCACCGGGCGATACTGCTCGGGCTTGAACAGGCGACGCGCGACGGCCATGCCTTCGGCCAGTGCCACCGGGGTCAGCTGGACCCGGCCGATGACATCGCCCAGGGCCAGGATCGACGGTTCGCAGGTCTGGTATTGCTCGTCCACTTCGACGAAGCCCTTTTCGTTGAGCTTGACCCCGGTGTTTTCCAACCCGAGGTTGTCCAGCATCGGACGTCGGCCGGTGGCGTAGAACACGCAGTCGGTTTCCAGCACGCGACCGTCCTTGAGGGTCGCCTTGAGGCTGCCGTCAGCGTTTTTTTCAATGCGCTCGATGTCGGCGTTGAACTGCAGGTCCATGCCGCGCTTGGTCAGTTCCTCCTGCAAGTGTTTGCGCACCGAGCCGTCGAAACCGCGCAGGAACAGGTCGCCGCGATACAGCAGCGTCGTCTCGGCGCCCAGGCCATGGAAAATCCCGGCGAATTCCACGGCAATGTAGCCGCCGCCCACCACCAGTACGCGCTTGGGCAGTTCCTTGAGGAAAAACGCCTGGTTGGAACTGATCGCATGCTCGTGCCCCGGAATCTCGGGGATCTGCGGCCAGCCGCCCGTGGCAATCAGGATGTTCTTCGCACTGAAGCGCTCGCCGTTGATCTCGACCGTGTGCGGGTCGACGATGCTGGCGTGGCCTTCGTGCAAGGTCACGCCGCTGTTGACCAGCAGATTGCGGTAGATGCCATTCAGGCGATTGATCTCGCGATCCTTGTTGGCGATCAGCGTCGCCCAATCGAATCCGGCCTCGCCCAACGTCCAGCCAAAACCCGAGGCCTGCTCGAAGTCTTCAGCGAAGTGCGCGCCGTAGACCAGCAGCTTTTTCGGTACGCAGCCGACGTTGACGCAGGTCCCACCCAGGTAGCGGCTTTCAGCCACAGCCACCTTGGCGCCAAAACCCGCCGCAAACCGCGCAGCCCGTACACCGCCGGAACCGGCGCCAATCACATAAAGGTCAAAATCAAAGGCCATTTTCAGTCTCCTCGGCAGGCCATCAGCATACCCGCCGCCGTTCATTGGGCAAGCGCTGCAGCTTATTTGGGGGCAGAAAACAGAAAAGCCACCCGAAGGTGGCTTTTCAGTACAAGCAGCTCAGGCGCTATCAGTAAGCCTTGCCGGTCTTGTAGAAGTTCTCGAAGCAGAAGTTGGTCGCGTCGATGTAGCCTTCGGCGCCGCCACAGTCAAAACGCTTGCCCTTGAACTTGTAGGCCATGACGCAGCCGTTCTGGGCCTGTTTCATCAGGGCGTCGGTGATCTGGATTTCACCGCCCTTGCCTGGCTCGGTCTGTTCGATCAGGTCGAAGATGTCCGGGGTCAGGATGTAGCGACCGATGATGGCCAGGTTCGATGGCGCATCTTCCGGTTTTGGCTTCTCGACCATGCTGTGAACGCGGTAGATGTCGTCGCGGATCATCTCGCCGGCAATCACGCCGTACTTGTTGGTCTCTTGCGGATCGACTTCCTGGATCGCCACGATCGAGCAGCGGAATTGCTTGTACAGCTTGACCATCTGGGTCAGTACGCCGTCGCCTTCGAGGTTGACGCACAGGTCGTCCGCCAGCACCACAGCGAAGGGTTCGTCACCGATCAGCGGGCGGCCGGTCAGGATGGCGTGGCCCAGGCCTTTCATTTCGGTCTGGCGGGTGTAGGAGAACGAGCACTCGTCAAGCAATTTGCGGATGCCGACCAGGTACTTTTCCTTGTCGGTGCCCTTGATCTGGTTTTCCAGCTCGTAGCTGATGTCGAAGTGGTCTTCCAGGGCGCGCTTGCCACGACCGGTGACGATCGAGATTTCAGTCAGGCCGGCATCCAGGGCCTCTTCAACGCCGTACTGGATCAGTGGCTTGTTTACCACCGGCAGCATTTCCTTGGGCATGGCCTTAGTCGCTGGCAGGAAGCGAGTACCGTAACCGGCTGCTGGGAACAAGCATTTCTTGATCATAAAAGTCCTTGAAAAGGCTGTGTGTACGAGTTTCGGCGCAGTCTAATCAGGCGGCGTGCACCTTACAATGCCCCGCACTGGCTAACCGATGCCAACATACGAGAAATATTCCAGCGGATAGTTCCGCAGGATTGCCGGAGTGCCATTAGGCATAGCAGAAATTCCCGCCCGCGCCGATCTATCTGCCCGGCCCTGGCGCACCGATAGCGTCCATTTGACGCTATCATGGCGTCATTGAACCCACCAACGAGGCAGATAGATGTCGGCAGCAAAAAGCGTCAACGGATTTTTGATCAACAAGGCCAAAGACGGCCAGTGGTGGGTAGACAGCGCCAACGGCGAGCGCATCGCCGGCCCCTTCCCCACCGAAGCGCTGGCCATCGAGGTGGCGTCGGTGCTGGAGCTGGAACATCCGCCGGCGAAGCGGCGTGGCAAGGATAGCGAGTAATTCGGCGCGGGCCCCTGTAGGAGCGAGCATGCTCGCGATGGTCGTTAACGATGACGCTGGAATCCTGACACCCCGCGGTGCTTCGGCCTCCATCGCGAGCATGCTCGCTCCTACAGGGAATTGCATAGGGCGAGAAAGAAGTGGCATTTGGCTATAACCTTTTGACTTCAGCGCTGTCACAGGCTTAGCCCTATCATCCCGATGACGACCTCACCATGAAAAAACTCTTGCCGTTGATTGCGCTGCTGGCCTTGTGTGGCTGTGCCACCACCGAAACCACTTACCTGAACAATGGCGAACAAGGCCTGGCCATCGATTGCTCCGGGGAAGCCAATTCCTGGGCCGCCTGCTATGAAAAGGCCGATGCCTCCTGCGCCGGCACCGGTTATCGAATCGTCGGCACCAACGGCACCCCATCGCCCGCCGAAAGCGACAAGACCCTGGGAGTCGACGTCGGCAACTACAAGAACCGCAGCGTCGTGGTGGTCTGCAAGTAAGGCGACCGAGCCTACATGTGGATCTCGGCGAACTTGATACCCAGGCCTCGGATGGTTTCGATCAGTTCGTCAAGGCGGGCGAAGGATTCGACTTCGTCGTGGTCATCCACCAGGAAATAACTGCGCCCGGCGCTCTTCTTGAAAAACACGATCCATTCCGCCGTGTCCGCCGGGTTCTGAATCACGTGAGTGGCAGAGATATGACCCTCTGCATGCCGCTCCCTTACTTGCTCTCGCTTCATGCTCGACTCCAGAAATGACAATGCCGCCAAAGCGTTGCTTTGGCGGCATCGGTGCTGACGGGCGGTATTCTATCAGCCGGAAATGCACGCGGTGGCGGCGTTACGCACATCCATGGGGCGCAAGGGAACGTTGGAGATGCGTTCATGCAGCTTGATCCCGCTGCCATTGGAGCGTTCTTCGATATCGAATACGGCGGCCGGCCCCGAGGAAAACTTCTGCGGCACGATCACCCGCACACCGTCCTTGCCCTGCGGCTCGACTTGCAAGGCACCACGGCTGCTGGCCAGTTTTTCGGTCAGGCACTGCGCGTATTCATTGGGTTTCTTGCCGGACATCACGTTCATGGTGGGCAGCGACTCGTTGATTTCCTCAACACTCGCACAACCACTCATCGCCAACGCAAACGGCAGGAACCACACACCCCACTTCATAAAAAACCTCCGCAAAGATCCTCCGACAGCACAAACACTGGTTTTCTCCGAGGCTCATCGCTTTTATCGTTCATTGAATTTCGAATAACCGGTTTTAATTGCCAAAGCACACACCGGCGACCGGATAATAACCCGTCCGGGCTGATAAACTGCGCCAATCGCCCATGCTATCGTTTTGATTTTGTAGAAAAAGCCCTTCTGGAGGCGCCTCATGAAATTTATCCACCAGCGCGAGCACCTCAATGAAGACGATATCGTCGTCATCCAATGCTCGCAAATGTGCAACATCCGTTTGATGAACGACGCCAATTTCCGCAGCTTCAAGAATGGCGGCCGCCACACCTACCATGGCGGCGCGTTCGACACCTTCCCGGCGCGCATCACCGCTCCGAGCACCGGCTTCTGGAACATCACCATCGACACCGTCAGCCGTCGGGCAATCAGCGTCACCCGCAAGCCGACCCTGACCCACTCGATCAAGATCATCCGCCGTTCCAGCTCGAAACTGAGCTGAACAGCCCGACACGCAGGCACGACCATGGCCCAAACCACCAAATACGTCATCAAGTACAAGCTCAACGGTGAGCGTCGCTTCGAATTTGCCCAGCTTGAACACGGCACCGAAGCCGAAGCCAGGGCAGCGCTGGACGCCCTGCATGGCGCCGGTGAAGATGTCATCAGCGAGATCAGCGTCAGCAAGGCGCTGTAACACGTGGATTCATGAGCCCGATGAACTTCGATCTGTTTGCCGACGCGGAGCCCGAACAGGTCCCGCGGCGCGAGCAGATTGGCCAACAGTCCTTCGTCCTGCGGGGCTTCGCCCTGCCCTGGCTGGAGCGATTGCTGCCGGCGCTGGAGACGGTGCTGGCGGCGGCGCCGTTTCGACAAATGGTCACGCCCGGTGGCTTCACCATGTCGGCGGCCCTGAGCAGTTGCGGCACCTGGGGCTGGACCACCGACCGCAACGGTTATCGCTATTCACGCCTGGATCCTCACACCCAGGCGCCCTGGCCGCCGATGCCGGAGGTGTTTTTCGCCCTCGCCCAGGCGGCGGCGCTGGACGCGGGTTTTGCCGACTTCGTGCCCGATTCATGCCTGATCAACCGCTACATTCCCGGCGCAAAGATGTCATTGCATCAGGACAAGAACGAAGCGTCCTACGCAGCGCCCATTGTTTCCGTGTCCCTGGGGCTGCCGGCGATGTTCCTGTTCGGTGGTTTCGAGCGCAACGACAAAAGCCAGCGGGTGCCGCTGTTTCACGGCGATATCGTTGTCTGGGGCGGGGTCGATCGCCTGCGTTATCACGGCATCTTGCCAATCAAGGCAGGTCAGCATCCACGCCTGGGCGAGCAACGGATCAACTTCACGTTCCGCACCTCACACTGAACCCCGGAATTTGACCGCAAGCCCCGGAGTGCGGCGACCTCGCCGTCTGGTTAATCTGATTCAAACGGATCAACGGACAGAACGCCATGACCACCACCGAGAACGATCCCCGCTGGGCCGCCGTCGTCGCCCGCGACCCCCAGGCTGACGGGCAGTTTGTGTATGCGGTGAAAACCACCGGCATCTATTGTCGACCCAGCAGCCTCGCACGCTTGCCCAAGCCGCAGAACGTCGAATTCTTCGACTCGGCCGAGCAAGCCCAGGCAGCGGGTTATCGCCCGAGCAAACGGGCGGCGAAGGATCACTCCGAGGTCGCCACGCAACACGCCGCGACCGTCGCCGCAGCGTGCCGCCAGATCGAAACCGCCGAGCACCTGCCGACGCTGGGCGAGCTGGCCGATGCCGCAGGCCTGAGCAGCTTTCACTTTCATCGCGTGTTCAAAACGGTCACCGGCCTGACGCCCAGGGGCTACGCCACGGCTCACCGCTCGCGCAAGGTGCGCCAGCGCCTGGCCGAGGGCGGTTCGGTGACCGATGCCCTGTATGACGCGGGCTTCAACTCCAACGGCCGTTTCTACGCGGCGGCAGATCAACTACTGGGCATGAAACCCGGTGATTATCGCGCCGAGGGCCTGAACAACGACATTCGCTTTGCCGTCGGCCAGTGTTCGCTCGGGGCCATTCTGGTGGCGCAGAGCGCACGCGGCGTTTGCGCCATCCTGCTGGGCGACGACCCGCATCAATTGGTGTGTGATCTGCAGGACAAGTTTCGACGGGCCAACCTGATCGGCGCCGACCACGCGTTCGAGCAGTTGATCGCCAGGGTCGTCGGTTTCATCGAAGCCCCGGCCATCGGCCTGGATTTGCCGCTGGACGTGCGCGGCACGGCATTCCAGGAACGTGTCTGGCAGGCACTGCGCGACATCCCCGCCGGCAGTACCGCCAGTTACGCCGACATCGCCCGGCGCATCGGTGCCCCCAAAGCCGTGCGCGCCGTGGCCCAGGCCTGCGGCGCGAACAGTCTGGCGGTGGCCATTCCCTGCCATCGCGTGGTGCGCAGCGACGGCGACCTGTCAGGTTATCGCTGGGGCGTAGAGCGCAAACGTCAGTTGCTGGAGCGGGAGACGCGCTGAATCAGCGGTTCACATCCACCACCACCCGGCCACGCAACTGGCCGGCGAGCAGGCGCGGTGCTGCCTCGATCGCTTCGCTCAGGCCGATTTCGTGACTGATCAGTGGCAGCAGCGCAAAATCCAGGTCCTTGGCCAGTCGGTTCCACGCCACAATCCGCTTGGCCTTGGGCTGGGTCACGCTGTTGATCCCGGCGAGCGCCACGCCACGCAGGATGAACGGGGCGACCGACGCCGGAAAATCCATGCCCTGGGCCAGACCACAGGCGGCGACCGTGCCATTGGCCCTGGTGCTGGCGCAGGCGTTGGCCAGGGTGTGGCTGCCCACCGAGTCGATGACCGCCGCCCAGCGCTCCTTGACCAAGGGTTTGCCGGGCTCGGACAGGGTCGCACGGTCGATGATGTCGCTGGCACCCAGGCGCTTGAGGTAGTCGTGTTCCGAAGTACGCCCCGTGGACGCCACCACCCGGTAACCGAGCTTGTTGAGCAAAGCGATGGCGAAACTGCCGACTCCCCCGTTGGCACCGGTCACCAGGACTTCGCCCTGTTCCGGCGTCACGCCGTTATGTTCCAGCGCCAGAATGCTCAGCATCGCCGTGTAACCGGCCGTGCCGATGGCCATGGCCTGGGCGGGGGTAAACTCCCGGGGCAACGGGATCAGCCAGTCGCCATTGAGGCGCGCCTTTTGCGCCAGGCCACCCCAATGCCCTTCGCCGACGCCCCAGCCGTTGAGTACGACCTGATCACCGACCTTGTAGTCCGGATGCCCGCTGACTTCGACGGTCCCCGCCAGATCGATGCCGGGCACCATCGGAAACTTGCGCACCACCGGACTGCTGCCGGTGATGGCCAGGCCGTCCTTGAAGTTCAACGTGCTGTAGGCCACACGCACCGTCACATCGCCCTCGGGCAGTTGATCGTCATTGATCTGTTGCAGCGTGGCGCGGTAACCGCTGTCGTCCTTGTCGATCAGAATCCCCTGGAACATGGCTGTCTCCGGCTGGTTATGAATGGGCTGTAATGGAATAGCACAGCTTCATTGTTTGCCATACCCGACTTTTGGCAAATGACCGGGTGGGAGCGGCCCATACAAAAACTCGATTGGTATTACGCCCATAATTTCTGTTAAAAAATCCCGCACTACCGTCCCTGCCCTGTTTTGACGTCGGAGAACCCTGCAATGAGCCACTGGCCAGACACCCGAATAATCGATCTGCTGGGGATCGAACTGCCGATCATCCAGGCCCCCATGGCTGGCGCCACGGGCATCGCCATGGTGGTCGCCGCGAGCGAGGCTGGCGGCCTGGGCTCGCTGCCCGCCGCGATGCTGAGCACCGAACAATTGCGCGAAGACCTCAAGACCATCCGCCAGCAGACCCGGCGACCGATCAACGTCAACTTCTTCTGTCACCAGCCGCCTGCCGCCGATGAGCCACGCGCACAAGCGTGGAAAACTCTGCTGGAGCCCTACTACCGTGAATTGGGCGTGGACTTCGATGCCCCCACGCCCGTGTCCAATCGCGCGCCCTTCGACGATGCGACCTGCAAGATCGTTGAAGAGCTACGGCCGGAGGTGGTGAGTTTCCACTTCGGTCTGCCCGAGCAATCCCTGCTGGATCGCGTCAAGGCAACCGGGGCCAAGGTGTTGTCGTCGGCCACCACGGTCGAAGAGGCCATCTGGCTGGAACAGCATGGCTGCGATGCGATCATCGCCATGGGTAATGAGGCTGGGGGCCATCGCGGCATGTTCCTCACCGACGACATCAGTGGCCAGGTCGGCCTGTTTGCCCTGCTGCCGCAAATCGTCGACGCCGTGAAAGTGCCCGTGATTGCCGCTGGCGGCATTGCCGATGCACGAGGTGTCGCAGCGGCGTTCGTGCTGGGCGCTTCGGCGGTACAGGTGGGCACGGCGTACCTGTTCACGCCGGAGGCCAAGGTCAGCGCCTCCCACCACCAGGCCTTGCGCACGGCGAAAGAAAGCGACACCGCGCTCACCAACCTGTTCACCGGTCGTCCGGCACGGGGCATTTTCAATCGGGTGATGCGCGAAATCGGCCCCATGAGCGACAAGGCGCCGGCCTTTCCGCTCGCCGGCGGCGCGTTGCTGCCGCTGCGGGCCAAGGGCGAGGCGCAGTTCGCCAATCTCTGGGCCGGGCAGGCGTTCCCGTTATCGGTCGAAATGTCCACTGCCGAATTGACCCGGCACCTCGCCGAGCAAGGTCTGGCGAAGCTGACACGCACTTGATGCAAGCCCTGTAGCCGCCACTGCTGGCGGCTACAGGGTTCAATTGGACGCACCCGATGGATTCCGTTTGCAGGCATTTCGCTATATAGTTTTTTACATAGCGAGTTACCCCCCCCCTGTTTTACTGCCTTCCACGGAGCCGTTCATGACCATTCGTGCCTTACGTTTCGCCCCGCTGCTCGCCGTATTCGCTATCGCCGGCGCCCATGCCGACGAAGTCCAGGTGGCCGTCGCCGCCAACTTCACCGCACCGATCCAGGCCCTCGCCGCCGACTTCGAGAAAGACACCGGGCATAAACTGGTCACCTCGTTTGGCGCGACCGGCCAGTTCTACACCCAGATCAAGAACGGCGCACCGTTCGAAGTGTTCCTGTCGGCCGATGACACCACCCCGGCAAAACTCGAAACCGAAGGCGACACGGTCAAGGGCTCACGCTTCACCTATGCCGTCGGCACCTTGGCGTTGTGGTCGGCGAAGGAAGGCTACGTCGATGCCCAAGGCAAGGTGCTGGCCGACAACCAGTACCAGCACCTGTCGATCGCCAACCCGAAAACCGCGCCTTACGGCCTCGCCGCCACCCAGGTTCTGGCCAAAGAGGGACTGACCGACAAGGTCAAGGACAAGCTCGTCGAGGGCCAGAACATCACCCAGGCGTTCCAGTTCGTTTCAACCGGCAACGCCGAACTGGGCTTCGTCGCCTTGTCTCAAATCTATAAAGACGGCAAAGTCACCAGCGGTTCGGCCTGGATCGTCCCATCCAGCCTGCACGATCCGATCAAGCAGGACGCGGTGATTCTCAACAAGGGCAAGGACAATCCGGCCGCCAAGGCGCTGGTTGACTACCTCAAGAGTCCTAAAGCCGCTGCCGTCATCAAGTCCTACGGCTATGAAATCTAAATGACCCTGACGAGTGCCGATTTTTCCGCCATCTGGTTGACCCTGAAGCTGGCATCCCTGACCACGGTCATCCTGCTGATCATCGGTACTCCGATTGCGTTATGGCTGTCGCGCACCCGCTCCTGGCTACGCGGCCCGGTCGGGGCGATCGTCGCCCTGCCCCTGGTGCTGCCACCCACGGTGATTGGTTTTTACCTGCTGCTGGCGCTCGGCCCCAACGGCTTCGTTGGCCAGTTCACTCAATCGCTGGGGCTGGGCACCCTGAGTTTCAGTTTTGCCGGCCTGGTGATTGGCTCGGTGCTGTACTCGATGCCGTTCGTGGTCCAGCCGCTGCAAAATGCCTTTTCCGCCATCGGCAGCCGCCCGTTGGAAGTCGCCGCGACCTTGCGCGCCAACCCCTGGGACGTGTTCTTCAGCGTCATCCTGCCCCTGGCCCGGCCCGGTTTCATCACCGCGGCCATTCTCGGCTTCGCCCACACCGTTGGCGAGTTCGGGGTGGTGCTGATGATCGGCGGCAACATCCCGGACAAGACCCGAGTGGTCTCGGTGCAAATCTACGATCACGTCGAAGCCATGGAATATGCCCAGGCCCACTGGCTGGCCGGGGCCATGCTGGTGTTCTCGTTCGCCGTGTTGCTGGCGCTCTACTCCAGCCGCAAAACCAAAGCAGGCTGGAGCTGATCGATGATTCATACGCGTTTGAAATTGAGTTACTCGGGGTTCGCCCTGGATGTGGATTTGCAACTGCCGGGCCGAGGCGTCACGGCGTTGTTCGGCCATTCCGGCTCGGGCAAGACCACCTGCCTGCGCTGCATCGCCGGCCTGGAACGGGCCGAACAGGGTTTCATCCAGGTCAACGATGAAGTCTGGCAGGACAGCGAGCGCAAGGTGTTCGTCCCACCCTACAAGCGTGCACTCGGCTACGTGTTCCAGGAAGCCAGCCTGTTCCCGCACCTGTCGGTGCTGGCCAACCTGGAGTTCGGTCTCAAGCGCATTGCAAAACAGCAGCGCCGGGTCGACATGGCGCATGCCACCCGGTTGCTGGGCATCGGCCACCTGCTCGACCGGCATCCCCAGCACCTGTCCGGTGGCGAACGCCAGCGCGTCGGCATCGCCCGCGCCCTGCTGACCAGCCCGCAATTGCTGCTGATGGACGAACCGCTGGCGGCGCTGGATGCCAAACGCAAGGGTGAGATCCTGCCGTACCTGCAACGCTTGCACGATGAACTCGACATCCCGGTGCTGTACGTCAGCCACTCCCAGGACGAAGTGGCGCGGCTGGCCGACCACATCGTGCTGCTCAGCGATGGCAAAGCTTTGGCCAGCGGTCCCATTGGCGCCACCCTGGCACGCCTCGACTTGCCGCTGGCCCTGGGAGACGACGCCGGCGTGGTGATCGAAGGCCACGTCAGTGCGTATGACGCCGATTATCAGTTGCTGACCCTGCAATTGCCGGCCACCGCCTTGAGCATTCGCGTCACCCATACGCCCATGGCTGTCGGCCAGGCACTTCGCTGCAAGGTGCAGGCGCGGGACGTCAGCCTGAGCCTGCACGGCGCCGAGCAAAGCAGCATCCTCAATCGCCTGCCGGTGACCGTAGTCAGCGAGATGGGCGCGGACAACGCGGCCCACGTGCTGATCCGCCTGGACGCGGCCGGCACACCGCTGCTGGCACGGATCACCCGTTACTCCCGGGATCAATTGCAGGTGCATCCCGGCCAGCAGCTCTGGGCGCAAATCAAGGCCGTGGCGGTACTGGCGTAAATCCGCTGGCACGACGGCAACGGCGCGTGGTCAATGGCTGTAACGGCCCCTGATTCGTAGCCAAGGACAACCGCCATGCCCGACGCCGTAACGCTCGATGCACTGCCGCCCGACCTGCATTATGTCGATGACACCCAACCCGGCCTGACACGCAGGAAACTGCGCGGCAAGTTCTGCTATTTCGACGCCGCCGGCCAACGCATTACCGATCCCGACGAAGTGAAGCGCATCAACGCCCTCGCCGTTCCCCCGGCCTACACCGATGTCTGGATCTGTGCCGACCCGCGCGGGCACCTGCAAGCCACCGGGCGCGATGCACGAGGACGCAAGCAATACCGATATCACCCGCGCTGGCGCGAAGTGCGCGATGCCGACAAATACGCACGCCTGCGCGACTTCGGGCTCGCCTTGCCCAAGTTGCGCCGGCAGCTGGAAGTGTTGCTGGATGCACCGGGTTTCAGTCGCGACAAAGTCATGGCCACGGTCATTTCCCTGCTCGATGCGACGCTGATTCGCGTCGGCAATACGCAATACGCTCGGGACAACCGCTCCTACGGGCTGACCACCCTGCGCAACCGTCACGTGGAGGTCAATGGCACCGCGATCCGTTTCCAGTTTCGCGGCAAGAGCGGCATCGAACACCAGATCACCGTGAAGGACCGACGCCTGGCGCGGATCATCAAGCGCTGCCAGGAAATCCCCGGACAAAACCTGTTTCAGTACCTGGATGAAAACGGCGAGCGGCACACCGTGAGTTCGTCCGATGTAAATGCCTATTTGCGGGATCTCACCGGTGCCGACTTTACCGCCAAGGACTACCGCACCTGGGCCGGCAGCGCACTGGCGCTGGCGGTGCTGCGCGAGTTGCAATGGGAGCCGGAGTCGGACGCCAAGCGCCACGTCGTGGACATGGTGAAGAGCGTCGCCCGGCAACTGGGCAACACTCCGGCAGTCTGTCGCAAATGCTACATCCACCCGGCCGTGCTTGAGGGCTTCCTGCTCGGAGCACTGGCGACGCTGCCCCGCCCAAGAACGCGCAAGGGCCTGCGGGCCGAGGAAGTGGGGCTGGCGATGTATCTGGAACAGATGATCGAAGCCGCTCAACCGACGAAGTGACCGTGCATTTTTTGCACGATCACCCAACGCTTCTATAGTAGATGTGACAGAAATAAGCGTCGGTGAAGCCATGGAAGACATTTTCGTTGTCAAACGCTGCAACAAGATCATCATCCATGGCCGCCGAGCCGGGGAAAGCGAACACCTTCCCCCTCACGCCGCCGTCTGGTATCGAGTCGCCGATACCCGCACCCACGGTTTCATCGGTGATGGCTATGACGATGAGAGCGATGCCCAGCGTGTCTGCCAGCAGCTCAATGCCCGCTCACGCGTCACCGCCCGGCAAGGTTGAAGACCGGGTCTATACTGAAGGAGCTGAAGGACCAGCAACGGCAAAAGCTCGCCTCCTGCGGGCTTTTTGATTGAAAGGTTTCTTGAACGGAGGTTTTCCATGTCCGAAAAAGAGTCCATCACCACCCTGCTCACCCTGCTCGACTCGCGTCAGGTGCGTCTGGCGGCAGCCTGCAAGGAAATCGCCGATTGGGTCGATCATCAAGGTGGCCACCCCACCGCGCTCAGAATCCGCGATCGCCTGAACGACATCGAGAAGGACACCCCGCTGATCCGCAATACCCTGTCCTCGCTCAAACCTGTCGACCGGCCGCTGCCCCGGTTCAAATGACATCCGGCACGGGCCGATGCGGGGTATGTGAACGGTGAGCGCTTTTCACCGTGCGCAACCTTGCCTGCCGTTTATCGCTTATCCCCAACCCGGCTGACGTCGGTATTTTTTTGCCTGTGCATTTCACGTCGCTTTCACATTTCACCCTCTACAGTGAACTCACTCCTTTGCAATACCCCGACCCGCCCGCATGCGGGTCTCTTTTTGCCCGTCTTTTGCCCGCTGCCCATTTCTCCTTGCCCGAACCTCACAGACCGGGAATGGTCGAACAGGGACACGTCACGAAGGAGTCCTGCGATGGTTACTCATTTCAAAACGGGCGGGCACCTGGCCTGCGGTCACAAGGGCAGCAAGCTCACTTCGAGCACTGAATTGAATCGGGTGAAATGCCGAAGCTGCCGGAACACCGACGCATTCAAAAATGCCCGTAAAGACCAGCGCAACGCAGCAAGACGCGCCGCGCGAAATGCTTCGCGCAATGCCAATGCCACTCA
The DNA here is from genome assembly GCF_041354075.1 of Pseudomonas fluorescens. Lineage (GTDB taxonomy): Bacteria > Pseudomonadota > Gammaproteobacteria > Pseudomonadales > Pseudomonadaceae > Aquipseudomonas > Aquipseudomonas fluorescens_CE. Next base: position 294,217 of record NZ_JARZGC010000001.1, on the reverse strand, counting down.
TGTCACCAATGACTGGCGCACGGCCTGGGTCGAACGTCTCAGCACCATGGCCGGACTTCAGCGCTTGCCTCGCGGCTTTTCGGGCCAGCCTTTCGTTTAGGTGAAAAACGATGCTGAGCGACCACTCACGCAATGGCACAATATGATGCTTAAGGTGACTTGGGATAATCCACAAGGACTCAAAGCCGATCTCCGTACAGCAAGCGTCGTCAAGGGCGGCAGAGTCCTGTTCAATATTGCCGGCAACAAGTACCGACTGGTGGCGGCCATCGACTACCGCCTCCAGATTGCCAGGGTCAAGTTCGTTGGCACACACGCGCAGTACGATCAAATCAACGTGGAGACAGTGTGATGAACCTTAAACCGATTCGTAGCGACGAAGAGCTCGATAAAGCCTTTGCGCGCCTTGAGGAGATTTGGGGAGCGGCTGCGGGATCTGCGGAGAGTGACGAACTTGAGGTGCTCTCGATGCTTATCGAAAAGTATGAAGTTGCGCACTACCCGATCGGGCCAAGCGACCCTGTAGAGGCCATCAAATTCACAATGGAACAGCAAGGATTGAATGCCCGGGATCTGGAACCGTTTATTGGCCCCAGCGGGCGCGTGTCCGAAGTGTTGAACCACAAACGTTCGCTTAGCCTGACCATGATCAAACGACTGCACAACGGCCTTCGCATTCCATATGAAAGCCTGCTCAGCAAGTAAGACGCGAAGCGGCTTCCGAATGACGGACCGGAAACAAACAAGGGTTTGCGTGCTTTCGCCCGCAAACCCTTGTTTTCAAGATGGTGCCCGAAGCCGGAATCGAACCGGCACGCCCTTACGAGCGGGGGATTTTAAGTCCCATGCGTCTACCAGTTTCGCCATTCGGGCGGTAGCGCGGTAATGCGGTCGGAGGGCTGGCAGACGCTTGCGCTGTCAGTTCTGACGCAGGTGCAGCAGAGGACGAAATATATACATCCCGTCCGGGTGAAGCAAGTTTGCCAATGCCCTTTTCAAGACTAAATCTTGCAGGCAATGCAAATAAAAAAGCTCCGTAAATCATCGATCTACGGAGCTATTTTAAAGTGGAGGCCGAGGTCGGAATCGAACCGGCGTAGGCGGATTTGCAATCCGCTGCATAACCATTTTGCTACTCGGCCCCAATGCATTCGATGTTATGTGAAGCAACATCAAAGGCGTACAAACCTGGAGTAGATTCTAGATCTAACTCCTTGAAAACATTGAGCTTTTTAAGCGGTCAGTGCTTTCGATGGCGTGAATTATGGACTGATTTGCCGGGGCTGACAACCCCTTGATTTCAAAAAAAAATCTGTCACGGCCCGGAACGCTGGAGGAGGTTTGCGCCCTCTCCTGCCAACAGCGGGCAAAAAAAATCCCGGGCAGCTGATGGAAGCCCGGGATCTAAAAATGCATAAACCGTGGTGGTGAACGCGGGCCGAATGTTACGGTTATTTTCACCATGTAACAATATGTTTTAGCTCACCACATGGTTAAAAAAACCGTTAACCCCTTATATATCCTCACATTTTTTAAGGCTGTGCCGCGACGGATGGTCTGTTTACAGGAACCAGCGGTACTCACGGGCACTGATGTCCTGCAGGAACGCCAAATGGTCCTGGCGCTTGTTTTCACAGTAGACCTTCACGAATTCTGCGCCCAATCCCTCCCGCACCGCCTCGTGGTCTTGCATGGCGCGCACGGCCTCCAACATCTCCAACGGGAAGTCGACGCCGCTGCTGCGGTCCTGGTTGAGGGGCGCGATGGGTTCCTGCTTGGCCTCGAGCCCGAACTCCAACCCCGCCAGGATCGCTGCCAGGACCAGGTACGGGTTGGCATCGGCACCCGCGAGGCGATGCTCGATGCGCAAATTATCCGGGTCCGACTCAGGCACCCGCACGCACGCATCCCGGTCTTCGAAGCCCCAACTGGCGCGGGTGGCGACATTGGTGGTGCCGCTCAAGCGACGCATGGCGTTGTGGTTGGGCGCGAAGATCGGCATGCAATGGGGCAACAGTTTCAGACAACCGGCCACGGCATGGCGCAGCGGCTGTTGGCCGTTCGCCGCCAGCAGGTTGTTGCCTGCCTTGTCGTACAGGCTGACGTGCACATGCATGCCGCTGCCGGGGTGCTGCAGGTACGGCTTGGCCATGAAGCTGGCCCGGTAGTGGTGTTTCATCGCCACGCCGCGGGTGCTGCGGCAAAACAGGGCTGCCCAATCAGCAGCCCGCAGCCCGTCGTCGAGGTGGCCGAAGTTGATCTCGAACTGGCCAGGGCCCAGCTCGGCGGTGATCACCGTGGTGTCGATGCCTTGCGCGCGCGCGGTCTCGACCATTTCATCCAGAACCGGCGAGAAGCGCGTCAGTCGCTCGATGTGCATGTTTGGCTGATCATCCGCATCGTCGGTCAGCGAATCCCGTGCAAACTGCGGCAAGCCGTCACGTAACTGGCGATCGAACAAATAGAATTCCAGCTCGAAGGCCACCACCGGAAAGATCCCTTTGCGCTCCAGGCGCTCCAGGACTTGCGCCAACACTTCCCGTGGCTCGAAAACGATGGGTTTTTCGGTACCGCTGGAGGTGATCAGCATTTGGCCCAGGGGCTGCTTTTCCCAATCGACGATTTTCAGCGTGCCCGGCACCAGACGACGTGGGGCATCGGGGTCACCGTCGTTGAAGCAATAGTCCCCAATCTTGAACAAACCGCCCTGGGCGCCGAGCAAAACGCAGTTCTGCGGCAGCTTGAGCGCGCTGCCGGCGGCGACTTTTTCGAGCATCTCGATCGGATAGCGCTTGCCGTAGAAGTGCCCGGGAATGTCCAGGGAAATCAGGTCGACGTAGCGCACGTCCGGGTGGCGCTGGCGAAACGTGCGCACTTCGGCAACCAGTTCAGAACAGACAGCATCCATCATTGCGTTCCTTGTTGTTGTCAGGTGTAGACCCAGAGCACCCGGGTGAGTTGATCGGAGAGATTGCCGTAGCGGCAATGGGCATGGCTGGCGAGCTGGAAACTGTCCCCGGCCTTGAGGGTGACTGGCTGATCGTCATCCAGCCACACTGTCAGTTGCCCTTCGAGCACGTATCCGCCCTGCTCCGAGCTGTCTTTCATGTGCCGGTCGCCGCTGCTGGCGCCTGGCTCGAGCTGGCTTTCGAGCATCGAGAACGACGCGCGCATTTTCGGCGACACCAGGATGTCGGTGATGCCGTCGGCGTAATACAGCGTGCGGCGCTCGTCCGGGCGGGTGACCCACGGCAGGGCCATGGGCTTGGGCAGGCTGTAGAAATAAGTGGTCGGCACACCGAGGGTTTCGCTGATGGCGGTCAAGTCCGCCACCGTCGGCCGCGAGAGCCCACGCTCGACCTGGGAGAGAAAGCCCACCGAGCGGCCGATCTTGTCCGCCAGTTCCTTGAGCGTGTACTTTTTGTGTTTGCGCAGGTCCTGGATCAGGATTGCCAGCGCCGAGATTTCTTCTTGCCTGTCCATCGAAATGCTTCCAGAAAATGTGCGGTTCAAAGGCTGTCGCGCAACCGATACCAGGCCTTGCCGATGGCTTCCAGCGGCGCCGCCATGTACTTGCCGCCCGGGAAACGGCCGTTGACCAGGCCCTGATACAACGCGAGCTCATCCGGCTGGCCGAGTATCGCGTCGGCAACAGCACGGGCGCCGGCCAACGTCGGCAGCACGCCGTGCCCCGAGTAACCCTGAAGCCAGTAGAGATCGCCGCGTCGACCGATATCCGGCGTGCGCTTGAGCGTGAGATCGATATGCCCGCCCCAGGCGAACTCCAGCGCCACGTCCTTGAGCTGAGGAAACACCCGCTCCAGGAAAGGACGCGTTGCTGCCGCGATGTCTCTCGGCATGCCACCCAGGTAGGTGCAGCCACCGCCAAACAGCAAACGGTGGTCAGGCGTGCGGCGGAAATAATCGAGGACGAACTGGTTGTCGGTGACGCAGACATTGCTCGGCAGCAGCGCGGCGGCCTGTGCTGGCGGGAGTGGCGCAGTCGCCACCTGATAGGTGCCGACCGGCAACACGCAGCTCGACAGTTGCGGGTCGAGCCGATCCAGGTAGGCGTTGCAGGCCAGGACCAGCACATCGGCGCGAATACGGCCGTGCTCAGTAGTGACCACATACCCGCCACCTTCTTCGCGATAGCTCAGCGCCTTGCTCTGCTCATGAATGCACCCTCCCGCACCCTCGATGGCTGCTGCCAGGCCGAGCGCCAGCTTGAGGGGATTGAGGTGCCCACCTTCGGGATCGAACAGGCCGGCCTGGTAACGCTCGCTGGCGACCCAGTCGGGCAACTGCTCGCGGGCAATGAACTGCAAACCCTCATGCCCCCACTTGTGGGCGGCCTCGTGCTGCCATTCCGTCAGCAGCCCCACGCGGCGCGGCAGCACTGACGTCCAGAGATGACCGGGGCGGTAATCACAATCGAATTCATGCCGTGAAGGCAAAGCGCGCAATTCCTGGGCGGCCCAGCGCATGCCGTCCCATAGCCGCCGTGCCCGCTCGTAGCCCAGCGCCGACTCGAGCGGCGGCATGTCGCACGACCAGCCGAGAATCGCCTGACCGCCATTACGCCCCGACGCCGCCCATGCCACGCGACTGGCCTCCAGCAGCGTCACGCGCTTGCCGGCCTGAACCAGTCGCAGCGCCGTGTGCAGCCCGCTGAAACCGGCACCGATGATCAACACCTCGGTGTCGTGTTCGCCTTCAAGAGCGGCACGTTCGACCAGGTGATCAGCGCAGGCGTGGGCGTAGTAGCTGGCGACATGCTGGGTGGATTGCAGAAACATGCGGAGGGCTCATGAAATTTATTTGTTTAAATTTCATGAAAAAATACAGATGTTATTTCACGCAAGCAAGCCCCCCCCTGTAGGAGCGAGCATGCTCGCGATGGTCGCAAGAACTCCGCGTGGCATCAGATGCGCCGAGTTATCGTTAACGACCATCGTCGGAACGCCGCCCGGAGCATGCTCGCTCCTACAGATGGGGTGGGATCAGGCGATCGGGATCAGCGGATCGGCGGCGGCCCAGGCGGCTTCACGGTTGGCCGCCGGCGGGTAGATCCACACGGTGTTGATCTGGGTCTTCAGATTTTTGGCCTCCTGCTTGACCAGTTTCACCTGGCGATCCCAACCCTCGGTGTACACCGCGCCCCAGGCCCCGAGGTCCAGGCAAGTGACGTACTTGGGCTGGCTGTACGGCAGCGCATCCACCCCCAGGATCTGTGCGGCAACGTTATTGCCGGCGTAGCGACCCAGCATGATCGCGTGCTGGCACGTCATCAGCGCGTGGTTGCCAATGTCGTCGGAGGCGGCGTAGGCCACGTCGCCGGTGGCGAAGATGTCGTCCTGGCCAATGACTTTCAAATGGCTGTCCACGTGCAGGCGACCGAGGTGATCGCGCTCTGCCGGAATCTGCTCTGTCAGCGAGCTGGCGCGCACGCCGGTGGTCCAGACCACTGTCCGGGTCTCGATACGCTGGCCGTCGCTCAGATTGACGCCGTTGGCATCCACGGATTCCACTGACGCCTTCAGGTGCCATTTCACGCCGGTTTCGATACTGGCTTCTTCGATCGATTTGGCAATTTCCGCCCCCATCGAGCCGCCAATCTTCTCACCGCGATCAACGATGATCACGTCGATGTCGGCCTGCTCACCGAGGATCGCCCGCAGACGTGCGGTCATTTCGGTCGCCGTTTCAATCCCGGTAAAACCGCCACCGGCGACCACGACTGTGTCGCGCGCTTTGCTTTGCGGCAGGCTGGCCAGGGATTTCAGATGGTTCTCCAGGCGCACGGCCTGCTCGATCTGGTCGACGTCGAACGCGTGCTCGACCACACCGCTGGTGGGCGGGATAGCAAGACGGCTACCGGTGGCCAGAACGAGTTTGTCGTAGCTGCACACCTGTTTGGCACCGGAAGCATCGATGTAGCCCACTCGTTTTTGCGCGACGTCGATGGTTTCGGCAGCGCCCTTGATGAACGTCACGCCAACGGCATCGAGCAGGTCGCCAATCGGCGCCGCCAACTGGTGGGCATCAGGCTCATAGAAACGCGGACGTACGCGCAGCTCGGCCTGCGGGGCCAGGACAGTGACTGCCACATCGTTGCGGTCATGGATATCGAACAGGCGAGTGGCGCTCAACGCCGTCCACATGCCACCAAAACCTGCACCGATTACCAGGATGTGCTGCTTCATCTTTAACGCTCCGAGAGGGCCGATCAAATGATTGTCAGAAGGTCGAGCACTGTCAGCGCCGACCGAACAACTACGACTGTATTGATCCTAGTTTTCTAAAGCAATCGGTTTTTAACGATGATCACTATCACCTGCATCGATGCCCGGATACAGATGGCCTTCCACGCGCACCAGTCCGCTATGGGCAACATCGCTCATTGCCTGCCAAGCTTACGGCTGCTAACATTTACGACAACATTAGTCGGAGATTGACATGTCTCTTTACAGCGCGGGCGTTGAGTACGGCATTCACTGCCTGATTTATCTGGTGGGCAATTGCGGCGACACCCGTGAGGCGAGCGTGCGCGATCTGGCGGAGCTGCAAGGCGTGCCGCAAGACTATCTGGCAAAAATCTTCACAAAGCTGGCCAAGGCAAAGCTGGTGGTGGCGACCGAGGGCGTGCGCGGCGGGTTCAAGCTGGCGCGGCCTTCCGACGAGATCAGCGTGCTCGACATCGTCAATGCCATCGACGGACAGAAGAACATTTTTGAATGCCGCGAAATTCGTGGGCGTTGTGCCCTGTTCGAAGGCTGCACGCCCGATTGGGCCACGGCTGGCCACTGCTCCATCCATGCCGTCATGCTGACCGCGCAAAAACGCATGGAGGAGGCACTGGCCCAACAGACGATTCTTGATCTGGCCCGGCGAGTGGGACGCAAGGCGCCCGCCGAATTCAATGGCAAGGTCGACGAGTGGCTCAACGACCGGCGGGACCGCAAAAGCAGTGCCAGCCCGGCCAGGGACGATCAGTTGATCCCGGCGACCGACGTCACCGGCTGAACCTCACAGGCAATCGCGAACAGCTTCGCGCAACGCGCCCGACTTGGCCCACGGCGGCCCCTGATACAGCGATACCCGGCTGCCGTCCTTCGACTTGACGATCTCGAGAATCTCATCGGCCATGATCATGCCGGGCGCCTTGATCCGATAGCCGTTGGAGATTCCGATCTGCGTCGTTTTGGGCACTTCCTTCTGCCAGGCCGGCAACACGCAGGCGGCGTACTCTTTTGGCGCCTTTTCACTGTATTTGCTGAGGTTTGGCTCGCCCGGTACCACCGAGGCGGGCAAGGAGCACCCTGTCAACAACCCCGCTACGATTCCCGCCATCAAAGTCCGCATCATGCTTCCTTATCTGAAAAAGGAAAATGTAGCTCGTCGCCCTGCAATTCGGGACTAAAATTTCGTAGCTGGAAATGTTCAGGAGACGGTCATGTGGCTCAACGAATCTGAAAACGAACTACGACGGGATTTGCAGGGCATCGCCTCCGACCTGAGATGGTCGGCGGTGGAGTTGTTGCGCCTGGCGGAACACCTGCGCCAGTCAGGCAACGATGTCGATGCGCAGGCGGTCCACCGGTTATGCGACCTGTTTCAAGGCGATGAACAACGGCTCGCAGGTTACGCCGAGGAAGTGAAGGCCAAGACCATCAGCCGCAATAAAATCAGCGGGTCGCAGGCGCCTTAGCGCGAGCCTTGTAGCCGGGCAAGGCGGCCGCGAAAGCCAACGCCTCTTCCCGACTGCCAAAGGCTGCCAGGCGATCGCCCTGGGTGCAGACCCGCCATGGACCGTTGTTCACGCTGACCACGTCATACCCGTTCATGTGCATCTTGTTCATCATTGGAACGCTCATGAGCCACCTCTCATTCGGTGCGGTTTCGTCACACCCACCTTACACCCACTTTTCGCACCAGTGCGGACCGGGCGTCGCGAGACAATATCAACATCCGATCGCACTTCAGGTCTCGGCTCGACCTCCAACCCTCTGAACCCCCGAAAAACTTGCCTCGGACTGAATATTGCAGTTTTATGACAGTATTGTGGCAATGAGCTAGCAGGTATCACATGAAAGTCCGCGCAACCGTCATCTGCGAGCAGAACCGGCACATCCTCCTGGTACGCAAACCCAGGTGTCGCTGGACGCTGCCTGGGGGAAAAGTCGAGCGCGGCGAAACGGCCGCCGGCGCGGCCGTGCGCGAGTTGCACGAAGAAACCGGGCTGGACGCCGACGACCTGCTGTACCTGATGCAACTGGAGGCCGGCAACACCCGACACCACGTCTACGAGGCGTCGGTGCTGAACCTGGACGATGCGCGCCCGCTGAATGAAATCTTCGACTGCCAGTGGTACCCGCTGAATGCCCTGCAGAATCTCGACGCCAGTGACGCCACGGTCAGGATCGTCAGGGCGTTTCAAAGGCGTCTTTGATCAACCCAGGTCTCCGCCGCCGACCGGCAGTAGCAGCCATCACCTCAATGACTGTCGCCGTCCCAGATCCAGTTCCAGATCCCCGGCAGCTTCACCGCTTGTGAGCCGTCGCGAACGGTGCGCGCCATGGCCGCCCGTTGCAACTCCGCCTGGTCGTCGTAGAACGGCTTCTGCGCGACCTTCACGCCGGTCGCCTGTGCGCTGTCGAGGAGGATTTGCAGGTATTCCCGGGCATGTCGGGCGGTGTAGCGATTGAGGTCGTGGAAGGTCACCACCACCGGGATCACGCCGTCGACGGTCGGCAGTTCTCCCGCCGCAATGCGCTCGCGCACTTCGGACATCGACCGCAGGAAATGCGCTCGTCGCCGCAAGCTGGCGTTGAATCCCCAGACTTTGCCGTCATTGGCGCTCAGGTCGGTCAGCAATACGTGCAGACCATGCTGCCGATAGGCGGCGAACACGCGTTTGTCGTAGTTCCAGAACGGCGGGCGCACCAGGGTCGGCGGCGTACCGGTGATCGCGGCGATGTCGGCGCTGCCTTTGCTCAGGGACTGGTCCAGCTCCTGCGGACTCAGGGACCGGTGATTGGTGTGCCAGTGCGTGGCCGTGTGGAAACCCAGGATCTGACCCTCGGCGTGTTCGCGGCGCATGACCTCGCGGCCGATGTGGCTGTTGCCGGCCCGTGGCGCGCCGGTCTGCACGAAAAACACGGCCTTGAGGTTCGGTTGCACCGGGTTGTCGGCCAGGCTGTCGAGGACCGTCATCGTCGGGTTCCAGAAACTCGAGGCACTGGGCCCGTCATCGAACGTCAGGAGAAAGCGCACAGGTGCTTGCCCGCGCAGGCGCTGTTCGGTCTGCGGGGTCATTTCGATGGGCGCGGCGATACATCCCACCAGCCCGACGGCGATGGTGAATGCGCAGAAAATTCTGAACAGCTGTTTCATGGTGTGCCCTGGGCCAGACCGTTGACGCCGCACGGGTGTGCGGAGCGCGGGTTGGATCAGGGTACACGGGGTTTGGTTCCGATGTAGCCAGCCTTTGTTACTGGGCCAATGCCTGCTGGAACGAACCGTCGATGATCGGCGCCGTCGCCAGGGCTGACGGCAGTGCCTTGACGTCGAACAGGAAGTCCGCCGTGCTCTGCAGGTCCCTGGCTGCCTGGGCGTCCACCGGGCCGATGGTCATGTGTGCCTGGCGCAACCAGTGGCGCGACACGTTTTGATCCAGATTGGCTTTTTTCGCCCACAGGTCGGCGTATTCGTCGGTGTGGTCATCGACCCAGGCCCGGGCCTTTTTCAGGCGCACCAGGAAATCGGCGATGGCCTCGCGCTTGCTGTCGATGGATGGGGTCGACGCGGCAATCGCGCTGAGCCCGGGCATGAGGTTCTTGGCGGTAAGGATCGGTCGCGCCCCGGAAAACAGGATCTGCTGGGAAATGTAGGGTTCCCACACCGGGAAGGCATCGATGCTGCCCTGGGGCAATGCGGCAGCGGCGTCGATCGGCATTAGCTTGATGAAGTCGACGTAGTCCTCCGGCAGGTTGGCCTGTTGCAACGCACGCAGGGTCAGTTGCTGGCTCCAGGCGCCGGGCCAGTACGCGACTTTCTTGCCTTTGAGGTCGGCGATGGTCTTGACCGGTGAATCCTTGGGCACCAGCAAGGCGATGGTGTCCGGGTTCTGCCGGGAAACGCCGATCAGCTTGACCGGCGCCTGCTTGGCGGCCAGAAACAGAAACCCCGAATCGCCGAGAAAACCCAGATCCAGCGCCCCGGTATTCAACGCTTCGGCCAACGGCGCGGCCGCCTGGAAGTGCTTCCAGTCGACGGTATAGGGCGCCCCTTCCAGCACCCCGGACGCCTCCACCGAAGCACGGACGTTGTAGTAGTTCTGATCCCCGACGTGCAGGACGACGGGATCGGCGGCGTACGCCGTGGGCGCGGCCAACAGCGCGCTGGTCAACAGACCGCGGACAAAGCGGGAAAGGTTCCTCGGGGGCGTTCCTTGAGGGTGAATGGCATAGACCATAACGCTCTTACAGATGGCTTTTTAAATTCTATTTCAGAATAAGCTCATGACGCCCAGCGCTCACTGTTGGCCTAGCAACAGTGGCTGGACAGAGTGTTTGCCCGGCAACACCTGCGACCTCTTCACGTCAGCGCCAAGGCCTGGAAACCGGCGGAACTGACGATATGGCACAGAGCCTGCAATATTCCTTTTAGGTAGGAACTCTTCATAAAAAACTATTTTTCAGAAATAAGAAAATCAACGCCTTGCCGGAGCCGCTTTCATGACATCCACCTTCCGTTTTCCCGTCGTCAGCTCGTTGCTGACGGCATGCGCCCTGGTCTTCAGCCTGCAATCCGTAGCGCAGTCCGCTGAAGCGCCGCCTGCCGAAGTGCATCTGGACTACGCCTATTACTCGCCGGTCAGCCTGGTGCTCAAGCACCAGGGTTTCCTGGAAAAGGCCCTGCCCCAGACCAAGGTCACCTGGGTCCTGAGCCAGGGCAGCAACCGCTCACTGGAATACCTCAACAGTGGCGGCGTCGACTTTGCCTCCTCCGCGAGCCTCGCCGCCGTGCTCAGCCGCGCCAATGGCAGCCCGATCAAGTCGGTCTACGTCTACAGCCGTGCCGAATGGACCGCCCTGGTGGTGCGCAAGGATTCGCCCTACAAGACCGTAGCCGACCTGAAAGGCAAGAAGATCGCCGCCACCAAAGGCACCGACCCGTACCTGTTTACCCTGCGCAGCCTGCAACAGGCTGGCCAGAGCAAGGACGACGTGGAACTGGTGCACCTGCAACACCCGGACGGGCGCACCGCGCTGGAGAAAGGTGACGTCGACGCCTGGGCCGGCCTTGATCCGCACATGGCCGCCAGCGAAGTACAGGCCGGTTCGCGCTTGCTGTATCGCAACACCCAGTTCAACAGCTATGGCGTGGTCAGCGTTACCGAGCGTTATGCAAAGGAGCACCCGCAGGCCATCCAGACCGTGCTCAAGGCATACGAACAGGCACGGGAATGGGCGGTAAAAAATCCTGACGAACTGGCGAAACTGCTCGCCAGCGAATCCGGCCTGCCCCTGGACGTGGCCAAGCTGCAACTCTCGCGCACCGATCTGAGCAGCCCGCAATTGACGGCCCAGGACGTCATCGCCTCGAAGGCCGCCGCGCCGATCCTGGTGTCCGAAGAACTGGTGCGCCGAGGGGTCAACGTCGATCAGGTCATCGACCAGCTGATCGACACCGGCTCCAAAGAAACCGTGGCTCGTCAGTAAATCACCGCCTGCGGGCAAGACCGAATCCGCGCCCGTCGCGGATTCGTCGTCATTGGAGAACCCCATGACCAGCAAAAGCAAAACCCTGCCCCTCGAACTGCCAGCCGCCCGTCGCGCCCCACTGGCCTTGAGCAATGCCTGGCGGCTGCGCCTCAAGGGCCTGGCCCTGCCCGTGCTGATTCTTCTATTGCTGGAATTCGTCGTACGTATTGGCTGGCTGCCGTCCTACCAGATGCCGGCGCCCAGCGAAATTGCCCTGACCCTCGGCGACCTCGCTGAAGGCCCCTTGTGGAAACACATCAGTGCCAGCCTGCTGCGCGTACTGCTGGGCTTTGCCATCGGCGCCAGCCTGGCGCTGGTGTTTGCCGCCTGGGTTGGTTTGAGCCGTGAGGCCGAGGCCTGGCTGGAGCCGACCTTCGCCGGCCTGCGCTCGATTCCGAGCCTGGCCTGGGTGCCTTTGTTGCTGCTGTGGCTGGGCATCGACGAAACCTCGAAGATCGTCCTGATCGCCATCGGCGCCTTCTTCCCGGTGTACCTCAACGGCGTCGCGGCGATCCGCAACATCGATCGCAAACTGGTGGAGGTCGGGCAAATGTACGGCTTCAGCCACCTGCGCCTGGTCCGGCGGATTCTGCTGCCCGCCGCCCTGCCCGGCCTGTTCACCGGACTGCGCAGTGGCATGAGCCTGGCGTGGATGTTTCTGGTGGCGGCCGAACTGATCGCTGCGACCAAGGGCCTGGGCTACCTGCTCAGTGACGGTCGCGAAACCTCCCGCCCGGACATCGTGCTCGCAGCCATCATCGTGCTGGCGCTGCTGGGCAAACTCAGCGACGGCGTGCTCGCCGGGCTGGAGAAGCGTTTGCTGACCTGGCGCGACACCTTCAACGGCCACCGCACAGAGGACTGAGTCATGAGCGATCACCTGCTGGACATTCGCGTGGAGCGCAAGACGTTCGCCGCCACCACCGTGCTGCAAAACATCCACCTGCAACTGCAACCCCGGGAAACCGTCAGCCTGCTGGGCCCCAGCGGTTGCGGCAAAAGCACCTTGCTGAGGATCGTCGCCGGATTGGAAAAGGATTTTCTGGGCGAGCTGCGCAGCACCGCCGGCGAAGTCGCGTTCGTGTTCCAGGAACCGCGCCTGATGCCCTGGCTGACGGTGGAACAAAACATCGGCTTCAGTGCCGACGGCCACTATGACAAGGCCTGGGTCGCCCAACTGATCGAGGAAGTCGGGCTGGGTGGCTTCGCCGATGCCCTGCCCAAGGCGCTGTCCGGTGGCATGGCGCAGCGGGTCGCGATTGCCCGCGGCCTTTACTCGCGGCCCGACGTGCTGCTGCTCGACGAACCCTTCAGCGCCGTGGACGCCTTCACCCGGATGAAACTGCAGGACCTGCTGCTGCAACTGGCCGAACGCCACGCCATCGCCCTGCTGCTGGTCACCCACGACGTCGACGAAGCGCTGTACCTCAGCGACCGGGTCCTGGTGATGGACAATCGCCCCAGCAGCATTCGCCAGGAAGTGGAGGTGTCACTGGCTCATCCTCGGGATCGGCGTGATCCGTTGCTGGCGCAACTCAAGGCGCTGTCGTTGACCGAATTGCAAAGGGCGCATGTGATCTAGTGCCGGACAGGAGTGTAATCAGCGATGAACCTGCCTGTTTCGCCACTGAATCGATCATATCCAACAAAGCCACTTGCGGTTCAACTTGCTCGACTGTTCGACGAGTGTTTCATTCAATTAACACTTGATTCAAACAACCGATAGAAAGTTGAACCGCCTGTCAGACAATCCAAACGTCGTACATACATTGCCCCTCACTACGGCTAGCATGCGCAGCCATTTCCACAGGCATTCGCCCAGTTGACCGCAGAGTCTACGAGCCAGGAAATCCTCTTACATCAAGCCCTTGCAGAGAACCGAATGCGCGACGATTTTTCAATGAATCAGGTCGTTGGCCTGGAATGCGTTTATCGCACTTCGACAGAACGTTATCGGCTGGATTGTTTTATCGAACAGTATGTAACTACTCGTAACTTGCGCTCGGTGCCCGAGATAGACACCACCCTGCGTTCGACGCTTGGACGTTATCCCGGCCGACATCCGGTCATGGTCAACGAGTTGAACGCCTGGATCGACCGGGCATTGGGTTACCGGGCGGTGCACCCGGAAGAGTTGCATCCGGAGGATGTGTAGCCGGTGGTACGGTCTGTAGGACGGGGACGAAATCCCTCACGGTTTCAACGGCCGCTCCTCATCACGCTCCGACAGTTCTCGACTGTCATCATGCTTCCAGTCCTGGCGCTGGCGCCGCTGACGCTCGAGTTCCTCTTCGCTCGGCTCATCCTCATCCAGCTCCGCACGCTTGTGTTCTTCGGCCATGGGCACCTCCGTACCTGATGATCGGCAATCATTATCAAGCGTAGAACAGATCCGCCACGCCGGCTCACAGCCACCAGCGCAACAGGAAGAAAAACCCCATGCTCAACAACATGCTGAGCAAGGTGTTGCGGGTGTACAGCACCAGCCCCACGGCCACCACCGAGCTGATCAGGTAGGGGTTGTCCCATTGCAGGTTCAGCTGTTTGTCCGGCATGAACACGATCGGACCGCAAATCGCCGTGAGCATGCCCGGCACCGCGAAGCCGAGAAATTGGCGGGCATTGCTGCTCAGGCGCAATGGCAGGCGTGGTTCGAGAAACACGTAGCGGTTGAGGAACACCACAATCCCCATGCCGACAATCACAGCCCAGACCATCATGTGCGTCCACCCTGGAATTTGTTGCAGACAAAACCCGCCGTCATCCCCGCCAACCCCGACAGCACCAGGGCCGAGCCCCACTGCCAGTAGCTGAACAACACCGAGCAGAACAGCGACACCGCGACGCAGACTACCGTCGGCACATTGCGCACCACCGGGGTGATCAGCGCGATGAAGGTGGCGGCGATGGAAAAGTCCAGCCCCAGATGTTCCAGCCCCGGGATGCTGCTGCCCAGCACAATCCCGGCCAAGGTAAAGAGGTTCCAGGCGACATAGAACGTCAGCCCCACACCCAGCGCGTACCAGCGGTCAAATTGCTGCTTGTCATGCTGACTGGTCAGTGCAAACAACTCGTCGGTGAGCAAAAAGCCCAGCCCCGCACGCCAGCGCCCCGGGAGCGGTGAAATGACCGAGCGCAGGCTCATGCCGTAGAGCAGATGCTGCGAGGTCAGCAGCAACGTGGTCAGCAGGATGGAAAAGGTCCCGGCCCCGCCCTTGAGCATGCCAATGGCGACCAATTGCGCCGCGCCGGCGAACACGATGCTCGACAGGCCCTGGCCTTGCAGCGGCGTCAGGTTGGCTTCGATGGCCATGGAGCCAGCCAGCAGCCCCCAGGGCGCGGTGGCCAGGGACAATGGCATGATCGCCACAGCGCCACGAAGAAAGGCGCTGCGCGGCAGGTGTGAATGGGACATAACGCTCTGCAACCGGGAAAGACCTGTGACTGTGCCAGTTGTCGGCGCCGATGGCTTGAACAATCTTGCGCATCTGCACCGCTCATCCGCTGCTGGCTTGATGCCCCTGCACAGTGGCAACATGACGCCGCCCATCCCATGGAGATACGGCCCGTCATGAGCGCATTCGAAACCGACAGCGATGTCTACAAGACCCTTCTTGAGTCGACCAAGGCCATCCCATGGCGTATTGACTGGAAGACCATGACGTTCAGCTACATCGGACCGCAGATCGAAAGCCTGCTGGGCTGGAAACAGGACAGTTGGCTGTCGGTGGATGACTGGGTGGAGCGCATGCACCCGGACGATCGCAACTACGTGGTGGAATTCTGCGTCTCGCAGTCGCGCGCCGGTGTGGACCATGAAGCCGATTACCGGGCGCTGACCCGCGACGGTGACTACGTGTGGATTCGCGATGTGGTGCACGTCGTGCGCAAGGATGGCGAAGTGGAGGCGCTGGTCGGCTTCATGTTCGACATCAGCGAGCGCAAGAAAACCGAAGAGCACCTGATTCGCCTGCAGAAGCAGCTCGAGGAGTATTCCTTCCAGGACGGCCTGACCGGCATCGCCAACCGGCGCATGTTCGACACCGTGCTCGAACGCGAGTGGGCCAACGCCCAGCGCACCGGCCTGCCGTTGTCGCTGATCATTCTGGATATCGACTACTTCAAGCAGTACAACGACCACTACGGGCACATCAAGGGCGATGAATGCCTGCGTCAGGTCGCCAAGACGCTGTCGCTGGCCGCCAATCGACCACGGGATTTCATCGCACGGATCGGCGGCGAGGAGTTCATCTGGTTACTCCCGGAAACCGACGCCGATTCCGCCAGGTTGGTGGCGCACAAATGCCTGCACCTGATTCGCCAGCAGCAGATCGTCCACGGGTTTTCCGCCGTTTCGCCGCTGCTGAGCCTGAGCCTGGGCGTCGGCACCACGACCGCGCCGCTACAGGAAAACGCCTTGGCGTTCGTCGAGCAGGTAGATAAATTGCTTTACAAGGCCAAGCACCAGGGGCGGATGCGCGCCGAATTCGCCGAGTTCGATGTTTCCAGAACCACCGGTTAGCAGGCGACACGGTACGCTGCAGCCTTTGGCAATACGGGTCGGGAAGCCACCATGTTCTATCGAATCGCCGCCGACGGCCTGGTGCTGTTTCACCTGCTGTTCATCCTGTTCGTGCTGTTCGGCGGGCTGCTGGCCCTCAAATGGCAGCGCCTGATCCTGCTGCACCTGCCGGCAGCCGCGTGGGACGTGGCGGTGGAGATGTTCCACCTGACCTGCCCGCTGACCCCGTGGGAGAACCTGATGCGCCAGGCGGCCGGGCAGACCGGTTATGCCGGTGGGTTCATCGAGCATTACCTGTGGCCGGTGATCTACCCCGCCGGCTTGACCCCGGCGATTCAGTTGGGCCTGGGCAGCCTGGTGCTGGCAATCAACCTGCTGGTGTACGCCCAGCTATTCAGGCGCTGGAAGTCCGATCGCTGAACAGCTGATTGGCGATGACCGTCATGTTCCGGCCACTGGCCTTGGCCACGTGCAGCGCCTTGTCCGCCGCATGGATCAGCTCGTCCGGCTGGGCCTGGGACGCCGGGTCGAACGCCGCGACCCCGAGGCTGACCGTCACCACGCCATCGGCGCCGTTGCTGGTGGGAATACCGGCCTGCAACACCGCCTGGCGAATGGTCTCGGCCAGCAGGAATGCCCCGACATAATCGGTTTCGGGCAACACCACCGCGAATTCTTCGCCGCCGTAACGGGCCACCAGGCTTTCGGGAGACTGGATGTGCTGCGTGATGATGGTGCTGATGCAGCGCAGGCATTCGTCTCCGGCGACATGGCCGTACTGGTCGTTGAAGGGTTTGAAATGATCGACATCGATCATCAGAACCGCCAGGCCCGACTGGGTTCGCCGTGCACGGTCCAATTGCGCATGAATGAACAGGTCGAACTGGCGCCGGTTGGACAACCCCGTCAGCGCGTCTTCCATGGCCAGCAGCTTCAGGCCGCGATTGACCTCCAGCAGTTGGTCCCGGGCGTCGAGCAGATCATTCTGCACGCGATTCTGGCGTTTCATCAGGCCGATCAGGCGATACCCCAACACGCCGATGAACCCCAGCAACAGGGCAACGATCGCGGCGCTGAGCAGCGACACCTCGCGCCAGCCGGCGAGAACTTCATCCTTGTTGACCGCGGCAAAAGCGATCAGCGGATAGCCGTCGACCCGGCGAAACCCCACGACCCGCTCCACGCCATCGACCATCGATTTGACCATGGCCGTCCCGGCGTCGCCCGTCGGCAGCAACTGCTGGAACAGCGGCCCCTTGGCAATGCTGGTACCGACCTCCGAGGCCTTGAAGGGCCGGCGCACCACGATGCTGGCGTCGTCGGCGATCAGATTGATCACGCCGTTGCCGCCCATGTCGATGCTGTTGTACAGCGAGAGGAAATGATCAAGGTAGATGGTGGCCAGGGCCACGCCGGCAAAGCTGCCGTCGGGGTGATTGATCCGCCGTGACACGGTCATGATCCATTCGCCACTGGAACGGCTCTGGATCGAGGGGCCGATGTGCGGCCCACGGTCGGGGTGATCGCGATGGTAGATGAAATATTCCCGGTCGGCGTTGTTGGCATCCGGCACGACGGCGCCATTGGAGTTGGCCACCCAGCGTCCCGCTTCGTCATAGACGAACAGGCCGTGCAACTGAGGCAACTCACTGCGCTGGGCCCTGAGCAGACGTTCCAGATGAGCCTGGCGCACGGGGTCAAGGGGCTCGTATTCGAGGCGTTCAACCAGGGTGAACAGCAAGGTGTCGGCTTGCTTGATCGTCGCCTGAGCCTGTGAGGCGAGGGTCTGCGCAAGGTTGGACATCGCCACTTCCTTGTCGCGCAGATGGTACTGGCGCGAGTTCCAGGCCTCCCAGATCACGATGGCGCTCATGGACAGGCACATGACGACCAGCAGAATGACCACTGAACGCACCTTGAGCCTGGCCACGGCGGACCGGGCGGTCGCCAGCGTGCCACTGCCAGCGTGGTCGACGCCTTCTTCGGTGGACGGGAGGGCCATGACGCTCCTTTTCATGTCGATATGTGGCGATCGGTCGCGATCATGCGGCCAAACGTTTACGCGCCGGGCTGTTTTACCGCTTCAAGCCATGCCGGGTCCAATTGCGTCTGCTGCGGGTCCAGGCCCAGCGCTTCCATCCGTGCCTTGTGCTGGTCCATCTCGCGTATCAGTTGGCTGTGATCACTGGAATTGCCGTCAAGCTGGTGCATCTGGCTGAGTCCCAGATGGTAGAAGCGCAGCAGCTTCATGGCGCTCGGATCGTCCTTGGCCACCGCCGCCGTAACGTGGTGCATGACGTTGGTGATGCTCATCAGGCTGCGCTTGAGTTGCCAGCCGTAGACCGCCGGTGCCATCCACGCCTGCTTCCAGAATGTGCCGCGCATGAGCGCCGCCATCAACAGCACCGCGACGAACACGCCGCCGACGTTGAACCGAAAGTTGTCGCCCCCCGGCTCGCCGAACATCGTCACCGCCGCCGTCGACAGCACCATCGCCAGGACGAGGAAAAGCACAGCGATGATGATCGTGCTGCGGCGGGTCTGGCGGCGATAACTTTCCGGGTTTTGCGGCTGGATTTCAAACATCGCGACGGATTTCCTCAGGGGCATGGACAAAAAGTCTGCGGGGCATTATCGCCTCTGGGAAGGATTTAGCTATGCTGGGGCTCCTTTTCATTTTTTCATCGTCAAAGGGTAACGTGGCGATACCTCGCGGTTCGTGCCATCTTCTTGTGTGGAAACATATTTATTCGGATGTCAGGCGTCTCTGACGGGTGGCATCGTTTTAAGGATTCTTGAATGGCCCAACGACAAGTAATCAATGCCTCGGTCAGCCCGAAAGGCAGCCTCGAAACCCTCTCTCAACGTGAAGTCCATCAACTGAGCGAAGCCGGTTCCGGCAGCACCTATGCCCTCTTCCGCCAGTGCGCCCTGGCCATCCTCAATACCGGCGCCCATGTCGACAACGCCAAGACCATCCTCGAAGCCTACAAGGACTTCGAAATCCGCATTCACCAGCAGGACCGTGGTGTGCGCCTGGAGCTGTTGAACGCTCCCGCCGATGCCTTCGTCGATGGCGAAATGATTGCCAGCACCCGGGAAATGCTCTTCAGCGCCCTGCGTGACATCGTCTACACCGAGAATGAACTGGATGCCCAGCGCATCGACCTCAGCTCTTCCCAGGGCATCAGCGACTACGTTTTCCACCTGCTGCGCAACGCCCGCACCCTGCGTCCGGGCGTCGAACCGAAAATCGTGGTGTGCTGGGGCGGCCACTCGATCAACACCGAAGAGTACAAGTACACCAAGAAAGTCGGGCATGAACTGGGCCTGCGCAGCCTCGACATCTGCACCGGTTGCGGTCCCGGCGTGATGAAAGGCCCGATGAAAGGTGCGACCATCGCCCATGCCAAGCAACGTATCCACGGCGGGCGCTACCTCGGCCTGACCGAGCCGGGGATCATTGCCGCCGAGGCGCCGAACCCGATCGTCAACGAACTGGTGATCCTGCCGGACATCGAAAAACGCCTGGAAGCCTTCGTGCGCGTGGGCCACGGCATCATCATCTTCCCCGGCGGCGCGGGCACGGCCGAAGAATTCCTGTACCTGCTCGGCATCCTGATGCACCCGGACAACCAGGGCCTGCCGTTCCCGGTGATCCTTACCGGGCCGAAACACGCCGCGCCGTACCTGGAACAACTGGACGCCTTCGTCGGCGCCACCCTGGGCGATGCGGCAAAACAACATTACGAAATCATCATCGACGACCCGGCGCAGGTCGCGCGGCAGATGACGGCCGGGCTCAAGGCGGTGAAACAGTTCCGTCGCGAACGCAACGACGCGTTCCATTTCAACTGGCTGCTGAAGATCGACGAAGGCTTCCAGCGCCCGTTCGATCCGACCCACGAGAACATGGCCAACCTCAAGCTCAGCCGCAACCAGCCAGCCCACGAGCTGGCCGCCAACCTGCGCCGCGCGTTCTCCGGCATCGTCGCCGGCAACGTCAAGGACAACGGCATTCGCCTGATCGAGGAACATGGGCCTTACCAGATCCGCGGCGACGCCGAAGTGATGCAGCCGCTGGATCAACTGCTCAAGGCCTTCGTCGCCCAGCACCGGATGAAACTGCCGGGCGGCGCGGCGTATGTGCCATGTTATCGGGTGGTGTCCTGATACATGGATGAACGCGGCCCCCTGCAGGAGCGAGCATGCTCGCGATGGACTTGAGAACGCCGCGGGGTGTCAGGCACCCAGCGTTATCGTTGACGACCATCGCGAGCATGCTCGCTCCTACAGAGGAGAGCGCGCAAATAACGAGAGAGCGTACATGGACCACGTAAACCACATCCTGATCGTCGACGATGATCGCGAGATTCGCGAGCTGGTTGGCAATTACCTGAAGAAGAACGGCCTGCGCACCACGGTGGTGGCGGACGGGCGGCAGATGCGCAGTTTTCTGGAAGCCAATCAGGTCGACCTGATCGTGCTCGACATCATGATGCCCGGTGACGACGGCCTGCTGCTGTGCCGCGAATTGCGCTCGGGCAAACACAAAGCCACGCCGATTCTGATGCTCACCGCGCGCAACGACGAAACCGACCGGATTCTCGGCCTGGAAATGGGCGCCGACGATTACCTGACCAAGCCTTTCGCCGCCCGCGAACTGCTGGCGCGAATCAACGCCGTGTTGCGCCGTACCCGGATGCTGCCGCCCAACCTGTTGATCACCGAAAGCGGGCGGATGCTCGGCTTCGGTCGCTGGCGCCTGGACACCACCGCCCGGCACCTGCTGGACGAAGACGACACCATGGTCGCCCTAAGCGGCGCCGAATATCGCTTGTTGCGGGTGTTTCTCGATCACCCGCAACGGGTGCTCAGCCGCGACCAGTTGCTGAACCTGACCCAGGGTCGCGACGCCGACCTGTTCGATCGCTCCATCGACCTGCTGGTCAGCCGCCTGCGCCAGCGCCTGATGGACGATTCCCGGGAATCGACCTACATCAAGACCGTGCGCAATGAAGGCTATGTGTTTTCCTACCCGGTGGAGATGCTGGGCGCCTGACCCGTGAAACGGCAGGAGCGAGTTTGCTCGAGGAACGCCCAGACACGGCGAGCATCCATTAGCCGGCGTTATCGTTGACGTTCTTCGCGAGCAAGCTCGCTCCTACAGGTCAGTCACCGGCCAGGTGCCGAATCATTGTCTTCGATAACGACTATGCCTCAGGGTGTTTTCACATCGAAAAGCTCCAGCACTAGAGTGGACCCATCTTCTCCCCACCCTTCTGGAGCAACATCATGAAAAGCATTATCGGTCTTGGTTTCGCCCTTTCGGTTCTTGGTGCAACTTCCGCCATCGCGGCGCCCCACGCCACTTCGCAAGTCGTCGCGGCAGCTGAAGTCAGCCAACCGGCCACGTTGAACGTGAACACCGTGAAAGTCGATTCAAAAGACAGCCAGGCAAGCAAGCTGTACGTGGCTGAAAACCGTCCCGAGTTCGGTTCGAAGTATCAGCGCTACTGAGTCACCGGCGTGTGCCGCTTGAAAGAAAACCCCGCAGCGAGTCGATCTCTGCGGGGTTTTCCGTTCAAGGCCGGCCGGCCAGACGCGCCGCCAGCGCCTTGGCCTGAAGCGCCACATCCGTTACCGCCGTACTTTCCCACCACATCCCCCGCAATGGCGGGCCCATGGCGAACAGCCGACGGGCGACCTGGCCATTGGCATCGTGTACCGCGCCGTCCACCGCCGCCGCAATCCCCAACGCCAGCGGCCCGGGTGTTATCAGCCCGCGTGCCAGCAACTGCCGGGGCAGCGCCCGCGCCACCCGCCGCCAGTCGTATTCGATACCGCTGGAATTGATCAACGCCGCGCCGCGCACGACCACCGTTTCAGCCTCGCCACGGCGACGAATGCGAATGCCGACGTCCGACCCCGAAGCCGGCTCCAGTCCCTTGAACGACGCGGCCTGAATGCGCAGCCGCCCTTCACCGTGCAGGCGCGTCACCAGCTCGGCACTCAACGGCGGCGAGCGATGGTGATGGCTTTCCCACCACGGCCGCACGTGCCGCACGAACTGCCGACGCTGCACGTCCGTCGCCTGGTGCCATAAACGGCCAATGTGCACCCGCACGGTGTCGAGCGGCGCCTGCCAGTCGATGCCCTGGGCGAGCGCCTGCCGACACTGCCGGCGCAGTTCGCGCAGCAGTTGGCGCGGTGTGCGAAGGCTGTGGTCCTGGGCAAGAAAATCCACCCAGGCCGGCGGTTGCCGGCGCACGTGCGGCAACAGGCCGTGCCGGGAAAACACCTCGATCGGCCCGCGATGACCGGCTTGCTCCAGCGACACCACGGCATCGACCATGGTCAGCCCGGAGCCGATGATCAGCACCGTGGCTTGCGGGTCCAGCTGACGCATTGCCGCCACGTCCCAGGGATCGAGCGCCGCGGCGTTCAAGCCGCTGGACTCGGTCTGCGGTGTGCGCGCAGCGGGGAACATGCCCGTCGCCAGAACCGCATACGCGCCCTGCAAACGCTGGCCATCACTCAGGTGCAGGCGCACCGCGTCATCAAAAGACTCCAGGTCCACCACTTCGGCCCGCACATGCTCGACGGTCGAGCCCTGCAAGGCCCCCACCGTCTGCGCCTCGGCCAGGCGCTGCTGCACGTACAGGCCGAAGATGCCGCGGGGCGGAAACAGTTCGCTGACCGGTACATGCTGTTCGTCGGACTCCGGCCAGCCGCCGGCGGCAATGTAGTCGGTCAGCCATTGGGTCAGGTCGTCGGCATTGTCCGGGTCGACGCTCATGCGGGCCGCGTTGCCGTTCAGGGTGTGGCCCAGTTCGACCGCGCTGTAGGCCTCGCCACGACCGAGTTCGGGTCGGGGCTCGATCACCAACAGCGAGCGCTTGCCGGGCAGTCGCAGCAACTGCGCCGCGAGCATCGCGCCGCTGAGGCCGCCGCCGATGATCAGGATGTCTGCGTGGCGGATGACGTCTGTCGCCTGTCCGCGTGGGATTTCAGTCATGGCGCTCTCTATGATCAGTGTTTACCCAGGTAAAAGTCATGCAGGTCGCCCCGCGCCAGCAACGCCTCGCTGCTGCCGGACAGCACCACCCGGCCGGTGTCGAGCACACAGGCCTGCGACGCGTACTTGAGTGCCACGTTAATGTTTTGCTCGGCAATCAGGAAGCTCACCTGCGCCTCGCGATTGAGCTGGGCGACGATCTCGAAGATCTCCTGGACGATGATAGGCGCCAAACCCATGGAAGGTTCATCGAGCAGTACCAAAGTAGGACGCGTCATCAGCGCCCGACCGATGGCGACCATCTGCTGCTCGCCGCCGGAGGTCAGACCGGCCTGGGTCTTGCGCTTGGTCTTCAGGCGCGGGAACCAGGCGTAGATGCGCTCCAGGTCGCGGGCCAGGTCCTGACGGCTCAAGCCACGCACGAAACCGCCGCTGCGCAGGTTGTCCTCGACCGTCAGTTGGGGGAACACGTGCCGGCCTTCGAGCACGTGCACCATGCCCTGGCGCACCCGCGCACTGGGGTCGACAGCCGCCGTGTCCTGGCCGAGAAAGCGGATGGTCCCGCGACTGACCTGCGCCCGCTCGGCCCGTACCAGGCCGGAAATGGCCTTGAGCGTGGTGCTTTTTCCCGCGCCGTTGGCCCCCAGCAGGGCGACGATGCCGCCCTTGGGCACCGTCAGCGACACGCCGGCCACGGCCAGGATCGCGCCGTCGTAGATCACTTCGATATCGTCGACGTGCAGCAGCTCGTCGGCCGCAAGGTCGCTGGCAGTCTGGCCCATGGGTTATTCGTCTCCGTTGCAGGTGCGTGGCGTCAGGCCTTTTTCCTTGGCGAACGCGGCGGATTTTTCATCGATCAACGGCCGCAGCAGGGCACGATCGGCGGCGATCCAGTCGCTGATCAGCGTCCAGTTGGCGCCATCCCACTGCTGAACCCTCGCCGAGCCGCCACCTTCGTGGTCCTTGCACGACAACTTGAGGTTCTGCATCAGGCCGAAGTAACCCATGTCCTTGAGGCGGGCGTCGTCGATGTTCAAGTGCTCAAGGCCCCAGCGCCCTTCTTCGCCATTGAGCGGTCGCTTGCCGAATTTGCCCTGGGCGGTACGGATCGCTTCCACCGCCACCGCCGCGTTCACCAGCCCGGAGTTGTAGTAGACGCTGCCGAAGTTCTTCAGGTCCTTGAGGTCGCTCTTGCCCTTGTCGAGGATGGACTGCTTGAGGCGTTTGTGGATCTCGAAATCGGTCCCGGCCGGGTATGGCGTGAGCGCCAGATAGCCCTTGGCGGCGGCACCGGCCGGCAACACGTCTTCGCTGGAACTGGCCCAGATGTCGCCGACGATATGGTCCACCGGGAAGCCGAAACGCGCTGCGGTCTTGACCGCCACCGGCGTCGACACGCCCCAGGTGCGCAGGAACACCCAGTCCGGGTTGACCTGGCGAATCTGCCGCCATTGCGCCGATTGTTCGTTGCCCGGATCGGCCACCGGAATCTGGATGTTCTCGAAACCGTATTTTTCCGCCAGCAGCTTCAGCGGGCCGAGGGTTTCACGACCGTAGGCCGAGTCGTGGTAGACCGTGGCGATCTTCTTGCCCTTGAGTTTATCGAAACCACCCTCGCGCTGGGCGATGTAGTTGATCAGGCTCGACGCCTCGCTGTAGAAGGTCAGCATCACCGGGAAGTTGTAGGGGAACACCGTACCGTCCGTGGCCTCGGTGCGGCCATAGCCGAGGGTGATCAACGGGATCTTGTCGACTTCGGCGCGCTCGCTCAGGGCATAGGCCGCCGGGGCGCCGTTGGGTTGGTAGACCGCCACCGGCGCGCCATCCAGGCCTTTCTTGAAGCGCTCATAGCACTCGATGCCCTTCTCCGCCGTCCACTCGGTCTCGCATTCCTGCCAGACCAGCTTCACGCCGTTGATGCCGCCCTCCACCTCGTTGATGTAGTTCAGGTAATCGATCATCCCCGCCCAGACCTGCACGCCGCTGGAGGCATAGGCGCCCACGCGGTAGGTGGCCAGGGGGAAGAACTGCTGGTCCGGCGAGGCCTGGACCACCGGCACCGCACTGCTGAAAACCGCCAGCGTCAGGGCTGCGCCGAGCAAGGAACGTTTCAAGGTTGCACGCATGGTGTCTCTCTAATAGTGGGAGGGAGTGGAATGGATTCAGAAGCGCAGCGGCCAGTGGCCCAGCCGTTCGCGAAGATTGCCCAGCAGGCGGATCAGGCCTTCCGGCTCCTTGATCAGGAACAGGATGATCAGCGCGCCGAAGATGATTTTTTGCAGGTTCTGCAATTGCCCGGCATCCACCGCACCGCCGAAAAAGGCCTGGCCGGCGTGGCTGAGCAGGATCGGCAGCAGGCTGATGAACGCGGCGCCGACGAAGTTGCCGGCGATGCTGCCCATGCCACCGATAATGATGATGAACAGGATCTGGAACGAACGATTGATGTCGAAACTGCTGGCACTGGCCGTGCCCAGGTAGGCGACGGCCCACAGTGCCCCGGCGATGCCCAGGTAGAACGAGCTGACCGCGAACGCCAGGTGCTTGTAGCGCACCACCGGAATGCCGATCACGGCAGCGGCGGTGTCCATGTCGCGGATCGCCATCCAGTTGCGACCGACCTGGCTTTTCACCAGGTTCAGCGCCACCCAGGTCAACAACAGCACGGTGCTCAGGGTCAGCAGATACCGGCCCAGCGGCGTGCTCAGGTCATGGCCGAACAGCGCCAGTTTCGGCGCGGAAATGGTCCCGGACGAACCGTAGTTGTAGAACCAGGGAAACTTGACGAACAGCCACTCCAGGAAAAACTGCGCCGCCAGCGTGGTGACCATCAGGTAAAAGCCTTTGATCCGCGAGCTCGGCAGACCGAAGACGTAGCCCACCACGGCGCTGATCAGCCCGCCGCCGAGCAACGCCAGCGGCAGCCCGAGCTCCGGCAAGCGCAACAGAAAGCCATAGGTGGCGAACGCGCCGACCGCCATGAACCCCGCCGCGCCGACCGAGGTCTGGCCGGTGTAGCCGGTGAGCAGATTGAGGCCGAGCCCCGCCAGGGACAGCACCAGAAACGGGATCAGGATGGCGTTCAGCCAATAATCGTTGCCGGTCAGTGGCACGACTACGTAGGCCATCAGCAACAGCGCGATCAGTGCGAACGGAGCGCGGCGCTGCACCAGCAAGGCCGGCGCGGTTTCACGGGTAAGGGAGATCGACATGGTTTCAGACTCGCTCGATGGCGCGCTCGCCGAACAGGCCGGCGGGACGGATATACAGGAAGACCAGGGCCAGGACGTAGGCGAACCACGGGGTGATGCCGCCACCGATCAACGGGCCGACGTACACCTCGGCGAGGTTCTCCGCCGCGCCGACGATCAGCCCGCCAACAATCGCCCCGCCAATCGAGGTGAAGCCGCCGATGATCAACACCGGCAGGGCCTTGAGCACCACCAGCGACAGGGAAAACTGCACGCCTTGGCGCGCGCCCCAGAGCAGGCCCGCGACCAGGCCGACGATCCCGGCCACCGCCCAGACGATCTGCCAGATGCGGTTGAGGTTGATGCCGATCGACAACGCCGCCGTGGTGTCGTCCGCCACCGCCCGCAACGACACGCCAATGCGGGTCTTGTTGAACAGCAGTGCCAGCACCGTCACCAGAACGATGGCGGCTGCGGCGGCGATCAGGTCGAACTGGCTGACCATCATCGCGCCGATAAACACCGGCACGTCGTCGATGCCCAGATCCAGCGCCCGCACTTGCGAGCCCATCAGGCCCTGGGCCAGCCCTTCGATGATGAACGACAGACCGAGCGTGGCCATGAACAGGGTGATCTGCGACCGATTAACCAGCGGCCGCAGCACCAGCCGTTCGATCAACAAGGCGCCGACGATCATCACCAGCACCGTCAGCAGCAGCGCCAGAATGAAGGGCACGCCCTGATCGTGCAGGCTGACGAAGGTCAGCGCGGCGAACAGCAACATCGCGCCCTGGGCAAAATTGAACACGCCGCTGGCCTTGTAGATCAGCACGAAGCCGATGGCGACCAGCGAGTACATGGTCCCGGCGAGCAAGCCGCCGAGCAGGGTTTCGAAGAAGAACGTCATCAGTGCACCACTCCCAGATACGCAGCGATTACCTCAGGGTTGGCCTGCACTTCAGCGGGCGTACCGTCGCCGACCTTGCGCCCGTAATCCAGCACCACCACGTGGTCGGACAGGCCCATCACCACGCTCATGTCGTGCTCGATCAACACCACTGTGGTGCCGAGCTCGCGGTTGATGTCGGCGATGAAGCGGGCCATGTCCTGCTTCTCTTCGGCGTTCATCCCGGCCATCGGCTCATCCAGCAGCAACAGGCGC
The DNA here is from genome assembly GCF_041354075.1 of Pseudomonas fluorescens. Lineage (GTDB taxonomy): Bacteria > Pseudomonadota > Gammaproteobacteria > Pseudomonadales > Pseudomonadaceae > Aquipseudomonas > Aquipseudomonas fluorescens_CE. The sequence goes on along the minus strand of NZ_JARZGC010000001.1, from coordinate 266,556 downwards.
GGACCGGCGATCAGGGCGCGGCCCAGCTCCACGCGTTTTTGCAGGCCGTAGGACAGATTGCCCACCGGCACATCGCGGTAGGCTTGCAGCTCGAGGAATTCGAGAATGCCCTGGGCCTGCTGGCGGAAATCCGCAGCTTCGCGACGGGCGCGCGGCAGGTTCAGGGCCTGTTCGAGGAAGCCGCTGCGCAGATGCCGCGACAGGCCGGTCAGCAGGTTGTCGATCACGCTCATCTTCTTGAACAGCGCGTTGTTCTGGAACGTCCGGCCAATGCCCCGGCGGGCGGCGCCCAACGGGTCGATGCGCCGGTAGGCCTGTTGCTCGAAGACGATCGAGCCGGCGTCGAAGCGATACACGCCGTTCAACACATTGAGCAGCGAGCTCTTGCCCGCGCCGTTCGGCCCGATCAGCGCGCAGATCTCGCCACGACGCACGTCGAAGGACAGCTGGTTGATGGCCTTGACGCCTTTGAAGGACAGGGAGATGTCGCTGACTTGCAGAATGAAATCGGTCGAGCTCATGCGATGTCCCGTTTGAATTCGTTGAGCCGCTCGACATTGACCGGCGGCGTGCGTGGGGCTTGCCAGATGTCGTGCAGATTCTGGAAACCGAGCAGGCGCCGGACGCGCTGCTTGATCAGGCGTTGCAAGCCTTTTTCCGGATGGGCGATGGCCCAGTCGCACAGACGCCGACGCCAGGTCCCGGGCGCGGCGAGGCGGCTGTCGATCTCCTGCGCCAACCGTTGCAGGCGCCCGGCTGACAGCAGCAGCCCCGAGGGGGCCACTTCGCGACGGTCGCGACTGGCACTGCCGGGGCTTTCCGGAAAAGCCAGGGATTGCCCGCTGCTCAACCATTGCTCGAGCAGCACGGTGAGGCCACCCTGCCATTGCGTGCCCTCCTCGCTCCACCATTGCGCGTCCGGGCGGCCCAGCCGCAGGCGCTGCGGCGGTTCGCCCGGGCCGAGCAAGCGGGCGAAGTCGAGCAGCGACTGGCCATGATTGAGCCACAACTGCCGGGTCTGCCGGCGCGGGACGAAAGCGTGGGTCGGCTGGCTGTGCCAAAGGATGGGATGCAGGGCCTGGGCGTCGAGATCGTCGGCCACCGCCAGCACCTCACCGCCCGCCTGGTACGCGGCCAGGGCCAGCAGCAACAGGTTGGGTTCGAAGGCGCCGCTGACGCCCAGTCGCGATTGCTCGCTGAACCCCTGCTGGCGCAAGCCATCGGCCAGGCGCTCGACGTCGCGCAACACATCGATCCAGCGCCAGGCATACCACTGACCATGGCGCTTGTGACGTAACGCCGGCTGCAACGGGCTGACCTGCGCCCAATGCCGCAACTGCTCCAGCGCCTTGGGCACACTGACCCGCCATTGCGCGGTATCGGCAATCGGCGGTCGCTTGAGTTCGTGCACGCTCATGGATGACCTCCTGTTCATGGGCAAAAAGCGTGCGGTGGTCCGCTGGGCTGGTATTTCTATGTGATGGCGCCATTCCCTGTGGGAGCCGGCTTGCCGAGGATGGCGGTCTGACAGGCGACAACGATGTTGAATGTGCCGGCCTCATCGCGAGCAAGCTCGCTCCTACATGTTTCTCGGTGGTCAGGCTGGCACCGCCTTCTTCTCCTGCTGGCGCAACCCGGCCAAATCCCGATACCCCGCCCCGGGATGCCCCTGCACCAACCGTGGGCCCTCGCCGAACAACTTCTCGCGCAAGGTGCCCGGTGCGTATTCGCTCTTGTACACCCCGCGCTTTTGCAACTCCGGCACCAGCAGTTCCACGGCGTCGATGAAGGTTTCGTGGGTCAGGGCATAGGCCAGGTTGAAGCCGTCCACATCGGTCTCCTCGACCCATTCCTGCAGCAGGTCGGCAACGGTTTCCGGGCTGCCGACGAACAGCGGGCCGAACCCACCGATCCCCACCCAGTCAGCCAGTTCGTGGGGCGTCCAGACCTTGTTCGGGTCTGCCGTGGAGAACGCGTCCACCGCCGATTGAATGGCGTTGGTGTGCACGTGCTTGAGCGGTTCATCGGGCTTGAACTGGCTGAAGTCGATGCCGGTCCAGCCGGAAATCAGGGCCATGGCGCCTTCGTAGCTGACCCAGCTTTTGTATTCCTCGAACTTGGCCTTGGCCTTGGCATCGGTTTCGCCCAGGATCACCGTCTGCAAGTTGAAAATCAGGATCTTCGACGGATCGCGCCCGGCTTCGGCGGCGCGGCGGCGGATGTCGGCCACGGTCTTCTTCAGCAGCACTTTCGACGGCGCCGCGACAAACACACACTCGGCGTGCTCGGCCGCGAACTGCTTGCCGCGACTGGAGGCACCGGCCTGGTACAGCACCGGCGTGCGCTGCGGCGAGGGTTCACAAAGGTGAATGCCCGGCACCTGGAAGTGTTCGCCGACATGGCGGATTTCATGGATCTTGCTCGGGTCACTGAAAATCCGGCGCTCGCGATCGCGCAGGATCGCGCCCTCCTCCCAACTGCCCTCCCAGAGTTTGTAGCAAACCTCCAGGTACTCCTCGGCATAGTCGTAACGCGCATCGTGCTCGGTCTGGGCTTTCTGGCCGAGGTTCTTCGCGCCACTTTCCAGGTACGACGTGACGATGTTCCAGCCGGCACGGCCCTTGGTCAGGTGATCGAGGGTCGAGAGACGGCGGGCAAACGGATACGGGTGCTCGAACGACAGCGAGGCGGTCAGGCCAAAACCCAGGTGCTCGGTGACCAACGCCATCGGCGGAATCAGTTGCAGCGGATCGTTGACCGGCACCTGGGCCGCCTGGCGGATCGCCGCGTCACCGTTGCCGTTGTAGACGTCATAAATGCCCAGCACGTCGGCGATGAACAGACCGTCGAACTTGCCGCGCTCGAGGATTTTCGCCAGGTCGGTCCAGTACTCCAGGTCCTTGTACTGCCACGAGCGATCCCGTGGGTGCGCCCACAAACCGGGTGACTGATGACCGACGCAGTTCATGTCGAAAGCGTTGAGACGAATTTCGCGGGCCATTAAACGGCTTCCTTTGCAGACGGGTGGACACTGGGGGGATGAATGCCGTTGAGACGGAAGTTGCCGATCAGGTGCAGCTTCCAGCGCAGCGGATCGTGCAGTGAACCGGACAAGGCCGTGCGGCGTCCGGTCAGTTCGAATTCGGCGTTGCTCGCCGTGGCCAGGGCTTCGGCGCTGGCCAGGTCGGACTCGGCAACGGCCACGCTGATTTCGGTGGCCTCCTCATGGCGGTCGAGCAAACCCTCGGCACGTTCGAGCAGCGCAGCGGCCACTTCAATGCGGATCTGCACGTCACCAAAACGGCTGATCACATAGGGATCTTTCGTGATGTTGGGCTGTTGACGGACAAACGCCAGGGTCGTTTCCAGCAGGTTGCGGGCGTGGTGCAGGTCATGCTGACTGCCGGCCAGCGATTGCACGACAGCGACAGGTCGGGTCAAGGCATTCATGGTAATTTCCTCAGTTCCAGGCGTGGCGCGCGGGCTTCACGCCGTTGAGCAGGTGGTTGCCGATCAGGTGGTACTTCCAGCGCGCCGGGTCGTGCAGGGTGTGAGTCCGGGCATTGCGCCAGTGACGGTCGAGGTTGTACTTGCCCAGCACCGAGCGGGTGCCGGCCAGTTCGAACAGTTTGCTGCTGGCGAGCAAGGCGACTTCCGCAGACAGGACCTTGGCCTGGGCGACCACCACCGATGCGTGGGCCACCGTGTCTTCATTGGCGTCGAGCAGCGCGGCATCGATGGCCTGGCCGGCCTTGCGCAGGATCGCTTCGGTGCCGTGGACACGCCATTCCAGATCGCCAATCGCGGCGATGCTGAACGGGTCCTGCCAGCCATGGTCATGCCCGCTGTCGATCCAGGGGCGGGACTCACGGGCATAGCGCTTGGTGTCTTCCAGCGCGCCGACGGCGATGCCGGTGTCGACTGCGGCCTGGATGATTTGCGAGATCGGACCGTCGGCAGTCGGTTCATCGAAGGCCTTGTGGGCCGGGATCACCGCGCTGAGCGGCACCTTCACCGCGTTCAGGGTGACCCCGCCGCTGGCGGTGGTGCGTTGGCCGAAACCGTCCCAGCTGTCGATCACGCTCAGCCCCGGGTTGTCACGCTCGATGAAAGCGATGAACGCCTGGTTCTGTTCGTTGACCGCCACCGCCGGCACGATGTGTGCGAACAACGCGCCGGTGCAGTAGAACTTCTCGCCGTCGATCTGCGCGGTGTCACCGTCGAAACGAATGCGGGTCTCGAAGGCCCCGGCGTTTTTGCTTTTCGACTCCGAGAAGGCATTGCCGAATCGATAACCCTGCAGCACCTTGGCGAAATAGTAGCGCTTCTGCTCTTCGCTGGCGGTTTGCAGCAGGATATCGAGCACGCCGAGGTGGTTCTGCGGGATCTGGCCCAGGGAGGAGTCGGCGGCGGAGATGATCTTGATCACTTCGGCGACCGTCACATAGGACACGCCGGCGCCCCCGTAGGCCTTGGGCACAGTAATGCCCCAGAGGCCGCTGGCGGAAAACTCGTCGAGTTCGGCGACCGGCAGACGCCGTTCGCGATCACGCTCGCTGGCGTCGACGGCAAAGTGCGCGGCAAGCTTGTGCGCGACGGCAATCGCCTCGGCATCCGAGCGAATCACATGGGCGGTGCGAGGGGGTTGGGCAGAGGCTGTCATGGGCCGACTCCAGGTTCCGGTGAATGCACCAGAACGATTGCAGGAGTCATGCCTGAATTTATATTCGTTCTATTTCAATGATTTACAGCAAAAACAAGAGAAGCACCCGGCACAGCAAACCAGCAAAGTGTCCGTTCAATGTTGGTCAGCCAACACTTAGATCACCACGTTTCTGATGAACCGCGCGGCCACCTCGCCCTCGTTGCGATAAGCGTGCGGCTGGTTGCTGGCAAACATGTAGAACTCGCCGGCGGCGATCCGCTGCGGCGTATCGCCGAGCATTAAAGTGAGACAGCCTTCGAAGACGTAGATCTGCTCGCTCCAGCCATCGGCGTCCGGTTGCGAGGGGTAGATTTCCCCCGGTTGCAGGCACCACTCCCACTGCTCCACCTCACGGGTCGCCGAGGCCTTGGAGAGCAATACCGCCTTGCTGCCGGGAATTTTCCCGGCCCAAGCCACTTCATTGATGCGGCTGGGGTCGCGGGCATCCGGGGCTTGGATCAGGTCGCTGAATGCCACCTCCAGCGCTTCGGCCACACGGTCGAGGGTGGTCAGGCTGACGTTTTTCTCACCGGCTTCGATGGCCACCAGCATGCGGCGGCTGACCCCGGACTTTTCCGCCAGCGCGGTCTGGCTCATGTCGGCGGCATGGCGCAGACGCCGGACGTTCAGACTGACGTGCTGGAGGACCGAAGCACGCTGCATGGAATCTTTGTGCACTATATTGCTCACTTGAGGGGGCTGAGCAGTATACTGCCCAACATTTGGCGCATTGTGCGTCGCCCTCAGGTAGCGTGCAAGATCATGACGTCGTTGAACACCTCCCCGGCTTCTCCTCGTATTCCACGGTTCAGCAAGGCCGAATGCGTGCTGGTGCTGATCACCATGGTCTGGGGCGGCACCTTCCTGCTGGTGCAGCACGCCATGACGGTGAGCGGTCCGATGTTCTTCGTCGGCCTGCGTTTTGCGGCGGCGGCGCTGATCGTCGCGCTGTTTTCCTGGCGACACCTGCGCGAGCTGACCCTGTTCGAACTCAGGGCGGGCGCTTTCATCGGCGTGGCGATCATGCTCGGCTACGGCTTGCAGACCGTGGGTTTGCAGACCATCCCCAGCAGCCAGTCAGCGTTCATTACCGCCCTGTATGTGCCTTTCGTGCCCCTGCTGCAATGGCTGGCGCTGGGCCGCCGTCCGGGGTTGATGCCAAGCATCGGCATCATGCTGGCGTTTACCGGGCTGATGCTGCTGTCGGGGCCGGCCGGTGCGTCGTTCCATTTCAGCCCGGGTGAAATCGCCACCCTGATCAGCGCCATCGCGATTGCCGCCGAGATCATCCTGATCAGCAACTACGCCGGCCAGGTCGATGTGCGCCGGGTGACCGTGGTGCAACTGGCGACCACCTCGGTACTGGCGTTCCTGATGGTGGTGCCGACGAATGAGGCCCTTCCCGACTTCTCCTGGTTCCTGTTGTGCAGCGCCCTGGGCCTGGGCGCCGCGAGTGCGGCGATCCAGGTGGCGATGAACTGGGCGCAGAAGAGTGTTTCGCCGACTCGGGCCACCTTGATTTATGCCGGTGAGCCGGTGTGGGCCGGGATCGTCGGGCGCATCGCCGGGGAACGCTTGCCGGCCATTGCCCTGGTGGGCGCCGGGTTGATTGTCGCGGCGGTGATCGTCAGTGAGTTGAAGACCAAGGGTAAGACTGACACTTGCGATGAGCGAGAAAGCGAGGGAGAAGGCAATCCTCAAGACTTATAGCGACGGGTCGTCCGCTTTCGCGAGCAAGCCCGCTCCCACACTTGAACAGCTTCCGTCAAAGAGAATGCGGTCAAATGTGGGAGCGGGCTTGCTCGCGAGGGGGCCCGCCGCCCTGACGCGCCTTGCGAAACAATGAAAGACCGGCATTTTCCGACTACCTTGTAGGATTCTGCCACAGCTTGCCGTTTGGTGATCCGGGAACTGGCACGTATGATGCTTCACAAATCTCCGCAGATTAGAAGCCTATGTCCCTGATAGTTCTACTGCTTCTGCCCTTTGTCGGCAGTTGTCTGGCAGCCGTCCTGCCGCACAACGCGCGCAACAGCGAATCGCTGCTGGCGGGCCTGGTTGCCCTCATCGGCACCATCCAGGTCGCGCTCCTGTACCCGCAAATCGCCGATGGCGGCGTCATTCGCGAAGAGTTCCTGTGGTTGCCCAGCCTCGGCTTGAACTTCGTCCTGCGCATGGACGGGTTCGCCTGGCTGTTCTCGGTACTGGTGCTGGGCATCGGCACACTGGTGTCGCTGTACGCCCGCTATTACATGTCGCCCGACGATCCGGTGCCGCGTTTCTTCGCGTTTTTCCTGGCCTTCATGGGCGCCATGCTCGGCCTGGTGATTTCCGGCAACCTGATCCAGATGGTGTTCTTCTGGGAACTGACCAGCCTTTTCTCGTTCCTGTTGATCGGCTACTGGCATCACCGTCACGATGCCCGACGCGGCGCCTACATGGCGTTGATGGTCACCGGTGCGGGCGGATTGTGCCTGCTGGCGGGGGTCATGCTGCTCGGCCATGTGGTGGGCAGCTATGACCTGGACAAGGTCCTGGCCGCCGGCGATCTGATTCGCGCACATGCCCTCTACCCCATCCTGCTACCCCTGATCCTGATTGGCGCCCTGAGCAAGAGCGCGCAATTCCCCTTCCATTTCTGGCTGCCCCACGCGATGGCGGCACCGACGCCCGTCTCGGCCTATCTGCACTCGGCGACCATGGTCAAGGCCGGGGTATTTCTCCTGGCGCGGCTGTGGCCATCGTTGTCCGGCAGTGAAGAATGGTTCTACATCGTCAGCGGCGCCGGCGCCTGCACCCTGTTGCTCGGCGCGTACTGCGCCATGTTCCAGAACGACCTCAAGGGCCTGCTCGCCTACTCGACCATCAGCCACCTGGGCCTGATCACCCTGCTGCTCGGCCTGAACAGCCCGCTGGCGGCCGTGGCCGCGGTGTTCCACATATTCAACCACGCCACGTTCAAGGCCTCGCTGTTCATGGCCGCCGGCATCATCGACCACGAAAGCGGCACCCGCGACATCCGCAAGCTCAGCGGCCTGATCAAGCTGATTCCGTTCACGGCAACCCTGGCCATGGTCGCCAGCGCTTCGATGGCGGGCGTGCCGTTGCTCAACGGCTTCCTGTCGAAAGAAATGTTCTTCGCCGAAACGGTGTTCATCAACGCGACCGCCTGGGTCGAGATCACCCTGCCAATCGTCGCGACCATTGCCGGCACCTTCAGCGTCGCCTATGCACTGCGCTTCACCGTTGATGTGTTCTTCGGTCCGACCGCCACCGACCTGCCGCATGTGCCCCACGAGCCGCCGCGCTGGATGCGTGCGCCGGTGGAGTTGCTGGTGTTCGCCTGTCTGATCGTGGGCATTTTCCCCGCGCAAGTGGTCGGCCCGTTGCTGGCGGCCGCCGCCGTGCCCGTCGTCGGCGGCACCCTGCCCGAGTACAGCCTGGCGATCTGGCACGGCTGGAATGCGCCGATGATCATGAGTCTGATCGCCATGTCCGGCGGCATCGTGCTGTACCTGCTGCTGCGCAATCAGCTCAAGCGCGGACGCTTCAAGTACCCGCCGATCATTGGCCTGTTCAATGGCAAGCGCCTGTTCGAGCGCAGCCTGGTGATCATGATGCGCCTGGCCCGTCGCCTCGAACGGCGCATCAGCACCAAGCGCCTGCAAAGCCAGTTGTTCCTGATGGTGCTCGCCGCCGTGCTGGCCGGGCTGATCCCGATGCTGCACAGCCAGCTGAGCTGGGGCGACCGACCGAAGATTCCGGGTTCGATCGTGTTCGTGACCCTGTGGTTGCTGGCGATCGCCTGCGCCCTCGGTGCGGCGTGGCAGGCCAAGTATCACCGCCTCGCAGCCCTGACCATGGTCAGCGTGTGCGGCCTGATGACCTGCATCACTTTCGTCTGGTTCTCGGCGCCGGACCTGGCACTGACGCAACTGGTGGTCGAAGTGGTGACCACGGTGCTGATCCTCCTGGGCCTGCGCTGGCTGCCACGGCGGATCGAAGAGGTTTCGCCGCTGCCGAGCAGCCTGCGCAAGGCGCGCATCCGTCGCCTGCGCGACTTGCTGCTGTCGGTTGCCGTGGGTGGGGGTATGGCGCTGCTGTCCTACGCCATGCTGACGCGCCAGACGCCCAACGACATTTCCTCGTTCTACTTGAGCCGCGCCTTGCCCGAGGGCGGCGGCAGCAATGTGGTCAACGTGATGCTGGTGGACTTCCGGGGCTTCGACACCCTGGGCGAAATCACCGTGCTGGTGGCCGTCGCGCTGACCGTATTCGCCCTGCTGCGCCGCTTCCGCCCTCCCAAGGAAAGCCTGCAACTGCCCGCCCAGCAACGCCTGCTGGCGCCCGACGTCGCCACCGACCTGGTCAACCCGCGCCAGGCCAGCGACACCGCGCTCGGTTTCATGATGGTGCCGGCGGTGCTGGTGCGCCTGCTGCTGCCGATTGCATTCGTGGTGTCGATCTACCTGTTCATGCGCGGCCACAACCAGCCGGGCGGCGGTTTTGTCGCCGGGCTGGTGATGTCGGTGGCGTTCATCCTGCAATACATGGTCGCTGGCACGCAGTGGGTCGAGGCGCAAATGAGCCTGCGGCCGCTGCGCTGGATGGGCACGGGCCTGCTGTTCGCCACGGTCACCGGCCTGGGCGCGCTGGCGGTCGGTTATCCGTTCCTGACCACCCACACCTGGCATTTCGAACTACCGCTGCTGGGCGACCTGCACCTGGCCAGCGCGTTGTTCTTCGACATCGGCGTGTATTCGGTGGTGGTCGGAGCGACCCTGCTGATCCTCACCGCCCTCGCCCACCAATCGGTCCGCGCGCACAAAACCGCAGCCCTGCCAAAGTCCGTCGCCACGAAAGGAGCCGTCTGATGGAAGAAGTCATCGCAATCGCCATCGGCGTCCTGGCCGCGTCCGGTGTCTGGCTGATCCTGCGACCACGGACGTTCCAGGTGGTCATGGGCCTGTGCCTGCTGTCGTACGGGGTCAACCTGTTCATCTTCAGCATGGGCAGCCTGTTCATCGGCAAGGAACCGATCATCAAGGACGGCGTGCCTCAGGACCTGTTGCACTACACCGACCCGCTGCCCCAGGCACTGGTGCTGACCGCCATCGTCATCAGCTTCGCCATGACCGCGCTGTTTCTCGTGGTGCTGCTGGCATCGCGTGGGCTGACCGGGACCGACCATGTGGATGGCCGGGAGCCTAAAGAATGAATGTGATGACGCACCTGATCGCCGCACCGATCCTGCTGCCGCTGCTGACCGCCGCGATCATGCTGATGCTGGGGGAGAAACACCGGCCGCTGAAGGCCAAAATCAATCTGTTCTCCAGCCTGCTCGGCCTGGGCATTGCCCTGTTGCTGCTGCAATGGACGCAAACCACGGGCGTGCCCGGTTCCATCGGTGTGTACCTGCCGGGCAACTGGCAAGCGCCGTTCGGCATCGTATTGGTGGTCGATCGCCTGTCGGCGCTGATGCTGGTGCTGACCGGGATCATCGGCGTCAGCGCCCTGGTGTTCGCCTTGGCCCGCTGGGACCGTGCCGGCTCGAGTTTCCATGCGCTGTTCCAGATCCAGTTGATGGGCCTTTACGGCGCGTTCCTGACGGCGGACCTGTTCAACCTGTTCGTGTTTTTCGAAGTGCTGCTGGCCGCCTCGTATGGTCTGTTGCTCCACGGGTCGGGCCGTGCGCGGGTGTCCTCGGGGCTGCATTACATCTCGATCAACCTGCTGGCCTCGTCGCTGTTCCTGATTGGCGCGGCGCTGATCTACGGCGTCACCGGCACCCTGAACATGGCCGACCTGGCGCTGAAAATTCCACTGGTGGAAGAAGCCGATCGCGGCCTGCTGCACGCCGGTGCAGCGATCCTGGCCGTGGCGTTCCTGGCCAAGGCCGGCATGTGGCCGCTGAATTTCTGGCTGGTGCCGGCCTATTCCGCCGCCAGCGCTCCGGTGGCCGCCATGTTCGCGATCATGACCAAGGTCGGCGTCTATACCCTGCTGCGCCTGTGGACCTTGCTGTTTTCCGGCCAGGCCGGCGCGTCGGCGTACTTTGGCGGCGACTGGCTGATCTACGGCGGCCTGGCGAGCATCGCCTGCGCCGCCGTGGCGATCATCGCCGCGCAACGCCTGGAGCGCATGGCCAGCCTGAGCATCCTGGTGTCCGCGGGCATTCTGCTGTCGGCCATCGGTTTTGCGCAGCCCAATCTGATTGCCGCCGCGCTGTTCTACCTGGTCAGCTCGACCCTGGCGCTGGCCGCGTTGTTCCTGCTGGCGGAGTTGATCGAGCGCTCGCGTTCGGCCAATGAAATGCCGCTGGAGGACGACGGCGACCTGATTGCGCGGCCGCTGGAATCCCTGCAACCGCCCAAAGGCATCAACCTCGACGACGAACAGAAAGCCGTGGTCGGCCAGGTGATTCCCTGGACCATGGCGTTCCTCGGCCTGAGTTTCATCGCGTGCGCCCTGCTGATCATCGGCATGCCGCCGCTGTCCGGGTTCATCGGCAAACTGGGCCTGCTCAGCGCCCTGCTCAACCCGCTGGGTCTGGGCCAGGGCACCGATGCCCCGGTGTCGAACGCCGCGTGGGGGTTGCTGGCATTGCTGATTCTTTCCGGGCTGGCGTCACTGATCGCCTTTTCGCGCCTGGGCGTGCAGCGCTTCTGGACGCCTGAAGAACGGCCCTCGCCCCTGCTGCGCCGGTTCGAATGCATCCCGATCATCGTGTTGCTGGGGTTGAGCATTGCCCTGACGTTCAAGGCCGAACCGCTGATTCGTTACACCCAGGCCGCCGCCCAGGCCCTGAACAACCCGCAGCAATACGTGATGGCGGTGCTCGGCACCCGCGCGGTCCCGAGCCCGGAAGCCAAGGCAGCCGTTGCGGAGGTGCAGCCATGAAGCGTCTGTTTCCCGCGCCGTGGCTGTCGCTGGCATTGTGGTTGTTGTGGCTGGTGCTGAATCTGTCTGTGAGCCCGGGCAACCTGTTGCTGGGGGCGGCCCTGGGCTTTTGCGCACCCTTGATGATGCGCAAGTTGCGGCCTCTGCCGATCCGTATCCGGCGTCCCGGGGCCATCGTGCGGTTGTTCCTGATCGTCGGCCGTGACGTGCTGGCCTCCAACCTCGCGGTGGCCTGGGGCGTGCTGAATGCCGGCCGACGGGCGCCGCGTTCGCAGTTCGTCAAGGTGCCACTGGACCTGCGCGACGCCAATGGCCTGGCGGCGTTGGCGATGATCTGCACCGTGGTCCCCGGCACCGTCTGGTCGGAGCTGGCGCTGGATCGCAGCATCCTGCTGCTGCACGTCTTCGATCTGGATGACGAAGCGCAGTTCATCGAGCATTTCAAGACGACCTACGAGCAGCCCTTGATGGAGATCTTCGAATGAGTGCCCTGCTGTCGAATGCGATTCTGCTGAGCCTGTTCATTTTTTCCCTGGCGATGGTGCTCACGCTGACCCGGCTGTTCAAGGGCCCCTCGGCCCAGGACCGGGTTCTGGCGCTGGATTACCTGTATATCCTCGCCATGCTGATGATGCTCACCCTGGGCATTCGTTATGCCAGTGATACCTACTTCGAAGCGGCGCTGCTGATTGCCCTGTTCGGCTTCGTCGGCTCCTGTGCCCTGGCGAAATTCCTTTTGCGTGGCGAGGTAATCGAATGACCCCTGAACTGTCCCTGTGGGTGGAAATCCCGGTGGCGATCCTGCTGGTGCTCAGCAGTGTCTTCGCCTTGATCGGTGCGGTCGGGCTGGCGCGGATGAAGGATTACTTCCAGCGCATGCATCCACCGGCCCTGGCCTCGACACTGGGTGCCTGGTGCGTGGCGCTGGCTTCGATCATCTACTTTTCCGCGCTCAAGTCCGGGCCGGTGCTGCATGCCTGGCTGATTCCGATCCTGCTGGCGATCACCGTGCCGGTGACCACTTTGCTGCTGGCGCGCGCCGCGTTGTTCCGCAAGCGCATGGCCGGGGATGATGTGCCGGCCGAGGTGAGCAGTCGGCGGACTGAGACTGGGGGCTGAATCCGCGGATTTGCATCGCGAGCAAGCCCGCTCCTGCATGGGGCTTTCAGTTTGAAATGAGGCTGCGGGAGCGTCGCCGCAACGATTCGACCCGCTCGCGATATCGACAGCCACGTGACCTCAGACCCAGGCGACCGCCAACAATCCCGACCCCAACCCCACGCACAACGGCGAATACACCCAGGTGTCGAGCCGGGCAAATCTCGAATCCTTGATCTGCTTGAAAAACCCCACCAGTTCCGAATCGCCAATCGCCCGGGCAAACATCAGGATGGCAATGGCGCTGATCACCCACTGCAACGATTGATGCGGGACCGCCGGGACCCACCAGCCGACCCGCAGACACACCAGCAAGGCGATCACCAGCAAGGCTGCGGCCACCATCAGGGTAATCCAGCCTCGCGGCTTGAAAGCCGGCCGCAACCGCACACTGCCCTCCACCGGCACCTGCGGGATGGCAGCCAGCATCGCCCACTCGCCGCCCAGGCCCCAATAAACGTGTACCAAACTGATCACTGCCAATATCGTCACCAGCCATTGAGCCAACGCAAAGGTCATGGTTGAAGATCCTTGAAGGGATTTGGACAGAATCATCCTAGTCGGCATTTCCTGGCGTGCACGACCGGTCGGCGGAGCAAGGGCTTGACCTGACAGGAGCACAGTAAAAGCATCGCGGGCGGGCTCGCCCCCACAACGGGTCTCATACCGATGTGGGGGCGAGCCCGCCCGCGATGGCTGCCTGCGCTTCAACGCATCACTTCAACCCGGCCGTCACCTTGTCCGCCACATCCTTGGGCACCCACGCCTGCCACACGTCGGGATGCGCCTTCATGAACGCCTCCGCCGCCTGCCGTGGCGGGGTGTGTTTTTCGCTCATCTCAGCCAGCGCCTTGTTCAGCGGATCGATGGGGAAATCGACCTTGCTGAAGAACTCGGCAATCTGCGGGTACTGCTTCTGGAAGGGCGTAGACACACCGATGGACAGCTTCGAGGCCAGTGAGCGGGTCGGCCTGGGGTCAGGGTTATCGGCGTCAGTCAGGGTTTTCCAGGCCTCGGCGTCGAACGGCGGCTCTTCCAGCTGGATCAGTTTGAAGCGTCCGAGCAACGGCGTTGGCGACCAGTAATAGAACAGGACCGGTTTGCCGCGACGGATCGATGAACTGATCTCGGCGTCCAGCGCCGCCCCCGAGCCACTGCGGAAATTGGTGAAGCTGTCTTCCAGGCCATAGGCCTTGAGTTTCTGCTTGTTCACCACCTCGGAGGTCCAGCCGATCGGACTGTTGAGGAAGCGTCCCTTGCCCGGGGATTCCGGGTCGCTGAATACGCCCTTGTATTTCGGCAGGTCGCTGACGCTGCGCAGATCCGGCGCCATGGGCTTGATGCCCTTCGCCGGATCCCCCTTGATCACGTACTCCGGGACCCACCAGCCTTCGGTAGCGCCCTTGACCGTATCACCAAGGCTGACCACCTTGCCTTCGGCCTCGGCCTTGACCCACACCGGGCTGCGACCCGCCCATTCCTCGCCAATGACCTGAATGTCGTTATTGGCCAATGCGGTTTCCAGGGTGATGGTGGTGCCGGGCAAGGTATCCGTCGGCAGCCCGTAGCCCTTCTCGACGATCACCCGCAGGATATCGGTGATCAGGCTGCCGCTTTCCCAGTTCAGGTCGGCAAAGTGGATCGGCGCCTGTGCGGCGAGGACCGGAAGGGGCGAACCCAGACCCAAAGCCACCAGGACAGTGGCCAGCAACCGTCGAAATCCGTTCATGCTTTTGCACCTCGTGCTGTTCACAGCAATAGCAGGATGGCCTGGCAGAAGACCGCAAGCCTCAAAATACTCAGTCAACTGACTGTAGTAGAGGTTCCTGCTTTCGAGGGGCGTGGGTTAATTTTCGGAATTTTCCTGCAAGCGCGCCAACTCTCTCCTGACCATGCTGGCGTACTCCGCCGGACGCAGTGCATAGATCTGCGACGCGACCCAACCCAGCCAGGCGCCCTGCATGACGCTCTTGTGCTCGAACAGACGACGTGCCTCGACCTGAGCATTGGCCAGGTGCTCTTGGTGAAACGCGGCGCGACCCTGGGTCATCACTCGCTGGCCTTGAAAGTCACCAGTTCGCCCTTGCGCCACTTCGCGGCCTTGGCCGTCACGGCCTTGAGCGTCTTGGTCAGGCCTTCCTGCAACTGTTGGTGCGCGGCAAACACCGTCACCACGCTGTGCCCTTCCCTGAACACGATCCCCTGCCCATCGGCCGTGGTGACGTAGGCGTAATCGCCAATGCCGTAGACGGTCAGCTTGATGTCGCGGAACCGGATCTCCAGTTTGCCGCCTTCACGGCTGGGCAGCACCGAAGCACTGAAATGATCGCCAACCTTGAGCTTGAGGCCCGGCTTGTCATCCACCACCAGCGCGGACTCGGTATCGAGCTCGGCAATGTAGATGCCTTCTGCGTTCTGCTCGGTGACATAGACAAAACGTGACTGGAACTGTTTAACCAACTTTGCGCGCAGATCACCCAGCACGAACAAAGCATGCATATCGAGATTACTTACTGCCAAGGAAACATCCCCACATCTGAAAATGATGCTGCGCACAGCCAGGCCGCGCACAGCAGAAACAAGCGGCAATGCCAAAGTTGGACCCAAGTGGCCGGGGTCTATCCGGAACGAGCACAGGGCTCATCCCTCGCAAGACGTAAGAAGACTAATGGAATGAGACTCGCGTCGTCTTGCCGGGTATGCGTCAAAAGATGAAGGAAATCGCCCTTCTGATCGCCAGAAAAACAGGACTACCAACCTTAGGGAAAAAACGCTGCAAAAAAAGCATTTTTCCGACATATCCATCGCAAAAAATTGCTTTAGATAACCGTCAAGCGCCAATCCTGACGGTGATTCTAGAGCAGCGAAGCTCACCGCGACCAGCCAAAACGCCGTACATACGTCGGCAAAACCATGAAAAGGACTTCATATGTGCACCCTGACACACTTCTCAGCCCCTCCCAGCCCGACGTCAAACCTGCATTCGAGCCTGTTTACGCCTCCGCCGTTTCCCGCCGAAGCGCCGGACTTGCTGCGTTTTCAGGTGGTACTGGCAGGGAATGCGTTCTTCCATATCAAGGAAATCTCCACAGGTCACGTAAGAGGCTTCCGCCGCAATCACAATGAAGCCTGCGCACTGGCCCGGGCACTCGAATCCCGCGCTTGAGCGTTGCCGTGGGTCATTGACTCCTGCATTCGCAAATGGTTTCGAACTCCGGGAGCGCGGGCGCCTCAGATGAAATGACATCGCACTGACATTTGCGCAAGGAGATCACCATGGACCTGCCCGCTCACGACCTCAAAACCCTGTTCGATCAACTGGGGTTGCCTTCGGAGGGTGACGCCATCGACGAGTTCATCGAGGCGCATCCGCTGGACGCCAACACCAAGCTGATCGACGCCCCCTTCTGGACGCCTTCTCAGGCGATGCTCCTCAAGGAATGGATACGCGCCGATGGTGAAGAAGCCCTTATGGTCGACGAGTTGAATGTGCGCCTGCACGACGGACGATAGAGCGTGCCTCCCCGCCTTTTCTGCAGGACGCTGCTCGCGCCTGCAGAAAACCAGGCATCACTGCGGCCCCTCCGGTTTGTACCCCAGCCGCAACCCACCCCAATGCCGGCCCTTGACCATGACCGGCACCGACAGATCGTGCATCAGCTCCCCGGTATCGCGGGTGTAGGTCTGCAACAGCACGGCCTGTTGATGGCTGCCACAGCGAATCCCGGTGCGATCGGCGAACTTGCGTTTGGTCCGGTTCTGCAGGGTGTCGACCTGCACATCGCCCGTGAGCGGCTGACTGAACACCTTGTTATGCGTCGGCACATACCCTTGCTGCGTGCAGGCAATCGCAAACACCAGACCTTCATGGCGCGGTAATAATGGCTCCTGGATCGCCGGCAACACCTGGTCGGTGTAGCGATCGAAACGCGTCTGGTACTTGGCCGGGCTGGTGTTGGGAATCGTCTGATAGTTGCGGTCGAACAAATCCTCGAGGCTGACACGGCCAGCGTCGATGTCGGCTTCAAAGCGCGCCGAGATCTGACTCGCGCCTTCCCTGGCCAGGTCGTAAACCCGCTGGTGATAGTCATCCAGACCCACTTCAGACAGACGCTCACTGATGCTTTCGGCCTGCCCTTCCATCTGGACGGCGGCTTGCGCCAGGCGTTGGGTCTGTTGATCACTGACCGCCAGGTCGCTGCGCATCTGTTCGATGGCATGGAACAGGCTGTCGAGTTGCTCGCGGTTGGTCTCGGCGCCCTTGGCGATCTCGCCGACCTGGCTTTCGACGCCGGCTGCCAGGCGCGCAATGTTCTCCAGGTGCTGCCCGGTGTGCTCGACCTGCTGGACACCGGTGTCGAGGTCGCTGGACAACTGGCGGATCTGCTCCACGACCTGGGCGGTGCGTTGCTGGATATCGGCCACCATCTCGCCGACCTCACCGGTGGCCGTCGCCGTGCGCGCTGCCAGGCCGCGAACCTCATCGGCCACCACCGCAAAACCGCGCCCGTGTTCACCGGCGCGTGCCGCTTCGATGGCGGCGTTCAAGGCCAGCAGATTGGTCTGGCTGGCGATGGACTGGATCACCAGCGTGACGCGCTGGATGTCGTCGCTGCGCAGACTCAATGCCTCGATCAACTCGCGGCTGCTGCTGGCGCGCTGACTGAGTTGATGCATGCGGTTGATCGACTCGATCAGCTCGGTGCGTCCGGCAGCGCTGCTGCGGTGCGCTTCACTGGCGGCGCTGAGGGCGGCTTGGCTGAGGGTCGAAGTGGCTTGCTCGGTGGCGATCATCACCTCGGCATTGCTGACAATCTGCGCCGCGGACCCGAGTTGTGATTGCAGTTTGTCCGCCAGTTGCCTGACCGAATAGGCCACGCCGGCGGCTGACAGCGCATTGTGGCTGGTGGTGTAGGAAAGATCGCGAGTCAGTTCAGCCATCGCCTTCGTCTGGTCGACCGGCGTGGCTGCAGGAACGGCTCGGGACCGCAGACGAGGCAGCCACACCACCAGCACCGCCATCGGCAGGCCCACGTAAAGCGGCCATCCGCCCAGCGCCATGCCGCACAGCAATAGCATCAACGCGATGCTTTGCAGGGTCGGCGTCAGCCAGCGGTTTTTCGGCAACAAGGCGGGCACCTGCCCTGCCCCGACCACGGATTCGTCGCGCGTCATCTTCGTCACCCACACTTCTAATTGTTGTGTCTGCATTAAACGCCACTACAAGGCCATTATCCATGGTCCCTTAGTCGCGATCGCTGCATCCGGTCAAATAGAAACACTCTGGGCTTTTCGCAGACGAAAAAAAACATCGCGGGCCAGCCTTGCTCCTGCAGGAGTCGGGCTGGCCCGCGATGCGTGGCGCTACGAAATCAGGCCTGACGCTGGTGCTTGTCGATCTGTTCGTGACGCTCTTGGGCTTCGATGCAGTATTTGGTGGTCGGGCTGATCAGCAGACGCTTCAGGCCAATGGCCTCGCCGCTGTCGTCGCACCAGCCGAAGCTGTCTTCTTTGATGCGTTCCAGAGCCTGTTCCAGTTGAGGCAGCATGCGCTGGTCGCGATCGATCGCGTTGACCAGCCAGGTGCGCTCTTCTTCAACGGAAGCCGCGTCAGCCGGATCGGCCGGAGAATCCAGGCTCTCGATGGCGATACGGTTCTGCTCAATGCGCTCGTGGGTTTCGACTTTCATGTTCTGCAGCAGCTCAGCGAAAAAAGCATGCTGCTCGGCATTCATGTAGTCATCCGCCGGCATGGCCAGCAACTTGTCCTTTGTCATTGATATCTCTATAAAAAAACGTGCATTAAGGCGAATTAGGGAGCGTTCCGGCAGATCGGATCTGGCCAACGGAACGGCGCCATGTAGTCCAAGCGCCACCCGGCACTCAATTTACGAGGGGCGGCAGTCTAAGGCCGACTTGAGGCCTCAGCAACAGAAAAGACCACGAATTTGTCCGACAAAGCCTCGAAAGTGCGCTGCATCAGTCTTTGCGCCGGCTATCGGAGTGCGTTTATAGCAAGAAATTCAACGCAGTGGCGGTATATAGAAGACAAACGGCCTTGGCAGCAAGGGTTATCGGCCAGATCCGGAATTTGATTACCCCCTGGACATTCACCCTGCCCTGAACGAAAACGCCGCTTCTGACGGAGCAGAAGCGGCGCAGGTATCAGCCTCGAGGAATCAGTGCACGAACAGGGCGATCAGGATGATGATCGGGATCGGTACACCAAGAAAGAACAGCAGTAATGAGCGCATGAGGATTCTCCCGGGTTAACGAACAGGGGTGGTAGTGACGTAGGTGTCGGTTTCCACGTAGACCACCGCATCCCGACGACGACCGCCGAAGGTGGCCGCGAGGCTGGCGAAAAAGGCACCGATCAGCAGGGCGATGAACATCCACAACGAGGTCACCGCAGCCACTTTGGCGGCAGTATCCGCCGCTTGCTGCGCGGCCAGCTTGGCGTCGGCCACGGCTTTCTGGGTGCGGGCATAGACTTCATCGACCCGGCGCTCGGCATCGGCCTGCGTGAGGTTGGTGCGCTGGGCCACCAGTTGGGCCAGGTAGGTACGGTCTTCGGCAGACAGCTGACCGTCGTTGCTCAGCGAGCGCACGAAGATACGGGTCACGGTGCCACGGGCTGCGTCATCACTGACGGCGGCCGGGCGATCATCGCGAAACAGACTGTCGACGAAATAGCCGTACTGGTCAGAGTCGCTGTTGGCAGCGGCGGTGCCGGCCGCTTGTGTCGCGACACTGGCCGCCCCGCCGACCACACTGGCGCCGGCCTGCACGCCGCTGCTGACCACACCGCTGACCGAGCCGAGCACCAGCGTCGCCGTCACCAGCGTGGCCACGCACCAGGCCAGGAAGCCATGGGCGGTATCACGGAAATAGACTTCGTCGCCGTGCATGTTGGCCCATTTCACCCGCAGGCGACCGGCGATGTAGCCACCGAGCCCGGAGGCCAGGATTTGTGTCACGGTCAGCCAGACAATGGTGGAAATGCCCAGCCCCTTGGCGCTGACGCCCTCATGGGCCCAAGGGGATACGGCCGAGAAGCCCAGCCCGACGCCCAGCAACACCAGGATCAGCGACAACGCCGCCGCAGCAGCGGCCCCGGCGAATATCGCACCCCAGGAGACGCCAGACAGCGAACTGGCTTCCTCTTCGGCAGGATGGAAACCATCAGGGGATCTATTCATTATTATGTCGCTCCAGGCAAGAAAGATGTTGTTACAACTCGTCATCAGAGGAATTGCAGCCACCGTGCCAGTCGTCGACTTTATATAAATCCTTTATTTTCAATTAGTTAGAAAAACTTCATTTCCTAGGACCTTGCATTCTGCATTGAACCGGTTTTCGCGGCGGGTTTTATGCATTGCCGATTTATGCTTGCAGCGCTCGTGACCGCCGGGAGTCAGCGAGTGCCAAATCAAATCAATCTTCCCGGTTGTCTGCCGAATCACATGAAAGTTAATTTAAAAAGTCGTCGACATTTCTTGGCAAAATGCCCCCACACTTGCCTTGAATTGATTATCAGGTCCGTCCCATGACTCGCATCTTGACCATCGAAGACGACACCGTAACCGCCCGGGAAATTGTCGCCGAACTGAGCAGCCACGGCCTCGAGGTGGACTGGGTCGACAATGGCCGCGAAGGCCTGGAGCGCGCCGTCAGCGGCAATTACGACCTGATCACCCTCGACCGCATGTTGCCCGAGCTCGATGGCCTGGCGATTGTCACCACCCTGCGGACCATGGGCGTGGCGACACCGATCCTGATGATCAGCGCCCTCTCCGATGTCGACGAGCGCGTGCGCGGCTTGCGAGCCGGGGGCGACGACTACCTGACCAAGCCGTTCGCCACTGACGAGATGGCCGCCCGGGTCGAAGTCCTGCTGCGGCGCCAGAACACCGTGACCGCCCAGGCCACCACCTTGCGCGTGGCGGACCTGGAGCTGAACCTGATCAGCCATGAAGCCAGCCGGGACGGGCAGTTGCTGACCCTGTTGCCCACCGAATACAAACTGCTGGAATTCCTCATGCGCAACACCGGGCAGATCCTGTCGCGGATGATGATTTTCGAGGAAGTCTGGGGCTATCACTTCGACCCCGGCACCAACCTGATCGACGTGCACATCGGCCGCCTGCGCAAGAAAATCGACCCGCCTGGCAAGGTCCCACTGATTCGGACCGTGCGAGGCTCGGGTTATGTCATTGCCGAACCCGTCTAAGGGCTGGCGCTCTTCCAGCAGTCGCCTGCTCGCGCTCTACAGTTCACTGTTCGTGCTCTGGAGCGGGATTCTCATGGGGGTCATGTATTTCGAGGTCTCGGCGTACCTGGACAACCTGGCCAAACACTCGCTGATGCAACGCCAGCATTTGTTCTCGCGCTTTTCCGGCGAGCAACTGGTGGATGCCCTCGCCGTCAGCATGACCTTCGACATTCGCGGCATCGACGCCTACGGCCTGTTCGATGCCGAGCATCGCTACCTCAGCGGCGCCCTGCACCACATTCCCGAAGGCCTGCCGCTGGACGGCAAGATCCACATGCTCAGCGATTGCGCCGACTCCGACGATCCGACGCTGCCCACGGACAGCTGCGACGCGGTCGCCACCCAGACCCGCGACGGCTGGTGGCTGATTCTGGTGCGCGACAACGGCTCGCTGTTCGCCGTGACCCGGATCATCCTGCACGCGCTGTTCTGGGGG
Source organism: Pseudomonas fluorescens (assembly GCF_041354075.1). GTDB lineage: Bacteria > Pseudomonadota > Gammaproteobacteria > Pseudomonadales > Pseudomonadaceae > Aquipseudomonas > Aquipseudomonas fluorescens_CE. The sequence goes on along the minus strand of NZ_JARZGC010000001.1, from coordinate 245,082 downwards.
GTGACCCTGACCATCGTGCCCGGCATCGCCGGCTGGCACTTGCTGCGTCGCCGGCCGCTGCGGCGTATTCGCGGGATTCAGGCCAGCGCCGAGGCCATCGTCGCCGGCGACCTGACCCGACGCCTGCCGCTGTCCAACCGGCGTGACGAACTGGACATGCTGGCCGCCATCGTCAATGTCATGCTCGAGCGCATCGAACACCTGATGAACGAGGTCAAGGGTGTGTGCGACAACATTGCCCATGACCTGCGCACGCCGCTGACCCGCTTGCGCGCGCAGCTCTATCGCATGCAGCAACAGGCCGGCGAAGGTTCGCCGCAAGCGGTGCAACTGGACTCGGTGCTGGCCGAAGCGGACACCCTGATGGCACGTTTTCGCGGGCTGCTGCGCATTTCCGAGCTGGAAGACCGGCAGCGGCGCTCCGGCTTCGTGCAACTCGACCCGGTGCCTTTGTTGCAGGAGTTGCACGACTTTTACCTGCCGCTGGCCGAAGAAGGCGAGCTGACGTTCAGCCTCGAACTGCCCGACACCCTGGCGCTGCTGAACGGTGACCGGGCGTTGTTGTTCGAGGCCGTGGCCAATCTGCTCAGTAACTCGATCAAGTTCACACCGCCCGGCGGCCAGGTGATTCTGCGTGGGGTCAATCGGGACGGGCATACACAAATCGAAGTAGAGGATTCCGGCCCCGGCATACCGCTGACTGAACGCGAGGCGGTGTTCCAGCGTTTCTACCGCGCTGAAGGCGGCAGTCCGCAAGGCGGCTTTGGTTTAGGGTTGTCGATTGTCGCGGCGATCGTCAGCTTGCACGGCTTCGCCCTGGAAGTCGGCGACGGCGAGATGGGCGGTGCGCGACTGGTGCTTGATTGCCGCGAGCGGTTGATTACTGCGTCTTGATGCTGCGTGGCGAACGGCCGAGAAACATTGTGGGAGCGGGCTTGCTGGCGATGAGGCCGGCACACCCAACATCCCGGGCGCCTGAAACACCGCCATCGTCGGATCACCGCCCGGAGCAAGCCCACTCCCACCGGTATCGCGGTGGACGCAAACCTTGTGCTCCCACAGGTACCAGGCTGCGGATCAAGCCGGATAATGCGCTCGCAACGCTTGTAACCCTCCCTCATAGACCCCGGTGAACAACGCCACCACCTCCTCCTCGCTCACCCCCACCGGCTCGAACCGGCCAGACCACGTCACCCGGGCGCCCTGCCCCAGCGCTTCAACCTTGACGGTTGCCAGATAATCCCGGGCCGGGAACGGCGCCTGCAGGATCGAGTAGCTGTAGGTCCTGGCGGTGTTATCAAACGTCTGCAGTTGCTCGACAACCACAGCGCCATCGACCGTTTGCAGATGGCGCACTCGCCCGCCTTCAGTTGATTCACTGCTTGCAATGAACGGCAGCCAGTCCGGCAGCGCATGAAAACCGCCGATCAATTGCCAGACCTGCTCGGCCGAAGCCGGAATGTCGATCGTTGCTGATGCTGTTGCCATGTAGCGTTTCTCCCGTCAGTCAAATTCAAATGGCCAGGCTGTCGACCACACCACCGTCGACGCGCAGTGCCGCACCGGTGGTGGCCGACGACAGCGGGGAAGCGATGTAGGCCACCAGATTGGCGACCTCCTCGACATCCGCCACCCGCTGGATGATCGATGTCGGCCGGGCCTTGCGCACGAAGTCATCAGCTTCTTCGCGAACGCTTCGCCCCGATTGGGCCACGGCGCTGGCGAGCATATGCTCCACGCCGTCAGTCAAGGTCGGCCCCGGCAGGATCGAGTTCACCGTCACGCCCGTACCGGCCAGCCGTTTGGCCAAACCGTGGGACACCGCGAGGTTAGCGCTTTTTGTCACGCCATAGTTGAGCATGTCAGCCGGAATGGCGATGCCGGACTCGGAAGACAGGAAAATCACCCGTCCCCAGCCCTGCTTGACCATGTCCGGCACATAATGCCGGGACAGGCGCACGCCGGAGATCACGTTGACCTCGTAGAACCGCGTCCATTCACTGTCCGGGGTGTCGAAAAAATCCACGGCCTCGTAGATGCCGAGGTTGTTGACCAGGATATCCGCACGCGGCTCGGCGGCGAACAACTGTTGCGCGCCTTGCGCCGTGCCAAGGTCGGCGGTCAGGCCACGCAACTGCGCCTGCGGCACGCTCTGACGAATGCTCGCCAACGCCTCGTCGACCTTGGACGCCTGGCGCCCGATGACGACCACCGTGGCCCCGGACTCGGCCAGTGCCTTGCTGATGCCCAGACCAATGCCGGCGGTGCTGCCGCTGACGATGGCGAGTTTTCCTGCCAGATCGATCTTCATGCTCGAACTCCTGCGTCAAACAATGCGAAGGATCAGCGTAGTCGCGATATCCTCCCCGCCGAGGCGCCGCCCGTCGCCCACGCAAACCACGGGTTTGGTCTTTACTGAACAGACCCGAAGAACCTGAGAGCCTTTGCCCCATGAATCGAAACGACCTGCGCCGCGTGGACATGAACCTGCTGGTGATTTTCGAAACCCTGATGTTTGAGAGGAACCTGACCCGGTCCGGGGAAAAGCTGTTTCTCGGCCAGCCGGCGGTGAGTGCCGCGCTGGCCAGATTGCGCGACCTGTTCGACGACCCGTTGCTGGTGCGCAACGGCCGCGTGCTGGAACCGACCCAGCGTGCCCTGGCGATTCTCAAGGAATTGCAGCCGGCGATGGACACCATTTCCGGCGCGGTCAGCCGGGCCAAGGATTTCGACCCGTCCACAAGCCGCGACGTGTTTCGCATCGGCCTGTCCGACGATGCCGAATTCGGTCTGTTTCCGCCGCTGCTCAAGCAGATCCGCGAGGAAGCGCAAAACGTTGTGGTGGTGGTGCGGCGGGTGAACTTCCTGCTGATGTCGTCGATGCTCGCCAGCGGCGAAATTTCCGTCGGAATCAGCTACACCACGGAGCTGCCGGCCAATGCCAAGCGCAAGAAATTGCGCGACCTGAGCGTCAAGATCCTGCGCGGCGACAACCGCCCCGGCGCCCTCACGCTGGATGATTATTGCGAGCGACCGCACGCGCTGGTGTCATTCTCCGGAGACCTGACCGGTGCCATCGACAATGACCTGGCACGCATCGGCCGTTCGCGCCGGGTGGTGCTGGCGGTACCGCAATTCGCCGGGTTGCGCGCCCTGCTGGCCGGCACCGAGATGCTCGCCACCGTACCGGATTACGCCGCCGAGGCGTTGATCGAAGGCAGCACCCAGCTGCGGGCCGACGACCCGCCGTTCGACATCGTGCTGTCCGAGCTGTCGATGGTCTGGAACGGGGTCAACGATAACGATCCGGCAGAACGTTGGTTGCGCTCGCGTATTGCGCAACACATGTCGGCTGCACCTCAGGCGCGTTGATCGAGGCGAAGGACGAATCGGTTTCCCGCAGGAAGATCGGCAGGTCGGTCATCGGCGGCATGGCCGGGATGTCGAAATACATCTGGATCACCCAGCCCCGGTGATAGCTGGCGTGATTGACCACATGCATCAGCATCGCGCCGGCGCTCATCGTGCCGCTGTCGCCCGAGACAAACGTGAACTCGATGGGTTTATCCAGCGAGGCCTCGGTCTGTCGGTCGCTCCACTGGCAGTACCACCGATCAACGTCCTGCTGTGCCCGGCGCAGCTCGGCCAGCTCGGGATGCAGCAGATCGTGGGAGGTCTTGAAGCCGTGCCCAAGGCCTTCGAGGTGTGCCTTCCAGATGCAGTCCACCACGTAGATATGGTTGAGGGTGCCGATCATGTTCTTGAACACCGACACCCGCTCCTTGCTGACCTCGCCCGGCGGTAACGCGGCCAGACTGTCAAACAGACGCTCATTGGCCCAGCGTTTGTAGTCGGTGAGCATTCGGGCAGTGCGTACGTTGAGCATGGGAGGCCTCCCATTGGGATGGGCGTAGTGATAAGCGTAGTTGGTGTGGGGTGGGGGTGCGCGGGGGGGTGATTATCGGTCGGTACGAGACTGACTTTCAACCCCCTGCATTATTCTCATAGGTTTGAAGATCGCCCATCTCATCGGTCTGCATCGCCAACGCCAGGCCACGGTTGAACCCCGGTGATTCAATGCCGAACAGATTTACCAGGCCAAGAACGCCATCGCGCTCACGCTCAAAACGTGCCCGGATAGCTGCCGCCGTCGAGCAACAGGTTCTGCCCGGTGAGGAAGCCGGCGTGGCGACTGCAAATGAAGGCGCAGTAAGCCCCGAACTCGTCGGGCTGGCCGAAGCGCTGCGCCGGGACGTTGCGGCGGCGCTGCTGGCTGACCTGCTCGACACTGGTGCCACCGGCGTCGGCGGCGGCGCTCAGGGTCTTGCGCAGGCGCTCGGTCTCGAAAGGACCGGGCAACAGGTTGTTGATCGTCACGTTGTTTCCCGCCAGCCGTGACTGGCGCGCCAGCCCGGCGATAAAACCGGTGAGACCGCTGCGGGCGCCGTTGGACAGGCCCAGCACATCGATCGGCGCCTTGACCGCGCCGGAAGTGATGTTGACCACGCGACCGAAACCGCGCTCGGCCATGCCATCGACACAGGCCTTGATCAGCTCGATCGGCGTGAGCATGTTGGCATCCAGTGCCTTCAACCAATCTTCGCGCTGCCAGTCGCGGAAGTCGCCCGGCGGTGGGCCGCCCGCGTTGTTGATCAGGATGTCCACCTGCGGACAGGCCGCCAGCACCTGCTCACGGACGGTGGCCTCGCTGATGTCGCCGGCCACCGTGCACACTTCGATGCCGCCCGCGAGGGTGCGCAACTCCTTGGCGGCGATCTGCAAGGCCTGGTCGCCACGGGCATTGATCACCAGGTTGACGCCCTCCTTCGCCAGCGCTCGCGCACAGGCCAGCCCCAACCCCTGGCTGGCGGCACAGACGATCGCCCAGCGCCCCGAAATTCCCAGATCCATGTCCACGCTCCCGACCGTTGAAATGCCTTACGTTACCACCCGCGCTCGTTTACTCAAGCGCTGACTCAGCCTGTGCCAGGGACCTGAACGCTGTCCTGGACAATCGACGATGAAGGTTGAAAGGAACTCTGGGCCTGTGTCGCGAATCCTAAATGATGTGGTACTTCCCCTTATGCAGTTCGTTCCACGCTTTCGGAGGACACTGTCATGCGCCGTCTGATCATTATCTCTTCTCTTGTGTTGTGCTTGCCCGTTGGCTCGGCTCTGGCGAAAGTGGATGCGGGCGATGTCGCCACATCGGCCGGGGTTTCTGCTTCGCTGTATTCGACGTTCAAAGACCATAAACTCATGATCCCCGCCCGGGATGACGCTTCCAGCTTCGTCGCCAGTGGCGGTGCGATTCGCGGCGTGTATCTGGAGTCGGTCATGCAGCAGATCCGCCAGGACAATCCAGGGCTCAACGCCAGCGACGAAGACCTGGCCAGGGCGATTCTGATCCAGGACGGAACCGCTGCCGGGCAATAAGTGCTGAAAAATCGTGGTAGGGCTTGTGACAAGTGGATTACGTTTCCGGCCCTGCTCCGCTTTTTCCGAAGCCTGCGCGAATCATTGCGCCCAACCGGCCACCCGCTGTGCGCTGACCCCGCCGCAGGCCACAATCACTCCAACATCTGACTCGACCTGCGGCATGCCATAGGTCGATGCCCCTCCTGCTCAACCGGATCGTTTCAGCGATAACGCGGGGCCGGCGTGGAGCTCCCCAACAGGCCGGAAAGGACCTGGCGCTGGGCCTCGTAGCGGTCCCATTGTGCGCCGTCGTGCAGACCGGGAATGGTCACCACTTCGCCGCTGGCAAAACCTGCCAGCGCGGCATCGACCATGTCCTCGGCGGACATGACGATTTCCTGCGGCAGGTTCTCCACCGGATTGCCCGCCTCGCTCCAGAACTCGGTGGCCGTGGCGCCGGGCAGAACGGCCTGGATGCGAATGCCCTTGTCGGCCAGCTCATGGTGCATGGATTGGCTCAGGCTCAGCACGAACGCCTTGCTGCCACCGTACACGCCATTGAGAATTTCCGGCGCAATCGCCACGATCGACGAAATGTTGATCACCGCGCCCGTGCCACGGGCCACGAACCCCGGCACCGCCGCGTAGGCCAGGCGCATCAGCGCAGTGACGTTGAGGGTGATCATGTCCTGCATGTCGTCCACCGGGCTGGCGAGCAACGGCATGACACCGCCGACCCCGGCATTGTTGACCAGCAGGGTGATGCTGGCGTCGGTGCGCAGGATGTCCTCGACCCGAAGCAGGTCCGCCGGGTACTTGAGATCGGCGACGACCACTTCCACGGCGCGACCGGTGTCATTGCTCAGGCGAGCAGCGAGGGTGTCGAGCCTGGACCGACTGCGGGCGACCAGAATGAGGTCATAACCCTGGCGCGCAAGACGATCGGCGTAGACCGCGCCGATACCGGAAGAGGCGCCCGTGATCAGGGCGGTGCCTTTGGATGAGAGAGCCATGTTGAGTTTCCTTCAAGGTCAGGCGAGGTATTCGCCGTGTGTGTACAGTTATAAATTGACTCACACCCGTCGCAAATGACGTTTAAAGTACGTTTTCCGGACATGTGGATATGAGGGCATCGAAATGACTGCCGTGGCGTTTGTGGTGTTTGACGGCTTCCAGTCCATGGCGCTGGCCGCCATGCCGGTGTTCGAGTACGCCAACTTCAGCGCGGGCGAAACGCTTTACCAGGTCAGCGTCGTGTCCGAACAAGGCCACACCCTGCGTGCGTCTGGTGGATTGACCGTCGGCACCGAAGCTTTCGATGAGCGGGTGTTCGATACGGTGATCGTGGTCGGCGGCGATGCCATTCTCCAGCAGGCGCCGGCAGGGGTTTTGAACTACCTGCGCGCCAGCGCTCAAACTTCTCGGCGCATGGCCTCCATCTGCTCCGGGGCGTTCGTCCTGGCCCAGGCCGGATTGCTCGATGGACGGCGGGCGACCACGCACTGGGCGTATGCGCGGGATTTGCAGGCACGGTTTCCGTCGATCAAGGTCGAGGAAGACCGCATTTATGTGGTGGACGGTGCGGTCTGGACCTCGGCCGGCATGACGGCCGGCATCGACCTGGCGCTGGCCATGGTCGAAAAGGACCACGGCGCTGAACTCGCCCGCTCCGTGGCGCAGAAACTGGTGATGTACCACCGCCGCGCAGGCGGCCAGTCGCAGCACTCGGCGTTACTGGAACTGGAACCGAAATCCGATCGTATCCAGACCGTGCTCGGTTACGCCCGTGAACACCTGGCGCAAGCGTTGTCGGTGGAACAGCTGGCGGACGTGGCGCGCCTGAGCCCACGTCAGTTCAGTCGGGCGTTTCGCGCCGAAACCGGCCAGTCGCCGGCCAAGGCCATCGAAAACCTGCGCCTGGAGGCCGCCCGGCAGATGCTCGAACGCGGGCGCCTGAGCCTCGACCAGATCGCCAGCGAAACCGGTTTCAGCGATCGGCGGCGCATGCGTGAAGCGTTTCTCAGGGCCTTCGGCCAACCGCCGCAGGTGATCCGGCGCAGTGCTCGGACCGATATTCGATGAACGCCGGACAATTCAGTGTGGGAGTCGGTTCCGATGTCGCCTGACACGCCGCCATCGCGGTGGGTCAGAGGGCATTGAGGCGCAATTGGCCGGTGGCATCGACTTGAGCACTGACCGATGAGTAATCGCTTATGGTCGCATGCGCGGTATCAAGCGGATGCTCATGGGTCGAGGTGATGATCAGCAAATCAGCCGGCGCCGCTTCTGCCGCGAGAATGCCCACGGTGGCGTCTTCGAAAATCAGGCACTCGCTGACATCGACCTCCAGGCGTTGGGCTGCCAGGCGATAACCCGCCGGGTCCGGTTTGCCGGCGCTGACATCTTCGGCGGTGACCATCACCGAGGGTTCCGGAATCCCTGCCGCCGCCATTCGCCGCAACGCCAGCGCCCGGGGTGCTGAAGTGACGATAGCCCACTGATGGGCGGGCAACGACTTGAGGAAGTTCGCCGCGCTGGCCACTTCCACGATGCCCTCGACATCATCGATTTCGGCCTGGGTCACCCACGCCGCTTCAGCTTCGGCATCAATGCCTGGCAAGCCCTGGCGGTTGATCGTGTCGATGGCCCGCGCGCCATGAATGGTCGGCAGGAATGACGCAACGTCCACGCCGTGGCGCAAGGCCCAGACGGTCCAGATGCGTTCGGCGGCGGCGATGGAATTGAGGACGGTGCCGTCCATGTCAAAGAGGAAGGCGCGATAAGGTTTGTTGAAGACTGGCAAGGATGAACGACCTCTGGCGGGAGACGGGCGACTAAGGTCCGGCAATGTAGCACTGGCCGGGGGCGAAACTCACCTTCTCGACGGTACGGATTTCAAGGCCCCCTCGACACAATCGAGCAACTGCCCCAGCGCCCAGGGTTTCTTGATGAACGACACGTCGTGCCTGACCCCGGAAGTCTCCGGCGTCTCGTAGCCTGACATGATCATGATCGGCTTCTGCGGCCAACGGTCGCCGAACTGATTGGCCAGGTCGGCACCATTGAGCGTGCCGGGCATGGTGATGTCCGTCAGCAGCAAGGCGACCTTGTCCGCATGGCAGTCCAGATAACCGGCGGCGTCATCGGCGCTGATCTGCGGTTCGATGGCATAACCCTCCTCCTGAAGAATCTCGCAGAGAAACTCCAGGATCAGCGGATCGTCTTCCACCACAAGGATCAACCCGTCCGGAAGGTGCTCGCCCGCCTTGGATACTGGACACATGACTTTGCCACTCCCTGATTGCCTGATGATTTTCGCGGGCTACTCTCCGCTGCTTACAGGTATGAGCAGCGGTATTTGCGGAAATTCATTTTTGATCGCAAACAGGGTGGAAATTCAAGCGTCAGGGCACTGCCTGGTTATTTATTCCTTGGGCGTGATCGAAATCCCTTGTAGGAGCGAGCATGCTCGCGAAAAACGTAGAAGCACCGCTGGGTGTCGGGCAACCAGCGTCATCGTTGACGTCCATCGTCGGAACGCCGCCCGGAGCATGCTCGCTCCTACAGGGGATTGTGTTGTAGCGAGTTATTGCGACATCGCATCCTTCTTCATCGCGTCCTTGGACATGCTGTCTTTTTTCATGCCGTCCTTGCTCATGGAATCCTTGGACATGCCGTCCTTTTTCATCGCGTCTTTTTTCATGGCGTCCTTGGACATCGAGTCTTTTTTCATGCTGTCCCTGGACATGGCATCCTTGGACATCGAGTCCTTGCTCATGCTGTCGTTGCTCATGGTATCGGCCGCGAAGACGCTGGCGGCACCGGCGGCCAGGCACATGGACAGAACGAGGGTGGTCAGTTTTTTCATGATCGAACTCCTTGGAACGTTGGGGGGGGGGTGAAACGTGTAAGGGTCAGGCCGTCAGCTCCCACCGAACCAGTTGTAGCCCTGGTCTTCCCAGTAGCCGCCGCTGTAGGTGTTGCTGACGAAAATCGCCTGGATGTGTTTGGGGTTCTTGTAGCCAAGCTTGGTGGGCATGCGCAGCTTCATCGGGAAGCCGTACTCGCGCGGCAGCACTGCGCCGTCATAGGTCAGCGCCAGCAAGGTCTGCGGGTGCAGTGCGGTGGCCATGTCGATGCTGGTGTAATAATCGTCGGCGCATTTGAAGCCAACGTATTTGGCATCGGTGTCGGCGCCGATGCGCTTGAGGAAATCGCTGAACCGCACCCCGCCCCAGCGCCCGATGGCGCTCCAGCCTTCGACACAAATGTGCCGGGTGATCTGTTCCTCCTGCGCCATGGCCCGCAGCTCTTCAAGGCGCCAGCTGCGTTTGTCGGCAACCAGTCCGGTGACCTCCAGGCGAAAGCTCTCTTCCTCGACGGTCGGCGCCTCGTCGATGCCGTAGAAGGCATTGAAGGGGAACGGCCGGGTGATCATCGACGCCGGGTAGGTCGGTGCCAGGGCATTGGGGTTGAACAGCCAGCCCTGTACCCGGTCGTTGAGCCGCGACATGGACGACAGCGCAGTTTCGACGCTGTCGTTATCGGTGATATTGCAACCGGACAGCAGCGCCACGCCGCCCAGAGTCAGGCCGCGCATCAGGAAGGAACGACGGGAACGGTCCTCGATCTGCGGGGCGATGATGTGGCGGGCTTCCTTGAGGATCGACGCTTCGTCGAGCCCTTCGATGCGCTTTTTCATACAGGCTCCTTGCGACCGACAATCATGGCCAGCAGTGTTTTCGGCACCAGCGCGACCATCACCAGGTGTACCGCCACGAAGGCCACCAACAGCGTCATCGCGATGAAGTGCACATGCCGCGCGGCCTCGTAACCGCCGAGCAATTCCCTGAGCAGCGGGAACTGCACGGACTTCCACAGCACCAGCCCGGAGATCACCAGCATCGCGATGTCGAGCATCACGAACAGATAGGCCAGCCGCTGCACCTGGTTGTAGTGACCGAGGTCGGCATGCCCGAGTTTTCCGCGCAGGGCGGCGCCCAGGTCATGCAGCACGCCTCTGGACGACACCGGGAAAAACCGTCGTTTGAGCCGACCACTGAAGAGGTTGAACATCAGGTAGATCAGGCCGTTGATGCCCAGGAACCACATCGCCGCGAAGTGCCATTGCAAGGCGCCGCCGAGCCAACCGCCGAGGGTGATCGAGGTGGGAAAACTGAAGTCGTAGAGGGGCGAGGCGTTGTAGATGCGCCAGCCGCTGGTGACCATCACCAGCACGGCCAGTGCATTGAGCCAATGGGTCAGCCGCAGCCAGCGAGGGTGGCTGGCCCTGGGTGCAGCAGTTGACTGCGACATGTCCGGCTCCAGTGGTGGTTAGTCGTTGGGGCCGAGTATGGCGGCGCACTTGTCGCCAAATCCTCACCGAAAGTTAACTTAATTGTGATGAATACCCCGCGCACCCCTGAAGGAGCGAGCATGCTCGCGAAGAATTCGGATACGCCTGAGGGTGTCAGGTGCCCAGCGTTTTCGTTGAAGACCATCGCGACGGTTCGACGCCTCGACATGCTCGCTCCTGCAGGGATTGGTGGTTAAACTTGCGGGCCGCTTTGCTGCCTCGATCTGAACTGATGAACTCTCAAGCTCTCACCACCCTTCACACTCACTTGGTCACCGCCCTGGCCAACGCGCCTGCAGAGACGCGCCGCCTGTTCCACGGCCGTGGCCGCTGCTGGCCCGGGCTGGAGCAGTTGACCGTCGACTGGTTGCAGGGTGTGGTGCTGGTGTCGCTGTTCAAGGAACCGGAGGCGGCGCAACTGGAGGCGCTGGTCGCGGCGCTGATGGACGTCAGCCGATCCCCGCAGTGGTCGCAATCCGGAGCACACACCCTCGCGCTGCAGCACCGCTACCTGCTGCAAAGCACCACCGAGTGGCTGGTGGGCGAGGTGATCGAGGACATGGCGATTACCGAGGGCGGCCTGCGCTACAAGATCGACCTGGGCCGCAAACAGAACACCGGGTTGTTCCTCGACATGCGCTATGGCCGCGACTGGGTGCGCGCCAACGCCCGGGGCAAACGCGTGTTGAACCTGTTCGCCTACACCTGCGGGTTCTCGGTGGCCGCCATCGAGGGCGGTGCCGAGCACGTGGTCAACCTCGACATGTCCAGCCCGGCGCTGAGCCGTGGCCGGGACAATCACCGGCTCAACGGGCATGACCTGGGCAAGGTCACGTTCCTCGGCCACGACCTGTTCAAATCCTGGGGCAAGGTGATCGGCAAGGGCCCGTACGACCTGGTGATCATCGACCCGCCGTCCTTCCAGAAAGGCAGTTTTTTGCTGACCAAGGATTACCAGCGGGTGTTGCGTCGCCTGCCGGAATTGCTGACGGCCGAGGGCACGGTGCTGGCGTGCATGAACGACCCGGCGTTTGGCGCCGACTTCCTGATCGAAGGCGTGATGCGCGAAGCACCGGGGTTGCGTTTCGAGCAGCGGCTGGAGAACCCGCCGGAGTTTCCGGATGCGGATGTGGAGTGTGGGTTGAAGGCGTTGGTGTTTCGGGGCTGAGACCGCGTCACGGCTATCGCGAGCAAGCCCGCTTCCACAGGGGGTGCGTGTACTCGGCTCTTGAGTTCACAAACGTTTCAGTGTGGGAGCGGGCGTGCTCGCGATGGCGTCGGATCATTCAGCCAATCACCGCGGCTGCAACACCCGCGCAAACAACTCCCCATGCCCGTTCACCTTGAGCTTGTGATAGACATTGCGCCGGTGCACCTTGACCGTTTCCGGCGAGATCCCCAGTTGCTGAGCGATGGCTTTGCTTGAGAAACCCTGCAGGATCAGCCGCGCGGTTTCGATCTCCCGGGCGGTCAGGCGGGCATCGAAGCGCTCGAGCAGCGCCGCGAAATCCCCGGCCGCTTCGTGAGCCGGGCCCTGGGGCGGCAACAATTGCGCCTGCTGGCGCATCGCGGCGAGCACCCAGTCGCGTACGCACAGCAACCGCCCCTGCTCTTGCAGGGTGAAGCGCGTCGAGCGCCCGAGGGACAAGCCGAGCACGGCGCCCTCGATATTGACCAGAAACTGCAACTCGTCGCCCCCCACCACGCGGCGAAAGTAGCTCAGGTAATACTCGCTTTGCTGGAACTGGTCGGGCGCCACGGAATCGAGGCTGTGCAAGCCGTCGGCGATGCCCGCGCAGGCCGCCAGGTAAAACGGATCGAGCAGGTACATGCCGGCGCGGTAGTCGGCCAGTTCTTCATGCTCGTCGCCCTGGGCCAGGGCATCGAAATCGATCAGCAGGCGCGGCACCGTTCCCGGCTGCATCACCGCCACCAGGGCGTTGTCCAGCGGCACCAGCAGCCGCAGCGTATCCACCAGCGCACGCCAGAAGGTGTCCCGGCCCAGCGCACCGAACACCCGCGCCAGCCCCTGGTGCAGCGGCAACTCCTTGAGCAACGCGTCCACGTTCTACCCCTTTCGAGTAACCCATGATGGGAATGGGTCAGTCCCCGGCCTGCCGATACGCTGCCAGCACCTGTTCATCACCGGCCGCAGCAGGCCAGGAGTGCCGCATCATGAGTCGTCCCCGTCAACAGATCAATCTTGGGCTGAGCGCCTGCCTGTGCGTTTCGCTGTCGGCGGTGGCCGCTCCGGCACCGACCGTTCACGTCTACAACTGGTACGACTACATCGGCCCCACCACCCTGCACGACTTCAAGCGCGACACCGGGATCGAGCCGGTCTACGACACCTTCGACAGCGCAGAAGTGCTGGAAGGCAAACTGCTCACCAGCCGCAGCGGTTATGACGTGGTGGTGGCCAGCAACTTCAGCCTGCCGACGCTGATCAAGGCCGGTGCCCTGGCCCCTCTGCCCCACGGGCAGATGCCGGACTACCCGAACATGGACGCCGACTTGCTGGCGAAACTGGCCAACAACGACCCGGGCAACCAGTACGCCGTGCCATACCTGTGGGGCACCAACGGCATCGGCTACAACATCGACAAGGTCCGCGCGGCGCTGGGCGACAAGGCACCCGTAGACTCGTGGGACCTGGTGTTCAACGAAGCCAACCTGGCCAAGCTCGGCGAGTGCGGCGTGGCGATGCTCGACTCGCCATCCGAGATGCTGCCGGTCGCCCTGCACTACCTGGGCCTGCCGCCCAACAGCACCAACCCCGAGGATTACAGGAAAGCCGAAGCGCTGCTGCTCAAGTTGCGCCCGCACATTGCCTACTTCAACTCATCGAAATTCATCAGCGACCTGGCCAACGGCAACATCTGTGTGGCGGTGGGCTGGTCCGGGGCCATGCTCGAAGCCAAAACCAACGCCGTGCAGGCCAACAACGGCGTGAAGATCGCCTACAGCCTGCCCAAGGAAGGCGCACCGGTGTGGTTCGACACCCTCGTGCTGCTCAAGGACGCACCGCATCCCGAGCAAGGCCTGGCCTTCATCGACTACCTGATGCGCCCTGAAGTCATCGCCCCGGTCAGCGATCATCTGTCCTACCCCAATGGCAATCGCAAGGCCACGCCCCTGGTGGCCGAAGCGACCCGCAACAACCCGGCGGTGTATCCGTCCGCTGCGGCCCTGGCCACCTTGTTCACCCTCCAGCCCTTGCCGCCGGCCACCGAGCGGGTGAGGACGCGGATCTGGAGCAAGGTCAAGAACGGCCAATAACGCCTGACACCACCCACTCCTGTGGGAGCAAGCCCGCTCCCACAGGTTGGGATCAGCGTTCAACCACACTTTTTCTGCCACGCAATCGAGACGAAAACACCATGAAACCACGTGCCCGTGACTTGAACATCCGGTTTGGCCAGCTGCAACCCGGCCCTCTCAACGCCATCACCGACGTACCCGGCGTGCGGGTTGGCCACAGCGAAGTGCGCGGCCGCAGCGCCAAGGGTCGCGACATCCTGACCGGCGTCACCGTGATCGAGCCGCGCCTCGTGTCCAGCAGCCAGCACCCGTGTTTTGCCGGCGTGCACGTGCTCAATGGCAATGGCGACGCGACCGGCCTGGAGTGGATTCGCGAAGCCGGGCTGCTGACCAGCCCGCTTGCCTTCACCAACACCCACAGCCTGGGCGTGGTGCGCGATGCCTTGATCGCCATCGACCGCGAGCAGCAGCCCGACGACGGCCGGCTCTACTGGAACATGCCGGTGGTGCTGGAAACCTTCGACGGCCTGCTCAATGACATCAACGGCTTTCATGTGAAGCCCGAGCACGTGGCCGAGGCGGTGCGCAACGCTTCAAGCGGGCCGGTGACGGAAGGTTCGGTGGGTGGCGGCAGCGGCATGATCTGCCATGAATTCAAGGGTGGCATCGGCACGGCGTCACGCCGTTTGAACAGCCCCCAGGGTGGCTGGACGGTCGGGGCGATCGTGCAGGCCAACCATGGCGTGCGCAACGAACTGCGGGTCGACGGCTACCCGGTGGGACGCTACATGACCCAGGTCGATTCGCCGTTTCTGAAGGCTGCGCTGCCCCATCCGGGCATGGGCTCGATCGTCGTCTGCCTGGCCACCGACGCGCCGCTGCTGCCGCATCAATGCACACGCCTGGCCCAACGCGCGAGCCTTGGCCTGGCGCGTACCGGGGGCGGTAACGAAGATCACAGTGGCGACATCTTCATTGCGTTCGCCACCGGCAACCAGGTGCCACCGGCGGCTTATCAAACCAAACGGTCACCCACCTGCGACAACCTGAGCATGGTCAACAACGACCACATCAGCGAGTTGTTCCTGGCGGCCACCGAGGCGGTGGAAGAAGCGATCATCAATGCGCTGCTGGCGGCCGACAGTGCTGAAGGCAATGGCCATGCGGTGCCGGGGCTGGATGCGGAAACGCTGCTGGAGGCGTTGCGTGAGGCGGGGTGGCGGGCCTGACCGACGAACCCCGATTCCTGTGAACTACCCTATGTCGACACGACATGACTCCTGTAGGAGCGAGCATGCTCGCGTTGGACGTCAACGATAACGCTGGCTGCCTGACACCCAGCGGCGTCTGTGCCTCCATCGCGAGCATGCTCGCTCCTACAGGGAATGTGTTTCTCTTCAATTCAACCGGCTACGCACATACTCATTGGCCTTGTACGTCAACTGATCCAGATGCCTATCGCGCTGTTTCTCGGCGTCGAGCATGGCGCGCTTGCCGTGGCGTTGCAGCAGGTAGGTGTGGATCTGTCGCACCTCCAGCGAGCTGTAGATCGGCGCCGTTTCCACCAAGCCGATCAACCCCTCGGAACGATGATCGCGGGTGTTCATCAACACCTGGGGGCCGCGCGCGCCCAGCACCTGGAAGCCCATCGACTCGAACCACGGCACCTTGGCCACCGCACAAGTCAGCTCGGCGTGCGGATAGCGGCCAACCATTTCCCGCAACATCCGGCGCGCCACGCCCTGGCGCCGATGGCTGGCCTGCACCGCCATGTAGGCCACGGCGCAGGCATCCGGATCATCCTTGCTCGGCAAGTACAGCAGGAAACCGGTCACCGTTTGCGGATCGTCCACGTCGGTGGCCACGAGCAATTCCACGGCGATGCCCTTCTCCCCATTCAGCGCCTCCAGGTAGAGGTGCACCTCAAAGCCGATTGCATACTGGTAGACGTTGTACAACAGGTTGCTCGGCGCGATGGCGACCATGCTGATGTCGGTCAGGTTGTCGACCACCAGCTGCAGGATCTGACTGGCGACGGGTTCGGGGCATGGGGTTTTGTAGTGGGTGATCTGGAACATCGAGGGCTTTGACTCTGGGGCGGACGTCTGGAGTGCCTATCATAACGTGCCGCGGTCGATCAGGCGCCGGCGATGTCGGATGCAAAGACCATCGCCGGCGAACCGGCGATGGCGGTGTCAGCCGTGCATCACCACTGATAGGTCGCACTCGCCTGCACGGTACGCTGCGAGCCATACCAGCACCACGAGTACGAATAGCAGGTCGACACGTACTCTTTGTTGGCCAGGTTGGTCGCATTCACGGCCAGGCGCAGGTTGTCCTTCAGGCTGTTGATGTTCGGGATGTCGTAGTGCACCGACGCATCTACCAGCGTGTAGCCCGGCACCTTCAGGGTGTTGGCCGCATCGCCCCAGGACGAGCCGACATAACGTGCCCCGCCGCCGACACCAAAGCCCTTGGCGACGCCGTCGTGGAAGGTGTAATCCGCCCAGACAGACGCCGTGTGGCGCGGGATGCCGTAGGTGGTGGTGCCTTTGGTCGAGACCGCCGGGCCCACGGCGACGTCGGCGATCGGCGCGTAGTTGACGGTGCTGTTGGACTTGGTGATGCGGTTGTCCAGGTAGGCATAGGCCGCCGTGATATCGAGGTTGTCGTTAAGGCTGGCCTTGCCTTCGAGTTCAAAACCACGGGAGCGCACTTCGCCGCTCTGTTCCTGGCAACGACCGGTGCCGCACAGGTGCGTCGGGTCCGGATCGAGGGTCGGTACGTTGGTCTGCGTCAGGTCGTAGATCGATGCGGTGATGAAGCTGTTGCTGCCCGGTGGCTGGTACTTGATCCCCACTTCGTACTGCTTGCCCTCGGTGGGTTTGAACACCGAACCGCCGTAGCCGGTGCCGGACTGCGGCTCGAAGGATTCGGCATAGCTGACGTAAGGCGCGAGACCGTTGTCGAACAGATAGACCAGGCCTACGCGACCGGTGAAGGCCTCGCTGTCCAATGAGCTTTTGCTCTTGGCCTGAGTGTTCAGGTTGAGCGTGCTGTTGCGGTTGGTTGCCCAGTCATAACGGCCGCCCAGCAGCAGGACCCATTGATCCCACTTGAGTTGGTCCTGGAAGTACAACCCCTTCTGCTGGTTGCGCTGAGTGGCATCGCTGGTGAACGCCGGAGTGGTCACCGGCAGGCCGTACACCGGTTCGAAAATATCGTGGGCCGGGCCCGCGCCAAAGCCCGACTTGGTGTCGGTGCTGGTGTTCTGGTAATCGCCGCCGAACAGCACGGTGTGCTGCACCGGTCCGGTCTCGAATTTGGCCTGGGCCTGGTTATCCACGGTGTAGGAATCCAGGTCCACGTCGGTGGCAATGGTCGAGCGCCGGGTGGTGTGGTAATTGGCCTGCAGGTTGGTGTGGTAGAGGCTGCGGTACACCCCTTCGCTGCGCAGGTAACGGGCGTTCTGGCGCAAGGTCCAGACGTCGTTCAGGTGATGTTCGAACAGGTAGCCGACCGAGAAATACTGCCGGTCGCTTTTCTCGAAATCCTCTTCGCCGTCGTAATAATCGACATCGATGTCGCGCCCGAGGGGGCTGTCCAGCACCGAACCCCAGGCCGGCATCGAACCGTAGGACGCGGCTTTCGGGTCCTTCTGGAAGTGCCCGAGCAAGGTCAGGGACGTGTCTTCGCTGGGGCGCCAGGTGAAGGCTGAGGAAATCGCCTGACGCCGGGTTTCGGTGTGTTCGAGTTGGCCGTCGGCATCGTCGTACAGACCGGCCACGCGATAGGAGTAGACCCCTTGATCGTCAATCGGGCCACTCAGGTCGAAGGTCGTGCGCTTCTTGTTGAAGGTGCCGTATTCGACGCCGATTTCATGGAAAGGGGTGTCCAGCGGGCGCTTGCTGACCATGTTCACCACACCGCTCGGGCTGGCCTGGCCGTACAACACCGACGACGGGCCGCGCAGCACGTCGACGCGTTCGAGGTCGAAGGAGTCCTTTTGCGGCGAGGCGTCGCGGCTGCCGGGCATGCGCAGGCCGTCCAGGTACACCGCCGGGGAGAAACCACGGATGGTCATCTGGTCCAGACGCGAGGCGGTCGAGCCACGGCTCTCGGTGACGACGGCGGCAGTGTAGCGCAGGATCTGGTTGAGGCTCTCGGCGCCCTGGGCGCGCATCTGGTCCTTGGTCACCACCGAGATCGACTGCGGCGTTTCGATCAGCGCGGCATCGGTCTTGGTCGCCGACAGCGAGCGCGTCGCCACATAGCCTTTCACCGGACCCGTCGGGCTTTCGCTGGCGTAGGCACCGTTGATGTTGGTGGCCTGCAATTCCAGGGAACCTTCCACCGGCTCCGGGGCAGGCTCAATGCGATAACGCGTGGCCGACAGCGCGATGGCGTTCAAGCCAGTGCCCTGCAGCAGTCGGGCGAGGGCTTCGCCGGTGCTGAAGGAGCCGTTCAAACCCTTGCTGCTTTTGCCGCGCGTCAATGCCGGGTCGAAGGCCAGCACTAGGCCCGCCTGCTCGGCCAGGCTGTTCAATGCCTGGCTCAGGTCACCGCCCGCAATGGAAAAACTGCGCACCGCGCTGGCGGGTGCATCGGAGACCGACGTTTCAGCCGCCATCAGCGGCGCCGCAACAAAAGCCATCGCCACTGAAAGTGCCAGTGGGTGCAAAGGACGAACAAAGCGAGACATGAGAAACCCTGCTAAATGGTAAGCGTTACTAACCATGACGCGCAGGTCGAAAAAAGGGACAAGGAATGCGAGCGATTTGCATTGGTTTTTTTTCAAGCCCCTGGATTTGAGACTTGTGAAGCCAGATCTGTGGACGAGGTACATCCAGCGCGTGAACACGCGCCGCCGGGCAAACTATCCCTCGCCGGCAGAGGGAATGACCTAACCTCATAGGCTGAATGACCCACAACCGAGTCGGCCAGGCTATGTGCAATGCATTGCGCTCCATGGTTTTTCTCCTGCTCACCCTGCTCGTGCCGGGTGGCGCAACGCTGTCGGCCGCCGACCTGACGGGCAACGCCCCTTCCCTGTCCGGCCTCTCGACCCTGGCCGTCTCCCAGAGTGACCTGCAAGGGCTGCAACTGCGCCTGGACCGGATCAAGCAGCAAGTGTCCCAGGCCAACAACGTGACCCAGATGGTCACCTTGCAGGACCTGATCCAGTCGTTCATCGCCGATGTCACCGCCATGCAGTCGGCGCTGCTGCCCGAGCAGAAACAATTGCAGGCCCAGCTCGATGTGCTGGAGCCCGTCTCCCAGGACGAGGTCGTCCTGGCGAAATCGGAAATCGCCACGCAACGGGCGGCCATTTCCGAGCAGAAAAGCAAAGTCGACGCCAACCTGAAAACCCTGACCGGCCTCAGGGACAGCGCTGCCGGCCTGCTGATCCAGATTGCTTCGATTCGCCGCAGCCTGCTGGAGTCGGAAATGTCCCTGCGTGCCGCCAGTGTGCTGAGCGCAACCTTCTGGGCGCCGTTGTTCAAGCCCCAGGAGGACGACGTGCAGCGCGTGCGCACTTTCACCCAGCACGTGGCAGCGGCGGTGGCGGTGGCCTGGCTGCCCGGCGAGCGCCTGCTCACGGTGACGCTGGTGATACTGGCGTTCGTCCTGTGGACGGTAGGACGCCGGGTCGCGGACCGTGGCTTGACGTGGGTGTGCATTCACCGAATGCCCGAAGGTCGACTGCGCCGAAGCTCCCTGGCCTTTGCCTCTGTCGCCGCCACCCTGCTGACGACCGCCTGCGCACTGGCCCTGCTGTTCTATGCACTGACCCGGCATATACCCTTGTCGCCACTGATGCAGAGCTACTCCGACGAGTTCGAAAAAGTGGTGTATGTGTGCGTGCTGATCACCGGCCTGAGCCGCGCCCTGCTGTCGACACAACACCCTTCCTGGCGCCTGCCGACGATCGCCGAACCGGTCGCGCAGGCGATCAGGCCCTTCCCCAGACTGATGGCCGGCGTCCTGCTGGGCCTGCTGACAGTGGTGCAGGTGGTCAATGTCTCCGACATGAGCAGTCAGGCCGTACTGTTTGCCCGGGGTTTCGTTTCACTGGTGGTGACCTTGCTGATCGGCGCCCTGTTCCTGCGCGTCAGCAAGGCCCGCCGGCTGGTGGCAGCTTCGGGCGAGCATCCGCCGGCACACTCCGCCGTCACCAGCCTGTTGTATGCCTTCGCCTGCCTGTGCGTGATTGCCTCGCTGTGCGCGCTGGTGATCGGCTACATCTCCGCCGCACGTTTCATCACCTATCAACTGGTGTGGATGTTCATCATCCTGTCCGGTTTCTACCTGCTGGTGCAGTTGTTCAACGATGCCTGCGAACACCTGTTCTCCCCCAGGAGCGCCAGCGGCAAGTCGCTCAAGCAAGTGCTGGGCATCGGCGACACACGCCTCGAACAGGCGTCGGTGGTGCTGTCGGGCGCAGGCCGCGCCGCGCTGATCCTGCTGGCGATCATCACCCTGTTCGTCGGCAGCGTGGGCACCACTCTCGGCCAATTGATCGACCAGACCGTGGCCATCCTCGGCGGCGCCGGGTTGCGCAAACTGAACATCATCCCGGGACATTTGCTCAACGCCGTGCTGGCGCTGCTGATCGGCATCTACCTGGTGCGTACCTTGCGGCGCTGGCTGGACAACGAGTTTCTGCCCAAGACCCGCATGGACCCCGGCATGTGCGCCTCGCTCAGCACGCTGTTCGCCAACATCGCCTACGCGGCGGTTGTGCTGCTGACCCTGTCGTCGCTGGGCGTGCAATGGACCAACCTGGCGTGGATCGTCAGTGCGCTGTCGGTGGGGATTGGCTTCGGCCTGCAGGAAATCGTCAAGAATTTCGTGTCCGGCCTGATCCTGCTGACCGAGCGCCCGGTGAAGGTCGGCGACCTGATCAGCATCAGCGGCGTCGAAGGCGACATCCGCCGAATCAACGTGCGGGCCACCGAGATCCAGCTCAGTGATCGCTCGATCGTCATCGTGCCCAACTCGCAGCTGATTTCGCAGAACCTGCGCAACGTGACCCTGGGTGGCAGTGCCCAGGGGGTGGCGTCACTCGAATTGACCTTGCCCCTGGACATCGACCCCGAACAGGTCAAGGACCTGCTCTACAACGCCTATGCCGAGAACGAAAGCATCCTCGAGAAACCGGCGCCGGTGGTTCGTTTCAGCAAGCTGACGCCCGATGGCATCACCCTGACCGTCACCGGCTACGTGACCAGCCCGAGGATCATCGGGGTCACCAAAAGTGACCTGCTGTTCGAGATCCTCAAGCGCCTGGGTGCGGCGGGCATCGAACTGGCGAAGCCCGCGCCGACGGTGTGAATCAGGGGGCGATGCAAACTGATCTGAGCTCGGTGTAGGCCTCGATCAACGCGCGACCGAATTCGCGGCCCATCCCTGACTGCTTGCCCCCACCGAACGGCATCGCCGGGTCGAGCAGCACGTGGGCGTTGACCCACAGGGTGCCAGACTTCATTGCCGGCAAAAAGCAGGCGCCGCCGATGGTTACCATCTGTCGATCTGGATCCTAAATAATTCAAGACCCGCCAGTGACCTTCGGGACGTTGTCGAATCTTTCAATACCGGCCTGATGCTTCACAAGTGCCCAGCGGCCCCGCGTATAAAGGCCTCATCCAAGGAATCAACGCCGTAGTGACTTGCGAATTCCTTTCCCGAATCGAATGGTTTGAATTGTTTCTGGCTGATCATGTAGAAACAGTCGCAGTTGCTCGCGACTTCTTCGATATTATGCGAAGACATTAGAATGGCCGTTCCCTCACTGGCAGCTCCACGCAGGCATTTCCAAATGTAATGTCTGAACTCAGGATCCACACCAGCAGTAGGCTCATCGAGTATCACGAGATCCGCTTCCACCGCCAACAACGAAAGAGCAAAGAACCAGCGTTTTTCCCCGTAGCTGCAAATAGAGGACTTTTTCGTCCAGATATCCATGTAACGGTGGATTATTTCCGGACTCCAAACAGCAAGTTTACACGCGCCATCCCTGATGCGGCCCAGCGTCACGCGCCGGGCCATGAAGCGTTGCAGACACCGATCGACCAGGCCGGCTGCAGCGTCGGCGTCAACTACCAGGTGCAATGCGCCGGCTGCCACCTGGGCAATGGCATGGTCTCCCCCGCCATGACACCCCAAGAATGGCCGGATTCGTCGGCAACTTATTGAAGGTCCCGGGAGGCCGCGAGTTTCTTGTGCCCGTCCCCGGCAGGTCAAAGTCGGCGTTGAACAACGCGCAACTGGCCGATCTGCTTAACTGGCTGATGCGGCCCGACGGCATGGCCGGCAAAAGCGCGCGTAAGGCGTTGCCATCGAAGACGGCATAACGCCCTGAACGCAGCGCCTAGCGGCGCTTGCCCGCCTGCCCCCACTCACGCGGGCTGACCCCGGTCTTGCGACGAAACGCCCGGGCCAGCGCCGATGGACTCTCGTAGCCGACTTCATCGGCAATCAAGGCAATCGACTTGCCCTCGCGCAGGCGCTTCTGCGCCAGACTGACGCGCCAGCTCACCAGATAATCCACCGGCGTCTGCCCGACCACCTGACGAAAGTGCTCGGCAAAACTGGCCCTGGACATGTTGGCGGCCGCCGAGAGCTCGGCCACGGTCCAGGCCCTGGCCGGGGTGTCGTGCATCAGGCTCAGGGCCCGCGCCAACCGTGGGTCGGCCAGGCCGGCCATCAAGCCGGGGCTTTGCTCACGGCTGCTCAGCAGGTGTCGCAGCAACTGAATCACCAGCACCTCGAACAGGCGGTCCATCATCGCCTCCCGACCGCACTGGCCGTCGAAGGCTTCGTTGAACAACCACTCGAGGGTGCCTGCCAGGCTCGGCACCTCGTTCAGGTCCAGCACCAGGTAATCGGGCAAGGCCGCTGCCAGCGCATTGCCCGCCCCGCCGTCGAAATCCAGCGAGGCGCACACCAGTTGCGTGTCGGACGCATCGGCAGCGAACAAGCGGTGACGGTAAGGCCTGGGAAAAAAGATCAGCGTGGGGCTGTCGAGTTGCAGTTCGCGTTCGTCAGCCAGCTTCAGGCTCAGTTCGCCGCCGCGCAGCAGGTGCAGGTGGCCGCAGGCCTGCTCACCGTCGAAGGCGGTGACGCCGCAGAACGTACCGCTGTGGAAGGTTCCGGCACTGACGCCGAAATGGCTGAGCAAGGTGGACAAGCGATCCATGGTGGCACTCCCGCCGGCAAGTCTGGACGATCTGTCGCATATCCTCGACGATTTGCAGCCAATAAGCCATAGCCGATCATTAACATGGATTCCGTACCCAGCGCATACCGCGCCCTATACGGAGAATCACCATGAGCCGCATCAACGCCCTGAACCTTGAACTCGCCACCGACGCCACCCGCCCACTGCTGGAAGGCGTGCAGAAAAAAATCGGTTTCCTGCCGAACATGTTCAAGACCCTGATCCACGCCCCCGCCGTGCTGACATCCTACATGCAGCAGTCGGCCACCCTCGGCAAGACGTCGCTGAGCGCCGTCGAAAAAGAGGTCATCGCCCTGGCCACGTCACAGGTCAACGGCTGTGATTACTGCCTGAGCGCCCACACCTTTTTTGCCGGCAAGGCCGGGATGTCCGCGCAGCAGATCCACGACGCACGCCAGGGAGAGCTGAACGCCATTGCCACCCTTGCGCGGCAGATCACCGAACGCCGTGGCCAGTTGAGCGACGAACAGCTGGAAGCGGCACGGGCAGCCGGCATCGACGACGGCAAAATCATCGAAGTGATCGCCCAGGTCGCCCTGATGACCCTGACCAACTACCTCAACAACGCTGCTTTGACCGATATCGACTTCCCGGCCATCGACGCTTGAACTGACGTCCTCACCCAGGAGTACCGCTGATGAACACCGTGACGCTCTACACCACCGACACCTGCCCGTACTGCCGTAACGCCAAGGCGTTGCTGGCCAGCCGAGGGATTGCCGCCGAGGAAATCAACGTTCAGGCCGAACCCGGGAAATTCCAGGAGATGCTCAGCCGCAGCGGTGGCCGCCGAAGCGTGCCGCAGATATTCATCGGCGATATCCATGTCGGCGGCTTCGATGATCTGGCGAAACTGGATCGTCAGGGTGATTTGCAGTCGATGCTGGCTTGAGTGGTATGTAACAGGCTCCAATTTGTCTCAAACTGCAGCGTACGCAACAACCCTGCAGGAACGAGCATGCGCGCGATGGTCGTTAACGATAACGCTGGGTGCCTGATGCCCAGCGGTGCGTATGACACCATCGCGACGGTTCGACGCCTCGACATGCTCGCTCCTACAAGTACGCGTACTGCTGCTAAAGTGACAGCACCTGCGAAAAGCAGCATGATGGGTTCGAGTAGCTTGCCGATGACGCCAGGGCTCTGTGGGGGGCCTGATTGACCTGAATCTCGTCATTATCGAGCGCGAAGGAAAGCAAATGAGGTCCAAGCATGATTTTTGAGCCTAACAACACCCGCTCCGTGCTCCAGCGTAGAAGCAGTACCAGTACAGTGATTCAGGCCGGTCTCGATTGCGTTGCAGTCACCGGCGTTGCCTGGTTCTTGATCAATTACCACATCGGCTACATCACCCAAGACTACGTCATCATGTTGCTGTTGCTGCTCGGGGCCCTGGCCGTGGTCTACGACCACTACGCCATTTACCGCAGCAACGTGGTGTTTACCGTCAAGGCTTTCAAACTCCTCAAAGCCTGGACCGCGACCTTCGGGTTCCTGGTGGCCATGGCGTTTTTGACCAAACAGAGCGAAGTCTATTCACGCCTGTTGATGGGCGAGCTGTTCGTCCTCGGTTATGTCGCTCAGTTGCTGTTGCACCTGGGCACGCGGGAAATGCAGAAGAAATTCCTCGCTCACCCGACGCAACTGGAAAACGCGTTGATCATCGGGTCGGGCGAACTGGCCAACTACCTGCACAAGAAAATCAGCACCAACCCCTGGCTGGGCGAGCGTATCGTCGGCTGCGTGCTGATTGGCGCGGACGATGACCGAGGCAAGGAGCCGGCGAACATCAAGCATCGGCTGGCGATTCTGGGCGACATCTCGCACCTGGATGAACTGGTGGTCAAACATTCCATCCGCACCGTGTATTTCGTCACGCCGCTGGGCGGGTCGGAGGTCATCCAGGATGTTTACCTGCGGCTGTTCGACAAACACATTTCGGTCAACTGGGTCCCGGACATCTTTTCCCTGCGCCTGATCAACCACAGCGTGCGGGAAATTGCCGGCATTCCGGTGCTGACCCTGTCGGAAACCCCGCTGATCGGCATGCGCCTGTTCCTGAAAAACCTCGAAGACAAGGTCCTCACCTCCCTCATCCTGTTGATCGCTGCGCCCGTGCTGGCGCTGGTGGCCCTGGCGATCAAACTCGACAGCCCGGGGCCGGTGTTCTTTCGCCAGGAGCGCATGGGCTGGAGTGGCGAGTCGTTCCGTATCTGGAAATTCAGGAGCATGGTGGTTCATCAACCGGCCGATGGCGCCATCAAGCAGGCGCAGAAGAATGATCCCCGGGTCACTCGCGTGGGAGCCTTCATCCGCCGTACCAGCCTCGATGAGTTGCCGCAGTTGTTCAACGTGTTGATGGGCGAGATGTCACTGGTCGGCCCTCGCCCGCATGCCATCCAGCACGACGTGCAGTACTCGCCGGATGTTTCGGGCTACTTTGCCCGCCACAACATCAAGCCCGGCATCACCGGCCTGGCCCAGGTGCGCGGGCTTCGGGGCGAAACCCGGGAAATCGACCAGATGATCCGCCGGGTCGACTCGGACATCGAGTACATCAACAACTGGTCGCTGTGGCTCGACTTCGTGATTCTTGCGCGCACGGTGTTTGCGTTTTCTGGCAAGCACGCCTATTGAGCGGGCCCGCACCCTGTAGGAGCGGACTTGTCCCGGGCGGCGTTCCGACGATGGTGTTTAACGATGACGCGGGCTGTCTGATACCCCTCTTCATCGTTGACGACCATCGCGAGCATGCTCGCTCCTACAGGGGGTTACGGCGTTGCTGATGGAAACAGATCCAGCGTACGCTCGACCTCATCAGGGTCGACCCTGAAGCCGTCCCCCTCCGGTATCCCGACCACAAAACCGAAGTTCTGCCGGTCACGGTCCGTCAGGTATTTGAAGAAACACAGGAAGCGATTGGGCGGTTGCAACACCAGCAGCGACCCACCCGGCGGCAACACGTTGACCCCATGAATCAGCTGACTGCCCTCGATGCCGACCACGGTCCGGGCGCCGGCGCATGCCGCGACAATGGTCGGCACATCGCAGGTGGCGGGATCGACAATACGGAACCCGCGGCGGTCGCGCAGGCGCTCGGCCACTTCCATCTCGTTGCGCAGGCGCCGTACAGAACCGTGGCCGCCGCGCAATATGAACACCCCCGGGTGGGGGCTGACGTTGACGTGCGACAGCAACTGCTCGCCCATCGCCCGGAACCGCAGGTGTTTGTTCTGGTTCTGGCTGAGGTCGTTGAAAATCACCAATTCCCGAAAATGCGCGTTGCGCAGGCGCAGCGGATTCATGCCCAGCCAACGCTCGTAACCCGGGGCGTGCAGGATGCCGTTGCGGGCGATGGACATATTGTCGGCAAAGGGCGCGGTGGTAACCGGAACGCCTTCATTGCAGGCCAGGCGATAGGTCAGGCAGTCGTCCATCAGCCAGGTGCCAAACCATTTGTTGCCGCCCATGGTGCAATACAACGCGCCACGATCGATTTCGTTTTCCACGCGAATGCCGGGAAACCGACCGGCCCCCGGGGTCAGCCAGGACTTGGCATTGCCCTTGTACAAGGCGCCGTCGATCATCCACACGTCCTTGAGCAGAAAGCCCCGGGTCGCCCCGTGCTCGACAAGCCCGACGCCCTCCATGGTGCGACGGGGATGCTCGTTGGGATAAAACAGCGCCTCCTCCCATCCGGTGACACGTTCCAACTGGTTGGGCAGGTAAAAGGCCGCAGGCGCAATCGCGCTGGAGCCTGGGGCAATTTCCCAGGTCTTGACCGCCAGGCTTTCCAGGGTCGCCGCTGGCTGGCGAGTGACACGGGTGTTGAACATGTATTTATACGCAGCAAGACTCCACCTGAGCGGATAACTGCTACTCGGTGCATTGAATCCCAACATGTGTCCACCCTCCAGCCGAGGCTATACCCATGAACTTTGTCAGTCGGCAACTTCTTCAGGTGACAACACTTTCCAGGACAGGCGGCAAGTTCAAATGACTGTATCGACTTCGAACAACATCGAGCAGTTCTTCTCGCGGCGCATTCGAACAATGAAGATAGATTCTGGACAATCCGCCAAACCCCATTTCTCGATAGCGAGTGGCAACTTCTTCAACAGGCTTGCCGTCCGGCACGCCAAGATGAAGCACTAACTTTTTACTTTCAACAGCAAACAACGGCGTTTCCCACAAGAACTCAGGCACGCCAACTTTCGGCAATGTAACGAACAAATAACCGTGATTACCCAGTGTATCGACATCCCCTCCACGCCTTCTCTTCCATTCGAGAAGGCCATCGTCCGGGCGGGCCAGGCAAGTGCCGATATCGTAGTAGTCGAAGCCGTTCTCGATCGCCCATTCGAGCGCCATGAACGTGGTGATCGAATTCACTTCACGCAACTTCTTCTGATCGGAAAACACCGTATCCGGGTAGCCAAACCGCACGGTGCTCCAATAGCGCTTGCCGGCGCGGGTGACCACGCAGCCCAGGTGGCACGCCACGACCTCGTCCTCGAGCAACACCAGATCGAGCCGTCCGGCGGTTTTCGCCACCCGATGCACTTCATGGGTTTCAATTTGCGAGGCGGCCGAACCATGCCGGGCACTGGCATAGGGCTGAAGCATGTCCCGGTCGGCACTGGCGATATCGTCATCGTTCAACGCCTGTTGCATCCGGTAGCGTGCCCGGTTCTTGCGCAGGTTACGCCGTAACTCGGTGTTGTATTGTGCGGTGATGTCCTCGATCGATCGATTCAGCGGCACCACTGCACTGAGCAACTGGGGCACGTGCAACGCGCCCGGGGTCGGAATTTCACTGACCAGGACCGTGCGCTCGGACTTGTGCAACCGCAGCCGGGTCCCTACCTCTCTGGACTTGGCACCCAGCAGCACCTGCACGAACTCACGGCGCTCCTTCGTGCCCAGATACAGGATGTCGTGGGCGCTGTCTTCGCGCAGTTTGAACCTGACTATTTCCCAGCGCCAGAAACAGGCGCGCGCCGCCATGTCCTGCAGCCAGGCGAGCGCGTTGCGCAGTTCGAATCGCAGCGACGGTGATAACAACTTGCGCAATTGTGCTGCTGCTTGTTCTTTCATTTTGTTTATCAACACACGCCAAATAAAGTTTATTCCGGTTTAACAACCCATAAACCAACTATTCGACACGAGCACTCTGCGACGCAGCACGTTCTCATAAAACCTGACGCGTCGTGCGCTGCGGTTTTCCGATACATGCCACACTTTCCTTCTTGCGAAATACTCGCAAATCCCTCCGTGGAATCCGGTTTTTGACGCCATCAAGTCGTCAAACATCGTTATGAAGAAAAAAGTCTCCAGCACACCTGCCAAGTCGAAATACTAAGCAGAGTAAAGATGCAAGCCAAGAGTTTTGCAAGATATTTCACAGTTGTTACGAAAGGCCTGCCCTGTCAAGAATTCCTGCTCAACCACGTGCGTAACAAAAACATCGGGTTACCCACCACATAGCGCTTGAACAGGCGCCCGGGTTCGCTGATCAGCCTGAATATCCACTCACATCCGAGACGACGCATCCACTGCGGAGCGCGCGAAACCTTGCCGCCGAGAAAATCCAGGATCGCTCCGCCACACACGATCAGACAGGGTGTACCGCTGGCCGCCAGCATGGCCGCGACGGCTTCCTGCTTGGGCATGCCCATGCCCAGCACCACCAACTCGGGCTGCGATTGACGAGCCAGCTCGACATAGGTCTGCATCGGCGCAAAACCGTGGTGGGCCGAGACCACATTGACCGAGAAGCTGGCCTGGCCATGTCGCACGGCGTTGCTCAGGTACGGCTCTTGCGTCCCCCAGAACGCCACGCGCCGGCCGTTAAAGGCCGCCAGCAATTCGGGAATCAGGTCGGTGCCATTCATGTTCAGCCCCGGTGCCAGGCCGAGGCGACGAAACAGAATGCTCATGCCCGAACCATCGCGCAACAGCACGTCGGCGGACGACAGGGCCTGGAAATAATCGCCGTCAGCGGTGATCAGGTTCATGGCGTGGGCATTGACGAACCCCAGCACGGTCGGCGTCTCGGTGCGGCACAGCGCCTCGATCAGGGCTTGCTCGTCAGCACCCTCGCTGACCACCCTGATCTTCTGCACAATCGTCTGCCAGTTGCGCTGCCAATCCAGGACGCTCATCAGTGATCATCCCGTTTCGAACGCACCCATTCGACCTGGCGCTTGAGCAGAAAGCCGATGTACAGGGGAATTTTCTTCAGCGCGTAGAGCGGCGCGTACATCAAGGCCCTGAACGAGATGATCGCGCGCCCGAACTGGCTCCACGCCAGCAAAATGGTCACTCCCAGCAAGGCCATGCCGAGGGTGGCGATGACCGCCGGTGTCGCGCCTGCACCCAGCAGAAACAGCAGCCAGGAGACCACAAAGCCGGCACCCAGCACCAGGGTCAACAACGCCAGTGGCGGGACCCACAGGTCCAGGGTCATTGCCAGCAGCTTCCAGTTTCTGTCGCGAATCGACTCCACGAACAGCTTCGGTGCGTCGCCGAGGATGACGCCCAGATGCCCATGTTCCCAACGGGTACGCTGAGTGGCCAGGCCCTCGTCGGTGCGCGGGAAATAGCTGGTCACCAGCGCCTCGGGGCAAAACAGCGGCGGTTTGCCGCTGCGACAGAAATCCAGCCCCATCTTCAGGTCTTCGACAATGTGGTTGCTGCCCAGCTCGATCAGGGCCAGGTCCTTCCAGACAAATGCCATCCCGGTGCCCATCAGCGGGCAAGGCAGGCCGAGCCAGGCCCAGCCACGCGGCCGCACGCGGTTTTTCACGCACCAGGCGAACTCGGCCAACTGGACTTTCAGCCCGGAGCCGGCGGGAGCGTGCATCAGGTCCAGGGCCTGGGTCGGGCGTCCGGATTCGATGCAACGGATCGCCAGGCGCTCGAGGGTGCCCTCCCCCAACTGGCAATCGGCGTCGATGACAATCATCACCTGCGGCGCATCGCCGGCCAGGTGACGCGTACCGAACTCCAGCGCATAGCCCTTGCCCCGCTGCTGGTCGTTGCTGCGTTCGACCACCTCGGCCCCCGCCGCACGGGCCACGGCGGCGGTGTCGTCGGTGCAGTTATCGGCGACCACCAACAGGCGATCGCCCTCCTGCAACTGCGCCTTGATGCTGTGGAGGGTGGCGACGATGACCGAGGATTCGTTATGGGCCGGTACCAGCACCGCCAACCGCGGCCGGGGGCTGCTGGCAGGCGCGGGCGAACGCGCGGGCAGGCAGGCCAGCAGCACCTGCACGTACAGCACCAGCACGGGCAGCAGGATGAGGAGCAGCACTGCACTGAACAGCCAACCGATTAATGTGATCATGCCTGCGCCTTGAACAGAGCCGCCAGTTTGGCCGCTTCGGTATCGATATCGTGCCGTTCCAGCACGCGCTGGTACGCAGCCTCGCCCATCCGTTGCAACACCTCGACAGGTTGCGCCAGGCAATCCTGCAGGGCGTCCGCCAACTCCTCGACCGCACCCGCCGGGAACAGCCAGCCGTTCTCACCCTGGCGCACCAATTCGGGGATGCCGGCGACGAAGGTCGTCAGGACGGGACGCCGCAACGCCATGGCTTCCATGATGACCACCGGCAAGCCCTCGGCAAAGCTCGGCAGGACCATGGCGCGCGCAGCGAGCATTTCTGCGCGCACCTGCTCGCTGCTGATCCACCCGGTGATTTTCACTCGTGCTTGCAGGCCATGCCGGGCGATCAGGGCTTCGATCTGCCCGCGCATCTCGCCATCGCCAGCCAGGACGATTTCGAAGTCCACGCCTTTCGCCGCCAGCAAGCGCGCCGCTTCCATCAGGAACAGCTGGCCTTTCTGTTCACACAAGCGCCCCACGCAGACCAGGCGTGGCACGGAAGGTACCGGCACCGCCGGCACCTCGTGAAACGCTCGCTCCAGCCCGCAGTGCACAACCTTGACCTTGGCCCAGTGCCCATGATCGACCCAGCGATACAACTGGCTGCGGCCATAGGAACTGATGGCCGCGACAAACGCCGAGCGCCGGACTTTTTCGCCCAGATGAATGAACTGCGGTTTGTCGAACTCTTCCGGACCGTGCACGGTAAAGCTGTACGCCGGCCCGCCGAGGGCGTTGGCCAGCATCACCACCTCGGTGGAGTTGGTGCCAAAGTGCGCGTGCACATGCTGCGCACCAAACGCCTGCAACCAGGGCAGCAGCCGGCAGGCTTCCGCCAGGTAGATCAAATGATAGGGCCAGGCACGGTCGGCGCGCCGGCCCATGCGCAGTGCCAGCCGCAAGGCTGAAAAAAACGCCCGCGGCCGTTCGCGCAACATGTGCAGCACCGGCTTGAGCAGCTCCTTGACGCCGCCCTGCAACACATAGCGGGTCTTGTCGCGCTCGGACACGTCTTCGGCATCCACCAATTCGGCGTCCCAGCCGCGCAAGGCAATGCGCTGCACTTCGAAGCCCTGGCGCTCCAGCGCCAGGATCTCGCGACGAATGAAACTGTGGCTGACCTTGGGGTATTGATTGATGAAGTAAGCGATGCGCATAGGGACCGGGCTTAGTTGTCGTTGGGGGTGGCGGCGGCGGGCATGGCCACGCCGGCAGCGCTGTCGAAAGCTTCAACCGGCGCGTTCGCGACGCTGGTACCGATCAGCACGGCATCGACCTTGTCGAACGTGCTCTGCAGCAATTCATAACGCCGGCGGTACATGGCGCGCTTTTTCGCGGCGATGGTCTCGAGCGGCTTGATCGACGGCGCCAGGGGGATGTCGAAAAAATCTTCCCGTTCGGAAGGGGTCGCCCCGTGCTCCAACCAGATCACGTCGTAATTGGCCGCCAGTTCCTGTGCCTTGTGCGCGCCGAAATAGGGGTGGCGATGATGGCGGAACTCATCCCCGACCGCGTAGAGCTTGTCCACGCCGAGCCTGACCGCGATATGTTTGATGACTTCAATCAGCAGGCTTCTGGGACGCAGGCCCTCGAAGGCCTTGGTCAGGTCGCGGTAAATCGCCAGGGACCTGTCACTGTCCACGCCTTTGTGAATGCCCTGGACAGCGCCGATGAACAGGCCGACCCCACTGTCGGTGCGGCACAGCGTGAAGGCCAGTGACGCAATGCGCAGGTCGTTCTGAAACAGGTTCAGCACCAACTCCCCTTCGCGCATGAACCATTTCGGCCGATCCAGCACCAGGGAGCAATCCGCCGCCCACTCGGACAGGTCGGCCAGTTTCAGGGTTTGCTCACGCCCCGACAACAACAGTTGCGGGCAGACCCGAGTGATCGTTTCGTAGTGCGAGGCGATGGCTCCCAGGCGCTGCTCAGCCTCCCAGGCTTTGCTGACGTAGGGCCACTGGACCACGCCCAGGCAATCGGTGCCCAGGGTTTGCAGGCCGTTGGCGCCCAACGCCGCTGACATGCGCGCAGAAAACGATTCGAGGGCTGGCCGGTTCCTGGCCACCAGGCCGGGGACCTTGAGCTGGTTTTTCAAGGCCCTCGGGGTCACCCCGGCATTGAGCCACAACAAGCTTTTGAGGGTGAGCCAATAATCCATGAACGCCTCACTTGTATTCAATCAAGGCCGACTTGCCGGCGCCGAATCTGTTCAACAGAAATTTGATCTGTCCCAGCATCTCGGGAAACTTCCCCAGCACCAGAAAGAAAGCCAGCAGCCAGTTCTCTCGCGTCGACCGGCCACCGCGACGTGCCAGACGCGCCACCTGCAACGGATAAACCAGCAGCAGCAACAACCCTGCCGCGCCCAGGATCGCGCAGGCGACCAGCGTTGCCAGCGGCACCCCCAGGCCCCAGAACCAGGCACGGCGCGATTCACGTCGCCAGTGCTGCTCGGCCGTTGCGCCATGCAGCGATGCGCCCTCGGCAAACGCGTGGCCACCGCGCAAGGTGCGCTTCCACCATTGGCCGAAACGGGTCATGGCCGCATCGTGCAAGGTCATTTCCTCATCCAGGCGCCAGACCTTCCAGCCTTGCGCCCGCAAGCGCACGCACAGTTCCGGCTCTTCGCCGGCAATCAGCACGGCGCGGAAACCGGACACGGCGGCAAAGGCGTCCGCGCGCATCAGCGCATCGCCGCCACAGGCCCGGGCTTCGCCGATGGGCGTGTCCCATTCGATGTCACACATCAGGTTGTACACCGAACGCTCTGGAAAGCGTTCACGGCGCCGCCCGCACACCACCGCCACCTCGGGTCGCGCATCGAGGAACGCCTGGGCCCGGGGCAGCCAGCTGGCGACCACTTCACAGTCACCGTCGACAAACTGCACATGCCGCATCGACGGCAGCAGGCCTTGCACGCAGGCAAAGCCTTCGTTGCGCGCGCGGGCCGCCGTGAACGGGATCGTCATGTCGAGCTCGACCACTGCGACGCCGCGCGCACGCGCCAATGCTACCGAACCATCGGTGGACCCCGAGTCGACGTAGACAATCTGCTGCGCCGCCCCCATCAGTGACGCCAGGCAACGCTCCAGCCGCTGGCCTTCGTTGCGTCCGATCACCACCACACCCATTCCATCGATCAAGGCGCTCACCGAATCCAGGCACAAACGTTCATGAGGGTTCCTTTGCCTGTACAGGCTGTCGTCGCTTGATGATCGCGGGTACGCCCACGGCCATGCAGTCATCCGGCACGTCGGTCAGCACGACCGCGTTGGCACCGATCACCACGTTGTTGCCAATGCGGATATTGCCCAGGACCTTGGCCCCGGCACCGATATCGACGTTGTTGCCCATGATCGGCGCGATGGGTTCGTCGACATTCTTCAAGCCCACCACGACGCCGTTACGCAGGCGGCAATCATCGCCAAACCGGGCGTAGCCGCTGATGACGATGCCGCCAAAATGATCGATGACGAAGTTGCGTCCGACCTCCACTTCGCACGGCAGCTCGATACCGGTCACGATCTGCACCAGCTTGAACAGCACTTTGTAGAGCAGGGAAAACACTTTGCGTAACGGCGCCGGGCGCACGCCGTAGCGCCAGCGACCAAAGCGGTAAACCAGCATCACCCAGAAGCCCTGGGCGCCCCAGTCACCGCCGTAGGCACGCAGATCCGCGCGTATGTTGTCGAACATGATGACTCTACCGTGTGGGTTGGGTGGCGAATTGGGTATCACGCAGCAGCGCCCAGGTGACCCGGGCATGTTCCCAGCAGGCGCCAATGGCGGCGCGACCACGGCGCTTGAGCAGTGCCTTGAGCGCGAGGATCAGGTCGCCCAGGCACACCAGCGCCATGTGCCAGACCAGCCCCGGGACACCGTGGTGCTTGCGGAAATACAACAGCTCGCTTTCGATTTGCAGCCGGGGTATCTGCCGACTGGCGACGTTGAGCTCATCGACCGACTTGGCACTTTCTCCACCAATGTGCACCACGGTGGTGTGCGGATAGAACATCACCTTCCAGCCCGCCTGCTTGACGCGCTTGCAGTGATCGACTTCCTCGTAATAAAGGAAGTAACGCGGGTCGAACAGACCGACCGTGTCGATGACCTCACGGCGGATCAGGTAATAACAACCGGGCACCCAGTCACACTCGCGGACGGAGGCGTGATCCCACTGCATGTCATCGACCCGCTTCACCCAGGGGAAAAAACGTTCAAGCCCTGTGCGCGACAGAAACACGTTCAGCGGTGTCGGGAAATAGCGGCACGAAGGCTGCAGATCCCCGTCCCTGCCCTCCAGCCGTACGCCGAGGATGCCGCAATCGGGGTGCGCTTCCATGTAGTCGAGGGTCTTGCTCAGGGTGTCCGGCGCCACGAAGGCATCGGTATTGAGCAGCAGTGCGTATTTGCCCTGCAGGTGTTCGACCAGTTGATTGTTGGCACGGCCGAAGCCGACGTTGTCGGCATTGCTCAGCAGCAGCGCCTCGGGACAAATGCTCGCCAGGCGCTCCAGCGAATCATCGACGGAGGCGTTGTCCACCACCAGATAACGCGCGCGATCCGGGCCGTCAGGCTGGCGCAGGGCGTTGAACATCGGCTGCAACAGGCCTGCCGTGTTGTAGTTGACCACCAGCACATCGAGAGGCGCACTAGCCATTGGACTTTTCACCAAAGAAGTAATCGGCCCGCATGGTGCGCAGCTTCGATTCGATGTCCGGGTCAAACTCACCGCTGCGCTCGCGGATGAGGTCCATCCACGGGTATTCGGCGCATCGTTCTTCGGAGTTTTTCAACAAGGTTTCCAGGGTACAGATGACCCTGGCCGGATTGCCTCCGACCACGACATCGGGCGGTACATCGCGCAGGACCACCGCGCCGGCCGCGACCAGCGCGTTGGGGCCGATCTTGACCCGCGGCAGGATGATCGCGCCATGGCCGATGAACACATTGTCAAGGATGTCGATCGGACCGACCGAGTCCAGCTTTGTCCCGAAGCGTACGTTGAGCAGCGCGACCGACGCATCGTGGCCGATCAGCGTGCAATCGGACAAGCCGACATTGTTGCCCAGGCGCACCAGCGTGGGGTCGGTTATGTTGCACCCGACATTGATCCACACGTTCTCACCAATGGAGTGCAGGGACTTCCAGCGCACCAGGTAGCGCGCCCACTCGAAACCATCCGGTCGGCAAAACCGCTTGTAAAGGAAGGTTGCACGTCCCGTTGTCCTGGCGAAATGAGCGATTGCGCGCTTCAGTAGACCAATCATCCTGTCAGCCCCAAAAAGTCCAAATAACTGCCTGTGCCAGGGTTCGATTCGCCCTGATTATCGATTCTGCCCCTAAGCATAGCCTGCGCGCCGAATCCGGTTCGCCTGTTGTCGCGTATCGCCCATTGCGATCAGAACCAGTTGACGACGCCCAGCACCAGATGGCCGCACACCGCCCCGACCAGCACCATCGGCAGGACCAGAAGTTCGCGCCGCCAATCGAACACGCCCACCATGCGATTGACGTACACCACGAGAATCAACGTCGGCAACGCATGCAGCGCCACGCCCCAGATTGCATATTTCGCGCCGCCCAGGGCCAGCAACACCGGCAGCAGCACCCACAACGAAATGGCGCGGATGATGTTGTCCATGGCCTGGTACTTGGTCAGCCCCAGCGCCAGCCAGAGTTGATGGGCCACGGCAAAACGCCAGGTAAAGAAAGACAGGGAAAGGATCGCCAGCATGTCGCCTGCGCCGGCATAACGCTCATCGTACAAGAAATGGATCAGCAACGGGCTGAGGACCCAGGCCAGCCCGCAGAGAAACAGCGAGATCAGGTCGAACAGCAACTTGAAGCGGTCATACAACGAGTGCAGCCGCGCCGTGTCGTTGACCCGCGCCGCCTCGCTGAACGCCGGCAGCGCCACCGCCCCGAGCAATCGTTGCATGCCCAGCTGCAGCGCGCCCAGAAACAGCACGGCGATGGAATAGACCCCCAGTTCGCTGGCCGACATGCTGCCGCCGAACCAGATCCGGTCGCCGTTCATGGCCAGCACGCCCACCGCCGATGACAACAGCATCCAGCGCCCGAACACCACCACTTCCTGGAGCGCCGGGCGCTCCCAGTGCAGGCGGTTGGAAGGCCCCGAGAACCAGTAATGCCCCAGCAGCGTCATGGCCAGGGCGGCCACCAGGCCCGAACCCACCAACGACCAGATCGAACGGGTGAAATAGCCGATGACCAGCATCGTCAACAGGCCGGCCAACTGGGAGATGAACTCGGCGAGTACGACCTTTTTCTGCTGGAAGTCGCGCACGGCCACGTCGACCTTGGTCGACTGGAAACCGTAGATGATCGCCGACAGCCCCGTCACCGCCAGCACCAGCGGCAGCTCCGGCGCGGCATAGGTGGACGTCTCGGACCACATGTGGATGACCTGGGAGAACCAGGCGAAGCCGGCGATCAACAGGGTGAAGCCGAAGAGGATGAAGCCGCGAATGATCTGCACCGTCCACACGGTGTTGAGGAAGGCCGGATCGTTGCCTCGCGGGCTCTGGATGATGTTCTGGCGGAAACCGACATCGGACAGCAGGTGCAGCACCACCGACACGGTGGTGGCGATGACCATGATGCCGAACATCTCCGGCATCAGCAGACGGGCCATGATCAGGTTGCCACCCAGGCGAATGGCCTGCGATGTGACCAGTGCCCCCAAATTCCATGCCCCGGCAAATATCGCACGCCTGCGAAGGCTCAACGATGGCGATACATCAGCTGGTGGCATCACTACAACCCCGGGAATCAATGACACGAAAAGGTACTATAGCCACCGTTTGCCATTCCACTGGTATCTGTCGTTGAACCAGCGGCCGGCCTTGCGATGACGCTCTGGATGTCGATATCAGCCGCGTCCTTCGAGCACGGAGTGCTCCGGTCGGGCAAGCCGCTCTGCGGACATACGCTTGCCCAGCGCCTTGTCCAAAGCCGCTTCGAACATCCGGGCAGAGTTCTCCCAGGAGCTTGCGGCCACGGTTTGATGGGCCGCATCGGACACCGCGCGCCACTGCGCGTCGTCCAGATTCAACAGATGCTCGACCCCGGCCGTCAGCGCATCGGTGTCGTCGATATCCGCCAGCATGCCGTTTTTGAAACAGGATATTGCCTGCATCGGCCAACCCGTGCGGGTCGAAACCACGGGGGTACGGCAGGCCATGGCTTCCATTGCGGTCAGGTTGAAACCTTCGCTGCGGCTCGAGGCGAGCCAGACATCACATTGCGTATAGAGATCACGGATCCGTTCCTGATCGGGTGCCAGATGGAACTCGACACTCGCCGGCAACGCAAAGGCCCCCGTGGGCGCGAAGCTGCCGAAGGAAACCACGCGCAGGTCGGGGAATTTCCGTTCGAGCGCGACAATGACGTCGAGCGTCACGTCCAGGCCCTTCAAAGGCGTTTCATGGTACAGAAAGCCAACGGTCGGGCGTTGTTGCCTGCCCCTTGGCTCGGCGAAGAATTGCTGGTGATCGACGCTGTTCAGTACCAGGTCGACATCCGCATCGCCGTACTCGACCCGCATCAGATCCGCCAGCCACTGGGAAATGGTGATCTTGTGCAGCGGCATCCGGTACGTCGCCATGACCCGGTCGATCGGACAGAACGGGAAGATTTCATGCCCCTGCACGAAATACACCTTCTCGCCCTTGGCCGGACTCAGGGCATTGACCCACTCGGCCGTTTCCCACCAGGTGGCCACCACCACATCGGCGTCCGGAACATCCGACTCCACGATCGGCCGGTATTTTTCGATCACCCGGTGATCGAGGTCCATGTCATCCAGGTAGGAGGGAATGACCGGCGTGACCAGCCAGCCCTTGCCCGTGACGAAACTCTTGATCTTTCTGCGCAACGGAATGGCGGGATAAGGCAGGGAAACCAGCGTCACTTCATGACCGGCATCCGCCAATGCCTGGGCATAAATCGTTACCACACGAATCCCGCCGGACATGCTCGCCACGCTCAAAACAAAAGTCACTTTCAACAGCCTATCTCCATTCCCCCCCTGAAAAACCAGGGGCTGGCTACCCAATTCCGATGCACATCCAGCCAGGCAAGCGCTTATCAAGCCCACCCGTACGAGCATCAGCCAGAAAATCCATTAACGCACTAACTTATACGATTGATGTGCTCAGCCAACCTCAGTGTCAGTTGTAACAGCGGCATGGTCGGATTGCTCGCACCGCCGGTCGCAAAAACGCTGCTGCCCGCGATGTGCAGGTTCTCGACACCGAATACCTTGCAATTCTCGTCCACCACCCCGAATTCGGCTGTCGAGGCCATACGCGTTGTCCCCATATGGTGGGCATGGGGGTTGACCTTCAGCGGCACGGTCGGGTCATACACGCACTGCTCCAGCTTGACCAGGCCCAGCCCGGTGTCGGCGAAGCACTTGGCCATTTCCAGCCCGATCGACTTGACGGTGTCGCGGTCCGCCGGGCTCAGTTCCCAGTGAACCACGGCCTTGCGCATCCCCAGCGCATCTCGCTCTGGCAGCAACGAAACCCGGCTGTCGAGGTTGGGAAACTGCTCGATCAGCGTGCCGATCACGCCATCACCGGGGCAGTCGAACTTGGTGATGAACTCGATCTTCTGTTCCACGCCCACGTCGCAGATGAGGTTCTCGAAAAAGCTCTTGATGGCGGCCATGCGTCCATAGGTCTTGACTTCAGCGACCAGTGAAATCGCCACGTTGCCCTTGCCGGCCTTGTGCTGCGCCACAAAGGCATCGGTGGTGAAGTATTCACGGGAGTCCTTGCCCTGGCCGTCCGTGAGGATGAAGGTGCCAAGCTCGACGTTCAGGTGTTCCATGAAGCATTTGCCGACCAGGCTACCCTCGGTCACGATGCCGCCGGCTGCCAGGGATTCGCTGTTGAGCAGTTGCCGGGCATTTTCGATGGCGCCTGTGGCCAGGATGAACTGCCGGGCCTTGACCCGCTCCCGATGCTGCTCGTAGTCCGCCACCATGATCGACGCGATTCGCCCGGTCTTGCTGTCGAATTCCAGGTCGACGCAGTTGCAGTTGATAAAGACATCCAGGCCCTCGGTCTCCTCGAGCTCCCTGGCGTATTTTTGCGCAAAGCGCGTCGGCGGACTGAGCAGGAAGCGATCCGCTGCAAATTCGGAGCCGTTCAGGGACGGGTTGATCGCCTTGAATCCGGCGTTCGGCACCAGGTCGACAATCGCCATTGCCTGCGCCAGATGCGCCTCCATCTCGGCAAACGCAATCGGCCAGCCGGGCAAGCGCACAGGCGGGCCGGTGTTGAAATCGGACGCTTCGAAGGGGCGGCAGCGCCCGGACCAATGGTTGGAGGTTCCGCCCAGGTAACGCAGGCGTGTTTCCTCGGCGTAGACTTCAAGGCCGGTCGAGGGGCATTGGTACAGACTCTGCGAGTTTTGCGAGTACTCCCGACCGCCACCTTCGAGCAGCAGCACACGTCGGCCGTTGACCGCCAGACGCAAGGCCAGGGTAATACCCGCAGGCCCTGCGCCGACGATGCAAACGTCATAGAAATCGCGCAGTTCTTTTTGCGCCTGGTAGTCTTTGATCATGTTTGCGCTGGCTGAAAGTGTTGGGCTGGCAGTACCCATCCGTTGATGACGACGTATCCGGATTTGACGGCTGAAGGCATAGCAACGGCTGGCGACCCTCCAGGGATGAGCCCTGCGAGCCCCGCCAGCGCGCACACACGGAGGAAGTCCCTGCGATCCATTGCAGAGAGGTTCAAATCAGGTTCATTCACGATTCAAGCTCCCCGACATCAATTCAAAACCACTCAGCGACCTTCAACACCACTTCCCCGCAGATCACCCCTGCCAAAGCCATTGGCAAGACGACGAGCTCACGCTTGAGATCGAACAGGCCGACCTTGCGATTGACGTACACCACCAGAACCAGTGTCGGCAACGCATGCAGCGCAACACCCCAGATCGCATAATGCACGCCGCCGATGGCCAACAGAAGTGGCAACAGCACCCACAACGAAATGGCACGAATGATGTTGTCCATCGCCTGGTACTTGGTCAGCCCCAGGGCCAGCCAGACCTGATGCGCCACGGCAAAGCGCCAGGTGAAGAAGGACAGCGACAGTATCGCCAGCATTTGCCCCGCTTCGGCGTAACGTTCGTCGTACAAAATGCTGATGAGCAATGGGCTGATGACCCAGAACAGTCCGCAGATGAACAGCGAGACCAGGTCGAACAGCAACTTGAAGCGGCCGTACAGAACGTGCAGGCGTGGCGTGTCCTGGCTGCGGGCGGCCTCACTGAAGGCCGGCAACGCCACGGCCCCGAGCAGCCGCGCCATGCCCAGTTGCAACGCACCGAGGATCAGCACGGCAATCGAGAACACTCCCAGTTCATTGGCCGACATGCTGCCGCCGAACCAGATGCGGTCGCCATTCATCGCCAGCACGCCCACCGCCGACGACAACAGCATCCAGCGCCCGAACACCACCACTTCCCGAAGCGCGGAACGCTCCCAGTGCAGGCGGTTGTGCGGCCCGGGAAACCAGAAGTGACCCAACAGCGTCATCGCCAGCGCGGCAACCAGGCCGGAACCCACCAGCGCCCAGACCGAGCGGGTGAAATAACCGATGATCAACATCGTCAGCAGCCCGGCCAGTTGCGACGCGAACTCGGCCAGCACGACCTTTTTCTGCTGGAACTCGCGCACGGCGACGTCGACCTTGGTCGACTGAAAGCCATAGATGATCGCGGAAACACCGGTGACCGCCAGCACCAGCGGCAACTCCGGCGCGGCGTAGGTGGAGTGCTCCGGCCACAGGTGGATCACCTGGGCAAACCAGGCGAAACCGGCGATCAGCAAGGTGAACGCGAAAAGAATGAACCCGCGAATGATCTGCACCGTCCACACGGTGTTGAGGAAAGCCGGGTCATTGCCGCGCGGGCTCTGGATGATGTTCTGGCGAAAGCCGACATCGGACAGCAGGTGCAGGACCACTGAAACGGTCGTGGCGATCACCATGATGCCAAACATTTCCGGCATCAGCAGGCGGGCCATGATCAGGTTGCCGCCCAGGCGAATGGCCTGGGACGTGATCAGGGCCCCCAGATTCCATGCCCCGGCAAAGATGGCTCGCCTGCGAAGGCTCAACGATGGCGAGATATCAGCTGGTGGCATCGCAACAACCCCGGACTCAACTCCATGAAAACGTACTATAGTCGCACTTTGCCATTCTACTAGTCTCTCT
Source organism: Pseudomonas fluorescens (assembly GCF_041354075.1). Classification (GTDB taxonomy): domain Bacteria; phylum Pseudomonadota; class Gammaproteobacteria; order Pseudomonadales; family Pseudomonadaceae; genus Aquipseudomonas; species Aquipseudomonas fluorescens_CE. The sequence goes on along the minus strand of NZ_JARZGC010000001.1, from coordinate 203,149 downwards.
CATTCACCCATCGGTAAAGCCTGACCTTCCATGCCTGAGCACTTTCGCGCGTTAGTCGTCATTCTGGTTCTTGCCGGCGTCGTTTTTTACATGACCCGTCGGCCCGCCAGCGACCTGATCCCCGCCAACGACTTCGTCCGGCGGCGCAATCTGTGGTTCGTGCTGACGGTCCTCGCGTTCGTCTCCCACAGTTTCTGGCTGTACGTGGTGGTGACGGCGGTCATCTTGAACATCGCGCGAAAACGCGAGCACAATCCGGTCGCGCTGTTCTTCATCCTGGCCTTCCTGGTGCCGCCGGCACAGGCGCGGATTCCCGGCTTCGGCCTGATGAACTACTTCGCCGACCTCAACTATGTGCGCCTGCTGTCCCTGTGCATCCTGTTGCCGGCGTTTCTCTCCCTGCGCCGGCAAGCCGACACCCAGGGCTTCGGGCGCACCTGGCCGGACAGATTCCTGGCGGTCTACCTGGCCTTGACCAGCCTGCTCCTGCTGCGGGAGACCACGGTCACCGATACCCTGCGCCAGACGGCCTATCAGTTCACCGATGTGTTCCTGCCCTATTATGTCGCCAGCCGAGCCCTGAAAAACCTCAGCGACTTCAAGGATGCCCTGCTCGGTTTTGTCCTCGCGGCGATGGTCATGGCGCTGATCGGCTTCTTCGAGTTTGCCCGTGGCTGGCTGCTCTACAGCGCGCTGATCGGCGCCATGGGCATGCAATGGGAAATGTCCAGTTACCTCAGTCGCGGCGGCCTGCTGCGCGCCAGCGTCACCACCGGCCAGGCCATCGCGCTCGGACTGGTGATCAGCACCGCCATCGGTTTCTATCTGTATCTGCAGGAGAGCGTGCGCAGCAAGCTGCAGCGCCGCCTGGGCGCGCTGCTGCTCGCCGCCGGGCTGTTTGCGCCCCTGTCGCGCGGACCGTGGATCGGTGCGGCCGCCATGCTGCTGGTGTACATCGTCACGGGCCGCAAGGTGGTCAAGCGGATCATGCTGCTGGCGGTCGCCGGGGTGCTCGCCCTGCCCGTGCTGACCATGGTGCCGGGCGGGCAGAAAGTGCTGGACCTGCTGCCGTTCGTCGGCAACGTAGAAGTCGAAAATATCACCTACCGCCAGCGCCTGATCGACAACTCGCTTCTGGTGATCCAGCGCAACCCGCTGCTGGGCACCTTCGATTACCGTAAAGCTCCGGAAATGCAGGCCATGATCCAGGGCGAGGGCATCATCGATATCGTCAACACCTACATCGGCGTCGCACTGTCCTATGGCTTGATCGGTCTGACGGTGTTCGTGGCTTTTTTCGCCGCCGTGCTGCTCGGCATCCGCAAGACCCTGCGCTCCTTCCCCGACAAGGACGATGAAGCCCGCCGACTGGGCCGGGCGCTGTTTGCGACACTCGCCGGGATCCTGGTGACCATCTTCACCGTCAGCAGCATCACCATCATCCCCGTGGTGTACTGGTCGGTCGCCGGCCTGGGCGTGGCCTACGTCCGCATGGCGCGCAACCTCAGACACCCTTCGCCAGCCGTCACGGCCAGTACCCACCTCCAACTCCGGTAACCCCATGGCCCACCTTTTTCGCCGCACCCGCTTGCTGCTTCCGCTTGTGTTGTCTGTTGTGGTCCTGCCGCTGAGCACCTGGGCGTCGGACTGGGTGGCCAGCGTCGATGAAAAAAGCGGCCTGCCGGCAGTGACCTATGGCGGCAGCCCCGCCCTGGCCTCCTCGTTCGTGTTCTTCGAGAGCAACTACGGCTGGACCTCCTTCCCCACCCGATTCACGATCAATGCGCCCTACGATTACACCTTGGTGGGCCAGAACCAGACGCTGGATTTCGACCTCGCGGCAAAGGTGCGCAAACAGGGTGAGCAGCAGTTGACCTGGGAGGTGGCCCTGGATGCCCGCAGCCCGAAGCCGAACGTGATCGGCGGCGGGTTCGTGTTCAATTTCGACCCGCCGCTGTTCAGTGGCGAGATGGGCAAGCCGCAGCTGCTACCTGGCAACAAGGGCTGGGCCTGGGGCGATGCACAGGGCCGACGCATCGAAATGCGTTTCGAACCGGCGCTGGCAAACGTATTTCTCGAGCCGGGGGACGGCTCCGAATTGAGGGCTTTTTTCTACAAGAACGCGATCAAGCCCGGCCAGCAGAATTTCAAGGCGACCCTGAGCGTTTCCGGTGATGTGGCGCTGGGGCCCACCACCAGCGAGCGCTTTGGCCTGGTCGACCCGAAGACCTGGCCGACGGACAAGATCGACTGGAGAACCTCGCCCGTCGACCTTTCCTTCCTCAATGCCAGCGAAAAACCCGCCGGCAAACGCGGCTTCATCAAGGCCTCCGGCGAGCAACTGATGTTCGCCGACAACACCCCGGCGCGTTTCTGGGGCACCAACGTGTCGGCCTACACGCTGTTCAGCACCCCCGACGAAGAGATCAAGCTGCAAGCCAGACGCCTGTCGGCCCTGGGCATCAACCTCGTGCGCCTGCACCACCATGATTCGCCCTGGGTCAGCCCGAACATTTTTGGCGACGCGCCCAATCCCGACACCCAGCAACCCAGCCCCGCATCGCTGAAAAAAATCGACCTGTGGATCAAGAGCCTCAAGGACGAGGGCATTTATGTCTGGCTCGACATGCACGTCGAGCGGGCCTTCACCGCCAGGGACAACATCTACGGCTTCGAAGAGCTGCCCAAGGATGAACACGGCAACGCCGGCCTCAAGGGCTACAACTACGTCAACATCACCATTCAACAGGCGATGAAGCGCTTTGCCGCTGCCTACATGAACCACGTCAACGCCTACACCGGCCTTGCCTACAAGGACGAGCCAGCGATCGCTGCGGTCCTGATCACCAACGAGAACGACATCACCAATCACTTCGGCAATGCCTTGCTCGGTGACAAGGACGTGCCCAAGCACAGCAAGGTCTACATGGCTGAGGCCGAAGCGTTCGCCAAACAGCACAACCTGTCCTCGAGCCAGACCTGGCGCGCCTGGGAGTTTGGCCCGTCGAAGATGTTCCTCAACGACCTGGAACAACGCTTCAACGTCGACATGATCAAGCACTTGCGCGACCTGGGCGTGAAGGTGCCCATCGCCACCACCAACAGCTGGGGCGGTGACGGACTGCTGTCGCTGCCAGCCCTGACGTCCGGTGACATCATCGACGTCCACAGCTACGGTGGCCTGGGCCAACTGGAGAAAAACCCGCTGACCAGCGCCGGCATCGTCAACTGGATCGGCGCCGGGCAGGTCACCGGCAAACCGCTGACCGTCACCGAGTGGAACACCGAGCCGTTCCCGACCCCTGATCGTCACGGCGTGCCGCTGTACATGGCCGGTACCGCCAGCTACCAGGGCTGGGACGCGTTGATGCAATACGCCTACAGCCAGGAAGGACTGTCCGGCGGCTGGATGACCGTCGGCAACTGGAACGCCTACAACGACCCCTCGCTGCTCGCCACCCTGCCCGCTGCCGCGCTGCTTTATCGACGCGGTGACGTCAGCGAGGCGAAGACCACCTACGTCTTCGCACCGACGCCGGCCACCCTGTTCAACCAGGCCATCACGCCGAGCACCTCGGCCCTGCTGCGCACGGCCATGGAGAAAGGCAGGCTGCAAATCGCCATGCCACAGACGCCGGAGCTGCCCTGGTTGCAGACCGGAGCCAGCGCCGACAATGCCCAGGTGTTCCACGACCCCGACCAGTCGCTGCTGGATGCCAACGCCAGCGAGTCCACGTCCGACACCGGTGAGTTGAAGCGCAACTGGAAACGCGGCCTCTACACCATCGACACGCCGCGCACCCAGGCCGCGACCGGCTGGATCGGTGGCCAGTCGATCAGCCTGGGCAACATCCAGGTCAACGCCAGGACCGCGAACGCCAGCGTGGTGGTGCAAAGCCTGAACGACACACCGCTGGGCCAGTCCCAGGACCTGATGATTTCGCTGGGTGCCCGCGCCATCGCCAATGATGAGGAGCGCCCGCCCTACTTCGTCGAGCCACTTTCCGGCACGCTGACCATTCAGGCGCCACCGGGCCTGACCTTGTTCACATCCGGCACCCTGGCGCAGATGAAGAAGCTGCCCGCCCCCTACGCGGAGGGCCGCTACACCCTCAAGCTCGATGGACTGCAGACGGGCAACTGGTTGTTTTTAAGGAAAAGTGCGGCGCGTTGATGTCACAATCCGCGTTTACACAGCAAGACTCGTCCAGGAGGACAGGATGAATTTTTTGGTGGTTGGCGGCGCAGGCTACATCGGCTCGCACATGGTCAAACAGCTGCGCCGCGCCGGTCACGACCTGGTGGTGGCCGATAACTTTTCCACCGGCTACCGCAGCGCCTTGATGGGCGCCCACCTGGTCGAACTGGACATCGCCGACGCCCAGGCCCTCGATGCGCTGTTTGCCTCGCAGCGGTTCGATGCGGTGTTCCACTTCGCCTCCTTCATCCAGGTCGGCGAATCCGTCAGCGAGCCGGCCAAGTACTATCAAAACAACCTGGCCGCCACCCTGACGCTGCTGCAGGCCATGGTTCGCGCCAACGTCAGGCGTTTCATCTTCTCATCCACGGCGGCGGTCTATGGCGACCCGGTGCATGTGCCCATTGACGAGGACCACCCCAAGGCCGCGATCAACCCCTATGGCCGCAGCAAGTGGATGGTCGAACAGATGCTCGAGGACTTCGATCGCGCCTACGGGCTCAAGTCAGTGTGCCTGCGCTATTTCAACGCCGCCGGCGCTGACCCCGAAGGCCAACTGGGTGAGCGCCATGAGCCGGAGACCCATCTGCTGCCATTGATCCTGCAAGCGGCCTCAGGCCGGCGCGCCGCCATCACTGTCTACGGGCGTGACTATGACACGCCCGATGGCACCTGCATCCGCGACTACGTGCACGTCAGCGATCTGGTGGCCGCGCACGCGCTGGCCGTGGACTACCTGCTGGCCGGCGGCGCCAGCACGGCGTTCAACCTGGGCAATGGTCAGGGGTTTTCGGTGCAGCAGGTGATCGATACGGCGCGCCGGGTCACGGGGAAGGAGATCCGCGTCGATGATGCGCCGCGCCGCGCCGGTGACCCGCCGCGCCTGGTCGCCAATCCCGAGCGGGCCATCCGCGTGCTGGGCTGGAAACCACAGTTCGCTGCACTTGAACAGATCGTGACGCACGCCTGGGCCTGGGAGCAGAAGCACCCCTGGCTGTAGGCGACGGCGCTGGTCCATGGGGCCAGCGCCAGGGGGATGGCTTCAGTAGTAAGTGCGGTTGTTCGGCTCGGCCTTGTTCAGCACCGTGCCTATCAAGTTGGCGCCGCCGAGGTGATACAGGCTTTCCTCGATTTCCTTGTTGCTGTTCATGCCATTGGCGACGACCAGCAGCACGCAGTCGAATTTCGGCAGGACGGTGATCACGTCGTCCGAACTGAGGATCGGTGGCAAGTCGAAAATCGAGATGCGCGAGTCGTAGCGCTCACGCAGTTCCACGATCAGGTTGCTGACCTCGGGCGACGATAGCACCTCGGTCGAGTGTGGAATCGGCTCACGGGTGGGCAAAACCACAAAACGCGGCAAGGTCGGATTGACCAGCACATCCTGCAACTCGGCCTTGTGGCTCAAGAGTTCATTGAGCGAATTTTCCATCGACAATCCAAGGCTGGAACCGACCTTGGGGCGGCGCAGGTCGAAGTCCACCAGCAACGCGGTCTTGGTGGTGTGATGGGCAATACTCATGGCCAGATTGATCGCCAGCACGGTCTTGCCGGCCTCCGGCGTCGGCGAGGTGATCGCCAGGGTGCGCCAGCCATTTTCCTCCATGGCCTTCAGTACCTGGGTGCGCAGCAGGTCGAAGGCGGCGCCCATGTTCGAGTTCTTGTTGTACGCGACAATGCGGTTACGCTCCAGGTGGTCATAGCGCAGAGGCACGACCCGGGTCTGAACGTAACTGAGTGCGTTGAGCCCCGAACCCGTCGGTGTCATGGCCTTCGAAGAGGCCGGTTGCTCGGCCTTGTCGGCATCGGGCTTGAGAATGTCCATTGCTGTCTTTCCTTATGCAAACCGGCCCAGAGCTTTGATCATCAAAACATCCAGGGGCATGTAGAGGAAGTGCACGAGCACCAGGAAGAGCGCGAAGAGCACGACTCCGATGATGATCAACCGCACTCGCCATTGCTTGCGGCGTGCCAGTTCCGCTCGGGTGTGAATGTAAGGGATGGAGACCAATACACGTTTGCCCAGCACACTGGCCAGGGCTTCGGCACCGCGCACGCGAGGGTTGATCAGCTCGAGCAGCATCACCAGCGCACCCGCGCCCACCGGCGCCAGCACCAGGCCCATGGCAACCACTTTCTTGCGGTTGGGCTTGATCGGTTTTTCCGGCATCAGTGGCGATTCCAGGAGCACGAAGCGCTCGGCCTTGTTCTCCTGCTCCAGGCTTTCGGAAATTTTCGCACTCATTTGCTTGGTGCGAATTTCCTCATACTTCTTCTGGGCGTTTTCATGGTCACGCATCAAGGTGACCATGCCACGCTCGACCTGTGGCGTTTCGAGAATCTGCGCTTCATAGGTGGCGATCTTGCGAAGCAGTTCCTGCTTTTGATCGGCCAGCGACTTGATCCGCATGTCGGACGCTGCAATGCGCGCCTGAGCCTTCGCGACATCCAGGCTGGCCGGAAGCGCTGCGCCGGAAGTGCCCTGGGCCTCCAGGGCCGCGATCTTGCGTTTGACCGCCCGCACATCGGGGTGGGCTTCGGTGTACAGCGACATGAGGCGCGCGTATTCAGCCTTGAGGCTGCCCAGGTCCTGCGGTTTGTCCGCAGCTGCACCCGTTGCACCCGGTTTGGTGGCCAGCCCGGCATTGGCCGCCGACAACTCCAGCTCGTTGAAACGGACCTCTTCGCGCGCGGCCTTGTAGTCGCGATCGATTTCCTTGAGCTCGGTTTCGGCGCGCGTGAGCATGTTCATGCGCAACTCTTGATGCTCGGGCAGCGCATTGGAGTGGAGCTGCTTGAAGTCCGCCAAGCGGTTTTCCAGGGTCTCGAGTTCGAGCCTGAGCTTGTCTGCTTCCTGGGTCAGGAATTCGGTGGTTTCACTGGCGCGCTCGGTGCGCTGCTTGATGTTTTCGTCCAGGAACAGCGTGACCAGTTCGTTGGCCACCTTATTGGCGATCTCGGGCTGGCTGTGCTCGAAGCCAAGACGGAACGCGATGGTCACCTCCCCACGGCCCTTGACGTCCGCGCTGACCAGGGCGACGGTGATCGCGTTGCGCATTTCCTCGATCTTCTCGGTCAGGCTCAGTTGCCGGCCTTGCGCCGAGAAAAGATTGTATTTGTTGATGATCCCTTCCAGGTGCTCGCGGGTCATGACGCGCTGGCGAATGATCTCGATCCGTTCATCGGCAAACGTAGTATTGTTCGCCCCCACCAGGTCAGGCGAAATCTGCTGCGACTCCACCAGTATCGTACCGGACGACTCATAGGTGGGCGGCAGGGACAGCGCGACAGCCAGGCACACCCCGAGAATGGCCGCGCCACTGAGGATGATGAGCCAGGCATGGTGCTTGACGATGGCAAGGTAGTCGTTGACCGACATTTCGTATTCAGAGGCCATATTTCTCACACTACGCAATTTCAGAAACCGGGATAGCTATAAGTCAGCGTCAACCCGACCACGTTGGCAGTCGCATCCGGCAAACCATCTTGCTGGCGTTGTTTGTATGTGTAGGATAGGCGCGCCATCCAAAAAGGCGAGAGTTCCTGACTGAACCAGGCGCCGTAACTGATCAGGGTATTGGGCGTCTGGCCCTTGGAGTCCTGCCAGGACGCGGTGACACCTGCGCGCCGGGTTTCGTCGAGGGCATAACTCCAGACGCCGCTCACGCCATCGACCTCGACGAAACCGCCATCGCCGCTGGCGATGGTATTGCGGCTGGCATCGATGCCGGCATCCACCCGCTCGCCACTGTAGTTCAGGTTGAGGCCGCCCTGGGCGCTCGGGCCGCTGTTGGCATTGGACTCTTCATTGACCCCCACGTACACCGTCCCGCGCAGTTGCTCGGAGAACTGATAGTTCATGCCGATGTCGGGTGTGTAGCTGTTGGAAGACTCGGCCAGGGTGGAGCCGGAGTCGGGTTTGTAGCGTTTGACGCCCAGACGGGTGAACAACTCCATGCGCTCGCTCCAGGCATAGGTATAGCCCAGGCGGTTGGAGAGTTCATCGTAGTTGGTCAGCGAGTCGATGTCGTAGGTGACATGGCTGTATTCGATGTCGTTGGTCAGGGTGCCGCGCTCACTGAGGGCGGAGCGCCAGTTGCCTTCGAGCGATGTCTTCTTCTGGGTTCCATCGGGGACCACGACGCCGGTTTCCTGAACCGTTGAAGACAGCGTAGAGCTCTCTTCATACCGCGCCGTGAGGCCAAAGGCGCCGGTTTCCGTCTCGCGCTGCCAGCCCAGTCGCAGTCGCGGGTCTTCACGGTCGGTGACAATCGCGGTGTCGGACGAACGCACGACATACAGGCCCAGGCCAAACAGGAACTCATCCTGATCGGACGTCGCCAGGAGCGTAGCGTCCGGCGCAACGATGTAGCGCGTCACGCCCTTCTCGCCGCGGGTGGCCAACGTCGGGTTGCTGTCGTATTCGACCGTCGACGGCACCGTGATCGCCGATTGCCAGGCGGCCGCGTGGACCAGACCGGAGCACGGCAGGACGAACATTGCCGTTGCAATCCCGGTTCTACGCAGCGCCATCGAGGTCACTCCCCATGCGTCGCGCAAGGCTAGGGCACAACCAGCGTATCGCCGGCCTGAAGCTGGATGTTGGTGGACATGTCACGCCCGGACATGAGATCGCCGTAGTGCACGGGCAGGATCTGTTGAGTGCCGCCCTTGCTGCGCACCACCTTGATTTCATCCTTGTCGGCGAACTTGTCCAGCCCGCCCGACAAGCTCAGCGCCTGCAGTACGGTGGTGACGCCCGACATTGGCACGGTACCGGGCTTGAGCACTTTGCCCTGCACGTAGACCAGATTGCCTGCGGTGCCAGTGATGACGACGCTCACCTGTGGATCGGGGATGAATTTTTCCAGTTTGGCGGCCAGTTTGGACTCGACCGCTGTGGAGTCCAGCCCTTCGACCTCGACCTTACCGGCCAGAGGAAAGGTGATGCTGCCATCGGGAAGCACGTGCACATCCTGCTTGAGCTTGTCTTCACCCCAGACGGAAATGTTCAGCGTGTCGCCCGGATTCAAACGGTAGGCCGGGATATCGTCGGCGGCATTGGAAACGCTGGGCAGAACAGCCAGCGCAAAACACACAGGTAGCAAAAAACGTGACATCGGGGTCCCTCCGCCTAAATAGCCATGCAAGGAGCTTTGCATAAAACGGGGAGCAAATCACGCTCGCCCATGCTTACATCGAGAAAATGCCCAGAGCGTGATTTTTTGCGCCTGGCAGCCGCGCTTTTTTGCAGAAGCGGCGAAAAAACCACCTGACTGGCAGGCTTGTGCGAAGGAAGTTTCTTATTTAACAACGACGCGCAGTCAAACATATTACCCCCGATGCATACCCGCCAAATTAATAGCACTTCAATCAGAAAGCGCCTGTCATTCAGCAACTACATCGCAACTCACACGCAATAAACCACATCAACCAGGGTGCTATCATCTGCACATCAAATTGATATCAACCGCTACTCTTCAAATCCATATCATGATCAGGCCGGAACTAGCGTTATACCTTCCGACGATTGGCGACCATCACAAAACCGAACAGCGCCGATGAAAACAGCCAGGCTGCGGCTGGCAAGGAGACCGCAATCGGTTGATTGGTAAAGGCTTCACTCGCTGTACCCATCACCTTAGTCTGAGTATCGGAATCCGCCAGGAATTTACCTTGAGCAAGTTGCGCCATTAATCCGTCACAGGCAGAACTATTGACGGACGCAGTCATGTTTGCCGCCGATTCAACAAGGTTATTCAACTGCTGTCTGGTATTGGCGCCGGCGGAGTTCTCGCTGGCGGAAGCAGGCACGCCAATAACGACACCGACGCTCAAAGGTGACCCACGCTGCGCTTCGGCTGCGTTGCCCGATTTTGGGCCGCCTTTTTCGCAGGCGTCACTTATGCGGCTAATTTCGTAGGCCAAATTGCTCGCGTGAGCACTGGCAACCACTGCACCGTTAACGAGCACCGACAACAAAACGCTTTTAAAGACGAATGACTTGCGCATGAACCGCCTCCCTGCATAGCGGGTGTTTCTGTTGTCGGACAAAGGTTTTATGCCCCGGTTTTTCAGCAGACTATAAGCACATCGCCATTACGTCAATGGCCCGTCACCCCAACGGTAAAAAATAAAAATCCGTAGAGAATGACGTCAAAATAACGACTTTAAAGGCCGTTTCGGGATACCTGCGCTATGCCTATGAATTGATTCAAAAGTGCGCTTTTCGACCCCATTCCAGCCGCCTTCGGCCCCCGTGGAAACACCCCCTGCCCGGCTATGGGCAAACAGTCCACAGGCGCTCTATGATTGAGCCTTATGACGACTTCCCTACCCATCCGCCAACCCTGCCCCCCAGGCGCCTGTATCTGCGAGCGTGAGCCGCTGCTGGCCACGCCGGGAGCCGATCTGCGCATCCTGTCTTTGACCCGCGCCGAGGAAAAGCGCCTGATCGAGCGATTGGAAAACCTGCAAAGTCTTGGCGATCTGGAGCGGATGCAGCAAAAGATGTACCAGCAACTGGGAGTCCGGGTGGAGATCGCGCCGGGTTTGAACGAAGTACGCACCATGCGCGGTATCGCCATCACCATCGACGAATTGCCGGGCCTGTGCCGCAAGACTCGCCTGGCGATACCGACAGCCATTCGTCGGGGGTTGGAGAAACGTCCGGAAATCGCTTATGCACTGCTGAACGCCAATGACTTGCTGCGCGATGCCTGAGTGGTGAGCAGGCTGAGGCACCGAGGTGCTGCGGCTCTAATCGCGAGCAGGCTCGCTCCCACAGGGACTGTGTTGAACGCAAATACAGGGTTTGCCTGCCTGCCCGGGAGACCTACTTCTTCATTCCCACCCGGCGCCGCATTTCGGCGGTGATCGACTGACGGGTTTTCTTCATCTCGGCCCAGGGTTCGTTGCCCACTTCGGCCAGGCGCTCCTGCACGGTGTGGATGTTCCACTGATTGCCGCCCTTGAGTTCAGCGACCTCCTCGCGGAACACCGGCACCGAAACCGGCAGCCCTTCGCGGGTGCGCGCGGCGTAGGCGCAGATGGTCGTGGCGCCGAGGCCGTTGCGCAGGTAATCGATGAAGATCTTGCCGACCCTGTTTTTCGGCCCTGACACGGCGGAAAAACGCTCCGGCAGCAATTTGGCGATGTGGCTGACGATGGCGTGACTGAAATCCTTCACCTCATCCCAGTCCAGCTTGCGCGTAAGCGGCACCACGATGTGCATGCCCTTGCCGCCGCTGGTCTTGAGAAACGCCTTGAGCCCGAGCTCATCCAGCACCGTCAAGGTCAGCTGGGTCGCCTCGACCATGCTTTTCCATGGCAGGGCCGGGTCCGGATCAAGGTCCAGCACAAAGCGATCGGGTTTATCGAGGTCCCTGGAGGTACCGTTCCAGGTGTGCAGCTCCACGGTGCTCATCTGCACCGCGCCAATCAGCGCTTCAGCGCTGTTGATGATCATGATCGGCTGGCCGGTCAGTTGCTTGTCCAGCACGGTGATCCCCGGAATCGCCAGGCGTTCGGCGTTCTTCTGGAAGAACAGCTCGCCGGCAATACCATCCGGTGCGCGCACCAGTGCAACGGGTCGATCCTTGAGCTCCGGCAAAATCCATTCGGCCACCTCGGCGTAGTACTGCGCCAACTGCATCTTGGTGGTGCCGCTGGTGGCGTCGATCACCCGATCGGGATGGGTGATGCGCACCTTGCCGGCGCCCACGCCGAGTTGCGAAGGTGCTTCGGCGGCTTTTTTTGCCGCCTTGCCGGGCGCCGCTTTGCTGTCTGCCGTTTTACTGGCGGTCGCCGCTTTAGCCGCCGATGCGGTTTTCTTGCTCGCGGCGTTTTTTTTCTTCGCGTCGTCGCTCACCACGGTGGCACGCTCCTCGGTAATGTCCTTGGCGGGTTTGTCGTCGCGCAAGCCATGGAACACGGCATGACGCACCGAGCCCTCCTTGGTCATTTCGGCAAAGGCCACTTCGGCCAGCAAGGTCGGTTTGAGCCAATGCACGCCCTTGGCATCGAAGCCGCTCGGCGGATTGACCACCGCCGGTTTCTTCACCTGCAAGGGTTTGAGCTGTTCGTAAATACGCATGAGGGTGGCTTCGTTGAAGCCGGTGCCCACCTTGCCGGCGTATCGCAGCTCGCCGCTGTCCTTGTCGTGCAGGCCCAGCAACAAAGCACCGAAGCCATTGCGTGCGCCCTTGGGATCGGTAAAGCCGACCACCACGAATTCCTGGCGGTGCTTGCATTTGAGCTTGATCCAGTCACTGCTGCGCCGCGAAACATAGGGCGAACCCAGGCGCTTGCCGATCAAACCTTCCATCTGCATCTGACAGGCGCTGTTGAGCAAGGCGTCCGGGGCCTCGGCGAACGCATCGGAAAAGCGCAAAAGAGGCGCTTCGACGGTCTTGAGCACCGTGGCCAGCGCCGCCCGGCGCTCTTCCACCGGGACCTCGCGCAGGTCGACCCCATTCAGATAGGGCATGTCGAACAGGTAATAAAGGATGTGCTCGCTGCGCGCGCTGTCGAACGCGTTTTGCAGCGCCTGAAAATCCGGCACGCCTTGCTCGTTGGCGACCGCCATCTCGCCGTCGAGCCAGGCGGATTCAAGCTCGAGCGCCGCCAGAGCCTGCGCCTGGAGCGGCAATTTGTGCGTCCAGTCATGGCCGTTGCGGGTGAACAGCTTGACCTCGCCCTTGTCGATGCGCGCCATGATCCGATAGCCGTCGAACTTGATTTCGTAACTCCACTCCCCGTCCGGGGCCTTTTCCACCAGCGTCGCCAGTTCCGGTTTCAGGGTTTCGGGCATTTTGGCCTTGCGCGCCCCGGTCAACGGCGCCGACGGCTTTTCTGCCGCCTTGCGCGCGGGTTTCTTGACCGGTTTGGGCTTGGCAGCGGATTTGGCTTTTTTCGGCAGTATCGCCCGGTCACTGAGCACACTGTCCGGTTCGGCGACCACCACGTCATAATCGCTTTGCGGCCTGGCGGCAGTGTCCTGATGCTTGATCAGGAACCATTGTTCCTGTTTGCCGGGCATGTGCGTGCGCACCAGATTCCACAAGCCGGCGAGTTTCTCACCCTGCAGCTCGAACTTGAGCTTGCCCTTGGCATACGCCTTGGCGGGGTCTTCCTGGGGAATCCAGACGCCGCGGTCCCAGACAATCACATCACCGGCACCGTAATGGCCTTCGGGAATACTGCCTTCGAACGTGGCGTAGTCGATGGGATGATCCTCGACATGCACCGCCAGGCGTTTGACCTTGGGGTCCAGGGACGGGCCCTTGGGCACCGCCCAGCTCTTGAGCGCGCCATCGAGCTCCAGGCGAAAGTCATAATGCAGGCGCGAGGCGTCATGTTTCTGGATGCAGAACTGCAGCGCATGGGTTTTCGGGGACTTTTTCCCCGACGGCCTGGCCGCCGGCTCCGAGGTCGCCGAGAAGTCGCGCATGCGGTTGTAGTCGTCCAGATTCCTGTTCATGAATCACCCCCCTGTAGCGGGCTCGAGCAGAACGCCTGTGTCCATTTCAAGCCTGGTGACAATCAGCGCGACCACCGCAATACGTTCGGCCAGCTGATACTGCGCGGTGAGCAGTTCCTCGCCGAACACGTCGGGGTCGATCTCGTGGTAGGTCCAGCCAAATTGCGCCGAATCGAGGTACGGCGACACGGCTGACAGGAAGGGGTCGCAACCCTCGACCATGGCCACTCCGGTGTAGAGCACCAGCGAACCACCGGGCGCCAGCCGCTGCAGCGCCTGGTCAACGATGCGCAGCGACAGTTGCGCGCCGAGCGCGCCGCCGCCATCGCGGTAGGCCCGTCCTGCCGGGTCCGCCATGTACGGCGGGTTGGCGACGATCAGATCGAACGTCCCCTCGACGTCTTGCAGCACGTCGCTGGCCTGGACGCTCACGTTACCGACTTCGGCGAGTGCGGCGTTGACCCTGGCCAGGCGCAATGCCGCCGGGTTGATGTCCACCGCCAGGACCTGCGCGTCATGCCGCGCCCGGGCGATGACGATGGCACCGACACCGGCCCCGCAACCGATATCCACCGCACGGTGCACGGGCGAGAAGCGCTGTTGCAGATGGTTGTGGATCAACTGCGCGAAACGGTAGGTGTCCGGGCCAAAAAATACGGAATCCGGGGCATCCGTGGGGAAACCGGAATGCACGAAGAGCAGGTCGTCGAGGCTGGACCAGCGTACGCGGCTTTTCAGCCGGCCATTGCTCTGCTCAAGCACGCCCGCCTCGTCCAGCTGCTGTAGCTCACCCGAGGAAATCAATCCAGGCTCAAACGCGCGCGACCAGCCGAAAACGTCGCGCAAGGTCCGCGCCATTTGCCCGAATGCCCGATCGTTGACCCGCTGATGGGTCAGCGGTGTCGGCGTGATGAAGCGGTAACCGTCGGCCTGCAAACGGCGCCCGAGCTGCAGCAGTGCCAGATCGGCAGCATTCAGGTTCGATTCGTGGTTCATCCGGCATTCCTTAGCGCAGGCTGGCTTTGAGTTCGATGAAGCGTCGCGTGGCCATCAACCCCGCAGGATGGGCATGCCGATTCGCCGACAGCCACGGCAGCAAGGCCGGCATCTGCTCGGCGGCCGGCAAGTCGCTCGATGCCGCCTCGAGCGCCTGGACATCGGGGTCCTGACCCGGCGGCGTGGCGGCGGTTACCGCGCTGCTGCCACGGCGAACCGGCGACATCTTGCGCGCAGGCGTCCAGTCACCGGCAATCCAGTCATGCAGCAGCTGTTTTTCGTAAGGGCTGAACACCCCGAACATGGCCGCGCCATTGCCGTCGATCAATTGCCAGAAACGGCTCTGCTGCGGGTCCTGGTGGCGTTTGATCCAGCCCTTTTTTTCCATCGCGGCGAGGAAACCCGGCAACTGCTCAGGCGAGCCCAGCCACTGATTGACCGTCTTGCCCTCAAACCGACAGTAATCGGAGTGCATGTGCTGGCCGAACGGCCGTTTGCGTTCGAGCATGGCCAGCACTTCTGCTTCCAGATCGAAGGACTCGATGATCGCGCGACTGCCCTGCCCCAGATCGTTGAGTCGATAACCCAGCGCCACCCTGCGCAGGAACTCCTCGCGATCGCCTTCCAGGGGCAACAGGTCGAGCACCGACTGCACGGCTTTTTGCGCATGCCCGGTGCTGGCGTTGTCGATGGTCACGTGCAGCGTGAAGTAATAGGGATCGATGCCCAACTCGCTCAGCTCGTAAGCACTGATCAGCAGATGCAGCGGCAGCTGTTCATAGCCGAGGTTGTAGCCGATCACCTCCGGCAAGCAGGTGTCGGCGCATTCGCCCAGTGCCAGCTGAATGGCGCCCTGCAAATGATACTCGTCGGGGATGGCGATGGCGTCCAGGCCGTGCTCGGCCAGCAGTTTGCGGTAGATCACCACATGGTTCTGCGCCGGATTGCCGTCGCCCAGCTCTTCCAGGTAAGTGGTGATCAGCCCGTCGAAACGCGGATCACGCCAATGCTGCAGGAGACCGTACAACCAGGCGCCATCCACCAGTTTGGTCGGGCTGACCGCTTGCAGGAAAAACAGCGCATGCGCCTTGTTGCTGAAAAACTGGCGCGCCCCGCCCTGCTTGCGCTGGCTCAGGTAGTCGGCGTATTGCCGTCCCACGTCGGCGCAATGCCGTTCGACGAAGCCGTACAGGTCCGACAGCGCCTGGGGCAGCTCGTCGGGCAGGCTGGCCGCCAGGTGCAACTGGTCTTGCAGGAAAGTCCGGGCCAGCTCGCGGCGTCGCTGTGCATCTTCACCCAGCAACAGCTGTTCATAGCAGTGCCTGAGGCTTGCGGAATGCTGGACAGCCTGCGCATGTGCTGGCTGGGATTGAATAGGGGTCAGGGCAGTCATGGGGCGTTTCTCTCGGTCAGTGGCCGTGGGCTGGACGCTGAACCAACGTCTCTACCTCAGCAGAGCGATGCGCCGGGAGAAAAATTCAATCGAGTTTGAAAAGCGGCGGACGGATGGACGGTCGTGCGGGAGCGAGCCGGCTCGCTCCTGCATGGGCTGGTGTGAGATTCAGGCGGCGCCGCCCCGGGCCTGCTGCTCCAGGTGCAGCTGCAACTGCGGATCGATCTGCAGTGCGGCGGCCAGCTCGTCGAGGTAATTGCGCTCGGCGTCCTGCTGGTCATCGATCAGCATCACACTGGCGAGGTACATTTCGGCGGCGATGGCCGGGTCTGTCGCCGAGCGGGCGACGTCGGCAGCATCCAGCGGCCTGGCCACTTCATCGTCCAGCCACTGCTGCAATTGCGGGTCGTCGGTGTGACGGCCGATTTCCGTGCCGATCATCTGCTTTTCAGCGGCATCGATCCGGCCATCAGCCTTGGCCGCCGCGATCAGCGCCCGCAGGACGGCGTGGCTATGGCTCTCGACATCCGGACCGGCCAGCAGGTCCGCCGTACGCAGCGCCTGTTGTGCCTGTTGCGGCGCTGCGGCCTGGCTGCGTTGCCAGGCCTGGTACGCCTGGAAAGCCATCATGCCCAGGGACGCCAGGGCCGCATAATTGGTGCCGCCCCCGGAACGGCCACGGGTCGAGCCACCCAGCGCGGAACCGCCACCGAGCAAGCCGCCCAGCAAGCCACCCAACCCTGCGCCACCACCGGCCCCACCGCCCAGCAAGCCGCCCAACAAGCCACCCAGATCGCCTCCGCCGCCCTGGGGCACGCCGCCGTTTGGCCGGTTCATGCCACTCATACCGCCTCGCAGCAGTTGTTCGAGCAAATCGGAAGTGTTCATGGCGACGTCCTCATCGAGGGAGTTTTCCGTTTTGGAACGATAGTCCGTGTACAGCGATGTGCCAGCACCGTTGGGCCGGGAATTCCGCGCCCCCCTGTAGGAGCGAGCATGCTCGCGATGGTCTCTGGATCGCCGCGGGGTGTCAGGATGCCAGCGTCATCGTTGACGACCCTCGCGAGCATGCTCGTTCCTACAGGGGGCAGCGTTTGATTTATCGGGGGTGTTTTTACAAGGCCCAGCTAAGATTTACAGACGGTGAACCTTATTCGGCAATTTTCGGTCGATACCTGCAACCCGACCCGGTTTGCCGCCGCCCTCCAATGCCGAGGGTGATGACTGGCTTGCTTCACTTTCTGGAGAACGCTCCGTGATTTCGACCTTACACATCGCCAGGCTCAAAGCATGGGGCGCCCATGGTTTTACCGCCACGGGCGTGGTCACCGCCTTCCTCGCCACCCTCGCCCTGCTGGAAAACCAGCCCACCAACTGCCTGTTGTGGCTGGGTGTGGCGCTGATTGTCGACGGGCTGGACGGCGCATTGGCGCGCAAGGTCAATGTGCAATCGGTGCTGCCGAGTTTCGACGGTTCGATCCTCGACCTGGTGATCGATTACCTCACCTATGTGTTCATCCCGGCCCTGTTCATCTATCGCTACATCCCGCTGCCGGACTACACGCTGCTGCTGACGGTGTCGCTGATCCTGGTCTCGTCGCTGTTCTGTTTCTGCAACGTCAACATGAAGAGCAAGGACAACTACTTCCAGGGCTTCCCGGCCGCGTGGAACGTGGTCGCGCTGTGCCTGTACATCATCGCCCCGTCGCCCTGGATCACCCTGCTCACAGTCATCGGCCTGGCGCTGCTGACCGTCACCCGAATGAAATTCCTGCATCCGTTTCGCGTACGCCGGTTCATGCCGATCAACATTGCCGTGACCGCCATCTGGCTGCTGTGCAGTCTGTCGCTGGTGATCAACCATCCGGTGATCAATCCGATGGTCATGGGGCTCTGGTTGCTGATGTCAGCCTACTTCCTGGGCATCTGCATCTGGCGCACGGCCATGGAGTGGTTTGACGAAGCGCGGCACCGGTAGGTCGGGAGCATTCAGGCCAGTGTGGGAGCGGGCTTGCTCGCGAAGGCGGTTGGTCAGTGAGAAAAACGCCGACTGACACACTGCTTTCGCGAGCAAGCCCGCTCCCACAGGGGCATTGAGTTGTCGAGTCATCGACGAGTGATCACCACCTCCAAGTATTCACTCGGCACCACCAGCGACCGTTCACCGGCCCGGTTCGAGCGGTTGATCAGTTCGGTCAGGTCGGCTTCCAGGGCCTGGGCGCCTTCCGGGGGCAATGCCGCGAAAGCCTTGTGCACCGGCCCGTACCAGCTGCGGAAAGTGTCGATGAAGTGCGCTGCCGATCGGTAGCGGAAGTTGAAGGAGCGCCGTGTTACCTGAATCAGGAAATCACGCTCATCGAAGTGCGTGTGCAGCCAGGCCTCACTGCCCCAGTTCGACGGCGGTTGCGCCCCCGCTGGTGGCGGCAGGTGGCGACCGAGGGTCTTGAACATCTGCCCGACAAATCCCTCAGGCGTCCAGTTGGCCAGGCCGATCCGCCCGCCTGGGCGACACACCCTGGCCAGTTCGGCGGCGGCCTTGGGCTGGTCGGGCGCGAACATCACGCCGAAGGTCGATAACACCAGGTCGAAACTGCCGTCCTTGAACGGCAGGGCCTCGGCGTCGGCCACCTCGAAGGTCACCTCCAGGCGTTCGGCCCGGGCTCGTTCCTCGCCGCGTTCGAGCAGTGCCGCCACATAGTCGGTGGACGTGACGTGTCCACCCCGGCGGGCCGCCGCCAGCGTCGCGTTGCCGTTGCCGGCGGCGACATCCAGCACACGTTCGTCGCACAGCACATCGCAGGCTTCGGCCAGTTGCTCGCCGACCAGTTGCAGGGTGGTGCCGATCACGGCGTAGTCGCCGCTGGCCCAGGAGGCCATCTGACGGTTTTTCAAGGCAGCTAGATCGATTGTCGTACTCATTGAATGCGCTCCGATACAGGGTGTAACACCCCCGGCTTATTCTGCCGTGGTGGGGTCGATAACGTTCGTGACCTGGGAAATGCGACTGGCGGGAAAACCGCTCAGCCGGGCGTGTTCCCGTATCAGCTCTTCGTTGGGGGCGATGTACACGCAGTAGAGCTTGTCGCCGGTGACATAACTCTGCTGCCACTGGACTTGCGGCAGATCACGCAAGGCCTTGCAGGACTTTTGCGACGCCGCTTTCAAATCCCTTTCCGACAGGGTGCCTGCACCCGGGATCTCGCGTTCTATGACGAACTTCGGCATACAAACCTCTCATTCTTGTTATTGGGGACAGGGCCGGCAGACCCTGTGCGTGCACTATCGCGCTACTGGCCGGGGGGAATCCTGCCCGATCGTCGGTGAAGACTGTCCGATCGTCCGGAGGTTTTCCCAAGCGGCGCGACTGGCTCACAATCAGACTCTCCATCAATGGCCTGTCGCCAAACAGGGGAAACCGCTTATGGACGCCCTTTCCCAGACCCTGCGCGTCGTCCGCCTGGTCGGTGCGATTTTCATCAATGCGCGATTCAGCGCCCCCTGGTGCTATCAATCGCCTCACGCCGACACGGCGGCCCCGTTCCTGGAGCCCGACGCCGAACGGGTGGTGATCTTCCACCTGATCACCGAAGGCCAGTGCTACGTCGAACTGGGCGATGACCCGCCCCTGCTCCTCGGCGCGGGAGACGTGGTGCTGTTTCCCCAGGGCGATGCCCATCGCATGAGCTCCTGCCCCGGGTTGAAACCGGCCACCAGTGCGCGACTGGACGAGATCCTGGCGCGCAGGCCGCGACAGCTGAATTACGGCGGGGGTGGTGCGGTGTGCCGCGTGGTGTGCGGCTACCTGGCGTGCGACACCCGCCTGGCAGGCATGCTGCTGACCGGGCTGCCGTCCATCGTGCGGGTCAACGTGCGCGGCTCCAATGCCGGCAAATGGCTCGAGTCCTCGGTGCGTTATGCGCTGGCCGAAGCGCGCTCGCCCCGTCCCGGCGGCGAAGGCGTGCTGGCCAAACTGGCCGAGGTGCTGTTCATCGAGGTGCTGCGCCTGTACATGCATCAACAGCGCGCAGGGGGTACCGGTTGGCTGGCGGGTGTGGGCGACCGGATCGTCGGCGCCGCGCTCAACGCCCTGCACAAGAAACCCTGTCACACCTGGACCCTGGAGGAACTGGCGCGCACCGCCGGCACCTCGAGATCGGTCCTGGCCGAACGCTTTCAACAACTGGTGGGGATTTCGCCGATGCAGTACCTCACGCAATGGCGAATGCTGCTGGCGGCCAACCTGTTACGCAGCAGCAACAGTTCGCTGATGCGCATCGCCGAAGAAGTCGGCTACCAGACGGATACGGCCTTCAGCCGGGCGTTTCGCCGCGAGTTCGGCGCGCCGCCGGCGGCGTGGCGGCGCGGACAGGAGAAAAAGACAATGGCCCACAGCGCGACGCTGTGAGCCATTGATCTTCAGGGTTACACCGCTGGCACGTTGGCCTTGGCGTCAGCCTTGGCCTCTTGCAACAGTTGCTGGATCATTTTCTCCTGGGCGTCGTAGCGACCTTCGCCGAAGTGGGTGAAGCGTACCTGGCCCTTGGCGTCGATCAGGTAGTGCGCCGGCCAGTACTGGTTGTCGAAGTTGCGCCAGATCGCATAGTTGTTGTCGATGGCCACCGGGTAGGTGATGCCGAGCTTCTTCACCTGGTCCTTGACGTTATCGATGATGCGTTCAAAACCGTACTCCGGGGTATGCACGCCGATCACCACCAGGCCATCCTTCTCGTACTTCTGCGCCCAGTCCTTCACGTACGGCAGGGTGTGCTGGCAGTTGATGCAGTCGTAGGTCCAGAAGTCCACCAGCACCACTTTGCCCTTGAGCGAGTCATTGGTCAGGGCCGGCGAGTTGAGCCATTCAACGGCGCCGGACAGCGACGGCATGGCGCCCTGGGCGTTGTCTTCCATCGTGTTGGCCTGCACCTTGCTGACCAGGTAGTCGACCACTTTCGGCACGCTTTGCAGCACGCCCTTCTCCAGGGTACTGACGCCCTCCGAGGAGGTGCCGGCCAGGAGGGTCTTGTCGGCCCCGGTGGAAATCACCAGCGCGGCGGCCAGCACGGCGAACCCGGTGCCGCGACGCAGCCAGCCGGTGACCGGAATCGAGGCTTTCAAGCGGTTGACCAGGCCACGACCGGCGAAGATCAGCGTGCCCAGGGACAGCGCGCTGCCCAGGCCGTAGGCCAACAGCAACAGGCTGGTTTGCGCATTGGCGCCTTGCAGCATGGCCCCGGTGAGAATCACCCCGAGGATCGGCCCGGCACAGGGCGCCCACAGCAGACCGGTCGCCACGCCGATCATCAGCGAGCCCAGCGGACCGGACATTTTCCGGGTGTTGGGGTCCAGGCGGTTACCCAGCAGCACGAATGGACGCGCCAGCCAGCCACCGATCCGTGCGGAAATCAGCGACAGGGCGAACAGCGCCATGACCAGCAGGGCTATGTGACGCCCGGTGTTGTTGGCCTGGATCACCCACTCACTGCTGACCACGGCCAGGCTGGAGATCAGGGCGAAGGTCAGGACCATGCCGCCCAGGGTCAGCAGGATCGATGAGCGCGTGCGGTCGACACCGGCGAACAGAAACGGCACCACCGGCAGGATGCAGGGGCTGAGGACGGTCAATATGCCGCCCAGGAAAGCGATGAGGAACATGGGGATCACCTTGTAAGGACACGTCTACTGTGGGAGCGAGCCTGCTCGCGATGGCGTTGAGTCAGTCAACTTCAACATCTCTGCCAGTCCGCTATCGTCGGAGCGCCGCCCGGAGCCGGCTCGCTCCCACAAAGGGATGTGGTGTTCATGGGAGCGGTGCCCGGCATCACGCCGTCTGGCTATCCAGCAACTGGCCCTGCGGTGTCCGACTGCTGCCGTTCTCGGCCAGCATCTGTCCCTGCGGCGTACGGCTGGCGCCGTCCTGGGCCAGGAAGTCGCTGGCGCCCTGCTCCTTCACCGGCGTCAGCTGGAAGCAGGTGCTGTTGCCGCAGGTGCTGCGTTCAACGGCGGCGTTGGCGTGAGCGGCGGTGCCGGCCAGGGCGAAGGCTGCAGCGGTGAGAAAGCGCGAAAGATGGGTCATGGCGTTCATCCTGTTCAGTGGGGATTGGCGTGTGGTCGGAGCCGGACTCAGTTGTCCGAGCTGCACTCGGCAAATTTGCGGTAGTCCAGGACCTGGGTCTTGTCGTGGGAGTCCAGGTAGGTCAGCTGGGCATCGACAATCCCGCAGGAGTCCGAGGCATCCTGTTTCAGCGACACCACTTTCTTGATGTCCAGGTGCGTGCCGTAGGTGTAGGGTTTCGCCTCGACATCGGCTTCGGCACGGGCCGACAGGGTGCAGATGTTCAGTGCGGCAAACAGGCAGGCGGCGTAGATGGCTTTGGTGTTCATGGTGAGTTCCTCAAGGTGCAATGGGTTTTCGTGGGAGGCGTCTGGGTTTGCCTCGATGGAAGCCATTTAAAACCTGCGAGGTATCTCGTCTGTGTCGAAAACCGGGGCGTGTAAATCGGTACGTATCCAAACGGCCTGCGGATACACAGCGATACAAACCCGGGCGAATTTGCCGATTTCAAGTCCGTGTGTATCCGTCGACACACCAGATACACTGCAATACAAATCGTATCGAGCGAGCAGGCAAAGGCTCGATAGACTGCGCGTCATCCCCCCCTTCTAGAGGCTTGCCCCATGGAACACGTCGATCACATTCTCATCGTCGACGATGACCGCGAGATTCGAGAACTGGTAGGCAACTACCTGAAGAAGAACGGCCTGCGTACCACCGTGGTCGCGGACGGTCGGCAGATGCGCACCTTTCTGGAGTCGACACCGGTGGACCTGATCGTGCTCGACATCATGATGCCGGGCGATGACGGCCTGGCGCTGTGTCGCGAAATCCGCGCCGGCAAACACAAGGCCACCCCGGTGCTGATGCTCACCGCACGCAATGATGAGACCGACCGCATCATCGGCCTGGAAATGGGCGCCGACGATTACCTGGTCAAGCCCTTCGCCGCCCGTGAACTGTTGGCGCGAATCAACGCGGTGTTGCGCCGTACACGCATGTTGCCGCCCAACCTGGTGGTCAGCGAAAGCGGGCGCATGCTGGCCTTCGGTCGCTGGCGCCTGGATACCTCGGCCCGCCACCTGCTCGATGAAGACGGCACCATGGTGGCGCTCAGTGGTGCGGAATACCGGCTGCTGCGGGTGTTCCTCGACCATCCGCAACGGGTGCTCAACCGTGACCAGTTGCTGAACCTGACCCAGGGCCGCGACGCCGATCTGTTTGACCGCTCCATTGACTTGCTGGTCAGCCGCCTGCGTCAACGCTTGCTCGACGACGCGCGGGAACCGGCCTACATCAAGACCGTGCGCAGCGAAGGCTATGTGTTTTCCCTGCCGGTGGAAGTCCAGGGTGAACACTCATGAAATACTCGCTGCGCTGGCCTCGCACCCTCGCCTCACGCCTGTCGCTGATTTTCCTGATCGGCCTGATCCTGGCGCAGGCGCTGTCCTTCGGCGCGCAATACTACGAGCGCTACGAAAGCGCGAAAAATACCATGCTGGGCAACCTGGAAACCGACGTCTCGACCTCCATTGCCATTCTCGACCGCCTGCCACCCGAGGAGCGCGCGAGCTGGTTGCCGCAACTGGACCGGCGCAATTATCGCTACCTGCTGGACAAAGGTTCGCCGGGTACGGCCATGAGTGACACACCGATTGCGGTGACGTCGATCAAGGACGCCATCGGCATGGACTACCCGATGACCGTGACGGACATTCCCGGCCCGATCAAGCGCTTTCAGGTTCACTTGAACCTGACGGATGGCAGCCCGGTGACCATTGATGTGCGCCCGTCGATGGTACCGCTGTCGCCGTGGTTGCCGATTGTCCTGTTCGGCCAGTTGGCGCTGCTGATCCTGTGCACCTGGTTGGCGGTGCGAATTGCCATCCGCCCCCTCACCCGCCTCGCGCAGGCCGTGGAAACCCTGGACCCCAACACGCACCCGGTGCACCTGGATGAAAAGGGCCCGACCGAAGTCGCCCACGCCGCCATGGCGTTCAACGCCATGCAGGCGCGCATCGCCGCGTATCTCAAGGAGCGCATGCAACTGCTGGCGGCGATTTCCCACGACCTGCAGACGCCCATCACCCGAATGAAACTGCGCGCCGAGTTGATGGATGACTGCAGCGAGAAGGAAAAACTGTGGAATGACCTCGGCGAGATGGAGCATCTGGTCCGCGAAGGCGTGACCTATGCGCGCAGCGTCCATGGCGCCACCGAGGAAGCCCGCCGCACCAATCTGGATTCGTTCCTCGACAGCCTGGTGTTCGACTACCAGGACATGGGCAAGGACGTGCAGTTGTGTGGCAAGAGCGAGGCGGTCATCGACACCCGGCCCCATGCGTTACGCCGGGTGCTGGTGAACCTGACCGACAACGCGCTGAAATTCGCCGGCGCCGCCGAGCTGAAGGTGGAGCCCGGCGTCGACGGCAGCCTGTCGGTGAAAGTGATGGACCGCGGTCCTGGCATCTCCGAAGAGGACCTCGCCCACGTGATGGAGCCCTTCTACCGCGTGGAGAATTCACGTAACCGCAGCACCGGCGGCACCGGCCTGGGCCTGGCGATTGCGCAACAACTGGCGATTGCGCTCGGGGGCGCACTGACCTTGAGCAATCGCGAAGGCGGCGGTTTGTGTGCGCAGCTGAAGCTGCCCGCCAATCCCCTGTAGGAGCGAGCATGCTCCGGGCGGCGTTCCGACGATGGAGGCCCAGTCACCGCGGGGTATCAGGCAGCCCACGTTTTCGTTCACGACCATCTTCGGAACGCCGCCCGGGACAAGTCCGCTCCTACAGGGGAATGCAGTCCAAACTGTAGAAGCGAGCATGCTCGCGATGGAGGCCCAGCCACCGCAGGGGTGTCAAGCATGCTCCTACAACGAGCCGAGAACACCCTCCCCATGCATCTGCCGCAACAACGCCGCTCCGCTCTCGAGGAACATCGGCGAGCCCACCGCGCCCGCCTCCACCGCCAACGCCTGCAACTGCTCATGGCCGGTCATCCGGGGAAACTCGCTGATCCGCTGCAACAGCCGCCACGCCAAAGGGCTCAACTCGGAGAACTTGACGCTCCAGTCTTCTGCCCGGCGCACCAGCAACAGCGTCGGCTGGGCCGGCGGTGCGTCAGGCTGATGATCCGGCCCGACGAGGTGCACGGGCCAGGCATACGCCAGGGGCCACGCCAGCGGTGAAACCTGCAGGGCATTCGTCAGCAACTGCTGGGCATCACTGGCGGGCAACGGCTCGGCCTCGGACTGCTGCAACGCCATCTCGACCCATTCATAGTGCGCCAGCTCCACCATGAACGGCGGCCAGGTCCCGTCACTCAGCCCCGGCGGCTGTGCCGCCAGGAACTCGACGAACTCCTGGGCGATCTCGCCGAACTTGGGCGTGCTCGCACGGTGATCGCGCAAAAAGAGGCGCATCAGTGAACGCCAGCGCGCCTCACCGAGCACCTTGATCAGCACCGGAAAGGTGCCGCTGAGCAACAGCGACAGGTTGTTGAAGATCAGGTCGCGGTAAACCTGCACCCTTGCCACGTCCATTTCGGCCGGCGGCGCACAATGGTCAGGGTCGCGCAGGTAGCGGCCCAGGGTGTTCTGCTCTTGAAACAGCGCTGATTTATCCACGGTTCAGGCCCTGTGCTTGCAGGCGGCGGATGGTCTGCAACTCGGCGACCAGTTCCGCGAACGCCGGAAAATTGAAATCCCGCTCGAGTAACGTGGGCTGCGCACCGAAACGCGCATAGGCCTCGGCCAGCAGTGCCCAGACCACCGGTTTCACCGAGGCGCCATGGGTGTCGATCTTCAAGCTGTCCGACTCATCGAAATGCCCGGCCACATGCATCGCCACCACCCGGCCCGGCTCGATGCGGGCCAGGAAGGTCTGCGGATCGAAGCCGTGGTTGATCGAGTTGACGTACACATTGTTGACGTCCAGCAACAGGTCGCAATCGGCTTCGCGCAACACCGCGTTGGTGAAGGTCACCTCATCCATGTCCTGTCGGGGCGCGGCGTAGTAAGAGACGTTCTCCACCGCCAAACGCCGCCCGAGGATGTCCTGGGCCTGGCGGATGCGCGCGGCGACGTGGTGCACCGCCTCTTCGGTAAAGGGCAGCGGCAACAGGTCATAGAGGTGGCCGTCATCGCTGCAGTAGCTCAGGTGCTCGCTGTACAGCGGCACGTTGTAGTGATCGAGGAACACCCGCACTTCCTCGAGGAACCCGACGTCCAGCGGCGCCGGCCCGCCCAGCGACAGGGACAGGCCGTGACAGGACAGCGGATAGCGCTCGGCGAGAGCACGCAAGGCGGCACCGTGGGCGCCGCCGATGCCGATCCAGTTCTCCGGCGCCACTTCCAGAAAGTCGAAGTCGCCGGTCGGAGCGGCCTGCAGGTCTTTCATCAGGCCGCGACGCAAGCCCAGGCCGACACTGGGACGGGTTGAAGTGAGGGTGGTTTGCATGATGTCGATCTCAGAGGTCAGTACGTGATCACAGTTAACCGAAGGGGTGTATCGGGCCTGTGTGGCGTACCGGCGGAAAATCACCAAAGTTGTATCGCCGGCGGGTCTGTACACATTGGGGTACAGACCTGCCGGCGATGATCACGCCAGGTCGTACTGCTCGCGCACCAGTTGGCCGATACCGAGGCGGTCGAGTACGTCCATCGGGCACAGGAACGTGACGCGCACGGTGCCCGGCAAGCGGCTGATGTCGATCGAGCCGGTGATGGTGGCGCGGTTGAGTACCTCGTCATAGGGCAGGCCGGTGACCGTGGCCGCACGTTGCAGGCCGTTCTCGACCGCCACGTTGAGGTTTTCGCCACTGCCAATGAAGGTGATCGGGCCGCTCTGCTCGATCTCGGTCTGGCCCCAGCGCTCGCCCAGCTCCCGGACTTTCTGCCGTTGCGCCGCCGTCATCGGCCGCGCCATGGGTGGCAGGTCGTCGAGGTTTTGCAGGAGGATCGGCCCTTCCAGGGTGAGATCCTTGATGACCTGCACCTGCACTTCGGTTTCCCCGGAGCAATCGGTGGCGTGCCCGGCAATTTCGCCGTTGCCCTGCTGGGCATGCATGTCACCCATGTAGACCCCGGCGCCCGGTACTTTCACCGGACAGATCAGCACGCAGCCTTCGCGAATCGAATTGGTGTCCATGTGCCCGTCGGTCTTGGCCGCGTGCAGCTCCTCGCGGCTCATGCCGAAACGGTGTGGCGCGTCGATGAGGTACTGACCGAAATCGGCGCAGTTGTGCGAGTCCGGCAAATCCCGCGACGGCGTGGTCCCGATGTTGCCGAGGAACGGCCGCATGTGCGCAGCGACGCCGGGGATGTCGGCGCGGGCCAGCGACAGGATCGAATGCTGGGCGGCGAGCTCCGGCAGCGCCGACATCTGCGACGCGTTGCCGGCCAGGCGATTGGCGATGTCCTGATTGACGGTGAGGCTGACCTGGTTCTGTGCATCGAACACGATCACATAGCCATGACTGAACCGGAACGCGCTGACTTCGGCGCCGCAGGTGTTGCAGCGGATCGAATCCTCACCGATGCCTTCAACGTGGCTGGCCGGATGTTCGGTGCCGCATTGGGAACAGAATTTGGCAACGAAAGGGTCGCCGTTATAGCGGCCCTCGACAAAGCTCATCACGCCGGACGACGTGGCCTGGGAGGTGACGCGCATGCGTTTGATCTTGATCGCCACCGCATCGCCGACCTCGGCGCCGGCGATGGCCACCGGTTGCGTCACCTCATGCCCGCCTTCGAAGGCCGGCGTGATCATCGGCCCCCAGCACCCGGGCGGCGTGCCGGTGATCAGGGTGCCGCCATCGGCCAAAGGCCCCAGCATCGGCTGGCTGGGGCCGATCAGGCCGTTGGTGTATTGCTCGACGCGCAGGTAGTTGACGGGTTCGAAGTCTGTTTCAGGCTGGAGCGTGCTCATTGTTATCCCCTGGACGGTTGTAGGGCGCCAAACGGCCCGCCCAGTTCATCGCAGGTTTGTATCTGGGCTGTGTTCGGGGGTGAGCAACAATCGGTAGGACTGTATCGAAGAGGTGCCTGGATACACTGCGATACACAAGCGGATGTTCGTCGCCCAGGACAGCATCCCCCAGTCCGCGAACTAAACTTATTGCACCCAGGACGCACGCAACGTCCTGTTCTCACCCACGACCACCGCCCAGAGCCAGATGCCCTCGAACACAGACCCTGGACCGTGATCCTGACAAAGGAGCACACGTGATGGACGAGGCCAGACTCAACGATTTCATGGGCAAACTGGTGAACGACATGGGCGGCGCGGCCATGCTCGCCAACGTCATACTCGGCGATGAACTCGGGTTGTACCGGGCGATGGCGGACAGTCAACCGACCAGCCCCGAAGCCCTTGCCGAAAAAACCGGCTGCAACGCCCGCCTGCTGCGCGAATGGCTCAGCGCCCACGCCGCCTCGGGTTACATGGAACACCGCGATGGCCAGTTCCGCCTGCCCGAAGAGCAGGCCCTGGCACTGGGCATCGAAGACTCGCCGGTCTATGTGGCCGGCGGCGTGGGGGTAGTTGCGTCGTTTTTCCACGACAAGGACAAACTGCTCAAGGCCATGCGCGGTGATGGCGCCCTACCCTGGGGCGATCACCATCCGTGCATGTTCAGTGGCACCGAGCGGTTTTTCCGCCCCGGCTACCGCGCGCACCTGGTGGCCGAATGGCTGCCGGCGCTGGACGGCGTGGTGGCGAAACTGCAGGCCGGGGCCAAGGTCGCGGACATCGGTTGCGGGCATGGCGCTTCGACGGTGATCATGGCCCAGGCCTTTGCCAATTCACGGTTCGTCGGCTTTGATTACCACGCGCCTTCGATCACCGTCGCCACTCAGCGGGCGGAAGAAGCTGGCGTGTCCGAGCGGACGCAATTCTTCCAGGGCACGGCGAAGAACTACCCCGGCAACGACTATGACCTGATCTGCTATTTCGACTGCCTGCACGACATGGGCGACCCGGTGGGCGCGGCACGCCACGCCTACGAATCGTTGAAACCGGACGGCACCGTGCTGCTGGTGGAACCCTTCGCCAACGACCGGCTCGACGACAATGTCACTCCGGTTGGCCGCTTGTTCTACGCGGCCTCGACCTTCATCTGCACCCCTAACTCGCTGTCCCAGGAGGTCGGTCTCGGGCTCGGGGCCCAGGCGGGCGAGGCGCGGTTGCGCAAGGTGTTCAGCGAGGCCGGGTTCTCGCATTTTCGCCGGGCCACTGAAACGCCGTTCAATTTGATTCTGGAGGCGCGCAAGTGACCCACCTGTGCAATCACCTCAAATAGGGAATGATCCTGGACAGTAGGAGCGAGCTTGCTCGCGATGGACCTGAACACAGCGCGGTGTGTCAGGATGACCGTGTTATCGTTCACGATCTTCGCGAGCAAGCTCGCTCCTACAGGTGGGTGTTCTGCCATGCCGAATTTGCCTGACCGCCTTGTACGCCTCATGGCCGACCAGCCGTTCGCGGTCCTGACCGGGGCCGGGATCAGCACCCCGTCGGGGATTCCGGACTACCGTGACAACCAGGGCGTGCGTCGGGGCCGGCAACCGATGATGTACCAGGAGTTTCTTTCCGCCCCTGAATCCCGGCGCCGTTACTGGGCGCGGGCCATGCTCGGCTGGCCAAGGGTGCGCCTGGCCCAGCCGAACGCCGCTCATCAAGCCCTCACCCTGCTGCAAGGCACGCAACAGATCAGCGGGCTGATCACCCAGAACGTCGACACCCTGCACGACCAGGCCGGCAGCCGCGATGTGATCGAACTGCACGGCAGCCTGCACCGGGTGCTGTGCCTGGACTGTGGGCAGCGCAGCGAGCGGGATTCGATCCAGAAAGTCATGGAGGCGCAAAATCCGTATCTGGCCGGTGTCGATGCCGTGCAGGCCCCGGATGGCGACACCTTGCTCGATCCCGCGTTCGAGGCGCGCTTCCAGGTCCCGCAATGCCCGCACTGCGCCGGTGAACGGATGAAACCGGACGTGGTGTTCTTCGGCGAGAATGTGGCGCAAACGACAGCGGTCCAAGCCATGGCGGCGGTCGAGAAAGCCTCAGGGCTGCTGGTGGTGGGGTCGTCGTTGATGGCTTACTCGGCCTTCCGCCTGTGCCGGGCGGTGGCGGATCAAGGCAAGCCGCTG
Source organism: Pseudomonas fluorescens (assembly GCF_041354075.1). GTDB lineage: Bacteria > Pseudomonadota > Gammaproteobacteria > Pseudomonadales > Pseudomonadaceae > Aquipseudomonas > Aquipseudomonas fluorescens_CE. The sequence goes on along the minus strand of NZ_JARZGC010000001.1, from coordinate 172,880 downwards.
ATCGCGATCAACCTGGGCAAGACCCGGGCCGATGACCTGCTGGACCTGAAGATAGAAGGGTCTTGCGAGCAGCTGTTGCCGTTGCTGGTCCAGAGACTGTCTACTTAGCCCCTGATACAACCGGATCTAAAATGTGGGAGCGGGCTTGCTCGCGAAGGCGATGTGGCTGTCGACAAATATGTGGCTTGACCCACCGCATTCGCGAGCAAGCCCGCTCCCACATTTTGATCGGGTTTCTTCAGCCCGGCATCCGCGCCCCACAGTTTTCCTCCTTGAGAATATCGAACAACGCCTGCGCCGCCGCCGACAGCTCGATGCCCGGCTTGGTCAACACGCCGATCGCCCGTTCCACCACCGGGTCTCGCAGGGTGATGCACTGCGCGCCCAGTTCGCGCATCTGCCCGGCGCACAACGCCGGCACCGCGCTCACCCCCAGGCCGCTGGCGACCATCCGCCCCACCGTCGCCAACTGATGGCTCTCGAACTCCACCGGCAACTTCATCCCCCGCGCCTGCAAGTGCTCCTCGAGCATCACCCGCACGGTGGAGGGTCGTTGCAGGGTGATGAACGGCTGTTCGAGCAGCGTCTGCCAGTCGATGTCCTGCCGGGATGAAAAGGCTGAATCCAGCGGCACCACCGCGACAAACCGGTCGCGGTACAACGGCGTGAACTCCAGCGACGAACTCATGGTGGGCTCGAACGCCACCCCCAGTTCGACCTGCCGATCACGCACCAGCTCCAGCACCTGCTCGTTGATCACGTCGTTCACCGTGACGTTGACCTTGGGGTAGCGCGCACGGAAGGTCTTGAGGATCGGCGGTAACAGGTTGCCGGCAAAGGACGGCATCGCCGCCAGGGTCACCCGCCCACGTTGCAGGGTAAAACGCTGGCGCAGCTCATCTTCGGCATTGTCCCAGTCGGCTATCAGGCGTCGGGCCAACGGCACCAGTGCTTCACCCTCGGCGGTCAGCGCCACGTTGCGCGTGTTGCGGGTGAACAGGCGCCCGCCCAGCCCTTCTTCCAGCGCCTTGATGGTCAGGCTCAGCGCCGATTGCGAGAGGTGCAAGCGCTCGCAGGCGGCTGCAAAGCTCAGGCTCTGGGCCACCGCCAGGAAGGCGCGGATCTGCTTGAGGGTCATGGTCGCGATGCTCCCGTTGTAAGCTGCAAGCGCCAAGCTGCAAGATTGAAGCAGCGGTTTATTGAGATTTATTAATCAATTGAACGCAAAAATCAACTTAACAAATGAATAAGACGGCGAGACACTCAAACCCATACGGCTAGCCAGCCGCCCATCAAGAATAAAAGAGGTGCATATGGCAGGTTTCGACAAGCGCGTGAGTTCCTACGAGGAAGCACTGGCAGGTCTTGAGGACGGCATGACCGTGATCGCCGGCGGCTTCGGCCTGTGCGGGATCCCGGAAAACCTGATCGCCGAGATCAAGCGCAAGGGCACACGCGACCTCACAGTGGTTTCCAACAACTGCGGCGTCGACGGTTTCGGCCTCGGCGTGCTGCTGACCGACCGCCAGATCAGCAAGGTAGTGGCCTCCTACGTCGGCGAAAACAAGCTGTTCGAAGAGCAACTGCTCAAAGGCGAAATCGAAGTCACCCTGACCCCGCAAGGCACCCTCGCCGAAAAAATGCGCGCGGGCGGCGCCGGCATCCCGGCGTTCTTCACCGCCACCGGCGTCGGCACCCCGGTGGCCGAAGGCAAGGAAGTGCGCGAATTCAAAGGCCGCAAGTACCTGATGGAAGAATCCATCACCGGCGACTTCGCCATCGTCAAGGGCTGGAAAGCCGACCATTTCGGTAACGTCATCTACCGCCACACCGCCCAGAACTTCAACCCGCTGGCCGCCACCGCCGGCAAGATCACCGTGGTCGAAGTCGAAGAAATCGTCGAACCCGGCGAGCTGGACCCGGCGCAGATCCACACCCCCGGCATCTACGTCGACCGGATCATCTGCGGCACGTTCGAAAAGCGTATCGAACAGCGCACCGTGCGTAAGTGATCCCCTGCCCCCGGACCGAATGAAGGAATAACAACAATGGCACTTTCCCGCGAACAAATGGCTCAACGCGTCGCCCGCGAAATGCAGGACGGCTACTACGTGAACCTGGGCATCGGCATTCCGACCCTGGTGGCCAACTACATCCCCGAAGGCATGGAAGTCATGCTGCAATCGGAAAACGGCCTGTTGGGCATGGGTCCTTTTCCTACGGAAGAAACCATCGATGCCGACATGATCAACGCCGGCAAGCAGACCGTGACCGCGCGCATCGGCGCGTCGATCTTCTCCTCGGCCGAGTCCTTCGCCATGATCCGTGGTGGCCATGTCGACCTGACCGTACTGGGTGCCTTCGAAGTCGACGTGCAAGGCAACATCGCCTCGTGGATGATTCCCGGCAAACTGGTGAAAGGCATGGGCGGCGCCATGGACCTGGTGGCCGGCGCCGAGAACATCATCGTCATCATGACCCACGCCTCCAAGGACGGTGAGTCCAAGCTGCTGTCCCAGTGCAGTCTGCCGCTGACCGGAGCCGGCTGCATCAAGCGGGTGCTGACCGACCTCGCCTATCTGGAAATCGAAAACGGCGCGTTCATTCTCAAGGAGCGTGCACCGGGCGTCAGCGTCGAAGAGATCGTCGCCAAGACCGCCGGTAAACTGATCGTGCCAGAGCACGTTCCGGAAATGCAGTTCGCTGCCCAGTGAGGAATCATTCCATGCAAGAAGTCGTCATTGTTGCCGCCACGCGCACCGCGATCGGCAGTTTCCAGGGTTCGCTGGCCAATGTGTCCGCCGTGGACCTGGGGGCCGCCGTGATCCGTCAGTTGCTGGCGCAAACCGGCCTGAACCCCGCCGAAGTCGATGAAGTGATCATGGGCCAGGTATTGACCGCCGGCGCCGGGCAGAACCCCGCGCGCCAGGCCTCGATCAAGGCCGGCCTGCCCTTCGCCGTTCCCGCCATGACCCTGAACAAGGTGTGCGGCTCGGGCCTCAAGGCCTTGCACCTGGCCACCCAGGCGATTCGTTGCGGCGATGCCGACGTGATCATCGCCGGCGGCCAGGAAAACATGAGCCTGGCCAACTATGTGATGCCCGGCGCCCGCACCGGCCTGCGCATGGGCCACGCGCAAATCGTCGACACCATGATCAGCGATGGCCTGTGGGATGCGTTCAACGATTACCACATGGGCATCACCGCCGAAAACCTGGTGGAAAAATATGACATCAGCCGCGAGCAGCAGGACGCCTTTGCCGCCGCCTCGCAGCAGAAAGCCACGGCCGCGATCGAAGCCGGGCGTTTCGTCGATGAGATCACCCCGATCCTGATCCCTCAGCGCAAGGGCGATCCGCTGTCCTTCGCCACCGACGAGCAGCCACGGGCCGGCACCACCGCCGAATCCCTGGGCAAACTCAAGCCAGCCTTCAAGAAAGACGGTTCGGTGACGGCGGGTAACGCGTCCTCGCTCAACGATGGCGCCGCCGCGGTGATCCTGATGAGCGCGGAAAAAGCCAAGGCCCTGGGCCTGCCGGTGCTGGCGAAAGTCGCCGCTTACGCCAATGCCGGCGTGGACCCGGCGATCATGGGCATCGGCCCGGTGTCGGCCACCCGCCGATGCCTCGAAAAGGCCGGCTGGTCCATCGATCAACTCGACCTGATCGAAGCCAACGAAGCCTTCGCCGCCCAGTCACTGGCCGTGGCCAAGGACCTGGAGTGGGATCTGGCCAAGGTCAACGTCAATGGCGGTGCCATCGCCCTCGGTCACCCGATTGGTGCGTCGGGCTGCCGCGTGCTGGTGACCCTGCTGCATGAAATGATCAAGCGCGACGCCAAAAAAGGTCTCGCCACCCTGTGCATCGGTGGTGGTCAGGGCGTGGCCCTGGCGCTGGAACGGGCGTAAGCCCACCGCGTTCGACAGGCGGCGCGGGGACCCACGAAGATCCGTCGCCGTCTGGCAAAACACCCGGTGCACCTTTTGGTGTCACCGGGTTCTTTTTGCTTTGCGTAAAAGCGGGGCTCAATCAACAAAAAACTGCAGGATCAGCCAACTGTTCGCCCCACTGATCACCACGAACAACCCCCAGGTCAACACCCGCGTCGGCAGGCGATTCACGAATGGCCCCATCAACTGGCGATCGTTGGTCATGCGAATCAGCGGGTACAGGGCAAATGGCAGTTGCAGGCTCAACACCACCTGACTCAGCACCAGCAATTTTCCGATGGCATTGTCGCCCATCAGCCAGACACCGATGAACGCCGGAATCAGCGCCAGCCCCCGTGTGATCAAGCGCCGCTGCCAGCAGGGAATCCTGAGGTTCAGGTAACCCTCCATGATCACCTGGCCGGCGATGGTGCCGGTGAACGTCGAGCTCTGACCGGACGCCAGCAAGGCGACGCCGAACAACACACTGGCCAGCGCCCCGCCCACCAAAGGGTCGAGCAGGTGGTAGGCATCCTGAATGTCCACCACGTCGGTGTGCCCGGTCTTGTGGAAAGCCGCCGCCGCGAGAATCAGGATGGCCGCGTTGACCAGCAGCGCCAGCGCCAGGGAACCGATGGTGTCGATGCGCGCCAGCTTCACCGCGTCCTGCTTGCTGGCGAGGTCTTTGCCGATCATCCGCGTCTGGATGATCGAGGTGTGGAGGTACAGGTTATGCGGCATCACCGTGGCACCGAGAATGCCGATGGCCAGGTACAGCGGCGCAGCGTCGCCGATGGCGGACAGTGACGGTGTGAAGCCTCGGGCAACCTCCGGCCAGTAGGGTTTGATCAACAGCAGTTCAACGAAGAAGCACGCGCCGATGGTGCCTACCAGCACCAGCATGATCGCCTCCAGTCGGCGAAAACCACGGTTCTGCAAGGCCAGCACCAACAAGGTGTCGAATGCGGTGAGGGCAATGCCGACGGTCAGCGAGCAGCCCAGCAGCAGATGAAACGCCAGCGCGCAGCCGAGCACTTCGGCGAGGTCGGTGGCGATGATCGAGATTTCCGCCAGCACCCATTGGGTTCGTGCGGTCCGGGTGCTGTAGCGTTCGCGGGACAACTGCGCCAGATCCCGTCCCGTGGCGATGCCCAGGCGTGAACAGAGGCACTGCACCACCATCCCCGCCAGGCTCGCCAGCAGCACCACGAACAACAGGCTGTAACCGAACCGCGAACCGGCTTCGATGGCGGTCGCCCAGTTGCCCGGGTCCATGTAGCCGATGGAGACCAGCAGACCCGGGCCTGCGAAACGCAGGGCCCGCTTGAAGAATGACGCACGAGGATCGACGGCGACACTGCCCGCCACCTCGGGTGGACAAAACGGCGCGGTGGCGATTTTGGGCAGACTGAATTTCACACACACATCCAGAAACAAGTGGAGTGGCGCAGCTTAGACGTTTCAGTCCCATCGCCCAAGGGGAAATCGAAGCGTGTCAGGCACCGTGGCGGCGGAAAAATATCGTCACCTGGCCCACTTCAAAGCCGAACTTGGTCATCGCCGTGCGATTGGCCAAGGTGTTTTCATCCATCAGGTACATCCAGTCATCCATGTGCACGTCATACACCTTGCCGTCCACCGGCAGGCTCAGCACGTAGCGCCAATGCAGCGCGTTGCCCGCAGATTCACCGCCGGCCTCTCCCACCACGTCGCCCGCTGTGCCGCGCCAACGGCCAGGGCCATCCGGGCGTACAGTCCAGACACGGGTCTGTTTCGTGCCATCGCTGTAGGTAAAGTCCTCATGCATGATCAGATTCGGCCCCTCCATCCGGCTGTTGATCAGCACGTGAAAACGCTTGACCACTTCCCCCGAACGCTTCTGGAACATGCCCCAGCCGTCCACTCGACCGACGAAGAAGCCGGGCATGTCGAGCCGGGGATTCTGCCCTTCGTAATGCTGCACATCGACGCCACCACAACCGGCCAGGCAGACAAACAACACCATCAGCAGTCTCTTGAGCATGATCGAATCCTCAGTCTTTGGCATTGCCCAGCAACTGCTGGCGCAAATCGGGATTGCGCGTGCGCGGGTCGAGCCAGATCGCAAAAAAAACCCGGGCGAATTGCGGGTCCTTCACTTCGTGCTGCCGCTGCTGGCCGACATAAAACTGTGCGCCCTGCCCCGGCAAATACACGCCGGTGATGCGCGTACCGGCCTGAACATCGACGAACGACCGCTGCATCTGCACCTTCCACTCTTCAAGTTGCCAGGCGCTCACCGATGTGCCGGACAACCGCTGGATTTCATCGACGCTGGCCTGCACCAGGTCTTCACGGCTAATGCTGCGCTGATAAATCAGTTCCAGAGCGAAGGGTTGATCCAGCGTCAATGGCCGCGCCGCGCTCCAGAGCCGAGCGTTGTACACGTCGAAACCAAACACCCGAAACTCACCGGTGCCGATGATCCGCGCACCGGGCACGACCTCCTGCCACGCGGCCAGCGCGTGTGTGCCCCACGCCATCAGGAGCAATGAAACACTGAGCTGTCGGCACCATCCTGATGGGTTCATGGGGTTCACCCATTTTCGATTATCTTCTGAAAACTTATACGCGAAACATGTTTTTGTACAATTATTCAGACAGATATTTTTGTATACAAAAATATTGATAATTGGCGTAATTCCTCGAGCTCAATGCTAACGTGGTCCTTCATCCAACCCGGAGGTGCATGTGCTGTTGCTCAAATTGCTGGTGATTCCCGGATTTCTCCTGCTCATTTCTCTGGCCGGCAAGCGCTGGGGCCCAAGCGTTGCCGGTTGGTTGTCGGGGTTGCCGGTGGTGGTGGGACCGATTCTGTTCTTCCTCGCTATCGAGCAAGGCGAACTGTTTGCCGCCCATTCGGCAACGGCTGCGTTGTCGGCGATGGTTGCGATGATCGCCTTCTGCGTCACTTACGCTCAGGTCGCGCAACGGGCCGGGTGGCCGTGGGCGCTGGGGGTTTCGTTGCTGGTCTGGGCGGTCATCGCCATGGCGCTGTCGCTGATTGCACCGTCGCTGATGTTCTCGGTGATCGCCGCTGCCACCGCACTGCTCGCGGCGCCGTTCCTGTTCCCCAGCGTGCAGCCGCAGGTTTCAGGCCCGGCACCGAAGTCCGATAGATTGCTGTTGCGCATGATCGCCGGTGCACTGCTGACCCTGGCGGTCACGTTGCTGGCGAGCACGGTCGGCGACCGCTGGAGCGGTCTGCTCGCGGTGTTCCCGGTGCTGGGCAGCGTGATGGCCGTGTTTTCCCAGCAAAGCCGTGGGCCGGCGTTCACCGCCGCGTTGTTGCAGGCCACCGCGACCGGGATGTACTCGTTTGCAGCGTTTTGCCTGGTGGTGGCGCTGGCACTGCCCGGCATGGGCCTGAGCGGGTTTGCCCTCGGCGTCGCAGTGTCCGTGGCGATGCTCGGCGTCACCCGACGGTTGCTGGCCAAATCAGCCAATCCCGGGACCAGGCCTTCGACGGCGTCGAACGAATGACCCCTCATCGCGTCGCGCCAAACCAGCGCTGCCCGGGAACGCCACCCAACCGTCCGTTAGCCCGCGCTGGATGCTTCACAACCTCCATGGGATGATCGCCCCCCACCGCGACAACCCTGGAGATTGCGAATGTCACTGTTGAGTAAAAAAGCCGTTGTCCTGCTGCTGGCGATGGCCAGCCTGGGGGCTATGGACGCGCAGGCTGCCAAGGCCGCGGCCAAGGACGCGCCGCAGAGCGTGTCGATGCTGGGCAACAAATTCAAATTCACCCTGCCCAAGGGGTTCGTCGCCAATCCCCTGCCACCCGATGCGACGGGCGCAACCGGCACGATGTACACCAACGAAACCACCAAGACCGTCGTGATTGCGGCTGAGAACACCATCCCCGGTGGGGTCAACGCCAAGGACAACGACGGCGAGTTCCTCGACGCCACGGCGGCCGACTTCACGACCCAGCAAGCCAAGGCCCTGCCGGATTTCACCCCGCTCAGCGAGAAAAGCATCACGCAGAAAGGCACCGGCTTGGGATTGCGGCAGATCGACAGCACCGCCACCCAGGGCGGCGGCAAAACCCTCGACACTACGCTGATGGCCGCCTCGGGTACGCGCATGGCGCTGATTCAGGTGATTTCCCGTCTCAGCGACAATGCCGGCCACGAAGCGCTGGTCAAACAAATCGTCTCGGGCAAGTAAGGCTCAAGGGTTGAGGCGCTGCAACCAGGCGCTCAAATCCTGCATTTCGGTGGCACTGATGGTGTGGCCGACACCCGGGTAGGCGTGAAACTCGGGCTTGAGTGACAACCCTTTCAAGAGGCTGTCCGCCTCGGTGCCATCGTTGAATGGCAGGCGCTTGTCCGCCGTGCCATGGCCGATGAAGATTGCCAGTGACTGACGTTTTGCATCGGGTTTGAGCTCGGACCTGAGCACCGGCAGAATCCTGCCACTCAACGCGGCGATCCCGCCAACAGCCTCGGGGCGACGCAGCGCCACTTCGTAGGACATGATCGCGCCCTGACTGAAGCCCACCAGGTAAACCTTGGCCGGTTGCGTGTGATATTTCTTTGCAGCCTGTGCGACGAAATCCAGCAGCACCTGGCCGCTGGCCTTCAGGTCATCGGTCTCACCGTTATAAGCCCCCTGGCCTTTTTGGCGAAACCATTGATAACTGCCTTCTTCCATCACGATCGGCGCGCGCACCGACAGGTAGGTGTATCGCGCCGGCAGCTCATCCTTGATGCCGAACAGGTCCTGCTCGTTACTGCCGTAGCCGTGGAGGAAAATCACCAGGGGCTGGTTGACGGAATCGGCATTGGCCTGTTCCAGGTACTTGAGCGGCAGGTCGGAGTGCAGCGGGGTTTGGGCGTGGACGGCGGCGGACGCCAGGAGCGTCAGCAGAGCAAGCAATTTCAACATGAGCCTTCCTTCACAAAGCGCAGGATTCGGGTCAAAGCCTAACACCGTGAAGCTGGCAGGGGGTTTTCGCTGTGGCTGAAGCCGTCATCGCCAGCAGGCTCGCTCCCACAGTGTGGCGCGATAGCCTGCTCGCGATTCAGTCAGTCGTTGATCAACTTCCCGACCCGAATGGGCTCGCGGCCTGCGACCTTCGCCTGCCAGGTGCCCGGCTGGGTGTAGCGCCCACGATCGATGGCGAACAACACCCCGCTGGTTCCCGCACACACGGTGCTGACCTTGTCATTCAGCGGATCGACCACTTCAAACAGCGCATCGCCCTGCTCGACCCATTCACCGGCCTCGCGCAGAAAACTGACCACGCCATGGTGCGGTGCAAACAGGTATTGCGTGCCTTCAAACGGCATTCCTTCACAACACTCATCCGGTGCCGCCGGCCACTCACCCCGGATGAACCCCTGCTCGGCGAGGAACCCGAGAATCGCTTCGCAGTTGGCCTTGGCCTGATCAACGCGGGTGTCACCCATACTGCCCAGCTCCAGAGTGGTCGCGAGGTTGGCCGGGGGAATCGCTGCCTCGGGGAACGCCCGGGCCAGGCGCAACCAAGGTGCGGAGCAGGACTCGTCAAAAGAGCTGCCGCCGGAATCTTCACACAACAGCGCGACACCGGCCTTCAACCGCGCCGCCAGTGACTGCCACTGTGGCCAATGCTGCGGCAAGGCATAAATATGGATGGCCGCATCGAAGTCACAGTGCAGATCGAGCGTGATGTCGGCATCGCAGGCGTGGCGCAACAACAGGCGGTGCAGGGCTTCCAGCTGCGAGGCAGGTGCAGGCAGGTCGTCGAGCACCTGGGTCATGGTCTGCCGGATCAGTGCAACATTGGCCTGGGCGTCGGCGCCCAGGCGGTCACCGATCAACTGCGCGACCGGCGCGCTCAATTCCACGAACGAACGATTGAAATTCTTGCCGCTGCCGAGTTCGAAACGGCCCATGTGACTGCCTTGCAGGTGCTGATCGAGGCCGATGGGGTTGGCCACCGGCACCAGTTCGACCACGCCTTGCAGGTGCCCTGAAGCTTCGAGTTCGGCCAGGCGTTTTTTCAGTTCCCAGGCGGTGCGCATGCCCGGCAGCTCGTCCGCGTGCAGGCTGGCCTGGATATAGACCTTGCGTGCACCCGTACCGTAACGAAACACGCTGAGGGTCCGTTCGGTGCCCAGGTGGCTCCAGGGTAGCGGGTGGTCGATGCGTTGCATGGGCGAACTCCTGATACTTGAAAACTTCGAGATGACCTGTGGGAGCGAGCCTGCTCGCGAAGCCGTCGTGTCAGTCAATCGCGATGTTGAATGCACGAATGTCTTCGCGAGCAGGCTCGCTCCCCAGAGTTCTCATTCTGGAACCAAAACAAAAAAAGTGGCCACCGCGTCAACGGAGGCCACTTTTTCCTACGGCAGATTAATGGCCGTAAACGTCGAAATCGAAATACTTGTCCTGCACTTGCTTGTACTTGCCGTTGGCGCGGATTTCAGTGATGGCGGTGTTGAATTTATCCGCCAGCTCCTTGTCACCCTTGCGCACCGCGATCCCGGCACCGCCGCCGAAGTACTTGGCGTCTTCGTAGGTCGGGCCGACAAAGGCAAAGCCCTTGCCTGCGTCGGTTTTCAGGAAACCGTCGTCGAGGTTGACCGAGTCCGCCAGCAAGGCATCCACACGGCCAGAGACCATGTCCAGGTTGGCTTCCTGCTGCGAGCCGTAGCGCACCAGCTCGATACCGGCCGGGACCAGCACTTCGGTGGCGAAACGGTCATGGGTACTGGCGCGCAGCACACCGACTTTCTTGCCCTTGAGCTCGGTCAGCGGGTCCTTGATGTCGGTGCCGGCCTTCATCACGAAGCGCGCCGGGGTGTGGTAGTACTTGATGGTGAAGTCGACGTTTTTCTTGCGGTCGTCCGTAATGGTCATGGACGACAGGATCGCGTCGATCTTCTTGACCTTCAGCGCCGGAATCAGGCCATCGAACTCTTGCTCGACCCAGGTGCATTTGACTTTCATCTGCTCGCACAGCGCGTCGCCGATGTCGACGTCGAAACCGGTGAGTTTGCCGTCAGGGGTTTTCATCGAGAATGGTGGGTAACCGGCTTCGATACCGATGCGGATCGGCTTGGCGTCATCGGCCACAGCGGTCAGGGACAACATCGACAGTGCCAGGGCACCGAACATCACTAGCTTCTTCATTTATAACTCCCGTGTACGGAGGCTTTTATTGGCAGCATTCGATTGGTCGCTTTCGGTCAGCGCTTTTTTATGGGTTACGACCGAAGTGGCGGGCAGTCTAGAGCGGCTTTACACGGGCAAATTGTGCATAGGCGACAAATACTTATAAAAAAGGCGAGCGAATCTTCCAGCGGATTCGCCCGCGTCCGGTTCAGCAATCGCAGCCAATCGTCGTCGCAACTGACCGCTGGACCTGGGCGCTCAATGCAAACCCTTCGTCCAGCCAACCGGTCATACCACCGATCATCTCCTTGACCGGGTAACCGAGCGCCGCCAGTTTCACAGCCGCCTTGTTGGCACCGTTGCAGTGGGGGCCGGCGCAGTAGACCACGAACAGGGTGGAAGTCCCGTAGCCTGCCAGCCCTTCAGCCGTCAGCAGGTGTCCCGGCAGATTGATCGCCCCCGGTACATGGCCACGTTCGAACGCCAGCGGACTGCGCACATCCACCAGGACAAAATCCACCTCCCCCGCCTGCTGGCTGCCGTAGACGTCGGAACAGTCGGTTTCAAAGGTCAGGCGGTTGCTGAAATGCATCAGGGCAATGGCCGAGGGCGCGGCGGGAATCTTGCGGACCAGGCTGGTCATGGGCGGTACTCCAGGATTTGTGAAGGCGAGAAGACTGTATCCGGCGCTGACTTGCGGCTAAAGTGGCGCACAAGACACTCACCGGGAACTTTCCGCCAAATGCAGCACAGCCCTGGAACCGTCGCCATTCTGGTCTACGACGGCCTCTGCACATTCGAATTCGGGATTGCCGTGGAGATCTTCGGCCTGGCGCGGCCGGAATTCGATTTCCCCTGGTATGAACATTGTATTGCTGCCGTCGATCAGGGCCCGATGCGCGCCATGGGCGGCATCCAGGTGCTGGCCGATGGTGGCCTGGAACTGCTGGCCGAGGCCCGGACCATCATCATTCCCGGCTGGCGCGACCGCAGCGCCCCGGTGCCCGACCTGTTGATCAGCGCCCTGCGCCAGGCCCATGCCCGTGGCGCGCGGTTGCTGTCGATCTGCTCGGGGGTGTTTGTGCTGGCCGCCACCGGCTTGCTCGATGGCCACGGCGCCACGACCCATTGGCGCTACACCACGGAACTGGCCGAACGCTTTCCCAACGTACGGGTCGATCCGGACGTGCTCTACGTCGACTCGGGCCAGTTGATCACCTCGGCGGGCAGCGCGGCGGGCATCGATGCCTGCCTGCACCTGGTGGCACGGGATTTCGGCACGCAAGTGGCCAACAGCGTGGCGCGGCGGCTGGTGATGTCGCCGCAACGCACCGGTGGCCAGGCGCAGTTCATTCCGACACCGGTCAGCCCGACGCCGCGCAGCGATTTGTCGCGCGTCATGCAGTGGGCGCGGGAGCGCCTGCACGCGCCGCTGGAAGTACGCGACCTGGCCGGCGAGGCGGCCATGAGCGAAAGAACCTTCCTGCGCCGATTCACCGAAGCCACCGGCCTGCCCCCCAAAACCTGGCTGCAACATGAACGCCTGGCACGGGCCCGTGAGTTGCTGGAAAGCACGGGCAAAACCACCGAGCAGGTGGCCGGTCAGTGTGGTTATCGGTCGGTGGAGAGCTTTCGAGTGGCGTTTCGCACGGTGGTCGGCGTGCCGCCGTCGGTGTATCGGGAGCGCTTCGGGCGCGGGGTCAGGGCTTGCGCAACAGGTAGGTATCCATGATCCACCCATGGGCCTCCCGCGCCGCCTTGCGCACCCGCTCGATCTCGTCCGCCACATCCTCGAGCCGGCCACTGATCAGCAGTTCATCCGGCGTGCCCAGGTAAGCGCCCCAGTAAATCTGCGTCTCGCGATCCGCCACCTGCTGGTAGGCATCTTGCGCATCGAGCATCACCACCAGGTTATCGGCATCGCTCACCTGCCCCGCCGCCAGCCGGCGGCCTGTGGTGATTTCGATCGAGCGGCCAATGTTGTTCAGCGGCACCTTGTGCTGCGCCGCCAACGCTTGAACGCTGGTGATGCCGGGTATCACTTCAAATTCGAACACGCATCGCCCCGATGCGAGAATCGCCTGCAGGATCCGGATCGTGCTGTCGTACAACGCCGGATCGCCCCACACCAGGAACCCGCCGCACTGGTCGTCGGACAATTCGTCATTGATCAGGCGCTCAAAGGTGGATTGCTTGGCCAGGTTCAGCGCCTCTACGCTGCTCGTGTAGTCCACCTCTCCGCGCTCACGCTCCGGACTGTGCGCTTCGACAAACCGGTGAGCGTGATCCGTGATGTAGCGGTCGCAGATCTCGCGCCGCAGGTCGATCAGTTGGTCCTTGCTCTGGCCCTTGTCCATGAGGAAAAAAACGTCGACCCGGTTCAACGCCTTCACGGCCTGCACGGTGATGTAGTCGGGGTTGCCGGCACCGATGCCGATGACCATCAGTTTTTTCATGAACAGGGGTCCTCAAGGTTCGTACCTGGCAATCGCAGGCGCCAGCGTCCGTTGAACCGCAGTTCGATGGCGGACAGGGGTTCAACATCGATCAGGTTGAATGCCGGGCTGTGCAATACGCGAGTCAACGCCGCGCGTATGACAAAGGGATGAGTAATGGCGACGATCCGTCCCGGTGTCGCTTCCAGGGTCTCGAGCCATGCCCCCACCCGCTCGACGAGCTGTGCCACCGACTCGCCACCGTGGGGCGCCGCCTGCGGATCATCGAGCCAGGCCTGCAGAGCTTCGGGCTCGGACCTTTGCAGATCACCCATCCGGGCACCCTTCCAGCGTCCGAAATCACAGTCCCTCAACGCCTCGACGACCATCCCGTCGCTGCCGAACAACACGGCGGTCTGGCGGGCGCGCAGTTCCGGGGCGGTGAACAGACGCGGCGTTTCCTTGAACTGAAGTGACAGGGAACCGCTCGCCGATTGCCAATCCATTTCCACCGGTTCATCCGTAGGAAAACGCGCCAATTTTTGTGCGACGGTTCTAGCGTGGCACAACAGAGTCAAACAGGTCGACTGCACGAAACGTCTCTCGATTCAAGGAAAAGCCACAGCACGAGGCCATCAATCATGGGCCATTGTGCCGCAAGAAGGGTCACGGCGGGGGCTTCGCTGCACATTGAAAAGATACGCTTGCCGGCTACAAAAGAGCGATCTCCGACAACCTTGTCAGCCGAGGCCTACAACACTGACCGACATCCGTGTAACCCAATGCTGACGGGCGTTTCGCCCCCTGTTAATGCAGTAAAAGACCTGGCAAAAATTCACTAGACAGGGGCCGCAGGTTAAATAAATACTGCTGTAACGGATTATGAAAGATAAACAAAACTCTCATCCAGCAGGAGCCCGGATGCCCTCTTCCAGCGACCCGCACCACCGCCTCCAACACGATGCCAACGCCGTTCGAGCGTTCAACACAGCGGTGTGTGGACATCGTGCTGCTTCATTGAATAACTGATTGATAAAGAGCGGAGCTGGACCAGCAGCCGCCGATTCAACGCGTGGAAACCGACAGTGATAGTCAGGTTCGTGCCGAGCGCCGGACCCTTTGATACAGGAGTGCATCCATGCTGGTCATACGCCCAGTGGAGTTAACGGACCTGCCGCAGTTGCAACGACTGGCTCGCGACAGCCTGGTCGGCGTCACGTCCCTGCCGGACAATGCCGAACGCTTGCGCGAGCGAATCCTCGACTCCTGCAGCTCGTTCGATCAGGACGTCCAGACCCATGGCCCGGAGAACTACTTCTTCGTCCTGGAAGACCCGGCAACCCGGCACCTGGCCGGCTGCGCGGAAATCCTCGCCACGGCCGGTTTCGACGAACCCTTCTACAGCCTGCGCAACCGCCATTTCACCAGTGCCTCGCGGGAGCTGAACATCGAGCATGGCGTGCCGGCACTGTCGCTGTGCCATGACCTCAACGGCCACACCCTGCTGCGCGGCTTCCACATCGATGCGGCGCTGGCGCGATCCCCGGCTTCCGAACTACTGTCCCGGGCGCGACTGCTGTTCATCGCCGCCCATGCCCGGCGCTTTGCCGAAGCAGTCATTACCGAAATCGTCGGCTACAGCGACGACCAAGGTCACTCGCCCTTCTGGGACGCGTTGGGCAAGCACTTCTTCGACCTGCCCTACGCCGAAGCCGAACGCCTCTGCGGGCTCGAGAGCCGGGCGTTTCTCGCCGAACTCATGCCGCAATACCCGATCTACGTACCGATGCTGCCCCAGCCGGCACAAGACTGCATTGGCCGCATCCACCCCGATGGCCAGGATGCCTTCGATATTCTCGAACGCGAAGGGTTCGAGACCAACAGTTACATCGACCTGTTCGACGGCGGTCCGACCTTGCACGCGCGTCTGACCGACATCCGCTCCATTGCGCAGAGCCAGACCGGCACCGTCACCCTGAGCGATGCCATCGACGCGCGGGGCAGCTACCTGGTCAGTAACGATGCGTTGAAAGGCTATCGTGCCATCGTCGCCGATCTGGACTACCGCGCCGGACACCCCGTGACGCTGAGCGCCGCGATGTGCGCCGCCCTGAACGTGAGCGATGGCAGCCCGGTGCGGGTGATCGCCCTGTGAGCGCTCGATCGCCCGTGGAAGGGAGCGCACCATGATTGTCCGTCCGGCGCAAATCACTGACCTGCCCGCCTTGTTGGCATTGGCGCGCCAGGCCGGTCCGGGGTTGACCGCCCTGTCGTCCAGCGAAGAGCGCCTGACCCATCGCCTGCGCTGGACACAACGGGCGTTCGCCGGCCAGATCGAGCGGGCCGACGCCGACTACCTGTTCGTGCTCGAGGACGACGACCAGCAAGTGTTGGGCATCAGTGCCCTCACGGGGGCCATCGGGCTGCGCGAGCCCTGGTATAACTACCGTGTGGGGCTGACAGTGAGTTCATCGCCCGACCTGGGCATCCAGCGGCAGATCCCGACGCTGTTTCTCAACAACGAGATGACTGGCCAATCGGAAATCTGCTCGTTGTTCCTGCGCCCCGACCAGCGCCAGGGCAGTCACGGCCGGTTGCTGTCCCTGGGGCGCCTGTTGTTCGTCGCCGAGTTCCCGCACCTGTTCGGCGAAAAACTCATTGCCGAGTTGCGTGGCAGAGCCGATGAACAAGGTTGTTCGCCCTTCTGGGACAGCCTGGGTCGGCACTTCTTCAAGATGGATTTCACTCACGCCCATCATTTGTCGGGTCAGGGCAGCAAGCCCTTCATCGCCGAACTGATGCCCCGCCAGCCGCTCTACACCTGCCTGCTCACCGAACAGGCCCAGGCGGTAATCGGCAAGGCCCACCCCAACACCGAGCCGGCGCTGAGAATCCTCACCGCCGAAGGCTTTACTCACGAAGGCTACATCGACATCTTCGACGCAGGCCCCGTGATCGAGGCTCCCTTGGCGAAAATTCGCAGCGTACGCGACAGCCAGGCGCTGGTACTGGCCATTGGCACCCTGGACGATCAGGCGCCAATCTGGCTGATCCACAACCGCCGCCAGGAAAACTGCCGTATCACCGCCGCCCCGGCGCGGTGTGTGGGCAGCAGCCTGGTGGTCGACCGGCTCGCCGCCAAACGCCTGCAATTGCAGCCCGGCGATTCGGTTCGCGCGGTGCCCTTGCTTCGGCCGCAGGCGCAGGCGGTCGCCGCGTGAGGCGCCCGCCCTCTTGCACGAGAAGGCTATCAAATCAATCGTCCTGCAAATTCGTCATCATGATTGCCCCCGTTGCGTGATAGCCTTTTAGGTCTTCGGCGTTGACACTCTTGCTCAAGCCTTTCCATTCCTTTGTATTGGTGGAACTTATATGTCCAGGCTTTCCCATCAGGATTTGCGCCGTAACTTCCGTGAACTGTTCGCTTCCAACAAGTGCTACCACACCGCATCGGTCTTCGACCCGATGTCGGCACGCATCGCCGCGGACCTGGGTTTTGAAGTGGGGATTCTCGGCGGATCCGTGGCCTCGCTGCAGGTCCTGGGTGCCCCCGACTTCGCCCTGATCACCCTCAGCGAATTCGCCGAGCAGGCCACCCGTATCGGTCGTGTCGCCCAGTTGCCGTTCATCGCCGACGCCGACCACGGCTACGGCAACGCCCTGAACGTGATGCGCACCATCGTCGAGCTGGAACGCGCCGGCGTGGCGGCCCTGACCATCGAAGATACCCTGCTGCCGGCGCAATTCGGCCGCAAGTCCACCGACTTGATCGGCGTCGCCGAAGGCGTCGGCAAGATCCGCGCCGCCCTGGAAGCCCGGGTCGATACCGAAATGGCCATCGTTGCGCGCACCAACGCCGGGATCCTGCCGGTGCAGGAAGTCATCAGCCGCACACGGCAATACCAGAACGCCGGTGCAGACGGTATCTGCATGGTCGGCGTACGGGACTTCGATCACCTGGAGCAGATCGCCGAGCACCTCAGCGTGCCACTGATGCTGGTCACCTACGGCAACCCGCTGCTGCGCGACGACAATCGCCTGGCGGAACTGGGGGTGCGCGTGGTCATCGACGGTCATGGCGCCTACTTCGCGGCCATCAAGGCGACTTACGACAGCTTGCGCGAGCAACGGCAGATCTTCACCCAGGCGTCCGACCTGAACGCCACGGAGCTGACGCACACCTACACGCAGCCCGAGGAATACATCCGCTACGCCGAAGAGTACATGAGCGTGAAGGAATAACGCCCGCCCCCACAAAAGGAGGTACGCAGCGCCGCAATGATTGGCTATACATGAAGAGGCCAATCATTGGACAACAATAAAAAGGACGGCCATGCAGACATTCCTGGTGTTGATCATCGGCAGCGGTTTTGGCGGTCAGTGCGCGGCCGTCAATTTGCTCAAGGCCGGGATCGATGATTTCCGGCTGCTGGAGCGGCGGGACTTTTTCGGTGGCACCTGGTGCCAGAACACCTACCCGGGCGCCGCGGTCGATGTGCCCTCGCCCCTTTATTCGTTGTCCTTCGCCCCCTATCGCTGGACGCAAATGTTCGCCGGCCAGGCCGAGCTGCACCGCTACACGCAGCATGTCGTGGACAGCTTCGGCTTGCGCGACAAGGTGCAATTGCAGGCGGATGTCGAGCGTGTGGAGTGGGATGACGAGGCCAGACACTGGGTCGTGCACACCGCCGGCAAGGGCACCTTCCACGCCCGGTTCCTGATCAACGCCACCGGTCCGTTGAGCCAACCCGTCATCCCGCACTTCGAGGGCCGGGAACGCTTTCAGGGCAAGACGTTTCACACAAACAACTGGGATCACACCTACGATTACCGGCAAAAACGTGTCGCCATCGTCGGCAGTGGCGCCAGCGCCGCCCAGGTGATCCCGGCCATTGCCCCGGACGTCGAGCATCTGCACGTGTTCCAACGCTCGCCGCATTGGGTGCTGCCACGGGCCGACCGTGTCTTCGGACCGGTGCAGCGCTGGCTGCTGGGCGTGAAACCGGCGTACAAGCTGTTGCGCTGGATGATCTACTGGCAGTTCGAAACCCGGGTCATCGCCTTCAAGTATTCGAAACCGGCGATCCGCCTGGTCCAGCAACACGCCTTGCGCTTCCTCAAGCGACAAGTGCCCGATCCACAGTTGCGACAAAAACTGACACCGGATTACGCCATCGGCTGCAAGCGGGTCATCGTTTCCAGCACCCTCTACCCGGCCCTGGGCCGCGCCAACGTCACGCTGCACAGCCGCGAACAGGGCATCGCATCCATCGACGAAACCGGCATCAATACCCAGGATGGACAGCACATCGATGTAGACCTGATCGTCTGGTCCACCGGTTACGATGCCACTGACGGAGTGATCTCCTACCCGGTCAGCGGAAAAAACGGCAAGCAACTGCGAGACTTCTGGGCCACCTATCCTCGGGCGTACCTGGGCACCAGCCTGCCGGACTTCCCCAACCTGTTCATCGTCACCGGCCCCAACACCGGCATTGGCCACACATCGGCACTGTTCATCATCGAATCGCAGATGAACTACATCCTCGATTGCATTCGCACGGTGAAAAAACAGGGTTTGCGCAGCATCGAAGTTCGCCCCGAGGCAGAACGTACCTACACTGAAATGATCCACCGGGAGATGGAACGCACGGTGTGGAAGTCCGGTGGCTGCCACAGTTGGTATCAAAGCAGGAGTGGGCATGTGATCGCCATGTTTCCCGGGTTCAGTTTCAGCTACCACCAACTGACACGGGCACTGAAACCTGCCGATCACATTCTGTCCTGATCAGAGAGAAGGGAGACACCTGATGCTTTTGCTGGTTGTCGTGATTGCAGTTTTCATCGCCTGGAGCTGGTTGAGCTACCCGGCCATCGGTTACTGGCTCTATGACCTGAACATGGCAATCGAGGCCAAATTGTATCGGCTGCACAAGATTGTCGTGCCGATCGCCGAAATGACGGTGTCGACCTGGCAAGGCGGCCCCTATGAAGCCTCGAGCAGTGTGCTGATGCTGCATGGCTACAGCGCCGACAAGAACATCTGGCTGCGTTTCGCCCGGCATTTTGTCGGCACTTACCGGGTGATCATTCCCGACATCGCCGGGCACGGGGAAACCGGGTTCAAGGCCGGTGGCGGTTATGACATTCCCTTGCAGGCCAAGCGCATGATCCAGTTGCTCGACGTCTGCGGTGTCGAGAAGGTGCACGTGATCGGCAACTCGATGGGCGGCTACATGGCGGCGTGGCTGGCGGCGACCTATCCGGAGCGCATTGCATCGGTCGCCCTGATCGACCCGGCCGGGGTCACCGCCCCGGTCCCAAGCGATCTGGAGCACCATTTGGCCAAGGGACATAACCCGTTCCTGATCAACTCCCGGGAAGAATTCCGGCGTTTCTATGCCATGACCATGGCCGAGCCGCCATGGGTCCCCGGCGTGGTGCTGGACGCCATTGCCCAGCGCTACGAACAGTCCCGTGATGAACTGGAAGAAATCTTCAGGGACTTTCGCGCCAGCCCGCCCATGGAACCGAAGCTGGCCGAGATCAAATGCCCGGCGCTGTTGCTCTGGGGGCGCAAGGACCGCCTGATCGACGTCAGCAGCGTGGCCATCTGGAGTAAAGGCATCGAGGACCTGCGGGTGGAAATCTGGGAGGGCGTGGGGCATATGCCCATGGTAGAGGCACCAGCGGGTTCGGCACGGTTGTATCGGGAGTTTTTGGCATCCCAACGCCTGGAGAGCCCGCAGGACCAGCGCATGCATTGATCGATCAGTCCTTGGCAGAATGAAGTTCATCAGATTCTTCGTTTGTCGGCGTCGCCCAAGGCTGCGATCTTTCTGCACATCCTTCCCGTCACTGCGCCTGGAACTTCTGCATGAGCCACTCGAACTTTGTCAGCCCCGACCTGATCCGCCAACGCTTCTCCAAAGCGATGTCCGACATGTATCGCAAGGAAGTACCGCTGTACGGCGCGCTGATGGAGCTGGTGGAGCAGACCAACCGCCACGTGCTGGACAGCGACCCGCAAGTCGCCCGGCAATTGAACAACACCGGTGAAATCCAGCGCCTGGACATGGAGCGCCACGGCGCCATTCGCGTTGGCACGGCCACAGAACTGGCCACCCTCGCCCGGTTGTTCGCCGTCATGGGCATGCAGCCGGTCGGTTATTACGACCTCACCCCGGCCGGCGTTCCGGTGCATTCCACCGCCTTTCGCGCGGTGCACGAAGAGGCGCTGCAGGTCAGCCCTTTCCGGGTGTTCACCTCGCTGCTGCGCCTGGAACTGATCGAAGACCGGGAACTGCGCGCCTTTGCCCAATCGATCCTGGACAAGCGCTCGATCTTCACGCCGATGGCGCTGACGCTGATCGACCGTGCCGAAGCCGAGGGCGGACTGAACGAAGAGGATGCCGAGGCGTTTGTCCTGCAGGCACTGGAAACCTTCCGCTGGCACCACAGCGCCACCGTGACGGCCGAACAGTACCGCCAGCTCAGCGCCCAGCATCGCCTGATTGCCGATGTGGTGGCCTTCAAGGGTCCGCACATCAACCACCTGACGCCTCGGACACTGGACATCGACATCGTTCAGGCGCAAATGCCGGCCCATGGCATCACGCCCAAAGCGGTGATCGAAGGACCGCCGCGCCGTCAATGCCCGATCCTGCTGCGCCAGACCAGCTTCAAGGCACTGGACGAGCCTGTCGCGTTCACCGATCAAGCCGACAGCCACGGCAGCCACAGTGCCCGCTTCGGCGAGATCGAACAACGCGGCGCCGCCCTCACCCCCAAGGGACGGGCGCTCTACGACCGTTTGCTCAACGCCGCCCGCGACGAACTCAAGGACTTCCCCAACGAAGCCAATGCCGCACGCTACAACGCATTGATGACCCAACACTTCGGCGAATTCCCTGACACCCTCGATGGCATGCGCCAGCAGGAACTGGCGTACTTCCGCTATGGGGTCACGGAAAAACGCCTGGCGTCAGGGGAGCGACGTGCCATGACGCTGGACGAGCTGCTCAGCCTGGGCTACGTCAGCGCGCAACCGTTGGTGTACGAAGATTTTCTGCCCGTGAGCGCAGCGGGGATTTTTCAGTCGAACCTGGGGGATGCGGCGCAAGCCCATTACGGCCAGCATTCGAACCAGCACGCGTTCGAACAGGCGCTGGGACGAGCGACCCTGGATGAGCTGGCGTTGTATGCCGAGACCCAGCGACGCTCGATCGAGGCGTGTTTTGAGGCGTTGGGCCTGAACCACTGACGCAGGGCGTTCTGTAGGAGCGAGCATGCTCGCGATGGTAGCTCGGACAGCGCTGGCATCCAGACAGTCCACGTCATCGTTAACGACCATCGCGAGCATGCTCGCTCAGTGAGGGGGGTTGACCGCTTTACTTGAGCTTCGCCAACAACGCCTGCGCCGCAGCTTCGGACGATGCCGGGTTCTGCCCGGTCAGCAGCAAGCCATCAGTCACCACATAACTCGCCCAGTCATCGCCCTTGGAATACTCCCCGCCCTTTTCCTTGAGCATGTCTTCCACGAGGAACGGGACCACGTCGGTCAACTGCACCGCCTCCTCTTCGGAGTTGGTAAAGCCCGTGACGCGTTTTCCCTTGACCAGTGGCTGACCGTCCGCCCCTTTCACATGGCGCAATACCCCCGGCGCATGGCAGACCAGCGCCACCGGTTTGCCTGCCTGATACAGCGCCTCGATCAAGGCAATCGAAGTCTGGTCCTCGGCCAGATCCCACAGCGGACCATGGCCACCGGGATAGAACACCGCATCATAATCTTCAGCGCGCACGCTGCTCAGCAATGCAGTGCTGGCCAATGCGGACTGGGCGGCAGAGTCCTTGCGAAAGCGATCGGTGGCAGCGGTCTGTGCATCCGGTTCGTCGCTTTTGGGGTCCAGCGGTGGCTGGCCGCCCTTGGGCGACACCAGCGTCAGCTGCGCGCCGGCGTCCTTGAAAGCAAAATACGGTGCGGCGAACTCTTCCAGCCAGAAGCCGGTTTTCCTACCCGTGTTACCCAATTGATCGTGGGACGTCAAAACCATCAGGATTTTCATGTCGCGCTCCTTGAATTCAGGGAATGTGTTCGGCGCAGGATTCGACCACCCCGCAGCGCCGTTCGTTGCAACGGGTCAACTCATTGAGGGCATTCCGCCTGATGTGCAAAGACTCGCACGCCCCAATCGCTCACTGGTGCGGTTTCGACACAGGGCGCCGGGCGTCGCTGACCCACAAAACAGTGTGTTGGAAAAAGCGCGCGGTTGCGCAGGCAATTGCACTGATTACATGACTGCTCGTCGCCTTGACAGCTTCCCGACTTCGACCGATCACTCCAATCCCCTGATCTGAAGGCCTCGCGGTCGTTCTGGCATGGACCTTGATAACGGTGAGGCGCCCCGCAGGCGATGATGCCTTGCGGGAACCTTCAAGATTCAGGGAGAGAATCCATGGCAATACCCGCGTACATGTCCATTACAGGCAAGAAACAGGGCCTGATCACCGAAAATGCGTCGACCGCCGACTCGGTAGGCAACGGCTTCCAGGAAGCTCACAAGGATGAAGTCATGGTTCAATCCGTCTCCCATGACATCCTCATCCCGCGCGATCCCCAGTCCGGCCAGCCGACCGGTCAGCGCGTACACCAGCCACTGGTGATAACCAAGGTATTCGACAAGGCTTCACCTTTGCTGCAAACCTCCCTGACCACCGGCGAAGTGTTGACCGAAGTGGTGCTCAACTGGTTTCGGATTTCGGCAACGGGCACCCGGGAGCATTACTACACCACCAAGCTGGAGGACGCGATTCTCGTCGCCATCAACAACAAGATGCACGACTGCCAGGACCCCTCGGGCGCGCACTTCACGCACCTGGAAGAACTGCAATTCACCTACCGCAAGATCTACTGGACCCACGAAATAAGCGGCACTACCGGTTCCGACGACTGGCGTAACCCTGTTACCTGATTGGGCAGCTTCGACATCGGTCAGCGCTGCTGGCCGATGTCGTCAGTTTCTATTCCAATGGTCGCTAATGGCGCAAATGTGTCTGGCTGTCGGGAGCACACTTGCATGATCAATCAGAGGCTGCACATAACTTTGTCGTTACTGCAAACTGGAAAATCTGCCGCCAAATTGCGCACAATATTGCGCAATCTTTAAAAGGGTTCGGGATATTGGAAACAACCGCGGGAGCCGATTGCTCCTGGACAAATAACTGCAGAAGAGGTGTTCGCCCAGTGTAATGGCCTTGGCAATCCCTGCACCGGTAAAGAGCCCCGCCACTGGGCGAACGGCGAGCATTTTAATGCAACTTCCCCGTGATGTCCGTGCCTGTAACATGAAATTTACTGAGCATTAATTAAATATCATCAAAAACATGACTTACATACACGACTTAAACTCACCGGTTCGGCCATAACCTTGGCTAATTCTTGTACGAAAGATGTACAAGAACATTCTAAAGTTATAGAGCCAATACTCAACTCCTGTACTGGGTGGTGATTCACCCCCTCTAAGCAACATCACTTTTGCGTCGGATCAGCATTGCGGGCCGTTTCCTGCGCCGTGGATTCTCCGCTCGCGGTGCCTTTGCCGCTGTCCTTGCGCCGGGTCGGATCGGTAGGACGCAGGGCATCATTGTCGCGCTCGACCTCTCCGGGTGGACGCGGTTCGTCGGGATGTTTCGTGGTGTCGGGGGATTGGCTGCTCATGGATCTCTCCTCAGGATTCAGGGTCGGCGACTTCACGACTGACATTCACCGCCGGCGAGTCCTTGTGGGATTGCCTGGCCTTGTCCTTGAGGGCCTGCCACTGCTGCAGATCGATGGCGCCCTGCCCCAGCAGATCATCAGCCACGCGCAGCAGTTCGGCGTAATGGGCGTCGGGGGATTGCTGCCAGTAGGCCTGATCGTCGAACAGACGCTGCCACGCGGCCAGGTCGGGGACTTTGAGGTCATCGCTCATGACGGCTCCGGTGAATGGGCTGGTTCAATTAGGAGAACGTCGCGCCGCCGAGAGTTCCGCCTCAGTAGCCGGTCATTTCCAGATAACCCTTGCCCGCATGGCTACCGCTCAGGCGCACCGGACCTTCCCAGTAGGGAATTCGAAGGTTCATCCAGGCATCGGGGTTGAGCGCGGTGGTGGTGAGTTCAAGCTGTTTGCCGGGAATCCTGATCGACCAGCGAACCGGCATGGAACGCCCGGCGACCTGTTCGAAACCTTGCGGCGTGAGACTGATGTCAGCAGCGTGCAGTAACTGGGTGCGCCCCTGCGCGTCAATCCAGGTGCCGGTCAGGTAGGGCTCACCCTCGTTTTGGCGCATGCGGTAGAGCATCACCCGTTCGCCGCTGTCCAGGTGCAGGGAAAACCAATCCCAACCGCTCTGGTTGGCAGTGAGGGGCTGGCTGCTCCACTCGCGATCCAGCCACGCCGGGCCGCTGACCTGATAGGCCTTGCCATCGATTTCCAGGGTACCGCGCGCCTGGAAAAATGGCTGGCTGTAATAGTACGACGCCTGGCCCTGTTCGGATTTCTGGCTGAAACCCTGGTCGCCCTGCAACACAGGGGCATGGCGGGTCGTCAGTTGCAGCGTGTAGCTGAAACCCTTGTCCCGGGCACTGAGCTGCAGATCCTCCAGCCCATCGGTAACCCGGCTGCTGAAGCGCCAGTCGTCGATCCAGGCGCTGAACGGCTGCACACTTACCCCGGCCTGGCCCACGCCACCCCGGGCATAACGTTCGGCCGCATGGTGCACGGTCGCCGAGGTCACCGCCGCGTGGCCGAGCCAGATCGTCTGGTTGCCCCACCCCGCCACTTGCGGCGTGGCTTTGAGGGCACTGCGGAACAATGTCCACTGCACGCCGAACTCGCGTCCCTGATCGTCCCTGAGGTTGGCGGTGACGTACCACCACTCGATGCGAAAGCCCTCGTGGGCACCGTGATCAGCCGGAAAGCTGAACACTCGACCAGGCACCACCGGAGTGAACGTGGTGGCTTCACCACCCAGTCCGGCAAAACCCTTCTCGGCCGGCGGCGAGTCATCGCAGCCACTGACCAGCAGCATCAGCCAGCACAAGGCAACGCACTTAATCCTCATGGGCAAACGTCCTCAGCAGGTCCGCCGGTTGCGTGCGGTACAGCGAATACAGCGGCCAGGCCGAAGCCAGCAAGGTCGCGAGCAATGCCAGCCCCATCAACTGCGCCAATTGCAACGGGAACAAGCGCAAGGGCAGGCGCCAGCCGAACGCTTGCACGTTGATCACCGTGTCCAGGCACCACGCCAGCGCGATGCCCAATGGCAAGGCGAGCACCAGCGTCAGCACCGCCAGCAGCCAGGTCTGGCCAAGGTTGAGCAGCATCAGTTGCCGGCGCGTCACCCCCAACGCCCACAGCGGCGCGAGTTGTCCGAGTCGGCTCTGGCTCTGGGTCAGCAGGCTGATGAACAGCGCCACGCCAGCAACGCCAAGGGTCAGGCTGTTGAGCGCCGCCGTCGCGGCGAAAGTGCGTTCGAATACCTGGGTGGACCAGCCCTTGAGCCGGGCCTGATCGACAATGCGGCTGTCATCGAGGGCGAAAGCGGCCTGCAGGCTATTCAGGAATGTCGGGATCAAGGCAGGTTCGATGCGCAGGTTGAAACGATTGGGCGTCAGTTGTGGCCAGCGCACCAGCAGGTGATCGGCGTTGACCAGAATGTGCCCCTTCGGATTGCCGTAATCGGCATAGATACCGACGATGCGTGGTGACCATGTGCCGGTCGACGCGGGCAGTGTCAGGTGTTCGCCCAATCGGACGTTGAGACGCCGGGCCAGTTGTTCGCTGAGCATCAACGTGTCTTCCCTGGCCAGTTGCTCCCAGGGGTTATCGCCCTGAGCTTCGAGCAATGGCCAGTGCTGACGATAAGTCGGGTGATCGATCACGCCAAACACGTCTACCGGCCAGCCCTGCAACTGAGTCGACAGCTGCCAGTTGGGCAACACGGCCGTGAGCGACGGCTGCTGTTTCAGCCAGGGGTGCAACGCCGTGGCCTGCGCCGGGTCTTGCGGGTTTACATACAGCTCGGCGGTCAACCGCTGTTCGAGCCAGTCGCTGAAGGTCTGGCGGAAACCGGCGGTCATGCTGCCCGCGCCGATATTGGCCGCCAGGGCCAGCAGCAGCGCCATCAACGCAAGGCTCAGGGCCGGCAACTGCTGGCGGCAATCGGCAAGGAACCACTGGCCGAGCACGGAACGACGGCGCTGCAACAACAGGTTCAGCAGCGTATCGAGCAGCACCGGCAACGCCAGCGCGGCCCCGATCAGCAGCGCAGCCATCAGCACGAAACCACTGGCGAGGCTATCGCCAAGCGCCCACGCCAGCGCTGCAATCACTCCGGCCAGCAACGCGACCCAGCCCTGTCGCCGCAACCAGCGGGCATGGGCTTGATGCCAGGCCTGCGGGTTGGCCAGGGCCAGCAGCGGCAAACGCGCCGCCCGCAACAGGCTGCTGGCACCGGCCAGCAAGGCGCCGAACAGGCTCAGGCCAACGCCGCTGAGCCACCAGCCGACGCTCAGGCTCAGCTCTCCCGGCACCTCGGCACCGTACAAGCCACGCAGACTGGCGGCGACATCGGGCAACAACACGCTGGCCAACAGATAGCCACTCACCACGCCGGCCAAGGCCCCGATCAACGCGAGAAGCCCCAGCTCGACGGCCAGACAAGCGATCAGCCTGCGTGCGCTGACACCGCAGGCACGCAGGGTCCGGAGCAGGCCACGGCGTTGTTCGAGTGCCAGGCCGATGGCTGCGTGAACAATGAAAAGGCCGACGACAAATGAAAGAAAGCCCAGGGCATCCAGGTTCAAGTGGAAACTCTCGGTCAGGCGCGACAGGTTGTTCTCCTCGCCACTGCTCTTGAATTGCAACTGGCCCTTGAGCGAATCCGGCAAGGGCGCACTGAAATCCCTGGGCAACAGCAGCCGCGACAGCTGATCCGGCAAACCGAGAATCCGCTGGGCAAAACCGATGTCCACCAGCAACACGCCCGGAGCCATGTCGGCCTGTACCTGCAGCGGCGGCAATGGCTCAGCGTTCACGCTGACAGGCCGCTCGCCCTCGCGCAGGCCCAGCGCCTGCAAGGTCTGAGGTGAAATCCAGGTGGTGCCCGGAGGGCTGAAGAAATCGACGATCCGCTCGATCGCCATGGCCTGCCCGGCGACCGCCGAACCGGCCGGCAACGACACCGGCTCGATGCCCATCAGTTGAAGACGCTGGTCTTCGTGCCCCTTGAGTGTCACCCGCCCCTGCAACACCGGGGACACCGGCCAGCCCATGCGCCGCAGTTCGACAAACAAGGCCTGGGGAAACGTGCCGCCAGCCGGCGCACTGAGGCTGGCCTGGGGCTCACCGCCGATCAACTGGCTGGCGCGAGCGTAACTGTCCCGCGCCTGGCTGTTCAGCGCCTGCACGCCAGTCAGCAGGCCCGTGGCGAGCCAGAGACCGGTCAGCACGCTGAACAACTGCACCGGATGTCGCCGCCAATGGCTGAGCAATGCGCGCAATGCCTGGAAAAATACCCGCACCTCAGCGCGCATCCGCGCCAGCCAGGCGACCACGGTGCAACACAACCTTTTGCGCCAGTCGCGCCGCCACGCTGGGGCTGTGGGTGACCATCAACAAGGTCGTCGGGCTGTCGTCGAGCAGCTCCAGCAACAATTTCAGCACTTCATCACTGGTGCCTTCATCGAGGCTGCCGGTGGGCTCGTCCGCCAGCAGCAACCTGGGTTGCGCCGCCAATGCCCGACCCAGCGCCACCCGCTGCTGCTGACCGCCCGACAGTTGCTCCGGATAACGCCGCAGCAAATCAACCAGGCCCAGACGCTGGATCAGATGGGCCTGCCAGCGCGCATCGTGACGCCCGGCCAGGCGCGCCTGAAACGCCAGATTGTCCTCCACACGCAAACTGCCGATCAGGTTGAACTGCTGGAACACCAGGCCGATTTCAGTGCGCCGCCAGTTGGCCAGTTGCGCCTCGCTCATCTTCTCGAGCCGGTGCTCGCCACTGTGGATGCTGCCGCGATCCACCTTGTCCAGCCCGGCGATCAAGTGCAGCAACGTGCTCTTGCCACTGCCCGACTCGCCCATCAACGCCAGGCTGCTGCCGGGCTCGAGCGTCAGGTCGACCCCTTGCAACACCGGCAACGGACCTTGCGCGGTGGCATAGCTTTTGAAGACGCCTTGGACCTGAAGCATGGGACACCTGATTGGGAAGCGTGGGGCAAAGGATAGCGGGCTCATGTGCTGTTTGTCCGTGGTGATTGCGCCACGGGTTGCGCAGTCAATCAATGCGAGGCGTAAACGTCCCACATACAGCCAGGAAGAAAGACACAAGCTGAGCGAACTGCCTGACTGATCTCAGGTATCCGAACAGGTACCTCAAGCCATGAATTATCTTGTTCGACAAACCACACGCTTCGTTGAATGGCACGCTTCGATGCGCGACTTGCGGGCGAAGGTTGCTATTGCTCGTCGCATTGACAGGGCTTCTGCGGGAATCTTGGGGATATAAAATCGGTGGGTGATGGTGTATCCGAAATGCGCGTGGACGTCGGTGCCGGCTAGCGGGTTTACTTCACTCTGCGCAACAACGTCGTGATTTTACTGCTTGTCGGGGGCGACAAATCCTCGCAAACAGCTGACATCAAGCGGGCGAAAAAATTGGCACGGGAGGTTTGACCATGAGCCAGACGTTGACAACTTTCGATATGACAACGCTGCTGGACAGTGACGAAGCGATCAGCGAGTACCTTTCCCAGGTCCTGGCAGATGGCGATAACGAAGAGTTTCTTCGAGCGATCGGCTATGTTTTAAAAGCTCGAGGCATGGCACAAATTGCCAAGGATTCGGGAATGGGTCGCGAAAACCTGTCCAAAGCCTTCTCGCCCGGTGCAAGACCTCGCTTCGATACCGTTTTGAAAGTTGTTCATGCACTTGGACTTGATCTCTACGCACAACCTGGTCATGCGGTAAATCGTTCCAGGCATCGCGGTTGCTGGCGACAGCGTTGGCGTTTGAGGGCATTTCCATTTGCACGCTCCAGAATGGGACGGTGGGTTGACCGGCCCGAGTCTAGATCAGCGCTTTTGATAAGCCCATCGGGTGTTTGTTGCAATCTTGTAAGCCGGCACCGACCGGGCGATACCGGCGATGAACCTGGCACCGAGCCTGATCACCTCGGCCACCGGTAAAAAACAGAGAACGACACGCACATCAACAGTGGGAGCGCCGCGTGAAACCTACAGCCCCCCTTCAACCCCATCCAGCCGCTCACGCAGGAACTCGATCAACGCCTGCACCGGCCGCGAACTCTGGCGATGTTGCGGATACACCGCCGACAACGTCAGCGGCTCGGGCTGATAATCCTCCAGCACCGGCACCAGCCGCCCATCCTTGAGCGCCGCCCCGACGATGAAGGTCGGCAGGTAAGTGATCCCCATCCCGGCAATGGCGGCATCCTTGAGCACCTCACCGTTGTTGACGCGCATGCGCCCGGTGACGTTGACCGTCACCGGCTTGCCCTGCCCCGCGAAGCGCCACTGCACCTGGCGACCGTGACCATACGGCAGACAATCATGGCCGTGCAGGTCTTCGGGTTTAAGCGGCGTGCCCCGCTCGGCCAGGTAGGCCGGGCTGGCGCAATACACCCGCTGGATGGTGGCGATGCGGCGGGCAATCAGCGTCGAATCCTCGAGCACGCCGATGCGCAACGCTAGGTCGTAGCCCTCCCCCAGCAGGTCCACCGGCCGATCGCTCAAGTCCACTTCCACCGTGACGTCTCGGTAGCGTTGCAGGAACACCGGCAGCAGGCAGCCCAGGTGCGCCAGCGCAAAGGACAAAGGTGCACTCAACCGAATGCTGCCGCGCGGCTCGCTGGTCTGACCGGCGATGCCCTGCTCCACCTGTTCGACTTCGCCGAGCAGGCGCAGGGCCGACTCATAATAGCTCTGGCCCAGGGGTGTCACGTCGAGCCGCCGTGTCGATCGATTGAGCAGGCGCACGCCCAGACGCTCCTCGAGCTGCATCAAACGACGGCTGACAAACTGCTTGGACAGGCCCAATTGATCGGCGGCGGCGGTGAAGCTGCCGGAGTCCATGACCTGGCAAAAAATACGCATGTCTTCGAACGGATTCATTGTCACTCTCTGGTTGACAGTTAAACGCTTTATAGCCGCTTTTTCCTTTTACGGCACCTTATTAATCTGTGTCCACGGTGTTGCTGAGGCCTGAACTTCACAGCCAGCAGCCCTGACCATCAGGTAACGAACATCCAATCAAATCAAAAAGGAATTGCCCCATGAACCTCGTCAAGAAAACCCTCACCGCTTCCCTTCTCGCCCTTGCTGTCGGCAATGCCTTCGCGGCAGGCAGCCCGGGCGTCGAGCACAATACCCAGGCGTTCCTCGAAGCGCTCGCGGCCGGCGGTGGCAAGCCACTTGAGCAGTTGAGCCCGAAAGACGCCCGTGCAGTGCTGACCGGTGCGCAGAACTCGGTGAAAGTGGACCTGTCGGGCGTCGAAGTCAGCGATCGTGCGATCAAGGTCGACGGCCAGACCATCGACCTGAAAATCGTCCGTCCGGCCAAGGTCAAAGGCGAGTTGCCCGTGTTCATGTTCTTCCACGGCGGCGGCTGGGTGCTGGGCGACTACCCGACTCACCAGCGCCTGATCCACGACCTGGTGGCCGGCTCCGGTGCCGTCGCGGTGTACGTCAATTACACGCCATCGCCGGAAGCGCAGTACCCGACCGCGATCAACCAGGCCTACGCCGCGACCCGTTGGGTGGCCGAGCACGGCAAGGAAATCGGTGTCGACGGCAAACGCCTGGCCGTGGCCGGCAACAGCGTCGGCGGCAACATGGCCGCGGTCGTGGCCTTGATGGCCAAGGAACAGAAAACCCCGGCGCTGCGCTTTCAGCTGCTGATGTGGCCGGTGACCGATGCGCAGTTCGAGACAGGCTCGTACCAGCAGTTTGCCGAGGGCCACTTCCTCACCCAGGGCATGATGAAATGGTTCTGGGACAACTACACCACCGATCAGGCTGAACGTGCGCAGATCCACGCCTCGCCATTGCGAGCCAGCGCCGAACAGCTCAAGGGTTTGCCTGCCGCCCTGGTGCAGACCGCCGAGTTCGACGTGTTGCGTGACGAAGGCGAAGCCTATGCCCGCCACCTGGATGCGGCCGGCGTAGCGGTCACGGCCGTGCGCTACAACGGCATGATCCACGACTTCGGCCTGCTCAATCCGCTGAGCCAGATTCCGGAAGTCAAGGCGGCGGTGCGCCAGGCGGCGCTGGAACTCAAGACTCACTTGAACTGAGTTTCCCCCCCTGTAGAAAACCTGTGGGAGCGAGCCTGCTCGCGATGGATGTGAAGACGACGCGGTTAACCAGTCATTGCGCGTCATCGTTAACGTCCATCGCGACGGTTCGACGCCTCGACATGCTCGCTCCCACAGGAGTATTCCAGCCCCCCTTTGCGGAGATGCCCCATGTCACTCATCTACAACCACCTGCTGTCCCTGAGTGCCCTGCTGCTGCTCATCGACACCGTGCTCTGGCACCTCGCACCGTTCAAGCATCGCGTCACGCGGGTCGGTGTGCGCCTGGTGATGTTCGTGTTGTTCAACGCCATCGGCATCAACGCCGGGGTCAGCCCGTTGCAGGCGCCGTCGTTCGCCGATGATCGCGTGGCGCAACTGGGGGCCACAGCCCTGGGGATTCTCTGGTGGCTGTACGCCGCGCGGGCACTGACCGAGGTGATCGGCCTGGTGCTGATGCGGCGCATTGGCCATAGCGGCCGCCTGCTGCAGGACGTGATCGGCGCGCTGGTGTTTCTCGCCGCCAGCGTCGCTGCCGCCGGTTATGTGCTGGAGTTGCCGGTCAAGGGTTTGCTGGCGACCTCCGGGGTGGTGGCGATCGTGGTCGGTCTGGCCTTGCAGAGCACCTTGAGCGACGTGTTTTCCGGCATCGTGCTCAACACCACCAAGCCGTATCAGGTGGATGACTGGATTGTGATCGACGGCGTGGAAGGCAAGGTGGTCGACATCGACTGGCGCGCCACGCACCTGCTGACCGGCGCCGGCACCACCGCCGTGGTGCCCAACTCGGTGGCGGCCAAGGCGAAGATCGTCAACCTGAGCCGCCCGAACAACATGTTCGGGGTGTCGATCAGCATCCACGTGCCCAACAACATTCGTCCGCGCCGGGTGCTGGATGCCCTGGAGCGCACCTTGCGCGGCAGCAGCCGCCTGCTGGCCAGCCCGGCGCCCAAGGCGGTGCTCAAGGAAGCCGGCGAAAGCATGTCCGAGTACGTGGTCAGCGGCTTTATCGCCGAGCAGGGCAAGAAGAGCGAAGTGCGCAATCAACTGTTCGACCTGGCGCATCGGCACCTCGAAGCGGCGGGCATCTCCCGTCGACTCGATGGTGTGATCGAGCCCGCCAGCCGCGCCCGGACGCTGCTCGATGAGGTCAAGATCTTCCGCTCGCTGAGTGACGACGAACGCGATCAGTTGGCGCAGTCGATGAGTGCGCAGCAGTACGCGGCGGGCCAGGTGGTGTTGGGGCTGGAGGAAGTGCCGGACAGCCTGATGGTCATCGCCACCGGCGTGGTCAGTGCCACCGTGCCGGACGGCGCCGGACACACCGAAGCCGGGCGCATGGGCCCCAGTGAAGTGATGGGCGAACAGAGCATTCTGGGTGACACCCCTTCGGAAGCGACGTTCACCACGCTGACGTCGTGCATCATCTACCGCATCGACAAGGCGCTGGTGCGCAGCTATATGGAACAACGGGGGGAAGTGGGTCGGGCATTGAACAAATTGCAGGCGGTACGCACGCAGAACAGCCGACTGGCACTGATGACCAAACCGGCACCGATCAAGAAAGGAGGCTTTTTGAGCTGGATGCAGAAACGCTGAGCACAAAAACTGGAGGAGCGAGCATGCTCGCGATTGCGATGGTTCAGCCAACGTTGTCGTTGGATGCCCTACCGTCATCGCGAGCAAGCTCGCTCCTGCAAGTCCAGCTTACTTGGTCGTGAATGCCGAGTAGCTGTTCATCAGGTTGCGGTAGTTCGGGATGCGCTGGGACAACAGGTTGGCCAAGCCTTCCATGTCGTTGCGCCAGTCACGCTGCAGTTCGCAGGCTACGGCGAACCAGTTCACCAGTTGTGCGCCGGCGGCGGTCATACGGGCCCATGCAGCTTGCTGGACGACGTCGTTGAACGTACCGGAAGCGTCGGTCACGACGAAAACGTCGAAGCCTTCTTCCAGAGCGCAAAGGGTCGGGAAAGCCACGCAGACATCAGTCACGACGCCAGCGATGATCAGTTGCTTGCGACCGGTAGCCTTGATCGCCTTGACGAAGTCTTCGTTGTCCCAGGCATTGATCTGGCCTGGACGAGCGATGTACGGCGCATCCGGGAACATTTCTTTCAGCTCTGGCACCAGCGGGCCGTTCGGGCCGGATTCGAAGCTGGTGGTCAGGATGGTCGGCAGGTTGAAGAACTTGGCGCAGTCGGCCAGGGCCAGGACGTTGTTCTTGAACTCGTTCGGCGAAAAATCCTGCACCAGCGAGATCAGGCCGGTCTGGTGGTCGACCAGCAGGACAACGGCGTCGTCTTTGTTCAGGCGTTTGTACGGTACGTTGCTCATGTGAAGCTCCTCGATGGATGGGTGTTACAGGAGCGCCGGCACGCAAGGCTGACGCTATTTCTTTCACTTAGAATGCGAAGCACGAGCAGCCGAAGGCGCCCCAGAAACCGGCGAAGTCGCTGACCGGCACATTCGACATCCGCGCGCGATCATGACTGTGGGCATGCACGCCACAGGGGCCGCTGCAATGGTGAACCTGAGCCTGCATCGGCGAGTTCTGGCGCCAGTGACCCGGGACCTTGGCCACCGGCGACCAGTCCGGCAGCACCGGCACGCTGGCCGGGCCGAGTTTTTCGAAGTCTCCGGCGGCGTACACCACCTTGCCGCCGACCACGGTCAGCACCGACTCGATCCACTTGATCGCTTCCTCGTCGACGCTGAAGAAGTCCGCACTCAGGGCCGCGACGTCAGCCAACTGGCCGACCTTGATCATGCCTTTCTTGCCCTGCTCCGAAGAGAACCAGGCGCTGCCGTGGGTGAACAGTTCCAGCGCGGTCTGGCGCGACAAGCCTTCGGCGTGCAGTTCCAGGCCACCGACAGTGCGGCCGCTGACCATCCAGTACAGCGAGGTCCAGGGGTTGTAGCTCGAAACACGGGTGGCATCGGTGCCGGCCCCGACCGGAACGCCCTCGGCCAGCATGCGCTTGATCGGCGGCGTGGCTTCGGCGGCCTTGGCGCCATAACGCTCAACGAAATACTCGCCCTGGAACGCCATGCGGTCCTGGATCGCGATGCCACCGCCCAGCGCCCTCACCCGCTCGATGTTCTGCGGGGTAATGGTTTCGGCGTGGTCGAAGAACCACGGCAGGCCGTTGAAGGGAATGTCGCGGTTGACCTTCTCGAACACGTCGAGCATGCGGCTGATCGATTCGTTGTAGGTGGCGTGCAGGCGGAACGGCCAGCGCTGTTCCACCAGGTGGCGAACCACCGGTTCCAGCTCGTCTTCCATGGTTTGCGGCAGGTCCGGACGCGGTTCGAGGAAGTCCTCGAAATCCGCCGCCGAGAACACCAGCATTTCCCCGGCGCCGTTGTGGCGCAGGAAGTCGTCGCCCTGATGCAGGGTCACGCTGCTGGTCCAGTTCTTGAAATCGGTCAGCTCTTCCTTGGGCTTCTGGGTGAACAGGTTGTAGGCGATGCGCACGGTCAGTTGCTGATCCTTGGCCAACTGCTCGATGACTTGATAATCGTCGGGGTAATTCTGGAAACCGCCGCCGGCGTCGATGGCGCTGGTCAGGCCCAGGCGGTTGAGTTCGCGCATGAACTGGCGGGTCGAGTTGACCTGATACTCCAGCGGCAACTTCGGCCCCTTGGCCAGGGTCGAGTACAGGATCATGGCGTTGGGACGGGCCACCAGCATGCCGGTCGGCTCGCCGTTGGAGTCACGCACGATCTCGCCACCCGGCGGGTTCGGCGTGTCGCGGGTGTAACCCGCCACCCGCAGTGCAGCGCGGTTGAGCAAGGCACGGTCGTAGAGGTGCAGCACGAACACCGGCGTATCCGGCGCCGCCTGGTTGAGTTCCGCCAGGGTCGGCATGCGTTTTTCGGCGAACTGGAACTCGTTCCAGCCGCCCACCACGCGCACCCATTGCGGCGTTGGCGTACGGTCGGCCTGCTCCTTGAGCATGCGCAGCGCGTCGGCCAGCGAAGGCACACCTTCCCAGCGCAGTTCGAGGTTGTAGTTCAGGCCACCACGGATCAGGTGCAGGTGCGAATCGTTGAGACCTGGAATCACGCAGCGACCCTTGAGGTCGATGACCTGGGTGCCGGAACCGCGCAGGGCCATGGCCTGGGCATCGGTGCCCACCACGACGAAGCGACCGTCGCTGATGGCCACGGCGCTGGCGTGTGGGTTTTCACGGTCAACCGTATTGAATTGACCGTTGAACAGAATCAGATCGGCGTTCATCGCGTTTCCTTGGAGGGATTGGAAGGGGACAACCAGGGGGCGAACAGACGCGTCGCCAGAGGCATGAACAGGTAGCAGACCGACACCACGATGGTGAGGGTGATGAGGAACGTGGCGACCACGTAATTGGACAACCAGGCATTGAGTTGCAGCAGCGGGCCCCAGATCAGCGGCACCAGCAAGGTGTGCGGCAGAATCACCAGCAGCGTGACCACGGCCTGCTTCCAGCGCGGTGGGGGTGCGGCAGCGGCGTCGGCGGTCGGGGCGAACCAGAACTCATTGACCGGGTTGATTTCGGTCTGATCGCCATCGGCGAGCATCGGCGTGGCTTCGTTCACCAGTTGCAGGCGCTGCGGGGAGTCGAGCCAGTGTTGCATCGCTTCGGTACTGCTGAAACGCAGCACGCAGGTGTACAGGTCGAGGCCAGCGTTTTTGCCACGAATCACATCCACACCGAGGTGGCCTTCCTGCTGCCCGGCGATGCTGACGATGTTGTGTAACCAGGCTTCGTAAGGCCCCTCGAAACCGGCCTTGACCCGGTGCTTGATGACCAGGGTCACGACTTCTTCGAAACGGTTGGATTCAGGCATAACGTAAAGCTCCGGTGAATCGGACATTGAGCGCGAGCCGTCCCGGCCCGGCGATAAGAATGCTGCTGAACAGCAGCAACAACAGCCAGCCGAACTGCCCTTCTTCAATGCTCCACTGCGGATGGACCACCCGCAAAGCGATCAACAGGACACACAGGATCGGCAGGCACGCCAGACGCACCAACACACCGGCAATGATCAGCAACGGGCACAGCACCTCGGCAAGGATCGCCAGCATCAGGGTGATGTGGGCGCCCAGGTGGAAAGGGTCTTCGATCACTTGCAATTGAGAACTGTAGTTCAGAAGCTTGGGCAGGCCGTGTACCCACAGCAGAAACAGACTGGCGCTGACACGTAAAAACAGCAGCCCGAAGGCCTGGGCCCGTTCATCCTGTCGCGTATCGTTCATGGGTACCCGCCCGATTCAGAAAACAGCGACGTCAATGCGCCGTAACGTCATTGGATAATGCGGGTATGGGGGCGGGGAAAATTGGATGTACGTGCTCTCTTTCAGGAGCTGCGCAATTCCACTGTAGGAGCGAGCATGCTCCGGGCGGCGCTCCGACGATGATCGTTAACGATTACGCGGAATGCCTGAATGCCGGCGGTGCCTGGGCATTTTTCGCGAGCATGCTCGCTCCTACAGGGGGACGCGGGCGTTCGTGAGAGCCCGCGCACGCCCGGGGAATCAGCCGTTTATGGGCAACGGCCTCGACATGAACTCACCGATCCGCGAACGCAACCAGCGCTCGGCCGGGTCGTTGTCGTGCACGCCGCTCCAGGCCATCGACAACTGCGCCGCCGCAATCGGGAACGGCGGATCCTCGGCCCGCAACGCACAGCCCTCGACCAGCGCACACGCGGCATAATCGGGCACCGTGGCGATCATCTCGGTGCCGGCCAGCAATGCACGCAACCCGCTGAACTGCGGCACCCCGAGCACCACCCGGCGACTGCGGCCGATCTTCGCCAGGTCCAGGTCGATGTTGCCGCTCAGGTCGCCGGAAAAGGACACCATGGCATGGGGTCGCTCGCAGTACTCATCGAGCGTCAGCGGCCCGGGACGTTTGTCGCCGCGCAGCACCTTGCAGGGGATGTCACGCAGCTTCTTGCACTTGGCATTCGCCGGCAGATCGGTGGTGTAGCTCACCCCCACGGAAATTTCACCGGAGGCCAGCAGCGTCGGCATGAGCAGGTAGTTGGCACGCCGCACCACCACGATGATGCCCGGCGCCTCTTCCTGCAACTGGCGCAGCAAGGGCGGGAACAGGCCGAACTCGGCATCGTCCGACAAACCGATGCGAAACACGTCGCAACTGGTCGTCGGATCGAACTCCTTGGCCCGGCTGACCGCGCCGGAGATGACGTCCATCGCCGGCTGCAGCTCCTTGAGAATCGCCAGCGCCCGTGCCGTCGGCTCCATGCCGCGACCGTTGCGCAACAGCAGCGGGTCATCGAACAGGTCACGCAAACGACCGAGGGCCGCGCTCACCGCCGGTTGCCCCATGAACAGCTTTTCGGCGACCCGGGTCAGGTTCTTCTCGAACATCAAGGCCTCGAAAATCACCAGCAGGTTCATGTCGACGCGGCGCAGATCGTTTCGGTTCATAGGCACGGTTCCTTGTTGATGCGTCGGACTTTACGCGATCCCCGGCCGATTGTGCACAGAACCCCGCGCTGAAAAATTGCAGCCATGTGCTGAGTCGATCTGTCTGCGCACCGACACAATTAACAACGTTTAACTCGCCTGCCAGCCACCCTCGACCAAGAATGAGGCTCACCGACACGGACATTTGTTATGGCCCATTTCCAGCAGAACACCGCCTGTATGGCCGTCACCGAAGCACCGACGAAAACCACGGGAGGGCTGACACCCTGGCGTGAACGTCTGGCCAAGCAACTGATCCTCGAGCGCCTGGGCGAAACCATCGAAGTCGGCGACCTGGCCCAGGCCTGCGCATTGTCACGCAGCCATTTCTCCCGCGCGTTCAAATGCAGCACCGGTCTCTCGCCGCAGGATTGGATCCGTCAGCAACGCATCGCCCGCGCCAAGCAATTGATCCGGGACACCGACCGCAGCCTGACGCAGATCAGCCTCGAATGCGGCTTCTGCGACCAGGCGCACTTCTGCCACATCTTCACCCGCAGCGAAGGCATCAACCCGTTCGCCTGGCGCTGCCGCTCGGTGCGTGCCCAGCCCCGTCAAACCCTCCCCACTCCTCGATTGCACGCGCAATAAGCGCAGGGCAACCGGCATTCCGGGTCACGTCGTTTGTCCAAGGCAGACATGCAATGCCGGGTCAGACTGACGCCGATCCCATGCGCTGCGCCAATCGCGCCACCCGCTCCCCCAGAAGCGCGGCGGTGCAGCGGTCTTCGGCCGGCGGCGCGTCTTCGGGGGATTGCTCGACGTTCGATTGCGCCATGGCACCCAGCGAGCTGCCCAGTCGATTCAACTGCCCGTCGAACTGACCGCTGCCGGAGCGCGCCGGCAATACGTCCAGCCCGACCCAGATCATCGAATGCTGGGCGGCGAAGACCGCCATCTGCAACAAGGTGTTGAGCTTGTCGCCGCACAGGCAGCCTGAATTGGTGAAGCCGGCGGCGATCTTGTCGTGCCAGGGCTGGGCCAGATAGAAGGTCGCGGTGGACTCCATGAACGCCTTGAAGCGCGCCGACGCACTGCCCATGTAGGTCGGCGCGCCGAAGATGATCGCGTCGGCCGCGTGCAATCGTTCCCATTGCTGGTCCACATCCTCGACCGAAATCAACAGGCAGGTGCTGCCACGGTGGCGCTCCACCCCCTGAGCCACGGCCTCGGCAATGACGCGGGTGTGCCCGTAGCCACTGTGATAGACCACCACCACGTTGCTCATTCCATATTCCTTTTCGGGAGCGGTTCCGGATCCGACTGACCGGTGGAAGTTGAAGAGACAGAGTTTTGGGCGTAGACCAGACCCAGCACGAGTTAAACGTTGTTAATTATCCCTGGCGCGCGAAAAGCCGTGGCGACGCCTTTATTCCTTGCCGCAGCCAGCGAACCGTAGCGCCGACCCACGAGCGCCACACCCCGGGCGCCCGTCCACGTCCCAGGCCAGGCGACATGCACATTGCACCAGGGCGCAAACCCGACGAAAATGCTCGGAATTCCCCGACCAGAAGGCTGCAAGCAGGAGTGCACCGTTGACCCCACCCTCCGCCCAGGCGATCCATTTCGGCCCCTATCGAATCTATCCTGGACAGCGTCTGGTCATGGAAGGCGATCAACCTGTGCGCCTGGGTCGGCGCGCCATGGACATCCTGTTGATCCTGCTCGAGCACGCCGGAAACGTGGTGAGCAAGCAAACGCTGATTGCCGGCGTCTGGCCCAACAGCGTCGTCGAAGACATCAACCTGCGGGTGCACATGGCCGCCTTGCGCAAGGCGCTGGGCGACGGCCAGGCGGGGCAGCGCTACATCGTCACCGTGGCCCAGCGTGGCTACAGTTTCGTCGCGCCCTACTCGCTGGAGCAGGCCGAACAACCGGCCACCGATCCCGCCAGGACGCCTGGCGGCCACAACCTGCCGTTGCGGCGCACCCGCCTGATCGGCCGCCAATCCCTGGTCGATAACCTGGTGATGCAGCTACCCCGCCAGCGCTTCATCACCCTGCTGGGTCCCGGCGGGATCGGCAAGACCACTGTGGCCCTGCGGGTCGCCGAACAACTGATCGGGCATTATCGCGACGGCATTCTTCTGCTGGACCTGGCGCCGATCAACAAGCCCTCGATGATCGGCGCGCACTTGGCCAACCTGCTCGAAATGTCCTTGCACGCTGACGAGCCGACTCAAGAGCTGGCGACCTTCCTGCGCGACCGTCACATGCTGCTGGTGATCGACAACTGCGAACACCTGATCGACGCCATCGCTTCGCTCAGCGAAAGCCTGCTGCGCGCCGCGCCCCATGTGCATATCCTGGCGACCAGCCGCGAGAGCCTGCGCGCCGAGGGGGAATTCGTCCAGCGCCTGGAGTCTCTGGACTGCCCTCCTCCCATCGCCGTGCTCGACCGCGCTCAGGCGTTGACGTTCTCGGCACTGCAGCTGTTCGTCGAGCGGGCAATGGCCAGTCACGACAGCTTTGAGCTGACTGATCAGGAACTGCCGCTGGCCATCGAAATATGCCAGCGGCTCGACGGTATTCCCCTGGCGCTCGAACTGGCGGCAGCGCAAGTCGGCAACCTGGGTTTGAGCGGTTTGCTCAAGCGACTCAAAGGCAGCTTCCGCCTGCACACCTACGGCAATTCGGCCACGCTGGGGCGCCACCAGACCCTGCGCGCCACGCTGGACTGGAGCTACGAACTGCTCAGTGCCTGCGAGCAAACGTGCCTGCGCCGCCTGGGCATGTTCAGGGGCAGCTTTACCCTGGAGTCGGCCGCTGCGGTGATCGGCGGCGAACGCATCGATTCGCGCGAGATATTCGGTTCGATCACGCAACTGGTGGCCAAGTCGCTGCTGATCGTGGAGGTCGGTGACGAGGAAGTGTTCTACCGACTGCTCGACACCACACGCCGCTACGCCCTGGAAAAACTCGGCCTCGCCCTGGACCTGCCAGGCACCCGCGAACGGCACGCCGAACGCTGCCTGGCCTTGATGGAACAGGCCAGGGACGACTGGGAACGGGTGCCGACCAGCCTGTGGATCGAGCGTTATGCCCGCAGCCTGGAAGACATCCGCTCGGCCCTCGACTGGGGATTGACCGACGCGGGTCCGCAGGCCCTGGCGATTCGCCTGACCGCGACGTCCACGCCGCTGTGGCAGGAACTGTCGCTGCTCAAGGAACATGGCCTGTATGTGCGCAAGGCCTTGGCCCTGCTGAAAGTCGCGTCCGAGCCCTGCCCCCGGGTGGAAATCGCCCTCAAGCTGGCGCTTGGCAGCTCCTGCTATCACGCCCAGGGTGGCACGCCGGAAACCATCGAGGCCTTCGTCAGCGCCCGCACCCTCGCCCGCCAGTGCAACGACATCGCCGGTCAGTTGCGGGCGGTCTCGGGGCACATGGCGGTCAACCTCTGTCGCGCCCACTATCACATGGCGCTGGAGCAGAGCCAGCAGTTCGACCGCCTGGGGTTGCACGGCGACGCGGTGTTGTCCCTGAGCACCCAGCGCCTGCGGGTCCTGGCGCTGCATTTTGCCGGCGACCAGGCGCAGGCGCGGCTCAATGCCGAGCAG
The DNA here is from genome assembly GCF_041354075.1 of Pseudomonas fluorescens. Classification (GTDB taxonomy): domain Bacteria; phylum Pseudomonadota; class Gammaproteobacteria; order Pseudomonadales; family Pseudomonadaceae; genus Aquipseudomonas; species Aquipseudomonas fluorescens_CE. Next base: position 130,976 of record NZ_JARZGC010000001.1, on the reverse strand, counting down.
GTGCTGCAGCGCATGACCCAAAGCGGGCACCTCAACCGCTTCACCCATGGTTTCGGCGTGCAGTACGACCAGAGCGTCGCCTCATTGACCATTCTCGCACGCATCCTCTGGTTGCAGGGGCACCCGGAACAGGCCTGGCAAACCGCCCGGCAGGCGCTGGATATCGCGCTGCAGATCAACCACGGGACGTCCATCTCCTACACCCTGGCCCTGGCGGGCTGCCTGATCGCGCACTACAACGGCGACCAGGGCACGGCGCGGGAACTGTTGCGGCTGTTGCTGGAACAGGCGCAAAAACACTCGGTGCAGCTGTTCCACACCTGGGCCCGGCATTACGCACAAGTGATCGACCACGACGAAGCACGCCTGCCGTTTCAATCCAGCCTGGGACTGATCAAGGACATCCTGATCACACTGGACGGCCGTTTCGTCGATGATGAACTGGTGCTGCGGGCGGACACCGGCGTCGCCGGCTGGAACACGGCGGAAATTTTGCGGGCCAGGGCCGATGTGCTGCTGGCCGAGGATTACCTGCTCAACAGTGCAGCGGCCGAAAGCATGCTGATTCGTGCGTTGAACGTGGCCAAACATCAGGGCGCCCTGGCCTGGGAACTGCGCAGTGCCACCTCGCTGGCCCAACTGTGGCAGCGCCAGGGTCGCCAACGGCAGGCCTACACCCTGTTGGCGCCTATCTATCACCGTTTCAGCGAAGGGCATGCCACCCCTGACCTGGTGAAAGTTCGCCGGTTACTCGACCAGTTGCAAACCCGGCGGACCTTCTGAGTTCCAGCGGGTCTGGCTGGTATAGCGCGCATAGCTCATCTCGACGACGGGCAGCTCACCACTGTCTTCGAGTTTTTCCAGCGCATAGCTGCGGGTGGTATTGAGGAAGCGGTACTGGGTAGGCCCCCTGCGCTGCTCCACTGACAGCAAGGATTTGCGCACCAGGCTTTGCAGCCCTTCCATCAGTCGATCCGGCGACAACCTCGTGCAGGCAAGTACGCCCATCGCCGCCTCCAGGCTGAAGGCCTTCTTGAACACCGCCAGGCGCTGCAACACCGTTTGCTCCAGGGGACTGAGCTGGTCGTAGCTCCAGTCCAGTGTCGCCTTCAGGGTCTGGTGGCGCGGAACGGCGGTGCGACGCCCCAGGGACAGTAACTGCAAGCAGTTATCGAGCTGGGCCTGCACCCCGACCAGTGCCAGCGCATCGATTTGCGCGGCGGCCAGTTCTATGGCCAATGGCAGGCCGTCGAGACGCAGGCAGATTTCGCGCACCGACTCGAGGTCCTGTTCACGCAGGGCGAACCCCTGCTGACGAGCGCGGGCGCGACTGACGAACAGTTGCACCGCCGAGTAACCCATGACCTCGTCCACATTGCACAGCGCCGATCGGGGCGGCACCGTCAGTGGCGGCAACACCTGCACGGTCTCCCACGAGACCCGTAACGGCTCACGACTGGTCACCAGAATCGACAGGCGCGGCGCCGACTTCAGCAACGTTTCGATCAGTGACCGGCAGCGCGCGTGCAGGTGCTCGCAATTGTCCAGCACCAGCAACGCATGCCAGCCCGCCAACGCCTCCAGTGGCCTGCCGACCTCCAGCCCGAGGACTCGACTCAAGTGGTCCTCCACCTGCGCCGGGTCGTCGATGGCAGACAGATCCACCAGCCAGGCACCGTCCCGGTAGTGCTGCAGCAGCAACTCGGCCACCCGCAGCGCCACCGTGGTCTTGCCGATGCCGCCGGGACCGACCAGGGTCAGCAGCCGGCACACGGGCAACTGTCGCACCAGGCTGCCGACCAACGAGTCTCGACCGGTCACCGGGGTCAGCCGTGCCGGCAGGTTGTGCGCGAGCTTTTGCGCACGGTCGAGCGCAATCTCCGAGCCCGACGGGGCCTGTACCACTGGCGCGATGAAGCGGTAACCGCGCTGCGGAATGTTTTCGATGTAGTGCTGGCCATGCTGCCCGTCGCCCAACCCGCGACGCAAGGCAGCGATGTGCACGCGCAGGTTGATGTCTTCGACCACGGACGTCGGCCAGACCCGGGCAATCAGTTCGCCCTTGGTGACAACGTTGCCCGCGTGCTCCACCAGTATCTGCAGAATGTCGAGTGCCCGGCCGCCCATGCGCAGCGGCCGGTCACCGTCCAGGATCAGACGCTGGCGCAAATGGAAGGCGTAGGGACCGAAGTGCAGCACGGTCTCGTTGTTCAATTCTCTGACGCTGTTCATAGGCGTTGATGTGGGCGAACCCGCTGCCGCTTGAGGACAGGCAGGGCTCACGGAGTCTCCTTGCAAAACGTTCACCGGTATCTTGGCAGCCCTCCGTGACGGAACAACTGCCAAAGGGGGAGCGTCACGGCCATCCCGGTGCGCAGGACGGACACCGGGGTGTCAACTGAACTGCTCACGGTACTGCGCTGGCGTCAGGCCGAGCTTTTCACCAAACAGAAAGCGCATGTGCCGGACGCTGCCGAAGCCGCTTTTGAACGCCACGGTCTTGAGCGGCAGATCGCTGGTTTCCAGCAGGTTCCTCGCACAATCGATGCGTGCACTTTGCAAAAACTCCATCGGGGTCATGTTCACCTCCCGGGCAAACACCCGGGCAAAATGACGCGCACTCATGTTGGCCAAGCCGGCGAGGCGCTCGATGCTGAACGCCTCGTCGAGGTGTTCGAGCATGTAGTGCTGCACCCGGGTCACCGGCGTCTCATGGGGCGCGACCGTGGCCATCAATGGGCTGAACTGCGCCTGCCCGCCCTGGCGCTTCATCACCACCAGCAACACTTTCGCCACATCCTGGGCGACTTTCTTGCCATGGTCTTCGGCCACCACCGCGAGCGCAAGGTCGATGCCGGCCGTGACGCCGCCGGAAGTGATGAGGTTGCGGTCCTGCACGAAAATCTGATCGGTCTCCACCGTGGCCTTCGGGAAGCCCTTGATCAGCCGTTCGGTGTAGTGCCAGTGGGTGGTGACCCGATAACCGTCGAGCAGGCCGGCATGCCCCAGCACAAAGGCACCGGTGCAAATCGAACCATAGGCGCTGGACCGACTGACGTTGTGATTGAGCCAATCAAGCAACGGCGGATGTTTCTCGTTGTAGGCACCAGGCCCGCCGGGCACCAGCAACAGGTCATAACCATCACAGGCCTGGTCGATGTGCAGGTCGGCCTGCACGCTCACGCCATTGGATGCCCGCAACGGGCCCGGCACCGTGCCGATGGTCGACAGCCGATAATGGTGCTCGGGTTCGAGGTAACGATTGGCGATGGAAAACACCTCCATGGGCCCGGCCATGTCGAGCAGGAGAAAGTCGGGAAACAACACCATTGCCACAGTTTTCATAGGTACGTATCACTGAAATCAAAAGAAAAACCATCTGCCGGATGAACCATCGCGACAGCACGCCCGGCTGTCTGGCCTTGAGCATTATGGCCCAGCACCGAAGCAGGTGCTGACCGTGCATCACTGTCAACTCAAAGGAGACAGTATTTCAGTTTTCATCTACTTATTGCACCAACGGATAAACATTAACCTTCTCCTCACTCGGACGAATCAACGTCCCCCAGAGGAGAATTCATCATGCTGACCCTTCGTAAAGCTTCTGATCGTGGCATGGCCAATCATGGCTGGTTGAAGTCGTTCCACACCTTCTCCTTCGCCAACTACCGCAACCCCAGGGAGCAGGGTTTTTCCGACCTGCTGGTGATCAACGATGACCGTGTGGCAGCCGGCAAAGGCTTTGGCCAGCACCCGCACCGCGACATGGAGATTTTCTCCTATGTGCTCGAAGGCGCCCTGGAACACAAGGACACCCTGGGCACCGGTTCGGTGATCCGCCCCGGCGATGTGCAATTGATGAGTGCCGGCAGCGGCGTGGCCCACAGCGAGTTCAACCACTCGGCAACCCAAGGCGTGCACTTCCTGCAAATCTGGATCGTGCCGGACGTCAGTGGTGCCAAGCCGCGCTACCAGCAAGAGCACTTCAGCGCCGACAAAAAGCGTGGCCGCCTGCAACTGATCATTTCCCCCGAAGGGAAAAGCGGCTCGCTGAAAGTGCGCCAGGATGCACGGGTCTATGCCGGCCTGTTCGATGGCAAGGAAAGCGCCACCCTGGAACTGGCCGCCGACCGTTACGCCTACGTGCACGTGGCGCGCGGCAGCGTCGAACTCAACGGTGTGGTGTTGCAGGAAGGCGATGGCGTGCGGGTTCGCAATGAGCAGGTGCTGAACCTGAGCAACGGTGTGGATGCCGAAGTGCTGGTGTTCGACCTGCGCCCGCAAGAGCTGCCGGAAATGCCGTGATCCACCGATCCACTGTAGGGCGAGCATGTCGAGGCGTCGAACCGTCGCGATGGTCGTTAAGGATGACGCGGGGTGTCTGGATGCCCGCGTTGTCCGGGCGATCATCGCGACGGTTCGACGCCTCGACATGCTCGCTCCTACAGGGGATCAGGCAAACCCTTCGACAATCTCGTCTATCACTGCGCGCACCCTGGCGGTGTGTCGCAGGTCGGCGTGGGTCACCAGCCACACGTCATAGGGCAAGGGTCGCGTGCGCTCTGGCCACAACCTGACCAACCCGTCCCGCTCGCCCATGTACACCGGAATCTCCCCCAGTCCGATCCCCGCAGCAATCGCCCGACGCACCAGCAGGCCTGAGCTCAGGCTCGACACGATACGCCCGCGTCCCACAGGTTCCGAGACCAGGGTCAGCTCCTTGCTGCCCTGCAGGTACGGCTGATACACCACCAGATCATGCCCTTCGAACGCCGAACCCGGCGCCGGTACGCCATGGGCGTCCACATAATCCTGCGAGGCGAACAGGCCGACCGGCCACCGCGCAATGCGCCGGGCGATCAGGTCGGGATTGTCCGGGCGGGTGTTGCGCACGGCGATGTCAGCCTCTCGTTTCAACAGGCTGAGCAATTGCGTCGAGGCATCCAGCTGCACCCGCACATCGGGATGTCGCTCGTGCAAACGGGCAATGGCCGGGATCAGGAAATCGATGGCCATGGAGTCGGTGGTGGTGACGCGCACGGTACCGGTCAGGCGATCGTCCAGGCCTTGAATGCGCCGCTGCAGTTCCAGCGCTGAAAGCTCCATTTTTTCCACGGCCACCAAGGCCGCCTCACCGACGGCAGTCAGCGCGTATCCCTCGGAGGTGCGCAGAAACAGCGTCGCTTCCAAGGTCTTTTCCAGCGCCGAAACCCGGCGCCCGACCGTGGCCTGATCGACCCCCAGCACCCGCGCGGCGCCGCGCAGGGTCGATTCCCGGCAAACCGCAAGAAAGACTCGCGCGTCATCCCAATTCACAGCGTTCTCCACCGATGCATTTACGCATCACCATAGCGCAAAATCGCTGCACTATTGCATCAATGAAACTCGATAAGCTGAGCACCAGAGAAAATCCACAGGACGGTTCCCATGCTCACTTCCACCGCTCCACCCCGCAGCGCGGTCTGGCTGCCGATCTTCGCCGGCCTCTGTGCCAGCCTGGTCAGCATTGGCCTGGCCCGGTTCGCCTACACGCCGTTGATCCCGTCGCTGATTCAGGCGCAGTGGTTTTCCGCGAGCGACGTGGTCTACCTCGGGGCGGCCAATCTGGTCGGTTACCTGATCGGTGCCTTGATCGGTCACCCGCTGGCTCGTCGCACCTCCAACAAAACTGCCCTGCGCCTGATGATGCTGGCCGTCACGCTGGCGTTCTTCGCCTGTGGCTTCCCCTTGTCGGTGAGCTGGTTCTTTGGCTGGCGCCTGCTGTCGGGTGTCGCCGGTGGCGCAATCATGGTGCTGGTCGCCGGCGCAGTGCTGCCTCAGGTGCCCGCCTCACGTCGTGGTCTGGCCAGTGGTGCGATTTTCCTGGGCATCGGTCTGGGCATCGCCGGGTCGGGGACGATCGTTCCGCCGTTGCTGAGCCTTGGCTTGCAGAACACCTGGCTCGGTCTCGGCGCGCTGTCACTGCTGCTGACCGCCGCCAGTTGGTTCGGCTGGCCTTCCGCTCACCCTGCAGCAACACTCACGCCAAGGGCCGACGCAGGCAAAACGCCAACCGATCCTCGGGTCTATCTGTTGTTTGCCCAATACGCCTTCATGGCGGCCGGCCTGGTCCCAGCCATGGTGTTCCTGGTCGATTACGTCGCTCGCGGCCTCGGTGCCGGCCCGCATGTTGGCGCGTTGATCTGGGTGATGTACGGCCTGGGCGCGATTGTCGGGCCAGTGATCTACGGCTTTCTCGCCGACAAGCTGGGTGCACGCCCGAGCATTCGCCTGGTGCTGGTGGTGCAGGCCATCGCAGTCGGCTCGCTGTCCATCTCCAGCTCATTCGCCGCCCTGGCGCTGCTGGCGGTGATCATTGGCTCGTTTCCTCCCGGCATTGTGCCGCTGGCGCTGGCCCGGGTGCATGAACTGATCCCGCAGCATCACCGGCAACAAATCGCCTGGAGCCGCGCCACCGTGTCCTTCGCCACCTTCCAGGCGCTTGCCGGGTTTGCCTATTCGGCGCTGTTCAATGCCAGTGGCGGTCGCCACGAGCTGCTGTTCGTCATTGCCGCCGCGGCGATCGTCGTCGCATTGTTGCTGGAGCCGGTCACGCACCTGCTCAAACGTCGTGATCGGCTGAACCCGGTGTTGAACTGAATCACTGTTGCCTTGACGTGGTCCCATTCGATGAAACCTTCCAGACAGGATGCTCCGATGAACGTGCCCTCCACCATGACCCAGATCGAAATCACCGAACCCGGCGGCCCCGACGTGTTGCAGCCGCGTCAGGTCCCGGTTCCCGCCCCAGGGGAAGGCGAAGTGCTGATCCGCGTGCACGCCGCCGGAGTCAATCGCCCCGATGCGCTGCAACGGGCCGGCAAATACCCGATGAAGCCCGGCATGAACCCGATCCCCGGGCTGGAAGTGGCCGGTGAAGTGGTGGCGATCGGTAAAGGCGTCAATCAGTTCATCGTCGGTGACAAGGTCTGCGCCCTGACCAACGGCGGTGGCTACGCCCAATACTGTGTCGCACCCGCCGGCCAGACGCTGCCGATCCCCGACGGCATGGATTGGCTGCAGGCTGCAGCCGTTCCGGAAACCTTCTTCACGGTATGGGCCAATCTGTTCGACATGGGCGGCGCCAGCAAGGGCCAACGGGCGTTGATCCATGGTGGCACCAGCGGCATCGGCACCACCGCCCTGATGCTGTGTCGCGAGTTCGGCATCAAGGCGTTCGCCACGGCAGGCAGCGAAGAAAAATGCGCAGCGGTGCGCAAACTCGGCGCCGAAGCGATCAACTACCGTGACCAGGATTTCGTTCGGGTGATCCAGGACAACACCGCCGGCAAGGGGGTCAATGTGATCCTCGACATCATGGGCGCTTCGTACCTGAACCAGAACATCGCGGCGCTGGCCATGGAAGGTCGCCTGGTGATGCTGGGTTTCCTGGGCGGTGGCCGCGCCAACGACGTCGACCTGCTGGGGATCATGAGCAAACGCGCAACCATCACCGGCTCCCTGATGCGCCCGCGTACCGACGCGGAGAAAGCCTCGATCGCCGAGCAACTGCGCGAATACGTCTGGCCGGTGCTCGCGGCCGGGCGCTGCCGGCCGATGATCGACAAGGTCTATCCGCTGGTCGAGGCGGCGCAGGCGCATGCGCGGATGGAGGGCGGTGATCATATCGGCAAGATCGTGTTGCAGGTGGACTGACGCTTGTCGGGCGATGGCGCGGTCATTGTTGGGGGAAGGTGAGTGAACAACCGTCGAAATTATTCCCGCCACCCCCGCGCTTCTGTTAAAAACCGACTTTCAGTGTGCAACCGGTAGACCCCATTCATGTCCTCTCCCCTGCTCTCCACCTTGCGCCGCCGCTGGCTGGCGCTGCTGTGCATGACCCTGCTGGTGGTCGGCCTGCCGGTGAGTTGCGGGGTGCTGGAGCATACCGAGCGCCAGTTGCTGTTTCGCATCGAACCGGGCACCGCTGGCTGGTATCGCGGTTTGCCCAAGGACGTTCAGGAGTTCGATATCCAGTCCGACCGGTTCAAGGGCGGACAGAACCTGCATGCCTGGTGGTGGCCCGCCGCACGCCGGGATGCACCGTCGATCCTGTACCTGCATGGCGTACGCTGGAACCTGACCGGCCAGGCATTTCGCATCGAACAATTGCGCGCCATGGGGTATTCCGTGCTGGCCATCGATTACCGTGGTTTTGGCCAGAGCAAGGGTGACCTGCCGTCGGAAGCCAGCGTGTATGAAGATGCGCGAGCCGCCTGGGAACGCTTCAAGGCCCTGCAACCGGACGCGAACAAGCGCCTGATCTATGGCCACTCACTGGGGGGCGCCGTGGCCATCGACCTGGCGGCCGACCTCGCCGCTCAGGCGAAAAACGACCAGGTCGCCGTTCCGGTGCGAGGGCTGGTGATCGAATCGACCTTCACCTCACTCGGCGATGCCGTGGCGCAAGTGGCCGAGAGCAACCTGCCGGTGAAATGGCTGCCGGTGCGCTGGCTGCTGTCGCAAAAATTCGACTCCATCGACAAGATCGTCGACATCGACATGCCACTCCTGGTGGTCCATGGCCTGGCCGACGCCTTCATGCCCTCTCGCTTCAGCGAACAACTGTTCAACGCCGCCAACGAGCCGAAGAAGTTGCTGTTGGTGCCGGGCGGCACCCACAACAACAGCATGAGCCTGGGTGGCAGCCAGTACCGGCAGGCCATCGAAAACCTGATCAAAACCAAACCAGCGCAGATGGCCGGGCCGGCGCGGGTGCGCAATGCTTCAGACACTTGAGCCTTGGCGATCAAGCGGCGGCACAGCCTTTATCGTTTGCGCCTGCCCGGCTTGCCGTACTCTCTTCTTGAAGGTGGAGGCGCGGCGGGAATCACAAAAGGGAACGGGCCGCCCTTTTCCCATTCTTCCATCAAACGTCTCAGCTCTGGCGGCATTTCCTGCGGGACTTTAGTTGTCATACGGCACCCTGTCTTTTTTTGTGAATTCAACCCAATGCACTTTTGACGCGTCGATGACGACGGCCTCGGACCTTCCGAGGAGCGGTTCACCGTTGCCGGTAATCCAGCAAGGAAACTCAAGAACAAATTGTCCGTTTGCAGGTTCCGTAGGCCATTCCCGTGGCCAGCCGAAAAGTCGCTTGCCACCCACCAGATGCAAGATCACGAACCCTGGTCTGGACGAAAAAGCGCTGTACCACTCGCAAGGAAATGATTTTCTTGTCGTGACCTGCAGCGACCGGAGCAAACCGTGAAGTTTGTCGCTATTGGCAATGTGGCGGGACAGCAGACCCAACAGCACTGCAATGACAGCCGCCCACATCGTTTCAGACTTGCGGTTCCACGCGCCGACTGAAAAGAACTGCTCTCCCGCCAACACCAGCGTTGCTTCCACACCGACCACCAGCGACTGAATCACAAAAGTGAAAATCAACGCCTGGACGATCTGCCCAAATGTATCCGGTCGTTTGAAAGCAGTGAGCGAGTAAAAAATCCACGCTGCCAGGAACCCCGGTATCAAATACTGAAGCAGCGGAATGACTTCCTTGAAAACCTCATCCATGCCGTTCTCAATCCATTGAAATTTCGACCTGGCGCCAATAAATACAGCACCTGGAGGACCATTGTCACCCGCTAAAAAAGCACGGTCGTGACAAAAAATTTCGGTCCTACAAGATGAAGAAAATTCGCACATTGAACCCGGAAACGTTAGACAAAAACGCCCTCTCAATCCGACGCTGGCACCTGAAATCTCGCTCGGTAACGTCCGGGACTTTCTCCCGTCCACTTCTTGAACGCCCGATGAAACGCACTCGGTTCCTGGAAGCCCAATCGCTCGGCAATCTCGCCGATGCTTGCCCTGCTCTCGCGTAACTGCTCGAACGCCACGGCACGACGGACCTCGTCCTTGATTTCCTGGTAGGAGCACCCTTCGCGCTCCAGCTTGCGGCGAAAGGTGCTGGGGCTCAGGTGTTGCTCCAGGGCAAAGGCCTGCAGGGTCGGCCACTGGCTGTAATGGCTGTTGCGCAAGCGCTGATGCACCTGCGACGCGAGGCCATGCTGGTTGCGGAAACGAATCACCAGCCATTGCGGAGCCGTGCGCAGGAACACCTTGAGCGACGCCAGATCTTGGACCACCGGCAAACGCAGGTAATGGCTGGCGAATTCGATTTCGGTGCACGCGGCGCCGAAGGTCAGGTTGGGCCCCCAGAGCAGACGGTCATCGCTCAGGGACAGGCGCTCATGACGAAAATCCGCGCGGTCGATGGGAATGCGCCGACCGCCGAGCCAGCAGAGCATGCTGATCATCAGCACCAGGAATGTCTCTTCGCCAAACCGTGCGACATCGGCCGGTGCACGGCTTTCCAGGCTGATGACTGCACGCTTGCCGCGCACCGTCAGCGTACCCCGGTAGTCGCGCAGAAACAGGGCGAAGTTGCCCAGGTACTGGCGCATGGCCTTGTGCAAATCGGGTTCGTGGATCAGCGCGCGGCAGATCAACGCGAAGCTGCCCGGCGGCATGCCGTGGGAATCGAGCCGGAAAAATTCGTCATCCAGTTCGCGGATCAGAACCAGCCACAGCGCTGCAAAGGCACTGGCCGGGACCCGCGCCGCCGGTTGTTCGAGCAACAGCGGGTCGATGCCGGCCTGTTCGAGCGCCGCCGCGAGGCGCTGCGAGTCGTTGCCCAGCCCATGGGTCATCGCCTGCACAAAATAGGCGGCCACCGAGTCCTTTTCCCGCATCTGAACGCTTCGCTCCCCAATCAGCCGAATGGCCAAAAACACCAGCACCCTTGAACAGTTTCGGCATAGGCCAACCGTCGCACCGGTTCTAGACTCGCGGCAATATTACGCCTTCCACCGCAGCGGCGGCGAAGGTATCGCAGGGTCTGACTGGAAGGACGGCAACATGAATCTGCAAAACATTGGCGTGATCGGCGCTGGCACCATGGGCAATGGCATCGCCCAGGTCTGCGCCCAGGCCGGCTTCCACGTGACCCTGATCGATGTTGCCGACAGTGCCCTGCAAAAGGCCCTGGCGACCATTGGCAAAAACCTCGATCGCCAAGTGGCCAAGGAAACCCTGACGGCCGCGCAGAAACTCGCCACACTCGACAAGATCCGCACCAGCACCGATTACAGCAGCTTGCGCGACGTGCAACTGGTGATCGAGGCGGCCACGGAAAACCTCGACCTGAAACTGCGCGTGTTGCAACAGATCGCCGCGCAGGTCAGTGCCGAGTGCGTGATCGCCTCCAACACCTCATCGCTGTCCATCACCCAACTTGCCGCCAGCGTCAGCCAGCCTGAACGGTTCATCGGCCTGCATTTTTTCAACCCGGTGCCGGTGATGGGCTTGATCGAGGTGATCCGTGGTCTGCAAACCAGCGACGCCACCCATGCCCTCGCCCTGAGCATGGCGACCACCCTGGGCAAGACCGCAATCACCGCCGGCAACCGTCCGGGGTTCGTGGTCAACCGGATCCTGGTGCCGATGATCAACGAAGCGATCCTGGTGTTCCAGGAAGGCCTCGCCAGCGCTGACGACATCGACGCCGGCATGCGCCTGGGTTGCAACCAGCCCATCGGTCCACTGGCCCTCGCGGACCTGATCGGCCTGGACACGGTGCTGGCGATTCTCGAAGCCTTCTACGAGGGTTTCAACGACAGCAAATATCGCCCGGCGCCACTGCTCAAGGAAATGGTTGCCGCCGGCTACCTGGGACGCAAGTCGGGGCGTGGCTTCCATGCCTATGCCTGAGCGATGCTCACGGTTCGCCGAGTACCGCGACAAGGTGCTGGAGCTGTTCGCCAGCAAGGGTTTCGGTCAGGTCGGCATGCGCGAACTGGCCACGTGCCTGGGGCTTTCCCCGGGCTCGCTGTATCACCATTACCCGAGCAAACAGCACTTGCTGCTCGATCTGATCGAGGAGTTCTACGAAGAGTTGCTGGCAGCGCTCGGGCGCATCGATCGCAAGGCCTGCGGGAAACGCGACAAGCTGCACAACCTGATCCGCGCACATCTGAACCTGCACCGGGAAATGCCCTGGCATTTTCGTCTGGTGGAGCGCGACAGCGGCTGCCTGAGCGACGAGCAGCAGGCACAGGTCCGGCAATTGCGTGAACAATACGAAGCGACCTTGCTGCAGATCCTCGGCAGCCGCTTGCGCCTCAGCGAATCGGCACGGCGCGCCACCGGACACGCGATTGCCAACCTGCTCAACAGCGCGCCGTGCTGGCTGGCCCAACACGCGCTGGACGAACAGGCGCGAGCCGAATTGCTGGAAAACCTCATCGGCGGTGCCATCGAACGCCTGCTGCGGCCTGCACTGCCGCGCGCGGCAGCCTGACCGCCCGGGCGCAACGCCATAAGCCCGGCGGTTTCAATAGACAAACCATCTAAAAGATCTTTGCCAGCCGCCCTTTCTAACGCTTTGCTATTGGAGTCCATCCACCGCAGAGCGGCGCAGCCCTTTGCCGCCTTCCGCTCCGGGAGCCTGCCATGAAAATCAATCCGTACCTCATCTTCAACGGCGACTGCAAAGCCGCATTCACCTTCTATGCCCAGGCCCTGCAAGGCCAGCTCGACATGATGATGACCTTCGGCGAGAGCCCGGCCCGCGAAAATTTCCCGGCGGACCTGCACAACCTGATCATTCACACCCGCCTGTCGGTGGGCGACCAGGCGATCATGGGTTCGGACACCACGCCTGACCGCCCCACCGATGACATGGCCGGATGCTCGGTATCACTGAACGTCGACAGCATTGCCGAGGCCGAGCGCGTGTTCAACGCACTGGCCGAAGACGGCAGCGTGCAGATGCCCCTGGAAGCGACCTTCTGGGCGGCGCGCTTCGGCATGCTGGTGGACCGGTTCGGTGTGTCGTGGATGGTCAATTGCGAGAAGGACCAGTAGGAGCTGCTATCGTCAATGGGCTACCCGACTAATGCTGGATTTTTCGGAGTATCCCCCATGTCACCTTGGTCCCCCCGATTGAAACTGTCCTTGCTGGCAGCAGGGCTGGCCGCGTCCTTCCTCGTCCTCAACGGTTGCGCCACGGTCGATGCGCACACCACCGCCTATGTCGGCGTCGAACACCCGGCGCCGACCCTGGCCAGCGAGGTGCAAGTGCTGCGCACCGAACCGTTGCGCCCGCACGTTCGGCTCGGCGAGGTGTTGATCGACGCCAGCACCGAACCGGCGCCACCGATCGCCGAAGTCGAACAGAAACTGCGTGAGGAATCCGCCAAGCTCGGCGGCGATGCCGTGGTGGTGGTCTACGACCATATTCAAACCACGGGCGCCTTTGTCCGCGGGGGATTGTGGAGCCGCGACGTTGAAACCGTGCAGGGGCGCAAGCTCAAAGGGATTGTGATCAAGTATCGGTAGGACGGATCAACACGAGTCCCTGTAGGAGCGAGCTTGCTCGCGATGGAGGCCAACGATAACGCTGGCGCCCTGACACCCCGCGTCATCGTTAACGACCATCGCGAGCAAGCTCGCTCCTACAGTGCTCACCATTCGTCGCCCGACACTTTCCCCGCTTCAAACCCCTGACCGTCTGGCTCAGGCTTTGCACACGGTGGCGTAGCGGCCGCGCCCTGACGAAATCCTGACGCGGCAGCCATCATCTATACTCACCAACACCAGCGACAGGCTGGATCAGTTTTCGGAGATGCATTGTGTCTACTCTCAGTGAAATCGCAGCGAATCACGCGAAAATGGCGAAAAAAATGGCCGGAGAGTCGACTGAAATGTGTGAGCGCCAACCCATGGTGGTTGGTGGCTTCGAGGTCAATTCCGTCGATGAGCCCGTGCAGGTGCCCTTCCATCTGATCGTGGGCGCCCAGGACGCCCCAATCGCACTCTCGGCGGGCTACCTGCTCTGACCACGACTGCCCAATGCCTCGAGGATGATACTGAGCCTGTAGCTCTCGGTAACAAATAGCCCCCTAACGGTGCGTCTTTTTCACGGCGCATCGACGCGCGTCCCGCCCTGCAAGGCACCCGCCGCCATGGCGTGGTTTGTGCATCGCAATGCATTCCCCTGCTACCTGAAGCTGCCATGCGCCCCAAGGAACTGAAACTCTGGACCACCGGTGTTGCCCACTTGCTCGACCTGCAAGCGGGGCATGCACGGCTGGCAGGTTTGAGTCATTGGCTGCGCCAGGTGTGCCCGGTCGATCATTTCGTGCTGTTCGTCTACGAGGGCAACCACCGGCCCCTGGCGCTGTTCGATACCTTTGCCGCCGACAAGCGCGCGGTGTATGTCGATGACTACCAGTGCGGGCCTTACCTGCTCGACCCGTTCTACCTGGCCTGTACCCGCGGGCAGGCGCCGGGGCTGTGGCGCCTGCGTCAGTTCGCGCCCGACCACTTCTACCTCGGCGAGTACTACCTGACCTATTACCAGCAAACCGGCCTGGCGGAAGAAGTGGCATTCTTCGTCGAACTGGGTGGCGGCGCCATGGCGGTGCTGTCGTTGATGCGCTCGTCGGCCAGTTGCGCGTTCAGCCGCGACGAAATGCAGTTGATCGAGTGCGCGCAAGGCGTGGTCGAACAGGTGGTCAATGAAGCCTGGCGCTTGCGTCAGGCTCAGCAACCGCGTCCGGCGCAGGACCTGGACTTCAAGATCCGCGAAGCCTTCGATCAGTTCGGCGCGCACATCCTCACCGGCCGCGAGCAGGAGATCGTCCAGCTGTTGCTGCGCGGCCACTCCAGCGCATCGGTGGCCGAGCAACTGAACATCAGCCCGGGCACGGTGAAGATTCATCGCAAGAACATCTACGCCAAGCTGGGCATCGGCAGTCAGTCGGAATTGCTCGGGCTGTTCATTCGCGATCTCACCGGCCAGGAGTTGCTGGTCGACGCCTGATACCTGAAAACGACCCTATCCCCCAAGGGATATATACAGCGCAAAACCGCCATTGCTAGTTTGGCCCCCGACGCACTGATTCATCACTGCAAGGGAGCCGGCCTCGTGAACGACAATTCGCCAAGTGATATCGAATTCTGCAATGTGGTCAAACGCTATGGCGAGGTGACTGCGGTCAGTGGCCTGAACTTCTCCGTGCGGCGCGGCGCATTTCACTCCTTCCTCGGCGGCTCCGGCTGCGGCAAGACCACCACCCTGCGCATGATCGCCGGCTTCGAACAACCCAGCAGCGGCGAAGTGCGCCTGGCGGGTCAGTGCGTCGCCGGGGTGCCGGCCTACGAGCGCCCGGTGAACATGGTGTTCCAGCATTACGCGCTGTTTCCGCACCTGACGGTGGCGCAGAACATCGCTTACGGCCTGCGCTATCGCACCCCGCGCCCGGACAAGAAGGCACAACTGCGCATGGCCGACGAAGCGCTGGAGATGGTGCGCCTGAGCGGCTTCGGTCAGCGCAAGCCGAGCGAGCTCTCTGGCGGTCAACAACAGCGGGTCGCCCTCGCCCGCGCACTGGTGAACAAGCCAACCGTGCTGTTGCTGGATGAACCGCTGGCGGCGCTCGACCGCAAGCTGCGCAAGGAGATGCAATCGGAACTGCTGCGCCTGCAACGGGAAGTCGGCATCACCTTCGTACTGGTCACCCACGACCAGGAAGAAGCCCTGTCGATGAGCGACAGCATCAGCGTGATGCACGCAGGCTCGATCATCCAGACCGCCACCCCGGAACAACTCTACGAAGCACCGGCCAGCCGTTATGTGGCCGACTTCATCGGTGAATCCAATCTGTTCAACGGCACGGTGCGTCACCTGAGCGGCAACGCCGTGGTACTGCGCACCGAACAGGGACTGGAACTGACCAGCCCGCTGACGCCCACCGGCCAGGCCCTGAGCGCCGACACCGCCGGCTGCATCGCCGTGCGCCCGGAACTGATCAGCATCGCCGGCGCCCACGCCGAGCTGGCCCGCGAAGTGAAACTGCAAGGCTGCGTGGAAGACCGGATCTACCTCGGCAATAGCACCGAATACCGCGTGCGCACCCAGGCCTTCGGCGTGGTCTGCGTGCGGGTGCCGCGCCAGCAGGATCAGGGCGCCAATGCATTCGAACACGGCGCGGCAGTGAGCGTCGGCTGGGATCACGCCAACGGCCTGGCCATGGCGTTGTAATTCAACGATTCATCAACCGGATGTGGAGCGTGCTATGGACCAGAAGACGTTTATCAAAAACCTGCGCAGCTGGCAGAACGGCTCGATCAGCCGCCGCGACTTTCTTGGCCGCACCGGCCTGGGGATCGCCGCCGCGGTGGTCGCCACGAACATGCCGGGCCTGCTGACGTCCACCGCCCAGGCGGCCGAGCAGGGCAAAATCGGCGATCGTCTGTCGCTGGCGACCTGGCCCAACTACCACAGCCAGGACAACCTCGATGCCTTTGCCAAGACCACCGGTGCGCGGGTGTCGATGAGC
Organism: Pseudomonas fluorescens; assembly: GCF_041354075.1. Taxonomy (GTDB): domain Bacteria; phylum Pseudomonadota; class Gammaproteobacteria; order Pseudomonadales; family Pseudomonadaceae; genus Aquipseudomonas; species Aquipseudomonas fluorescens_CE. The sequence continues at coordinate 114,585 of NZ_JARZGC010000001.1, read as the reverse complement.
GTGTTCGGTTCCAACGAGGAAATGCTCGCCAAGTTGCAGGCCGGCGGCAGCGGCTGGGATGTGCTGGTGCCGACCAATTACACCATCAGTACCTACGTCGGCCTGGGCCTGATCGAACCCCTGGACCTGTCGCGCATTCCCAATTTCGACGCTTCGGCGTTCCAGCAGAAATTCATGGCCCAGGGCACGGTGGATGGCAAGGTGTACGCGGTGCCGAAAAACTGGGGCACCACCGGCATGCTCTATGACACTGGCAAACTGAAGAACGGCCCCACCAGCTGGAAAGAATTCTGGGCGGCCGCGCAAGGCCCGGCCAGCGGCCGCACCATGGTCCACGACTACCAGTTGACCGCCATCGGCAACGCCCTTAAAAGCTTCGGCTACAGCTTCAACTCCCTGGACCCGAAAGAACTGGCCGACGCCGAAAAACTGCTGATCGAGGTCAAGCCGCACCTGTTCGCGATCAACTCCGACATTCAACCGTCGATGCGCAGCGGCGATGCCTGGCTGGCGATGTCCTGGACCGGCGACGCCTCGCAACTGCACCGCGACAATGCGCAAATGCAGTTTGAACTGGGCAAGGAAGGTGGCGAGCTGTGGAGCGACTTCTTCGCCATCCCCAAAAGCTCGGAACACAAGGACGCCGCCTACGCGTTCATCAACTACCTGCTCGACCCGCAGCACAACAAGCTTGAAGTGCTGAGCCACGGCTACCCGAGCGGCGACAAGCGCGTCGATGCCCTGCTGCCCACCGCCATGCTCGACGACCCGATCATGTACCCGGCCGCCGAGGCCTTGAGCCCGCTGGAGTTCGGTGCGGCGGCAACGCTCACCAGCCCGGCGCGCGCCGAACTGATGGCGCGCTTCAAGTCCGCCTGAGCCCCCGAACATGGCCAACGAGGAATCCCCCATGAATGCTGCCGCCCACCCGCAAGCGGTGCAGCCGGCCCGTGCCCTTTCAGTCGAGGCGCGCCAGCGGCGCAGCCTCGGGCGACGGATCACGCTGCTGATGCTCTTGCCGTCGACCCTGTGGTTCCTGCTGCTGTTGCTGATGCCGCTGGTGATCATCCTGGTCTTCAGTTTCGGCGAGCGCAGCGCGGTGGGCGGCTATGCCGGCGGCTTCACCCTGGCCAATTACCTGAACCTCGGCTCCCGTGGCGCGGCCTTCAGCAACACGCTGATGCTGGCGCCACTGGGCACCCTGGTGTGCCTGCTGGCGGCCTACCCGCTGGCGTACTTCCTGGCGGTCAAGGTCACCCGCAATCGCTCGCTGTTGCTGACGCTGGTGATCGTGCCGTTCTGGACCAGCTTCCTGATCCGCACCTACGCCTGGATCTTCATCCTCAGCGGCAAGGGCATCCCCGCCCTGCTCGCCAGCCTGGGCCTGGAGGATGTACGGCTGATCAACACGCCCTGGGCGGTGCTGATCGGCATCGTCTACGGCTACCTGCCGCTGATGGTGTTCCCGATTTACGTGAGCCTGGAAAAACTCGACAAACGCCTGCTCGAAGCTTCAGCCGACCTGGGGGCCAGCGCCTTCGAAAGTTTCCGTCGGATCACCCTGCCATTGTCTGCGCCGGGGATCATCACCGGGGTCATGCTGGTGTTCATCCTGCTGATGGGCGAGTTCCTGATCCCGGCGATCCTCGGCGGCGGCAAGGTGTTCTTCGTCGGCAACGCACTGGTCGACCTGTTCCTGCAATCGCGTAACTGGCCGTTCGGCAGCGCATTGGCGATGACGCTGGTGGCCATGATGCTGGTGATCATCGGCGTATACCTGAAACTGGTGGCGCGCTACGGCGGCCGCCCCGCCGACGGAGGCCTGTGACATGTGGCTGCGCAGCTATTCGACTTCGCTGTACCTGTTTCTCTATGCGCCCATTGCGCTGATCGTGCTATTCAGTTTCAACGCCGGGCGCAGTGGCCTGGCGTTCGAATGCTGCTCGACGCAGTGGTTCGGTCGCGCCTTTGGCAACCCGTTCATCATTGAGGCGCTGGGCAACAGCGCGCTGATCGCCTTCACCTCGGCGCTGATCGCCACGCTGTTCGGCACCCTGGCGGTGTTCGGCCTGCAGCGTGCCCATCCCAAAGTGCGCCTGCTGTTCGACGCCCTGACCTACTGCGCGATCATCGTGCCCGGCATTGTCATCGGCATCTCGACGCTGATCGCCTTCATCAGCCTGTTCGACCTGATCAACCCGTTGCTGGCAAGCTGGATACCGGCCGTGCCGCGCCTGAACATGGGCTTCTTCACCGTGATCGCCGCGCACTCGCTGTTCACCATGGCGCTGGTGATGGTGATCGTGCGCAGCCGTGTCGACTCATTGGACAAGGCGCTGCTGGAAGCCTCGGCCGACCTCTACGCGCCGCCCATGCACACCTTCTGGCGCGTGACCCTGCCGCAGATCAGCCCGGCGATCATGGCCGGCTTCCTGCTGGCGTTCACCTTCAGCTTCGACGACTTCATCATTGCGTTCTTCGTCGCCGGCTCTGAAACGACCTTGCCGATCTACATCTTTTCTTCGATCCGCCGGGGCGTGACCCCGGAGATCAATGCCGTCTCGACCGTCATCATCTGCGCGTCGCTGGCGCTGCTGTTCACTTCCCGCCACCTGCAAAACCGCCGCACCGGCGTCCAGGAGTCTCACCATGCATGATCAGCTTTACATCAACGGCGAGTGGGTCAGCCCGGACCTGGGCGGTTACCTGGACGTGATCGACCCGGCCAGCGGCCAGGCGTTCCATCGGGTGGCGGCGGGCACCGAGGAGGACGTCGATCACGCCGTACGCGCCGCCCGCCGTGCCTTCGACAATGGCTGGAGCCAGACCACCGGTGCCGAACGGGCGCAGTGGCTGGAAGCGCTGGCGGATGAACTGGAAAACAGCCAGCAGGCCCTGGCCGAGCTGGAAGTGCGCGACAACGGCAAACCCTTGCCCGAAGCGCAGTGGGATGTCGGCGATGCGATCGGCTGCTTTCGTTACTACGCCGGGTTGGCCCGGGAGCTGGATCAGCAGCAGGATCAACCCCTGGCGTTGCCGGACCCGCGCTTCCGCTGCCGCATCCGGCATGAACCGATTGGCGTGGCCGGGCAGATCATTCCCTGGAACTACCCGCTGTTGATGGCGGCGTGGAAAGTTGCCCCCGCCCTGGCGGCCGGTGCGACGCTGGTGCTCAAACCCTCGGAGCTGACTCCGCTCACGGCGCTGGAGCTGGCGGCGGCCACCGACCGCATCGGCCTGCCGGCCGGGGTCCTGAACGTGGTCAGCGGCCTGGGCGCCGATGCCGGCGGGCCGCTGACCGAGCACCCCGGCGTGGACAAACTGGCCTTCACCGGCAGCGTGCCCACGGGGGCGAAAATCATGTCGGCGGCAGCCCGGGACATCAAGAACATCAGCCTGGAACTGGGCGGCAAGTCAGCCTTCATCGTGTTCGACGACGCCGATGTCGAGGCCGCCGTGGAATGGATCCTGTTCGGCATCTTCTGGAACCAGGGCCAGGTGTGCAGCGCCACGTCACGCCTGCTGGTGCAGGAAACCATCGCCGGCAAGCTGATCGAACGATTGGTCGAGGAAACCCGCAAGATCAGCATCGGCCAGGGCATGCAGCCCGGCGTGTTGCTCGGACCGCTGGTCAGCCAGGGCCAGCATGAAAAGGTTCTGGGTTACATCGACCAGGGCCTGGCCAGCGGAGCCCGGCTGCTGACCGGAGGCCGGCGGCCGGCGCATCTGCCGGAGGGCTATTTCATTGAACCGGCAATCTTCGACGAACCGGGGCACAACAGCATCCTGTGGCGCGAAGAAGTGTTCGGCCCGGTGCTGTGCATCAAACGCTTCAAGACCGAAGAGCAAGCGCTGCAAATGGCCAACGCCAGCCGCTTCGGCCTCGCGGCGGCGGTGATGAGCGCCGACCTGCAACGCAGCGCCCGCGTCGCCAATCAGCTGCGCGCCGGGATCGTCTGGGTCAACTGCTCGCAACCGACCTTCGTCGAGGCGCCGTGGGGTGGCATGAAGCACAGCGGCATTGGCCGCGAACTGGGCCAGTGGGGGTTGCACAATTATTTGGAGGTGAAGCAGGTGACCGAGTATGTGAGTGATCAGCCGTGGGGGTGGTACCTGAAATAAAACTCCCCGCCCCCCTGTAGGAGCGAGCATGCTCCGGGCGGCGTTCCGACGATGGTAGCCCAGACAACGCTGGCATTCAGAGACCCCGCGTCATCGTTGACGACCATCGCGACGGTGCGACGATTCGACATGCTCGCTCCTACAGTGGGCACAGTGTCGGCCGAACCTCCCTTTAGGCCTGATCGCGATAAAACACATCATCGGCATACGGATACCACCAGTCATGGATCTTTGGCTGGTGATCGATGATGACCATCTTCGAGCGGCGGAAGGCTTCCAGGCCCTGGCGTCCCAGTTCGCGCCCCAGGCCGGACATCTTCCAGCCGCCAAAGGGCAAGGCGTCGTTGTCGATCAGCGGGTTGTTGACCCAGACCATGCCGGCTTCGAGACGCTCGGCCGCTTCCATGGCTTCGGCCAGGTCGGTGGAGAACAGCGACGCCCCCAGGCCGAACGGCGAATCATTGGCCAGTCGCACCGCCTCGTCGAAGTCGCTGACCCGGCAGATGGCCGCGACCGGGCCAAAGCACTCCTCCTGAAGAATGGCCATGTCGGGCGTGACGCCAGTGAGGATGGTCGGCTCGTAGAACCAGCCGACACTGTGTTGCGGCGGCACCCGGCCTCCGCACACCACGTTCGCGCCCTTCGCCACGGCATCATCGACCAGGCGCATGACTTTGTTGCGTGCCGCCTCGCTGACCATCGGCCCGATTTCCGTGTGCTCCAGGCCATGGCCGATGCGCAGGGCGCGGGTGCGTTCAGCGAACCGGCTGACGAACTCGTCGTGCACCTCATCGACCACGTAGAAGCGCTCCGCCGAGGTGCAGATCTGCCCACTCAGATGGAACGCGGCGGTCACGGCACCGGCTGCCGCGACATCCAGCGGCGCGTGCCTGGAGATGATCAACGGGTCACTGCCGCCGGCCTCGATCACGCAGGGTTTCATCTGTTCGGCGCAGGCCACCGCCACCGCCCTGCCCGCCGCGACGCTGCCGGTGAACGCCACCGCGTGGGTGCCGCTGGACTTCACCAGTGCCTGGGCCGTCGTTGCATCGCCCGGCACGCAAGACACCAGGCCCGCCGCCAGCGAGGTGAAATGTTGCATGAACTTGAGCGTGCACAGGGTGGTGGCTTCCGCCGGCTTGACGATGCAGGCGTTGCCCGCCGCCAGCGAAGCGGCGACCGTCCAGCACATCAACAGGATCGGAAAGTTGAACGGCATGATGTGCACGCTGACGCCATAGGGCTCGTAACGCACGTGCTGGAACGAGCCGATCTGCGTGGTGCCGGCGACCTTGCCGGCATCGTCCCGGGCCATTTCCGCGTAGTAACGAAAGATCGGCGCACAGTTGGCCAGCTCGCCCATCGCTTCGGGAAACGGCTTGCCCATTTCCAGAGTCATCAGCCGTGCCACTTCGCGGTTGCAGGCAGCGTCCTGTTCAATGGCATTGGCCAGTTGATGCAGCCGTGCGGCGCGAGTTTTCGCATCGATCAGCCGCCATTGCCGTTGCGCGGCAGTGGCGGCGTCGACGGCGGCTTGCACATCGGCTTCGCCGCACACACCCACCTGCCCCACTCCGTGCAGGGTGGCGGGGTCCAGCACTTCGCGCACACGCGGCTCGGTCAGCGGCAGGTACTCGCCATTGAGGAAGCGCAGTGCGGTATCCGTATTAAAGGTGGCCATGGGCAGATCCTTGAACCAATCGATAAGGGGTTTGGCGCAGCGTATCGAGGGTGGCCGGCGGCAGTTCATCGCGCCAGCCGGGCACATGGCCGTTGAGCCACGCGCGCAGCGGCGTGAAGGCCTCGGCCTCCAGTGCACGAACGAACAAGCCCAGGGTGCGCGGCAAGTGCGCCAGGTAACCGTGTTTGCCGTCGCGCCCCGCCAGGCGCACGAAAATCCCCAGCACCTTGGCGTGACGCTGGGCGGCCAGGCGCCGATAGTCCTCAAGAAACCGCAGCGCATCGAGTTCCGGGCGTTGCATCAGGTAATGGGTCAGCATCGCCACGCGCAGTGCCTCGGGCACATCGCGGCGCGCGTCTTCGAGCAGTGACATCAGGTCATAGGCCGCCGAGCCGATCAGGGCATCCTGAAAATCCAGCAGTCCGCACGCTGCCACGCCTGCGCGGCCTTCGAGCAGCATCAGGTTGTCGACGTGGTAGTCACGCAATACCAGCGCTTCGCGGCGCCCGGCAACCTCGCGACAGGCGTCGGCGAACAGCGCGAGAAACGCTTCGCGCAGCCCCTGTGCCGCTTGCGGACCAATCAACAACGGCACGTACCAGTCGATGAACAACGCACACTCGTCACTCAGTTTTCCGGCGTCGTAAGGTGCCAGAGGCGCGGTGGACGGTGCGCGGTGCAACGCCACCAGTGCATCGACCGCCAGGCGGTACAGCGCGCCTTCCGGGTGCCCCGCCGCCAGCAGGCGGGTGTAGGTGTCGTGACCGAAGTCCTCGATCAGCGCCAGCCCGGCCTCCTCGTCCACCTCGATCAGGCCCGGCGCGGAAAGCCCCAGGCCGTGCAAGTGACGGGCAACCTCAACGAACGGGCCAATCGGTTCGCTGAGCGGCGGCGAATCCATCAGCAGCAGGCCTGCGCCGCCGAGGCGAAAATAGCGCCGGGTCGAAGCATCCGCCGGCAACGCCTCCAATGGCGTCCCGGCGAAACCGGCACGCGCGAGAAAGGCCGCGCGCTGGCCCTCGCGGTCAGGCGCTGAGGTACGTGTCTGAGTCATGGCAGTCACCGGATCATGTAGACCTTTTTCACCGTCTCGTGAACGGTGCACACGCCTTTCCAGTCCTTGCGAAAAAAGGCCGCGGTGTCGGGCTTGATCTCGATCACTTCGCCGGACTCATGGACGTAGGTGCAGCGGCCTTCCAGGAAGTGGCAGAACTCGTCGCTGGTGACGTGACAGAACCATTTGCCCGGGGTGCAGATCCACACGCCGCACTCGGACTGGCCTTCGGGCCCCTTGTGCAGGACGACGCCGGAGACACGGGATTCGCCTTCCAGCATGGTCGGGATCACGCCCCAGTCCTTGACGTCGGTGATTTGCAGCGGGTCGTACAGGAACGGGGTGGTCATTAGGTGTTCTCCAAAAAATCGGCTTTTCTGTAGGAGCGAGCATGCTCGCGATGGTCGTCAACGATGACGCGGGCGGTCTGGATGCCAGCGGTGTCCGAGCGTCCATCGCGAGCATGCTCGCTCCTACAGGTTCATAGGTTCAGGTTCAAGCAAGCATATAAACGTTACGCAAGGTCTCCCGCACATGGCACTCCCCCGTCCACCCCGCCGGAAACAGCACCAGCGTGTTGGCACGAATCTCGATCACTTCACCGTTGTCGTGGCGATAGGTGGCATCGCCTTCGAGGAAATGACACAACTCATCCCGGGGAATCGACAGGCGCCAACGCCCCGGCGTACACACCCAGAGTCCGGTTTCGGGGCTGTTGTTCGGCCCCTTGAACAGCAGGCGACCGCTGGAGTGCGAGACGCCTTCGACGGCATCGCTCTGCACGCCCCAGTCCACCAGGTCGGTGCGGGTACTGACGGCTTCGAGGTAGGGCGTGATTCCCGCCGTGGTATTTGCATCAGGCATCGTTGAGCACCTTGTCGAGAATGGCGGCCGCATCGGCCGGCCCCTTGCGTGATTGCATCTGCTTGCTGGTGCGCTGCAGGCGTTGCTGCATCGCCTGATCGTTGAGGCAGGCGGCGAGTTTTTCCGCCAGTTGCGCTTCGCTCCACTCGTAGCGATCGAGTTTGAAACCATGGCCGCTCTCCTCGGCGCGCATGGCGTTGTCGTGACCGTCCCAGACATACGACATGACGATCGCCGGCTTCCCGAAAAATAGGCATTCGGTGAAGCTGTTGTTGCCACCGTGGTGGATCACCGCATCGACCTGGGCAATCACCGAGGGTTGCGGGAACCAGTTGGAAATCTGCACGTTGTCCGGCAGGTCCGGGTATTCATCCAGGTGCTCGCCAACATTGAACAAGGCGCGGTAAGGCAGCTTGCCGACGGCGCGGATCAGCCGCTGCAACAGCTCGACGTCGCCGGAACCGAGGCTGCCGAAACTGACGTACAGCAGCGGCTTGTCGTTGTTGGCGCGGAACGGCGGAATCTCATAAGCCGTGTCATTGCGCACGCAGCCTTGCAGGTAGTGGAAACGCTCGGGCGGCAACGGGTGCCGGCGTTCGAACTTGACCGCGTCCGGGTATAGCAGCAGGTTCATGTAGGGCGAGGCTTCGAAGAACTGCCCGAGCGGGTACGGCTGTTCGCCATGGGCTTGCAGAAACTGGTTGAAGTCTTCGTGGATCGGCCCGACCACTTCTTCGAAACGCTGACGGAAGCGCGCGTGCCCGGCCTTGTCGTCGACGCTCAGGCCCGACAGGTGCGGCGGGATGTCCGGGTCTTCGATCTCGTTTTCCGAGCAGGAGATGATCCGCACCCACGGCTTGCCGTACTGCTTGATCGCCGGGAACAGGATGACGTTGTCGACGCAGATCAGGTCCGGTTTGACCTTGTCCAGCACCGCTGGCAGATCCTTTTGCGCCCATTTCGCCGTGTCGACGATGGCCGCCCAGCACTCCTTCACGTAGTTGTCGATCTGGTCCAGGGGCGATTTGCGAAAGTTAGGAATGTGGCCGTTGATGAAGTCGATCCAGTAACGGGCCATTTCCTCGGCGGGCATCGGCGCCGACATGTTGACCATGTGCTCTTCAAAACCGTAGCCGGCATACACGCCGCTCATGCCCGGGTCGGTGAGGAACACCGCCTTGTGACCGAGGGCTTCGCACGCCTGGGCGATACCGACTGAGTTCAGCGCCGGGCCATAAGCGGCTTCCGGAAAGAAGGCGATCACTTTCTGTTTCATCGAGCGGTTCTCCTGCCTGGTCTTTTATATTTGTCAGCACGTCAGCACGCGGGCGTGGCGAGCCTGCCAGCCGAGCCGGACGTCCATTCCGATAGCAAAATGGGCAAATTCGAATTGCGAGGACGGCACCCGCACGATCAACGGCTTGTCGCTGAGCGGGGTCTGCACGTGCAGGTTGGTGTCGAGACCGTGATAGGCAATCTCGACTATCTGACCGCTGACCCGGTTGGCGCACACCTGCTCCTTGCCCAGCACCATCAGGCGCTCTGGGCGTACCACCACGGCGACCGCTTGCCCCTGCACCAGCGGGGCCTCGGTCTCGACATCCAGTTCCTGGCCATTGACGCGCACGCTGTGCACCCCGGAACGCACACCTTCGAGCAGGTTGCTGACGCCGATGAAGTTGGCGACGAATCGGCTGTTGGGGTTTTCGTACAGTTCGGCAGGGCTGCCGCACTGGCAGAGCTTGCCGCCATCGAGCACCGCCATGCGGTCCGACATCACCAGGGCCTCTTCCTGGTCGTGGGTGACGATGATGAAGGTGATGCCGCTCTCCAGTTGCAGGCGCTTGAGTTCAAGCTGCATCTTTTCCCGCAGTTTTTTGTCGAGCGCGCCCAATGGCTCATCCAGCAGCAACACCCGCGGGCGCTTGACCAGTGCCCGCGCCAGGGCGACACGCTGACGTTGGCCGCCGGAGAGCTGATCGGGCTTGCGCTCGGCCAGTTCACCGAGCTGCGCGGTGCAGAGCACCTCATCGACCCGGCGACGGATTTCCGCTTCCGGCAGGCGTTCCATTTCCAGCCCGTAGGCAATGTTCTTGCGCACGGTCATGTTGGGAAACAGCGCATAGGACTGGAACATCAGGTTCAGCGGACGCTTGTTGGCCGGCAGTGGCGAGATGTCCTTGCCGTCCAGATAGATGCAGCCGGCGCTCGGCGTTTCGAAACCGGCGAGCATGCGCAGCAAGGTGGTCTTGCCGCAGCCGGACGGCCCCAGCAACGCGAAAAACTCGTTCTCGCGGATGTTGAGTGACACCTCGTCAACCGCCAGGCCATTGCCATAAGACTTGCTGACCTTGTCCAGGATCAGTACCGCCGATGAGTTATTCATGGGTGCGAGGAGCCTTGTTGAGACGCTGCGAAGCCAGCAGCGCGGTGATGCTGACCAGCATCACCAGCGTCGCCAGGGCATTGATTTCCGGAGTGACGCCGAAACGGATCATGGCGTAGATCTGCATGGGCAACGTGGTCGAGGCCTGACCGGAACCGGAGTTGAAAAAGGCGATGATGAATTCGTCCACCGACAGGGTGAACGACAGCAGCCCGCCGGCCAGCACACCGGGGAAAATCGCCGGCAGCAGGACCCGGCGAAACGTGGTGAAGGCGCTTGCGCCGAGGTCGATCGAGGCTTCGAGGATCGAATAGTCGAAGTGCTTGAGCCGCGTGCGCACCACCGCGCAGACGAAAGCGATGTTGAACACGGCGTGGCTGATGATGATCGAGTGCAGGCCCAGGCCGACCTTGAGCAAGTTGAAGAAGCTCAAGAGCGCGATCGCCAGGACGATGTCGGGGATGATCATCGGCGCCATCAGCAAGGTGTCCACCACTTGCCCTTTGTCGCTGCCCTTGCGACGCAGTTCGATGCCCAGCGCCAGAAACGTGCCCAGCACGCAGGCAATGAAGGTCGCCGCCAGCGCCACGATCAGGGTGTTGAGGGCGGCCGACAGGATCGCCGAGTTGTGCGCCAGCGCCACGTACCATTTCAGCGAGACACCGCCCCAGGCCGTGGGCAATCCGGATTTGTTGAACGACAGCAGGATCAGCACCAGGATCGGCACATAAAGGAACGCGTACACCAGCCACAAATGCGTGTTGAGGGCGGTGCCGCTGATGGAACGAGGCTGACTCATGCCCTCCCCCCTTCTGCACGGCGAGCCACCAGGGCCTGGACGAACAAGAGGATCAGCATGATCGCGATCAGGAAGAAACTCAGCGCCGCACCGAACGGCCAGTCCCGCGCGGTGAGGAACTGCGAATAGATCAGGTTGCCGACCATCTGCACCTGTTTGCCGCCCAACAGGTCGGCGGTGATGAAGTTGCCGATGCTCAGCACGAAGACGAACACGGCACCGGCCGCGACACCGGGCACGCTCAGCGGCAGGATGATCCGGCGAAAGGTCATCCAGCCCGAGGCCCCGAGGTCTTTCGACGCATCCCAGAGCTCATTGTTGATGCGCGAAAGCGAGGAGAAAATCGCCAGGATGACAAACGGGATGTAGTTGTAGACCAGCCCCAGCACCACCGAGGCCTCGGTGTACAGCAGGTTGATCGGATCGCCGCTGTAGCCGAACAGTTGCAGCATGCGGTTGATCAGACCTTCGCGGTTGAGCAGCACGATCCAGGCATAAGTGCGGATCAGGTAGTTGCTCCAGAACGGCAGCATCACCAGAAACAGGAACACCGCCTGATGACGCCGGGGCGCACGGGCAATGGCGTAGGCCGCCGGGTAGCCGATCAGCACCGCGAACAGCGTCGCCAGCCCGGCGATCTTCGCCGACTTGAGCAGGATGCCGAGGTACAACGGGTCGAACGCGCGCTGGTAGTTTTCCCAGGTGAACAACCAGTCGATCCCGCCGTAAGCGCCGCGCTCGACGAAGCTGTAGACCAGCACCAGCACGCAGGGCACCACCAGGAAGATCAGCAGCCAGCCGAAGCCGGGCGCAAGCAGCCAGGCCGACAGACGCCTGTCAGCATGCAAAGCACTCATGAACCCTATCCTCCCGCCCCCGAACGAGGGCGGCTAGCGAGCGTGGCGAGGCATGCCGGGCATGCCCCGTGATCGACGTGGCTTACCTAAGGTGAGCGCTAGTTCTGCGCCGCCATGATTTCGGTGACCGCCCGGGTGTAGGCTTTTTGCGTGGCGCCGCCCAGGTCGCGCAACTGCTCCATCTTCAACAGTTCGTCGGGGGCGATGGTGAGGTTGGGGTATTGCTTGAGCAGGTCAGCGGACAAGCCGGCCATGGCGGTCTGGTTGGGGATTTTGTAGAGGATGTTTTCCGCGACCCAGACATGGTTTTCAGGGGCGAGCATGAAGTTGATGAACTGCAGCGCCTGCTCCTGATGTTTGGAGCTTTTGAGCACGACCATGGTGTCGACCCACAGGTCGGAACCTTCCTTGGGCACCACGAACTTGATCGCGGCATTGGCCTGGGTGCCGTAGTTGCACCAGCCATCCCAGGCGTGCGCCATCAGCGATTCGCCGGAAGCGAGTTTGGAGTAGAAGGTGGTGTCGTCGAAGGCGAGGATGCGTTTTTTGGTGGCGATCAACTGGTCACGCACGGCGGCGATCTGCTTGGGGTCGCTGTCGTTGACCGACCAGCCCTTGGCCAGGAACCCGGCGCCGAGCATCCAGCGGTCGGTGGCGAGCATGGTCACCTTGCCTTTGAGCGCATCACTGGGGTTGAGCAGTTCATTCCAGCTCACCGGTGCCGGGGTAACCTTGTCGGAGCGGTAGCAAATCCCGGTGGTGCCCCAGGTGTACGGCACCGAGAAATGGTTGCCGGGGTCGTATTCCAGCCTGGAAGCTTGCGGGTAGAGGTTTTTCAGGTTGGGGACTTTGACCGGATCGATGTCTGCCAGCAGCCCCTGCTTGTGCAGCACTTCGGCGAACGGGGAAGAGACGAAAACCACATCGTAACCTTCACCGCCAGACGCCATGAGCTTGCCCATGATCTCTTCGTTGGTCGCATGCAACGCCTTGTCGACGTCGACGCCACTGGCGGCCTTGAACTTGTCCAGCGCTTCCGGGGCCATGTAGCCGTCCCAGATGGAAATCACCATGTCCTTGGCGTTGGCGGTCTGTGCAGCGATCGCCAGGGAAACACTCAATCCCAGACACATTAGGCCTTTCAGCTTTCTCATAATACTCACCCGACGATTGATTATTCTTTTTTCGAAGGCAGTACGGCAAACAGAGAGAAACGATTGCATGTGTTTTTTTTTAGAAATTAGGACCACCATAGGCAGATGTCAACGCTTTTTTCCGGCCTGACGGTCGAGCGGCGCATGACATAAGATGGGCACCTGAGTCCAAAGCGACCGAAAGAGATAAGACGCTTGAGCACGACAGCCGAAAAAAAACCGCGCACCAACCACCTGGAACTGGCCCGGCGGATTCTGGAGCACACCCAGGAAAGCGGGCTGGTGGCGGGCGATCCAGTGGCCGAACAGGCCCTGGCGCGCACGTTCCAGGTATCGCGTACGCTGATCCGCGGCGCCCTGAAGGTGTTGCTGGAGGAAAACCTGCTCAGCCATGAAGCCGGCAAGGGCTATCGCCTGCTCGCCGCGCCGGCTGGCCAGTCCTTCAACGCCGCGCTGCCGCAGGCCGAGGAAGAAGAGCTGGCGACCTCAGTGCTGCGTGACCGCATGGCCGGGCGCCTCGGCGACAGCATCAGCATCAGCGAACTGATGCGCCGCTACAGCATCGGCCGACCCGCCGCCCAGAAAGCCCTGCAGCAACTCAGCGAAAGCCAGGCGATAGAGCGCGGCCCCGGCCAGTCCTGGCTGTTTCGCCCATCATTGAACAGCCCGGCGGCCCTTGAGGAGAGCCTGCGGTTCCGTCTGATTCTCGAGCCGCAAGCGTTGCTGGACGCCAACTTCAACGCCGACCCGCAACGCCTGGCCCTGCTGCGCAGCGCCATGCAAACCCTGCTTGCCAGCCCGGTCGAGCACTTCGACACCCAGCAGTTTCGCGAGCTGGACATCAGCTTTCACGAGTTGATTGGCCAGAGCTGCGGCAACCGCTTCATTGGCGACGCCCTGCTCCAGCATCAGAGCTTGCGGCGCCTGCCGAACCTGTTGCCAACAGTCAGCGTGCACCGCCTGCAAGAGGCACTGCGCGAACACCTGCAAATCATCGCGCAGATCGAACGAGGCCAGCTGGAAATCGCTGCCGACCTGTTGCGCCTGCACCTGCGGCTGAGCGCGGCCCAACGACCGCAAACCGCCAATCGCGGCATTCCTCAAGGCCACTTGTTCGCACGCCGCTGAATCGCTCAATAAACAAGATGATTTTTTTCAAAAAATAAGACAGCATCAAGTCATCTCGGGCACGGCGGGCCACCGCCACGGATTTCCTTGCCATGCACACACAAAAACTGATCGCCCTGTTTCCGGAAGCCAGTTTCGGCGCGGCCCTGAATTGCATCGGTATCGCCCAGTCCCTGCGTGAGCTGGGAGCACGACCGGTGTTCATCTGCCACGAACACTTCCAGGGCCTGTTCGCCGAATACGGTTTCGACGAGTACCCGATCCCGCAAGTCAGCCCGCTGTCGGCAGCGGAACACCAGCACTACTGGGAACGCTTCATCGAACGCAACATTCCCTATTTCGACCAGACCCCGCTGGCGCAGATCGACAGCTATGTGGCACCGGCCTGGGAAGCGATCATCGACACGGCCATCGAGGCGGAAAAGCCGCTGCAGCAGTTGCTCGGGCGCCTCAAACCGGACGCCATCGTCCTCGACAACGTGGTCATGTTCCCCGCCATCGCCAACGCGGGATGCCCGTGGGTGCGCATGGTGTCATGCGCCGAAACCGAACTGCCGGACGCCGCCGTTCCGCCCTACCTGTCGGGATGCCTGGCCAGCGACAGCCAGGCCCGGGAAACCTTCACCGAGCATTACCGCCGAGCGGTGACGCCGGCCCATGAACGTTTTGCACAGTTCCTCGCCAGCAACGGCACACCGCCCTGCCCGCCCGGCCAGTTCCTGGGCGACTCGCCGTGGCTCAACCTGCTGTTGTCGCCGACGCCGGTGCGTTATGCACGGCACACGCCCCTGGACCCGCAGCGTTATGTCTACCTCGACGGTTGCGTGCGGCGTGAAGCGCCTTACATCGTGCCGGACTTTCCCCGGCAGAACGACGCACCGCTGATCTACATCAGTTTCGGCAGCCTGGGGGCCGCTGACACCGGCATGATCAAGCGCCTGATCGGCACCATCGAACACCTGCCCTACCGATTCCTGATCAACGTTGGTGCCTACCGCGACGAGTACGCCACGGTTCCGGACAACGTCTACCTGGACAGCTGGTTCCCGCAGCCGGCGGTGCTCAAGGAATGCCAGCTGTTCATCCACCACGGCGGCAACAACAGCTTCTGCGAAGCGTTGTACTTCGGCTTGCCGTCGTTGATCATTCCCTACTGCTGGGACGGTCACGACAACGCGGCCCGCGCCGAGGAAGTCGGCGTCGGGCGCTACCTGCCGCGCTTTGCCGATCCGCTGTCAGCCTTGCCAGCCGCCCTCGAACAACTGCTGGCCGATCAACCGATGAAACAACGCCTGGCCTCATTCAGCCAGACCATGCAGGCCACGCGCGGTACGGATATCGCGGCACGGGCGATCATGGCGTTGCCTGGCAGGTCCTCCGGCGACTGAACCACTGCTATCGTCGGAACGCCGCCCGGAGCATGCTCGCTCCTACAGGGTTTGAATTCACTGAAGATCACTGTGGGAGCTGGCTTGCCAGCGATGCGGGTGGGTCAGCCAACAAGGATGGTGCAGCTGCCGGCCCCATCGCAGGCAAGCCGGCGCCGACAGAATCTGCGCCCCCCAAACAGCGCTGGCGATCAGAATGCCCAACCCACCCCGCGCAAGGCTTCCCCTAACGCCGCGACATCGGCATGACTGCGTTCCTCGAACGCGGGCATGTACGCCAGCGGGTCGGGCAAGGTCGACGCCTGGCCAAGGAAACCCTGGGCCGCCGCGTGCAGGCAGTAAGCGCTGTAGGCCGGGTTGTAGCCGCCTTCCTGAACGATCAGCAGCCGCCCTTCACAGTGCGCGTCGGCGAACTGGCGGGCCCGTTGTGCCAGGCGATTGAAGCCGTACATGGTCAACAGCTGCCGGCCGTTCGGGTCGAACTGCGAGGCGTCCAGGCCATTGGCGATGATCAGCAACTGCGGGGCAAACGCCGTCAACGTGGGCTCCACAAACTGCTCGAAGGCCAGTTCGTAGGTCAGGTCCCCGGAGCCCATCGGCAACGGAAGGTTCAGATTGCTGCCGACGCCCTCTCCTCGTCCTCGTTCTTCCACGCCACCGGTCTGCGGATGGCTCGGCCCCCAGGCGCCGTGATCCATGTGCATCGACACGGTGAGCACTGTGGGGTCGTGGTAGAACCCTTCCTGGGTCCCATTGCCGTGGTGCACGTCCCAATCGACGATGGCCACCCGCTCGATGCCCGCCCCCTGGGCCGCCCGCGCCGCCACCGCCACGTTGTTGAAAAAACAGTAACCGTCCGCCATCGCCGGCGCGGCATGGTGCCCCGGCGGACGCACCAGGGCCATGGCCGGCCGATGCTCGCGCAAGGTTTGCTCCAGCGCCGCCACACTGGTGCCGGCGGCGGCCAGCAGGCCAGCCAGCCCGCCGGCGTTGATCAGGGTCGTGCTGCTGAAGCGTCGGCCCTGCTGATCGGCTTCCCGGATGTCGTCACGGTAGGCCTCGGTGTGAAAACGCAGGATCTCCTCCCACGTGGCATGCCGGCCCGAGTGCCAGGCCAGGCTGCCCGCCACGGGGCCGTTGCACAGGATCGCCCGCATGTTGAGCAATCGCGGGCTGCTTTCGGGGTGCTGGGTCTGAGTGTCCAGCAGTTCGCTGGGCGGCGCCTCGAACACTCCGTAGCCGGTGTCGTGACGCAGCACATCGTCGTGCCAGAAAACGTCCATCAATGCAGACATGGCGTGCTCCTCAGTCGATGATCGTGAGCTCGGGCGCAATCTCCGACAGACTGCGCGAACCATCCGCTTCGCACAGCACCGTGTCGCCCAGCTTGAGTCCGAAACCTTCGGAATACAGCGACAGGTTCGGTTCGATGGAGAACGACATATTAGGCTGGAACACATGATCGTCGGCTTCATCGACCATCATTGCCTCCAGCCAGGTGGGCGGATACGCCAATCCAAGACTGTAGCCGATGCGGTGCACGCGGGTGCGCGACAGATCGATGCGGTCGAGGATCTTGTTGCACACCCGGTTCGCCTCGCCCACCGGCGTGCCCGGCTTCGCCACCTCGATGGCGGCGTTGAAGGCTTCGGTCAGCAGGGTCGAGACTTCACGCACCCGCGCCGTCGGCTTGCCGATGACCGCCGTGCGCATCAGGATCGCGTGGTAGCGGTTGCACACGCCGGCATGTTCGAGAATCACCACGTCGCCCGGGCTGATGGTGATGCGATGCGGCATGGCGTGGGTCATGGTGCTACGGCGCCCGGTCGCACACATCGGGCTGATGGCCGAGTACTCGCTGCCGGCCTCCCCCAGCGCCTTGGACACCACACCGGAGATTTCCACTTCTGACATGCCCGGACGCAAGGCTTCAAAGGCGGCGCGCATGCCGTAGTCGGCCATGCGCGCGGCGCTGCGCTGGTATTCGATTTCTTCGGCGGTCTTGATCAGGCGCTCTTCCGCCACCACCACCGAGGCATCCTCGAAATACGCGTTCGGCATGTGTTGCAGCAGCGTGGTGTATTGCAGGGGACTGAAGGTCGAGGCCTGCATTTCCAGGCCGATTCGTCCTTGGCTCAAGCCCAGCCCCTCGAGCGAATCGGCGACAATGCGCAGCGGGTCCTGCTTGGCGATGTCGTAGAAAATCCCCTCTTCCAGGCTCGACAGCTCGTAGGTGCAAGGCTCTTCACTGGTTCGGGTCAGGAAGATCGGATTGGCCAGCTTGGGCGAAATGATCAGCGCCTGATACCAGAGGAAACCCAGGCTGTCGAAGCCCGTCAGGTAGTTGATGTTGTCCGGGTAGTTGACCACCAGCGCGTCAAGACCACGCTCGCTCATTCGACGTTTGACCGCGTCGATGCGTTGACGATAAGTGCGCAGGGGAAATGCAGTCATCATGAGGTATCCCTCCTTAGGGAAAAGGTGCACGGGTGACGGGTGATTTACCGCAGTAAGGCGGGTCGGCTAGCGACCCGGTGTGTCAGCGTTCCTGCCATGCCGGTACAGACGCACCAACAGCACGACCAGGGTGATGAAAATCATCAGGGTGGAGACGGCGGCGACGGCCGGGTCCAGGTTGTAGCGCAAGCCATCCCAGATCCGCTTGGGCACGGTGATCACGTTGAGGCCGCTGGTGAACAGCGTGACCACCACTTCCTCCCAGGACATGATGAAGGCCATGAAAAAACTCCCGGCCATGCCCACGCGCACGTTGGGCATCAGCACCTGGCGCAGGGTCATCCACAAACCGGCCCCCATCGAGCGCGAGGCTTTGTACAGGCTGGTGTCGAGTCGGCTGTACGCCACCAGCATGGCGATCACCGAGTACGGCAGCGCCATCATCAAATGACCGAAGCCCACGCTCAGCAGGGTGTCGAGTTGCTGAACCCGCGCCCCCAGGTAATAGATCGACATGGCCGACACCACTTGCGGCACGATCATCGGCAGCAGCACCACGGTGGTGAGTGCGATACGGTAGCGCGGCTCCAGCCAGATGCCGGTGGCGAACAGCAGCGCCAGCGCGGTGCTGAGCACGCCCACGACAATCGCCAATCCCAGGCTGTGCAGGATCGAGCCCAGCCAGGCGCCGCTCAGCAGTTCCAGGTAGTGACGCAATGACCAGGCGCCGTCCGGAAACGCCAGGTAGCGCTGGTCGCCGAACGACAGCGGAACGATGACCAGGATCGGCAGCAGCAGGAACCCCGCCGCCAGCCACAAGCCGGCAAACGACAGCAGCCGGGCGAAATCGAAACGCAACTTGAATCGAGTGGCGGCCGGCGTCTGCGTCGCCGCCCGATCTACCGTTGGCAACGTGCTCATGCGGTCCTCCCGGTCAATCGTCCAAAACCCACCAGCTTGCCGAACACCACCGCACAAACCGCGACCATCAACATCAGGACAATGCTCAAGGCAGCGCCCAGGCCCCAGTTCGACAGCTGGAACATCTGGATGTAGATACTCTCGGCCAGCATCGCCGCCTTGCCCCCACCCAACAGCGCCGGCGTGACAAAACAGCCCAGGCTGAACACGAACACCGTCGCCGATGCCGCCGCCACGCCCGGGAGTGTCAGCGGGAAAAACACGTCCTTGAGCATCGCCCAGCGGGTGGCACCCAGGCTGCTCGCCGCCCGCAGCAAGCCGTCATCGATCTGGCGCATGGACGACAGCAACGGCAGCACGGCGTACGGCACCATGAAATGCACCATGCCGATCAGCGCCCCCAGCTCATTGCGCACCAGGGCCAACGGCTCATCGACGATCCCAAGGGTCAGCAGGCTCTGGTTGACCAGGCCGTCGTTGCGCAACAACACCAGCCAGGCAAACGCGCGAATCAACATCGACAACCAGAACGGCAACAGCACGAACAACTCGATGAACTGCCGTCCCCGTCCCGAGGCGAAACGCCAGCGGTAGGCAATCAGGTACGCAATGGCGACGCTGATCAGCGTCGTCAACAAACAGATGCGCAGGGTTCGCCAGATGATCGTGTGGATCGTCGCGCTGTCGAGGATGGTCGCGTAGTGCTGCACGCCAGGCTGCGGCAGGCTGAAGCTCCAGCCCAGCACACCCAGGGTCGGCAGCAGGTAGCCGACGAGGATGATCACCGGCAGCGGCAGGATCAGCAGTGCGTAGATGCGCAACGTACCTTGGGAACCGAGTCGCATGTCAGCCACCAATCAGCGCCAGGTAACGTTCGAGCGTCTCACCGTAGTGATCGGCGTACCACAGGTTGTTCATCGACACCTGCCTGCTCAGGTTTTCCGGCGCGGTCGGGTTGATGCGCTGCAACTCGGGCGAGAGCAAGGCGTTCGCCTTGGCATCCACCGGCCCCATGTTGTAGACCTCCATCAGCCTGGCCTGAACCTCCGGGCGCAGCGCATAGGCGATGAACTTCATGGCGTTGGCCGCGCCGGCGGGGTTGTTCTTGGGCACCATCCACACCGACGGCGCGACGATGGCGTTGTCGAACGTCCAGTCGATGGCACCCCCGGTGTCGTGTTTGATCAGCTCGGCGCGGGTGTGCCACACCTGGCCCATGCTCGCCTCGCCGTCGCGCAACAGTTGCTGCGACTCGGCACCGGTGGACCAGTGCGTGACCACGTGCGGCATCAATTCTTCGATCTTGCGCAGGGCACGGTCGACGTCCAGCGGGTAGAGCTTGTCCGGCGCGACACCATCGGCCAGCAAGGCGCACTCCAGGTTGGCGCTCATCCATTTGTAGAGCGTGCGTTTGCCGGGGTACTTCTTCACGTCCCAGAAATCCGCCCAGCTTTTTGGCGGGTTCTTGCCAAAGCGTTTGGCGTCGAAGGCGATCACGTAGCTGTAGGTGTAGTTCGCCAGGCCGAATTCATGGATGTCGCCGTAGCCGATCAGCGACTTGTCGACAATCGAGTAATCGATCGGCGCCAGCACGCCCTCCTTGCCCAGGCGGTACGAGGAATACATTTCACCGTCGCACACGTCCCAGCGCACGGCGCCGCTGTTGACCTGGGTTTTCACCGCGCCCTCGGTGGGCCCGCTGCCATCGACCTTCAACTGCAGACCGCTGGCGGCGTTGAAACCCTGATAACTCTTCTCGAAAGCGGGGACTGCGTCGCCGCCCCAATTGGACACCACCAGCGATCCGCCTGCGGCGAATGCACTGCGCAGCGGGCCGAGCCCGGCCATGGCGGCCGCGACCATCAAGGCCTGGTTGAAACCGCGACGACTGAGCGTGCCGGCTTCGAACTTTTCCCGGGCGATGTCCATCGTGTCGTCGATAAAGCGCTGTTTGTCTTTCATCCTCGAAACCCCATGCAATAGTTGGTGGGCAGGTGATCGAACCAGTTTTTTATTGGGTGTATTGCCAGATATTGTTGTCAGGCCGAAATCAGGTGGCCATGGTGCCGTGACCAGGCGCACCAATAGGGTTGGCCGCGCTCCAGGGTGCTCAACATCGGGTGGCTGACCGGAATGCGCAGTGCCATCGGTTGCGCATCTTCAAGGCGCATGTCGACGCTGACATGGGTGCCCAGGTACGTCAGTTTTTCCATCCGGGCCACCACGCCGTTGCCGCCGCCGGCCTGGGTGAACGGTTGCAGATCGACATGTTCGGGACGGATCGCCAGAAAGTGCTGGCCGGCGTTGCTGACTGCCACCGGGTCGGCGCCACGGGTGACCACCAGCGCCCGTCCCTGGTAGTCACAGACCAGTGTGTCTTCATGGCGGCGGATACCCTGCACGCCGAGCAGGTTGGTATCACCGAGGAAGTTGGCCACGAACCGGCTGGCCGGACGCTCGTAGACTTCCTGCGGTGTGCCCAGTTGCTCCAGTCGCCCGTGATTGAACACGGCAACGCGGTCCGACAGCGCCAGGGCTTCTTCCTGGTCGTGGGTGACGAACACGAACGTGGTGCCGAACTCCTTGTGCATGCGCGCCAGCTCGACCTGCATCTCCTGACGCAGGCGCCGGTCGAGGGCGGACAATGGTTCGTCGAGCAGCAGCAAGGAAGGCTCGAACACCAACGCCCTGGCGAGCGCCACGCGCTGCTGTTGTCCGCCGGAAAGCTGTTTGATACCGCGATTGCCTTTACCCTCCAGGCCGACCCTTTCCAGCATCTGCCCGACTTTCTCGGTGATCTGCGCGGCGGGCATTTTTCGCACCCTCAGCGGGTAGGCAATGTTCTGTGCCACGGTCATGTGTGGAAACAACGCATAGCCCTGGAACACCACGCCGAAATCGCGCTGGTCGGCCGGCAGGTGTGTGATGTCCTGGCCATTGCGTTCGATGCGGCCCTCGGTGGGTTGCTCGAACCCGGCAAGCATCATCAGGGTGGTGCTTTTCCCGGAGCCGGATGGCCCGAGAAGGGTCAGGAATTCGCCGCGCTTGATGTGCAGGGTCAGGTCGCTCAACGCACGGGTTTCACCGTAGGACTTGCCCAGCCGTAACAGGTCGACAAAATGCTCTTGCTGAACCGACATCGAACATCCCTCTCGTGGAACCGGTTGAGTGACTGACGCTTGGAGCCATCTTCAAGACAAACCAGATTGACATCAAATGATTTGTTTTCTAGGTTTCATGTGAATTCAACTAACCGAAAAACGAGCAGACATGGCTCTCAAAGCGACGCGTCGCCTCCCCTCCCTGATCGCCTTGCGCGCCTTCGACGCCCTCGTCCGACAAGGCAGCACCGGCGGTGCCGCGCTGGAACTGCACGTGACCCACAGCGCGATCAGCCATCAGATCAAGAAGCTCGAAGAAGAGCTGGAAGTGGCCCTGGTGGAGCGCCAGGGTAAAGGCGTACATCTGACCTCGGCCGGCAGAAAGCTTAGCCAACTGGTCAACGGCGCGTTCGAGCAATTGCGCGATATCCAGACCGCCCTGCCCACCTCGACCCCCTCAGGCAGCCTGCGCATTGCCTGCGCCCCGGCGCTGCTGGCGCGCATTTCGAAAATCCTCGACCGCTTCCTGCGTGATTACCCGGACGTGTCGCTCTACATGCTGCCGATCGAGCAGGCCACGCCGAACGTGGATATGGTGATCTCGTTCGGTGACAGCCAGGTCGAGGGCCAACGGATCGCGGCACTGGGCGACATCATGTATTTCCCGGTGGGCAACCCGCGCCTTTTGAACGGCAGCGAACCCCTGCGCAAACCGCGCGACCTGGAACGGCAGGTGTTGCTGCACGAGGACGAAGGGTACGACTGGAGCCGCTACTTCCTGGCGGCGGGCATTCCCAGCCTCCAGGGCCGGCAGAACATCTACCTGCCCAACGCCTCCCTGACCATCGACGCGGCCATCGCCGGTACCGGCGTGACCATCAGCGATCACATCCTGGCGGGCGAGCACCTGGCCCAGGGCACCCTGATCCGGCTGTTCGACATCGAGTTCCCGGCCCCGCACCCTTACTTCATCATCATGCCGCCACGGGGCGACAATGATCTGGCCAAGGCCTTTTCGGACTGGCTGATGCGCGAGCTGGAGATGATTGCGCGGGTGGGTTGAGTGTTGGTCGACGAGATTGTTGGTGGTAGTGCGGCCCCCATCGCGGGCAAGCCCGCCCCCACAGGGATCTGTGGCGTTCACAAAACCTGTGGGAGCGGGCTTGCCCGCGATGGGGCCAGAACATCCAAAGCAAATCTCACCCCCGCAGAATCATGAACACCTTGCGCACCGGCGTGAGGTTCTCCCAGGTGCCCTTGAACCCTGCCGCCACCACGAACGTGGCGCCGGCCTTGAACTCCTGGCTGACACCCTGGCTATCGGTCAGCCGCACATGCCCTTCGAGCAGGTGACAGAGTTCGTCGTAGTCGCATTCGCAGCGTTCGAGGTGCTCGGGCGCTTCCCAGATCCCGGCGGTGGCTTTCTTCTGCGGGTCGACGAAATGCCGCCAGCTGCGGCTGCGATACGGCGTGTCGACCAGCGCCGGATCGCGGGTTTCCAGCTCGACGGCCGGCAGTTCGGGGTTGGCGAAATCGATGATGTGTTCAGGCTTGTTCATGGACATACTCACTTCAGTCAGGAATCGAACCCGATGCCCAGTGCATCGAAGCCCTTGAGCAGCCAGTCGCGGTGCCCGGTGAGGTCTTCGCGGGCCAGCGAACGCTGTGCCAACGACACGCCCGCATACCGCAGGGGCTCGGGTGGAAACGGAAATGGTGCGGTGGAGGTCATCGCCAGTTTCGTGCGCTCGGTCGGCTTGCCCTCGAGCAGATCGAGCATCGTCAACGCGGCGAAACGGCTGGCGGACACCCCCTGCCCGGTGAACCCCTGCGCATAGGCCACGCGCCCGTTCGATGAGGTGCCGCAGAACATCGTGGTGCGCGCCGAGGTGTCGATGATGCCGCCCCAGGCATGGCTGAACCTGACGTCGGCCAGCGCCGGGAACGCCGACTGGAACTGCCGGGCCAGGGTCGCGAAGCTGGCGGGACGTTGCGTCAGGGCCTCATCGCGCCGACTGCCGAAGTGATAGATGGCGTCGTAACCACCCCAGAGAATCCGGTGGTCCTCGGTCTTGCGCAGGTAATGAAACTGGTTGCCGCTGTCGGCAATGCCGTAGCGCCCGACCCAGCCGATGGCGCGCAACTGTGCGTCGTCGAGCGGCTGGGTCGCCAGGGCGTAGTCATAGATCGGGATGACTTTGGACTTCAGCGAACCCAGCAAGGGTGGCGCAATGTTGGTGGCGAGGGCGACCTTGGGCGCCTTGACCGTGCCCAGGCCGGCTTCCAGCACCTGATCGGGACCGTCCTGGCGCAAGGCGCTGACCGCAGAATGTTCGAACAGCTGCACGCCCTGCGCCAGGCACACCCGCCGCAGCTCCGACACCATTTTCACCGGGTTGAGCAAGGCATAGTTGGGCTCGAAGACCCCCGCGACATAGTCGGGCGAGTCGAGGTACGCCTTGAGCCCATCGCCCTCCAGGTACTGGCAGACAATACCGAACCGTTCGTAGTTGCGCTGCATCGAACGTAGCCCCTCGACTTGCCAGGGCTGATGAGCGACGTTGAGCTTGCCCTTGCGTTCGAACGCGACATCCATGGCGTAGCGCTGCAGATCCTGCTCAAAGGCATCCAGGTTTTCCCGGCCCAGGCGCACCAGTTGCTCGGCTTCACCGGGCCAGCGTTTCAGCGCATTGGCCACCCCGTGGGAAATGCTCGGCGCGCAAAATCCACCGTTGCGCCCGCTGGCTTCGCCGCCGCACTGCCCGGCCTCCAGCACCACAACCGTCGCGTCGGGCCAGCGCTGGCGCGCCATCAGCGCCGTCCACAACCCCAGGAAACCGCCGCCGACAATGGCCAGATCGCACGAGACATCGCCGGTCAGGCGAGGGGCCACAGGCAGGTCGACTCGCGTGTCCTGCCAGACCGGGTGGGGCCGGGCATCGGCCAGGGACTGGTTCGCGGAGTGGGATGTCATGGGCGCAGGCTCCAAAAATTTCATGGGCTGACGCTAAAGCAATGGCCGGCGCTTTCACAGGGGTGCCGACGTGGCGAACCTCGCAGCGGACACGGGCGGAAAACCGACGCTTCTGGAATACTCTGGACATTGCCCTCATCCGCGCCATGGAGTTCGTTGTGCAAGCACTGGATTTACCCACCACCGCGACCTTCGTGCCCGACCCTGCCAGCACGCAGACCCACGAGGTCGCCGTGCGTTATCACCAGGCCTGGAAGCGCCGTGACCTCGATGCGGTAATGGCGCTGTATGACCCGGCGGTGGAGTACAACGACTTCCTGCAGAACCGCACCCTGGACTACGAGCAACTGCGCGACTACCTCGGCGCCAGCATGCCGCTGGGAGCGCAGGAGTTGCAGACCTACACCGACCGCCTGCGCATCGATGGCGACACGGCATTTCTGCAATACCAGGTGACGCTCAACGGCAGCGAGGGCCTGGTTTCATTTCGCACGGTGGAAGCGCTGTCGATCAGGCAGGGGCTGATTGTCAAAGTCAACGAACATGCGGTGCTGGTCAGCCAGGCGCCGTCGGTGCCCCGCCCGGCCTCCAGCGCTGGTGCGGTCAGTCGCCTGGGCTTGTCCGCCCGGCAGATCGGGGCGCTGGCCAATGACTTGCAGCAGTATTTCGAGCAGTCCAAGCCCTTTCTCGATCCCCGGCTGGACCTGTCCCATGTGGCCGCGTCGACCGGGTACACGCGCAACCAGATTTCGTTTTTCCTCAATCAGGTTCGCGGCCAGACCTTTTACGCGCTGCTCAACCAGTTGCGCCTGGATGAGGCGCTGGAACGGATAAAGGCCCAGGGGACGACGGCGCGCATCGACGAAATTGCGAGTGCGGCGGGCTTCAATTCGCTGTCGACGTTTTATCGGTGTTTCAAGGAAAGGACCGGGGTTTCACCGAAGGCGTACCGCCCGGATTCCCTGTAGGAGCGAGCATGCTCGCGATGGTGGTCCGAGCCCGCGTCACAGTTTGGCAACGGACCTGGCATATTCGTAAAACGCCAACGCCGCCAGATTCTTGTCCTTGGCTTCGAGCATGATGTCGAACCGGTCGAAAAACTGCAGCGCGTAGTCGTTGGTCCAGCGGTTCCACATCTGGTCGCTGTGGGCGTACAGGTCGCGCTTCGACACCACCTTCAACAACGCCTCCATCTCCAGCTTGTGCTCGGCGTCAAAACCCGACGCCTGCAAGTGTTCCGGCGGCTGCGAGTAGTGCATCGTCGGGCGTACGCCGCGCCAGCTCTCGATCACACGCGCCACCCTCGGGGAATCGGGGTCGATGTAGTCGTTCTCGTTGATCCAGCAGTGGTGAATATCCAGCACCACCGGCGCCAGGTCTGCGACTTGCAGGCAATGGTCCAGGCCATAGGTCTTTTCGTCGTTCTCGAAGGTGATGCAGTTGCGGGCCACTTCCGACAACCGTGCCCAGGTGGCTCGGGTTCCCTCGACCCCAAGGCGCCCGGCGATGTGCACGTTGCACTTCAGATCCTGAAAGCGTTGGCCGTAACCCATCATCCGGATCATGTCGGCGTGGTACTCGAATTCCGCCAGGCTGTTTTCCACCACCCCCGGGTTGTCCGAACCGAGCACGCAGTACTGGCCGGGGTGAAACGACAGGCGGATATCCAGAGATCGCGCCAGATCGCCAATCGCCGCGAACCCTTCCACAAGTTGCCGCTCGACCCCTGGGTCGCGGTAAAAATCCCGGACCTTGGGATGGCTGTAGAACGGCAGCAGGTCACTGCTGAGGCGAAGCATGCGCAACGTCGAGGGCAATTCGCCGACGTAGGCCAGCAAACGCAATTGAGCCGCCAGGTTGTGCAGCACCACTTCCAGCAATTTGTCGCGCGCCACCTGCGGCGCCACTCCGTCCATCCAGCGCAAGGTGGTGGTGCGCGGGTTGAACGGCCCTTCGAGCAACTTCAGCCCGGACACCGACTGGTCACGCTGGGGGTGTTTGTACTGGCAGGCAAAGCCGATGCGAGGGTGGGTCATGGTAAGAGCCTGGGCTGGAGTGGCGTAAGGCGCCGGATCATACGGTGTTAGGTCCGCTTTCAGGCAGGGGTTCAGTCAATATTCATCGAAACTTTCGCCCCCCGTCGCCAGTCAGGTGATAGGCAAGTGCCTTGCATGGATTCAAAGGAATGATGCATTGGGAAAAACGAGAGCCGATGGGGCTGAAAACGGCAGACATGGCCTGGCTGAAGTGCACAAAAGTCGGTGGCGCGGGCTTGTGGTGCCCACCGGTATTTTCCTGTGCGGCCTGGTCGTCTCCGTCATTCTGGGCGCGCTGGATGCCCAGGGTGAAACTCTGGACTGGCCGTCCAGCACGCTGGTGTTATCGCCGCTCTTCGTCGCGGCCCTGACCGGCACCGTGCTGATGACCTGGTTCACGGCGCAACTGGGCAAGAGCAACCGCCTGATCCACCAGCGCCATGCGGAACTGGCCCGGGAAATCGAAGAACGTCGCACGGTCGAGTTATCACTGGTCAACAGTGAGGCCAGGTTCCGCGCCTTGTTCGAGCGCTCGCCCGACCCGATCTGGATTCTGCGCCAGGGCGGCGTCTGCATAGACGCCAACGCCGCCGCGACGCGCGCCTTCGGCTTTGACGACCCCTCCAGTTTGCGGGGCATCCAGCCAACCGATATTTCACCCGACTACCAAAGCGATGGACAATCCTCGGCGGTGAAGGCGCAGGCGATGCTGAGCACAGCACTGACCAATGGCGTGCACCGTTTCGAGTGGCTGCATAAACGCACCGACGGTACGGTCTTCCCAACCGAGGTGACCCTGTGCTCGGTCAATCTCGCCGAAGAGCCCATGCTTTATGCGGTGGTGCGCGATATTTCCGACCGCAGGCTGGCCGAGGAGGCCTTGCAGACCCAGACCGCCCTGCTGTCGGACATTGTCGAAAACGCGCCTTCGCTCATCTATGTGTACGACACCGACGGCAGGCTGCGACTGTGCAATCGCATGTTCGAACAGGTGGCCAACGTGACGTTCGAAGAAATGGAAGGCCACACGCGAGAATTCTACCTGCCAAGCGCCGACGCCAGGATGCTGCGCGAAAATGACCAGAAAGTGCTGTCCACCGGCGCCATCCTGCGCTTCGAGGACCGTGTGGAGCATGAGGGCACGACACGCACGTTTCTGACTACCAAATGCGTGCTGCGCGGCGCAACCGGCCAGCCCTCCGGCGTACTGGGGATTTCCACCGACATCACCGCCAGCAAGCAGAGCAGCGAGCAGCTGCGCCTGGCGGGCATCGTGCTGGACAATACCGCCGACGGCGTGATCATCACCAATGCCCGGGGCCATATCCTGTCGGTCAATGCCGCGTACACCCGCATCACCGGGTTCGCTGCCGAAGCGTCGATCGGCTTCAAGCCCGACATTCTCGTCTCGGACCAACAGGACAATGCCTTCTACCGCGACATGATCCAGAGCCTGAAAACCATGGGCCTGTGGCGAGGAGAGCTGTGGAACCGGCGCAAGAACGGCGAATTGTATCCCCAGTGGCTGACCATCAACACGGTGTACAACGACGCAGGCAACATCATCAATTACGTTGCCGTGTTTTCGGACATGTCGGCGATCAATCAATCTCGATCCGATCTGGAGCGGGCATCGCATTACGATCCAGTGACCGCCCTTCCCAACCGGTCGCTGTTCCATGAACGCTTGCAGCATTCGCTGGATCGGTCCCTCAGTGATAGCCAGGTTTTGGCGGTGGTGGTTGTCGACCTTGACGGTTTCAAGACGGTCAATGACAGCCTGGGCCACTCCATGGGCGATCTGTTGCTGCAGCAGACGGCGGCCCGCTTTCTCGCATGCGTGCGCGCCGAAGACACGGTGTCCCGCCTGGGTGGCGATGAGTTTGCCCTGATCCTGAACAACCTGACCCACCCGGTTGACGCGATCATCACCGCCAAGAAATTGCTCGCCTCGCTGCAGGAACCCTTTGACCTGAAAGGCGCCTCCGCTTTGTTGACCGCCAGTATCGGCATCTCCATCTCCCCCCAGGATGCCCAAACCGCCGAACTGCTGCTCAGGCAGGCCGACACGGCGATGTATGGCGCCAAGGACGGCGGGCGCAACGACTACCGCTTTTACCAACCCGAGATGACGTTGCGCGCCCAGGAACGCATGAACAGCGAACGCTTCTTGCGCCGCGCCGTGCTCAATCGCGAATTCGAGGTCTGGTACCAGCCCAAGATAAACCTGCAGAACTACGCCGTCGCGGGGGCGGAAGCCCTGATCCGCTGGCGCGACCCTGCGCAAGGATTGATCTCGCCTGCCGCCTTCATTCCGCTGGCGGAAAGCACCGGCTTGATCATTCAGATCGGCGAACAGGTGGTCGACACGGTCTGCCGGGATATCAGGCGCTGGATGGACGCTGACCTGGCTTGCGGCGTCATCGCAGTCAACGTCGCCGCGCTGCAGATCGACCGCAGCGATTATGTCGAAACCCTGAGGTGTGCGCTTGACCTGTTCGACCTGCCCGCCAGCGTCCTGGAAGTGGAAGTGACCGAAAGCCTGATGATGGCCAGTCCCGAACATTCCAGGGAAGTGCTGAGCACCTTGCAGACCCTGGGCATCACGACCGCCATCGATGACTTTGGCACCGGTTACTCGTCCCTGGCTTATCTCAGGATCCTGCCCATCAACCACATCAAGATCGATCGCAGTTTCATCACCGACTTGCCCCATGACCCGAGCAATGTCGCCATCACCAAGACCATCGTCGAACTGGGTCATGCGCTGGGCTTCAGGATCATTGCCGAAGGAGTCGAAACCCTGGAACAGGATCAATTCCTCAGGGCGATCGGTTGCGACCAGGCCCAGGGCTATCTCTACGGACGCCCGATGCCGCCAGCGGATTTCGAACGCTGGTTGAACACCCGATAATCCACACAGATCTGGGGATGTTCATGGACGAGCCATCGGCCCTCAATCAGGGCGCAGCCTTCACAGTGCCGCTGCCAATGCCTTGGGATCGACCCGCACAACGGGTTGTGCGGTTTCCATCAGCAGATCATCAACCACCCGCGAAAGTGCCTGTTCGGGTGAATCGCCACTGCTGATGCAGGCTTGGTAAACGCGGCGTTGTCGGTCGGCACTGGTCCCCTCCAGAATGATGCGACGCAGGTCGCCGAAAACATGCTCGACACCCATCAGTCGGGCAGTCTCACCCAGGGTTTGCTCGGCCAGGAACAACCATTGCTCAAGGGTAAACGCCCAGTCGAAACCTTCGACGAGAAACGCGGCGTCACGTCCCGACCGTTTCGCCCGCCAGCGATTTTCCATCACGAGCCAGCGTGATTTCGCCGAGTAATGCGCGCCCGCACGGGGCTGGGCGACGGCGTGGGCGACCATCACACGAAACAGCGAAGCCAGGCTGAGGGCGTCCTCCAGGCGAGGACAAGCGTCGGTCATCCGCAGTTCGAGCGTCGGGTAATGTACCGATGGCCGAATGGCCCACCAACACCCCCCAGCGTCCTTGATGACGCCACTGGCCACTTGAAACGCAACATAGGCATCCAGGGCGGCCTGATCTTCCAGCAACTCTGGAATCCCCATGCGCGGCCACTCGTCACAGGCGGTCTGGCGGTAGCTGGCGAAACCGCTGTCATCGCCCTGCCAGAACGGCGACGAACTGCTCAGTGCCAGCAACAAAGGGGTCCAGGGCAGTACCTCGTTCATGATGCGGATGCGATCTCGGTCAGCCGGAATTTCCACGTGCACGTGCAGGCCCGAAAGCAGGCTGCGGCGGGCGACATGCTGGTAATCGTCGAACAGCTGCTGGAAATAAGGGTCAGCGGTGGGGCGTTGCCCACGCCAGTCAGCGAGGGGATGACTGCCGACACTCAGCAGACCCAGACCAAAGGGCTGTAGCGCCTGCTGCAATGCGCCACGGGCATTCCCCAGATAATCCGCCGCCTGGGACAGCCCCGTGAACACCGGTGAAGCCACTTCAATCTGGGACTGGAACATCTCGCAGGCAAAATGTTGACCCAAGGCTGCGCGGCAGACGTCGCTGACGGCACTCGGGTTTCGCCCAGGTATCTGTCGCGTGACCAGATCCGTGATGAAATACTCTTCCTCGATACCGAATCGCAGTTGCTCGCTCATGTCGCCTCCTGCGTTATGAAACGTTCAGACCACCGGAACACGGCGGATGGTAATCCTCACCCGCCACCGCCCGCAGATACGCCTGATCCGCTTCCAGCCGCAGGTCACGCCATTCCTGCCAATCGATGAGGCCGTTACGATCCATCTCGTCGGCCTGACGCAGCAGCTCGTCGTGGTAGGTGTTGGGGCAGTTCATGCGCAGCGTGCAGTCATCGAGTGCACGATGCCAGGCATCGAGGGCGAGAAGCCGTCGGTGGTCAAGGGGGGTCAGCAAGTTCTCGAAGTGGCTCATGGCGGCATCGCTCCCGGGATGTTCTGCTATGGAACATCCCGGGCGACGCGCAGTTCAGCAGAACCGACAGGGGGTGTTGTCTGCCCTGCCGTCAACCGTAGGGTCAGACAATTGCAGGCGCTGGCGAGACCAGGTGCTGGTGCAATTGCGCAATGTGTTCCGGCCCAATGCCGCAGCAACCGCCGACGATGCTGGCGCCGGCGGTCACCCAGGTGCGGGACCAGTCCAGGTAGGAGGCCGGGGTCAGGTCGGCGCGGATCTCCAGCAAGGTGCTGTTGGCCTTGGCCTCACTGTTGACCGGTGGGAACGCGTTGGCATACACCCCGAGTTCAAGGGCTTGACCCAGGCGCTGGATAACCGCTTGCGCTTCAACCAGTGCACCGCCCATGACTTCCGGCTGACTGCAGTTGAACAGCACGGTTTGGACACCCAGCTCGACGGCAATCTGCACCGCCTCGCCCACCGCCTCACCGGAGCGCAGACGCGGCGCGCCATCGGGGTCGTCCAGCAAGGTGAAAGACAACCACAGCGGCTTCGAATCCGCCCCCAGCGCTTCATGCACCGCGCGAACCTCGGCAATCGAGCTTTGGGTTTCCGCCAGCCAGACATCCACGTGGTCATGCAACCCGGCAATCAGTTGCCGATGAATGTCGACGCTGCGCGCGTGATCGAACAAGTCCGGCCGGTACGAGCCAAGGGCCGGCGGCAACGAACCGGCCACCGTGACCGGCTCGGCAATCTCATCCGCCGCCTGACGCGCCAGGCGTCCGGCCCGTTCAGCCAGGGTTCGGCCGTGCTCGGCAAAGCGCTCTTCTCCAATGTGAAACGGCACCACCGCGTAGCTGTTGGTGGTGATGATCCGGGCACCGGCCGCGATGAACGCGCGGTGGGCCTGCAGCACGAAGTCCGGGGATTCGATCAACGCCAGCGCCGACCATTCCGGTTGGCGGAAAGGCGCGCCGATGCGCTGCAATTCCCGGCCCATGCCGCCGTCGAGCAAACGCAGGTTCGATGCACTCATCAGTTGGCACTCAGCTTTTGCGCCGGACCGGCCAGCCACTGGTCGACGATTGCAGGGTTGGCCTTGACCCAGGCCTTGGCCGCGACATCGGCCGGCTGTTTTTCCTTCTCGATCTTCAGGATCAGGTCATTGAGCTGCGACGGCTCGATGGCCACGTTCTGCAGAAACTCGGCAATCTTCGGTGCCCGCTTTTGCAGGGCGACGGAGGACAGCACGTAGACCTTGGCATCCGGGAATGCGCAGGTGATCTGGCTCTTGTTCAGCCAGTCCGGGTCCACAGTCGGGCTGATGAATTTCCAGCAGCCATCGGCCTTGTACAGCGGATCGCCTTTCTTGTTGTCCTGGGCATAACCGTCGAAGGCCGGCTCTTCCAGGCGACGCAGGTCGAAGGCGGAGAAGATCCAGTCCGGGGTGTAGGCATAGAACACCACGCCGCGCTGGGCCTTGTAGGCCGCCGCCAGTTTCGAATAGGTCACCGCAGCCTCGGTGGAAATCGACTCGAATTTATCGGCGAACTGGTAATCCTTGGCCTTGATTTGACCAATGTAGGTCGACTCCCAACCCGCCGGCCCCACCAGCAACTGGGCCTTGCCACCGCCCAGGGGTTCGAAGAGCTTGGCCACTTCCGGCTTCTTCAGGTCATACACGGATTTGACCCCGTATTTGTCCTGCAGATAGCCGGGGATGTAGAAGCCTTGCTCCCCCACATAGGGCTGCTTGTTCGGCACCAGCGAGCGGGTGCCGCCGGTGACGTACTTGGCCCACGCCGCGGATTGGTTGGGCAGCCAGATGTCGGTCAGCACGTCGACCGAACCGTCGCCTTTGGACGCCGCACTGAACAGCACCGGGACATCCCCGGCCAGGTAGGAAACGTCGGCGTCCAGACGGGTTTGCAGCACTTCTCCGAGGATGTGCTGGATGGCGATGGCCCCGGTCCAGTTCTGTTCGCCGATGACGATCTTGTCCTTGGCCATGGCCGTGGCGGAACCGATCAGGGAAGCCAGCAATGCCGCTGTGCCGAGGGTGCGCGATAGGCGTGTCTTCACGATAAATCTCACTGTCAGTGGTGGAGGTGGTCTTGCTTGCGCAAGCTCGATTGAATGATTCGGTCGGGGATCAGCGCGCACACGACAATCGCGATGCCGGCCAGCACGCCCTCGCCGCCCTTGATGTTGCGCAGCGCGGTCATGACGTCGTAACCCAGGCCGCCGGCGCCGATCAGGGCCGCAACCACCACCATCGACAGGCTCATCACGATGGTCTGGTTGATCCCCAGCAGCAGCGAGCGGCGGGCCAGCGGCAACTGCACTTTGATCAGGGTCTGCCAGGGGCTGGCGCCGTGTGCCACGGCGGCTTCGACCGCGTCTTTGGGCACTTCCTGGATGCCCAGCGACGTCAGGCGGATCATCGGCGCCAGGGCGAAGATCACGGTGGCGATCACCGCAGGCGTCTTGCCCACCGAGAAGAACGCCACAGCGGGAATCAGATAGACGAAGGTCGGCAGGGTCTGCATGACATCCAGTAACGGCGTGACCAGGCGGCGCACCAGCGGTCGCTTGGCCAGCACGATGCCGGTGGGCACACCCAGCACCAGGGCGATCAGCACCGAGGAACCCACCAGCGCCAGCGTGGCAATGGTGTGCTCCCAGAAGCCGAACAGACCGATGTACAACAAGGCGGCAGCGCTGGTGAGCGCCAAGGCCCATCCGGCGGAGCGCCAGGCCAGGAACACCAGCGCCAGCGCCGAGACCGGCCATGGCAACCAGCCCAGGATGTTTTCCACGCCCTCGATCACCGTGCGCACGGCGACGATCACGCCCACGAATGCGCCTTCGAAGGTGATTTGCGACCAGCCGATGAAGTCGTCGATGCCTTGCGCGGTCAACAGCATGGCCTGGCGGTTGATGGGAAACTGCAACAGCGCATGGGTGGTTTCCGGCGTCAGCACGCGCCACAGCACCAGCGCCTGGGACACCAGCACCACCGCCAATGGCAGCAGCCAACCGGAGGGGCTGAAACGCGAGGCATGACGGCTCAGGGAAATCGCCGTCAGACGGCTGGCTGCCAGCACGAGCAGCGCCACCGGAACCAGCCACCAGGATGCGCTGGCAACGCCCTGCCCCAACGCGGCCAGGGCCGCGAGTTCGAGCGCATAGGTGCTCCAGAAGGAGCCGCCCTTGCCCCGCGCCGCCAACGCCGCCGGCCCCAGCAGCAGTGCTTGCCACCATGGCAACCCGGCAGTGGCCGGCTGCTCGCGAAGTTCCGGTTGCGCGGCGTGTACCGCCAGGCTGTTCACAGCGACGGGCGCGGATGAGGCGGGCTGGCAATCGCGGAAGAAATCTGCCACTTCGGCGTCGGCCGGTTGCTCAAGCAGCTGTTGCGGCGTCCCCAACTGCACCAGGCGCCCCCGGCGCAGCACCGCGATGCGGTCGGCCAGGCGGATCGCCTCGGCCGGATCATGGGTGACCAGCAGTGTCGTGATCCCGCGCTCACGGACCAGCGCCAGGAAATGACGTTGCAGGTCTCGCCGGATCGTCGGGTCCAGCGCGCTGAAAGGTTCGTCCATCAACAGGAAGTCCGGCTCCGTCACCAACGCCCTGGCCAGCCCGACGCGTTGCTGCATGCCGCCGGACAGCTCGCGGGGGTAATGCTCGCCCCAGCCCTCCAGGCCGACGGCCTTGAGTTGCACGGCGGCCGCCGCCAGGCGGATGGCTTCCGGCTCGCCACACAACTCCAGGGGTAGCGCGACATTCTCCAGGACCGTGCGATGGGGCAACAGGCCGAAATGCTGGAACACCATGCCGATGCGCCGTGACCTGAGCGTGCGCAGCGCACGGCTGCTCAACTCGCTGATGGCCTGGCCTTCGATCAGCACTTCACCCTGGGTCGGTTCGATCAAACGATTGATGTGGCGCAGCAAGGTCGACTTGCCGCTGCCCGAAGTGCCCATCAGGCACAGGACCTCACCGCGTCGCACCTTGAGACTGACGTCGTTGACCGCCGGCAAGGTGGCCGCGCCTTTCTGGCGCAGGTAGGTCTTGGTGACGGCCCGCAGTTCAAGCACCACATCGCCGTCCTGCTCAAGCTCGACGCCGGGTTGAATGGTCCATTGCGCAGACTCGCTGTCTGGTGCCAACGGGGTTTGAATGACTGTCACAGGCGCTCCCGGCAAACCACCTGCAAGAACACTCACTCACAGGTTCTGAAAAGTCGGGCGTCAGATCGTGACCGGAAATCGGCCAGCCCAACGCCAAAAAAACGCCCGGCTGGAAAGCCCGGCGCTCTGGATTGGCATAAAGCTAAACGATCTTAAAAAATTAATATAAATACTATTTTGGAATTAGCTTAGGCGACGTTTTGCTCGTGCTTTTGTACCGCAACGTATCCCCGGAGGCGGCGGCCAACTCCCGATACAAAAGCCCTCGGGCTCGACACGCGGCAGATACACCGCGCCCTCCTAATGAAGTCACCGCAGACGCGGCCCCTCAACCCTTCGCCGTGCTCTTCCAGGAGAACAAAAAATGTCTCGATTCAAGACTCGTAAAACCGCTGGCGTATTGGGTGCTGCCCTTGCTGCGAGCCTCGCACTGGGCGCATTCGCTGGCCTCACCCAGGCCGAAGACGTCAAGACTGCCAAGAGCTGGCAGACCGGCCTGCACCGTACGGACCTGTTGCGCGGGGACCTGGGGGCCGCCGACCGCGAAGTCATCCAGGTGCGTGTGGACTTCGAGCCAGGCGTCGCCGCGCCCAAACACTCTCACCCGGGTGTGGAAATCGCCCACGTCGACAGTGGCACGTTCGAGTACCAGCTCGAAGGCCAGCCATCCGTGACGCTGAAAGCGGGCGACTCGCTGTTCATTCCGGAAGGTGTCGCGCATACGGCAAAGAACGTTGGCTCGACCACCGCGTCGGAACTGGCGACCTACATCGTGAAGAAAAATACGCCGCTGTTGATCCTGTCCAAGTAAAGCGATATCGCATTCGCTGAAGAACCCTGTGAGAGCTGGCTTGCCAGCGATGAGGTCTGCATATCCAGCATCAATGGAGACTGACAGCCCGCATCGCGAGCAGGCTCGCTCCCACCAGGAACATGCATTGGCACATAACCACTGGGGCAGCCTGCTCAGGCATTCAGCGGCATGTTAACGTTCGTGGATGTTCCCTCTGCCGACGCCCCAGCCCATGTCCATCGCCGACAACCTTCTGGCCTTCACCCTCGCCGCTACCCTGCTGACATTGACCCCCGGCCTCGATACCGCATTGATCCTGAGGACCGCCACGGTGGAAGGTCGGCAGCAGGCATTGCGCGCGGCGCTGGGCATCAATGCCGGTTGCTTGTTATGGGGCGCCGCCGTCGCCTTCGGCCTGGGCGCGCTGATCGCTGTCTCGGAGCTGGCGTTCAATGTCCTGAAATACTGCGGCGCCGCGTACCTGGCCTGGCTGGGGCTGAACATGCTGCTGCGTCCACGCCGTTCGATTGCGCCGGTCGAAGCGGACACAAGGCCCAGTGGCAACTGGTTCCTCAAAGGCATGATGGGCAACGCCCTCAACCCCAAGGTCGGCATTTTCTACGTGTCATTCCTGCCCCAGTTCATCCCCCAGGGGCACAACCTCATTGCCTGGACCTTTGGCCTGGTGAGCATCCATGTCGCGCTGGGGCTGATCTGGGCCATGACCCTGATCGGCGCGACGCAGCCGCTGGCGCATTTTCTGCGCCGGGAAAACGTGATCAAGTGGATGGATCGCACAACCGGAATGATCTTCGTGCTGTTCGCCGCCCGGTTGGCGTTCAGCAAGCGTTGATCAGCAGGTTTTCCTGGACGAAAAAAACCCACACCAACGCGGTGTGGGTCAAAAATGGCTGGTTGCGGCCAACCAAAGGAGCCATTGATCCGACGCTCAAAATATCCCGTGACGGTTGATCAGTTCGCGTCCCGGTCGGCGGCCTGGCGACGCTCAAGCGACACGCTGTACGCCGCGCTGCGCGACATCAGCACCGGATCGTCCGAGGGTTCGATGCCGTCGGGCAGGCGCATCGGATCGAAGACGCCCGGGTTGCACAGAGCATCGGCCGCCGTGGCCTTAACGCTCAGGCAGCCCAGTTCGAGGCGGCCGTCCAGGTTCTCGCTCCAGAGTTGGGAGGGATCGACCAGCGAGTCCTGCGGACCGGCCGGCTGGATGTACAGGTCGAACTGCACAGCGCCGGTCTGCAAACGCGATTCGAGGTCCGCCGCCAGGAAAGCGTCGGGCAGATCGCCTTCCTGCGTCTCATCGAGATAGACCGTGCCTGCCACGGGTTCCATGACCAGTCGGCCCCATGTCCCCTCCCCCTTGCTGTTGACGAAGCGAAAGGCATGCGTCGAGAAATAAGGCGTGGTGGCATAGGACGCCGGTGCCGGGTGGGAGGCCAGCAGTCGCGGCTGGAGTTTGCCGTCGGGGAAGCTGGCTTCATACGCCTTGATGTTGTCGGGGTCAGGTTTTTTGGTCTCCGGATCGGCGACCCGTGCCTGCAGGAACGCGACGAAGGATGCGGGCGTCGCGGCGAAGAACACCGGCTCGGAGATCATCATCAGGTCGTAGGCCTGGGCGCCGTTGCTCAAATGCACCGACAGGCCCCGCACGGTACGGCTTTTATCGGAAACGTTAGGGTTGCCACCCCCTATCGAAAAGCGCAGCACGGCCGGAACGTCGCCCTGGGCAAACAGGCTGGAGCGCACCCACTGCGGCGCCTTCGCCGATGGCGTGAACTGCCCGGTCGCGCAGACACCTTTGGCGTGTGAGCTTCGAGCAGCCTTGTGTTTACCGAACACGGCGTTCAGGGCATCGACCATTTCGGCCGGACGGGCATTTTCATGTGCGTTCATTTGTATGGGCTCAGGAAAAATCAGGCTTGGCATCTTCCGGACGTCTGCACACCGCGACTTGCTGCAACAGCAGAAATCCCGCGCGTCCGCGTTTGGTTTTGGATTTGCCAGGCAAGTCTAACGGCACAAAGCGATTAACGACAATACCAATTGTCATTAATCGCTTTATCCCGCTTTTCCTGAAGGGATTGCTATGATTCGCACTTTTGGACCACAAGGGCTTTTTCGTGACCACGAAAAACGAGATCCTGCGCCTGTTGCAACGCGAACCGCTCACCGTCGTGCAGCTGTGCGCGCACCTCGACGTGACGCGCAACGCCATCAACGTGCAGTTGCGTCAGCTCGAAGCCGAAGGCGCGGTGCGCCGGGCTGCCGTCAAACAACGCGGGATGCTGGGTAAACCGCCGGTGGTGTACGAGGCGGCGCCGGGCAGCGAGGACATCGAATCGAGCGCCTACCGCCTGTTTCTGCGCGGGCTGTTGAAGGTCATGCAGACGCGCATGGATGAACGGCAGATCAGCGAGTTGCTCGATGAAACCGGTCGTCACCTCGCTCGCGAAGCCGGCATCGCCATGCCGCAGGATTTCCACAGCGGCCTGCAATCGGCCATGGCGGCTGCCAATTCGCTCGGCGCCAGCACCGAAGCCCATTCCCAGGAAGACGGGATCATGGTGCGCAACTACACCTGCCCGTTGGGCGGCGCGGTGCGCGACGAACCTTGCGTGTGTCGCGCCATGGCCTCGTTTTTTTCCGAGGCCACCGGGCAACCGGCGGCGGACCAGTGCCTTCGCGGCGAACGCCTGGTGTGCCAGTACCTGATCGAGCGGCCCCTGGAGAACGGGGCCTGAGCGTTTAGATAGGTGTCAGCAGCGGCGTGTAGCTGCGCTTGTAGAGCCGGTCGCCCAGCACTTTGAGAATGAAGTTACGCGCAGGCGTCGGCAGCGTGCGCATCTTGTCGCGCGCGACACATTGTTTCTGCACCCAATCCACCCTGGGCTTGCGTCTCGCGCTGTAGGCCTGCAACGCCGACGCGATGTCCTGATGCGCCGCGAGGGCTTCGGCCAGCGCCAGTGCATCCTCGAGGGCCATGCCGGCGCCCTCCGCCATGCTCGGCGATGACGCGTGTGCCGCGTCGCCGATGAGCACGGCGCGGCCTCGATACCAGTCCTGCATCACCACCTGCTGGATACTGCCGAAATGCGTGTCCTGCCCGGCCTGGGCGAGCAATGGCAACAGCGGCTCGGCGAAGTCGGCGAACAGGCTTTCGAGCGAGGCGTGCCGGACGCGATCGGCGTCCGCTTCGGCCAGTGCCATGTCGGCATAGACGTAGACCTGTTCGCGGCTGACAGGGATGGCCAGCAAGGTGCGCCCCTTGCCCAGCATCGCCGTCCAGCCGTCGATGCCCGGGCTGTTGTGCGTGATGAAGCGCCAGCAGACATTGCCGACGTACGACGGCTGTACCGACGGGAAGATCATCCGGCGAACCGTGGAGTCGATGCCGTCGGCGCCGATGACCAGGTCATAGGTGGCCGTGGTGTCGTCGGAGAAAGCCACTTCGCACGCCTCGGCGGACGGCATCATACCAGTGATCGAAACACCGAACCGGGTCCGGGTGCGTTCCAGCGCGCCACGCAGGATCGCGTGCAGCGCATTGCGCGGCAGCGACAGGCAAGGCCCGCAATCCCGCCAGAAATCCTGGGTATCGGTGACGGTCAGCATTCGTCCACGCTGATCCATGATGCGTTGCGTGTGGATGACCGCCGCGACAGCGCGCACCGACTCCAGCAGCCCCAATTGCTCAAGGGCCCGGCCGGCGTTCCCCGGCAGATAAAACCCCATGCCGCCGGGCGTTTCATCCTGGCGTCGTTCGATCAGGTCCGGTTCCAGGCCCCGGCGTTCCAGGGCCCTGGCCATGGCGAAGCCGGCAATGCCGCCGCCCACTATCAGTATCCGCATTCCCGTGTCCTTGAGTCTTTGAACATAAGCGATGACGCCATCATAACCTGCAGAAATGACAACCCGTGCCAGGGGACCGGCCAACACTCATAGAATCAGGCAAGCAATCCACAGGAATGGTCTACAGCGAATCCGCGGCATGGACAGAGAATGGGCATCCGACTTACTCAATCAGGAATTTCCCATGCTTGTACACGCCTACGGTGCCCATGCAGGTGACAAACCCCTTGAGCCCATGCAGATCAACCGCCGCACGCCCGGCGCCCATGACATCCAGATCGATATCGCGTTTTGCGGCATTTGCCATTCGGACCTGCACCAGGTGCGTGCGGAGTGGGCAGGCACGCAATTTCCCTGCGTACCGGGGCATGAAATCGTCGGTCGCGTCGCCGCAGTCGGCGCCCATGTGACGGATTTCAAGAAGGGCGACCTGGTCGGTGTCGGCTGCATCGTCGACAGCTGCAAACACTGCGACGACTGTGAGTCCGGCCTGGAAAACTACTGCGACGGCATGGTCGGCACCTACAACTTCCCGACCCCGGACGCGCCCGGCTGGACACTCGGCGGCTACGCGCAAAACATCGTGGTGCATGAGCGTTACGTCCTGCGCATCCGCCATCCCGAAGCACAACTGGCCGCCGTAGCGCCGCTGCTGTGTGCGGGCATTACCACCTACTCGCCACTGCGGCACTGGAACGCCGGGCCGGGCAAGAAAGTCGGCGTGGTCGGCATCGGCGGCCTGGGTCATATGGGCATCAAGCTGGCGCATGCCATGGGTGCGCAGGTCGTGGCCTTCACCACGTCCGAGTCCAAACGTGAGGCGGCCCGGCAACTGGGCGCCGACGAAGTGGTGGTGTCGCGCAACGCCGAAGAAATGGCCGCGCATGCCAAGAGCTTCGACTTCATCCTCAACACCGTCGCCGCGCCCCACGACCTCGATGCGTTCCTGGTACTGCTCAAGCGCGATGGTGCGTTGACGCTCGTGGGCGCTCCCGCCTCGCCGCATACCTCGCCGAACGTGTTCAACCTGATCACCAAGCGCCGCACGATTGCCGGCTCGATGATCGGCGGCATTCCCGAGACCCAGCAGATGCTGGATTTCTGTGCCGAACACGGCATCGTCGCCGACATCGAGCTGGTGCGCGCCGACCAGATCAACGCGTCCTATGAGCGCATGCTCAAGGGCGAGGTGAAGTACCGTTTCGTGATCGACAACGCCACACTCGCCGGCTGAAGCCCCTCGATAAAAACACCCCTTCCCCGCGCCCCCGCTCCAGGGGGCGCGATGCTTTGCGCAGGATTCAAACCATGACCCATCACCCCCGACAATCATGGGGCGCGGTATTCGCCATGTCCCTCGCCGCCTTCGTTCTGGTGGCCTCGGAGTTCATGCCCGTCAGCCTGCTGACGCCCATTGCGGCAGATCTGCACGTCACCGAAGGACAGACCGGCCAGGGCATCGCCATGTCCGGATTGTTCGCCCTGATCACCAGCCTCCTGATCGCCTCGGTGGCAGCGCGAGTCAAGCGCAAACCATTGCTGCTGTCGCTCACGCTGCTGATGATCGTTTCTGGAACGGTGGCGGCGTTCGCACCGAACTACACGACATTCATGCTCGGCCGCGCCCTGATCGGCATCGCCATCGGTGGTTTCTGGTCGCTGTCGGCAGCCACCGCGATGCGCCTGGTGGCCGAAGATCAGGTCACCCGGGCGATGGCCATCGTCAATGGCGGCAATGCCCTGGCGACGGTGATTGCCGCACCGCTGGGCAGTTTCCTCGGCGCGCTGATCGGCTGGCGCGGGGCGTTTTTCTGTATCGTGCCGGTCGCGATCCTCGCCGGCCTGTGGCTCTTGATCAGCTTGCCAACGATGAAAAACACCGCCAGCGCCGGCAACGCGAATGCCTTGCGGTTGATGAAAAGAGTGCCGGTCGCGCTGGGCATGGTCGCGGTCAGCGTATTTTTCATGGGCCAGTTTATGTTGTTCACTTACTTGCGCCCCTTCCTTGAAACCGTCACCCACGTCAGTGTGTCCATGCTCTCGCTGATGCTGCTGGTGCTGGGGTTGGCGGGCCTGGCCGGCACCTTCCTGATCGAAGCGTTCCTCAAGGTCGGCCTGCATCGCACCCTGATCGTCATCCCGGTACTGATGGCCATGATCGCACTGGCTCTGGTGTCCTTCGGTAGCTCGGCGATCACCACCACTGTCTTGCTGGGAATCTGGGGGCTGGTGGCGACGGCAGCGCCAGTGGGTTGGTGGACATGGCTGGCGAAAACGCTGCCGGACGATGCAGAAGCAGGAGGCGGCTTGATGGTCGCCATCGTCCAGCTGGCCATCGCGTCTGGCGCGACCGTGGGCGGCCTGGTGTTCGACTTCAGCGGCTACCGCGCGACCTTCGAATTGAGTGCCCTGTTGCTGGGGGTGGCGGCGGTTCTGGCGTGCCTGTCTGCACGTGCCGCGTTGCGGGGCACGCCTGCGGTGGCGAACCCTGCATGAACCGCCGCTCACGCCCCTACTTCGCGGTAATCACTGACAATTTGGTGATTCCTGCCCGTTCGATCGACGCCATGGCCCGCGCCACTTCGCCGTAGTTCACCCCGTTATCCGCCTGCAACTGGACACGCAGGTCGGCGTTTTTTTCCCTGGCGGATTTGAGGTTGGTTTCCAGCAGGTCCGGCTGAATCTCGTCCTTGTTGATGAACAGCTTGCCCTTGTCGTCGATGCTCACCACCAGCGGGTCTTTCTGTTCCACCGGTGCCACCGCTTCGGTCTTCGGCAGGTTGATCGGGATCGAGTTGGTCAGCAGCGGCGCGGTGACGATGAACACCACCAGCAGCACCAGCATCACGTCCACCAGGGGCGTGACGTTGATTTCACTCAGCACTTCATCGCTGTCTTGGGTGGAAAAAGCCATCTCAGGACGCCTCCTTCACTGTTTGCCCGGTCGCGGTGGCGGCGGATTTTTTGTGGGCCGGATGCAGCAGTACGCGGAAGGCGTTCTTTTGCGCCAGGCTGTAGAAGTCGTGGGCGAAGTCGTCGAGGTCGGCGGCCGTGAGTTTCAGGCGCCGCAGGAAGTAGTTGTAGACCAGCACCGCCGGGACCGCGACGGCGATTCCCACGCCGGTGGCGACCAGCGCGGCGCCGATGGGGCCGGCCACGGTTTCCAGGCTGGCCGAACCGGCCGCGCTGATGCCCTTGAGCGCGGACATGATGCCCCAGACCGTACCGAACAGGCCGATAAAGGGCGAGGTGCTGCCGATGCTGGCGAGAATCGCCAGGCCGGTTTCCAGCGAGCGGCGCTCACGCACGATCTGCTGGCGCAGGGCGCGCTCGAGGCGGTCCTGGTGATTGATCGCCTGGCTCAGGTCGGTGGCCTGCGCCCCGTCCGGCACCTGGATCGCGGCATACCCGGCCTGGGCGACACGGGCGGCGGCACCGGGTTGGTCGTGGGCCAGTTGCGCGGCGGAATCGAGGCTGGAAGCAGCCCAGAATTGTTTGTGGAAACGCCGGTCCTGATTCTTCAGGCGGGTGAACTGCACGCCCTTGAGCAGGGCCAGGCCCCAGGTGGCGACAGAAAAGACAATCAGCAGCCAGATGACCGCGTGTTCGATGGATTCGAAAGGGGAAGCGATGAGGTTCATGGTCGGCACTCCAACAAGGCATTAGTCGTTTGTTGCGATGCGCCTTTTGTCAGGTGGCCCGCGATGTCAGTCAGCAATTGCGTCATTTGATCTTGAAGTCGATGGGCACGCTGACCCAGCCGTCCTGGGCAACATCGCCCTGCTTGGCCGGGACGAAGCTCCAGCGTTTGACCGCAGCCAGTGCGGCGTCATCGAGCTGGTCGCGGCCACTGCTTTTCTGGATCTGGA
Organism: Pseudomonas fluorescens; assembly: GCF_041354075.1. Classification (GTDB taxonomy): domain Bacteria; phylum Pseudomonadota; class Gammaproteobacteria; order Pseudomonadales; family Pseudomonadaceae; genus Aquipseudomonas; species Aquipseudomonas fluorescens_CE. The sequence continues at coordinate 70,523 of NZ_JARZGC010000001.1, read as the reverse complement.
TCTCCCCGGGCTTGCCGCTGGCCAGCACGTGCACGCGCAACAGCACCGTGCCTTCCCAGCCGCGACGCATCGCCAGCGACGGGTATTCCGGGGCCGGGTTCTTCAGGTAAGCGGCACTCGCCGAGGCCGGGGTCACCGGTTTCGGTGCGGGCGGTGCCGGGGGTGCAGGCGCGGCGACCGGAGGCGTCGGAACCGGTGGCGCAGGTGGTTGCTCCAGCGGTTTGGCCACCGGCTTGGGCACCGGTTTCACCACCGGCTTGGGCTTGGGAACCGGTTTGGGCGGTGGTGGCTTGACCGCCAATTCATCCTCCACCGGTGGCGGTGGCTCGACGAAGGGCTGCACGATTGGCTCGGGCGGTGGCGGCTCCACCACAGGCGGCGCCGGCTGCGAGAACTCGATGGTCATGGGCGGAATTTCCGGCGGCACGATAGGCAGCGCCGGCGTCGGTGTGTTGTTCACCCAGACGATCACGGCACCGTGCAGCACCAGGGCGAACACGCCGAGCAGCGCCGCTTCACGACGGCTCAGTATGCGTTTGGGCGTGCTGTGCAGGCGTGATTGCGACAGTGGGCCGAGGTAGACCCGCCCGAAGTCGAGCAACTCACTGCCCGGCGCTTGACGCCAGGGCGAATTCAGCGTCGGGACGGTTTGGACATTGCCCATTTTTAATCCTGTCAGTGTTCAGTGATGTCGAAGAGAAACGCCGGCCCCAGTCCGGCGTGTCCATGCCGCCGGTGTCAATCCAGCACGATCTGGTCTTTGATTGCCTGGGCCTGCTGCAACGGCGCCGGGTCTATCCAGCGGTCGAAATCGAAGTCCTTGTCGATGAAGCCTTCGGTGAGCAGGAAGTCCTTCTGCCGGCGCAAGCCTTCGACGTAGACCTCAGACAGCGTCGGCTCGAATGCCAGATGCACCTGCTCGCCGAACGCCAGTCGCACGCTCGCCTCGTCGGTGGCAGTTTCGGCGGCGATGGTGGTGACCACCTCCTGCGGATGTGTCTTGGCCCATTCGTGGGTTTTCAACAGCACCGCCAGGTAACGCGCGACGATGTCCGGCGAGTCGATCAGGGTCTGACGGTCGACGGTGATCGGCCGTGGCGAACCGGCGCTCAGGCGCAGCAGCGGGTCCTTCTGTTCGTTGATGTTGATGATCGGGCGCAGCCCCTGGGCCAACGCACGGGCGCTGCCGGCGCCCTTGATGAAGATCGCGTCGACCGTGCCGTTGAGCAGCGCCAGGGTCGGGATGGCGTGATGGTCCTCCCGGGTCTTGGAGACTTCCTTGAGGTCCCATTCCGGCGCGGCGATATCGACGAATTCCACGCTGTCGCGGGGCACGCCGCCCAACTGCAATGCCGTCAGCAAACCGCGCAGGCCTTCGGCGCGACCGACGTCCACCAGGTCACTGGCCGCCTTGCGCACCACGCCGAGCTTGCGCCCGCGCAAATCCGCGACGGTGTGGATGTCGCTGTCGCCCCGCACGAACACCTGCTGTTGTTCGTCGACCCAGGTGATCCCCACCACGACGGTGTCCTGGCCCAACGACCGCGCCCAGATCGGCGGCACGTTTCCGCCTTCGCGGAAGCTACCGGCCAGGCTGTGGCGGAAATGCGATTCACGTACGGCCCGGTCTTCGGAAGCACGGATCGAGTCGAGCTTGATGCCGTGACGGGCAAATTCGTTTTGCAGCCAATGCTTGTGCTGGGCGATGCCCGAGGTGGTCGGCACCGGGCAACGGGTGTACCAGATTGCCGTGGGCTGTGTGTTGGTTTCCGGTGCGGTTTTGCGCAAGGCTTCAGACATGGTTCAACTCCTGAAAGGGTTCACGGGGTGATTGGAAATGCAATCCCGACAGGCAGTCAGGTGGTTGTTGGAATGCGGTGCCCGGTGGCCGCTTTAGCCACACGCTCGGGCTTGACTCTAACGAGGCTGAGTTCGACGACCGTGTCGTGCAGCGCAAGCTTGGGCTTGGCCGGTTCGATGCGTATGCCGTCGTGCAACGCCACCGTGCAGGCCAGTTTGACTTCGCCGTCGATGCGCATCGCACACAGCTTGCACAGGCCCCGGCGGCACGACAGCGAGTAACCGAGGTTGGGTTCGAACACCCGCTGGGCGTATTGCAACGCGGTACTCACCGACGCCCCTTCCCAGCGGTCGATGCCAAGGCCGAGCCCGGCCGGCGGCGGCAAGCGGATGTCCAATTGTCGCAGTTCACCGTCGCGGTACAACGTCAGGTGCATCAGCATGCAACACTCCTTGAAGGCGTCATGGTCGTGCCACCCACGGAAAGGCGACGGCCCGGGTACGGCGCACCAGCACGCCCCCTTCGTCGTTCACCAGTGAATGGCTGAGCACGCCGCTGTCGGCGTGTTTGTGATCGTGACGCTGATGGGCGCCAATCGAATACTCGCGCCCCCTGGCGCCCAGCAACGCCGACTCGATCACCGTGAACGCCGCCTGACACTCCAGCGCATCGCTCCAGTCACGGTTCCACATCCGGTCAGGGGTGCGGCACGCCAGTTGCGGCAACACGTTGTTCCTGAGGTCGGCCAATTGCGCCAAGCCTTCGTCCAGCGCCTTGGCGCTGCGTACCGGGCCAAGGGCGCGTTCAGCCAGCTGCGAGAGACTTTCCTTGAGCTCAAATGGCGCGATGCCACTTGTGCGTTGGAACGGCGCGAGGGTCACTGCCACGGCCTCGTCATCATTCTGTGCCCGACGATCCCGGGCCCGGCGCTCCCGGGCATCGTTTGCGGCTGCCTGGCCGGCCACACGGCCCTGCACCAACACCTGCGCCCCGGCATTGCCGGACAGGCGATTGGCGCCGTGCATGGCCCCGGTGACTTCACCGCAGGCAAACAACCCCGGCACACCCGTGGCCGCGCCGGTATCGACCTGCACGCCGCCCAGGGAAAAATGCGCGGCGGGCGCCACTTCGATGGCATAGCCCTGCTTGATCCGCTCCACCAGCGGGGTCATGTCAAAACCTTCCCACTGCCAGTGCGCGCTGATCGAGCGCGAGGTGCTGGGGAAGTTGTCGATGATGTCGTTGGGCAAATGCTTCCACGACAGGTACACCCCGCCGTTGGGGCTGCCACGCCCCTCGTAGACTTCCGTGGCGCTGGCGGCCGACACCATGTCGCGGGTCGCCAGTTCCATGCGCTGCGGGTCCCAGCGCGCCATGAAGCGTTCACCGAAGCGATTCATCAGCCAGGCATGCACGCCGCTTTGCGGTCCGAGAATCCATGGGAACTGCAAACCGCGCCAGAGCGCCGGAGCGGTCAGGCAGCAGGGCAGAAACTGCATCATTTCCATGTCGATCAGGGTCGCGCCGGCCTCCACGGCCATGCGCTGCCCTTCCCCGGACAACTCTTCCGGCGCGGTGCGCAAACTCCAGTTGGACGTCGCGCCGCCGGTGGCGAGGACGGTGCTGTGGCCATGAATGCTCTCAACCGTGCCGCTGCGCCTATCCAATCCGAGTACACCGACCACCGCCCCCTCGCGCCGCAACAGTTGCGTCGACTGGAAGTCCTCGCGAAAACTCACTCCCGCCTGCTGGGCAATACGGGTCAAGGCACGCTGCATGTCGACGCCACTGATGTGCACGCCGCGCCCGCTGCTGTGACCGGGGGCGCGACGGTTGACGGTGAACTTGATGCCCCAGTCGATCAGCCGGCGCATCTCCTCGCCGATGCCGGTGACCATGCTCTGCACCAACGACTGATCATTGAGCCAGGAGCCGGCGACCACGGTGTCCTGCAGGAAGCGTTCCTCGGTATCGCTGGCATCGGCTTCCAGGCCAATGGCGACCAGGCTTTCGCCCGCGATCGAAACACCACCGCCCGAGGTGATGGTCGCGCCGCTGCGCCCCACCAGGCCCTTGTTCACCACCAGCACAGAAGCCCCCGCCTGGCGCGCATGATAGGCCGCGACCAGGCCGGCCGCGCCACCACCGAGAACGATGACATCCCAGGTCACCGCCTCAGTCATACACCCACGCCTCCACGGAGAATTCGTTGTCGATGAAGCCTTCCGCCAGCAGGAAACCCTTGAACGAATCGATCGCCTGCAACCCTGGCGCATCGATCGAGGTGCTGAACTTCAGATGCAGCTCCGGACCGAAAGCACCCTGCACGGCCTCTTCCGATACGCCGATTTCCTGAGCGACAAAGCGCCGGGTCTCATCGGGATGCTGCGCGGCCCATCGGGCGGCTTCAGCCACCGCCTCCAACAGCGACTGCACCAGGTCCGGGCGTTCCCGGGCCAAGGTGCCGTCCACCGTCAACAAGCGTGGCGTGCCGTTATTGATGCGGATCGCCGGGTCGGCATGGCCGCCGGTTTCACTGAGAATCACCGCGTTGAACTGATGGGCAAGGCTCAGGCCTTCGGCGCCCTTGACGAAGAACGCATCGATCTCGCCCTTGATCAACTGGGTGATTTCATTGGCATAGGGCAGACGCCGCACAAGCTGGGGCGGGTAGCCCGGCGTGGTGTCGCCCCACTGCGCAGTGCCGGTGGCGACGTCGACAAAACGCACGGCCTCGCGGGCAATGCCGGCAACCTGCAAGGTCGACAGCAAGCCCTTGAGCGCCGTGGCGCGCTGAAAATCAATGATGCCCGGCGGCTGGCGTGGCAGGCCGAGGCGCTTGCCCACCAGTTCGGCGACCGTGCGCACCCCGGAGGACGGCAAAGTGATGACGGCCTGGAATTCGTCGATCCAGTTGATGCCGATCAGCCGCGTATCGCGGCCATTGGCCCGGGCATGGATCGGCGGGATATTGCCGCCCTGGCGAAAGGACCAGGGCTGGGTGTGATCGAAATGACTGGCGCGGACTTTTTCATCTGTCGAACTTTGCAGCGACTGCAGGCCGACCGACTTTGCCGCGAGCGTGGACTGCAAAAAGCCCAACTTCACGGCCAGCCCCAAGGGCGTCGGCGTCGGGCAGCGGGTGTACCAAAGATTAAGGTCGGTCATAACATTCGCCATTAAAAATATGACAGCACGTCGCAACTAAGAGCGACGACCTGAAACTACAAACATAATGACGGACGTTGTCGCACGGCATTGAAAAAGCGCTTTATACAAATAAAAACAGCTCATGCCCCGTGCGAGGTGAAACGAGTGTAAAGGAAACTAATTGGCGCCACATAGATCGTTAAGTTCTGAGTTTATGACTGCGTTTCAATTGACAGCACCCGATGCATTGCGCAGATTACATCGCGTTTTCAGCCCTACCTTCTGCTCTGCACTTTGTCTGGATATAACCTATTTATGTCTGCTCTTTCGTTGTGGCTGAATAATTTCACTCCCCTGCAATCCGCGCACACTCGAACTTACCTTGGCGGCCAGTCGGTATCGATGATCGGCCTCTGGCTGCAACAAACGGCGATGGCACTTCTGGTGTATCAACTGTCGGACGGGCAGGCGTTTGCGCTGGGGGTCAGTGCGCTGTGTTCAAGCCTTCCCATCCTGATGTTCAGCCTGTTCACCGGCGCCCTGGCCGACCGTTATGACAGGCGCAAGCTGTTGATCGGCTGTCACCTGGTGGAAATCGCCCTGACCTTCGTGATCGCCGCACTGATCCAGACCGGGCAGGTGCAACTGGCGCACCTGTTCTTTTTTGCCTTTCTGATGGGGTGCGTCAACTCGGTGTATTTCCCGACGCAGCAGGCGTTTCTGTTCGACCTGGCGGGCCTGGACAACATTCGCAAGCTGATCAGCATCAACTCGATGATCCTGAATGTCTGCCGCACCCTGGGGCCAACACTGGCGGGTTATCTGGTGGCGCAGGTGGGCATGTCGGCGGCCTTCTGGGCCAACGGCTTGTCGTACTGGGTGGTGATTGTGTCGCTGATGTCCCTGCGTCAGGTCCAGCAACGGCAGCCCGATGCCGGTGAAAAAGTCTCCCTTGGCGAGGCGGTGGCGCATATTCGCCAGACCTTGACCCTGCGCAATATCTACATCTGCAGCGCGGCGCTGACCATGTTCGGCCTGGGCACCCTGGCCCTGCTCCCGGCGGTGGCCCAGGGCGATCCGCAGCGCACCGGTCTGCTGCTGGGCGCTGCGGCGGCGGGGTCGCTGGTGTATGCGTTTTTTCTGTCGCCGGTGATCAGCCACATCCGGCGCATGGGCCTGACGCTGTCGCTGACCCTGGTCTGGATGGGCGGCTGGCTGGTGGTCTCGGCGCTGTCCAGCCTGCTTTTCCTGCAACTGTTCGCGCTGTTCATGTTCGGACTGGCCACCTCGCAGGCGATGGTGACCTGTACCAGCCTGGTGCAGATCCTCTCGCCCGCGACCATGCGCGGCCGCCTGATGGGGTTGTTCAGCATCATCGGCTTCGGCCTGCAGCCCTTGGCCACCCTGGTCGCCGGTTACATGGCCGATCGCCTGGGCGTGGCCACCACCATTGCCTTGTGGGGTCTGGTGGCGGTCACAATTGCCAGCCTGCTGTTGGTACAACCGCAATGGCGGCATTGGAACCTGGCAAAAAACTGATCCGACACCCACCTGTGGGGCAGGGATCGACATCAAGATTCAGTGCGGGAACGAGCCTGCTCGCGAAAGCGAACCGCCATCGAGCAGCGATATCGCCTGTAAGCCCCTTCGCGAGCAAGCCCGCGCGTCATCAGACCCGCGACTTACGCCCGGCAAACGGATGGCTCGGGTCGTTGTAACCCGGCGTCGAAGAGTGACCGGTGATCACCAGGTCGTCGATAAAGGCTTCATCTTCGGCGGTAAAGGCGTAGTTCAGTGCCGGCACATAATCATTCCATTGCTCTTCGGTACGAGGCCCGGCAATCGCGGAAGTGATCAGCTTGTTGTTCAGTACCCAGGCCAGGGCGAACTGGCCCGGGGTGATTCCGCGCGCCTGGGCGTGGTCCTTGACGCGCTGCGCCAGGTTCAGCGACTCGGGGCGCCATTCGGTCTGGTGCAGGCGCTTGTCGTTGCGCCCGGCGCGGGTGCCTTCGGAGGGCGGCTGGCTCGGATCGTACTTGGCGGTGAGCACGCCACGGGCCAGCGGGCTGTAGGAGACCACGCCAATCCCGTAGTACTCGGCCGCCGGCAGGTGCTCGTTTTCGATTTGGCGGTTGGCCAGGTTGTACAGCGGCTGGCTGGCTGCCGGGCGCTCGATGCCCAGCAGGTCGGCGGTGCGGCTGAATTCGGCGAGTTTCCAGCCACGATGATTGGACAGGCCATAGGAACGGATCTTGCCCGCCCGAATCAGGTCCGACAACGCGCGCAGGGTCTCTTCCACCGGCGTCGTATGGTCCTCGCGATGCAGATAGAACAGGTCGATGTAATCGGTGTTCAGGCGTTTCAGGCTGGCCTCCACCGACTGAATCACGTTGTGCCGCGAAGCACCGCGATCATTGGGGCCCAGCGCCCCCGGGTTCGGGTTGACGAACTTGGTCGACAGCACCCATTGCGAACGCCGCTCGGCGATCAGGCGGCCCACGGTTTCTTCCGAAGCACCGCCGTTGTAGCCGTTCGCGGTGTCGATGAAGTTGATGCCCTGCTCGTACGCCTTGTCGACAATTCGCCTGGCCACCGCATCGTCGGTCTGCCCGCCAAACATCATCGTCCCCAGGGTGATGGGCGACACCTTGATCCCGTTGCGGCCCAGGTTGCGGTACTCGATAGCGCTCATGTTCACTCCCCTAATGGTCTTTTCATTGGTTATTCAAACAACATCACTAAATTGCAAAGCGCGATAACAGCAAGGCCACCGGCAGGTCCTGCCAGACGGCATCGCTGTAGGGCACCGACTCGTCGTCGGCCACCGGATAACGCGGGACCGGCACCGAGCCAATCAGTTTCTTCGTGTAGTCATGGCGGGCGTTTTTCCAGATTCCGTCATGGGCGCCCTCCTCGACGATCTTGCCGTCGTGCATCACCAGCACACGGTCGGCCATGTACTTGACCACCGACAGGTCGTGGGAAATGAACAGGTAGGACAGGCCGAATTCTTCCTTCAGATCCGCCAGCAGATTGAGGATCTGCGCCCGGACCGAGACGTCCAGCGAGGACACCGCCTCGTCGAGGATCACCAGCGAAGGCCGCAGGATCAGCGCCCGCGCCACGCCGATGCGCTGCCGCTGGCCACCGGAAAACTCGTGGGGGTATTTCCACACCGCCGAGGCCGGCAGCCCCACACGCTGGACGATGTCGAGGATGCGCTGGCTGCGCGCCTGGGCCTGTTTCACACCGTGATTCTTCAACACGCCGTCGAGGATGCGATAAACGCTGTGCCTGGGGTTCAGCGACCCGTACGGATCCTGGAACACCATCTGCACGAAAGGCCGGTGGGCGCGCAGCTGTTTCTCGCTGAACGACGCGATGTCGGTGCCATTGAGCAGGATTGCGCCGGAACTGGAGCGAATCAGGCCCAGAATGGTTTTGCTCAGGGTCGATTTTCCGCAACCGGATTCACCCACCAGCCCGAGGGTTTCGCCGGGCCGGATCTGAAAGGACACGTCGTCGACGGCAGTGACCAGACCCTGGCGCGTCTTATACTCGGTGCGCAGGTGGCGTACGTCGAGGATGGGCCGTTGCTCGGCGTCACCCAGCGCGTCACGGGCGGTGGGCGCGCGGGGATGGCTCTGCAGATCGAACTCGATCAGGCCGTTGGCGCCGGGGCGCACGTTGATTTCCGGCAACGAAGCGCTGGCGTAATGCGACTCACTGTCCAGGCGCAGCGAAGCACCGAGCAGGCCTTTGGTGTACGGGTGCTGCGGCGCGGTGAAGATCGCTTCGGTGCTGCCGGTCTCGACGATCAGACCGTCGTACATCACCGCCACCCGATCAGCCCACTGCCCCACCACCCCCAGGTCATGGGTAATCAACAGCAAGCCCATGGCGTACTCTTCGCTGAGCTCCTTGAGCAGTTGCAGAATGTGCGCCTGCACCGTCACGTCCAGTGCGGTGGTCGGTTCATCGGCAATCAGCAGGCGCGGCTTGCAGGCCACGGCGATCGCGATCATCACCCGTTGGCGCTGGCCGCCGGACAAATTGTGCGGAAAGTCATCCAGGCGCGCCGCCGCGTTGGGAATCCGCACTTTCTTCAGCAGGGCCAGGGACTCGGCGCGAGCCTCCTGGCGCGACAGGCCACGATGGCGGCGCAGCACTTCACCGATCTGCTCGCCGATGCTCAGCACCGGGTTGAGCGAGGTCATCGGGTCCTGGAACACCATGGATATCTCGTTGCCGCGCAAGCCACGCATCAGCGGGTCACTGATGCCGGACAGGTCCAGGCCATCGAAATCCACGCGTCCCTCCAGTTCGGCGCGACCGCCGAGCAGGCGCATGATCGCCATCGCCGTGGTCGACTTGCCGCAGCCCGACTCGCCCACCAGCGCCAGGGTTTCGCCCCTGGCCACCTGGAAACTCACGCCTTTGACGGCCTGGTGATCGCCATAGCTGACGCGCAGATCAGCGACCTTGAGCAAAGCCTGGCGGTGGTCGTCAAGGTTGGCTACAGCATTCATGCAGTTCTCCCGCGCAGTCGTGGATTCAGGGCGCTGATCAAGGCGTCGCCCAGCAGGTTCAGGCTGAACACCGTGATCACCAGGGTCAGCCCGGGGATCGCGGTGAGGTACAGGGCGCTGCGCAACATGTCGCGACCGGTGCCGATCATGCTGCCCCAGCTGACTTTGTTCGGGTCGCCGACGCCGAGGAACGCCAGCGAAGATTCGGTGAGGATCGCCGAGGCGACGATCACCGAAGCGGTGATGATGATCGGCGGCAAGGCGTTGGGCAGGACTTCGCGAACAATGATCCAGCGCGTGCTGTAGCCGACGCTGCGGGCGGCGAGCACGAAGTCGGCGCTGAGCAAGGCGCGGAACTCGGCGCGCACCAGTCGCGCCACGGTGTCCCAGGAGGTCAGGCCGATGACGACGGCGATGATGGTCACGGTGGATTGGGTGATGGAGACCACGACCACCACCAACAGGAACGACGGTGTGGTCTGGAAAATTTCGATCAGCCAGGTCAGCAACCGGTCGACCTTGCCGCCGAAGTAACCCGCCAGCGCACCGATCAGCGTGCCGATCAGCACGCTGACCAGGGCGGCGGTCACGCCGACCAGCAACGACACCCGCGCGCCGTGGGCCAGACCGGCAGCCAGATCACGCCCCAAGGCGTCGGTGCCGAGGGGGAACTGCCAGTCCTCGCCCGGCGCCAGCAAGGGCTGCCCGGCCATGTCCAGTGGATCGCCGGGGTACAACAGCCCCGCCGCCAGGGCGACGAACAGGATCAACAGCAAGATCGCAGACCCCGCCACCGCCCCCGGCGAACGCAGCAGCGCCCGGGTCACCGGCCAGCGGCTGCGCTGATCGTCCGACTCGGGTGCAATGGGAACTGCCGACAGCGTGGCGCGGGGCAGCAGGCGCCCCAGCATCGTCGTGCCCAGTTGCTGGCGCCAGCCGGTCGACGCCGCACGCGAAGGTTGCAGGCTCACGTCCTGTAGATCGAGGCTCATGGTTCAGCGCCCTCTCAACCGGGAAGCGATGCGCGGATCAAGTCGAGTGTGCAGCCAGTCCACGAGGATGTTGGCGACGATCACGATGAACGACGACATCAGCAGGATCCCCAGCAACACCTTGTACTCACGGGCCTGCACCGCCTCCAGGGTCAGGCGGCCAATGCCGGGCCAGCCGAAAACGGTTTCCGCCACCGCCGCACCGCCGAGCAGGCCACCCAGGTGCGCCCCGGCCACGGTGGTCAACGGCAACAAGGCATTGCGCAGCACATGGCGCCAGGTGATGCGCCACGGCGACAGACCTTTGGCCCGGGCCGTGCGCACGTAATCCTGGGTCAACACTTCCAGCACCGAGGCGCGGGTCAGCCGGGCATAAATGGCGACGAAGAAACTGGCCAGGGTCAGTGCCGGCAGAATGGCGTACTGCAGTTTGTCGACGAACTTGTCCAAACCACTGAGCCCGGCGCCGATCGTGCCGTCGCCGCCGGCCGGCAGCCATTCGAGCTTGACCGCGAACAGCACGATGGCCATCAGGCCGATCCAGAATCCCGGTGTCGAGTACAAAACGAACGCCAGCGAAGACAGCACCCGGTCCGGCCACTTGCCGGCCCACAGCGCCATCACCACCCCCAGGCTGACACCCGCCACCAGGGAAATCAGCAAGGCCAGGCCCATCAGCAACAGGGTATTGGGCAGCCGCTGGGTGATCACATCGAGCACCGGAATGCCGTAACGCGGTGAATCGCCGAGGCTCAGTTGTGACAGGTGGCCGATGTAATCGCCGAACTGCGCCAGCGACGATTTATCCAGGCCGTACTGCTGGCGCAGCAACTGGGTGGTTTCCGCCGTCGCCGAGCCCGCCTCGGCCACCAGGGCGTCCACCGCATCGCCCGGCACGCTCTGCAGCAGGATGAAGTTGAGAATGATCACGCCGATGGCGGTGGGAATGGCCCGGACAATCGCACGGAAGAAAAACGGCATGCGCGCCCCGGAGCGAACACATTGAGTCACGCGTAAATAAAGATTACTGGCCGGCATCAAGTTCTCTGCACACAAGCGAATGGGGCGGGACGGGTTCAACGGCCAACACTAATACAGCAATTTTTAAAGCCGAACACTGAATAAAAAGTTCTAAACTTATTATCTGCCGGGGTTATTGAAACTGCGTTTAACGTTATAACTCGGCCACTTGAATACTTCGGAAACTATCCGCTAGGCTCGCCGCTCTGTTCTGATTCCCAACAGAACAACGACACACCCTCCATTTAATAAAACGCCGCTTTGGTTCTAACCATAGAACCGGAATCAGCGCGCACTCTTATTACTTGCTTTGCGAAAGGTGCAGCATGTCGTTAACCAGAAGGATGTTTATCAAGGATTCCATGATCCTGGCGGCGGGAACCGGCCTGTTGAGCCAGGCATCCGGGGTTTTTGCCGCGTTCGACGGCAAACAGACCCTGGTGGTGTCGCAGTTTCCCGAACCCACGGTGCTGACCAACGCACTCACCACCGACGGCACCATTTACACCGTCACCAGCAAGTTGTTCGACGGCCTGCTGTCCTATGACGCACAACGCCAGCCTGTTCCCCGCCTGGCCACCGACTGGCAGGTCAGCGCCGACGGCCTGGTCTACACCTTCAACTTGCGCCCCGGCGTCACTTGGCATGACGGCCAGCCGTTCGGCTCCCAGGACGTCGCCTTTTCCCTGCAGAACATCTGGCGCAAATTCAACTCGCGAGGCATCACCACGTTCGCCCCGGTGAGCAACGTTGAAACGCCCACGCCATTGCAAGTGGTGCTGACGCTGTCGACGCCAGCGCCCTACTTGCTCAGCGCCTTGTCGTCGACCGATGCCCAGGTCCTGCCCAAGCACCTGTACGACAGCGGCAACCCGCTGACCAACCCGCACAACATCCAGCCGATTGGCACCGGCCCCTTCAAATTCGAACGTTGGGACCGCGGTGTATCGATCAACCTGGTGCGCAACGAACAGTATTGGGACCCCGGCAAGCCGCACCTGGACGCCCTGATCTTTCGCATCATTCCCGACCTCACCGCCGCGTCGGCCGCCCTGGAAACCCAGGCCGTGCAACTGGCCTCGGTGGCCCTGAGCAACGTCAAGCGCCTGCGCGGCATCAGCCAGTTGCAGGTCAGCGAAATCAGTGCGCCCTACTCCCCGGGCCTGGTCGGGTTCGAGTTCAACCTGGAAAAACCGGTCTTCCAGGACGTGCGGGTGCGCCAGGCGTTCGCCCACGCCATCGACCGCGACTTCGTGGTCAAGAACATCTACTTCGGCTACGCCCAGCCGGCGTTCAGCACGATCCCCGCGAGCATGAGCGATTTCTACGACGACAGCGTGCCCCGCTACCCTTTCGACCTGGCGAAGGCCGAGGCCCTGCTCGAGGAAGCCGGGCTGAAAAAAGGCGCTGACGGCACTCGGCTGACGATCTACAACGACCCCAACCCGGCCAACGAAACCCTGCAGATTGCCCACTACCTGCGCAGCAACCTGGCAAAGATCGGGGTGAAACTGGTGATCCGTTCCCAGGATTTCCCCGAGTACGTCAACCGCGTCTACACCCGTCGCGACTTCGACACCACGCTGATCAGCGCCACCGCCGGGCCTGACCCGGTGATGGGCACCCAGCGTTTCTATCACTCGGCCAACTTCAAGCCCGGCATCGCCTTCTCCAACGGCGCGCGTTACGCCAACCCACGGGTCGATCAACTGCTGGAGCTGGGGCAGTCGGAAATCGACCCGGTCAAGCGCAAGGCCTGGTACGCCGAGTTCCAGCACATCGTGCTGACCGACCTGCCGAAGATCCCCATCATCTCGCCGACCGTGGTGGTGGTGACACAGAAACAGCTCAAGGATTTCTTCAACTCCTCGGAAGCGCTGTACGGCAATTTTGCCGATGCGAGTTACCAGGCCTAGATCCCGCAAGCCCACAGGGGACTGGGATTGGCTGAACCCTCCACCACTGCAAAGGAACAGGACTCACGATGACCGAAGCTCTTCGCACCGCCCACCCCCTGACGGTCGCTCCGCCCGCCAGCCCGGCCCATATCATCCGCAGCGACCAGGAAGCGGTGCAGGTCGCCGAGCGCCTGGCCGAGCAGTTCAAGCAGAACGCCCAAGTGCGCGACGTCGAACGGCAACTGCCCTGGCAGGAACTGGAGGACTGTGCCCGTAGCGGCTTGCTGGCGATCCGTGTGCCCCGCGAGTACGGCGGCGCGCACGTGTCCTACCTGACGTTGACCCGAGTGGTGGCCGCCATCGGCGAGGCCGACGCGTCGATCGGGCAACTGTTGTTGAGCATTGTCCTCGCCAGCAGCGTGATCGAAGCCGTCGGCCGCGAGGAACAGAAACGCCTGTTCTTCGGCAAGATCCTCCAAGGCTATCGCTGGGGCAACGGCCACGCGGAGGGCGGAAGCCTGCCGGCCGGCACGACCCGCACGCGGATCACCCGCGAAGGCGACCATTACCGGGTCAATGGTGCCAAGGCATACTCCACCGGCGCACTGTTTTCACAGTTGATTTCCATCGGTTGCGTGGACGACGACGGCCTGTCGAAAACCGCGGTGATCGATCGTCATGCCCCCGGCCTGACCATCATCGATGACTGGGACGGTTTCGGCCAACGCACCACCGCCAGCGGCACCTTGTTGCTGGATAACGTGCGGGTCGAACACAGCCACGTACTGGATTCGGAACAGGGCAAGACCCGCGCCAACACCTATGGCATTCCCGACCTGTTCCACAGCGCCCTGGACCTGGGCATCGCCCGCGCTGCGTTCAGCGACACCCTCGATTACGTACGCCATCACGCCCGTCCCTATGCGCGGACCGGTGTCGAGGCGGTGGCGGAAGACCCTTATGTGCTGGCGATCATCGGCGACGTGCACACGCGCATTCACGCCGGTGAAGTCGTGCTGGAGCGAGCCGCCGAGTTGTTCGACCAGGTCACTGCCGAACAGGGTCCGGGACCCTCCGCCCAGGTATCGTCGGCACTGGCGGCGGCGAAGATTCTCACCACCGAAGCGGCATTGCTGGCCAGCAACAAACTGTTCCAGCTCGGCGGCGCCAGCTCGACACGGCTCGAGTACGGTTTCGACCGGCATTGGCGCAACGCCCGCACCCACACGGTCCACGATCCGGTGGCATGGAAATTCAACCTGATCGGCAAGTATCACCTGACCCTTCAACGCTGATCCCTTACGCACTTCGACCCCAGGAGGCAAACGCCACCCACACGACCTTGCGCGCTTCACAGGACATGCACCCCCACTTGCCAGGCTAGAACCAGCCAGCGTCGACTCACTACTGCACACACAGAACATAATGCAGAGGCAATACCAGGCTCATTCCCATGTCTCAACTTCCATCCCGACGTCACACCCTCGGTGTAGTTTTCTCCATGGGCGCTGCCAGCCTCGCGCCCGTTGACACCGCCAGCGCCGAAACCGATTACGAGAAAGACCGACTGGAAACCGTGGTGGTCACCGGTTCCCGGGTCGAGACCACCGCCCTCAAGGCCCTGGCCCCGGTGCAATTGATCAAGGGCGAGGCCCTGCGCTCCACGGGGGCCAGCGACTTGCGCCGCGCCCTGTCGCTGGTCGCGCCGTCCTACATCAACATCAACAGCAACGGCGGCGCCCTGTCGAAGAACGTTGGCGGCTCCTCGCTGCGAGGGCTGTCGGGCAACCAGGTGCTGGTGCTGGTCAACGGCAAACGGCGTCACGGCACCTCGATGATCAACAACAGCGGCGGCGCGACCCTGGGCTCCTCCGCCGCAGACCTCGGGCTGATCCCGATCTCGGCGGTGGAACGGGTCGAAGTGTTGACCGATGGCGCAGCGGCCCAGTACGGCTCCGATGCGATTGCCGGGGTGATCAACGTCATCCTCAAGTCCTCGGCGTTCGGTGGTTCGGCGGACGTGTCCTATGGCGAGTACAACCACGACGTGTCCAAGGTCGGCAACCTGGGCGATGCGGGCGCCACCTACACCGGCGGGCTGAACTCGGGGTTTGCGCTCGGTGAAAACGGCGGCTTCGCCAACCTCAGCCTGTCGTACCTGAAAACCGGCGACAGCCACACCGTCGGGCCGTGGAAACAGCCGTCGCAAGCGATCTGGCAGATCTACGCCGCGCCCAACGATCCGCGTGAAGCCTCGGCCAACCGCAACGTGCCGGAAAACTACGAGGTGGTGCCGATCCAGGAAAGCACCAGTTTCGCCTACAACCTCGGGTTGCCGCTCAACGACAACCTGTCGCTGTATTCCTTCGCCACCTACAGCCCGCGCACCTCGGAGGCCAAGGGTTCGTTTCGCTCGGAAACCAACGCCACGGCGAACGTCGTGACCACCCCCGGCGGCTACAGTTCGCGCCTGCAGACCAAGGAAGAGGACCTGCAACTCAACGTTGGCCTCAAGGCCGAAGACCTGCTCGGCTGGGCCTGGGATGCGGGCCTCAGTTACGGGCAGAACCGCGCCGACATCAACATCCTCAACACCACCAACCCGTCCTTCGGCGCGCTGTTGCCGTTGCAGAACATGCACGCCGGCGACCTGACCTTCGCCGAGAGCATCGCCTCGCTGTCCGCCCAGCGCGCCTTCGACACCGGGCTGTTCGAGCACCCGCTGAACGTCACGGTCGGCACCGAATACCGCTACAACAGCCTGGAACTGGGCGCCGGCGAGTACTACTCCTATGCCGGTGGCGGCTACCGTTACCCCAACGATTATCCGGCGGTGAACCTGCGCGGCAGATTGGCGGGAGCCGGCTCGGCGTTCCTCACGGGGTTCAGCCCGCAGTTCGAATTCGACGAATCGCGGCACAACACGGCGTTCTACGTGGACTTTGCCCAGAAGATCACCGACAAGTGGGACAGCGGCCTGGCGGTGCGCTACGAGGACTACTCGGACTTCGGTTCGGCGGTGGCGGGCAAGTTTTCCAACCGCTACCAGTTCACCGAACAGGTGGCCTTGCGCGGCACCGTGAGCAACGGTTTCCGGGCGCCGTCCCTGGCCGAACAGAACTACCAGAGCGCGACGGTACAACCGGTCAACGACCCGATCACCAACACCTCGTACATTTCCTACTATTACGACACCCTGCGCCCGGACGCTCCCGCCGCCCAGGCGCTCGGGGCGAAGAAGCTCAAGCCGGAGAAGTCGACCAACGTCAGCTTCGGCCTGGTATTCACCCCGACCGATCGCCTCTCGGCCTCGGTGGATGTGTACCAGATCGACATCCGCGACCGGATCTTCCTCACCGGCGCCTTCAACGGTTTCAACAACGCCGCCGTGGCCCAGGCGCTGACCAGCGCCGGGTTGACCAGCCAACAGCAGGTACGCTACTTCACCAACTTTGGCGATACCCAGACCCGTGGCATCGAGTTCAAGCTCGACTACGACGCCGACTACGACCGCTTCGGCCGGGCCCACTGGGGCCTGAGCTATGCGCGCAACCGCACCAAGGTCAAGAGCGTCGATGACCCGGCGGTGCTGAGCAATGCCGGGCTGAGCCTGCTGGATCGCGAGCGCATCACCCTGCTCGAAGAAGCCTTGCCGCAGAACATCGTGCGCGGCTCCCTCGACTGGCAATTGGGCAAATTCCAGGTGCAGTTGACCGAGCACTACTACTCCAAGACCCGTGCGGTAAACAATGTGCTCAACCGCGCCCAGGACTCCACCACCAGCGACTCGTTCATCACCGATGCGGCCTTGAGCTACCTGGTCACCGACAACATCAAGGCCACTCTCGGCGCCAACAACCTGTTCAACAAACGCCCGCCGAACCAGCCCGACAGCCTGGCCTCGACCATCAACCATGAAGACCCCTACGCCAACCGCAACACGCCGTACGGCATTGGCGGCGGTTTCTATTACGCGCGCCTGAGCTACGACTGGTAAGCCCCTCGCCACCCGGCTCCCTGGCTCAGGGAGCCCTCGCCTGAAAGGTCTTTTCCCATGGTTACGCGACGTACATTTCTCGGCTACTCCCTGGCTTCAACCGCCGCCGTCGGCCTGCTGGGTCATCGTCCTGGTTTGGCAAACACCCGCGGCGGCACCCTGATCATCGCGCAAAACCCCGAACCCACGGTGCTCACCACCGGGCTGACCACGGCCCCGGCCACACAATTGATTTCACCGAAGATTTTCGATGGCCTGCTGTACCTCAGCCCGCAGAACGGGCCACAACCGCAACTGGCGGAAAGCTGGAGCTTCAGCCCCGACGGTTTGCAGGTCACGTTCAAACTACGCCCGGGCGTGTTGTGGCATGACGGGCGGCCTTTCACCTCGGCGGACGTCGCCTTTTCAGTAATGGAGATCTGGAAAAAATACAGCTCCCGTGGGCGTTCGGCGTTCCCCAATGTCCAAAGCGTCGAGACACCCGACCCGCTCACGGCGGTGTGGAACCTGTCGCGCCCGACGCCGTACCTGCTCAGTGCGTTGAACGCCCGGGACTCACAGGTACTGCCCAAGCACCTGTACGCCGGCACCGACATCCTCAACAACCCGGCCAATACCGCGCCCATCGGCACCGGGCCGTTCCGGGTCAAGGAGTGGGTACGGGGCAACTACCTGACGCTGGAGCGCAACCCCGATTACTGGCAAAGCGGCAAGCCGTTACTCGATCAGGTGATCTACCGGTTTATCGCTGACCCGTCGTCGGTGTCGGCGGCGCTGGAAACCGGCGCGGTGCATGTGGCCTATGCCGACACCCTGTCCAACAGCGAAATCAAACGCCTGAAACACCACCCGGCGCTTACCGTGCATGATCGGCTCAACACCTACGGCGGCACCGGCATCATGGCTTTCGAGTTCAATCTGCAACGCCCGGAATTCCAGGATGTGCGGGTCCGCCAGGCGTTCGCCCATGCCATCGACAAGCAGTTCATCCTGGACAACATCCTGCTCGGCCAGGGCACCACGGCCGACTCGCCCATCCCGAAGAATTTCCCGCAGTTCTACAGCGCCGATGTGCCGCAGTATCCATTCGACCTGAAGCGCGCCGAAGCCCTGCTCGAAGAAGCCGGCTTGAAGCGCGACAAGGATGGCGTTCGTCTGCGGATCAGGAATGACCCGAGCCCTTCGGCGGCGTACCAGCAGACCGCGAACTTCCTGCGCAGCAGCTTCGCGAAAATCGGCGTGAAGCTGGACATCCGCAACCAGGACTACGCGCAATTCATCGACCGCATCTACGGTCGCTACGACTTCGACACCAACCTGTCCCCCGCTTCTACCGCGCCGGACCCGGCCATTGGCTTGCAACGGTTTTACTGGAGCAAGAACATTCATTCGGGGGTCGCCTACTCCAACGCCACCCATTATTCGAACGCCCAGGTCGATGCATTGCTGGAGCAGGCCCAGGTCGACAACGACCCGCAACGCCGCTGGGATCTTTACCACCAGGTGCAGAAAAAAGTGCTGGAGGACGTGCCAAGGATTCCGATCGTTTCCAGTGAAGATGCGTTACTGGCCAGAAGCACCGTACACAACCTCACCGACTCGACCGGCGGCTTCATTGGCAACTTGAGCAATGTGACGCTGGGTTAATGGTTGCTCACAAGACCCGCATCCACCTCGGAACCTGTGGCAGCGAGCCTGCTCGCGATAAGGGCTTCACATTCAGCATCCACGACGCCTGGCACTCCGCCCTCGCGAGCAAGCCCGCGCCTACCCGCGCGGCACCAGTTGGCGCAGGGCGCTGCCTTTCACCAACAGTTCAAGCAACTGGCGCAGATCGCCCGGGGGGATCTGTGGCGACTGCTGCCCCAGGCGGGCCAGGTCGAAGGCTGACGTGCGTCGCTGTATCCACTCGATGGCGGGCAGCAATCCGTCGGGGACTTCACTGTCGAAGGTCACCCGCGGCCGCCAGTCCTGATCGAGCGCGGTCACCTGCAAATGCACGCGTCCAGGCGCAGAAGGCGTCACGGCAAGCTGCGAGCCGGGCACCCGCAGCAGCTCGGTGCTCTCCACTGGCGGCGTCGAACTCCAGTCAAGAATCGATTGCTGCGCGTCGTTGACCAGCCGTGTTGCCAGTTCCCCGAGCAAGGTCGTCAACCCGTCGCGCTGCGCCTCCACCCCGCCATACAAGGGCAAGCGCCAGCGCGAGTCACCCAGCAACCACGGCTGCAACCACCGCAGCAGCGCATCGGCCAACACTGGCGGGCGGATGACGATGCTCAGGGACAACGACGGCTCCCGTGCCTCAGTCCGATGCCAGGTGCCGCGCGGCAGAAACAGCACTGAACCGGGTTGCATCTCGTGCGGGGTGAACAGCTCCTGCGAAGGATCGGGAAATCCCGCGCGAGCCTGTTCGTAGAGGTTTTCCACCGCAACCATGTCGGGGCCGAATTGTGCGCCATACGGCAACTCGATCTCGGTCATCGGCGCCACGTAAAAGGTCTTGCGGCCCAGCAACTGAATGGAGATCACTTCCTCGGCATCGTAATGACAGGAGACCCCGTCATCCCCCGCCGAAGCAAAGGCGCTCAACCGCGCGCTGCCCGTCGCCACACCCAGTTCACGCTCCAGTTCCCGCAGAAAACCGGGCGCACCGGGCAGCGTCTGGGCAATGTCCTGCAGAAACACTGTGAGCCCCAACTGCAACAGGCTCGCGGCATTGGCCTGGCTGTCGAATGTCTTGGGTGAGCGCAAGCCACGACCGAACGACAATGGCCCACGGTAACGATCGCCCAACGCTTCAGGGCTGCTTAACAGCGGCTGCCGGAACACGTCCGGCAACCTTGCCAGCGGCCCGTGCTGGACACGGATCGCCGACGGCCATGCCGAGCCTTCAACGCTGAGCCCTGGCGTACCGAACAACTGGCCGAGCAGGCTCAACTCAGCCACGACGCGCCACGGCAGCGCGTACCAGCGGGATCACGTCACGGCCAAAAACCAGGGTGTCGGGCACCGGATCGAAGCCGCGAATCAGGAACTTGTCGACGCCGAGCCGGTGGTACTCCAGCAACGCATCGGCCACCTGCTGCGGTGTGCCGACCAGCGCAGTGGAATTGCCATGCGCGCCGGTGACCGCCGCAAACTCCGTCCACAAACGCTCGTCGAGCACCGCCCCCTGGGCCGCCGCCTCGCGCAGACGCTGGGAACCGACGTTCTGGTGCAAGGCCGGGGCCGCCGGGTATCTGGCTTTCGCCGCCGCCAGCAGTTCCCGGCTGCGGGCCCACGCGGCGTCTTCGGTGTCCGCCACCAACGGCCGGAACGCCAGGAGGAACTTGATCTCGTTCTCCCGTCCATACCGGGCCGCCGCCTGGCGGACGTTGGCGATGGTCTCGGCGGTCTGCGCCAGCGACTCGCCCCACAACGCATAGACTTCGGCGTGCTGCCCCGCCACTTCGAACGCGGCCGCCGATGAGCCGCCAAAGAAAATCGGCACCCCGGCTTTGTGCCACGGCTTGACCGAGGACAGCGCCCCTTTGACCCGGTAGTAATCGCCCTGGTGATCAAACGGCTGGTCGCTGTGCCAGACTTTTTTCACCACGGTCAGGTACTCGGCGGTGCGTGCATAACGCTCATCCTTGGCGAGAAAGTCACCGTCGCGCTGCTGGTCCTCGTCGGTGCCGCCACTGATCACGTGCACCGCCAGCCGGCCTTCACTGAACTGGTCGAGCGTCGCCAGCTGCCGGGCGGCAACGGTCGGCGCGACGAAACCGGGCCGATGGGCGAGCATCACCCCCAGGCGCTCGGTGTTGTGCAGCACATACGCGGCAATCTGGTTGTTGTCCGGCCAGGTGGCAAAGCTGCCGATCAACAGGCGATCGAAGCCATTGGCCTCGGCGGTGTGCGCCATGTGCCTGATGTACGCCTTGTCGATGATCGGGCCACTGGCCTCGATGGTTTCCGCGCCGGTACGGCTGCTGGTGTGGCCGATGAACTCGAGACTCATGGTGGGCTCCTGATAAAGCGATGCGAGGGGTTACAGGCGCAGGCCGGCCTGCTTGAGCAGCGGCAGGATGCGCTCGCCGAAATACGCCAGGTCCACGGCAAAATCGTGGAAATTCAATTGCACACCGTCGATGCCGGCGGCCTTGAGCGCCACCAGTTGCTCGACCACCTGCTCTGGCGTGCCGACGATTTCGATGTTGCCGCCCAGGCCCAACCCGGTGTTGCGCGAGCCGTCTGCCCGGCCCCGCCAGGCATGGGCGTCGCTGGCATAAGCCTTGTGATTGCCAAAGGCGCCGGGGATCTTGTTGCCGATAATCGCTTCCAGGTATTCACGGGTTTGGGCTTCGGTATCGCGGCTGACGATGATCGGGTTGATGATGGTTCGCACCTCGCGGCCAAACGCCCGGGCGCGTGCCTTGATGTTCTGCACGTGGGCAGGAATGTCTTCCAGCGTCTCGCGAATCCCCGCACCCGAGGAGTTGGTGATGAACACCAGGTCGGAATGGCTGGCGGCGAAATCGATCCCCGCCTCCGACCCTGTGGCCGTGACCAGCACCGGACGCCCGAAGAGCGGCTTGGGTGTGATGTAGCCGTCCTTGATCCGCCAGCCATGCCGGCCTTCGTAGGTGAAGTTCTCGTTGCTGCTCCACAAGGTATTGAGCACGTCGAACAGCTCGCCGGTCAGTTCATAACGCTGGTCATGCTCGATCTGTGGGTGACCGAACATTTCATGCTCGATGGGCCGGTGTCCGGTGACGATGTTGATGCCCCAGCGCCCCTTGGCGATATGGTCCAGGGTCGCGCCGTATTTGGCGATGTGCAGCGGGTGCAAGGGGCCGTAGAGCACGTGAATGGTCGACACCAGAATGATGCGGTGGGTAATCGCCGCCATCGCGCCGAGGGCGATGAACGAATCCAGCGATGCCTCGCCGTCGTAACCGCCCTTGGGCAGCCACTGGGTGCGGCTGAAAGCCAGGTCGAAACCCAGGGCTTCGGCCTGCTGGACGATTTTGGCGTTGTAGTCGAAGGTCCAGGTGTTGGACGTCGGGTGGCTGGTCAGGCGAATGTCCTGCATGTTGAGGAACACCCCCAGCAACAAGGGTTGCTCCAGGGCCTTGCTCAAGGGGCTGTCGGCGAAGTCCAGCGGTGCCGGAAACGCCGCGCGTTCAATCGGTTCATTGACGTGGGGCTGAGCCATTTCGATATCCTTTTTAGGCGAATGAAAGGCTGGGACACCCCGGCGGCAAACGCGCCGGCGTGCCACCGCGATTACCAGAAATAGTCGAGACGTGCGTAGTAGTAGCCGCCGTCCACGCCGTAAGGCGAGTACCAGCTGTACGCCGGGTTATCGACGGGCATGAAGTAGAAAAGCTTGGCTTGCTCGCTGAGCTGTTCCGGCCGCTCGTTGAAGATGTTCAAGCCACCCACGGACACCTTGAGCTGGTCGCTGACGTTGTAGGCCACGTCCAGGTCGGTGATGAACGCCGACTTGACCTTCTCATCCCGGTTGGGGTTGAAGTAGCTCTTGCCGGTCACGGGGGAATAGCGGGTTTCCTTGACCGACACTTCGAAGTCGTTGACGAACCAGGTGTGCGACAAGGCGGTCTTGTTCTTCGGGAAGGCCGTGGTCAGGTTGCCTTGCTTGTCCCGGCCCAGCACCTGCACACCGGTCCCCGCCAGCGAGTCGGGCTCGTTGATGCTGCGGATTTCCTGCAGGCTCTGGGTGCTGGTCAACGTCCATTTGCCGCGCCCATACGGCCCGTAATCGGCCCGGTAATCCGCCACCAGATCGATCCCCCGGGTGCGCGTGTCGGCGAGGTTGCCGTAGTAGGCGACGCTCTGGTTGGTGCTCAGCCCCGCGTTCGCCAGCAACTGGGCGATGTTGGCGTCATTGACCCCGCTCAGCGCGCTGGTTTGCAGGATGCGGTCCTTGATGTCGATCTGGTAGAAGTCGACGGTCACGTCGAGGTTCTTCGCTGGCGTGGCGACGAAACCCACGCTGTAGTTGCGCGACTTCTCCGGCTTGAGCGCCTTGGAGCCCAGGGCCGTCGCCTCCGGCGAGCCGGGCTGTGCGTAGGTGGTGATGTTCTGGCTGAGCACCCCGGTGACCGGGTTGGCGCTCCAGGCCGATGTGCTGGAGGAGAAATACTGTTGCTGCAGCGACGGCGCGCGGAAACCATTGTTGATCGCACCGCGCACGGCGAAGGTCGGGGTCAGTTGATAGCGGGTCGAAATCTTGCCGCTGGTGGTGTCACCCACGTCGCTGTAGTGCTCGAAACGTCCGGCCAGGCTCAACTCCCAGTCGCTGGTCAGCTTCTGGGTGAAGTCGATGTAGCCGGCGGTGTTGCTGCGATCCCAACTGCCGGCGGCCTCAGGGCTGAAACCGCCCCACCCCGCCGAACCCGAACTCGGGCGCTTGCCGGCGTTGGGCGAACCCACCGGGTAGATATACCCACCGTCGGCGTAGGAAGCGAATTCACCCTTGCGGATCTGGTAGCCGTCGACCCGGTATTCGATGCCCGCCGCGACATGCAACGGGTCGGCGAACAGCCCGGTGTCGAACGAGCGGTTGATGTCGAGGTTGTTGGTCCACTGGCTGAAAATCGCTTCGCCGTTGTCGATGTCTGTCGGGCTGGCGGGACCGAAGGAGGCATTGAGCGAGTCGTCGTTGTGGTACTGCACGTCGTTGCGGCCATAGCTGGTCGACAGGTCCCAGTCCCAACCGAGCACGTCCTTGCCCTTGATGCCGAACACGCCTTGCAGGTCGTCCTCGACCGAGCGGAACTTGGGCAGGAAGCCGTCGGGATAGATTTCGGGAATGTTCTGCGCCGAGTTGGCGGTGCGGTAGGTGCCGAAGCCCGTGGAGTCGCGGTGGCTGAACGTCGAGAACGAGTAGAAATCCAGCGCGTCGTTGAGCGGCAGCTCGGCGTTGTAGGCGAAGTTGTAGGTCTGCGCCCGGGGCTGGCCCATGATCTGTCGGTTGCGACTTTCGCCGAACTCCCGGGGGTCGTTGCCCGAGTAGATCTTGGTCCGGTCCGGCACGGCGCCGGCGACGTTGCTGGTTTCCTGGATCTTGATGTCGCCGCTGAGGTTGAAAAACCCGTCGTTGGGCAACTCGAAACCCTGGTTGATCAGGCTTTCACCGGTCGCGCCAAAGTTGCCCTTGTGCCCCTCGCGCTGGCCGTACTGGCCGTAGAGCGCGGTGGCCTGGCCGCCGCTTTTGTTGCGTTTGAGGATGATGTTGATCACCCCGGCGATCGCATCGGAACCGTATTGGGCGGCCGCGCCGTCACGCAGCACTTCGATGTGGTCGACCGCACTGACCGGGATCAGGTCGAGGTCCACCGGTGACTGTCCGTTGGAAGTCGAGGACGATTGGTGGAAAATCTGCGCGGTGTTGTGGCGGCGCTTGCCGTTGACCAGCACCAGCACCGCGTTACCGCCCAGGCCCCGCAGGGTGGCGGACTTCACCGCGATCCCGGTGGCGCCGGTAAAGCCAGCGTCGTTGGTGTAGGAAGGCACTTGCGCTGCGAGGGCATCGCGCAGGTTCTGCTTGCCGGACCGGGCCAGGTCATCGGCGGAGATCACATCGATGGGGGCCAGGCTCTGGGCCACGGTGCGTGACTCAGTGCGCGAGCCGGTGACCACCACGGTTTCCAGGGCATTGTCGCCTTTGGCCGATTGCCCGGCACTGCGTCCGCTGCTGGAATCGTCGGCGAAGGTGGCAGCGCTGCCACACAGGGTCATCACGCCAATCGACACCATCAATCCGAGGGGCGAGCGTGGGGTATTCAAACGAACATTCATGAACTACCTGCAAAAAATCAATTTATTGCTGGCGTGGTGGACGTTCCTGGCCATCTAACAAGGATTAGGAGATGCGGTACCTGGCGGGGTCTTGCGCGTTAGTAGGGTGAAGCGGATGGAAAGATCAAACTTGCAGCGTCCATGCACAACAACTTAGAAAACCAGCCCCTCTCTCAGGTGTGTGGTGGTTTCATTCAAATAAAAGTCACCGACAACCCGTGCCTTGTGCAACAAGGGATTGTGGTTCAATACCGTGCGAATATTTCGCCAATGCCGATCAAAGTTGTACTTTCGTGAGGTCGCCGAACCGCCTCCGACTTCAAACAGGACTTCGGCAGAACGCAGGGCAAGTTTGGCGACCACCACTTGCATCTGTGCATTACTGATCGACGCTTCAATCAATTGTTGATCCACCCCCGGATCAGCACTTAACAGGGCGCGTGAACTTTCATCCAGAATACGAGCGGTGTGAGCGATCAACGCGTCCGCCGCGTAGACGTTGGCGGCAATTTCGCCGACCACCTGTTGCACGAACTGATCGTCCCGGGCGATCTCCACCGGGCTGTGCATGGCCGCGCGCGCCTGTTTGCGTACGTAACTCACCGCGTCCTTGCGGATGTTGCGCACCACGCCGGCGGCGCAGGCAGCCAGGTGCAACTGGCGCAACGTCGAGCAATGGCGGCCGACATCAGCGTCGTGGCTGCGGGTCTTCAGTTCGCTAGCCAGCACTTCGACATTGTCCAGCAACACCCCGCCACTGGCGGTCAGGCGCTGGCCCATGCCGTCCCAGTCGTCGAGCACGTTGATGCCCGGGCGGTCGGCGGGCAGCAGCACGGAAACCACCTGCCCTTCATCGTTGGTCGCGGAGAAAGACAGGAAATCGGAGTAGGCAGAGCCGGTGGCGTACCATTTCCTGCCGTTCAAACGGTAACTGTCCCCGACCCGGGTCAAGCGCGTGAGAATGGTGCCCAACGGCGCCCCCACCTCGGTGTGAGCCCCGGCAAACAGCTTGCCATCGAGAATCTTGCTGATGTAATCGCGCTTCTCGGCGCTGTCCGGGCTATGAATCACCGCTTCGCTGAAGTTGAAATGCGAACGCAGCGCATGGGCGACGTTAGGGTCGGCAGCAGCCAGGCTCGCGATCAGCTCGATGTAGTCGCTCACGCTACCGCCGGGCCCGCCCAGCTCGACGGGAATCCTCAGGGCGCCAAGCCCGGCCTCGCGGATCAGGCGGAAGGCTTCGAACGGCAACTCGCGCTCCAGATCGCGCTGCGACGCTTCCTTGGCGATCTCTCCCGCCAGGGCCGGGATACGCCCCAGCAAAGTGCGCAAGACATCGGGGGATGAAGTTCCGGGCCGGTTCGAGCTGACATCAATGGAATGATTGAACGTCACACTTGCCTCATCTAACGAACGAATAAAGTTGCTCTGCCCGCGATGGACAGACCCTATAACTTTTGG
Source organism: Pseudomonas fluorescens (assembly GCF_041354075.1). Classification (GTDB taxonomy): domain Bacteria; phylum Pseudomonadota; class Gammaproteobacteria; order Pseudomonadales; family Pseudomonadaceae; genus Aquipseudomonas; species Aquipseudomonas fluorescens_CE. The sequence continues at coordinate 43,869 of NZ_JARZGC010000001.1, read as the reverse complement.
ACATATACCCCAATTAGCAAAAACTCGACTTGTTGCTGGAGGCCGACAGTAATCATCCCCTGGCGACCCGTCAATCGCTGGAACTTAACCGACGTATATCGTTTTTATCTATGCTTAGATAAACGCAAAAGCATAACGATAGAACTTTTTCCATCATTGACAAAGGTTATAAGCAACCCGTTAATAGCGGCGCACTTGATGGAATCATTCAATGAAGAACTTGCTGATATTCAGCAACGCACTCTGGCGCGCGTTGTTGCACACCCTGCCGACCATGCTCGGTATTTTGTTGATCAACTTTCTATTACTGCAACTGGCACCGGGCGACGCCGCGGATGTCATGGCCGGCGAATCCGGTTCGGCCACCCAGGAAAGCCTCGCGGCCTTGCGCAGCCAGTTCGGCCTCGACCAGTCGATCGGCGTGCAGCTGTGGAACTACCTGAATAACCTCGCGCACCTCAACCTCGGCTATTCACCACGCTACGGCTCAACCGTCGAGTCGCTGATTTCGCAACGCCTGGGCACCACGTTGACCCTGATGCTGTTGGCGCTGGTGTTCTCGCTGCTGATCGGCATCGCCCTCGGCATGCTCATGGCTCACTGGCACGGGCGCTGGCCGGATCGGTTGCTGTCGGTGTGCTCGCAGTTTTTCTACTCGGTGCCGGGCTTCTGGATCGGCCTGATGCTGATCGTGGTGTTCTCGGTCAAGCTCGGCTGGCTGCCCACCGGCGGCGCCGGCACCATTGGCGCTGACCTGCACGGCTGGGCCGCCGTCGTCGACACGCTGCGCTACATGGCACTGCCGGCCAGCTCACTGGCGCTGATCTACATCGCCATATACGCCCGCCTGACCCGTGCGTCCATGCTCGAGGCCGGCGCCCAGGACTATGTGCGCACCGCCACCGCCAAGGGCTTGTCGCCCTGGCTCATCACCTTCAAGCATGTGCTGCGCAATGCGCTGCTGCCGATCACCACCATGGCCGGGCTGCACCTGGGCGGCATGCTCGGCGGCGCCGTGGTGATCGAAACCGTGTTCAGCCTGCCGGGGCTCGGGCGACTGGCCTACGACGCGGTGATGGCTCGCGACTACAACGTCCTGCTCGGCATATTGCTGGTGTCGTCGCTGCTGGTGATCGCCACCAATGTCCTGGTCGACCTGCTGCAAACCTGGCTCGACCCGCGTATCCGGAGCCGTCGATGAGCGCGCCACGCAGCGCGGCGCTGCGACGTTTCGCGGGTAACCCGACGGCCATTGGCGGGCTGCTGTTTTTACTCCTGGTCAGCGTGCTGGCGCTGATTGCGCCGCTGCTGTTCCCCGGCGATCCGCTGGCGATGGAGGCCGACGCCCTGCTGTGGCCGGGCCAGGACTGGCACTACCCGCTGGGCACCGATGCCCTGGGCCGCGATGTGCTGGCAGGGATCGTCCATGGCGGCCGCGTATCGCTGCAAGTGGGGATGCTCGCCAGCCTGTTCGGCGTGTCGCTGGGCCTGAGCATCGGCGCGCTGGCCGGCTATTTCGGCGGGCGTGTCGACTATGCCCTGCAACGCCTGATCGAGATTTTCCAGACCATGCCCAGCTTCGTCCTGCTGGTGGCGCTGGTCGCGATTGCCCAGCCCTCGGTGCCGACGCTGATCTTCGCCATCGGCATCATTTCCTGGCCCACGGTCGCACGCCTGGTGCGCGCCGAAGTGCGCTCGATCCGCGAGCGCGAATACATCCTCGCCGCCCGTAGCGTCGGCTACAGCCAACTGCGGATCATCGCCCTCGAAGTGCTGCCGAACATCCTGCCGACGCTGATTGTCACCACCTCGATCATGGTCGCTTCGGCGGTGTTGATGGAGTCGGCGCTGTCGTTCATGGGCCTCGGCGATCCGAACCAGGTGAGCTGGGGCAGCATGATCGGCAGCGGTCGTGAACAGATCCGCAGCGCCTGGTACCTGACCGCCATTCCCGGTCTGGCGATCTTCCTCACGGTACTTGCCTTCAACCTGATCGGCGACGGCCTGACCGACGCTTTCAATCCCCACCAGGCCAACGGCCGTCATTAACCCCGGAGTTCTTCCATGGAATATCGCTACCTCGGCCGCAGCGCCATCAAGGTTTCACCGCTGACATTGGGCAGCATGATGTTCGGCGGTCCCACCGATGAAGCGACGTCCCATCGCATCATCGCCAAGGCGCATGAGCAAGGCATCAACTTCATCGACACCGCCGACGTCTACCATGACGGCCAATCGGAAAGCGTGGTAGGTCGGGCCATCCATGACACACGGCAGCATTGGGTGCTGGCCACCAAGTTCGGCTATTCCCGGGCCGGGCGGCCCAATGTCGGCGGGCAATCGCGCAAGTGGATCATTCAGTCGGTGGAAGACAGCCTGCGGCGCCTGGGCACCGACTACATCGACATTCTGTACTTCCACCACGCCACTTTCGACGCCCCTTTGGGTGAAGGCGTGCGCGCCATCGCCGACCTGATCAGGCAAGGCAAATTGCGCCACTTCGGGGTCTCCAACTTCCGCGGCTGGCGGATTGCCGAGGTGGCGCAACTGGCGGACGAACTGGGCATCGACCGCCCGGTGGCCAGCCAGCCGCTGTACAACATCGTCAATCGCAGCGCCGAAGCCGAGCAGATTCCGGCGGCCCACCACTTCGGCCTCGGCGTGGTCACCTACAGCCCGCTGGCTCGTGGTGTGCTGACCGGCAAATATCGTCCGGACGTACAGCCGGACGCTGACTCCCGGGTCGGTCGCAATGATAAACGCGTGCTGGAAACCGAATGGCGTCCGGAGTCTTTGAACGTGGCCCAACGCATCCAGGAACACCTGAGCGGCCGCGACGTGACCCCGGCGGACTTTGCCCTGGCCTGGGTGCTCAACAACCGCCAGGTCACCTCGGCCATCGCCGGGCCACGCACCGAAGCACAGTGGGACCAATACCAGCGAGCCTTGCAGGTGAAGATCAGCGCCGAAGACGAAGCGTTCGTCAATCAACTGGTCAGCCCTGGTCACACCTCGACACCAGGCTACACCGACCCGGGTCATCCCGTTGAAGGTCGTACCCCGCGCTGATTTTCTTTCACCTGTCACGGGTTCGCCGCGCGAACCCGTGACCCACCGGATACCGCCATGAGCCTGACCCGACGCCAGTTGCTGGCCTACGCCAGCGCCACCACCACACTGCTGCAACTGACACCGCGCTTTTCCTTCGCCGAAGACACCCCGGTGCGTGGCGGCACGTTGAAAATGCACATCGCCATCGAACCGCCGATTCTGGTCAACCTGACCCACACCGCCGGCGCGGCGGTGTACATCACCGGCAAGATCACCGAGGGTTTGCTGACCTACGACCTCGATCTCAAGCCGCTGCCACAACTGGCCACCGCCTGGACCGTCAGCGACGATGGCCTGGAATACACCTTCAGCCTGCGCCAGGGCGTGAAGTGGCACGACGGCCAGGACTTCACCGCCGATGACGTGGTGTTCTCGCTGCAAACCCTCAAGGCCTCCAACCCACGGGGCCGGGCGACATTCGCCAACGTCGCCAGCGTCACCGCGATCAACCCGCACCTGGTGCAGCTTAAACTGAGCAAACCTGCACCATATCTGCTGACCGCCCTGGCTGCCTGCGAATCGCCCATCGTCGCCAGGCACGTGTACAAGGACGCCCGTCCGGAAACTCATCCGAACGCCACAGCGCCGATCGGCACCGGGCCGTTCGTGTTCAAGGAGTGGGTGCGCGGCAGCCATGTGATCCTTGAACGCAACCCACACTACTGGGATGCAGGAAAACCGTATCTGGATCGGGTCATCGTGCGCTTCATCGCCGATTCGGCCGCCACAGTGGCAGCGCTGGAAGCCGGGGAAATCGACATTTCCACCGGCGGTGTGCCGCTGAGCGACATCGACCGCATCAAGGGCAACCCGCGACTGAGCATCGAGGACCGCGGCGAGCCTTACATCAACGGCATTACCCGCGTCGAGTTCAACTTCGATAACCCGTACCTGCAACGGCACGCCGTGCGCAGCGCCATCGCCCATGCCATCAATCTCGAGTTCATCCGCAAGACCATCTTCCTCGGCTACGGTCAGCCGTTGTACGGACCGATCAGCCCGGACATGAAGCATTTTTATGCGCCGGACCTGCCCCGCTACGCTTTTGACGTGGCCAGGGCCAACCAGTTGCTCGACGACGCCGGACTGCCCAGGGATGCCAAGGGCGTGCGTTTCAAGCTGACCCTGGACCCGCTGCCTGGCCCGGAAACCTACCGCCGCACCGCCGACTACATCAAGCAGGCCCTGGCGAAAATCGGCATCCAGGTCACCCTGCGCTCCCAGGACTTCGCCACCTATGTCAAACGGGTCTACACCGACCGCGACTTCGACTTCTCCCTCAATGGCATGAGCAACCTGTTCGACCCGACCGTGGGTGTGCAGCGGCTGTACTGGTCGAAGAACTTCCAGCCGGGCGTGCCCTTTTCCAACGGTGCGCATTACAGCAATCCGAAAGTCGACCAGTTGCTGGAAGCGGCGGCTGTGGAAACCGACGTGGGCAAACGCTTCGACTTGTTCGCCGAATTTCAGCGAACCATCGTCGAGGACTTGCCGGACCTGGGCATTTCAACCCTGGTGAACCCGATTGTGTATGACAAGCGGGTCAATCGGTTCTTCGTGGGGGCGGAAGGCCTGGGCAGTAATGCGGCGGAAATTTTCATCAGGTCTTGAGGCCCGACGCCGCACACCCTGCGTGAAACTCAGATCAGCCCCAGCGTCAGCGCCTTGAGCGTCGCGGCGGCACGGGTGGTGCAATTCAGCTTTCGGAACACGCTCTCGACGTGGGTGCGCACCGTGCTCGGGCTGATGCCGAGCTGGCGGGCCACCTCCTTGTTGCTGCCCCCCATGCTGATGCGCTGCAGGATTTGCGTTTCACGCTCGCTCAGCGGGCTGTCGTTGGTTTTGCAGGGCGCCACTGCGCGCTCGCCGCGTGCAGCGGCAATCACCGCCTGGCAGGCCCGAAGGTCAAAACGCCCCTGCGCGGCCTCGTCGAGGATCAGGCGTTCGGCGTCCTCCTCGCTCAACGCTGGCCGCCAGGGGCGCACGGAGCGCAAGGCCTGCCAGGCGAGTGCCGCCGCCAACAGGCGATGTTCCGGTTGCAGGGCATCGCCGTCGAGGCCCTTGAAGTAGCCGCTGCCATCGAGCCGCTCGTAGGCATTGGCGGCGATCCGGCCAGGGGCCGCCAGTTCCGGGATCTGGTTGCAGGCACGCGAGGTCCAGTAAGGCACCAGCCGGACCTGTTCGAGATCGCCGTCCAGCAACGGACCGGCCATGTTCCAGATGCGATTGGGCACCGCCGCCCGGCCGACGCCATGAATCAGCGCCGCCTTGCCCAACTGCTCGACGGCAGGTTCGGCAAGCCCCCACAGCCTGGCGGCGTCCCGCACCAGCTCGGCTGAACGGCGCGAGTAACCCGCCAACCAGGGAACCTTGAGGTCGATGACGTCCCCGACCAGGGTGAGAGGGACTTGCTCTCTGAGCGCAGGTGAGTGTGAGTCAACGGTCGGCGGATCACGCAACGCGTCCAGCCAGTCGCCGGCATTGCGCGAAAGCTCGGCGGCCAGTGCCGCCGGATAGCGCCGATTGCTCTGACTCGTAATCCATTCCAGCGCGGCGTCCAGCCCATGCACCCGCGCGAGAATCTCCAGGTCACCGGCCAGCAGCACCTGGTACACCACGTCCGGTACATCGGGATGGCGCAATTCACCGGGGTTGCCTTCACCGTCGAACTGCTCGAACACATGCCGCAGTCCCAGCTCTACCGGGGCGCTCAGGCCGAGTGTCTGGGCGATGTCGCCCGCCACCTCACAATGCACCTGGGCCAAAGGCGCCGATTTGCGCATGGCGCGCACGCCTGCCGCGCCGAGTGTGTGCGTGAGCATCGCGTTACGGCCGCCGACGTCATCGCCCAGCAGGCGCATGAAGCCTTCGGCGTTGGCGGTGCAGCCCGACCAGCGCAGCAGCGACACTTGGCGCGCCGTTTCGGTGTGCTCACCACCGCCGTCACAGGTCTGGGCCAGCATCTGCGCCAGACGCGCGGCACGGCGCGACTGATCCGTGGGTTGCCCCATGCTCAGGTCGCCTACCACGGACAAACACAGGATCGCGCTTTCCAGCTCGATGCCATCACTCTCGCGCATATCGCTCTCCATGATTCACTCGGTTTTTGCCCGGCCTCGGATAAACGACCGATACCGGACCCTGCCTGAATTCCTGAAACTGATCCCATCAACCACAGGAGATTCCACCATGTTCAAACCCAAGGCTATCGCCCTCGCACTCGCCATGACCACCTCCCTGTTCGCCGCTGCCAGCCACGCCGCCCCGCAACCTTCGGTGGTCATCGTACACGGTGCATTCGCCGACGGCTCGGACTGGGCCAAGGTCGTTCCCTTGCTGCAAGCCGAAGGCATCAAGGTGACCGTGGTGCAAAACCCGCTGACCTCGCTGGCCGACGACGTGGCCGCCACTCAACGCGTCCTGAACAACCAGGAAGGTGACGTGGTGCTGGTCGGGCACTCCTGGGGCGGTACAGTAATCAGTCAGGCCGGCACTGACCAGAAAGTTCGCAGCCTGGTGTACGTCGCCGCCTTTGCACCGGACGCAGGTCAGGCCGTCAAGGACTTGGGCAAGGAATACCCGGCACCGGCCGGCACCAAGGACATCGCCGCCGATAAAAACGGTTTCCTGTACATGACGCCCAAGGGCATGGCCACCGGCTTCGCCCAGGACCTGCCGGCGGCACAGACCGCTGTCATGGCCTCGACCCAGGGACCGATTCGCGCCGCTGCGTTTGAAGACAAGACCAGCGCCGCCGCTTGGAACGGCAAACCGTCCTGGTACGTCGTGGCCCGTGAAGACCGCATGATCCAACCCGACCTGCAACGTGCATTCGCCAAGAAGATCAAGGCGCAGGTCACCGAGGTCGAATCGAGCCACGTACCGCAGCAGTCGCGCCCGGCAGATGTGGCCAAGGTCATCATCGACGCGGTGCACAAAACCCGTTGAGTGGACGCCCGCCATGGCAGGCCTGTGAGGCTTGTCATGGAAAAGGGTCGAATCCGGGCTGTAAAATGGGTCGCCGATGCGTTGATAATCGGTAGACCTTTTCAGCTATCGGCACGCTCAAATGGACCATCTGCTTTCCCTTCTTTCCGAAACCATCCCCAAGGCCCAAACGCTGGAGCAGCTCACGCGCCCATTGCTGACCCTGCTCAGCCAGGTCACCGGGATGGAGTCGACTTACCTCACCACCATCGATACCGACGTAGGCATCCAGCGTGTCGAGTTCGCACGCAACATCGGCGACATGGTGATCCCGGAAGGGCTCGTCGTGCCCTGGGCAGATACGCTGTGCAAGCGGGCCCTGGACGAGAACCGCCTGTATTCGGACGATGTCGCCGACTGCTGGGGCGACTCCGAAGCCGCCGCCGCGCTGGGCATCAAGACCTACGTCAGTGCGCCCATCAAATCCCAGGATGGCGAAGTGCTGGGGACGGTCTGCGCAGCCAGCTCGGACCGGGTTGCCCGCGCGCCTGATGTGGAACCGCTACTGAGGCTCATGTCGGGGCTGCTGGGCTATTCCCTTGAACGTGAACGGCTGGTGGAGCGGCTGCAAGTGGTCAACGCCGAGCTGACCAAACTGGCCCTGTCGGACCCGCTCACAGGCCTGGCCAACCGCCGCGCGATTCTCAACGATACGGACCGCCTGCTGGCCCTGGCGAAACGGGAGCACAAATACGTGCTCATGGGCGTGATCGACCTCGACGAGTTTAAGCTCATCAATGACACCCACGGCCACCTGGCCGGCGACGAACTGCTGCGCGGTGTCGCCGTCCGCCTGCAACAGGCCCTGCGAACCAGCGACATCATCGGACGTACCGGCGGTGACGAATTCATCGCCCTGGCCCTCGGCACCCCGTCCGAACAAACGCCGCAGGCAGAAGACATGCAACACGCCGCCGAACTGCTGCAGGAGCGCCTGAGCAAAGCGACCATCGGGCACTATGACCTGGGTGAGGTGCTCGGCGAGGTTCACTACCCCGGCGCCAGTGTCGGCGTCGTGGCGGTCATGCCCGAAGGCATGACCGCAGACGACATCATCAAGCAGGCAGACCAGGCGATGTACCGGGTGAAACAACAGCGCAAGCGCCAGGGCTTGCACTGACAGGAGGATCGTCCCGGCAGGCGCTGATTACCTGGACTTGGCGCTCTTGATATCGCTGATGATCTGCTGCGCGATCGCTTCCACCTGCTCCTTGGTCATCGCCGACATCACCCCTTCCCACGCCGAGGAAGACGTGTCGTAAGTCCGAGTGCCAAACAGACGTCCTGACTTCAGATCCGAATAATCCGCACTGGAATTGACCCACGCGTTGCCGACCATCACACCCGCACCATAACGAGCGCCCGGAGTGAGGTAACGAAAGTTGGTCACATTGATCTTGATGCCCACGCCATCCTTGTCGGCAGCACTCTTGCCCGGCGCAGCAGACAGGCTGTAACCAGCACGGGTCGCCTCGTTGCGCAAAGCGTCATTCCACTCCTGCTGCAAACGTGGCCAGTCCTCGTTCTGCTGAACCTTGGCGTTGCCCTGGAAGTTGACGACCAGGTTGTGCTTGGCCGACTCCGGAATGGCCAGCGTCTCGGTACCGCCGCTTTTTACGGAGGCGGCGCAGCCGCTCAACAGGCATACGGCCATCAGACAAGAAGCGACAAGCAGGGGTTTTACGGTTTTCATCGAACTTCCTTATTCTCAGCAATGTGCGTGTGCACTTTTCTGGTTTAACCGCACCGGCTCAATGAAGAGTTTCAGCTCGGCGGCTTTGGCCGATTCTGATGCGATCCAGCGCCCGATTCAAACTGTCCAAGGCATTGAGCAGTGATTGCGCTTCTGCTTCTCGGCCATCTGCCCATAGGCGCTCGGCCAATTTGTTGAGGGCCTGGATGGATTTCTCGATGTCGGCAGCGGTGGTTGGATTCTTTTCAGAACGGTTCTTCAACATGACGGGAGCTCACCAAGCGCATGTCTGCCGGTTATCCTAGAATATTCACTGCAGACCTAAGCTATTCAAAAACGAGACGATACCATAGCGCTATCATCGCGCCATCATCCAGTTGAGCTTGTTTCACGATTGCACCCTTGAGCCGAGCGCGGATTAACCGTCAGGCTGGACAGAATGATGGCGCACGGCGAATCTACCGTTTAAGCTCGCGACCCCCGCAAGTCAGCGGTCATTGAGTAGCAAGCATGATCAAGAGCATCCAATATCTGCGTTTTATCGCGGCCATCTTGGTCGTGTATGCCCACTCCAATCTCCAAATTTATGGTGTAACACCGCACACAACGGACCTTGGCGGTTTTGGCGTCGATATCTTTTTTGTAATCAGTGGCTTCATCATGCCATTCATTATTTTCGGCGGGCTGCATCAGCATGATGCTGCAAGCAAAATGTCGCCTAGGTCTTTTCTATGGCGGCGCATAACAAGAATATGGCCTATGTATGCGATCACCATCGCAAGCATCGTCGTATGTTCGTTGGTAGTTTCTTCCGGGTTTATTTCCAACCCGACAACAGATTTGAATTATTTTTTCAATATTTATCGAGCGGATCCAACCTGGATCATGCAAACATTATCTTTCACGCACTGGACTCGCCCACCACTACTCACAATCGGGTGGACACTGCAATTGGAATTCATATTCTATGTTTCCATCGCGGTTGTATTGCTATTCGGCGCAAAGACGTTTACGAGGATGGTGGTCGGTCTGTTCATTATTTTTGCAATCGCCACCTGCCTATCCGGAGTATCGAAAGCTGCATCCGTCGTAGCAAGCCCGATCATATTCGAGTTTTTTCTGGGCATTTTCCTTTACAAAATCACTTCCATGAATATTTTGCTCCCAACACGGACAGCGATCACAACTGCGCTCGCATGCGTCCCGTTGTTTTTCTTGATCGACGGCTTGGGTTTAGCGTCACCAGGCACATACCTGCGTCCAATAACTTGGGGTGTACCTGCTTTCCTGCTCGTCTGGTCGATGCTCAGCTTGGAAAAAAACCTCCCGAAATACAAACTGATGTTGTTGTTAGGTGACTCATCCTACAGTCTGTACCTCATCCACGGCATCCTCTCACCTTGGTTCGCTTATCTTTGGCTTTATTATGATTTGTTAAGCATGCCTGCTTGGTTTTATCTTGTGATTTACTTGATCTGCTGCCAGACAGCCGGAATTGCAGCACACCTGTATCTCGAAAAACCAATCAACACATTTATCCGCAACAGAAGCCAAGGGAGAAACACATGCGCTGCAGCTTGATTGTGGCATGGGCATTACTTGCCAACTCAGCATTTGGAGCCGTCGGCCCAGACGGCGCTCTGATCAACTCCGACTTTCAACAATGTCTAAACTTGGACTGTAGCCTTTACCCAACCTATAAGTTCCATTTAGGAGAAAAGACTCTTTCAGGTAGTACGGTGTATGGAGAGCCTTTTTATGTCGAAGTTGGAGCTCCAGCCTCCCACAAAACGATTTTCACTCCGAGCAAAATCAAATACGTGTTCAACCCGGTGAACGGTCAAGTATTTGAGCCCGGAGTTGACTATATTGGCACCGAGCAGGGCATCAAGCTAACCCCAAACACGCGCATGACGGGAGCACCGAGCGGATTTTCTTCAACAATGACAGAACAGGAGAAAACGCTTTACAAGGTCAGGGTTTCCAACGAGTTCCAGAAATATCAGTACGCAATCACGTACGATAAATCTGAAAAATTTGCTCCATTGGTCATTGGTACATTGGGAAAACTGAAGTCATCGGATAAGCGAGCGCCGATGAACATAACATTTTTTGGAGACTCCATCACTTACGGGGAATCGGCTACCGAGGGGGTCTCGGCTCCTTTTCAACCGGGCTACGCAGGGTTGGTGATGTCCTACCTAAATGCAATATCTCCAGGAACGTGGAACTATCGTAACAACTCCGTAGCCGGGTGGAATACTTTCAATGCCGCATCCGCCGCCAGTTATCGTGTTGCAGACAAGCCGAGCGACCTAGTTGTACTCGGCTTTGGCATGAATGACAGTAATTTTGTCACAACAAATGAGTACAAAGAAAATTTAGTGAAAGTCATTTCCATCATCCGCGAAAAACAGCCGAAAGTACCGATTCTTTTGGTGAGCGGTACGGTTGCCAACCCTGAGAGCACGATCCAGAACCATGATCTTTTAATGGGCTACCGAACTGCGCTAAAGGAAATTACACAACAATACCCTCTGGTCGCCGTCTCTGACGTGACGCAAACGTGGAATATGATGCTTGAAAATAAACGCTATCTGGATCTGACTGGAAATGGACTGAACCATCCTAACGACTTTGGTCACCGTGTTATAGCAGAAGCCGTGCTGTCCGCGATCTTGGGCCAAGGATACTAAACCGGGTGAATGCATGATTTTGCTCACCCCGGGCTATCGTCTGACCAACAAAACAGTGGCTCGGCCAGTAACCCAGTAAAAACCTTATGGCGGCATCGCTGGCAAACTTATCTTGAACGGCTGCGAGCCACTACTCCTGCCTGCCTCAGCCACGGCTTATCCCCCTACAACAGGGTCCGTCGAGGTAGGTGCTTGCTGCGCCTTGTAAATTCCACGCGCCCTCTCTTTTATAGAAAAGACCGATCTGATCACGCGCTGACAAGGCTTCTCGACCATCCTGTGCATGCCAATTGATGCCGCTATCAAGAGGGCGAGGAAAAAAGCCTGATTAACTACCCAGATAAATGAGGATGCACCGGGAGACTGCACATATGAGCTGGAAACGATCACCTGCAACAAATAAAGCGCGTAGGAAGCCTCACCGAGCATTACTATTTTCGGCATTGACAACACACTACTCGCAAACGTATGCCGAGCCACCGCCAAGCTGAAAATTAGAATCGTGAAGGGCAGTGCATACATCGCGTCAAAGCTATATGGAGTATACAGAAGACGACCAGAGGACATTAGAAGAATAATGACGACTATGGACGCATAGGTCAGAAAACTGCTTACACTCTTAGTCTTTTCATCAATCGTTAAAAAACGCCGATAGTAAATCGCCGCAGTAATACCCATGGAAAAATCGAGAAGCCGAGTGACTGGAAAACGATAAAGCCAGTGGTGTGCAGAGTCGGGATTAGTCCTGTGCAACAACCCCTGCCCTGATTGTGAAAAATAGTACGCAAGTGAAAACTGACATATCACCAACGCGATAAAAATTAAAATCAAACGAAAGCGAGACGACGACACTTTTAACCAGTGCAGCAATGGTAGTATAAGTGGGAACATCGCATAGAGGAATATTTCTACGCTTATCGACCAAGACTGGCTCACCAGACCAAAAGCAATCCAATACTCTGGATTCCACGCCTGAGTCGCAAGCACATAGGTGGTGATCGTTCCGTTAGCTCCTCGGCTAAAATAAACAAAAAAAACACAAAATATATAGACCGGATATATTCTCGCAAACCTGGATACAAAATAGTTGTAAGTACTCAAAAAAGAGAACTTACTCAAGGAATCTAGGTAGTTCAACGAGAGGATGAACCCTGATAGCAGAAAGAAAAATGTTACCCCTGCGTAACCCGATTCCTGAATAACAGTCAGCCGGTCATGTAACGGAGGCAACGGGAAGTGCGAAAAAAACACCATCATAGCCGCGATGAATCTCAGGCCGGTGAGCGATGGCACTGCCCCTGTATTGTAATTTTGCATGCTTAGCTCCCTTCGAGCGCCGAATCTACATCAAATGGCCATCAAAATCAGCCGTTTTTGGTCACCGAACACCCTCGCGCTCGTTACGAATCGGTTTCTGATGGGAGATAGGTGGAATGATGACGCCTCTAATAGCGACGGAAGTCTATCAGCGTCTCCGAGAACGCTTTGCTTGGCTGATGGAGGTTGTCACTTGGATGAGACCGTCTCCTTGACGAAATCGCGCAAAGCTCTCAGTAGGTCGTCGGCACTCTCGAGAGATCCGATAGTCCGGGCATACGCCAGGCACGCCTTCAGCGCAATCACTGCCCGGTCGCCTTCGTCGGTGATGGCGATAATTCGTTGAGCATGCGTTGGGTCAAGTTCGGCTCGTACTCCTGTATGAACCACGCCGCCGGCGCCGGTGTTGGCAGGCACTGAACAGCCACCGGCTGAACCCTGGGCGAGGATGACTGACAGCCGCAGATCAGAAATGGCAAGGCGATCGCGCAGGCGAGCCTGGTTTTTTTGAGCATTGGTCAGTTTCTCGAAGTGGGTTTGTTCGCTGACCGCTAGGTGCTGCTCGAGCGCGACCCGCTTGTCCTGTTCGGTCTTCTGCGTGGCGGCGCCGACCATGGCCAGCTGATTCAGGGTGTCGGTGTGGGAGCGGGCCTGCTCGGCGAGCTGCCGTCCGTAGCGCCAGTCCTGTACCTGCCAGGTGCCGCTGACGGCAAGCAGCAACAGCGCCGCCATACCGATCAATCGCCAAGAGGACGTCACGCCAGCACCGCCCGCGCCTTCTCCCACAACGCCAGTCGATCAGGGAGGCCATTCAGGCCGCCATTGATTCGCCTGGTGATCCGTTCGAAGTCGCCGGCATCGGCCATGGTGTTGAGGCCTTTCGTTCCCCAGAACCAGGCGGCAGACATGCACGCATACTGCGGCTGCTCCAGAAGCTCGGGTTGATTGACCAGGTCAACGCTCAATGCCTCGCCACATGCCGCGTAGTTCGCCCGGCCGGTGACTTGAATCAGGCCGCGCCCGCGCGGTACTTGAACCCGTCGCCCGGCTTGGTGTTGCCGAGATCCGCCCTGCCCTCGTATCTGGCTTGGGCCAGCGTCGGCCCCCAGATCTCACGCACATAGCGCAGTTGACCGGATTCATGGCCGATGTGCGCGATGAACGCGGCGACCCGCATGGCCCCGACGATCTGATAGCGCTGCATCGCCGTGTTGAGCACAGGAACAAAAACGCCGGCTTGGGTGCCGGCGTCGGGTAGGATTTGCAGCAACTGCTACGCAGTGATCGGCATGCTTTTCTCCAGGCAAAAAAAATCCCGCTCGAAGCGGGTCTTTATCTGATAGTTAATTGTTGCCACCAGGGCAGATGGCGCGACGGGAAACAAGCGTCTAAAATCGCGCCGAATTCCATCGTCTGTTGAGCAGGGAAGCATGATTAAAAACATTCAATACTTGAGGTTTGTGGCCGCGTTGCTGGTAGTTATTGCCCACGCAAACCTTCAAATATTCGGCGTTCCCGCTGGAATTACGAATATTGCAGGCGTTGGAGTGGACCTCTTTTTCGTGATTAGCGGCTTCATCATGCCCTTCATTTTATTTGGCGGGCTGTACAAACCTGGAAGTCTGGCAACAAATACTGCTTCCGCCTTTATGCTGAGACGACTGGCTCGGATCTGGCCGATGTATTTCCTCGCAACCGTAGCGTCGATGGTGTTATCTGGGATGGTCGCTTTCCGATTGTTCGGCGAGCCAAACATTGATCTGTCCTACGCTTTCAACTCGTCGCGACTGAGCCTCAAATGGCTATTCGAATCCATGACATTCACTCATTGGGCGCGTCCACCGCTGCTCGGCGTTGGCTGGTCACTGCAAGTTGAGTTTTTTTTCTATACAGCGATCGCATTTGGACTGTTCTTTGGCGCAAAGAAGCTTGAGTCATTGGAGTTCGGGGTGCTCGGATTCTTCTTCTTGTTAATGCTGCTCGCCTCCGTCACCACCACAAACAGCCTGATAGCACAGGACTTCAGTAATCCTCTTATCGTAGAATTCCTTTTTGGACTTTTCCTGTACAGGGCAGTCTCGAATGGAATACTGATGAAGAAGTCGCTGGCGATTTCGACGATCTTCCTATTCATACCGTTAGTTCTTTTGGTGACCCTGAACGACGTTATCCAGATCAGCATACCGAATCTCGATCGATCTATTCAGTGGGGTGTGCCAGCGCTATTACTGGTATGGGCAGCTATTAGCCTTGAAGGTACAGTAAAGGAAATAAAACTGATGAGCCTTCTGGGTGATGCGTCTTACAGCACATACTTAGTGCACGCTCTTGTCGGTCCTCTTTATATTTTCTACACAGTAAAATTCAACATTGCCACTACAATTGGACCTTATGTGTATCTAGCTGGAATGCTGCTGCTGTGTCACGCAGCTGGGATAGCAGCACATATATTTGTAGAAAAGCCGATAAACAACATCGTAAAGAATTTCACATTTATGAGAAAGACGCTAACAGCCTCGTAACATTTTCGCCGCATCCGCAGTAAGATCACCGAACGTCTTAAGACACTCTCCATTTGCTACATGGAGAGTTCGGCAATCCATTCCGGCGCAACTGGACGAAAATTTCTGTCGGGGAACTCTGAAGACTGCGGCCAATCGCGAAGAGCTTGGATGTACAGAAGAAGCTCCGTGAAATACTCTGCCGAAATTGTCGCTTGAGCTCCGATCTCTAATTGATCGCGGTGTCGATCACGAATCCATATCAAACTAGAAAGCTCTCCATCACGCCAGTGTCTTTCATCCCCCGCCAAGTCAGGTTCGGTCTGCGGAGCATCGACCAGATAAGGCAGCCCATGTTCATCATGAACTCTGATCTGGCCCGGCGTAGGATTGCAGATGACCGAAAGAAACAGTTCCTCGGACATTTCATCGGCATCCGAGGGAATTGAATTGTGAATGCCTGATGGATAAGTACATCCCGTAGCCTGACTATAGTAACGAATCATTATAACCTCAGTAGCCGACGGCGAAGATTTTTCGTAACACCCACCCAGTAATATGGGCGAATGTGCTGGATGTCATTAGTTGTCGTAACAGAATCAACCCTGCAGCTTCCGTATCCATTGCCGTTTGGGGATTGGCCAGTGCCAGCCATTGCGAACCAGCACGCATTAGGGAATGCCATCGGCCATGGATTAGTGATGGTTTCCGCAACGCCATGCGATACCTGTCCCGTTGATCCCGTGGATATCCATTGAATTACAATGCCGCCTAACCACGTTGGGAACACAATGCTTCCCGATCCCCCCCAACTAGCGGAAAACCCAAACCGAATCTTCTTTCAGCTTGACCCGTTCATCGGCGACATACCGGTGACCCACATTGATGACCAGGCCCTGGCCCCGTTTATCAAAGACAGGTTGGCGACCAAGAAGCTGGGGAACGGCAAAGTAAAGAAAGGCGCGAGCAACAGAACGGTGAATATCTCGATCGAGCGTGTGGTTCGGGTTTTGTTGTTGTGTGCCAGGAAGTGGCGAGATGATGAGCGTAGGCCGTGGCTGGATAGCGTGCCAATGCTCACAAAGCTGGAAGAGAAGAAGTCGAGCCGCAAGCCCTACCCGATGTCATGGCAGGAGCAGTCGATTCTTTTTGCTGAACTGCCGGCGCACCTGCAAACGATGGCCCTGTTCAAGGTGAACACCGGCACGCGAGAGCAGGAGGTCTGCAACTGAGATGGGATTGGGAGATTCCGGTGCCTGAGTTGGGCACGAGCGTATTCCTGATCCCGGCTGATTTTGGCGGGAGGCACGAAAGGTCCGGGGTTAAGAACGGTGATGAGCGATTGGTCGTGCTCAACAGCGTGGCAAAGTCGATCATCGATCAGCAGCGCGGACTGAGCAAGGAGTGGGTTTTCCCTTACAGCGGCACCGCAATGCATCGATTGAACGACTCGGCCTGGAAGAAGGCGCGGGTGAGAGCTGCGAAACTCTGGCAGGAGGAAAACCTTCGCCCTGCTCACCCTGGGTATGCATCTATCAGGATCCATGACCTTAAACACACGTTTGGCCGTCGGCTGCGTGCAGCAGGCGTTACCGAGGAAGACCCGCAAGGCTCTTCTGGGGCACAAGAACGGCAGCATCACCAGTCACTACTCGGGCGCTGAGCTCGGGCATCTGATTGAAGCTGCGAACATGGTATCAGCTACCGATTCGCGTGGACCGGTACTGACAATTCTGAAAAGGAAACAGGCGTGAAAAATCGGGGAGTCACGCAAAAGTCACGCACATGAAAAAGGCCAATGCTGCGAACATTGGCCTAAGTCATTGAATAATATGGTCGGGACGGAGTGATTCGAACACTCGACCCCTAGCACCCCATGCTAGTGCGCTACCGGACTGCGCTACGCCCCGACTAGGCGTGAAACTTGTTCCTCTTCTCAAGGAACGCTCAAGAATATATCGCAACCGTTTGAAAACTGGAAGTATTCATTCAAACGATTTTATTTCTTGAGGACAACCAGCACGTCTTCCAGCTCGGCAATCATCTGCCGAATCATCTGCTTGTACTGGGTGGTGTCATCTTTGGCCTCATCGCCGGAAAGACGCAAGCGCGCGCCGCCAATGGTGAAACCCTGATCATAAAGAAGCGCGCGGATCTGCCGGATCATCAGGACGTCCTGTCGCTGATAATACCGGCGGTTTCCGCGTCGTTTGACGGGGTTGAGTTGAGGAAACTCCTGCTCCCAATAGCGCAGCACGTGTGGTTTTACCGCACACAGCTCGCTGACTTCACCGATGGTGAAGTAGCGTTTGCCTGGGATGACGGGTAGCTCGTCGTTATGACTTGGTTCCAGCATAAGCCTCAACTCGGGCCTTCAACTTCTGCCCTGGACGAAAGGTGACCACACGGCGAGCCGTGATCGGGATTTCTTCACCCGTTTTCGGATTGCGGCCAGGCCGCTGGCGTTTGTCCCGAAGGTCGAAGTTGCCGAAACCGGACAACTTGACCTGTTCGTTGTCTTCTAGAGCGTGCCTGATTTCTTCGAAAAACAGTTCGACCAATTCCTTGGCTTCCCGCTTGTTCAGGCCCAGCTCTTCATACAGACGTTCCGCCATCTCAGCTTTCGTCAAAGCCCCCATACGTCACTTCCTTAACGTGGCGTTCAACCTTTGTTCGAGCGAGGTGAGGATGTTTTGCGTCGTGGTATTCACCTCATCGTCATTAAGAGTGCGCGATGGATGCTGCCAGGTCAAGCCAACTGCAAGGCTTTTTCTATGCGGATCAATACCTTTACCCTGATACACGTCAAATAGCCTGAGGTCTGTCAGCCATTCGCCTGCATTTTCACGGATTACATCGAGTACGGCACTGGCCGCAACGCCGATGTCAGCCAGCAGGGCCAGGTCACGACGCACTTCAGGAAAGCGCGACAACTCCTGGAATTTCGGCATTTTCCCCAGCGCCACTTCCGCCAGGACCAGCTCGAAAACGAAGACCGGACGATCAAGGCCCAGGGACTTGGACAATTCAGGGTGAATGGCACCCACAAACCCGACCAGGCGACCTTCGCGCTCGATACGTGCGGTCTGGCCCGGGTGCAATGCAGGGTGCTTGCCCGGCACGAACGTGAATGAATCCAGCGCACCGGCGAAGCCCAGTACCGCCTCCACGTCCGCCTTGACGTCGAAGAAATCCACGACATCGCGACCTTGTGCCCAGCCTTCCGGCAAGCGGCTGCCGCACACAACGCCCGCGAGCATCGGCTCCTGTTTCAGCCCGTCCAGCTGACCGACAAAGCGCAGGCCGCTCTCGAACAGACGGACACGGTCCTGCTGGCGATTCAGGTTGTGCTGGAGTGCCTTGACCAGACCCGGCCACAGGGACGAACGCATCGCTGCCATGTCGTTGGAAATCGGGTTGGCCAGCAACAGCGGCTCGACGCCCGGACTGAACAGCTCGAACTGCTTCGGATCGATGAAACTATAGGTGATCGCTTCCTGATAACCACGAGCCACCAGCAGGCGACGCAGCTCAGGCAGGTCGCTGCGCGCTTCGGCCTTGGCTTGTGGCGCCAGGCGGGCTTGCGGGTAACGTACCGGCAGACGGTTGTAGCCGTACAGACGCGCCAGCTCTTCGATCAGATCGACCTCAAGGCTGATGTCGAAGCGATGGCTTGGCACTTCCACGCGCCACTGCCCTGCCCCTTCAGCGCTGATGGTCAGACCCAGACCACTGAGCAGGCTCTCTACCTCGGCCGAATCCATTTCCATGCCCAGCATCTGGGTGATGCGTTGGGCGCGCAGGGTCACCGGTGCGATCGACGGCAGGTGCTGCTCGTTGACGGTTTCGATGATCGGACCCGCTTCGCCACCGGTGATGTCCAGCAGCAAGCCAGTGGCACGCTCCATGGCTTGAAGGGCCAGCTTCCAGTCCACGCCACGCTCGTAGCGGTGCGAGGCATCGGTGTGCAGGCCGTAGGAACGCGCCTTGCCGGCAACGGCAATCTGATCGAAAAACGCGCTTTCGAGGAAAATGTCGCGGGTGGTCGCGGTGTTGACACCGCTGTGCTCGCCACCCATGACGCCAGCGATGGCCAGGGCGCGGGTGTGGTCGGCAATCACCAGGGTATCGCTACGCAGGCTGACTTCCTGGCCGTCGAGCAATACCAGTTTCTCGCCTTCTTCTGCCATGCGCACGCGGATGCCGCCATTGATCTCGGCGAGATCGAACGCGTGCAGCGGTTGGCCCAGCTCGAGCATCACGTAGTTGGTGATGTCGACGGCAGCGTCGATGCTGCGCACGTCGGCACGACGCAGACGCTCCACCATCCACAGCGGCGTAGGCCTGGACAGGTCGACATTGCGGATCACGCGACCCAGGTAACGCGGGCAGGCGGCAGGCGCGAGCACCTCAACCGAGCGCACTTCGTCGTGCACGGCAGGAACGCTGGCGACCTCAGGGCGGGTGACCTGGGCACCGTACAGCGCGCCGACTTCACGGGCCAGAC
Organism: Pseudomonas fluorescens; assembly: GCF_041354075.1. Taxonomy (GTDB): domain Bacteria; phylum Pseudomonadota; class Gammaproteobacteria; order Pseudomonadales; family Pseudomonadaceae; genus Aquipseudomonas; species Aquipseudomonas fluorescens_CE. The sequence goes on along the minus strand of NZ_JARZGC010000001.1, from coordinate 24,057 downwards.
CGGCCAGGGACAGGCAGTCGCCGCGGTTCGGGGTCAGGTCGACCTCGATGCTCGCGTCGTCCAGGTTCAGGTATTCACGAATGTCCTGGCCCACCGGTGCGTCGACCGGCAGCTCCATCAGGCCATCGTTACCTTCACCGACCTGCAGCTCGGCCTGGGAGCACAGCATGCCGTTGGACTCGACGCCCCGCAGCTTGGCTTTCTTGATCTTGAAGTCGCCTGGCAGCTCGGCACCGATCATGGCGAACGGGATCTTCAGGCCCGGGCGCACATTCGGCGCACCGCAGACAACCTGGAAGGTTTCCGAGCCATTGCTGACCTGGCACACACGCAACTTGTCGGCGTCCGGGTGTTGCTCGGTGCTCAGCACTTCGCCCACTACCACACCACTGAATTCGCCGGCGGCCGGTGTAACGCTATCGACCTCAAGACCGGCCATCGACAGACGAGCAACCAGCTCGTCGCGACTTACCTGCGGGCTTACCCAGCCGCGCAGCCATTGTTCACTGAATTTCATCCTGCTCTCCTAAGAATTCGTTACGACTAGCGAAATTGCGCGAGGAACCGCAAGTCGTTGTCGAAGAACAGACGCAAGTCGTTCACGCCGTAACGCAGCATCGCCAGACGCTCCACGCCCATGCCGAAGGCAAAGCCGGAGAACTCTTCCGGGTCGATGCCGGACATGCGCAGCACGTTCGGGTGGACCATGCCGCAGCCCATCACTTCCAGCCAGCCGGTCTGCTTGCAGACACGGCAGCCTTTACCGCTGCACATCACGCATTCCATGTCGACTTCGGCCGAAGGCTCGGTGAACGGGAAATACGAAGGACGGAAACGCACGGCCAGTTCTTTTTCGAAGAACACGCGCAGGAATTCTTCAATCGTGCCTTTCAGGTCAGCGAAGTTGATATCGCGATCGACCAACAGGCCTTCGACCTGGTGAAACATCGGCGAGTGGGTGATATCGGAGTCGCTGCGATACACACGACCTGGGCAGACGATGCGGATCGGTGGTTGTTTCGATTCCATGGTGCGGACCTGTACCGGGGAGGTATGGGTGCGCAGCAACATGTTGGCATTGAAATAGAAGGTGTCATGCATCGACCGGGCCGGGTGGTGGCCTGGGATGTTGAGTGCTTCGAAGTTGTGATAATCGTCTTCGACCTCAGGGCCTTCGGCGATGCCGTAGCCAATGTGGGTGAAGAACTGCTCGATACGTTCCAGAGTGCGGGTCACCGGATGCAGGCCACCCGAGGTCTGGCCGCGGCCAGGCAGGGTCACGTCAATGGACTCGGCGGCCAGTTTGGCGGCCAGGTCGGCCTCTTCAAACAGCGCCTTGCGGGCATTGAGAACCTCTGTAACACGCTCCTTGGCAACGTTGATCAGGGCGCCGACTTGCGGGCGTTCCTCTGGCGGCAGATTCCCCAGGGTCTTCATCACCTGAGTCAATTCACCTTTCTTGCCAAGGTAGTGAACCCGGATTTGCTCCAGGGCATTGATGTCTTCAGCGCTTTGCACAGCCTCTAGTGCTTGAGAGACGAGCGCATCCAGGTTTTCCATGTACAGACTCCAGATACAAAATAGGGGAAGAGCTTGAAGGCTCTTCCCCTATTTATGACGTTTAACACCTGACCCCACAGAGGTGGGGCCGGGTGACTGTCGGGGGTACTTAAGCCAAGGTGGCTTTAGCTTTCTCGACAATCGCAGCAAACGCCGCTTTTTCGTTCACTGCCAGATCAGCCAGAACCTTACGGTCGATCTCGATGGACGCTTTTTTCAGGCCGGCGATGAAACGGCTGTAGGACAGACCGTTGATACGAGCACCAGCGTTGATACGAGCGATCCACAGAGCGCGGAACTGACGTTTTTTCTGACGACGGTCACGGTAGGCGTATTGGCCTGCCTTGATTACCGCTTGCTTGGCAACACGGAATACGCGGGAGCGAGCGCCGTAGTAACCTTTAGCAAGTTTCAGAATTTTTTTGTGACGCTTACGGGCAATGACGCCACGCTTTACACGAGCCATGAGTTATTCCTCTATATCTTGACTAAAATTAACGAAGGCGCAGCATGCGCTCGACTTTTGCCACGTCAGACGGATGCAGCAAGCTGCTACCGCGCAGTTGACGCTTACGCTTGGTCGACATTTTGGTCAGGATGTGGCTCTTGAAAGCGTGCTTGTGCTTGATACCGTTAGCAGTTTTCAGAAACCGCTTAGCAGCACCACTTTTGGTTTTCATCTTTGGCATGTTCGGATACTCCGCATTCAGTTGATAAACATAATCAGAAGGCCTGCCGTGCCCTGTTGATTACTTCTTCTTTTTCGGGGCGATGACCATGATCAGCTGGCGTCCTTCCATCTTAGGATGCTGTTCGACCGAACCGTATTCGAGCAGGTCAGCTTCAACCCGCTTGAGCAGTTCCATCCCCAGCTCCTGGTGGGCCATCTCACGGCCGCGGAATCGCAAGGATACCTTGGCCCTGTCCCCGTCACTCAGGAAACGTACCAGGTTGCGTAGTTTTACCTGGTAATCCCCTTCCTCCGTCCCTGGACGAAACTTGATTTCTTTAACCTGAATCTGCTTCTGGTTTTTCTTGGCCGCGGCAACCTGCTTCTTCTTCTCGAAGATCGATTTGCCGTAGTCCATCAGTTTGCAAACAGGGGGTACTGCATCGGCGGAAATCTCCACCAGATCCAGCTTGGCCTCTTCAGCCTTAAGAAGCGCGTCTTCAATTGACACAATCCCAAGCTGTTCACCTTCAGCTCCAATTAACCGAACCTCGCGTGCCGAGATATTCTCGTTGATCGGGGCCTTCGGTGCAGCTCGTTTATCTTGTCTCATTTCACGCTTAATAATAATTACTCCGAATCTGGGCGACCACGCCGGGAAACCGCTTGAGCGAGAAACTCGGCGAACTGGGCGACGGGCATAGAGCCCAGGTCAGCACCTTCACGAGTACGCACAGCGACAGTTTGCGTTTCGACTTCCTTATCCCCGATAACCAGAAGGTAAGGAACCTTGAGCAACGTATGCTCGCGGATTTTAAAGCCGATCTTTTCATTTCTCAAGTCAGACTTGGCACGAAACCCGCTTTCGTTGAGAGTTTTTTCCACCTGACTGACGAAATCTGCCTGTTTATCAGTGATGTTCATCACCACAGCCTGGGTCGGCGCAAGCCACGCGGGGAATGCACCCTCGTAGTGCTCGATCAGGATTCCGACGAAACGCTCGAACGACCCAAGGATCGCCCGGTGCAGCATCACAGGATGCTTGCGGCTGTTGTCTTCGGAGACGAATTCGGCGCCCAATCGGACTGGCAGGTTGAAATCGAGCTGCAGGGTACCACACTGCCAGACGCGACCGAGGCAATCTTTCAGCGAGAATTCGATCTTCGGTCCGTAGAACGCCCCCTCACCCGGCTGCAGATCGTACGGCAGGCCCGCACTGTCGAGGGCTGCGGCCAAAGCGGCTTCAGCGCGATCCCACAGTTCGTCGGAACCGACGCGTTTTTCCGGACGAGTGGACAGCTTCATCTCGATGTCCTTGAAGCCGAAGTCGGCGTAGACATCCATGGTCAGCTTGATGAACGCGGCGGACTCGGCCTGCATCTGCTCTTCGGTGCAGAAGATGTGGGCGTCGTCCTGAGTGAACGCACGCACCCGCATGATGCCGTGCAAGGCACCCGATGGCTCGTTGCGGTGGCAGGCACCGAACTCGGCCAGGCGCATCGGCAATTCGCGGTAGCTCTTCAGGCCCTGGTTGAACACCTGCACGTGGCAAGGGCAGTTCATCGGCTTGATGGCGTAGTCGCGGCTTTCCGACTCGGTGGTGAACATGTTGTCGGCGTAGTTGGCCCAGTGCCCGGACTTTTCCCACAGGCTGCGATCAACGACCTGCGGGGTCTTGATCTCCAGGTAACCGTTTTCGCGCTGAACCTTGCGCATGTACTGCTCGAGTACCTGGTATAGGGTCCAGCCGTTCGGGTGCCAGAACACCATGCCCGGCGCTTCTTCCTGGGTGTGGAACAGGCCCAGGCGCTTGCCGATCTTGCGGTGATCGCGTTTTTCAGCTTCTTCGATGCGCTGGATGTACGCAGCCAGCTGCTTCTTGTCAGCCCAGGCCGTGCCATAAACGCGCTGCAGTTGCTCGTTCTTGGCATCGCCACGCCAGTAGGCGCCGGACAGCTTGGTAAGCTTGAAGGATTTCAGGAAGCGCGTGTTCGGCACGTGAGGGCCGCGGCACATGTCGACGTATTCTTCGTGATAATACAGGCCCATGGCCTGCTCGTTCGGCATGTCCTCGACCAGACGCAGCTTGTAGTCTTCGCCGCGGGCCTTGAACACCTCGATCACTTCGGCGCGCGGAGTGACTTTCTTGATCACGTCGTAATCTTTCTCGATCAGCTGCTGCATGCGCTGTTCGATGGCGGCCATGTCGTCCGGCGTGAAAGGACGTTCGAAGGCGATGTCGTAATAGAAGCCTTCGTCGATGACCGGACCGATCACCATTTTGGCAGTCGGGTACAGCTGCTTGACCGCATGGCCAACCAGGTGCGCGCAAGAGTGGCGAATGATCTCCAGCCCCTCTTCATCCTTTGGCGTGATGATTTGCAGCGTGGCATCGCTGTCGATGAGATCGCTGGCGTCGACCAGCTTGCCATTGACCTTGCCGGCCAGGGTGGCCTTGGCCAGGCCTGCACCGATGGATGCGGCGACCTCGGCAACGGAAACCGGGTGATCGAATGAACGTTGACTGCCGTCGGGAAGAGTAATAGTTGGCATGGCGCCTCCTCTCCTAGTGGTGACCCCTACCAAAGGTCACGTGGGTTGGGATGAGCCAGTACAAGATCCAGTCCAGGCCATTCAATGACGAACGCCTGCCTTACAGCGGCAGGAGCCTTGCGGCCAACCGGAAAACCGAACCAGAGTGACTGGGATTCAAATCAGGTTTATTCGGGCCTCTGCCGAGTCCGGGACCGCAGGTCAACCGGAGCTTGCAAACACCCGAAGCGGAGCATGCTAGCACAGATGAACGGTCACGGCGGCGTCGGGGTTTTACATAAGGGCAAATCGGCCATTTTGTGCCAGAGTGCTGAACTTGAACCCCGTTTTACCCCTCAGATAACAAGACATTGACCCACAAGGAGCATCTCAGCATGCGTCTGAATCGTTTATTCGCCGTAGCCGCCCCCATTGCCCTGCTGCTGCCGCTGACTGCCCACGCCGACTGGCCGAAAGGCGAGCGTGACAAATACATGGCTCAGTGCACCCAGGCAGCGACTCAGCAGATCGGTGCCGCTGCGGCCAAGGCCCACTGCGCCTGCGGCGCCGACGCCATCAAATCGTATCCCGCGAGCGATATCCAAGCTCTGATGGATGGCACCGCCAGTAAAGAGGCGAAAGAGGCTGCATTGGCGAAAATCGCGGCCTGCAAAGCCGATAACAAGCCTAAAAAGTAACGCCGAATCCGGGCGGCACTGACCTCGACAAGGGGTCGAAAGCCTGTAAAAAGCGACTTTTCACACAAATTACGCAGGTTTTACAGCTTTTTTTATCGTCTTTACTTTCGCCTGAGAGCCTTTTAAATCGGGGCTTTCAGGCTCATTGAGCAACAAAGCGAGCGTGACTACGGGGCAAACAGCACGTCCGGGGGGCTCCCAAATCGAACATTTCGACTATGATACCCGGGTGTGCCCAGTTGGCCTGAGCAGCACAGTACTACTGAAAATATATGTTTCTTGGAGATACACCATGTCTAATCGCCAAACCGGCACCGTTAAATGGTTCAACGATGAAAAAGGCTTCGGCTTCATCACTCCTCAAGGTGGCGGTGACGACCTGTTCGTACACTTCAAAGCTATCGAAAGCGACGGTTTCAAAAGCCTGAAAGAAGGCCAAACCGTTTCCTTCGTGGCTGAGAAAGGCCAAAAGGGTATGCAAGCTGCACAGGTTCGCCCAGAGTAATTTCCCGGCGCACTAAAAAAACCCCGTCCATGTGACGGGGTTTTTTATGGGTGATGCAAAAACCTGTCGCTGTCAGCCGCAGTTGACCCGGTTGACCACCAGTTGGTCATCGGTACTCAGGTTCAGCCGGTCGGAGCGATACTCCAGGGTCACCATGTCGTTGGGCTTGAGGATTCGGGCGCTTTGCGCACCGGCGCGAACGCGTGCCTGTTCGAGCAGCTCGGGCGAAGCCTTTTTACCAAGGGTGAACTCGGCAGCTTTTGCTTCGCAGCGACTGTGGCCGGAATCAGCCGACGCAACAGGATCTGTGGCCGAGTCGGTGGACGTATTGCTGCAACCCGCCAGCAGGCTGGCAGCCAGCAATGTACCCAATGACGCGAGCTTCCAAGGCATGGAGCCTCCTTTTTTCCAGTAGTTAAGACTAGATCGTGCGACCGCCAATATGACGTTTGGTTTCACAAAGCGGTAATAGCATCTTGCCCACGACCGTGGCAGGCGAGTTTGCCTGACCCTACTCGCTCGTCCATCGCACAATCGTGACTGAATATGAACAGCGCTCAATAGACGTCGATGTAGTCATAGGGCGGCTTGGGCCAATTGGCTTTCAGCGCATTGAAAATCTGCATGACCCAGACCTCATCACTGGCTGCAACCCGCCCCACGTAGCCCGAGCCCTTGGCCCAGGTCTCCAGGCGAAACAGCAGGCCTTCGATATCGGTGCCACCCACGACACCCGACGAGATATAGGCAATACCGCCCTGGGTCACCCGCAATTGGGTGTGCTCATCGTCGCTGGCACTGGCCAGCAGTTGGCGCACTGCCTCCAGGGTCAGACCGTCAGGAGCATTCAAATCGATCCGCACAGCACGCTCCTTGCAAAATCGTCAAAGACCCAGTGTCGCATAGCCCTGCCCTCATGCCTAAGTCGGAGTGTCAAACGGGCGGCAAAATGATTAACTCATACGCGGACTCCACCCTATTCACGAGCGCCATCATGACCACCGTAAGCATAGACGCCGACATCAAGGCCAAGTGGCCCCAGGGCCATAGTTCCTATAGCCCGGGCAGCCCGGAAGAATTGGCAATCATTGGCATCGATCTGCTGGTCAAGGAACTGGGCACCGAGGCCGCGCAATCCTTCATTGCCCAGGTATTCGAAAAATACCCGACCGACTACCAGGGCGCTGAGACCAACGAAAGGGAGTGAACCCCGCAGGCCGGCGCCTGCGGGGGTGATGCTTACTTCAGACGAGCCAGGCGCTGAGTCAGCAGGTCGAAGAAGCCCTGCGCGTCCCCGCTTTCAATCCAGACGGCATTCTTCGGCGCTTTCAGGCCGTCATACCAGTCGACAATGGTTTGACCGAAGGTCGGACCTTCGCGGCTGTCAATCACCACATTGACCGAGCGACCGCTGAACAGCTCAGGCTTGAGCAGGTAGGCGATGACGGTGGCGTCATGCACCGGACCGCCGGGTATGCCGTAGTGCTCCATATCGGCCTTGATGTATTCATTGAGGATATCGCCCACCAACTTGCCGGCATTGTTGTTCAAGGCAGCGATCTGCTTCAGACGCCCCTCACTGGTCAGGACCTTGTGCGTGACGTCCAGCGGCAGGTAAGTCAGCTTGACGCCGCTCTTGAGCACCACTTCTGCAGCCTGTGGATCGGCGAACAGGTTGAATTCGGCCACCGGGGTGATATTGCCACCGTTGAAGTGCGCCCCGCCCATGATCACCACTTCCTTGATGCCTTCAACGACCTCCGGCGCCTGAATCAGCGCCAGGGCCAGGTTGGTCTGCGGCCCGAGCATGGCGATGGTGATGCTATGGGGCTTGGCGGTTTTCAAGGTATCGATCAGGTAATCGACCGCATTGCCCTCGGCCAGCCCCTTCTTCGGCTCATATACCGTGACGCCCGCCATGCCTTCCTTGCCGTGAATGTTGTCGGCATAGATGGGTGTGCGCATCAGCGGCCTCGGCGCTCCCGCATACACAGGCACGTCTTCGCGCCCTGCCCACTCCCGCGCCAGCCGCGCGTTACGCGAGGTCTTGTCCAGCCGGACGTTGCCCGCCACGGTGGTCAGCGCACGTACATTCAGTTCCTGCGGTGATGCCAGGGCAAACAGCAGGGCCACCACGTCGTCGGCCCCTGGGTCGGTGTCGATGATCAGGTCGATCCTTTCGGCCGCCTGGGCACTTGTTGCGCTGATCAGGGACAAAAGCAGCAGACTCCGCAGTAGACGAGGTAATTTCTGAGCATAGCGGTACATGGCGCACTCCTTGTGCAGGGGGAAACAGTGATTCGACTCAAAAGGTGACCCCGGCCGCCAGCACGATGTTGCAGTACGGCTGACATTCGCCGGTACGCACGATCGCCCTCGCCTGACGGCTCAAGACCTTGAATTGTTCATGGCTGAGCAACTCGCGCTGACCCAGTGCACCTTCGGCATGCAGTTTTTCCAATGCGGCCAGCGCTGGCGGTTGCCTGTCCAGGATCTCGGTGGCCAGGACGTGGCGCTCGACCTGCATTTCGCTGAGGACGACGCTCAACGTGCCGATGAAATCCGGAACGCCCTGGGTCAGGGCCAGGTCGATCAGTTCGACACCCGGCGGCACCGGCAGGCCCGCATCGCCAATCACGACGAGGTCGCCATGTCCCAGGGAAGCAATCAGTCGCGACAACGCGACATTGAGCAAAGGTGTCTTCTTCATGGTGCTTTAAAGGCCTGTACTTCGGATAAGTCGGGAATCGAAGGTTGCGCGCCAGCACGGGTCACCGACAGCGCAGCCGCAATCTGGCCGAACGCTATGGCCTGGCTTTCACTTTGACCGGAGGCCAGTGCGGCGGCGAAACCGCCGACAAAGGTATCGCCCGCCGCCGTGGTATCGACGGCCTTCACCTTTGGCGCGGCAAAATGCTCGAAGCCTTGGCCATTGGCTAACAACACACCCTGTGCGCCGAGTGTGATGATGACCTTGCCCGCGCCCATCTCGATCAACCGGGCTGCTGCGGTTTCAGCAGTCGCCAGCGAGTCCACCGGCAGCCCGGTCAGGGCCGAGGCTTCGCTTTCGTTGGGAATCAGGTAGTCGATGGCGGCATACCAGTCTGCCGGCAGCGGGCGACTGGCAGGTGCCGGATTGAGAATCACCGTCTTGCCCAACTCGCGGCCGCGCTTGAGCGCATGACCGACCGTGGCGTCCGGCACTTCCAACTGACAGATGATCACATCCGCCGCCTGTAGCACCGCATCGAATCGGTCGATCAAGGCAGGCGTCAGCGCGCCATTGGCGCCGGCAACGATCACGATCGCGTTCTGGCTGTTGTCGTCGACCACGATCAACGCGACCCCGCTGGCGCCTTCGACGGTGCTGACCGCCTGGCAATCGATGTGGTCGTCGTGAAGCGCATTGCGCATCGCTTCGCCATACGCGTCGCTGCCCACGCAACCGACCATCGATACCTGCGCGCCCAACCGCGCCGCCGCCACCGCCTGATTGGCACCCTTGCCGCCGTGGACCGTGGTGAAGGACTCACCGATCAACGTCTCGCCGCCACGGGGCAAACGCGAAGCACGGGTCACCAGGTCCATGTTCAGGCTACCTATCACCACTACTTTTGCTGGCATACATCACTACTCGCTGTTTCAACGCAATTGTGCGAAAAGACCCGCCAGAGGCGCCGTCGATTCCCGCAGGACAATACTGGGTGTCACGATCCGCTGGTCGATCGCCGTGTCGGGCTTGGCAATCCTGCGCAACAGCACGCCGGCGGCCATTTCCCCCAACTGCAGGATCGATTGCCCCACCGTGGTCAGCGCCGGGTAGACGTAACGGCTCATCTGGATATCGTCGAAACCGATCACCGACAGCTCGGCCGGCACACGAATGTTGCGCTCGGCGGCGGCTCGCAGGACCCCGAAGCCGATCATGTCGTTACCGGCAAAAATCGCGCTGGGCGGGTTCTTTTCCAGCAGGGTCGCGGCGGCTGCATAACCGCCGGTGCTGGTGAAATCGCTTTCCAGCACCCGCTCGCCGGCCACTTCGACGCCCGCCTCCTGCAAGGCACGGCGATAACCTGCCAGGCGCATCTGGGCCACACTGGTGCCTGCCGGCCCGCCGATCGTGGCGATGTCCCGGTGACCCAGTTCCAGCAGGTGTCGGGTCGCCAGGTAAGCGCCATATTCATGGTCGATGCGCACCAGGTCGGTATCCACGCCTTGCAGCCCACGGTCGACGATGACCATCGGCGTGCGCACCCCAGCCAGGCCCTCTGCCAGTCCGGCGTCACCACCGGCGGACGCCACGATCAATCCATCGATGCGCTTTTCCAGCAGCACGCGCAAGTAACTGCGCTGCTTGTCCGGATTGTCATCGGAGTTGCAGAGAATCACGCAATAACCATTGCGCTCGCAGTAATCCTCGATGCCACGGGCCAATTCGGCGAAGTACGGGTTGAGGCTGTTGGGGACCAGCAGGCCGATGGTGGCCGTGGTCTTGGCCTTCAACGAACGGGCCACCGCACTGGGCACGTAGTCGAGGCTCTTGATCGCCGCCTCGACCTTGATCCGCACTTCTTCGCTGACCGGACGGGTCTTGTTCACCACATGGGACACCGTGGTGTAGGAAATTCCCGCGAGCGCCGCCACATCTTTAATGGTTGCCATGACTCAGGTCCGCCGACTTGCGCGCTGACTGCGGTAGGTGTCCAGCACCACGGCTACGACAATGACCGCACCGGTGATGATGCGCTTGGTCGGCTCCGTCGCGCCGATCTGCGCCAAGCCGGCGGCCAGCACGGAAATGATCAGGACCCCGAAAAACGTGCTGATGACCGAGCCGCGCCCGCCCATCAGGCTGGTTCCGCCGATCACCACTGCCGCGATCACTTGCAGCTCCAGGCCGGCACCGGCATTCGGGTCCGCCGCTTCCAGACGGGAAATCTGGAACAGCGCCGCGATACCGGCCAGCAGCCCCATCAGACTGAACACCAGAATCTTGTAGGGTTTTGGATTGATCCCCGCCAGACGCACCGCCTCTTCATTGGTGCCGATGCCGATCAGGTAACGGCCGAATACCGTGCGGGTCAAGACGGCCTGGGCAATGAAGATGATCAGCAAGGCAATGATGAATGAGGGCGAGATACCGAAGGCGATCGGATTGGACAGCCAGGCGAAGGCATCGCCGATGTAGGCCGTGCGCGAGCCGGTCATCTGGTACGCCACGCCACGGGCCATCTCCAGCACACCAAGGGACACAATGAACGACGGGATTCGCCACGCTACGGTGATCGAACCGGTGATGGTCCCGGCCAATGCGGCAGCCGCCATGCCGAGGAGCGCGGCCGGCAGCACGCTCCAGCCCCAGCCGAGAATGGCTACGCTGACCGTCGATGCCGCCAGCGCCAACACCGACCCCACCGACAGGTCGATGCCACCGATAATCAGCACGAAGGTCATGCCGACTGCCAGCACCATCAGGTCCGGGATCTGGTTGGCCAGGGTGCTGAAGGTGTCATAGGACAGGAAGTGGCTGCTCAGGATCGAGAACAGCACGACCATCGCCAACAAGGCACCGGCCAGGCCCAGGTAAGTGCCGAGGCCATAGAAATTGCCGCTACGTTTGCCGGCAGGCGTTGCAGTTTTCATGGAAGATCCCTAGGCGCTGCCTCATTGAGCAACGCATCACGTTTTTGGTAGCCGGCAAAAGCGGCGGCAAGCAAGTCATCCTGGGTCCAGCTGTCGCGCTCGAACGTCTCGATCAGGCGTCCTGCCGACAATACGCCGATGCGGTCGCAGATCAGCATCAGCTCGCGCAAGTCACTCGACACCACCACCAGGGCCTTGCCCTGGCGGGTCAGTTCACCGAGCAGTGCATAGATGTCGAACTTGGCGCCGACATCGATGCCGCGTGTCGGCTCGTCGAACAGCATCACCGAGCAATCGCGCTCCAGCCAACGGCCAATCACGACCTTCTGCTGGTTACCGCCGGACAGTTCCGACACCAATTGCGTCGGGCTGGAACTGCGGATGCGCATGGCGTCGATCTGACGCCGGGCCAGCGACATTTCCTCGCCGTTGTTGACGAAACCGGCGCTGGAGATTTCCGCCATATTGCCCAGGGCAATGTTCGCGCCGATCGATTGAGTCAACAGCAAACCTTCGCCCTTGCGGTCTTCGGTAATCAGCGCGATGCCCTGTGCAACGGCATCCGCCGGCGAGCGAATCGTTGCGACCTGCGCCGGTGAGCCCAGCGCCACCGTGCCGCTGTCTGGCGTATCGGCGCCGAAGATCAGGCGAAGCAGTTCGGTGCGCCCTGCCCCGATCAAACCGGAAATGCCGAAGATCTCACCGGCGCGCACTTCAAAGGACACGTCGCGCACCTTGTCGGCACGGGTCAGCCCCTTGACCGTCAACGCCGGGGCACCGAGGGTGCGCGGCCCCATGTCGATGTGCTCGCCGAGTTCGCGACCCACCATCAGGGTGACCAATTGATCACTGTTGTAGTTGGCCATCGGCTCGACGCAAACCAGGTTGCCGTCGCGCAATACCGCAATGCGCTGCGCCACTCGCGCCAGTTCTTCGAGTCGGTGGGAGATGTAAATGATCGACACCCCCCGAGCCTGCAGGCGTGTGATCTGCTCGAAGAGCATTTCGACTTCACGGGCCGTCAGCATCGCGGTCGGTTCATCGAGAATCAACACATGGCAATCGCCAATCAGGTTGCGGGCGATCTCCACCATTTGCTGGTGACCGATGCCCAGTTCACCGACCAGCGTGTCCGGGTCAATCGCATCGAGACCGACCTGGGCCATGGCTTCGATCGCTGCCTTGCGCAATTGCTTGCGACTGATCCAGCCAGCGTTGCTGGGCAGATTGTCGAGAAACAGGTTTTCCGCCACAGACAGGGTCGGCAGCAGATTGAGTTCTTGCATGACCATGCGGATGCCCAGCTCTTCGGCCTGGGTGCGGCTGCCGGGACGGTAATCCTGCCCCTGGAATTGCATCTGGCCGGTGGTCGGCGTGACCAGTCCGCCGATGATTTTCGACAGCGTGCTTTTGCCGGCGCCATTCTCGCCGGTCAGTGCCAGCACCTCGCCGCGCATCAGCGTCAGGTCGATTCCAGTGAGGACAGGTTGCGCATACGTCTTGCCGATACCGCTGACCGAGAGGACAGCGTTCGGGGCGGAAACTGACATAAGAATCTCCATGCGCTCGCCCGGGCGGGCGAGCACCGTTGTGTCACCTGAAGGATTACTGGGTGACCAGCTCGACCGGCGTTTCGATGACGCCGTTGGCGCCGCTGTCGACTTTCTCACCCTTGATGATCTTCAGCGCCGTCTCGATACCGAACACGGCCTGCCTGGCGGCAAACTGGTCAGCCGTGGCGAGGACGCGACCGTCCTTGAGCATCGGCTTGATCGCGTTGATATTGTCGTAACCGACCACCTGCACCTTGCCGGCCTTGCCTGCGGCTCGCACCGCAGACACCGCGCCGACCGCCATGCTGTCGTTGCCGGCCAGCAGGGCCTTGAGATTCGGGTACTCACTGAGCATGGAGGAGGCGACCTGGTTGCCCTTGTTGATTTCCCAATCGCCGGACTGCAGGGACACGACCTTGATCTGCGCCGCTTCCATTGCATCCTTGAAGCCTGCGGTGCGGGCCTGGGCATTGGTGGTCGTGGAAACACCTTCGATGATGCCGACTTCATCACCGGCCTTCAGTTGCTTGGCCAGGTACTCGCCCACCAGGCGCGCACCCTTGCGGTTGTCCGGACCTACGAACGGAACCGTGATGTTCTTGCTTTTGAGGACCGCGGCGTCCAGCTGGTTATCGATGTTGACCACCGTGATGCCGGCATCTACCGCTTTTTTGATCACGGGCACCATGGCCTTCGAATCGGCCGGGGCGATGACCAGTGCATTGACTTTGGAGACGATCATCTGCTCGACGATACGGATCTGGTTGGCCGTATCCGTTTCGTCCTTTATGCCGTTGGAGATCAGCTCGAAATCGCCGGAGTGTTCTTTCTGGTAGGCCTTGGCGCCGTCTTCCATGGTCAGGAAGAACTCATTGGCCAGAGACTTCATGACCAACGCGACTTTAGGTTTTTCAGGGGTTTCGGCGAAAGCCGAAGAGACAGGCAGCGCGGTGGATGCGGCAGCCAGAATAGCGACAGCAAGAAGACGTCCAGCGAATGGCAGCTTCATGGGTTCACTCCGATCTTATGATTGTTCTGAGCAACGCTTGCGCTGTTGTAAACTTCACCGCTGCCATCGAAAGAACGACAATCGGCGGAGCCTCGCAAACGTTTGCGAAGTCCGAACTATGAGAATCTCGGTGTGATTTGTCAACGGCTGGAAAGCTGCCGGGTGTGTCAGCACCCGTGCGGTGCCCTGAACAATGCGACAGCTGCCCCGTCGTAGTGACTTGTCAACGGCTGGAAAGCTGCCGGGTGTGTCAGCGCCTGCGCTACGCCCTGAACTCGGGTCAGGAGTTACACCGTAGTGCTGACGACACTTCCCGTACCGGATACCTTCGCCAGTTCCTTGAACAGGTTTGCCGTGACCTGGGCCAACGCGCCGTTGGTGTCGGCGATCTGCCCCTGGATCGCCATGACGGCCGCTTCCTTGGCTTCCGGTGTCGGGTAGGCAGCCGCCTGTGCCGCTGCCAGTTGTTGCTGCTGCTCACGCAATTGCTGCTGCAATTCCTGCATGCGCTTGAGCAGCATTTTCACCGCGATGCTCTGGTTGCTGCCAGCTTCCGACTTCCCCGTCTCGGCTGGACCGCCGCCCGTTCTGACCTGGTCGCCGTCGCCCTTGTCCTCACCCCCCAACGCCAGCGTCGACGCCTCGGCGGTCGATTGACTCAAGGTGTTGATCGTCTCCGAGGATTTACCACCGATGGTGACAGCGCTCGCATTGGGGAAGCCGACTGACAATGACATGTGAACTCCTGAAAAGAAAATCCTTGGAAGGTCATCGACCCGAGAACCGGAATCTTTAGCGATGAGCCAGGCGCCTGCCTGCGCCGAGCGCTAAAAAAATCCAGGCGTCCTACACAAAAAGGCAAAAACTGCTGTCAGAGGATTTTCTTGAATTTTAAGCAGTTGCGAAAATGCTTACGGTTAAATACTGTATGCACGTACAGCTTGATAAGGATAATTCCGTGGCCACCACCTCCGCTTCTCCTGACACCTATCAGCGCATGGGTCTGCGCGTTCAGAAAATCATCAACTCCCCCACCGCCCAGAAAGCCAGGGCGGCCTTGATCTTTCGTCTTCCGGATGAACCCGAGAGTGAGTGGGAGCAATTGCTCGAAGAAATCGACGAGAACGATAACGTCACCCTCGCCTACCGCGACGACGGCGGCGTGCAGATTTTCTGGGTTGTGCCGAAGGAAGACTGAGTCGATGAGTGTCCGCTGGTTTGTGTTACTGCTGCTGTTTTGTGCGATGGGCGCCCAGGCAGACGCCCCACGCACTTTCAATGAAGCCAAGAAAGTCGCCTGGAAACTGTATGCCCCGCAGTCCACCGAGTTCTACTGCGGGTGCAAATACACCGGCAACAAGGTGAATCTCTCCGCCTGCGGTTACGTGCCACGCAAGAATGCCAAGCGCGCCTCGCGCATCGAGTGGGAGCACATCGTCCCCGCCTGGCAAATCGGTCACCAGCGCCAGTGCTGGCAGGAAGGTGGACGCAAGAACTGCACTCGCTACGACCCGACTTACCAGAAGGCCGAAGCCGACCTGCATAACCTGGTGCCGAGCATTGGTGAGGTGAACGGTGACCGCAGCAACTTCAGCTTTGGCTGGTTGCCGGAGCAATCAGGTCAATACGGTTCGTGCCTGACTCAAATCGATTTCAAGGCAAAGAAGGTCATGCCTCGTCCGTCCATTCGCGGCATGATCGCCCGAACCTACTTCTACATGAGCAAGCAGTACGGCCTGCGCCTATCGAAGCAAGACCGGCAATTGTACGAAGCCTGGAACAAAACCTACCCGGTGCAAGCCTGGGAACGCCAACGCAACCAGAGCGTGGCCTGCGTCATGGGACGTGGCAATGAATTCGTCGGACCGGTCGACATGAAAGCCTGCGGTTAAACGCGACTGAAAAAAAGACCCCGGGCTGCATGCCCGGGGCCTTTTGTTGTTTTAAACACGATCCAGGCGCTCACTGTCTGCCCGGCCGCCAGCGTCATTTGCCTTACTGTGCCGCCGGGCGCTCGATGACCAGCACTTCGATGTTCTGTTTTTTCGCGCGAGTCAGCGCAGCACGCACCTCTTCCTGCTTGGCCTCAGCCTCGGCTTTGGAGCTGTAGGGCCCCATCAGGATACGGGTCTTGCCGTTTTCCTTGATCACATTGGCAATGAAGCTGTGCTCGATCAGCCAGCCACTCAGGTCGCTGACCGCCTGGGTTATTTCACCCCGGACCTCCAGATCCCATTGAGGAGCAGAAGCGTCTGCCGGCGCTGTGGCCGCTGTCGGTTGCGGCTTTGGCGCGTCAACACGCTTGCCTTCACCACATCCCGCCAATGCCAGTACCGCAATTACCAAGGCCATTTTGCGCACAACGCTTTCCTCTGAAGACTCAAAGCGGGGATTTTAACATTCATGACTACATCCCGAGCCCCACAAAATCGGCTGAAAACAACGAGAATGATGGATGCGGCCTCTGTATAGTTACGCCTTGGGAATTAATGCAGCATCTGCACGTCAGAAAGAGGCACCCAAACCGTGAGACTTCACACTAATCTATACATACCACCGACCTCTGCACTGTCCGAATCAGGTGCCCCACGAAGCAATCAAGGAGAAGACCATGCTGATACTCACCCGCAAAGTCGGTGAAAGCATTAACATTGGCGATAACATTACAATCACCATTTTGGGCGTAAGCGGCCAGCAAGTCAGAATCGGCATCAATGCCCCGAAGGACGTTGCCGTTCACCGTGAAGAAATTTATCAGCGCATTCAGGCTGGCCTGACCGCCCCGGACAAATCGCAGTCCTGAATTCTGCCGCAGTCAGTAGCCAGCCCGTTAGCCGCACAACGACGGCTGGCTAAAGATTTGCGTGTACCAATGCCTCACTCCCCGCTTCATACCTCCCGGTATCGCCCCGACTAGCCAAACGTGACGCCACGTGCCATACCCGTGGCCGCGACGACCATCAGCAAGACCAGCACCCCTTCGACATGACTGACCCTCGCAAACAGCGTGGCGCGCGCAGTGTCGATTGATGCACCACGGGCCAGCGCCACCCGCCATTTGATCAAGGTCGCCATCGGCGCCACTTCAAGCAGCAGGATGAGCACAAACAGTGTCATCTTGAGGTGGAACAGCGGCTGGTGCAGGTAATAATCCGTACCTTTTTCGTACCCGCCAAACGCGCGCATCCCACCCGTCACCAATAGCGCGAGGGCGGCAAGCCCCCACACGTTATCCGCAACCAGCACACTGCGAACCTCGCCCGTGCCGGCAGCCAAACGCCGCAGGTTCGTACCCCGCGCCAGTACTGCCCAAAGTCCCAGGCCGAATGCCAATAGGTGAAGCGCCGCTAAAAGCCAGTGAACAAGCATCGAGAAACTCCTGCCAGGGCACATGTCATTCAACCTGTCAGTAGTAGCTCATCAATTGCTGCATTGCATGACCCGACACCCCCCCTCGACCGGCGAAACCAATGGACCGGTTGAGCACTTCCCGAGCGAATAACAGCGTTCTCACGCAAATCCTCACAACGACACGCCTCGCAAATGATAATATTTCGCAACATGGAGACAGGCAGGTACACGCGGGTCATGAAGGAACGTTACGAGATCCATTTTGTGGTGAGCGGCTACAAGCAAGCCATCATCATCGAACGATCCAGCATGAGTGATCTTGAAGCCTGGAAAGCCGCTTTACTGCACCACGGAGAATGCGCAGGCACAACATTCAACATTCGGCTGATTTCCGAGGCCATCGACAGGGCTGAAGACCGCGGAATAAGGAAAGTGCGCTGGAACAAGGCCAGCCACACCATTGCCTGGAGTGAACGAGCGAAACTGGCGCGTAGCATAGTGGGCTTGAGAAGTATTGAGTGACGCTGTGCCAGGCACAAAAGATCGCGAGGCAGAAATGCCAGACAACAAAAAAGGGCCCACCTTTCGGTGAGCCCTTCCAGACCGCCCAGCAGAGCGGATTTTGTTTGGTAGGCGCGATTGGACTCGAACCAACGACCCCCACCATGTCAAGGTGGTGCTCTAACCAACTGAGCTACGTGCCTGCTGTGAGGCGGCATTCTACGGAATTCCGGAGGGGTGTCAACACCTTTTTTCACGCTAACCCTATGAATATGCAAAATATTTAATTTCGTTGCCGCCAGGAAGAATTTGCGATGGCTGGCGGTCGATTTTCAACTCGGGTAGGATCGCTGCACTCGTAAAATATATTAAACAGAGGCAGCAGGATGGCGAACATTCCCTACCCAGAGTCCTATTACGCGGCATCGGCCAACGCAGCTCCTTCACGCCCGTCCCTGCAGGGCGAAGTCGAAACGGATGTCTGCGTGATCGGCGCGGGTTACACAGGCCTGTCCTCTGCCCTGTTCCTGCTGGAGAACGGTTTCAAGGTCACGGTGCTGGAGGCGGCGAAGGTCGGTTTCGGCGCATCAGGGCGCAACGGCGGCCAGATCGTCAACAGCTACAGTCGCGATATCGACGTGATCGAACGCACGGTCGGTCCCAGGCAGGCGCAGTTACTGGGGCAGATGGCGTTCGAGGGCGGGCGGATCATTCGTGAACGAGTCGCCAAATATAATATTCAGTGCGACCTGAAGGATGGCGGCGTGTTTGCCGCGATGACCGACAAGCAGATGGGCCATCTGGAATCGCAGAAGCGTCTGTGGGAACGCTTTGGGCACACACAGCTCGAGTTGATGGATCAAAGCCGTATCCGTGAAGTGGTGAACTGTGAGCAGTACGTGGGCGGCATGCTCGACATGAGCGGCGGTCACATCCATCCCCTGAACCTGGCCCTGGGCGAAGCAGCAGCCGTCGAATCGCTGGGTGGCACAATCCACGAGCAATCGCCGGCGGTGCGCATCGAACGCGGCGCCAACCCGGTTGTGCACACCCTTGAAGGTCGGGTGCGGGCCAAGTTCATCATCGTTGCGGGCAATGCCTACCTCGGTAACCTGGTCCCGGAACTGGCCGCAAAATCGATGCCCTGCGGCACCCAGGTGATCACTACCGAACCTTTGAGTGATGAGCTGGCGCACAACCTGCTGCCCCAGGACTATTGCGTCGAAGACTGCAACTACCTGCTCGACTACTATCGGCTCAGCGGCGACAAGCGCCTGATTTTTGGTGGCGGCGTGGTCTATGGTGCGCGGGATCCCGCAAACATCGAGGCGATCATCCGGCCAAAGATGCTCAAGGCCTTTCCGCAGCTCAAGGACGTGAAGATCGATTACGCCTGGACCGGCAACTTCCTGTTGACCCTGTCGCGCCTGCCGCAAGTCGGGCGCCTGGGCGACAACATCTACTACTCCCAAGGCTGCAGCGGCCATGGCGTGACCTACACGCACCTGGCAGGCAAGGTGCTGGCCGAAGCGTTACGCGGTCAGGCCGAACGTTTCGATGCGTTTGCCGACCTGCCCCATTACCCCTTCCCCGGCGGACAATTGCTGCGCACACCGTTTGCGGCGTTGGGTGCGTGGTATTACGGGCTGCGGGATAAGTTGGGGTTTTGAACGACGCTCAAGCCGCCTTCGCGGGCAAGCCCGCTCCTTGAGATCTCCAATGTGGGCATCCTGTAGGAGCGGGCTTGCCCACGAAGACGGCAAGTCAGTCAAACAAATCGATCAGAAATCCACGGTCGCGGACAGCAGATAAGTCCGAGGCGTCGCGAGCGTCAGCCCGGGCTCACTGTCATCCGAAGCCCCGGCCGAGCTCCAGTAACGTTTGTCCGCGACGTTCTCGATGTTGGCCCGCAGCGTGATGTTCTTTTCCTGGACCTTGAACGCGTAACGCGCGCCCACGTCGAAGCGCTCCCAGGAATCGATTTCCTTGACGTTGGACTGATCCAGGTACTGCGAGCTGGAATAGATACCCCGGCTGGTCAACGT
Organism: Pseudomonas fluorescens; assembly: GCF_041354075.1. Classification (GTDB taxonomy): domain Bacteria; phylum Pseudomonadota; class Gammaproteobacteria; order Pseudomonadales; family Pseudomonadaceae; genus Aquipseudomonas; species Aquipseudomonas fluorescens_CE. The sequence continues at coordinate 3,990 of NZ_JARZGC010000001.1, read as the reverse complement.
CAGCCCTTCGACGGTCGGCACGTCCCACTCGGCGCCAAGGTTGACGTTGAACTTCGGCGTGGCCGGGGCCCGGTTGCCATCGAAGGTGCCGTTGGTGGTGTTGGTCAGCTCGCTGTCGATGTACATCACGCCGCCGAGCAGGCGAAACCCTTTGAGCGGTTCACCAAACACACTCAGCTCCACACCGTCGTTCTGACGCTTGCCGTTAGGCCCGAACACCCGCGTCGTGGCGTTGGTTTCATAGGCGGGCTGCTTGATGCGGAATACCGCAGCGGTGACGGCGAACGGGCCGGCATCATACTTGGCGCCGACCTCGACCTGGCGACTGATGAAGGGCGGGAAAATTTCGTCCTCGTTGATCGAAGTCGACGGCGCAATCTTGCCCTGGCTCAGGCCCTCCATGTAGTTGGCGTACAGCGAAAGCTTGTCAGTCGCCTTGAACAGAATCCCGCCCGAGGGTGAGACCTTTTCCTCATCGTAAGCGGTGTCGCCTTTGACGTTATCAGTCCAGTCGTCAACCTTCACCCGCTGCCACCGTGCCCCCAGGGTCAGCAACAGACGATCATCGAAGAAGCCCAGGGTGTCGGACAGCGCCACGCCGCTGAAGCGGTTTTCGGTGTAGACCTTCGAATCCAACCGCGTGGGGCGCACAGGCGTGGGCGTGACCACGGGGTTGTAGAGGTTGCTGTTGGCCGCCGCATAGCGAGCACCACCGTTTTCGAAATCCATGTAGAAATAGCTGGCCGCCAGATTCACCTCATGGCTCACCGAACCGGTGTGGAACCAGTTACGCACGCCGGCCGTGGCCGTGCGGACATTTTCGTCGCGGGTGAAATCTCGCGGCTGAACGCTGAAATCCCCCCGGTTGTTGGTCACTGAAACGGCGTGCCGGAGAAAGTCATGATTGCTTTTACGCGCGCCCGCCGCCGCGTACAGCATGAGCGAATCACTGACATCGAACTCGCCGGTCACCGTACCAAAGGTGTCGTTGGTGCTGGCCTTGCTCCACGGCTGCGCGTAGTTGCGGTGCACAGCGTTGGCGCTCGGCACTTGCGCATTGGCACCGACCTGCACACGCTCCTGCGGCGCATCGGTGTCACGCTCGGTACGCCCCAGGTCGGTGGACAGCCGCAAGCGCTCACCGCGAAAATCCAGGCCCAGGACGGCCATCTCGCGATCGACATTCTGATGATCCCATTCGGTGTCCCCCGACTGCTTCACACCATTGAAACGCAGACCGAACTTGTTGTCTTCGCCGAAACGCCGACCGACGTCCACCGCACCGCCGACCTGACTGTCGGAGGCATAGTTACCGGTGAACGAGGTGATGGGCTGGTCGGTGGCGCGCTTGGGTTCGACGTTGATCCCGCCGCCCACGGCGCCCCGCGGGGATATGCCGTTGATCAACTGGCTCGGACCCTTGATGATGTCGACGCGCTCGGCCATCTCCATGTCGATGGCGTACGTCGGCAGTACGCCGTAGAGCCCGTTGTAGGCGACATCGCTGTTGAACAGGCTGAAACCGCGAATGGTGAACTGCTCGTAGCGCCCACCCGCCGGGTTGGTGGCACGGACCGAAGGATCGCTGGAAATCAGGTCACCGAGGGTGCGCGCCTGCTGGTTCTTGACCACCTCACTGGTGTAGGTCGTCATGCTGAAAGGCGTTTCCATGAAGTCTTTCGAGCCCAGCAGCCCTTGAGACCCGCGGCGCGCGACCTGGCCGCCGGCAAACACCTCAGCACCAGCCCCGCCGGTGGCCCCGAGAATCGAGGTCGGCGCCAGCTGCAGGCTGCTGCCTTCCGGCGCAGGGGTGAGGATATACGCCTGCTCGCCCACCGATTGCAGTTGCAGGCCGGAACCCTGCAACAGTCGGGCGAAGCCCTCCTCGACCCCGTACTGGCCAGACAACCCGGCACTGCTGCGCCCGCTCACCAGCGCCGGATCGACCGAGAGGTTGACGCCCGCCAGACCGGCGAAACGGGTCAGCGCATCACCGAGACTGCCGGCAGGTACCTGGAACTGGCGCCGCGCACCATCATCAGCCCAGGCCGGGCTTACCCACAATGGACTGGCACTCAGCCCCAACATCAGCCCCAAATGCAACAACGGAGCCGAAAAACCCGGACGACGGTTACGAACTGCACGCATTGGAATTGCTCTCTTGATCATTCACATGCCTTGAATGACAAGCGAGTCGAAAAAAGGGGACAGGCTTTACGCACTATTTTTGCGTGGCACCAAGGTGACCCAGTAGCGGGTCCGGGATTGCACCTCCAGCGGCAGGCTGGCCGCCAACAGCGCGAGCACCCGGTCGGTGTCGTCGAGCAGGAAACTGCCGGTGACCCGCAGGTTTTCCAGCGCCGGCTCCCAGCGCAGGATTCCCGGCCTGTACAGACCGAGTTCGCGCAGGAAATCACCCAGCGGCTGGTTGCTCGCCATCAACACGCCTTCGCGCCACCCCGGCGCGCCCGTATCGAAAGGTGCAACCGCACCGGCACCGGCCTCGCCGAGGCTGACCTGTTGGCCGGCGCGCAACGCCAGTGGCGCCCCCTGCAAGGGCTGCAACTGAACGAAACCATTGAACACCGCCACGCGACAACCGCGTGAGTCCTGACGCACGCAGACTTCGCCTTGACTGACGACAACGCTGCCGAATCGGGTCTCGATGGTCATGGGTACCGAACCCGGCACCTTCAGCGACAATTCGCCCTCGACCAGCCTTACCCGGCGCCTGTCCACATCGACGGCACTGGCGGTATTGAGTTGCAGTAGATTGCCCTCGGCCAACTGCACCTTCCTGCGCTCGCCGGTAGCGGTGTGCAGATCGGCACGCCAGACGTCCAGCGGCAGTTGTCGGCTGATCAACCACGCCGCGGGCACGAGTGCCACGGCCCCCAGTGCGCGCTTGAGCACCACCCGGCGCCCGGGGTCGGGACGATCCAGGCTGCTCAACGCAAGCGCCGACGGCAGATCGGAGAAGCGCTGGCGCAGGGCTTGCGCCTTCTGCCAGGCCTGCTCATGGGTCATATTGGCTTCGCGCCAGCGCTGCAGATTAGCGCGGTCCTGTTCGTTGGCGCTTCCCGACTCCAGGAGCGCCAGCCATTGCGCCGCAGAACGCACGGCCTGACGTGGATCGACCGCCTGACTGTTCACAGGTCCACCAACAGGCAATGCTCATAAGCCTGCGCCATGTAGCGCTTGATCGTCCGCTCGGACACCTGCAGGCGCTCGGCAATCTGCTGATAGGTCAAACCTTCCAGCTGGCTCCAGAGAAACGCCCGGCGCACGGCCCTCGGGAGACCATCGAGCAGCTCATCCAGCGCCTGCAGGGTTTCCAGCAGCAGCCAGCGCTGTTCCGGGGATGGCGCGCATTCTTCAGGCAGCGACGCCAGTGCAGCCAGGTAAGCCTGCTCAAGGCTGCGACGTTGGTAGAAATTGCTCAGCAGGCGTTTGCCTACCGTCAGCAGGTAGGCCCGGGGTTCCTGCAGATCGGCGATCCGCTGGGAGCTGGAGAGTACGCGCAGGAATGTATCCTGACTCAGGTCCGCGGCATCACAGCCGTTACCCAGGCGCCGTCTCAACCAGCCTTCCAACCAGCCACGGTGATCGCGGTACAGGTCGTTAAGGGTTTGCTCCTGCGGCATCGCTGCATCACTCATTTCAAGAAGCCCTGGCCCGAAGAGTTTTCGTAAATGAGAGTGATTCTAATTAATGATGATGCGTTGAACCAAGCCTTTTATACAGCGAATGTGCAGAAAGGCCGCATGGATCAAACAAGGAGGGGATTAAACAGCCAAATTTCAGACACAAAAAACCCCGGTCTTTCGACCAGGGTCTTTGCTATCGATCCGAAGTAAACGCTGAAATTCAGCGGCCTTCGTAGCACCAAGGCGTTCAGTGGGCCTTGAGGCAGATATGGCGCAGCGGACGGGACTCGAACCCGCGACCCCCGGCGTGACAGGCCGGTATTCTAACCGACTGAACTACCGC